>NZ_JAOCNE010000006.1:132575-620507 GCF_056172735.1 Streptomyces sp. R818
CCTGGCGGACCGCTGACACGTGTCCAGGGGCGGTCTGCTTCAGGACGTCCAGGCCCGCGTCCGTCAGGACGGCGAACTGGCCGCGCTTGTCCGAGGGGCAGTCCTCGCGGCGTACCCAGCCGTTCTTCTCCAGGCGCGCGATGGCGTGCGAGAGGCGGGAACGGGTGATCTTGGCGCTCATCGCCAGCTCCGTCATGCGCAGCCGCCGCTTCGGCGCCTCGCTGAGCTGGACCAGCAGGCCGAAGTAGATGTGCGGCATCTTCGCGTCGCGCTGCAGCTGGCGGTCGAGGTGGTCCTCCAGGAGCGTGCTGGCGTGCAGGTAGGCGCGCCAGACCTGCTGCTCTTCGGGGCTGAGCCATTTGCCGGCGGTGGGCACGGCACCCGTCTCGTCGTTCTTGTCGACGGGCTTCTCGTCGTTCTCGGTCTGCTTCATCGCCACCATCGTAAGGACCTCCTCCTTGAATATTAAACAAACAACGGTTACTTTGGGCAGTACCCAGAGCTTGAAAGTTCAAGGAGGTCGCCTCCGTGCCCACCGCACCCGCACCGGAGCGCATGCCCGCGCTCTACCTCAGCCACGGCGCCCCGCCGCTCGCCGACGACGCCCTGTGGCCGGGCCAGCTCGCCGCCTGGTCGGCCGAGCTCCCGCGCCCCAAGGCCATCCTCGTCGTCTCCGCGCACTGGGAGGAGGCCCCGCTCGCCCTCGGCGCGGTCCGGACCGTGCCGCTCGTCTACGACTTCTGGGGCTTCCCCGAGCACTACTACCAGGTGCGCTACGCCGCCCCGGGGGCGCCCGAACTCGCCGACTCCGTACGGAAACTGCTCCGCGGCCCGGGTGTTCCGGTGCAGGACGTGCCGGATCGCGGGCTCGACCACGGGGCGTACGTCCCGCTCGTTGAGATGTTTCCGGAGGCCGACATCCCCGTCCTCCAGGTGTCCATGCCGACGCTCGATCCGCAGAAGCTCATGGACATCGGGCGGCGGCTCGCTCCCTTGCGGGACGAGGGGGTGCTGATCGTCGGGTCCGGGTTCTTCACGCACAACCTCGCGGCGTTGCGTCAGGGGGGTGGCGTTCCGTCGTGGTCTGCGGAGTTCGACGACTGGGGGCAGCGGGCGCTCGACGCGGGGGATGTGGACGGGCTGCTCGACTTCGCGCACGCGTCTCCGGCCGGGGGGTTGGCTCATCCGCGTACGGAACACTTTGCTCCGCTGTTTGTGGCGATGGGGGCGGCGGAGGCGGTTGGGGAGCTTGGGGCGCAGCGGGCGGTTATTGAGGGGTTCTGGATGGGGTTGGCGAAGAGGTCTGTGCAGTTCGGGTAGCGGGTTGGGGGGACGGCGGGTTGGCCGGTTGGCCGGTTGACGGGGTTGTGGTCGTAGGGCGGGTGCGGCGCCGTTGTGGCTGGGCGCGCAGTTCCCCGCGCCCCTGAAGGGGGGTGCCCCGGTCCGTTGTTCTTGCGTGCGGCGCCGTCGTGGTTGCTCGCGCAGTTCCCCGCGCCCCTGGAGGCTTGCGGCTGCGCCGCGCCTCCTCAAGTGGCGCGCCCCTGGACGGCGCTTCCCCACCGGGACGCGCCGTCACTCGGGCGCGCCGTCACCGGGGCGCGCCCCGTGAAATGGCGCACGTAGTGCGCATTTCAGGGGCGCGGGGAACTGCGCGATCAGCCCCCACCGGGCCGCGGGCTCCCACGAGGCCTCAGGCCGGCTCGATCAAGGTGAGGGCGCGGGCGGCCGCGGTCAGGGCGGGCTCGTCGGCTACGTCCAAGGCCGTGTCCGTGAACTTGATCGCGTGGTCGTCGCCGTGTGCTGCCGCTCGGGCGAACAGGTCCTCCGGGGATGATGAAGCGCCGGGTACGTATGGGGGCGCTACCGGTGCCGCGTACGCCGCTGTCACCGCCGCGCTTGCCGACCAGGCCGCCTTCAGGGACGCCGGCCAGAGCTCGCGGGGGAGGGCGGGGAGCGTGCGGAGGACCGCGTTGGGTGCCGTCGCCGCGTGGACGAGCATCACGGGGTTGCCGTGGGCGTGTGTGGCGTAACGGTGGACCGCCGCCGCGACCAGTTCCCCGAGCCGGTCGCGCGCCGCGTCCGGGTCGACCGGGCCCGCCGCCCACGCGGGGAAGCCGCTGAGCTGGTCGAAGCGGGCCAGGATTCCCCCGCTCTGGTCGGGGACGAGCGGCACCGCGTCCAGGGCCGACGGCGCGTCCGGCGCGGACGGCAGCGCGGTCAGCGGCGGCAGCGGCTGGTGGCGGGCCGCCCAGTAGCCCAGGCCGTGGGCGAGTTCGGCGAGGCGGGGCTCGTTCGGTGGCGCCGTCAGCAACGTGCGTACCGCGTGGCCGACGCGGATCACGGGATGTGTGGCGCCCGCCGCGATGCCGGGGAGCAGACGAGGCCACCACTCCGCGAGCACGTCACGCCAGGGGCGTTCGGCCACGGCGCGCTCGAAGTAGGTGATCCAGTCCGCCAGGCGGCGCGGGTCGCCCAGCGCGGACTGCCAGTCGTCGTCGCGGAGGGGCAGCGTGCGCGCGGGCATGTCGTCCAGGCGTCGCTCGTAGTGGTCCAGCCAGCGGTGCACGCGGGGCGCCTGGCCGCCGCGTACCAGGGACTCGACGGCCATCGGACCGTGATTGCTGAGCCAGCCCTCGAACTCGGGCCCGGTCCGGTGCAGCCGCTGCAGCGCTTCGTCGAGGGTGCCCGTCGTGTCGTCGTCCAGGCGCGGGTTCGTGAGCGAGTCCATGTCTGGACGGTAGGCGCGTCGTGCGCGGGGCGTAACAGTCCGTGGTCCCAGAGCGGGCCCGGGCGCGGCCTAGTCCGCAGGGCGGAGTTCCTTCTCGTACCAGGCGACGTCCCAGTACGTGCCGAACTTGCGGCCGACCTCGCGGTACGTGCCGACATGGGTGAAGCCGAAACGGGTATGGAGGCGGACCGAGGCCTCGTTGGGCTGGGTGACGCCCGCGTACGCGCGGTGCAGGTCCTCGCCCGCGAGGGCGTCGAACAGGGCGGCGTAGAGAAGAGTGCCGATGCCGCGGCCGCCCGCGTCCGGGGCGCAGTAGACGGTGACCTCCACCGACGTGTCGTACGCGGCTTTGGCGCGGAAAGGGCTGGACGTGGCGTATCCGAGCAGTGGGCCGGAGGTCCCGTTCCGTACGTCCTGCGCAACCATCAGACGGTACGGGCCGTCTTCAGGGTGGGAGAGCAGCCAAGGACGTCGCTCTTCCGGGGTGAAGACGGCCGTGTCGAAGGTGATCGGCGTCTCACGTACGTAGTGGTTGTAGAGGTCCGTGAGGGCCGTGAGGTCACCCTCGACCCCTGGCCTGACCTGCACCTCTGTGGGCTCCGACCGCAACTTCCCGCTCCTTTGTGCGCCGCGTGGCGGCACAGGGTACTGCATGATCACAAAAAAGTTGGGGCCTGTTGGGAATTCTGTCCGGATTCCAGTCGTTGTTTCCATCAGATGCAGGGCACCCGGGAGGGTGAACGAGCCGTCCGGCCCAGCCGACCTACCATCGCAAGGGAGCACGCATGGCAACCCGTGCCGTAGCCCGTCGTAAGTCCGCCGCCTCCGGCGAGACTGACGCGGCACGCAGTGTTCGCGCCGTAGGCGGGGAGATCGCCGACCGCGACCTGGTCGGCATGTACCTCGACGAGATAGCGCGCACACCGCTGCTCGACGCCGCAAAGGAAGTCGACCTTTCCCAGACCATCGAGGCGGGCGTCTACGCCCAGCAGATCCTCGACGGAGAGGTCTCCGACAGCAAGGCCGCGGTCGAAGCGTCCCGCGAGGAGCTGGAGGCGCTGGTCGCCGAGGCCGAGAAGGCCAAGGACATCTTCATCCGGTCCAACCTGCGCCTCGTCGTGGCGGTCGCCCGCCGCTACCCGCGCAGTGGCCTGCCCCTGCTCGACCTGATCCAGGAGGGGAACGCGGGCCTGGTGCGCGCGGTCGAGAAGTTCGACTACCGCAAGGGCTTCAAGTTCTCCACGTACGCCACGTGGTGGATCCGCCAGGCCATCACCCGTTCCATCGCGGACCAGTCCCGCACGATCCGGCTCCCCGTCCACCTGGTGGAGGAGCTGGGCCGCATCCGCCGTGTCCAGCGCGAGTTCAACCGGAAGAACGGGCGGGACCCGGAGCCCGCGGAGATCGCCGCCGAGCTCGACACGAAGCCTGAGCGGGTCGTGGACGTGCTGGACTGGGCGCGGGACCCGGTCTCGCTGAACATGTCCGTGGACGACGAGGGCGACACGCAGTTCGGCGACCTCCTTGAGGACACGTCCGCTGTCTCGCCGGAGCAGTCCGTTCTGACCCTGCTGCGCTCGGAGGAGCTGGACGATCTCATCGGCCGGCTCGATCAGCGGACCGCGTCCATCATCAAGATGCGGTACGGGATCGAGGACGGGCGGGAGCGGACGCTCACCGAGGTCGGCAAGGAGCACGGGCTCACGCGTGAGCGGATCCGGCAGATCGAGAAGCATGCGCTGCTCGAGCTGAAGAAGCTGGCGCGGGACACGGGGTTCGACGCGGCGGCGTAGCCCTTGGGAGCTGGACATCGATCGGCCCGCGCGGTTCGCTGCGCGGGCTGTCCGCGTTTGGCCCCGGCCCCAGCTCTCGGCTCTGCACTGCGCGGGCTGTCCGCGTTTGGCCCCGGCCCCAGCTCTCGGCTCTGCACTGCGCGGGCTGTCCGCGTTTGGCCCCGCCCCAGTCTCTCGGCTCCGCCGCGACCGGGCCCTCCGCGAGCGCCTGCCCCACCCGGCCCTTCTTCGACCGCGCCGCCGTCGTGGCTGGTCGCGCAGTTCCCCGCGCCCCTGGGCGTCTGCCCCGGCCGGTCGTTCTCCGAGTGCGCCGCCGTCGTGGCTGGTCGCGCAGTTCCTCGCGCCCCTGGAGGCTTGCGGCTTTGCCGCGCCCCCTTCTTGGTGCCTTCCTGGCGCGCCCCTGAAAGCTGTGCGTGTATGACGCGCCCCTGAGATGGCGCACGGAGTGCGCATCTCGGGGGCGCGGGGGACTGCGCGACCCGGCACGACGGTGGGGGAGGGCGCACGGAGTGTGCATCTGTTGTCGGCGGCTCAGGCCGTCGTGTGGGGCGCGGACGCGCGGGTCAAGCGAAGGGCCAGGTCACGGACCGCGGCAGCGAGCGCCTCGGGCCCGCGGACCCGGAAGTCCAGGCCCGTCATGGCCAGCCGCACCGCCATCCACTCGACCGGCCCGGAGGCACTCGCCCGGAGCCGGCACGCCTCGCCCCCCGGCAAGGACTCCGCCCGCCCCACCGCCGGAGGCACCTTCGCCGCGACCTCCTCCACCGTCGCGGCGAACTCCACATCAACCTCGTACGCCCCACCACCCCGCGCCTCCATGGACCGCCGCAGATACTCCGCCGCATCCCCCTCGGGCACCTCCCGCGGAGCGAACCGCGCCCCGGTCGCGAACGGCTCCGAGACCCGGTCGACCCGGAACGTCCGCCAGGCGTCGCGATCGATGTCGTACGCGACGAGGTACCAGCGGCGCCCGGTCGAGACGAGCCGCAATGGTTCCACCAAGCGGCGCGTCTCCGTGCCGTCGGCCGCGCGGTAGTGGAAGCGGAGCCGTTCCGTCCCGGCGGCGGCCGACGCGAGGACCGTCAGCGTCTCGGGCGCGATGGTGGCCCCGTCGCCCGAGGTCAGCGGGATGGTCGCGGCCTGGAGCGTGCTGACGCGGTGGCGGAGGCGCGAGGGCAGGACCTGTTCCAGCTTGGCCAGCGCCCGCACCGACGCCTCCTCGATCCCGTCGACCGCGTGCCCGGCCCCGGCCCGCAGCCCCACCGCTATCGCGACCGCCTCCTCGTCGTCGAGGACGAGCGGCGGCAGCGCTTTGCCCGCGATCAGCCGGTACCCCCCGTCCGCGCCCATGGACGCCTGGACGGGGTAGCCGAGGTCGCGCAGCCGGTCGATGTCGCGGCGCACGGTGCGGCGCGAGACGCCGAGCCGGTCGGCGAGTTCGCCGCCGGGCCATTCGCGCGGCGTCTGGAGGAGGGAGAGGAGTTGGAGCAACCGGGCCGGGGTGTCCGTGCTGGTCGTCGTCATGCCCGTAAGAATGCCGCAGATGTAGGACACGATCTGACCTACTGCGCCTCTACGTTCCTTCCATGACTTCACCGAGTTCGCCCACCCACCCGGACGTCGTTCACGCAGACGTCGTTCAGGCAGACGCCGTTCAGGCGGACGTCGTTCACACAGACGTCGTTCAGGACCGCCGGCGCTGGTTCGCGCTCGCGATCGTGATGGTCGCCGCGTTCATGGACCTCGTCGACGTCACGATCGTCAACGTCGCCCTGCCCACCATCCAGCACGACGAGGGCGCCTCCACCGGCCAGATCCAGTGGATCACCGCCGGTTACGCGCTCGCCTTCGCGGCGCTGCTCATCACGGGCGGGCGGCTCGGCGACATCTTCGGCCGCAAGCGGCTCTTCCTGATCGGCATCGCCGGGTTCACCGTGGCCTCCGCGCTGTGCGGTCTCGCCGCGAACCCGGAGATGCTCGTCGCCTCCCGCATCCTCCAGGGCGGCATGGCGGCGCTGATGGTCCCGCAGGTCCTGTCGATCGTCCACGCGACGTTCCCGGCGCACGAACGCGGCAAGGTGTTCGGGCTGTTCGGCGCGATCGTCGGTCTCGGAGCCGTCACGGGTCCGCTGCTCGGCGCGCTGCTCACCGAGTGGAACCTGTTCGGTCTCGAATGGCGGCCCATCTTCCTCATCAACCTGCCCGTCGGCATCGCGGCGCTCATCCTCGGCTCGCGCGTCATCAGCGAGTCGAAGGCACCGACCGCGCTCAAGCTGGACCTCGTCGGCGTCGTCCTCGTCACCCTCGCCATGCTGGCGCTCGTCTACCCGCTGACGCAGGGCCGCGAGAACGGCTGGCCGGTCTGGGGCTACGTGATGATGGCCGCGTCCGTCGTGATCGTCGCCGTGCTCATCGCGTACGAGAAGGCCAAGGCGCGGCGCGACGGGTCGCCGCTCATCGAGCTCTCCCTCTTCAAGGTCAAGAGCTTCGCGGCGGGCATCGCCGTCCAGACCGTCTTCGGCGTCACGACCGGCGTCTTCTTCCTGACCTGGACGCTCTACATGCAGCTCGGCCTCGGCTGGAGCGCGCTGCGGGCCGGTCTGACCGGTGTGCCGTTCTCGATCGCCGTCTCCGTCGCGGCCGGGATCTCCGTGCAGCAACTGGTGCCGCGCTTCGGCCGCAAGGTGCTGCAGGCGGGCGCGCTGACGATGGCCGCGGGCGTGCTGATCTACGTGTGGGAGTCCGGGCACTACGGTCTCTCGATCGCCTCCTGGCAGATGGCGTTGCCGCTCGTCGTGATGGGGCTCGGCATGGGGCTGATCGTCGCCCCGTTGACGGACGCGGTGCTCTCCGAGGTGCCGCGCGAGCACGCCGGTTCGGCGTCCGGGCTGATCAACACAGTGATGCAGATGGGCAACGCGCTCGGCCTCAGCCTCGTCTCGGTGATCTTCTTCAACGTCGTCGAGGACCACGTGAAGCGGGGCGCGGGCAACGCCGCCTTCATCGACGGGTTCCACAACTCGCTGCTCTGGGCGGCGGGCATCCTCGTCGGCATCTTCCTGCTGATGTTCGCGCTGCCGCGCAAGCCTGTCGGCGGACCGGACGGGACGGCGCCCGGCGCCGACGCCCCGCTGGAGGAGCGCGAGCGCGAACCTGAGCTGGTGTGACCCGGCCCGCTTGAGCCTATGTCTGTTTATGCCCGGGCCGTGCCCGAACCTGTTTACTTTCCGGATGAGGGGCCGTACCCTCCCCGTGAAGCCACAGGTTCGGGCACGGCCCGGGCGCAGTCACAGGCACAATCACAGGCACAGTCACAGGCAAGGGCACAGGTAAACGGGCATGTACGCACCGGAGCGCCAGCAGGAGATCCTCCGCCTCGCCCGCGACGGCGGCCGGGTCGACGTGCTGTCGCTCGCCGAGCTGTTCCAGGTCACCGCCGAGACCGTCCGCCGCGACCTGAAGGCCCTGGACCGGGCCGGACTCGTCCGCCGCGTGCACGGCGGCGCCATCCCCGCCGGGCGGCTCGACTTCGAGCCCGACCTCGCCGAGCGCGAGTCCACCGCCGCCGACGAGAAGGACCGCATCGCGCGCGCCGCCCTCGCCGAATTGCCGGCCGAGGGCAGCGTCGTCCTCGACGCCGGTTCGACCGTGGCCCGGCTCGCCGCCGCACTGCCGCTGGACTCCGAACTCACCGCCGTCACGCACTCCCTGCCCACCGCCGCGCGCCTCGCCGACCACCCCGGCATCCAGCTCCACCTCATCGGCGGCCGGGTCCGCCACCGCACCCGCGCCGCCGTCGACGCGTGGGCGCTGCGCGCGTACGGCGAGATCCGCGCGGACGTCGTCTTCCTCGCGGCCAACGGGTTCTCCGCCGGCGCCGGACTGACCACCCCCGACCTCGCCGAGGCCGCCGTCAAACGCGCCGCCGTCGCCGCGGCCCGCCGGGTCGTGCTCCTCGCGGACTCGGGCAAGTTCGGGCAGGAACACTTCGCGCGGTTCGCGGACCTGGCCCAGGTGGACCTGCTGATCACGGACAGCGGCCTGGCCGAGGCCGACGCGGCGGAGATCGAGGCGTCCGGCACGGAAGTGACCCGCGTATGAGCGTCACCGGCCCGGCACTTGCAGCACCACCAGCACATCCCCGTACGGAAACGGCGACCGCGGCATGATCCTCACCGTCACCCCCAACCCCTCCCTCGACCGCACCTACGAGCTTCCCGGCCTCGACCGCGGCGAAGTCGTACGCGCCACCGGCGAACGCGTCGACCCGGGCGGCAAGGGCGTCAACGTCTCCCGCGCCGTCGCCGCCGCCGGTGCCCCCACCCTCGCCGTGCTGCCGCTGGGCGGCGCGCCCGGCGCCCTGGTCGCGGAGCTGCTGGCCGAGCAGGGCATCGAGGTCGCCCCGGTGCCGGTCGCGGGTCAGACCCGGTCGAACATCGCGCTCGCCGAACCGGACGGCACGCTCACGAAGATCAACGCGCCGGGGCCCGAACTGTCCGCGGCCGAGGCGGAAGCGTTCCTCCAGGTCATCGGCGAACGGTCGTCGGGCGCCGCCTGGATCGCCTGCTGCGGCAGCCTCCCGCGCGGCCTCGCGCCGTCCTGGTACGCGGAGTCGGTGGCCCGTGCGCACGAGGCGGGCGCCCGGATCGCGCTCGACACGTCCGGGCCCGCGCTCCTGGCCGCCCTGCGCGAGCGCCCCGACGTGGTGAAGCCCAACGCCGAGGAGCTCGCCGAGGCCGTCGGGCGCCCGCTCGCCACGGTCGGCGACGCGGTCAAGGCGGCGGAGGAGCTGCGCGACCTCGGCGCGGTCGCTGTCCTCGCCTCGCTCGGCGCGGACGGGCAGCTCCTCGTCGACCCGGCGGGCGCCTGGTTCGCGAGCGCCCCGGTCGACGCCGTACGGAGCAACGTCGGCGCGGGCGACTCCTCCCTGGCCGGTTTCCTCATCGCGGGCGGCGCGGGCCCGGCCGCGCTGGCATCGGCGGTCGCGCACGGGGCGGCGGCGGTGCAACTGCCCGGCAGTGCGATGCCTGCACCGGCGGACCTGGCCCCGGCGGCGGTGACGCTGACGGCGGAGCTGCCGCTCGACAGCCCGCTGACGGAACCGGTGACGCGATGAGCGCCCTTTTCTTGTCCTGCCCCGCACCCGCACCTCTCATCCCGCACCCTCACCCGCATCCAAGGAGCCCGCGATGACGGAGATGATCACCGCGGAACTGGTCGACCTCGACCTGTCCGCGCAGACCACGACCGAGGCCGCCCGCTCCCTGGCGCAGCGCATGGTGACCCTGGGCCGCGTCACCGACCTGGACGGTTTCCTGGCCGACGTCGCCGCCCGCGAGGCCCAGATGCCGACCGGCCTCGACGGCGGCATCGGCATCCCGCACTGCCGCAGCGCGCACGTCACCGAGCCCACGCTCGCGTTCGGCCGCGCGGCCCACGGCATCGACTTCGGCGCCCCGGACGGCCCCGCCGACCTGATCTTCCTGATCGCGGCCCCGTCCGGCGCCGACGACGCCCACCTCACGATCCTCTCCGCCCTCGCCCGGCAACTGATGGACGAGGACTTCAAGGCGTCGCTGCGCGCGGCGACGAACGCGGAGCGCGCGGCGGCCCAGATCCGCGGGGAGGCCCCGGCCCCGGCCCCGGACCCCGTAGAACCGGAGCCCGATCGGGCGGAGGGGGCCCCTGTGGCTGAGGGGAGGCCTGCGTCCGAGGGGAGCTCTGCGTCTGAGGGGAGCGGGACATTCAAGATCGTCGCCGTCACCTCCTGCCCCACGGGCATCGCCCACACCTACATGGCCGCCGAGTCCTTGGAGAACGCCGCCCGCGACACCGACGGCGTCGAACTGGTCGTGGAGACCCAGGGCTCGGCGGGCTTCACCCGCCTCGCCCCGGAGGTGATCGCCGCGGCGGACGGTGTGATCTTCGCCCACGACGTCCCGGTCCGCGAGAAGGACCGCTTCGCCGGAAAGCCCACGGTCGACGTCGGCGTGAAGGCGGGCATCAACCGCCCCGCCGAACTCATCGCGCAAGTACAGGAGAAGGCGTCCCGCGGCGAGGTGACGTCCCCGTCCGGCGACGCGGCTTCATCCACACCTGTGGAAAACTCCGGCGACTCCCAGGACGGATACGGCACAAAGCTCCGTAAGTGGTTGATGTCGGGCGTCAGTTACATGGTGCCGTTCGTGGCGGCCGGGGGGTTGCTCATCGCGCTCGGGTTCGCGATCGGCGGGTACGAGGTCGCGGACGTCAAGGTCGAGACCCTCCTCGACAGTTTCGGCTGGACCTCCACGACCAGCTGGGCGGCGCTGCTCTTCTACACCGGCCAGGCCGCGTTCGCCTTCCTCGTCCCGGTCCTCGCGGGCTATATCGCGTACGGCATGGCGGACCGGCCGGGGCTCGTGCCGGGCTTCGTCGGCGGCTCGATCGCGCTCACCGTCGACGCGGGGTTCCTCGGCGGTCTCGCCGCGGGGCTCATCGCGGGTGGCGTCGTCATGGCGATCCAGAAGGTCGACGTTCCGGCCGTGCTGCGCGGCATCATGCCGGTCGTCGTCATTCCGCTGCTCTCCTCGATCGCCGTCGGCTTCCTGATGTTCGTGGTGATCGGCAAGCCGATCGCCTCCCTCCAGAGCGCGCTCACGGACTGGCTCAACTCCCTGTCCGGCGCCAACGCGATCGTGCTCGGCGTGATCCTCGGCCTGATGATGTGCTTCGACCTCGGCGGCCCGCTCAACAAGGTCGCCTACGCCTTCGCGGTCGGCGGCCTCGCCAGCCCGACCGACGGTTCGCTCAAGGTCATGGCGGCGGCGATGGCCGCGGGCATGGTCCCGCCGCTGGCCATGGCGCTCGCCACCACCGTGCGCGGCCGGCTCTTCACCAAGGCCGAGCGGGAGAACGGGAAGGCGGCGTGGGTACTCGGCGCGTCCTTCATCACCGAGGGCGCGATCCCGTTCGCCGCGGCCGACCCGCTGCGCGTCATCCCCGCGTCCATGGCGGGCGGCGCGGTCACCGGCGCCCTGTCGATGGCCTTCGGTTGCACCCTGCGCGCCCCGCACGGCGGCATCTTCGTGGTCCCGCTGATCGGCAGCCCGTTCCTCTACCTGATCGCGGTCGCCGCCGGCGTATGCGTCGCGGCCGGCCTGGTCGTCGTACTGAAGGGCATGCGCAAGGCGGCGCCGGGAACGGTGTCGGGGAACGGCGAGGGTGAGGCGTCCGCGGCTGACGGGGCGAAGGTGCCGACCGCCGCGTAAGAGGCGGAACGGCCGCTAAAGCCGGTAGGCCCCCTACCGTCGGAACTGTCCGTTCCTGCGAGATACATCACGGTCCGGGACCAAAGGCCCGGAGCGTGGTGTTCACTGGGGGGCATGCCTGAGCACGTGTCGATCCTTCAGCAGATAGGCCTGGTGATTCTCGCGGTCGCCACGGTGGCATGGGTGGTCGGACTGGTCCGACTGGTGCGCGTCGTGGCGCTCGCTCCGCCCGAGGCGGCGCGGCGGCTGCCGCAGGGCGTGCTGCCGAAGCAGTCGCAGGCCCCGGCGGCGGAGTCGGCTCCGCTGACGGCCGACGAGCAGGACGCGTTCGCCGGTCTGGTACGGCAGTTCGGCCGGAGCTGAGCCGACGCGCGGAGGGTCAGGCGCTCGTCCGGCGCTTCGTCGCCGCCCGGTGCTCGATCGCCGCGCGGGCCGCTTCCTGGGTCGCGTAGACCTCGCACATGTGGCGGCCGTCCGGCGTCGCTGTGTGCTCGACCTCCCACAGGCTGACCTCGGCTCCGTCCCGCAGCAGGAACGCGTGCTCGTACAGCGCGAACCCCTGGCTGACGCGGCGGCCGAACGCCTGCGTGATCTGGTGCGCGCACGCCTCCCCCAGCAGTCTCGCCGTGCCGGGCCCCGGCCGGGTCGACGGGTCCGCGTTCTCCGCGCGGCGCAGCAGCCGACGTGCGTGGTCGACGGAGCTGTCCGGGTCGGCGGGGCCGAAGCGGTGGCGCTCGGGCGGGACCGCGGGCAGTTGGACGGGGGCGAGGGGCACGTGGAGGTCGAAGTCCGGGGTGGCTTCCGGGGGGAGCGGCAGGCGGCCCGTGGCGAGGTGCAGCTCGTCCTCGGTGACGTAGACCTCGTGCTGCTCCGTGCCGTCCCGGCCGGTGTTGTGGACCAGCTCCCAGAGGGTGAGCGGACTGCCGTCGGCGAGCAGCCAGGTGTGCCGGTACGTCTCGCGGTGGCGGCCGCCGCTGTGATGGGCCGAGTGCAGCGAACCGGCGTACGCGAGCGCGCTGTCGAGCAGGTGCAGGGTCTCGTCGGGCAGTTCGAACGAATTGAGGGCGCGGCCGAGAAGCTGCGCCAGGTGCTCGTCGGGCGTGGGTGACGTGGGGGCTGTGGCCGACGAGACGGCGTCGTGTTCATAGTCGTGCGGAACGCTCAAGGCACCTCCCGGCATTGCTGCATGTCACCTTGTGGGTGCATACCGTAGCCCCTGCTTCGGACATCATGTCCGGGAAATCGCAAACGCGGAACGGTAATTGGAGAACCTGTCCTGACAACGCGCGGGCCGCGCGGGAGGTTCCCGCGCGGCCCGTGAGGTGACGGTTTTTCGTCCGCCCTGGTGAGGGGGTGGTTACCCCGAGTCAGGGTCAGGCGGAGGCACCCGCCGTCCACTCGCTCCAGCTCAGGTTCCAGCCGTTGAGCCCGTTGTCGGGGGAGATCGTCTTGTCGGGGGAGTTCTTGACGACCACGACGTCGCCGACGAGCGAGTTGTCGAAGAACCACTTGGCGGTCGTGTCACCGCCCGCGCCCTTCACGTCCCGCATGCCGACGCAGCCGTGGCTGGTGCCCTGCGCGCCGAAGATGCCGGGCGAGCTCCAGTAGTTGCCGTGGATGAACGTGCCGGACTGCGACAGGCGCATCGCGTGCGGCACGTCCGGGATGTCGTACTCGCCGCCGAAGCCGACCGTCGAGCCGTTCATCCGCGTCTGGACGAACTTCTCGGAGATCACCATCTGGCCGTTGTAGGTGGGGTGGTCGGCGCTGCCCGTCGACACCGGGACCGTCTTGAGGGTCTGGCCGTCGCGCACGACCGTCATCTGCTGCGTCTTCGCGTCGACCGTGGCGACCTGCTTGCGGCCGACGGTGAAGGTGACCGTCTTGTCCTGCACGCCGTGGATGCCCTTGGCGCCCTCGACCCCGTCGAGCGCGATCTTCATCGTGACCTTGGACCCGGCCTTCCAGTAGTCCTCGGGCCGGAAGTCCAGGCGCTGCGAGTTGAACCAGTGGCCGACGACCTGCTGTCCGCTGCTGGACGTGACCTTGATGTGCGACTGCACGGCCTTCTGGTCCGTGATCGCCTTGTCGAACGTGAACGACACCGGCATGCCCACGCCGACCGTCGTGCCGTTGTCCGGCGTGTACGTGCCGATGAAACTGTTCGCGTCGGAGACCGTGGTGAAGATCGAGTTGGCGGCGGCGGTGTGGCCCTCGCCGTCCTTCGCGGTCGCGGAGAGGCGGTACTTGGTGCCGCGCTCCAGCTGCTCCTTCGGCTTCCAGGCGGTGCCGCCCGCGGCTATCGCGCCAGCGACCTGCTTGCCGGACGCGGACTCGACCATCTTGACGTCGGTGAGCTTGCCGTCGCTGACCTTGACCCCGGTCGTGTTGATGGACGCGCCGGTCGAGCCGTCCTTCGCGGAGATCGTGATCTGCGGGGCGTTCTCCGCGCTGTCCTTGCCGCCGTTCTTGTCGTCGTCCGCGGTGGCGCTGCCGCCGCAGGCCGTGAGGGTGAGGGCGCCGATGACGAGAGTGGCGCACGCGACGACCAGGTTCTGCCTTCTCACGGTCTGCTCCTTCTGTGCCTTCTTCAGTGTTCTTGGGTGTTCTTGGGCGTTCTTAGGTGTTGCGGTCGGTTGATCCGGTACGGGGAGAGAGCGCCGGACGGCCGGAGAGGTTCCTTCCGCTTGCTGTGAACGGGGACACAGGGACAGTTCTGTTACGCCCGTGAAGGGGCTGTTACGCCGTACAGGTCTGTGTAGGACAGGTACGTGCCGCCGGGGCCGTCCGCCGACTCCGCCGCCCGTACGGCCCGGACGATCGCTCGCGTCACGAGGTCGGCGCCGGCCGCGAGTATCTCGTTCAGCGCGAGCGGGTTCGCCTCGTCCAGCGGGCGGGCCCCGGTCGCGATGGCGAACACCGTGTCGCCGTCGTTCAGCAGATGCACCGGGCGCACGGCCCGCGCCATCCCGTCGTGCGCCGTACCCGCCACCTTCTGCGCCTGCGCCCGGCTCAGCTCGGCGTCGGTGGCGACTATGGCGAGGGTGGTGTTGAGGGGCGGGGTGGGGGCGAATGCGGATGCGGTGGCGGGGGTGGACGCGGGCGTGGATTTACGTGTGGTTGCGGTTGCGGTTGCGGTCGTGGTCGTGGTCGTGGTCGTGGTCGCGGTTGCGGCGAGGCGGTTTGTCGCCGCTTCGTGGAGGGCGGGGGCCGGGTACCGCACCGGGCCCTGTGCCGTGAAGAACTCCCCGTACAACGCGCCGGTCGCCGGGTCGAGCGCCGAGCCCGCCGCGTTGGCCACCACCAGCGCGCTCACCGTGATCCCCGTGCCGAGCACTGTGGACGCGGTGCCTATGCCGCCCCGCAAGCGGCCCACGAGCGCGCCGGTGCCCGCGCCCACATTGCCCTCCGGGACCGCGGAGTTGGGCTCCGTCGCGGCGGCGGCCTCCACTGCCGCGCGGCCGGTGGTGGCGTCGGGCCGGGCCCGCCAGTCGCCGCCTCGGCCCAGGTCGAAGACGCAGGCGGCGGGTACCACCGGGACGACCTGGCCGGGCCCGCCGACCGGGACCCCGCGGCCCGCCTCCTCCAGCCAGGCCATCACGCCGGACGCCGAGTCGAGCCCGTAGGCGCTGCCGCCGGTCAGCACGATCGCCTCGATGCGCCGGACCAGATTGCGCGGGTCGAGCGCGTCGGTCTCCCGGGTGCCGGGACCGCCGCCGCGCACGTCGACGGCGGCGACCACGCCGCCCTCGGGGGCGAGCACGACCGTGGTGCCCGTGAGGAAGCCGTCACCGGTCAGCGTGGCGTGCCCGACCCGCAGGCCGGTCACGTCGGTGAGGGCGTCGTTCAGGGGCCGCGATGACGCCGCCGGTGCGGAAGCGGGTGCCGGTGCCGGTGCGGATGCCGGTGCGGATGAAAATGCTGGTGCCGATGTGGGCGTGGGGGGCGGTGCGGCAGCCGTTGGCGGTGCTGTCGTGGCCATGTTCCCGGTCGTCGGTGCAACCGGTGCAGCCGGTGCAGCCGGTGCAGCCGGTGCAGCCGGTGTAGTCGGCGTTGCCGGTGCGGCTGGTGCGGCTGGTGTGGCCGGTGCGGCCGGTGTCTTCGGTGAGCGTGCTCGGTCCGTCGCCATTCGCCATGCGTACCACGACAGTTGTGCGCGAATCAGGCGTGCTCGGCGCCTGCCCGCCGTGCCTTGCGCGCCGACAACACCACGCCGGTGGCCACCGTGAGCCCCGCCACGACACCCGCCGCGAACACCGCCCAGTGCCCGGCGAACGTGCAAGCCAGCACGAGCACCGCACCCAACGGCAGCGTCAGTTGCTGCGCCGTGCCCACCTTGAAGTACCGCGCGTGCAGCGCCCACACCATCAGCAGGAACAGTGCCGACGGGATGGTCACGGCCGCCGACGCCGCGGTTGTCGAGATGTGCGCCTCGCCGACCGCCTGCTCCACGGCCACCTCCAGGCCCGCGCCGATCGCCGCCGCCGACGCGAAGACGAAGTAGTGGCCGTAGCCCCACAGGAACGCCTGCCCGCGCGTCCGCAGGCGCTCGTGGATCGGCACCGCGAAGTAGATCCACCAGGCGGCGAAGACGATGAGGACGCCGCCGGCCGCGATCGGCAGCAGCTCGCCGAGCGCGTCGTTCTCCTGCACGCCCGACTTCACCGCGACCGTCGCCGCCGCGATCGTCTCGCCGAGCACGATGATCGTGAACAGGCCGTAGCGCTCGGAGATGTGGTGCGGGTGCCAGGTGGTCTGCCGGTGCTTCTCCGCGAACACCGGTACACACATCTCCAGGATCGCCATCACCAGGAACACCCAGTTCCGCACCCCGGACGGCGTGAGCATCAACCCGAGCCAGCCGACCTGGCAGAGCAGGATGCCGCCCGCGTACCGCAGCGCGACCGTCCGCTCGGCCCCGTGCGTCGCCTTCGCCGCGCGCAGCCAGTGCGCCGCCATCGCGAGCCGGATGACCAAGTAGCCGAGGTAGACCACCGTGAAGTCGTCCTCGAAGGCGCTCGACACCCCCGCCGCGAGCACCAGGACGCCCGCGATCTGGACGAGCGTGACGACCCGGTAGATCACGTCGTCGTTGTCGTACGCCGAGGCGAACCAGGTGAAGTTCATCCAGGCCCACCAGATGGCGAAGAAGACCCGCGCGTAGTCGATCACCCCCGTGCCCGTGTGGCCCTCGGCGACCGCGTGCACCAGCTCCACGCCGCCCTGCGCCACCGCGACGACGAAACAGAGGTCGAAGAACAGCTCGAG
The DNA here is from genome assembly GCF_056172735.1 of Streptomyces sp. R818. Classification (NCBI taxonomy): domain Bacteria; kingdom Bacillati; phylum Actinomycetota; class Actinomycetes; order Kitasatosporales; family Streptomycetaceae; genus Streptomyces; species Streptomyces sp. R818. The sequence continues at coordinate 149,615 of NZ_JAOCNE010000006.1, forward strand.
CGACGAGGCGACGCGGTGCTTCTCGTCCCGCCCCCTCGCCCGCAAACGGCGCACGGGCGAGCTGTGCGGGTGCGGTGTGTTGTGCGGGGCGGGGGCCTCGCCGCCGGATTCGTCCGGCGTGTGGGGCGAGGGGGGTGGGGAGGAGGACGTGGGCTTCATGCGGACAGGAGACCAGATGGGGAGGCGGGACGGAGGCACCGGCACCTGGATCGCCGGACGAGGCGGAGGCGTCTGTCCCTGAGTCGCCGGGATCCGGGGCCCGGCGCGGGCGGGCCCGGGCGGCCGGGGGCCCGACGTACCCTGGATGCATGAGTACCGCCCCCGCCCCCGAGCCGCGCGACCCCAAGACCGCGCTGATCTTCGACGACCCGCTGACGGCCCAGTCCGCCGACGACACGGATCGTGGCTGGGGCGAGCGCCCTTCGTCCGGTGACAACAGCGCCGCGGACCTGGCCCGCTTCCTCGACGAGAAGCCGCCCCACCACATCTGAGCCCCCGCCGGGACCCGACGCGCCCCGGACCGAACCCCGGCCAGCACCCGCCGCGCCCCGCGCCGGACAAGGGCTAGGATCCGCCGCGCCCCGCACCGGACAAAGGCCAGGACCCGCCGCGCCCCGCACCGGACAGAGGTCAAAACCCGGCGCGCCCCGCAACGGGCAACCGCTAGGGCTCCGCCCGCCCCGAACCGCCCCGCTGCGCCACCAGCGCGTCGCGGATCTCCTTCAAAACCTCCAGCTCCGAGACCTCGACCGTCTCCGCCGCGCCCTCCCGCGCCGCCTTCCGCTCGGCCTGCCGGGCCAGGTACTTGGCCATCGGCAGCACCATCAGGAAGTAGACGACCGCGGCCGTGATCAGGAAGCCGAGCGCCGCGCTCAGGACCGAGCCCCACAGGATCTCGATGCCGTCGTCCCCGCCGCACGGGCCCTTCAGGCAGGACTTGTAGCCCTCCAGGTCCTTGGTGCCGAAGGCGCCGACGATCGGGTTGATGACCCCCTTCACCACCGCGTTCACGATGTTGGTGAACGCGGCGCCGATGACGACCGCCACCGCCAGGTCGATCACATTGCCGCGCATCAGGAAGGCCTTGAAGCCCTCCCACAGACTCGGCTCGTTCTTCTTGCTCACCAGGAGGCCTCTCTTCACATGCGCCGGTTGCGGAGCAGACGGCTTCGCAACTTACGACAGCACGGGTCAGACCTGTCCAATTCGCTAACTCGATCGGGCGACTTGACGCTCCGCACGCCGTCGAGGTGCCGGTCACCACACCGTCACCGCCAGCCGGGAAGTGGCTCCCGCGCCCGCGAGCCGCACAGCCGTGGCGCGGCCCACCGACAGCACCACCAGCGCCCCGCCCGCTGCGGCCCCGCCCGTATCCGGTTCCGAGGGTCCCGCTCCCGCCTGCGCTTCCGCCTCCGGCACGGACGTCACCCGCGCCCTGGAGGCCAGCACCCGTACCTCGGGCCCGCCGTCCGCCCGCGCCGCCACCACGTCCACCCGGTCCCCGGGCCGCAGCAGCCGCACGGCCCCGGCGTCGGCGATCCGTACCGGCGCCGACACCGACACGGCGGGCCCGCGCGCCCGCTCGCCCGGTGGTGCCGGTGCCCGCTCGTGGCCGCGCCCCGCGCCGGACGACGGCACCGCGGCCGCCAGCGCCGCCGCCGTGAGCGCGAGCCCGGCGGCCAGGACGGGCCCGCGTCGGCGCCGCCCCGAGCGTCCGATCCGCCACCGCGGGCCCCGTACACGTACGGGAGGGAAGGACGGCACCTCGGAGGTCGGGGGAGTACTGAGCTGGGTCGGGGAAGTCGTCGCGGACATGGCCGTCACCGCCTACGGGTCGGATCGGAGGACGAGCCCTTCGCCCGTCTCGCCGACCACGATCCGCCTCCCGGCCGGATCCCGCTGAACCCCGTGCACTACCGACGGGTTGTGAACAACTCACTCACCCGAACGTGAAGTTCCGAGACCCTCAGAACACCCGAACGCGAAATTCCGCGGCACGCAGAACACCCGAGCCCTCAGGCCCATGCCCCCGTCACGGCAACCGGATCCCCGGATCCATCCCCCCGAGCGCCCCCGCGCACAGACAGTCCCGCTCGCCGTTCCCCGGCAACCCCGCGACGACGTCGAACAGCACCGTCCGCAGCCGCCCCAGATTCGCCGCGAAGACCTCGAGCACCTCGTCGTGCGAGACGCCCTCCCCGGTCTCGGCGCCCGCGTCGAGGTCCGTGACCAGCGTCATCGACGTGTAGCAGAGCTCCAGCTCCCGCGCGAGCATCGCCTCGGGGTGCCCGGTCATGCCGACGACGGACCAGCCCATCGCGGCGTGGAACCGCGACTCGGCGCGGGTCGAGAAGCGCGGGCCCTCGACCACGACGAGGGTGCCGCCGTCCACCGGCTCCCAGTCCTTGCCGCGCGCCGCCTTCACCGCGACCTTGCGGCCCGTGGGGCAGTAGGGGTCGGCCGGGGAGACGTGCACGACGTTCGGCACAGTGCCGTCCGGCAGCGGCAGCCCGTCGAAGTAGGTCTGCGCCCGCGCCTTCGTACGGTCCACGAACTGGTCGGGGACGAGCAGCGTGCCCGGTCCGTACTCCGCCCGGAGCCCGCCGACCGCGCACGGGCCGAGGACCTGCCGTACGCCCACGGAGCGCAGCGCCCACAGATTGGCGCGGTAGTTGATGCGGTGCGGCGGCAGATGGTGGCCGCGCCCGTGCCGGGGCAGGAAGGCGACCCGGCGCCCGGCGACCTCGCCGAGGAAGAGGGAGTCGCTCGGCGGCCCGTAGGGCGTGTCGACCTGGACCTCGGTCACGTCGTCGAGGAACGAGTAGAAGCCGGAGCCGCCGATCACGCCGATCTCGGCGGCGTCGGCATGCGTGTTCGTATTGGTCGCCATGGTCAGCACAGTAACCAAGGGCGCGAACGCCGAAGACCCCGCCGTCGGAACGGCAGGGCCTCGAACGACGTCCTGGGGACGTTCTCGCGAAGGGTCGCGCCTAGGCGGCGGACGACGAGCTGGAAGAGCTGGAGGAACCGGCGGAAGCGGTCGACGAGCCGGACGACGACTTCGAGTCCGAGGAGGACGAGGAAGACGACGACGAGGAGTCGGAGGACGACTTCGACGACGAGTCGGAGCCCGACTTCGAGGACGACGACGCCGGGCTGCTGCTCGACGAGGAGCCGCGGCTGTCGTTGCGGTAGAAGCCCGAGCCCTTGAAGACGATGCCGACGGCCGAGAAGACCTTCTTCAGGCGGCCACCGCAGTTGGGGCACTCGGTGAGGGCGTCGTCGGTGAACTTCTGCACCGCCTCGAGGCCTTCGCCGCACTCGGTGCACTGGTACTGGTAAGTCGGCACTGTGTCTTCCTCCTGGCACTCTCACTCGATGAGTGCTAACGACGGTCCATAGTGACGTATTCCGAAGGATCAGTCCACTGCCACCGGCTGTCGGTGACCGACGCCACGTGCGACGGTGCGCCCCGAGGACGGCGGCACGAGCCGCGAGCGCAGCAGGAACATGACCACGAGGGCGAGCACGGTGCCGCCCATGGGGACAAGGAACCCCGCCCCGTCCCAGAAGCGGTCCTCGAGCTGTCCCGCCACGGTGACGGCGGCGGCCTGGCCGAGGGCGACCGCGCCGGTCAGCCAGGTGAAGGCCTCCGTGCGGGAGCCTGCGGGGACGATCGACTCGACGAGGGTGTAGCCGGTGATCAGGGACGGCGCGATGCAGACGCCGACCAGCAGGCCGAGCCCGGCGAGCAGCAACACCGACTGTGCCGCCCAGAGGCCGGACGCGGTGAGCGCGAGGGCGGTGTAGCCGACGAGGAGGCGGCGCTGCGGTGCGACCTTCCAGGCGATGGCGCCGCAGACGAGGCCGGAGAGCATGTTGCCGGCGGCGAAGGTGCCGTAGAGGACGCCGTTGAGGCCGGGTTCGCCGATCGCCTCGGTGTAGGCGGCGAGCGAGACCTGCATGCCGCCGAAGACGGAGCCGATGCCGAGGAACGTCACGATGAGCACCCGGACACCCGGGACGCGCAGTGCGGAGGTGTGCTCCACGCGCGCGTGGCCGTCCGCGGAACCGCCCGTGCGACGGGCCGCGGGCGTCGGCTGCGTGCTCTTCTGCGCGGCGAACAGCAGGCCGCCGACCAGGGTGAGCGCGGCTTCGGTGATGAGGCCCGCGGCGGGGTTGATGCCGGTGCACAGCGCGGTCGCGAAGAGCGGGCCGAGGACGAAGGTGAACTCGTCGGTGACCGACTCGAAGGCGGCCGCGGTCTGCATCAGCGGCGAGCCCTGCAGCTTGACGCCCCAGCGGGCGCGCACCATGGGCCCGATCTGGGGCGTCGAGGCGCCGGTGGGCACGGCCGCGAGGAACAGCGCCCAGGTGGGTGCCCCGGACAGCGCGAGCACGGTCAGGGTGAGCCCGGCCGCGCAGTGCACGAGGACGCCGGGCAGCAAAACGGCCCGCTGCCCGAAGCGGTCGGCGAGTTTGCCGCTGTACGGCGCGAACAGCGCCATGGCGACGCCGGTCGTCGCGGAGACCGCGCCCGCGGTGCCGTACGACCCTGAGGTGTGCTGGACGAGCAGCACGATGGAGATGGTCAGCATCGCGAACGGCTGGCGCGCCGCGAAGCCGGGGAGCAGGAACGTCCAGGCCCCGCGGGTGCGCAGCAGCCGGCCGTAGCCCGGCCGGGTGTCGGTGGTGGGAACCGTGTCCTTCTGTGGCACGGCCCTCGCCTTTCTGCCGCCTGGTAGCCCGGTGGTCTCCTGGTCGAGGAGCACCGGGCCGAGAGCCGTCCTCATATGCGCCGGGAACCGAGTGATACCTGCGGTCCGCGCCAGGAGAGGCCCTGGGCCATGCGGTGCACGCGCGCGTGGGCGAGGTGCCGCAAGGGGACCGCGGCCGCTTTGCGGTCGCGCCGGCTCTACATCAGGCAGAGTCGGTAGTTCAGTGGTTCGGAAAGCAATGCAGGTCGCATTGCAGGTAGCAGTGCAGGTCGCAATGCACGTAGCAGTGCAGGTAGCAATGCAGCAGACAATGCGGGAAACAGTGTCTGTCCGACCATGTTAACGGGCGGTTTCGCCCCCTGTGCCCAGCCAGCCGGCGAGCTTTCCGCCGTGCGCGATGGCGCGCAGCCGGGCCTCGGCCGCGTCGCGCACCGGGTCGGTGGCCACGACCAGGAGTTCGTCGCCGTGGCGCAGCACGGTGGTGGGTGACGGGACGAAGGAGGCGCCCTCGCGGACGACGAGGGTGACGGCGGAGCCCTTGGGCAGCCGCAGCTCGCCGACCTCCACGCCGTGCATGCGCGAGCCGTCCGGGACGGAGACGGACAGCAGGTGCCCGCGCAGTCGCTCCAGGGGCGCGGACTCGATGGAGGTCGGCGGCGGCGTCCGAGGAGCCCAGGCGCAGCTTCCTGGCGAGCCAGGGCAGCGTGGGGCCTTGGACGAGCGTGTAGACGACGACCAGGACGAAGACGATGTTGAAGATGCGGCGGCTGCCCTCGACGCCGGTCACCATCGGGATGGTCGCCAGGATGATGGGCACGGCGCCGCGCAGTCCCGCCCAGGACATGAGGGCCTGCTCCCGCCAGGGGATGCGGAAGGGCGCCGTGCTGAGGATCACCCCGAGCGGGCGGGCGACCACGGTGAGGACGAGGCCGATGAGGAGGGCGGGCACTATGTCGTCGGCCAGTTCGTGCGGCGTGACGAGCAGTCCGAGCAGGACGAACATGCCGATCTGCGCGATCCAGCCGAGCCCTTCGGCGAAGCCGCGCGTGGCCGGCCAGTGCGGCAGCTTGGCGTTGCCCATGACCATGGCGGCCAGGTAGACGGCGAGGAAGCCGCTGCCGTGGGCCATGGCGCCCGCGGCGTAGGCGACGGTGGCGATGGCCATGACGGCGATCGGGTAGAGGCCGGAGGCGGGCAGCGCGACATGGCGCAGGCCGTAGGAGCCGGCCCAGCCGACCGCGAGGCCTATCGCCGCGCCGATCGCGAGCTCCAGGGCGATCTCGCCGACGAGGACGTACCAGTGTTCGACCGGCCCTGCGGCCGAGAAGGCGACGACGAGGATGACGACAGGGGCGTCGTTGAATCCGGACTCCGCCTCCAGGACGCCGGTTATGCGCGAGGGGAGCGGCACCTTGCGCAGGACGGAGAAGACGGCCGCGGCGTCCGTGGAGGAGACCACCGCGCCGATGATGAGGGCCTGGTGCCAGTCCAGGCCGACGAGGTAGTGCGCGCCCGCCGCCGTCACCCCCACGCTCACCGCGACTCCGACGAGCGACAGGGCGGCGGCCGCCGGGAGAGCCGGTTTGATCTCCTTCCACTTCGTGCCCAGGCCGCCTTCGGCCAGGATCACGACGAGGGCCGCGTAGCCGATGACCTGCGTCATCTCCGCGTCGCTGAAGGAGACGTCGCCGACGCCGTCCTGGCCCATGGCGATGCCGATGCCCAGGTAGAGGAGCAGGCTGGGCAGCCCGCTGCGCGAGGAGATGCGCACCGCGGCGACCGCGACGAGCAATACGAGAGCGCTGACGAGCAGGAGCTGGTTGAGGTGGTGGACAGTCAGGGGCCGGTCCTTCCGCGAGGGGCGCCGCAAGGGGGGATCAGGTACTTCGTTACCTTACCTAATCGTTAACGCTTTCTTGACGCCCGGCCGACGGATGGCCCCCCGGTTCCTGACTCCGCGTCCGGGCCCGCACCGCACTGCTCGTATGGTTGCTCCAGCCAGCCGCTAGCGAAGGACAGCAAGGATCGCGATGCCCTCCACTACGAACGCCTCTGCCGGTCGCCAGTCCGGCAAGAAGAAGGGGCGCCGAGCCCGACTGCTCGTGATCGTCCTCGTGTTGGCCGTCGTCGCGGGCATCGGATACGGCGCCTACTGGGGCGTGGACAGCGTGCGCGCGTCCTTGCCGCAGACGACCGGCTCGGTCAAGATCGACGGCCTCAAGGGCCAGGTGCAGGTCAAGCGGGACGGCTACGGCATCCCGCAGATCTACGCCTCCTCGGACGAGGACCTGTTCACGGCGCAGGGCTTCGTCCAGGCGCAGGATCGGTTCTACGAGATGGACGTGCGCCGCCACACGACCTCCGGCCGCCTCTCCGAGATGTTCGGCAAGGGGCAGGTGAAGACGGACGAGTTCCTGCGCACCCTCGGCTGGCAGCGGGTGGCGCAGAAGGAGTACGACACCAAGCTGTCGCCCGAGACGAAGAAGTACCTCCAGGCGTACTCCAAGGGCGTCAACGCCTACTTGGCGGGCAAGAGCGCCAAGGCGATCTCCGCGGAGTACGTCGCGCTGGGCTTCGAGAACGACTACAAGCCGCAGAAGTGGACCCCGGTCGACTCCGTGGCCTGGCTGAAGGCGATGGCCTGGGACCTGCGCGGCAACATGCAGGACGAGATCGACCGTTCGCTGATGACGAGTCGCCTCACCGCGAAGCAGATCAAGGACCTGTACCCCGAGTACCCGTACGACCGGAACAAGCCGATCGTGCAGGAGGGCGCCTACAACAGCGCCACGGGCACGTACGACGACTCGGCGTCCAGCACGGGCACGGGCACGGGCGACGGTACGGGTACGGGCACAGGGACCGGCACCGGCACGGGGACTGGCACGGGCACTGGTACCGGAACAGGCACCGGCGGCACCGGCACGGGCGCAGGAACCGGCACAGGCACCAGCACCGCCGGTACCGGCCTCACGGGCGGCACAGGCGCCCCCAGCGGCTTCCAGAGCCAGCTGGGCGGCCTCGCAGACGTCCTGGACCAGATCCCCGACTCCGCGGGCCTGGGGCCCAACGGCAACGGCATCGGCTCCAACTCGTGGGTCGTCGGCGGCAAGCACACCATCACCGGCAAGCCGCTGCTCGCCAACGACCCGCACCTCGCGCCGCAACTCCCGTCCGTCTGGTACCAGATGGGCCTGCACTGCACGAGCGTCTCCGCCAAGTGCCAGTACGACGTCGCGGGTTACACCTTCGCGGGGATGCCCGGCGTCGTCATCGGCCACAACGCGGACATCTCCTGGGGCCTGACCAACTCGGGCGCCGACGTGACCGACCTCTACCTGGAGAAGTTCCAGAACGGCGGTTACCTGTACGACGACAAGACGGTCGCCTTCAAGACCCGCCAGGAGGTCATCAAGGTCGCCGGCGGCGCGTCCAAGACGATCACCGTCCGCGAGACCAACAACGGCCCGCTCCTGTCGGACCGCAACGACGAGCTCGTCAAGGTCGGCAAGAAGGCCCCGGTGGGCACCACGGCGCCGGACCGCGGCGACGGCTACGGCATGGCGCTGCGCTGGACCGCGCTCGACCCGGGCAACACCATGGACGCCGTCTTCGAGATCGACAAGGCGAAGAACTGGACCGAGTTCCGCAAGGCGGCCACGAACTTCGAGGTGCCCTCGCAGAACCTCGTCTACGCCGACACCGAGGGCAACATCGGCTACCAGCTCCCCGGCCGCATCCCCGAGCGCGGCGAGGGCGACGGCTCCCTGCCGTCGCCGGGCTGGACCTCGAAGTACAAGTGGACCGGCTACCTCGACCAGGACGAGCTGCCCTACGAGTACAACCCCAAGCGCGGCTACATCGTGACCGCCAACCAGGCGGTGGTCGGCAAGGACTACCCGTACACGCTCACCACGGACTGGGGCTACGGCACCCGCAGCCAGCGGATCACCGACCTCATCAAGTCGAAGATCGACGGCGGCGGGAAGATCTCCACCGACGACATGCGGCTCATGCAGATGGACAACAGCAGCGAGATCGCCAAGCTGCTCGTGCCCAAGCTGCTCAAGATCGACGTCAAGGACAAGTACGTCCGCGAGGCGCAGCAGCTCCTGGAGAACTGGGACTACACCCAGAACCCGGACTCGGCGGCGGCCGCGTACTTCAACTCCGTGTGGCGCAACGTGCTGAAGCTCGCCTTCGGCAACAAGCTGCCCAAGGAGCTGCGCGTCGAGGGCCAGTGCCTGAGCGTCACGCCGGTCGACAACACCGGCCCGGCCGACGAGGACCGCAAGGTCCGCGAGTGCGGCCAGCGCGACGCGCACTCGGCGCAGCCGGACGGCGGCGACCGCTGGTTCGAGGTCGTCCGCAAGATCATCAACGATGAGAAGAACGACTGGTGGCAGACGCCGGGCAACCGCAACAACAAGGCCACCGCCACCCGTGACGAGCTGCTCGCGCGTGCCCTGAAGGACGCCCGCTGGGACCTGACGGCCAAGCTCGGCAAGGACATCGACACCTGGAGCTGGGGCCGCCTGCACAAGCTGGAGCTGAAGAACCAGACCCTCGGCACCGAGGGCCCGGGCTGGCTGCAGTACGTACTGAACCGCGGTCCGTGGAAGCTCGGCGGCGGCGAGGCGGCCGTCAACGCGACCGGCTGGAACGCGGCCGGCGGCTACGGCGTCGACTGGGTGCCCTCCATGCGGATGGTGGTCAACCTCGCCGACCTCGACAAGTCCAGGTGGATCAACCTGACCGGCGCCTCGGGCCACACCTACAGCGCGCACTACACGGACCAGACCGACAAGTGGGTCAAGGGCGAGCTGCTGCCGTGGAACTTCACGGAGAAGGCCGTCGGCGACAGCACGTCGGACACGCTGGTGCTGCAGCCGTAGAGCGGCGGCGACAACGCGAAAGGGCCTCCACGCGCGCGTGGAGGCCCTTTCGCACACCTGGCCCCAGACGGAGCCGCACATCTGGTCCTAGGTGAAGCGGCGCGCCCCCGACGGCGTCACCACGGCGTGCACCGCCTTGTCGTGCGCCTCCTCCGGGACGTGCGCGACCACTTCGGTGTCGTGCAGGAGCACGACGAGTGCGGGGCGTGCACCGGCCGATTCCAGCCGGGCGAGGACCCGGTCGTACGAGCCGCCGCCCCGGCCGAGCCGCATCCCGCGCGCGTCCACGGCGAGCCCCGGCAGGAGCACGACATCGGCCGCCAGGACCGCGTCGGGACCGAGCCGTTCGCCGCCCGGCTCCAACAGCGCGATCCTGCCCGGGTGTTGGACCTCGACGAGCGAGGAGGGGCCGTCGTACACGCCCCAGTCCAGGTCGTTGTCGTCCAGGAGCACCGGCAGCAGCACCCGCGTCCCGCGCGCGCGGAGCGCGTCGATGAGGGGCGCGGTGCCCGGCTCGCCGCCCACGGAGACGTACGCCGCGACGGTGCGGGCCCGCGCCAGCTCCTCGACCTCGAACGCCCGCTCCGCGAGGGCCAGCTCCGTCGCCCGCACGTCATCCACCGGCAATGTGTTCCTCACCGCGAGGAACTTTCGTCGCAATGTGCGCTTGTCAGGGTGAGCGCCACGCGGGTTGTCTTGATGTGGGCTCATAGCCACCTCACAAACCTCTCCTATTGCATCCATATATGTACCTACACAGCGGAACGACAGTTTCCGCCCATAGGCGGCAGATATGGTGACGGGCATGACTGACTCGCACCCCAGGATCACCAAGGCTGTCATCCCCGCCGCGGGCCTCGGCACCCGGTTCCTGCCCGCCACGAAGGCGACTCCCAAAGAGATGCTTCCCGTGGTCGACAAGCCGGCGATCCAGTACGTGGTCGAAGAGGCCGCCTCCGCGGGGCTCGACGACGTCCTGATGATCACCGGCCGGAACAAGCGCCCTCTCGAGGACCACTTCGACCGCAACTACGAGCTGGAGAACGCCCTGCAGAGGAAGGGCGACGCCGCCCGCCTCGCGAAGGTCCAGGAGTCCAGCGACCTGGCGACCATGCACTACGTGCGTCAGGGCGACCCCAAGGGCCTCGGCCACGCGGTGCTGTGCGCCGCCCCGCACGTCGGCCGCGAGCCGTTCGCAGTCCTTCTCGGTGACGACCTGATCGACCCGCGCGACCCGCTGCTCGCGCGCATGGTCGAGACCCAGGAGCGCCATGGCGGCAGCGTCGTCGCCCTCATGGAGGTGGCGCCCGCGCAGATCGGCCTCTACGGCTGCGCCGCCGTGCAGTGCACCGAGGACGACGACGTCGTCAAGGTCACCGGCCTCGTGGAGAAGCCCGACCCGGCCGACGCCCCCTCCAACTACGCGGTCATCGGCCGCTATGTCCTGGACCCCGCCGTCTTCGACATACTGCGCAAGACCGAGCCGGGCCGCGGCGGCGAGATCCAGCTCACCGACGCGCTCCAGCAGCTCGCCGCCGACGAGAAGATCGGCGGCCCCGTGCACGGCGTCGTCTTCAAGGGCCGCCGCTATGACACCGGCGACCGTGGCGACTATCTGCGTGCCATTGTCAGACTCGCGTGCGAACGTGAAGATCTGGGCCCGGACTTCCGGACCTGGCTCCGCAGTTACGTCACCGAGGAGATGTAGCACTTTGAGCAGCGCGACCACCCCGTCCCACAGCGGGTCGAACACCGGCAGCCAGCACCTCTGGTCGGTGGGCGAGCACCTGGCGGACATCCTCAGCACCGTGCACCCGCTCGACCCCATCGAGCTGCAGATCCTCGACGCGCAGGGCTGTGTGCTCGTCGAGGACGTGACGGTCCCGGTCTCGCTGCCCCCGTTCGACAACAGCTCGATGGACGGATACGCGGTGCGCGTCGCCGACGTCGCCGGGGCGAGCGAGGAGTTCCCCGCCGCGCTCACCGTCATCGGTGACGTCGCGGCGGGCCAGGCCGAACAGCCCACCGTCGGCCCCGGCGAGGCCGCCCGCATCATGACCGGCGCCCCGCTGCCCCCGGGCGCCGAGGCCGTCGTCCCCGTGGAGTGGACCGACGGCGGGCTCGGCGCCGGCCCCGCCACCACGATGTCCGCCCACGCGAGCGCCCCCGAGGGCGCCTCCGGCGAGGTCCGCGTGCACCGACCCGCCGACGCACGCGCACACGTACGCGCGCAGGGCAGCGACGTCCGGGCGGGAGACCGCGCCCTCAGCGCCGGCACGGTCCTCGGGCCGCCGCAGATCGCCCTGCTCGCCGCCATCGGCCGGGGCACCGTACGCGTACGCCCGCGCCCGCGCGTGGTCGTCGTCTCCACCGGCAGCGAACTCGTCCAGCCCGGCGAGCCGTTGAGCCCCGGCCAGATCTACGACTCCAACAGCTTCGCCCTCACCGCCGCCGCCCGCGACGCCGGAGCCATCGCCTACCGGGTCGGCGCGGTCGCCGACGACGCCGAGACGCTCCGCTCCACCATCGAGGACCAGCTGATCCGCGCCGACCTCGTCGTCACCACCGGCGGCGTCAGCGTCGGCGCCTACGACGTCGTCAAGGAGGCCCTCTCCGCGGTCGGCGACCCCGACGAGGAGGGCGGCATCGGCGCGGGCAGCGGCGTCGACTTCCGCAAGCTCGCCATGCAGCCCGGCAAGCCGCAGGGCTTCGGCTCCGTCGGCCCCGACCACACCCCGCTGCTCGCCCTGCCCGGCAACCCGGTCTCCTCCTACGTCTCCTTCGAACTCTTCGTCCGGCCCGCGATCCGCGCCCTGATGGGCCTCGACGACGACACCGCGCGGCGCACCACGCGCGCGGTGCTGAGCGCCGACAAGGCGCTCACCTCCCCGCAGGGCCGCCGCCAGTTCCTGCGCGGCGCCCACGACGAGGAGGCGGGCACGGTCACCCCCGTCGGCGGCTCCGGCTCCCACCTCATCGCGGCGCTCGCCCAGGCGGACGCGCTGATCGTGGTGGACGAGGACGTGACGAGCCTGGAACCGGGCACGGAGGTGGCCGTCGTCCGCCTCGGCTGACCGGCCCGGCCCGCCCGTTTTCCCGGGCCCCGCGATACCGTGTCGCGCACAGGCAGTCCGGCGCGCCGCACCGCGCACGGCTCGGATCGGGAGCGCCACAGCACCATGAGCACTTCGCAGGACCGACTCACGCAGGACCGACTCACCCACATCGACGAGGCGGGCGCGGCCCGCATGGTCGACGTCTCGGAGAAGGACGTCACCGCGCGCACCGCCCGCGCCAGCGGCCGCGTCCTCGTCTCGCCGCGCGTGGTCGAGCTGCTGCGCGGCGAGGGCGTCCCCAAGGGCGACGCCCTCGCGACGGCCAGGATCGCCGGGATCATGGGCGCCAAGCGCACCCCCGACCTGATTCCGCTCTGCCACCCGCTCGCGGTCTCCGGCGTGAAGCTGGACCTGTCCGTCGCCGACGACGCCGTGGAGATCCTCGCCACCGTGAAGACGACGGACCGTACGGGCGTGGAGATGGAGGCCCTCACCGCGGTCTCCGTCGCCGCGCTCACCGTCGTCGACATGGTCAAGGCCGTCGACAAGGGCGCGGTCATCACGGACGTCCGCGTCGAGGAGAAGACGGGCGGCAAGTCCGGCGACTGGAACCGCGAGGCCCGGGCATGACGCAGACCTACCGCGCCCTCGTCGTCACCGCCTCCAACCGCGCCGCCGCCGGCGTCTACGCGGACAAGGGCGGCCCCCTGATCGCCGATGCCCTGCGCGATCTCGGCTTCGAGGTGGAGGGTCCCCAGGTCGTCCCGGACGGCGACCCCGTGGAGGCGGCGCTGCGGGCAGCGGTCCAGGCCGCGTTCGACGTCGTCGTCACCACCGGCGGCACCGGCATCTCGCCCACCGACCGCACCCCCGAGGCCACCGCCCGCGTCATCGAGTACGAGGTGCCTGGCATCCCGGAGGCGATCCGCGCGTACGGGCGCGAGAAGGTGCCCACCGCCGCGCTCTCGCGTGGCCGCGCCGGGGTCGCCGGGCGCACACTCATCGTGAACCTGCCGGGTTCGAGCGGCGGGGTGAAGGACGGTCTCGCCGTCCTCGCGCCGCTGCTCACCCACGCCGTCGACCAACTCCGCGGCGGCGACCACCCGAGACCTGCCACCGGTCCTGCCGCCGGACCCGCCTCCGGTCCTGCCGCCGGACCCGCCACCGGTCCGGAAACCGCGCCCGACGCCCGACCTCACACCGACCCCGACGCCCGGCCCGACGCCGGACGAGGCGCCGGACCCGCCACCGGTCCGGACACCGCGCCCGACGCCAGACCTCACACCGAACCCGACGCCCGGCCCGACGCCGGACCCGACGCCGGACGAGGCGCCGGACGAGGCGCCGGACCGGACACCAAACCCGACACCAGACCCGACACCAGACCCGACACCAGACCCGACACCCACGAAGCCGGGGGTGCGCACTGAACAGCCCGTCCTGGCCCGTCGTCCTGGCGGAGGGCGATGTCGTCCTCCGCCCCATAAAGGTGCGCGACCAGCGCGCCTGGCGTGAGGTCAACCGCCGCAACCGCGACTGGCTGCGCCCGTGGGAGGCGACCATCCCGCCGCCCACCGCGAGCGGCCCCGTCTCGCACCGCCCCACCTACCGCCAGATGGTCCGCCATCTGCGCTCGGAGGCGAACGCGGGGCGGATGCTGCCGTTCGTCATCGAGTACCAGGGCGTCCTCGTGGGCCAGTTGACGGTCGCCGGGATCACCTGGGGCTCGATGTGCTCGGGCCACGTCGGGTACTGGGTCGACCAGGGCGTGGCCGGGCGCGGGGTGATGCCCACCGCCGTCGCGCTCGCCGTCGACCACTGCTTCCGCACGGTCGGCCTGCATCGCATCGAGGTCTGCATTCGCCCGGAGAACGGGCCGAGCCGCCGCGTCGTGGAGAAACTCGGATTCCGCGAGGAGGGACTGCGGCCCCGCTATCTGCACATCGACGGCGGCTGGCGCGACCATCTCGTCTTCGCGCTCACCGCCGAAGAGGTCCCCGAAGGGCTCCTTCGCCGATGGCGGCGCGGACGGCGCGGAAACCCCGCAGGTCCGGCCGGTTCCAGCGCCGTCGACCCGGGCGCACCCTCAAAATAAAATAAACGTTCGAATTACCCTCCTGCGGTGCTCAGATCATTGAATTCGCGCCCGCGGCGGGCGGTTGATCGCATCAGTCGGAAAAAATGCTCGAAATATCAGGCAGATCGTGCGACACACCGGCTCAATTGGCGGATGGCTCCCCGTAAACCCCTCTACGGTGTGAGGCGTGAGCAGCAGCGGCCTCATCTACGCAGTCATCGTCGGGGCCTGGGCCGCCTACTTGGTGCCGATGTGGCTCCGTAGGCAGGACGAGCTGAACGAAGCCCGTCCGACGGAACGCTTCAGCACCGCCATCCGACTTCTGTCCGGACGAGCGGGCATGGAGCGCCGGTACGCCAAGGACCTGCAGGCGCGCTCCCCGGAGACGGACGAGCGGCCCCCGGCCGACCCGGACGCGCCCACCGACGCGGTGGACGTCCGGGCCCTCGGCGTACCCCCGGCCGTACCGCCGGTCACCACGCGACAGCGCCCCGAGCCCGCCCGCGCGCCCGAACCCCAGCCGGAGCCCGCCGCCGATCCTGTCGCCGAGCCCGCCGCCAAGTCCCGCCCCGCGCGCACCACTTCCGCCGCCGAGGCGCAGGCGCGGGCCCGCCGCACCAAGGTGCTCGCGCGCAGACGCCGTACGACCGTGCTGCTCTTCGTCGCCTTCACCGCGGGCGCCGTCGTCGCCGGGGTCGGCGGTGTCGCGTTCCTGTGGGCGCCCGTCGCACCCGCGCTGCTGCTCAGCACCTACATCGTCTACCTGCGCGCCCAGGAACGACGCCGCTTCGCCTACGTCATGGACCGCCGCCGCGCCGAGATCGCCGCCCAGCACCTGCGCGAGCGCCAGCCGCGCCGCCGCCGGCCCGCCGCGCAGCGCGGCGCCGCCGACGACCTGGAGGACGGCCCAGACACCGAGGTGGGCACCGATCCCGGCCTGGAGGCGCTCGCCGCCGACCGGCGCGCCCTCGTCGAGCAGACCGACCACGCCGAGTGGGTCGACCAGCAGCGCGAGCGCCAGCGCCCGCCCGGCGCCGGGGAGAGCTGGGACCCCGTCCCCGTGCCGCTGCCCACGTACGTGACCGCGCCGGTCGCCCCGCGCGCGGGCGGCGGTGTCGACTACGGCGCCCTCGAGACGTGGTCCGCGGCCCGCTCCTCCGCCGCCGAGCAGACGGCGCCCGAGCCGCCGCAGGAGCAGCCCGCCGACGACGGCCGCAGCGACGCCCGCCGCGCCGCCTCCGCACGCCGCTCCCGCGAGCGCGGCCGCACGCCGCTCTTCGACCAGTACGACGACGGCGCCGACGCCGGGGCCCGTCGCAGGGCCGCCAACGAGTGACCCGGCTGACCAGCCCGGAAGCGATTTTGGAGCACCCGGGTGAGGGTGCTAGAGTTTCACTCGTTGCAAGGGCCTGTGGCGCAGTCTGGTAGCGCACCTCGTTCGCATCGAGGGGGTCTGGGGTTCAAATCCCCACAGGTCCACCGCAATTGAGAACCCCGCCGGGAAACCGGCGGGGTTCTTGCTTTGTGCCTTCGCGATGGCGGGGCGACCGCTGTGACGGTCACCACACCACCACCGCCTAGAGCCGCCTAGAGCGCCTTCGCGTAACAGCGGCTCAGCTCCTCGAAGCGGTACAGGCCGAACTTGGCGCACTCCTCGTACCCGCTCGACACGTACAGCGCGATCGCCTCCGGCTGCTTCGTGCCCGTCTCCAGGACCATGCGCCTGCGGCCCGCCGCGCGGGCGTCCGCCTCCAGGGCCGCCAGGATCCGGCGGGCCAGGCCCAGGCCGCGCGCCTCCGGTGTGACGTACATGCGCTTCAGCTCGGCGTCGCCGTCCGCGTACGCCTCCTCGTTCGCGTCCTGGGCGCGCCAGCCGCCGGTCGCGAGGGGCGTGCCCGCCTCGTCGTACGCGATCAGGTAGAGGCCCTGCGGCGGGGTGAACATCGTCGGGTCGAGCGGTGTGATGTCGCCCTCGTCGCCGTAGCGCTCCGCGTACTCGAGCTGGACGCGGTCGTTCAGCGCGACCGCGTCGGGGTGGCCGTAGGACACGGTGCGCAGGGCTATCGCCGGGGCCGGGGAGGTCTGGATACTCATGCGTGTGATCGTATCTCTATGCTTGTAGGGGCGATGTACTTGTTCAGTGTGCCGGTACCGTGGCCCGGTGCTGACTGTGACCACCGTGAACGTGAATGGGCTCCGCGCCGCCGCCAAGAAGGGCTTCGTGGAGTGGCTCGCCGCCACCGAGGCCGACGTCGTCTGCCTCCAGGAGGTCCGCGCCGAACCCGGGCAGCTGCCCGCCGAGGCGGGCGCCCCCGAGGGCTGGCACGCCGTGCACGCGCCCGCCGCCGCCAAGGGCCGGGCCGGTGTCTCCCTCTACACCCGCCGCGCCCCCGACCACGTACGGATCGGCTTCGGGTCCGAGGAGTTCGACACCAGTGGCCGCTATGTCGAGGCCCACCTGCCCGGCGTGATCGTCGCCAGCCTCTACCTGCCCTCCGGCGAGGTCGGCACGGAGCGCCAGGACGAGAAGATCCGCTTCATGGACGAGTTCCTCACCTACCTCAAGGATCTGCGCGTCCGCGCCGCCGCCGACGGCCGCGAGGTCGTCGTCTGCGGCGACTGGAACATCGCCCACACCGAGGCCGACCTCAAGAACTGGCGCGGCAACAAGAAGAACTCCGGCTTCCTGCCCGAGGAGCGCGAG
The DNA here is from genome assembly GCF_056172735.1 of Streptomyces sp. R818. NCBI lineage: Bacteria > Bacillati > Actinomycetota > Actinomycetes > Kitasatosporales > Streptomycetaceae > Streptomyces > Streptomyces sp. R818. Next base: position 167,065 of record NZ_JAOCNE010000006.1, read on the forward strand.
TGGCTGAGCCGGGTGTACGACGCGGCCGACGGCGGCTACGTGGATGTGGTGCGGGCGCTGCATCCGGGGGTGGAGGGGCCGTACTCGTGGTGGTCGTACCGGGGGCGGGCCTTCGACAATGACACAGGGTGGAGAATTGACGTCATCGCGTCAACTCCCGGGTTGGCCACCAAAGCGATCAAGGCCTACGTCGAGCGTGCTGCCACCCATGAGCAGCGTTGGTCCGACCATGCGCCGGTGACGGCGGTCTTCGAGCAGTAGGCGAGGGGCGCGCAAGGCGGGACGTCGGCGTCGAGCGAGCCGAGCGCCCCGCCTTGCGTGGCATCAGGCCGTCGGGACCGCGGTGCTCTGAGGTGCCCCCATCGTGAAGGTCAGGCGTGCTGTGTCCGGCCCCGAGAGACGTGTGCTGTCGCCGCCGCAACGGCCCTTCGTGACAGTGACGCGCACTCCGGCTGCCAGGAGGTCCGTACGACTCGCCGATCCGCTCACACCTGTCGCCCTTCGATAGCCATCGAGCACGTAGTCTTCCAGCCAGTCCGACCTCATAGCTGCCGCGGCCTGGCACCGCAGACCGTTTGCCGCGGCGGCACATACGTAGTCGCCGTACGTTTGGGTTTTTCGCGTCCTGTAGTACATGCGGCCACCGCATCCGCCGCAGTGTGCGACTCGCGTCAGGAGCCGGGGTTGCGGCATGCGGGACTGCCTGGTTCCGCTTGACCGTGCCGTCAGGATGTCCTGGAGGGCGAGGAACTCGCTCTCGTCCAGTACGGGTGCGCCGATCAGGACCGGGCGACCGTCCCCGTCGAGGACCGAGTGACCTCGGTGAATGCGGTGCCCCATCAGCGACGGGGAGCGCAGCACCTTCGACAGCGTTCCGGACGTCCACCTGAACTTCTCGAAGGTGCGCCCGTGCCGGACGCCGCCCGTGGGGCGCCCCTGGGACAGGGCGTGGCGGTCACGGGGAACCAGAGCGTTCACCTCGTTGAGGCCGCGGGCGATGGACATGAGGGACTCCCCGGCGTAGACGCGATCCAGGATGACGCGCAGCAGTGCAGTCGCCTCCGTGTCAGGGGTGAGACACCAGCCGCTTCCGGAGGGGTGAGGGGCTTTGCGGTAGCCGAAGGGGACAAGACCGCCGGCGTACCGGCCGGACGCGCGCAGAGCTTCGTGGGCGCCGGTCAGGCGGGCGGAGATGGCACGTGCCTCGTGCTCGGCGGCGCCGGCGAGTTCCATGCACCGTCGGACGACTTTGCCGTCCGCCAGGGGCGGGACGACGAGAGGGTGCGGTTCTTCCGGCATGGCGAACACGAGCGTCGTCGCGTGCTCCTCCGCCCAGGCGAGCAACTCCGACATGTGGGTGAGAGAGCGCACGGCACGGTCGACGTGTGACCACACGATGGCTTCGTACTCCTCGGGCCTGCGCAGCCATGCGGAGAGCGACGGCCGTTCGAACGGGGACGTCTTTCGTGCGGAGACTCCGAGATCTGCTGCCACGGCGATCAGGTCGAGACCCAGGTGCTGCGCGCCTCGCTCCACGGCGGCGCGTTGCCTGCCGGGTGACGTGGTCGCCTTGGTGACGTTGCTCAGTCGTAGGACTCCGAGGGCTCCTGGGGGCTTGTTGAGAATCTGATCGGACCGTGTCGGACGGGAGTTATGCTCGGACATGTCGGTACTCCTGGGGAGTGTCGGCCGTGCCCCGGGGCTGGTCGGACAGCCGCCGGGGTTTTGTTGTGACAACTCTGATGACACGGATGGGCCTCGGGGTTCGAACAGGCGTCATGTACCTCGAAGGTGTGAGCACTCGAACGGCCCGGCCGTGACGAGATGTCTTGTCGCGTGCCTTACGAGATCTGGCGCGGCATGAGAATTTTGGACGCGTATTGGACGCGTACATGACCGGTCCGGGTTGATGACCTGGCAGTTGAGGGGGTCGTGATGGCCGGGGTTCCTCATGTTCCGTCGAGGCGTGGGCTGTTGGCCGGGGCCGCCGGGGCCGGGGTCGCGGTCGCGTTCGGGGGTGTCGGGGCGGCGCGTGGGGCCGGGGTGCGGGTGGCGCCGGTGTTGCTCACCGAGCAGGCCAGTAAGCGGATCCTCGTTCTTGATCCGGGGCGGGACGTCTGGGATCCGGCTGTCGATCCCGGGGTCGTGCGGTGGGCGTTCTCGCCGGTCGGGGATCGGCGGTACCGGGATCTGGAGCCGGAGGTCAGCTGGGTGTACCCCAGCGAGGCCAAGGTGCGGCGGTATCGCGGGCGGACGTATCTGCTGACCACGGCGTCGTTCGGGTTCGTCGGTGTCGTGGAGTGGCCGAGCGGGCGGCGGTACTGGGGGACGGCTCTCGGGCCCGGGGACGATCTGTTCAACCCGCACACCGCGGAGATCCTGCCGGACGGGAACGTGGCGGTCGCGTGCAGCACGGGCGCGCGGGTGCGGTTGTACGCCGCGTCGCTCGGGCCGCTCGCCACGCGGTTCGCCGAGGCCGAGCTGAAGGGCGCGCACGGGCTGCACTGGGACCGGCGGCGCCGGGTGCTGTGGGCGATGGGCGATGACGAGCTGGTCGCGTACGAGGTGACGGGGACGGCGGCGCGGCCCGCCCTCACGCGGCTCTTCGCCGATCCGCTGCCGGTCGCGACGCCGGGGAGGTCCGCCGGCGGGCACGATCTGTTCCCCGTCGCCGGGCGGCCGGGGCGGATGTGGGTGTCGACCAGCGCGGCCGTCTTCCAGTACGACATGAACGGGCGGGTGTTCCTCCAGGATTTCGCCGGGGTCGGCGAGATCAGCCGGAAAGGTGTGAAGTGCGTCGGTGATGATCCGCGTACGGGGCGGGTCGTCACCACCGTCCCCGAGCCCGGGCTCGAAGAGACCTGGTGGACGACGACCGTGAGCCTGCACCGGCCGCCGGGTGCGTACAAGCTGGTGGGCGGCGGGATCTACAAGGCGCGGTGGTGGCTGCCGGCCTGAGGTCAGGCGCCCCGCGGGGGCAGCTTCCTGTCCAGGGCCATCGACAGTTCCGCCTCCACCACCGACTTCGCCAGCGGCCGCAAGCGCTGTACGTCCTTCTCCGTGCCGTGGGCCAGGACCATCTCCGTGAAGAGGGTGGCCATGGCGTCGGCGTGTTCGCGGACGCGGCTCGCCGCCGAGAGGACCTCGGCCAGCGGGATGCCCTCGCGGACCAGGGCCGAGGAGACCTCCAGGAGGCGGCGGCTGACGTGGACGATCTCCTCGCCGTCGGTGCCGAGGTAGCCGAGGTCCAGGGCCGCCTGGAGGTTCTCCGGGGTCACCTCGCCCGCGAAGTGGTCGGCCAGTTCCTCGGGGGTGAGGCGGACGGGGGTCTCCTCCGTGGGTTCGCCGAGGCCCAGGAGTTCGCCGACGTCGCGGCCGCGGTCGAACGCCTCGGACAGCTCCGTGATGCCGTTGAGGGTGTGGCCGCGGTCCAGGAGCGCGGCGATCGTCCGCAGCCGGGTCAGGTGCGTCTCGTCGTACCAGGCGATGCGGCCCTCGCGGCGGGGCGGCTTGATCAGGCCGCGTTCGCGGTAGAAGCGGACGGTGCGGACCGTGATGCCGGCGGCCGCCGCCAACTCCTCCATGCGGTACTCGCGGGGCCCGGGCCCGCTCTCCCTGTCGTCACCTGCGTCCGTCGCCGTTTCTGCCACGACCACGACCCTAAGCCGTACTGGGGGTAACTTTCCTCGGCCCGACCCCTACCCATGAGTACGGCTCTGCTCTACGCTCCCCACTGTGCCAGTGTTCACTGGCAGAGTCGCGCGGCAAGGGAGGCGCCGGTATGCCCGAGCAGGAGCACGAACACGTACGGGTGGCGGTGATCGGGTCCGGCTTCGGCGGCCTCGGCGCGGCGGTCAGACTGCGCCGCGAGGGCGTCACCGACTTCGTGGTCCTGGAGCGCGCCGACGCGGTGGGCGGCACCTGGCGCGACAACAGCTACCCGGGCTGCGCCTGCGACGTGCCCTCGCACCTGTACTCGTTCTCCTTCGCCCCGAACCCGGACTGGCCGCGCACCTTCTCCGGGCAGGAGCGGATCCGGGAGTACCTGGAGCACGTCGCCGACACCTTCCGGCTGCGGCCGCACATCCGCCTCAACTCCGAGGTCACGCAGGCGCGGTGGGACGGCGAGCGGCTCCGGTGGGAGATCGACACCGCCTCCGGCCCGCTCACCGCCGACGTCGTCGTCTCCGCCACCGGGCCGCTCTCCGACCCCAAGGTGCCGGACATGCCTGGGCTCGACACCTTCCCCGGCAAGGTCTTCCACTCCGCCCGCTGGGACCACGATTACGACCTGCGCGGCAAGCGCGTCGCCATGATCGGGACCGGCGCCTCCGCCATCCAGATCGTGCCCGCCGTCCAGAAGGAGGTCGGGCGGCTCACCCTCTTCCAGCGCACGCCGCCGTGGGTCATGCCGCGCGCCGATCGCGCCATCACCAGGGCCGAGCGCTGGCTGCACCGGCAGCTGCCGTTCACCACGCAGGCGCGGCGCGGAGTGCTGTGGGGCATCCGGGAGTTGCAGGTCCAGGCGTTCACCAAGCACCCCGACGAACTGGGCCTGGTCGAGCGGCTCGCCAAGCGGAACATGTACCGGGCGATCAAGGACCCGGCCCTCCGCGCCAAGCTGACGCCCGACTACCGCATCGGCTGCAAGCGGATCCTGCTGTCCAACACGTACTATCCCGCGCTCGCCCAGCCCCATGTCGAGGTCGTGGCGTCCGGGCTGAGCGAGATACGCGGGAACACCCTCGTCGCCGCCGACGGCACCGAGGCCGAGGCCGACGCGATCGTCTTCGGGACCGGGTTCCACGTCACCGACATGCCGATCGCCGAGCGCGTCATCGGCGCCGACGGCGTCAGCCTCGCCGAGAGCTGGAAGGGCGGGATGGCCGCCCTGCGCGGGGCGACCGCGGCCGGGTTCCCGAACTTCATGACGGTCATCGGGCCCAACACCGGGCTCGGGAACTCCTCGATGATCCTGATGATCGAGGCCCAGCTGAACTACCTGGCGGACTATCTGCGCCAGTTGCACGTGCTCGGCGGCCGCGTCGCCCTCACCCCGCGCGAGACCGCGGTCACCGGCTGGAACAACCGCGTACAGGACCGGATGCGGCGGACCGTGTGGAACACCGGCGGCTGCACCAGCTGGTACCTCGACGAGAACGGGGTCAACACGACCGTGTGGCCCGGCACCACGACCGAGTTCCGGCAGGCCACGCGCCATGTGGACGTGGGGGAGTACGAGGTGCTCCGCGCGCCCGACGCCCGCACCGGAACGGGAACCGAGAAGAAGGCTGAGGTGAGCGCCGCATGAGCCGGCTGCCCCACATGCGGACCGGGCCCTACGCGCCGCCCGTCCCCGCCCGCGAACTGACCGCCGTCTCCGCGGACGGATCACGGCTGTACGTGGAGGTGCACGGCCCGGACGACGCGCCCGCGGTGGTGCTGTCGCACGGGTGGACGTGTTCGACGGCGTTCTGGGCCGCGCAGATCCGCGCCCTGTCCACCGATCACCGGGTGATCGTCTACGACCAGCGCGGGCACGGCCGTTCACCCGCCGCGACCCGGCTCCCGTACACCGCCGACATGCTCGCCGACGACCTGGAGGCCGTGCTGGGCGCGGTGCTCGCGCCGGGTGAGCGGGCCGTGCTCGCCGGGCACTCCATGGGCGGCATGACGATGATGGCCGCCGCCGGGCGGGAGAGGTTCAAGGAGCACGCTGCCGCCGTTCTGCTGTGCAGCACCGGCAGTTCGCGGCTGGTGGCCGAGGCGACCGTCGTGCCGCTTCTCCTCGCGGGCGCGGTGCGGACCAGGCTGACGAAGTCGATCCTCGGGTCGAAGGCGCCGCTCGGGCCCGTCACGCCGCTCGGCAAGCGGATCCTGAAGTACGCGACCATGGGGCCCGGCGCCGCACCCGGCCAGGTCGAGGCGTGCGCCCACATCGTGCACGCCTGCCCGCGCGATGTGCGGTACGGCTGGTCGCACGTCCTGGAGACGCTCGACATGGACGCGGCCCTGGCTGAGCTGACGCTCCCCGTGGCCGTGCTCGGCGGCACCGCGGACCGGCTCACCCCGATCGTGCACGCCCGGCGGATCGCCGCCGCGCTGCCCGAGTGCGTGGGGCTGACCGAACTGCCCGGCATGGGGCACATGACGCCCATCGAGGCGCCGGAGGCCGTCACGGGCGAGATCCGTGAACTGGCCGCCCAGTACCTGAAGAACCGAACGGAAAAAGGGGCGGATGTCGCATGAGCAGGGTCAGCCTTGAGGGTCAGGTCGCGGTCGTCACGGGTGCGGCGCGCGGGGTCGGTGAGCTGCTCGCGCGCAAGCTGTCCGCGCGCGGCGCGAAGATCGCGCTCGTCGGTCTGGAGCCGGACGAGCTGAAGCAGGTCGCCGGGCGGCTGCACTCCGACGCCGACTGGTGGCACGCCGACGTCACCGACCACGAGGCGATGGCACGGGTCGCCGCCGAGGTGAAGGAGCGGTTCGGCAAGGTCGACATCGTCGTGGCCAACGCCGGTGTGGCGACGGGCGGCCCGTTCGTCGACTCGGACCCGGTCGCCTGGCGCCGCGTCATCGAGGTCAACCTCATCGGCTCCGCCGTGACGGGCCGCGCCTTCCTCCCCGTACTCACGGAGTCCCGCGGCTACCTGCTCCAGATCGCCTCGCTCGCCGCGATCACGCCCGCGCCGATGATGTCCGCGTACTGCGCGTCGAAGTCGGGCGTGGAGGCGTACGCGCACAGCCTGCGCGCCGAGGTCGGCTACAAGGGCGTGAAGGTCGGCATCGGCTACCTGTCCTGGACCGACACCGACATGGTGCGCGGTGCCGACCAGGACGACGTGATGCGCGAGCTGCGCCAGCGGCTGCCCTGGCCGTCCAACAAGACGTATCCGCTGGGCCCGGCCGTCGACCGGCTCGTGGTGGGCATCGAGCGGCGCTCCTCGCACGTGTACGCGCAGTGGTGGCTGCGGGGCATGCAGGGCATCCGCGGTTATCTGCCCGCGGTCATCGGGACGGTCGGGCAGCGCGAGATGCGCCGGTTCGAGCCGCGGCTCGGGAGTGTGTCGCGGGGTCTGGTCGGTGCGGGTGGCGCCGCCGACGAGACGGCCCGTACACACTGACCGACCTGCAGTTTTCCGCCCTCGCCACGGTCCGTTATTGATCGAAATGCGGCCGATGTCCCGGCGTGTCAGTCTGGTCGAGCCCCACCCCACCTACCCCTTCGGGAGTGAACACAGCATGGGCATCAAGGACCAGTTCCAGGACAAGGCCGACGAGCTCTCCAACAAGGCCAAGGGCCGCGCGGGCGACGCGCAGGACCAGGCGCGCGAGCGCGGGCAGCAGGGCCAGGACGAGCTGCGCGAGCGTGGCCAGCAGCGTGGCCAGCAGGCGCGTGACCGGGCGCAGGACACGTTCGACCAGGGCCGCGACGCCTGACGCCCTGTCCTGAGAGCGAAGAGGCCCCACCCGGGACGCCGGGTGGGGCCTCTTCCACGTCCCGGGCCTACCGGGGCGGCAGCGGCGGCCTCCGCTTGTCCGGCACGTCCGAGAGGTCCGGCGGATCGAGGGCGCCCTGCTCGTCCAGGAGGTCGAGCGCGACGCGGACCGCGTCGTCGAGCTGCGCGTACCGGCCCTCGGCCCAGTCGAGCGGGGTGCGCAGCGCCTCGATGTCGGGGTCGACGCCCCGGTTCTCGATCGACCAGCCGTACTCGGGGAACCAGGCCGCGTTCATCGGCACCGTGATCACCGTGCCGTCGCCGAGCTTGTGGCGCCCGGTCATGCCGACGACACCGCCCCACGTGCGCTGGCCGACGACGGGCCCGAGCCCGAGCAGCTTGAACGCGGCGGTGATCATGTCGCCGTCGGAGGAGGTCGCCTCGTCGGCGAGGGCGACGACCGGACCGCGCGGCGCGTTGGAGGCGTAGGAGACGGCCTGGGCGTTGCGCGTGAGGTCCCAGCCGATGATCCTGCGGCTGAGTTTCTCGATGACCAGCTCGCTGATGTGGCCGCCCGCGTTGCCCCGTACGTCGACGATGAGGGCGGGCCGGGACACCTCCATGCGCAGGTCGCGGTTGAACTGGGCCCATCCTGAGCCGCCCATGTCGGGGATGTGCAGGTAGCCGCACTTGCCGCCGCTCAACTCCCGGACGACGTCACGGCGTTTGGCGACCCAGTCCTGGTAGCGCAGGGGGCGTTCGTCGACGAGGGGGACGACGGCGACGCGGCGCGGCCGGCCGCCGCCCTCGGAGCGGGTGAAGGTCAGCTCGACGGTGGTCCCGCCCGCGCCCGCGAGCAGCGGGAACGGGCCCGCGACCGGGTCGACCGGGCGCCCGTCGACGTGCGTGAGGATCGCGCCCTCGCGGATACCGGTACCGGCCAGCGGGGAGCGGGCCTTGGAGTCGGAGGAGTCGCCGGGCAGGATGCGCTGGACCATCCAGCCCTCGTCGCGGCAGACGAAGTTGGCGCCGAGGAGGCCCTGGGCGCGCTGGTAGTGGGCCGGGCCCTCGTTGCGCCGGGCGGCGGAGACGTAGGCGTGGGAGGTGCCGAGCTCGCCGAGGACCTCGCGGAGCAGGTCGCCGAACTCGTCCGGCGACGCGACCCGTTCGACGAGCGGCCGGTACTGGTCGAGCACGCCGGACCAGTCGATGCCGCCCAGGTGCGGCTCCCAGAAGTAGGCGCGGATGATCCGGCCCGCCTCCTCGAAGGCGCCGCGCCACTCGGCGGGCGGGTCGGCCTCGTGCAGGATGCGGCGCAGGTCGATCCAGACGGTGGAGTCGCTGTCGCCGCTCTCGGTGGAGGGGACGGCGCGCAGCTCGCCCTCGTCGCCGACGACGAGCCGGGTGCCGTCGCCGCTGACCGCGAACCAGTCCATGTGGTCGACGAGCTGCGTCTTCTTGCACTTGGCGGAGGGAGAAGTGCGGAGCGTGCTGGAGGGTGTCGCCGGTTGGCGAAGTCTCGCCGAGCGCGCCCGGATCGGCACGCAGCCAGACAGCCCGCGCCCGCGACGGGGCAGCCCCGGTACTTGGAGGCGGCGCCGGGGGGCAGACGGGTGGCGAGCCCCTCGATCTCGACGGTGGGCGCCGCCTGGGTCAGCCCCGAGCCGTTGCTCTCCTCGACGGGGTCGAGCCCGCCCGCCGCCGTGCGCCCGTCCGGCGAGAGCGCGAACGGCGAGGCCGTCGCCGACGACAGCGGTACGAGGTAGGGGCGGCAGCCGAGCGGGAAGGACAGGTCGCCGGTGTGCACGTCGTAGACCGGATCGAAGCCGCGCCAGGACAGGAACGCCAGGTAGCGGCCGTCGCGGGTGAAGACCGGGTTCTCGTCCTCGAAGCGGCCGTCGGTGACGTCGACGATCGTGCGGTCCTTGATCCGGGCCATCTTGATCTGCCGCAGGGAGCGGCCGATGCCCGGGTGCGACCAGGTGAGCCAGGCGCCGTCGGGCGAGAAGGCGAGATCGCGGACGGGCCCGTTGACCGACCGGATCAGCTCTATGACCTGCCCCGCCGACGCCTCCGACCCCTCCGACCCCTCCGACTCCCCTGTCCCCTCCGTCCCGTCCGTCCCCTCCGTCTCCTCGCCCGCGTCGATGAGCAGGAGCCGTCCGTCGTGCGAGGCGATGGCCAGGCGATCCCCGGCCGGGTCGCTGACCAGCTCCTGTACGCGGCCCAGGTCGCCGCCCGCGAGGCGGCGCGGCGGGCGGTCGCCGGTGGCGCGCGGCAGGTAGGCGATCTCCACGCTGTCCTCGCCCGCCGCGTCGGTGACGTACGCGACCTGGCCGCCGGAGCCGAGCATCTCGGGCAGCCGGACGCGGACGCCCGGGGTGTCGGCGATGGTGCGGGCCGGGCCGTCGCGGTGGGTCAGCCAGTACAGGCTGCCGCGCACGACGACGGCGCTGGCCCGCCCGGTCTCGTCGACGGAGAGCGCGTCGACGTGGAGCGAGGCCGGGACCTGGTAGGAGCGGCGTCCGGCGCGCGGCCCGCCGAGCCGCACGTCGAGGCGGCGCGGGCGCGAGGCCGGTGAGAGGTCGTCGAGGAGCCAGACCTCGCCCGCGCACTGGTAGACGACGCGGGTGCCGTCGCTGGAGGCGTGGCGGGCGTAGAAGGCGTCGTGGTCGGTGTGGCGGGTGAGGTCGGACCCGTCGGGCAGGCACGAGTAGACGTTGCCGATGCCCTCGTGGTCGGAGAGGAACGCGATGCGGCCGTCCACGAACATCGGGTCGTCGAGGTGGCCGTCGAGGTCGGCGAGGATGCGCTCGCCGTGCATCCACAGGCGGCCCTGGGCGCCGCCCCGGTAGCGTTTCCAGGAGGCGGGTTCGTGCGGCGGTGTCCCGGTGAGGAGCAGCGTCCTGCGTTTGCCGTCGATGTCGGCGACCTGGATGTCGGAGACCGGGCCCCAGGGCAGCTTGCCGCCGGGGGAGCCGTCGGTGGGGACGCGGTAGGCGAAGGTGAAGTAGGAGAACGGCTCGCCGTGCGAGGCCACCGCGAGGATGTCGCCGTCCGGGGTCCAGCCGCGCACCTGCGTGTCGACGCTGCCCCAGTAGGTGAGGCGCCGGGCGGAGCCGCCGTCGGCCGGGGACACGTAGATCTCCGGGTCGAGGCTGCGCCAGGTCGTGTACGCGATCCGGCTGCCGTCCGGGGAGAAGCGCGGATGGCTGACCTTCGTGCGGTCGACGGTGATCCGCCAGGCCCGCGCGGAGCCGTCGACGGGCGCGACCCACAGGTCGTCCTCGACGACGAAGCAGAGTCGCTCGCCGCTCAGGTGCGGGAATCGAAGGTAGGCCCGGTCTGCGTCTTCAGTCACCTCCTCATGCTTTTCCGCGTTGCGGCCTCCGGCAACCGGGCAGATGTCCCTACACGTTCCTTACGACTGTGGTGGACCCCACGTACGAAACGGTTTCGTTTCGTTAGCGCGCAGGGTATGTTCAGGGCGTACGAGATCCGAGGAAGAGGTGACGATCATGGTCGCGGAGGCAACGGCGCGCCGCAGCCGGATCACCCCCGAGCGCGAGGCCGAGCTGTACGGCGCCGTGCTCGATCTGCTCCGCGAGGTCGGTTACGACGCCCTGACGATGGACGCCGTCGCCGCCAGGACCCGGGCCAGCAAGGCGACGCTCTACCGCCAGTGGGGCGGCAAGGCGGAGCTGGTCGTGAAGGCGCTGCGGCACCAGAAGCCGCGGTTCGCCGAGATCGACACCGGCTCGCTCCGCGGTGACCTGCACGCGATGGCCGTCCGCGAGGACGACTGTCACATGGAGCAGAACAGTGCGCTGATGCGCGGCCTGATGGTCGCCGTGCACGCCAACCCCGACCTCCTGGAAGCCTTCCGGGAATGGATCGTCGAGCCCGAGCTGTCGGGGCTCGACCGGCTGCTGAGGAGAGCCGTGGAGCGCGGCGAGATCCGGGCCGACAACCCGGGGCTCGGCTATGTGCTCCACATGCTGATCGGCGCGTTCGCCACCCGCACGATCGTCGACGAACAGCCGCCGACCCAGGCCTACCTCACCTCGTACATCGACGCTGTCGTCCTCCCCGCCCTCAGCGCCTGACCCCGCAGCACCCCGCTCCACCCGCTGCACCCCGTTTTCCCCCGCACCTGACGCGACCGCTCACGTCGTCGGGCTGATCCTGCCTGCCCCCCTGACCTGACCGGAGTACGCCCTCGTGGCCACCTTCCTCTACAAACTCGGCAAGCTCGCCTACCGGCGGCGCCACTTCGTCGTCCTGATATGGATCGCGCTGCTCACGCTCGCGGGCGTGGGCGCCGCCACCGCGCCGAAGGCCGCCTCCAGCTCCTTCTCGATCCCCGGCACCGAGGCGCAGAAGGCGTTCGACCTGCTCGACGCGCGCTTCCCCGGCTCGGCCGCGGACGGCGCGACCGCCCGCATCGTCTTCAAGGCGCCGACGGACGAGAAGCTCACCGGCGCCGCCAACAAGGCGGACGTCCAGGACACCGTCTCCGCGCTCAAGTCCAGCTCCAAGCAGGTCGCCTCGGTCGCCGACCCGTACGTCGCCAAGACGGTGAGCAAGGACGGCACGATCGCGTACACCACGGCCACGTACAAGGTCTCCTCCATGGAGCTGACCGACGACGACCGTGACGCACTGCAGAAGGTCATCGACGACGCGAAGAAGACGGGGCTGACCGTCGAGGCCGGCGGCGACGCGTTCCAGGCCATGCCGGAGACCGGCGCCACCGAGGTCATCGGCATCGCGGTCGCGGCCGTCGTCCTGGTCATCACCTTCGGCTCGCTGATCGCGGCCGGGCTCCCGCTGCTCACCGCGCTGATCGGCGTCGGCATCGGCGTCTCCACGATCACCGCGCTCGCCAACGCGCTCGACCTCGGCTCCACCACCTCGATCCTCGCGATGATGATCGGCCTCGCGGTCGGCATCGACTACGCGCTGTTCATCGTCTCCCGCTACCGCGCGGAACTCGCCGAGGGCCGTCAGCACGAGGAGGCGGCCGGACGGGCCGTCGGCACGGCAGGTTCGGCGGTCGTCTTCGCCGGTCTGACCGTCGTCATCGCCCTGGTCGGCCTCGCCGTCGTCAACATCCCGATGCTGACGAAGATGGGCGTCGCCGCGGCCGGCACGGTCGCCATCGCCGTCCTCATCGCGCTGACCCTGATACCCGCGCTCCTCGGCTACGTCGGCAAGCGCGTCCACGGCCGCAAGGCCCGCAAGGCGCAGGCCGAGCCCACCGACGCGGAGCCCAAGGCCAACATGGGCACCCGCTGGGCCCGCTTCGTGCTGCGCCGCCCGGTCATGGTCCTCGTCGCGGGCGTCATCGGTCTCGGCGCCATGGCCATCCCGGTCACCTCGCTGGAGCTCGGCCTGCCCGACGACGGCGTCCAGCCCACCGACACCACCCAGCGCAAGGCCTACGACCTGCTCTCCGACGGCTTCGGCCCCGGCTTCAACGGCCCGCTCATGACAGTCGTCGACGCCAAGGGCGCGGACGACCCGAAGGCCGCCGTCGACCGCGTCGTCAAGGAGATCAAGGGCACGGACGGCGTCGCGGCCGTCACCCCGGCGACCTTCAACAAGGCCGGTGACACGGCCATCGTCAACGTCGTCTCGAAGTACAAGCCGTCCTCCGTCGAGACGGAGAACGTCGTCCACGCCATCCGCGACGCGGGCAAGGACATCAAGGCCGACACCGGCGCCGAACTCGCGGTCACCGGCTCCACGGCCATGAACATCGACGTCTCGCAGAAGCTCAACGACGCGCTCGTGCCCTACCTCGCGCTCGTCGTCGGCCTCGCCTTCCTGCTCCTGATGGTCGTCTTCCGCTCGGTCCTGGTCCCGCTCAAGGCGGCCCTCGGCTTCCTGCTCTCGGTGCTCGCCGCGCTCGGCGCCGTCGTCGCCGTCTACCAGTGGGGCTGGCTCGGCTCGCTCTTCGGCGTGGAACAGACCGGTCCGGTCATGTCGATGATGCCGATCTTCATGGTGGGCGTCGTCTTCGGACTCGCGATGGACTACGAGGTCTTCCTCGTGACCCGGATGCGCGAGGCGTACGTCCACGGGGAGCGGCCCGCGCAGGCGATCGTCACCGGGTTCCGGCACGGCGCCCGCGTGGTGACGGCCGCGGCGGTCATCATGATCGCGGTGTTCGCCGGCTTCATCGGCTCCTCCGAGCAGATGGTCAAGATGATCGGCTTCGGCCTCGCGATCGCCGTCTTCCTCGACGCGTTCGTGGTCCGCATGACGATCGTGCCCGCGGTGCTCGCGCTGCTCGGCAAGCGGGCCTGGTGGCTGCCGAAGTGGCTGGACCGGGCGCTGCCGAACGTGGACGTCGAGGGCGAGGGCCTGAACGCGGCCCAGGAGAAGGAGCGGCAGCTCGTCGACGCGTGAGCCCTCGCGGCTCTAGGTCGTGACCGTCGCCGCCGGGGTGACGGCCGTGTACGTACGACGCAGGAAGCGGATCAGCGCTTTCACGTCGAACTGCACGACCGTCACCCCGTTCGGCTTTCCGGGCTCCTGGTTCTCCCGCGGGTGGAACTCGATGACGGCCTGGACCCGTCCGCACGGCCAGATCCGGACGTGCTCGCCGCTGACCGGCGCCCGCAGACCGCGTTCGAGGAGGTCGCGCGGGAAGGACCAGGCGCCGGCGCCGGGCAGCGTGACGTGGACGAGGCCGTCGTAGCGCAGGATGGCGGGCACGGCCCGGTGGCCGTCCGCGGAGTCGGTGACGACATGGGCGCGGACGTACTGCTCGACGTACTGCTCTATGCCGACGGTCATGTCATCCAATGTCCCATAAGTCTGTTATGTGCGTCACGGTGAGTGTGGCAGGGCCCGCGTGTACGAAGCCGGGGCAATTGGTGGTGAGACGCTCTTGCAAGCCGTTCGCAACAGGGCACTATCATCGAACGGTTAACCATCTGCCCGAGCGCCGGAGTGCCCTGCCATGCATGTACCCGACGGATTCATCAATGCCCCCGTCTCGGCGGCCGCCGGTGTCGTCGCCGCGGGCGCCGTCGCCGTCAGCCTGCGCGGCGCCCGCCGTGAGCTGGACGAACGCACCGCGCCGCTCGCCGGACTCGTCGCGGCGTTCATCTTCGCCGTGCAGATGCTGAACTTCCCCGTCGCGGCGGGCACCAGCGGCCACCTCCTCGGAGGCGCCCTGGCCGCGATACTGGTCGGCCCCTACACAGGGGTCCTCTGCGTCTCCGTGGTGCTCCTGATGCAGGGCGTCCTCTTCGCGGACGGCGGCCTGACCGCGCTCGGCGTGAACATCACGGACATGGCGATCACCACCACGGTCGTCGCCTACCTCGTCTTCCGGGGCCTCGTGAAGGTGCTGCCGCGCGGCCGCCGCTCGATCACGGTCGCCTCCTTCGTGGCCGCCGTGCTCTCCGTCCCGGCCGCCGCGATCGTCTTCACCCTCCTCTACGCCATCGGAGGGACGACCGACGTCTCGATCGGCAAGGTCGCCACCGCGATGATCGGCGTCCACGTCCTCATCGGCATCGGCGAGGCCGTGATCACGGCGCTGACCGTCGGCGCGGTCGTCGCCGTCCGCCCGGACCTGGTCCACGGCGCCCGCGGCCTGACCCAGCCGCTCAAGCTGCGGATCGGCGGCGAACTGGTCGACGCCCCCGCCGCCGCGCCCGCCCCCGCCGCCCCGCGCTCGCACCGCAAGTTCTGGATCACCGGCCTGGTCACCTCCCTCGTCCTCGCCGGCTTCGTCTCCTTCTACGCCTCGGCCAACCCCGACGGCCTGGAGAAGGTCGCCCACGACAAGGGCATCGACAGCAAGACCAAGGAGCACGCCTCCGCCGACTCGCCGCTCGCCGACTACGGCGTCAAGGACATCACCGACGCCCGGGTCTCCGGCGGCCTCGCCGGGATCATCGGCGTCGGCGTGACCGTCGTCGCCGGGTCCGGGATCTTCTGGGCGCTGCGCAGGCGCCGGACGAGCGACGCGGCGTCCACCGAGGTCACCGCGACGGAATCGGTCTGACATGGGCGCCGGGCACGCCCACCGCCTCTACCGAGCCGGGCACTCGCCGGTCCACGCGCTACCGCCCCACACCAAACTGGCCGCGGTCTTCTGCTTCGTCGTGGTCGTCGTCTCGACGCCGCGCGAGGCGATGTGGGCGTTCGCCCTGTACGCGATGCTGCTCGGGACGGTGGCGTACGTGGCCCGGGTCCCGGCGGGCTATCTGCTGAAGCGCCTGCTGATCGAGGTCCCGTTCGTGGCGTTCGCGGTCCTGATGCCGTTCGTCGCGGAGGGCGAACGGGTGCAGGTGCTCGGCATGTCGCTGAGCGAGAGCGGTCTGTGGGGCGCGTGGAACGTGCTGGCGAAGGGCACGCTGGGGGTCGCGGCGTCGGTGCTGCTGGCCTCGACGACGGAGCTGCGGGAGTTGTTGCTGGGCCTGCAACGCCTGAAACTCCCACCCCTCCTCGTCCAGATCGCGTCGTTCATGATCCGCTACGGCGATGTCATCACGGACGAGATGCGGCGCATGAAGATCGCGCGGGAGTCGCGCGGCTTCGAGGCGAGCGGCGTCCGGCACTGGGGCGTCCTCGCGAAATCGGCCGGGGCGCTGTTCATCCGCTCCTACGAACGGGGTGAGCGCGTGCATCTGGCGATGGTCAGCCGGGGGTACGCGGGGTCGATGCCGGTGATCGACGAGGTGACGGCCTCCCGGACGCAGTGGCGGGCGGCGCTGGCCCTCCCGTGTGCGGCGCTCGTGGTCTGTCTGCTGGGATGGACGCTGTGACTGCCTCTCTTGAAGTTTCCGGCCTGGCCTACGCCTACCCCGACGGCCACCAGGCCCTCTTCGGCGTCGACCTGACGATCGCGAAGGGTGAGCGAGTCGCGCTGCTCGGCCCGAACGGCGCAGGCAAGACCACCCTCGTCCTGCACCTCAACGGCATCCTGACCGGCGGAGCGGGCACGGTGACCGTCGCCGGGCTGCCCGTCGACAAGCGGAACATGGCCGAGATCCGCCGCAAGGTCGGCATCGTCTTCCAGGACCCCGACGACCAGCTGTTCATGCCGACGGTCCGCGAGGACGTGGCCTTCGGCCCGGCGGCGGCGGGCATGAAGGGCCCCGACCTCGAGGCCCGGGTCCGCAAGGCGCTCGCGTCGGTCGGCATGGAGGAGTACGCGGACCGCCCCCCGCACCACCTCTCCTTCGGCCAGCGCCGCCGGGTCGCGGTCGCGACGGTCCTTGCGATGGAACCGGAGATCCTCGTCCTGGACGAGCCGTCCTCGAACCTGGACCCGGCCTCGCGCCGCGAACTGGCCGACATCCTGCGCTCGTTGGACGTGACGGTCCTCATGGTCACGCACGATCTCCCGTACGCCCTTGAGCTCTGCCCCCGTGCGGTGATCCTGAGCGAGGGCACGATCGCGGCGGACGGCGCGACGGGCGACCTGCTCGTCGACGAGGACCTGATGCGGGCCCACCGCCTGGAGCTGCCGTTCGGGTTCGACCCGAAGTCGGTCGTGGGAAAGGCGCATTGAGCGGGACCGTGGCCGAGGCGTTCGCTACGGCCCGTCTCGACCTCCTCCCGCTGGAGGTCGCGCACGCGCCCGAGATGGCGGGCGTGCTCGCCGACCCGGCGCTGCACACGTACATCGGCGGCGCCCCGCACACCCCCGACGCCCTGCGCGCCCGCTACGAGCGCCTGACCGCGGGCTCCCCGGACCCGGCCGTCACCTGGCTGAACTGGGTGATCCGCCTGCGCGAGGCGTCCTGCCTCACGGGAACGGTGCAGGCGACGCTGAACGGCCCCCTCGCTCTCGCGGAGGTCGCGTGGGTGGTGGGCACGCCGTGGCAGGGCAGGGGCATCGCCGGGGAGGCGGCGCGAGGCATTGTCGACTGGCTGGCCCGGACGGGCCGTTCGCGGACGGTGATCGCGCACATCCACCCGGACCACGAGGCGTCCGCCGCCGTGGCCAGATCGGCGGGGCTCGCGCCGACCGACGTCGTGGAGGACGGCGAGACGCGCTGGAGCCGAGCGCTGTAAGAGCGGCTCTGCAGAAGCTTCCCGAGCTCTGTAAAAGCTTTCCGAGTGGAATCAACCGGCATCGTTGCCTGTTGCACCCACCGTGGATACAGCTGTGAACGGCGCGACCGCCCCCGGATTCGAAGGCGTCAGGACCGCCTTCGCCAGGAACTTCGCGGAGGCGGGCGAGCGCGGCGCGGGCGTCGTCGTCTACCGGGACGGCCGGGAGGTCGTGCACCTGTACGCGGGAACGCGGGACGTCGACGGCGGCACGGAGCTCTGGGGCCCCGGCACCGCCCAGATCCTCCGTTCCGCCACCAAGGGCGTGGCCGCCGCCGCGCTCCTCCTGCTGCACCAGCGCGGAGAGCTGGACCTGGACGCGCCGGTCGGGGCGTACTGGCCCGAGTTCAAGGCACGGGGCAAGGAGAACGCGCTCGTCCGGGACGTACTGGCGCACCGGGCCGGCGTCCCCGCCCTGGACCGCCCGCTGACCCCCGCCGAGGCGGCCGACCACGATCTCGCCGCCGTCGCTGTCGCCGCGCAGGCCCCGTTCTGGGAGCCCGGCACGGAGCACGGTTACCACGCGCAGACGTACAGCTGGCTCACCGGCGAACTCGTCCGCCGGGTCACGGGCCGGTCCCTCGGGGCGTTCGTCGCCGACGAGATAGCGGGTCCCGCCCGCGCCGACGTCTGGATCGGCCTGCCCGCCGCCGAGGCCCACCGCGCCGGACGCGTAGGCCCCACCGAGGCCCCGACCGTCCCCGGCGCCCCGCGCGCCAAGCCCAAGCCGGCCCTGGTCGAGGCGTACACGAACCCGGAGTCCCTGACGCGACGGGCCTTCGACTCGATCACCCCGTCACCGGACGAGAACGACCCGGCGTACCGCGCGGCCGAACTCCCCGGCTCGAACGGCATCGGCACGGCGGAGGGCCTGGCCCGCTTCTACGCGTCGCTGATCGGAGAGGTGGACGACGGGCAGCGCCTGTTCTCGTCGGAGACGATGCGACTGGCCCGCACGGAGGCGTCCTCCGGCCCCGACCGCGTCCTGGCCGTCCCCTCCCGCTTCGGCCTCGGCTACATGCTCCACGGCATCGCCTCCCCCCTCCTCACCCCGCACTCCTTCGGCCACCCTGGCCGAGGCGGCGCCCTCGGCTTCGCCGACCCGGAGACGGGCATCGCGTTCGGCTATGTCACGAACGGAATGCGGCAGGGGGTGACGGCGGACCCCAGGGCACAGGCGTTGGTGCGGGCGGTGCGCGAGGCCGCGGTCACCGCTGCGACGAACCTGTGAGCCCCGTGACGAACCCGGCCCACACCCCGGGTCCGAAGCGCAGAGCGGCGCCGTCCGGGTCTTTGCTGTCTCGTACGGCTACGCCCTCGGACACGTCGGCGATCTCGACGCAATCGCCGCCGCCTGACCCGCCTCCGCTGTAGGTGCTCCTGCGCCAAGTGACGCGGCCGAGTTCGTGGGCAAGCATCGTAGGCACCTCGACTCTCCGTCCGCCCCCACATCGTCGGGCGCGCGACCGTCGCGTACACCGGGACCGTAATGCCACCAGCGGCATGACGCCGTGAGGGCCGCGAACCCATTGATCCACAACCGGTGACCTTCGCTCGCTCCCCGAGTAGCGTCGCACCCCATGACACGCTTCGAGGGACACGCCGCCCTGGTCACCGGCGCGGGGCGCGGCATCGGTGCCGCCGTCGCCCGGCGCCTCGCCTCCGAGGGCGCTCAAGTCCTCGCCACCGACATCGACTTGGCCGGTGCCGAGAAGATCGCCGGGGAGATCCGGGAGCGGGGCGGCACCGCCTCCGCGTGCCTCTGCGACGTCGGCGACCGGCGCTCCGTGGAGGCCGCCGTCGCCGCCGCCGTCGAGAACTTCGGGCGGCTCGACGTCCTCGTCAACAACGCCTACGCCTGCCACTCCGACGCCGCGCTCTTCGAGGACGAGGACGACGAGGCGTGGGCCCGCGACCTCGATCTCTCCCTCACCGGTGCCTACCGCTGCTGCAAGGCGGCCCTGCCGCACCTCGCCGCGTCCGGGCGCGGGGCGATCGTCAGCATCGGCTCCGTCAACGGGCTCCAGGACTTCGGCAACCACGCCTACAGCGCCGCGAAGGCGGGTCTCGTCTCCCTGACGCGCACCCTCGCCGGGCACGCCGGTCCGCGCGGCGTCCGGGTCAATCTGGTCGCCCCGGGCACCGTCCGCACCCCCGCCTGGACGGGCCAGGGGCGCGACCCCGATGTCCTGCGGGACGCGTATCCGCTGGGCCGCGTCGGCGAACCGGAGGACATCGCGGCGGCCGTGGCGTTCCTCGCGTCCGGCGACGCGGCGTGGGTGACGGGCGTGACGCTCCCCGTGGACGGCGGCATCACGGCGGTGAGCACGGGGTTCAAGGCGATGCGGCCACACTGAGCACGGCGCCCACTCACCCCGCGTGCAGCATCAGCCCGATCCCCGCCACCATCACGCCCGCCGCCACGACCCGTCGGGCCCGCGCACGACACCGCCGCGCCCCCGCCGCAGGGAACGGCACGAACGGGGCCATGACCAGCCCGATCAGCGCGCCGCCCCCCGAGATCAGCGTGAAGGCGACGAGCTTGTCGGTGATGTGGTGGGCCAGCGCGTTCCAGGACGCGTGGGTGACGGCCGCGAGCAGGACCGCCGCGACGACCATCGGAGGCACGGGCGGGCGGCTCCGCTCAGCCGGCGCCGTTGAGCAGCATCTCGCGGACCACCGGGCCCGCCGAGTCGCCGCCGTGGCCGCCCTGCTGCACCACCGCCGCCGACGCGAGGTCGCCGCGATAGGCCGTGAACCAGCCGTTGGGCTCCTTCTGCCCGTCGACCTCCGCCGAACCCGTCTTCGCGCCCATGTCCGAGCCCAGACCCGCCATCGGCTTCACGGCCGTGCCCGCGACCGCCGTGTAGTGCATGAGTTCGCGCAGGGACGCGACCGTACCGGCCGACATCGTCCGCGACGCCTTCGCGAGCGCGCGGTGGTCGACGTCCGGCGAGACGAGGTAGGGCTGGTGGAAGGTGCCGGACTTGACGGTCGCCGCGACCGACGCCATGTTCAGCGGGTTCATCCGCACCCCGCCCTGCCCGATCAGCGACGCGGCCATCTGCGCCTCCGACTGCACGGGGACCGAGCCGTCGAAGCTCGGGACGCCGATCGCCCAGTTGTCGAGGCCGAGCCCGAAGACCTGCTGCGCCTGCTTGGTCAGCGAGTCGTCGTCCAGCTTCGGGGCCTGGCTGATGAACGCGGTGTTGCAGGACGCGGCGAAGCTCGCCTTGAACGTGCCGTTCTTGATCTGGAACTTGTCGTCGTTCTGGAACTTCCAGTGCCCGTACGTGAAGTACTTCGGGCACGGGTGCTTCTTGTCGACCTCGGCCAGACCCTTCTCCAGGAGCAGCGACGACGTGATGACCTTCATCGTCGAGCCGGGCGCCAAGGAACCCTGGAACGCCGTGTTGAAGCCGGGGCTGGAGTTGGCGACGCCGAGGATCTCGCCGGTCGAGGGCCGCAGCACCACGACCGACGCGCGTGCGCGCTTCGCGACCTGCTTCTCGGCCTCCGCCTGCACGGACGGGCTGATCGTCGTCCTCACCGTGCCGGGCGTGCCCTCGGTGAGAGTGAGCAGCGTCTTGTCGGGCACGGCGTTCTTCTCCGCACCCTCCTTCGCGGACTTGCGCACGACGCGGAGTTCGACGCCCGCCGTGCCGCCCGCCTTCTTGCCGTACTTCTCGCGCAGCCCGTCGAGGACGGTCCCGAGCGAGGGGTACTTCTTCGCCGTCAGCTCGCCGCCCGCGCGGTCCACCGCCTTGATCGGCGGATCGCCCGCCTCCCCGGTGACGAGCCGGTCGCCGTCCTTCAGCTCCGGGTGCGCCACGGACGCCTGCCAGCCGACGAGCACCTTCCCGTCACTTTCACGGCGTACGGCCGTCAGCGCGGAGTCGTAGGCGTACGGCTTGCTGATGCCGGGCCCGCCGGCCTTCTCCTCGTACGAGACCGTCGACGTGACGTGGAAGGGGACCTTGGCGCCCGCGGGCGTGCCCGGGGTGACCTTCACACCGCTGAGGTGGGCGTCCTTGACGAGACCGGTGAGCGCGGCCCGGGCGGCGGTCGCGTCGTCGGTGTACGAGGCCGCCTTCGCCGCGTCGCCGGACTGCCAGGCGGCGAGGAACGCGTCGGCCACCGAACGGACCTCGGCGGCGCTCGGCGGGCCCGACGGAATCTCGGGCTTGTCGTCCGCCGCTGCCGCCGCCGACGCGCCCGTACCGCTGTCCATCAGGGCGTACGCGCCGACGCCCGCTCCGACGACGGCGACCACGGCGGCCGCGCCGATCACCAGTGTGCGGGTGTTGCGGCGCTCGGTCTCCCTGCGCCTGCCTCTGGTGCCCAACGTCGTCCTCCGGTGCTCTGCGGGTGGCCCAAGATTACGGGGTGGCCCAAGTCGCGGCTGTTGTAGGACAGAACGCCGTACAACGGCCGCTGGTTTCGTTACGATCCGGGGCCTTTGCTCTTGTCCGGTCCCGTCACGACCCGGGGCCGGTGGATTTCACCGCTCCCGTCATGACCCGGCGCGCAGCACGGATGCCACGATCGGGCCCGCCGCGTCGCCGCCGTGTCCGCCGCCCTCGACCATCGCGGCGGCGGCGACATCGCCCCGGAATCCGGTGAACCAGGAGTTGGAGACGGTCTGGCCGCCGACCTCCGCCGAGCCCGTCTTCGCCCCGATGTCACCGCCGAGTCCGGCCATCGCGTGCGTGGCGGTGCCGATGGCCGAGGTCGCCGTCGCCCGCATCATCTGCTTGAGCTGGGAGGCGGTCGAGGCGGGCAGTCCCTGCGCGGTGGCGAGCTGACGGTCGCCCAGCTTCGGGGAGACGAGGATCGGCTGCCGGAAGGTGCCGGTGATCGCGGTCGCCGTGACCGAGGCCATGTTCAGCGGGTTCATCGTGACCTTGCCCTGGCCGATCATCCCGGCCGGGTCGTCGGAGTTCCCGTTGACGGGCACGGAACCGTCGTACGAGACGATCCCGGTCTGCCAGTCCTTGCCGAGGCCGAAGCGGTTCTGCGCCTCGGCGGCGAACTTCTCCGGGCCGAGGTCGTCGGAGAGCTTGATGAAGGCGGTGTTGCAGGAGCGCTGGAAGCTGCTGGACAGCGTCGCGCCCTCGTCGGGCGCCATGCCTTCGAGGTTGTGGAAGGTCTGGCTCAGCGCGGGGGCCTCGTTCGGGCAGGGCGCCGGGCCGTTCATCGTCGTGACACCGTTGTCGATAAGTGCGGCGGCGGTGATGACCTTCATCGTGGAGCCGGGCGCCAGCTTCGCCTCGAACGCCGCGTTCCACGCCCCGTACCCGTGGTTGGCGACCGCGAGCACCTCACCGGTGGACGGCTTGACCGCGACGACGGCGGCCTTCGGGAACTTCGCCGCCGACTGCTCGGCCGCCGCCTGCGCGCTCGCGCTGAGCGTCGTGTGCAGTGTGCCCGGCTTGCCCTTGGTGAGGGTGAGCAGAGTCTTGGCGGTGGTGGTCATTTCGGCGTTCTGGCGCTGGATGAACGTCTCGACGCCCGGCGTCCCTCCGGCCGTGTCCCCGTACCGGGCGCGCAGCGTCTCAAGAACCGGCCCGAGCGACGGGTACTTCTCCTTGCTCAGCACCACCCCGTTGCGGTCCACGGCCTGGATGGGCGGCGCCGCCGACTCGCCGGTGAGGAGCGTGTCGCCCTCGCGCATGGCGGGGTGCAGGACGGAAGGGCGCCACTGCACCAGCGGCCGGCCAGTGGTCTCGCCCCGCACGACCGTCAGCGCGGAGTCGTAGGACAGCGTCCTGCTCGCCTCCCCGAACTGCACGGTCGCCTTGACCGTGAAGGGCACCTTCGCCCCGACGGGCGTGCCCGGCGTCAGGACGGTGCGGGTGACGTGCGCGTCGTCGTGCCAGCCGGTGAGGGCGGGCAGCGCGCTGTCGGCGTAGTTCGTGAGGCCGGCGGCCGTCGCCGCGTCGTTCTTCGCCCACGCCGCGAGGAACTTCCGCGACGTCTCCTTGATCTCCTCGCCCGTCGGCGGCCCGCTCCTGCGCGTCGCCGTGACCGACGTGCCGCCGTCCTCCGACACCGCCGAGACGATGTTGAACGCCCCGTACCCGGCACCGCCCACCATCGTGGCGAACACGCCGCCGACTATGGCGACCTTGACCCCCTTGCGCATCACGCGCCCCCTCCCCAGGTTGACCAAGGGACTGTAGGCACGTGAGGGCGCCGATACGCAGGGCGTTTTCCCGATGGTGTCCGAAGGTGTCCGAAGAGTGATCGGCCTTTCGTCCGAAACCCGCTCAGATCCAGGTGTCCAGCCACATGCGTGAACGCCACGAGTCGATGGGGATCGCCGTCCCCGTGTAGATCGGCCAGAAGTAGATGAAGTTCCAGGCGATCAGCAGGACCAGGACGCCCGCGCTCGCCGCGCCCGCGACTCTGCGGCGGTCGCTCGATCCCGGTTTGCCGATGATCGCGCCGAGGAGCATCGCCAGGGCCAGGCAGAGGAACGGGGCGAAGACGACCGCGTAGAAGTAGAAGATCGTCCGTTCCTGGTACTGGAACCAGGGGGCGTAGCCCGCGACGACCCCGCAGACGATCGCGCCCGCCCGCCAGTCGCGGCGGAAGAACCAGCGCCACAGGACGAACAGCAGCGCGAAGCAGGCCGCCCACCACAGGAGCGGGGTGCCGAGGGCCAGGACCTCGCGGGCGCACTTGTCCGCCGCGTCCGCCGGGCAGCCGTCGCGGCCCGCCGACGGGGACTCGTAGAAGTAGGAGACCGGGCGGCCGTCGACCATCCAGCTCCAGGGGTTGGACTGGTAGGTGTGCGGCGAGCTGAGATGGGTGTTGAACTCCCAGACCTCGTGCTCGTAGTGCCACAGGCTGCGCACCCAGTCGGGCAGCCAGGTGAAGTGGCCGCCCTTGCCCGCGGTCGCCGCCCAGTCGCGGAAGTAGCCGCCCTTGCCGTCGGAGGGGGAGAGGATCCAGCCCAGCCAGGAGAGGACGTACGTGGCGATCGCGACGGGAACCGTGGAGAGGAACGCCGGGACCACGTCCCGCCGCAACACCGCCAGGTACGGGCGGTGCGCACCCGCCACGCGCCGCGAGCCGACATCCCACAGCACCGACATCAGCGCGAACGCCGCCAGATAGATGAAGCCGTTCCACTTCGTGCCCGCCGCCAGGCCCAGGCTAAGGCCGGCCAGGAGCCGCCAGGGGCGCCAGCCGAGGCGCAGGGTCTCGGCGATGTGCGCGTCCGGGCGGACCAGGCCGTGTTCGTCGACCGGGAGCGCCGCCGCGAGGCGTTCGCGGGTTCTGTCCCGGTCGACGAGCAGGCAGCCGAACGCCGCCACCACGAAGAACACGAGCACCGAGTCGAGCAGCGCGGTGCGGCTCATCACGAACGCGAGGCCGTCGACCATGAGCAGCGCCCCGGCAAGGCAGCCCAGGAAGGTGGAGCGGAAGAGGCGGCGGCCGATCCGGCAGACCATCAGCACGCAGAGTGTGCCGAGGACGGCCGTCATGAACCGCCAGCCGAACGGGTTGAACCCGAACAGCCACTCACCGACGCCGATGACGTACTTGCCGACCGGCGGATGCACGACGTACGAGGCGTCCGTCGGGACCGGGATGTGGCCGTTCTTCTCCAGGATCAGGTCGTTGGCGTTCTTGGCCCAGTTGACCTCGTACCCGCGGTGGATGAGCGCCCACGCGTCCTTGGCGTAGTACGTCTCGTCGAATATCACCGCCTTGGGGCTGCCGAGGTTCCAGAACCGCAGCACCCCGGCGACGAGCGTGACGAGCAGCGGGCCCGCCCAGCCGAGCAGCCGGTCGGCGCGGCCCGCCGTGAAGCGGTGCAGGCCGAACGACGCCCACAGCCGGGACGACGGCGCGGGATACGGCGGTACGAGGCGCGCGCGCACGTCGCCGCCGCCGGCCGGTGCTCGGTACCCGAACCGGCGCAGGCCGTGCAGCCACGCCGACGACGGCCGCCGCCCGCCGGGCGGTTGCTCGGGCGGGGCGCTGGTCGGGGCCGGATGGGACGACGACGCGGTACTGGTCACCGCGCCATCGTAGGGAACGGGGCTGTGCGAGTCCCGTGCGCGGGCCCGACTCGGCCGCCGTCACCGCTGTCGCCGCCTGCGAGGATGGGAGGGTGACAGGTAGCCCCGATTCCCCTCAGCGTTCCCCCCAGCATTCCTCGCAGCCCGACCGGTCCGCAGGCTCCGCCGCCCGTTCGGCCTCCGCCGGAACGCTCGTGCTCGCCGGCACCCCCATCGGAGACGTCTCCGACGCGCCGCCGCGGCTCGCGCAGGAGCTGGCCACCGCCGATGTCGTCGCGGCCGAGGACACCCGGCGCATGAAGCGGCTCACGCAGGCGCTCGGCGTGCAGGTGAGCGGGCGTGTCGTCTCCTACTTCGAGGGCAACGAGGCCGCGCGCACCCCGGAGCTGGTCGAGGCCCTCGCGGGCGGTGCGCGCGTGCTGCTCGTCACCGACGCGGGCATGCCGTCCGTCTCCGACCCGGGCTACCGGCTCGTCGCCGCCGCGGTCGAGCGGGACATCCGGGTCACCGCCGTGCCGGGCCCGTCCGCCGTGCTCACCGCGCTCGCGCTCTCCGGGCTCCCCGTGGACCGGTTCTGCTTCGAGGGGTTCCTGCCGCGCAAGGCGGGCGAACGCCTGAGCCGCCTCAAGGACGTCGCCGACGAGCGCCGCACCCTCGTCTACTTCGAGGCCCCGCACCGCCTCGACGACACGCTCGCCGCGATGGTCGAGGCGTTCGGCGAGGACCGCCGCGCCGCCGTCTGCCGCGAGCTGACCAAGACGTACGAGGAAGTGAGACGCGGGCCGCTGAAGGAGCTCGCCGAATGGGCCGCGGACGGCGTACGGGGCGAGATCACCGTCGTCGTCGAGGGTGCCCCGGAGAAGTCCGGCGACGACCTCACCCCCGATGAGCTGGTGCGCAGGGTGCGGGTGCGCGAGGAGGCGGGGGAGCGGCGCAAAGAGGCGATCGCCGCCGTCGCCGCGGACGCCGGGCTACCCAAACGGGACGTCTTCGATGCCGTCGTGGCGGCAAAGAATGCGGCGCGGGACACCCCATAAGGGCGTAAAGGACTAACCTGAAAAGCAAAGCGAAGACCGGGTGTCACGGCCATTCAGGCAGGGAAAGGCCAAATCGGCTCCAATAGTCGACAGGGCTTTTGCGCCCGGCCCGGCGGAGGCGTCCACTGGTTGAAGGGACGCACCCGTCCCCACGCTGCCCACGGGCAGCGCTTGTCCAGCGGACAAGAGGAGCCGGCATGAGCGAGTTCGCGGTCCCCGGGATGTCGACCGGCGTCGGGACACCTTCGGTGTCGCAGCGCGCCGGGGCGATGTCCACCGCCCATGAGTCGTATTCATTCGCCTGCATGCGGTGCGGGCACGGCTGGGAGCAGTCGTACGAGATAGAGCACCACGTCGACGGGGACGGCGCGCCGTACGTGCAGTACGTGGCGAACGGGGAGCGGGTGCCGTCGCCGCTGACCCGGCCCACCTGTCTGAACTGCGACGGGCACGTCCTGCGGATCATGCGGGCCGGGCGCGTCTCCTCGGCGCAGAACATGCTGCACGGCGCGCGCCCCCACGACACCCCGGCCGCGGGTCCGGTGGAGGCCCCCGAACCCGCGGCCGGGACGCCCGGCCCGGCGCCGTCCCCGGACGGGGAGCGCCACCACTGGCGCCTGTCCGACCTGCTGCACCCCTTCAGCCACCACCACGGCAAGGAGGCGTGAGCGCGGCTCCGTGGAACGGGTTCGGGGATCGGCGGAGCGGGTTCGGGGATCGGCGGAGCGGGTTCGTAAAATCGGGGCATGAGCTCCGACCGCGCCGCCAAGGACGTCACCCCGCCCCCGCCGCCCGCACCGCTCGCGGTCGAGGTCGCCGACTCCCACACCCACCTGGACATGCAGGCGGGCACCGTGGAGGAGGCCCTAGCCAAGGCGGCGTCGGTGGGCGTGACGACCGTGGTGCAGGTCGGCTGCGATCTGGCCGGTTCGCGGTGGGCCGCGTCCGTGGCCGAGCAGCACGCGCGCGTGCACGCCACCGTCGCCCTCCACCCGAACGAGGCGCCCCGTATCGTCCATGGCGACCCTGATGGTTGGTCCCGTCAGGGCGCGCGCCAGCCTCTTGGTGACGCCGGGCTCGACGAGGCGCTCGCCGAGATCGACCGGCTCGCCGCGCTTCCGCAGGTCAAGGGCGTCGGCGAGACCGGCCTCGACTACTTCCGCACGGGCCCCGAGGGCAAGGCGGCGCAGGAGCGCTCGTTCCGCGCCCACATCGAGATCGCCAAGCGCCACGGCAAGGCGCTCGTCATCCACGACCGCGAGGCCCACGAGGATGTGCTACGCATCCTGAAGGAGGAGGGCGCGCCCGAGCGCACCGTCTTCCACTGCTACTCCGGCGACGCCGCCATGGCCCAAGTCTGCGCCGAGAACGGCTACTTCATGTCGTTCGCGGGCAACGTGACGTTCAAGAACGCGCAGCCGCTGCGGGACGCGCTCGCCGTCGCCCCGCTCGACCTGGTCCTCGTCGAGACCGACGCGCCCTTCCTGACCCCGGCGCCGTACCGCGGACGGCCCAACGCGCCGTATCTCATTCCGGTCACGCTGCGCGCGATGGCCGCGGTCAAGGGCGTCACGGAGGAAACCCTCGCCACGTCGGTCTCCGCCAACACGGCCCGCGCGTTCGATTACTGACCGATAACGCGGACCCGCCCACCGACGTCAAGGCATGCGCAGCGCCGCGACACTGCGTAGTCGCGCTGCTTTGGAGAGTGACGACCTCTCCGCTAGGTTCTGCTCGCCCGATCCGCCCCCGCCCGGGGGCCGGACCCCTGGAGCGCCTGGAGCGTCGTCGTGAGCAATACGCCGTACGAGACGTACGAGGACACGTACGGCCCTTACGTTCCGCCCGCCCGGTACGGGGGGCCGCCGGGTGTGGTCCCGGTCCCGCGGGTGGCGCCGCCGGTCGGGGAGAGCGGGGCGGTGGCGGCACCGCGGCCGTACTCGGAGGGGGCCGAGTACGGCCGGTATCCCGACGGGGCTGGTCACAGCCCGTACGCGGCTGATGGCTCGTACGCGGCTGACGGCCCGTACGCGGCTGACGGCCCGTACGGCGACAGTCAGTACGGCGTGCCCGCGTCCCCAGCCGTCGGCGGCGAGAACCAGTACGGCCCGCCCGCGCCTCAGCCCGCTCGCGGCCGGACCCAAGCCGGCCCGCCCGTGCCTCAGCCCGCTCGCGGCCGGGCCCAAGCCGGGCCGCCCGTGCCTCAGCCCGCTCGCGGCCGGGCCCAAGCCGGGCCGCCCGCGCCCCATGCCGCCCGCGGCGCACACCGCCGACCGAACCCTTACGCCGCACCGGATTCCTACGCCGCGCAGGACTTCAACGCCGCGCCCGAGCCGTACGCCGCACCCCATCCGTACGCCGCGCCCGACCCCTACGCCGCATCCGCTCAAAGCCCCTCCGCGCCGGGTGCCTACCCCGTCCGCGACACCTACCGCCCCGCCTACACCTACCGCCCGGCCGCCCCGGCCGAACCCGCGCCCCCGCAGCGGACCCCCGCCCCCGTGGCGCGTCCCGTGACCGGGCGGATCGCCGCCCGGCGGGCCGCGCGGCGGCGGAAGGCCGAGCAGCGGCCCGAGGCGTTGCGGAGGCTGGTCCCGCAGGCGCTGGTGGTCGCGTTCCTGGCCGGAGGCACCACCGCGTTCGTCGCCGACGACAAAGCCATCCGGCTGGACATCGACGGCAAGGAGCGCACCCTGCACACCTTCGCCGACGACGTCACCGAGCTGCTCGCGGACGAGGGCGTCGACGTCGGCGCCCACGACGTCGTGGCCCCGGGCCGCACCGCCGCCCTGACCAGCGGCGACGAAGTCGCCGTCCGCTACGGCCGCCCCGTCAGGCTCACCCTCGACGGCCAGCGCCGCCAGGTGTGGACGACGGAGCGCACCGTCGACGGGGCGCTGAGACAGCTCGGGGTGCGGGCGGAGGGCGCGTACGTCTCCGCGTCCCGTTCCCGCCGTATCGAGCGCCACGGCCTCGACCTGGCCGTACGGACCGAGCGGAGCGTCACCGTCATGGCCGACGGCCGCCGTCGCACCATCCGCACCAACGCGGCGACCGTCGGCGAGGCCGTCGACGCCGCAGGGGTCCGGCTGCACGGCCAGGACACCACCTCCGTACCGGCGCAGAGCTTTCCCCGCGACGGCCAGACGATCACCGTGATGCGGGTGACCGGCGGCAAGGAGGTCCGCGAGGAGATCGTCCCGTTCGCCACCGAGCGCATCGACGACCCCGCCCTGTTCCGGGGCACCGAGGTCGTCACGCAGGCCGGCGAACCCGGGATGCGCCGGGTCACGTACGCGCTGCGCACCGTCAACGGCGTCAAGCAGAAGCCGCGCCGCGTCAAGGCGGAGACGGTGCGCGAACCCCGTACGCAGATGATCCGGGTCGGGACGCGGCCGCTGCCCAGCTCCGTGGCCGGCGCCGACACCCTGAACTGGTCCTCACTGGCCGCCTGCGAGTCCGGCGGACGCCCCGCCGCCACCGACGCGACCGGCACCTACGGCGGCCTCTACCAGTTCGACACGCAGACCTGGCAGAGCCTCGGCGGCTCGGGCCACCCGCAGGACGCGCCCGCCGCCGAGCAGACCTACCGGGCGAAGAAGCTGTACGTGCGGCGCGGCACGAGCCCCTGGCCGCACTGCGGGCCCCGGCTGCACGGGTGATCCGGCAGGCCCGGCCGCACGGGTGAACCCGGTGCGGCGCGGCCCCGTACCCTTGAACGGTGAGCACCCCTGACCCCCAAGGCCCCCTGTTCGGCGCCGCCGACATCCGCGAGCTGGCCGCCGCCCTCGGCGTCCGCCCCACGAAGCAGCGCGGCCAGAACTTCGTCATCGACGCCAACACGGTCCGCCGGATCGTCCGCACCGCGGAGGTCACCGCGGACGACGTGGTCGTCGAGGTCGGCCCGGGCCTCGGCTCGCTCACCCTGGCGCTGCTCGACGTGGCCCGGCACGTGACCGCCGTCGAGATCGACGACACGCTCGCCGCCGCGCTGCCCGCCACCGTCGCGGCCCGCATCCCGGCCAAGAAGGACGTCTTCGACCTGGTCAACATGGACGCCATGCAGGTCACCGCGCTCCCGGGCCCGGCCCCGACCGCCCTGGTCGCGAACCTCCCGTACAACGTGGCGGTCCCGGTCCTCCTCCACATGCTCGACACCTTCCCGACCATCGAGCGCACCCTCGTCATGGTCCAGGCCGAGGTCGCCGACCGGCTCGCCGCCGGCCCCGGCTCGCGCGTCTACGGCGTCCCGTCCGTCAAGGCCAACTGGTACGCCGAGGTCAAGCGCGCGGGCAGCATCGGGCGGAACGTCTTCTGGCCCGCGCCGAATGTCGACAGCGGCCTTGTCTCCCTGGTCCGCCGCGCCGAGCCCGTCGCCACGACCGCCGCCAAGGAGGAGGTCTTCGCGGTCGTCGACGCGGCGTTCGCCCAGCGCCGCAAGACGCTGCGCGCCGCGCTCGCCGGATGGGCCGGTTCGGCCGCCGCGGCGGAGGCGGCGCTCGTCGCGGCCGGGGTCTCCCCGCAGGCGCGCGGCGAGGCGCTGACGGTCGAGGAGTTCGCGAGGATCGCCGAGCACAAGCAGGAGGAGACGGCAGCGTGAGTGTGACCGTACGCGTCCCGGCCAAGGTCAACGTCCAGCTCGCGGTCGGCGCCGCCCGCCCCGACGGCTTCCACGACCTGGCCAACGTCTTCCTGGCGGTAGGTCTGTACGACGAGGTGACGGTCGAGCCCGCTCCGGCCTTCGAGATCACCTGTACGGGCCCCGGGTCCGACCAGGTCCCCCTCGACCGTACGAATCTGGCGGCGCGCGCGGCGATCGCCCTCGCCGGGCGGCACGGACTCGGCGACGACCCGAAGGTCCGTATCCACATCGCCAAGGACATCCCCGTCGCGGGCGGCATGGCGGGCGGCTCGGCGGACGCGGCGGGCGCGCTCGTGGCGTGCGACGCGCTGTGGGGGACGGAGGCCTCGCGCGAGGAACTCCTGGACATCTGCGCGGAGTTGGGCAGTGACGTGCCGTTCAGCCTGGTCGGCGGGGCGGCGCTGGGCACGGGCCGCGGTGAGAAGTTGCGGATCCTCGACGTGGACGGGCCGTTCTGGTGGGTCTTCGCGGTGGCGGACGGCGGCCTGTCGACGCCGGCCGTGTACCGGGAGTTCGACCGTCTGACGCCGGACGCCCCGGAGCCCGTAGCCTCTTCCGCGCTTCTGGACGCACTGCGCACCGGTGACGCGTCCGCCCTCGCGGCCACCGTCACCAACGACCTCCAGCCCGCGGCTCTCTCCCTGTTCCCGTCCCTGAAGGCGACGCTCGACGCGGGTAAGGGGGCCGGGGCGCTGGCCGCGCTGGTCTCCGGGTCCGGGCCGACGACCGCGTACCTCGCGGCGGACGAGGCGGCCGCGCGCCGGATCGCCGACGCGCTGACCGTCTCCGGGACCTGCCGGACGGCGCGCGTGGCGGCGTCGCCCGCGCCGGGCGCCTCACTCGTCACCGGGTGAGGCGCGGTCGGCGGGTGATCAGGGGCGGGGCAGCGAGGTGTTGGTGATCGGCAGCTTCGTCTCGGTCCCCGCCACATAGAGGTCGCGGGTGGCCGTGCGGAGCACGAAGACGCCGTCCTCGGCGCGGACCCGCGCGGACATCACGAAGGTGCCGTCCTCCTCCGTGGTGACCTTCACGCGGGACTGGCTCTCCCAGTACGTCTGGAGGAAGACCTCGATGTCCTGGGGGTCGACACCGCGCGGCACGGTCACCTTGCCCTCGACGGTGAGGATGTCGCCCTTCTTCACCTTCTTCTTGTTGACCTTGTACGTGAGCGAGGTCGGCTTCGGCGCGGCGTGCACGGTGGTCTCGTCGAAGTAGCCGTCCTGCGGGGTGTTCAGGTCGCCGTCCTCGTCCCACATGGCGGTGATGTGGACGTCCTGCTGGACGTTGAGGAGACTGCTGCTGGTGTCGTGGTCGATACGGACGTCCGGGATCGTGAACCTCCCGTTCGCGTCGGTGACCGGGGTGCCCAGGTCGCGGGGCTCGTAGTAGTTGGGGTCGATCGGGTCGCTCCACGGGTTCCAGGTCGTGAACTGGACGACCTCCTGGACCGTGACGGGCACGTTCGGCGCCGGGGTGCCGTCGGCCTTGGTGACGGTGCCCGTGACGTCGACGGTGCGGTGGTCGTAGTCGGTGCCGGTGGGATCGGTCGTCACCTCGACGACGTACGGGTCGCCGGGGGCGGGGTCCGCGGAGGCGGTGGGCGCGGTCAGGGCGCCGGTCGCGAGGAGCAGGGCGGAGACGGCTGCGAGCCGCGTCGGCAGGGTCTTGTTCGGCACGGGGTTCCTCCGGTCGGGTCGGGTGGTGACGTGTGCTGTGTTGGACCGGGGTGGGGTGTGGGGCGTTGTTCCGGGCTGGTGGGCTGTTACGGGGCTGTGGCTGGTGGGTGATTCGCCCCGTTCTGGGGTTCACCTGGGTGTCGCCTGAGGTCGTCCCCTCGTCTGCCGGGCCGGCCCCGGTGGCGGAGTACGACGTCCGTCGTGGCTGGTCGCGCAGTTCCCCGCGCCCCTGAGATGCGCACTTCGTGCGCCATCTCAGAGGGGCGCGTGGGACGCGTGCCCCGGAGAGGCGGTGTGCCGCGCGTCTCGGGGGTGCGCGTGACGCGCCCTTATGGGGCTGCGGCGAAGCCGCAAGCTCCAGGGGCGCGGGGAACTGCGCGACCAGCCACGACGACAGCCGCACCCGACGACGCACCCCAGAGGGGCGCGGGGAACTGCGCGGCCAGCCACACTCCGCCCGCACCCGGCGACGTACCCCCGACCCCCGCGGCGCGAAGCCCACCCCACCACCCCGACTACGCTGGAGGACAGGTACCCCCGCGGCAGGAGCGAAATGGCAGTCAATCTGGTCAACGTCGAGAACGTCACCAAGGTCTACGGCACAAGGGCCCTGCTCGACGGAGTCTCCCTCGGCGTATCGGAAGGCGACCGGATCGGCGTGGTCGGTCGGAACGGGGACGGCAAGACGACCCTGATCCGGATGCTCGGCAAGCTGGAGGAGGCCGACACCGGCCGGGTCACGCACAGCGGCGGCCTGCGCCTCGGCGTCCTGACGCAGCACGACTCCCTCGACCCGGCGGCAACCGTCCGCCACGAGGTGATCGGCGACCTCGCCGACCACGAGTGGGCGGGCAACGCCAAGATCAGGGACGTGCTCACCGGCCTGTTCGGCGGACTGGACATGCCCGGTTTCGACCAGGGCCTGGACACCGTCATCGGCCCCCTCTCCGGCGGCGAGCGCCGCCGCATCGCCCTCGCCAAGCTGCTCATCGACGACCCGGACCTGCTGATCCTCGACGAGCCCACCAACCACCTCGACGTCGAGGGCATCGCCTGGCTCGCCCGCCACCTCCAGGCCCGCCGCTCGGCCCTCGTCTGCGTCACGCACGACCGCTGGTTCCTCGACCAGGTCTGCACCCGCATGTGGGACGTGCAGAAGGGCACGGTCTACGAGTACGAGGGCGGCTACTCGGACTACGTGTTCGCCCGCGCCGAGCGCGAGCGCATCGCCGCGACCGAGGAGACCAAGCGCCAGAACCTGATGCGCAAGGAGCTGGCCTGGCTGCGCCGCGGCGCCCCGGCCCGCACCAGCAAGCCCCGCTACCGCATCGAGGCGGCCAACGAGCTGATCGCCGACGTGCCGCCGCCCCGCGACAAGAGCGAGCTGATGCGGTTCGCGAACGCCCGCCTCGGCAAGACCGTGTTCGACCTGGAGGACGTGACCGTCCAGGCCGGCCCGAAGGTCCTGCTCAAGCACCTCACCTGGCACCTCGGCCCCGGCGACCGCATCGGCCTGGTCGGTGTGAACGGCGCGGGCAAGACGTCCCTGCTCCGCGCCCTCGCCGACGCAGCCCGCACCCAGGGCGAGCAGCAGCCCGCCGCCGGGAAGGTCGTCGTCGGCAAGACGGTCCGGCTCGCCTACCTGTCGCAGGACGTGACCGAGCTGCCCGCGTCGCTGCGGGTCCTGGAGGCCGTCCAGCAGATCCGCGACCGCGTCGACCTCGGCAAGGGCCGCGAGATGACCGCGGGCCAGCTCTGCGAGCAGTTCGGCTTCAGCAAGGAGAAGCAGTGGACGCCCGTCGGTGACCTGTCCGGTGGCGAGCGGCGCCGCCTTCAGCTCCTGCGCCTGCTCATGGACGAGCCGAACGTCCTCTTCCTCGACGAGCCGACCAACGACCTCGACATCGAGACCCTGGCCCAGCTGGAGGACCTCCTCGACGGCTGGCCCGGCTCCATGATCGTCATCTCCCACGACCGGTACTTCATCGAGCGGACCACGGACAACACGTTCGCGCTGCTCGGCGACGCCACCCTGCGCATGCTGCCGCGCGGCATCGAGGAGTACCTGGAGCGCAGGCAGCGCATGATCGAGGCCGCGTCCCCGGCGCCCGTGGCCGCCCCCGCCGCCGCGAAGTCCGGCCCGTCGGCCGCCGACGCCCGCGCCGCGAAGAAGGAGCTGCAGAAGATCGAGCGGCAGATGGACAAGATCTCCGCCAAGGAGTCCACGCTGCACAAGCAGATCGCGGACAACGCCACGAACTTCGAGAAGGTCGCCAAGCTCGACGCCGAGCTGCGGGAACTGGTGGCCGAGCGCGAGGACTTGGAACTGCGCTGGCTGGAACTCGCCGATGATGCGTGAAGGCGGCGTGTAGGCGCGTAACAGACGCATCACGGGCCGGTCCACCCTTGGGAACAGGGGATCGACCGGCCCTTCGCATGCGTGTCCAGAGTGATAGAAAGGGCGGCTGGGGGCGGCCTGAGCGCACCCGTGACCACCTGGAGAACGTCCGGAAAACACCCAGGCGTGCCGGTACATCAGCAGTGAAAGAGGGGGGAGCGCTGATGACTCAGCCGCCCAGCGGGCCGCCGTCCGGCGGATTCGGAGCGCCGCAGGACCCGTCGAATCCGCAGCAGGGGCAGACCCCGCCGCCGCCCCCGCCGAACGCCCCGGCGCAGCCCGGCTACGGATATCCGCAGCAGCAGCCGGGCCCGTACAACCAGCCCCCGCAGCAGCCGGGCCCCTACGGACAGCCGGGTCCCTACGGCCAGCAGCAGCCGGGCCCGTACGGCCAGCCCCCGCAGCAGCCGGGCCCGTACGGCTACCCGCAACAGCAGCAGTACGGCTATCCGCCGCAGCAGCTCCCGTCCATGCCTGGAGGCCCCGGCAACGGCGGCGGTGGCGGTGGCGTCAAGGGCAAGACGTGGGCGATCGCGGCCGCGGCCGTCGCCCTCCTCGTCGTCGCGGGCGGCGTCGTCTTCGCGGTCGTCGGCGGTGACGACGACGGCGACGGCGGCAAGACGGACACCGCCGGCAAGGACAAGGACCCGAAGGCGTCCGCCTCGGCCCCGGTCAACCCGGGCGACGGGCAGGGCGACGGGCACGGCGGCGAGGAGGACCTCAACGCGGGCCGCCAGGACGGCGAGGCCAAGGTCCTCTGGTACAAGACCGCCCCCAAGGTGGGCAGCGACGGCGCCGACGCCCCCGGCATGTGGATCACCGACAAGGTCGCGGTCAAGGCCGCGTACAAGGAGGTCCTGGCGTACAACACCACCGATGGCAAGATCAGTTGGCCCGCGATCACGATGCCGCAGAAGATCTGCGCCGTCACCAAGGCGCCGTCCGACGCGGGCAAGATCGTCGTCGCGTACATGAGCGGCACCAGCTCCCGCGCGCACTGCAACCAGGTCCAGGAGATCGACCTCGCCACCGGCGCCAAGGGCTGGACGGCGAAAATCCCCGAACGCGAGGACAAGAACGACTTCTTCGACGGCACCGGCTCCAGCGTCTCCCTGGCCTACGTCGGCACCGACACCCTGATCGTCGGCCGTGAGATGTCGGGCCTCGCGCTCGACGCGAAGACCGGCTCGAAGAAGAAGTTCGTCGTCACCGAGTACGGCAGCAGCTGCTTCCCCAAGGCCTACACCGGCGACAAGAGCAAGCTGCTCTCCGTCGCCTCCTGCGGGGCGGGCGGCGACAACGCGCACGAGGAGCTGCGCCAGCTCGACCCGGAGACCGGGAAGGCCCTGTGGACCAAGAAGTTCCCCAAGAACTGGTCCATCGGGAACGTGTACTCCGTCAGCCCGCTGGTCGTGTACAGCACGAACACCGAGGCCAAGAAGTACAACATCGCCTCCTTCCGGAACAACAGCGCTTCCGTGCAGGCCGAGGTCTCCGTCGACGGCCTCGACACGCGCTGCGGCGGCTCCGGCATCTTCTCCCTGAACCGGAACATCAGCGGCTGCTCGGGCGTGTTCGCGGACGCCTCCACCCTCTACATGCCGACGCAGGGCGAGACCGGCGGGGCGAACGAGGTCGTCGCGATCAGCCTCACCAGCGGCAAGGAGCGCTGGCGGGCCACGTCCCCCGAGGACCTGCCCCTGCGGCCCCTCCAGGCCGAGAACGGCGCCGTCGTCGCGTACATGGGCGCCTCGTACAGCGGCAGCGCCGGACGCGTGGTGTCCATCCCCGTCTCGGGCGCGCACACACCGAAGACGCTGCTGCAGAACCCGGCGGGCACCGCCGAGATCGAGAGCGGCTTCACCTCGCCGGACGTCGCCTGGCGCGACGGACGCTTCTACATGTCCGCCACCCGCCTGTCCGGCAGCGTCAAGGGCCAGCAGAAGCTGATGCTGGCGTACGGCGACTGACCCGCTCCGTCCTTCCTTCTCCCGTCCCCGCTCCAGGCACCGAGGTACCCACGCCATGACACAGCCGCCGCCCCCGCAGCAGCCCCCGAACCAGCCCCCGCAGCAACCCGAGGGCCAGCCGCCGCAGCCCCCGCAGCAGCCCGCGAACCAGCCTCCGCAGCCTCCCGTGGGCCAGCCCCCGCAGCCTCCGCAGCAGCCCGCGGGCCAGCCTCCGCAGCAGCCCGCGAACCAGCCGCCCGGCCAGCCGTCGGACCAGCCCCCGGCCCAGCCGCCGACCCCGCCTTCCGGCCAGCCCCCGCAGCCCCCGCAGGACCCTTTCAGCAAGCAGCCTGAGCCGCAGCAGGCTCCGCAGCCCCCGGCCCCCGGCGGCTTCGGCGCGCCCACCACGCCCCCGCCCGGCGGTTTCGGCACCCCGACCCCGCCCCCGCCGCACGGCGCCCCGGCCCCGGCCCCGGGCTACGGCTACCCGGCCCAGCCCCCGCAGCAGCAGCCGCCGACGGCCCCGTACGGCCAGCCCTACGGTCAGCCGCAGCAGCCTTATGGCCAGCCGCAGCAGCCCTACGGCCAGCAGCCGCAGTACGGCTACCCGCAGCCGCCCACCACCCCGATGGCGGCGACCGGCGGCCCCGGCGGCGGCGGTGGAGGCAAGAAGCCCTCGCCCGTCGTGTGGATCGTCACGGCGGCCGTCGTGGTGATCGCCCTGATCGTCGGCGGCGGCATCTTCTATGCCAGCTCCTCCGACGACGACGGCAAGGACGACACCAAGAACTCGGCGGACGGCGGCGACAAGGGCGGCGCCGAGGGCAAGGGCGGCGGCTCCGGGAGCACCGCCGGCGAGGAGAAGGTCCCCGGCTCCACCGCCGCGAACCTCGCCGTCCAGCTCCCCGCGCCCGCCGTCGTCAAGGACGCCGTGTGGAGCGTCGCGGGATCGTGGCTGACCGACTCCACGTACGTGAAGTCCGGCCTCAACGAACTCAACGGCTACGAGCCGGACTCCGGCACCAAGAAGTGGACCCTCCCGCTGTCCGGCCAGACCTGCGGCGCCTCGCCCGAGGTGACCGAGGCGGGCCTGGCCGCCGTGCTCTCCGAGGACGGCAAGCGCAAGAAGGAGAAGGACTACTTCAAGTGCACCGAGATCACGGTCTTCGACGTCAACACCGGTAAAAAGGTGTGGTCGGACAGTGTCGAGGCGAGCGGCCAGAAGATCGCCTTCAAGGAGCTGTCCATCAGCGGCAACACCCTCGCCGTCGGCGGCGGTTACGACGGTGGCGCGGCCTTCGACATCACCAACGGCAAGTCGCTGTGGAAGCCGCAGCAGGGCAGCTGCGAGGACGTCGGCTACCGCGGCGGCGAACAGCTCGTCGCGGTCCGCAAGTGCGGTGACTTCGACGCGGAGACGTACGAGGTCCAGGTCCTCGACCCGGCGTCCGGCAAGCCCAAGTCGACGTACAAGGTCCCCGGCCAGGCCGGCAGCGTCAACCTGCTCTCCGTCTTCTCCAGCAAGCCGGTCGTCTTCGGCGTCGCGCTCGGCGAAGAGGTCAAGTACACCGACGCGTTCTCGCTCGACGACAAGGGCGGGCTCCGCGCGAAGATCTCCATCGACCCGGACAAGTACGACGTCGACTGCGAGGTCGGCGAGGTGCACGGCTGCAAGGGCGTCGTCGTCGGCAACGACCGGCTCTACCTGCCCTCCCAGCAGCACGACGGCAGCGGAACCGACCAGGTCAACGAGATCGTGTCGTTCAACCTCGCCGACGGGCAGCTCACCGGCGACCGCTTCGACAGCGGCGCGGACTACGAGATCTTCCCGCTGCGGATGGACGGCGGCAACGTCCTCGCGTACAAGGACGGCCCGTACGACAAGGGCGCCCAGATCATCACCATCGCCCCGAAGGGCGGCAAGCAGACGACGCTCCTGGAGACCCCCGGCACCCAGACCGTGCGCAACGTGCTGAGCCGCATGGTCCCGAGGTCGTCCGAGATGCTGTACGGGAACGGCCACCTGTTCCTGGCGGAGGACCTGATCAGCGAGCGGTACTCCGCGGACGACAAGCAGTACGCGGCAGTCGGCTTCACCGCCAAGTAACGCCCCGTACAAGCCCTTTGGGCATCCGACGGCCCCGCGCCCCTATCGGGCGGCGGGGTCGTCGCGTACGCGAAGGCCGGAATTTCAGCAATGCGGGCCGCTTCTCACCGGTAGGGGGCGCGCAACGTCGAACAAGCGTGTAGCTTCCGGGGGATGAAGGAGGACGGAGAGTCGGGGGGCTCGCCTGTCCGTGGGGGGCCCCGGAGTCCTTAAGGCTGCTTCTGGGGCGAACTGGGGGGTTTGCTCAATGGGTGTGCGGCTCATGGTGGTCGACGACCACCGATTGCTCGCCGAGGCACTCGCCTCGGCCCTCAAGCTGCGCGGGCACCGGGTGCTCGCCGCGGCCGCGCCCGCCGCGGGCGCCGCCGAACTGGTCATATCCCGGGCGCCCGAGGTCTGCCTCATCGGCACCGCGACCCCGGCCGAGCCCGGCACCTTCGACCCGGTGGTCCGTATCAAGAAGGAGCGGCCCCAGGTGGCGGTCGTGGTCCTCGGCCCCGTCCCGTCCCCGCGCGGCATCGCCGCCGCCTTCGCCGCGGGCGCCTCCGGCTACGTACGCCATGACGAGCGCATAGAGGGGGTCGAGCGGGCCCTGATGAAGGCCAGGGCGGGTGAGGCGGCGGTGGCGCCGGCCCTCCTCCAGGGCGCGTTCAGCGAACTCCTCAACCCCGCCGCCCAGCCCGACGACGAGGGCCAGCGCCTGCTCCAGATGCTGACGCCCCGTGAGGTGGAGGTCCTGGTCCGCGTCGCGGACGGCGAGGACACCCGCCTCATCGCGGCCGGCATGGGCATCGCCCCCTCCACGGCCCGCACGCACGTCCAGCGCGTCCTGATGAAGCTCGGCGTCGGCTCCCGCCTGGAGGCGGCGGCCCTCGCGGCACGGACGGGCCTCCTCGACAGGGCGGGCCCGATCCCGGCGTCCGTCCCCTCCGCCGCCGCTCCGGACTCGCCAGAACCGGATTCGTGAGCTACATTGGATCTTGTTCAGCACACCGCAACAGCGGCCGCTGGACAGTGCGTTGGTGGTCCAAGGAAAGACGCCCCGCTTCCTGCGGGGAAATGCAGGTGCAAGGCCTGCCCGGCGCTCCATTCCGAGTCCCGTCCCCCGCCCGGGGGGCGGGACTTGTGCGTTCACGCCATGCCGTCCACCTCGTCGAGGTACCGGGCCACGGGCCCGAAGGTGAGCAACCCGCTGGTCGCGCCCGCGTGTTCGGTGCGGGCGTCGCGCAGGGCGTGCGCGGCGCGGGCGGCGACGTCGCGGGCCCCGAGCAGCACGGCGGCCCGGGCGGTGAGACACCACATGGCTTCCTGCAGATGGTCGTGCACCGGCTCCGGCACCGCCTCCAAGGCCGTACGGGCGTCGGTGTCCCGCCCCTCAGCGAGGAGGACGAGGGGCCGCGCCCAGGGTTCGTACGGTCCCCAGTCGAGACGCGGATCGGTGGGCGCGGGCCGGTCGTGGACGAGCCGGAGGCCGAGGAGCGCGAGCGGGAAGAGGCCGCGGTGCAGGCCCGGCATTCCGCCCGTACGGAGACGGTCCTCGGCGGCGCGATAGCGGGCGGCGGCGGTGACGGGGTCCGACTCCGCCGTGGCGCGGGCCCGGAACCAGTCGGCGAGGACGGGCACGAGCGGCGACTCGATGGCGGCGGCGAGCCGCTCGGCGCCCTCGGCGTGCGAGGCGGCGGCGTCGAGATCCCCGAGCGCGGAGGCGGACTGCAACCGGACGAGCCGCCCGAGCACGGCGAAGCGCGGCAGGTCGTGCCGGGTGGCGAGGTCGAGGATCTCGGCCCCGATCCGGTCCCGTACGGGGGCGAGCCCGCACCGTTGGAAGGAGTGCAGGAAGACGCCGTTGAGGGCGAAGGCGAGGAGAGCGGGGTCGTCCTGCGCACGCGCCAGGTCCTCGGCGCACCGGGCCGCGTGCCGGGCGCGGTCCGCCTCCGCCGGGGTCAGACCGGCGCTGCGGCTCTCGACGGCGACGGTGGCCAGGAGCCGGGCGCGGAGATCGGCGGGGCCGCCGGGCCCGAGGGCGTCGAGCGTGCGCGTGGCGGCGTCGACGACGGCGCGGGCCTGCGCGGGGTCGTCGGCGCGGCTCCAGAGCGCGGGCACGTCGTAGGCGCCGATGATGCGGGCGGTGAGGAGGAGGTCCCCGGTGCGCTCGGCGGCGTGCGCGGCGGCGAGCCTGTCGCGCCGCGAATGCACGAGGGCGTCGCCGCCGGCGAGGGCGAGGGTGCGGGCGAGGTCGACGGTGGTGCGGGGCCCGAGCCGGGCGTTGAAGGGTGATGCGGTGCGCTCTTCTCCGTCGACTTCTCCGTTGACTTCCCTGTCGACGGAGTTGTTGAGGATGTCCGTCTCCAGGCGCTGGAGCTCGGGCCCGGGGTCGAGGCCGAGCTGCCCGACGAGCATCGCGCGGGCCCGCCGCAGGGAGGCGAGGGCGTCGGCCCGGCGCCCCGCGCGGTGGAGCGCGCGGGCGAGCAGCCCCCATGCGGGTTCGCGCCAGGGGTGCTCGGCGACGTGCGCGTCCAGGTCGGCGACGAGCCCGGCCCCGTCGCCCCGGTCGAGGAGGATCCGGGCGCGCAGTTCGAGCCCTTCGAGCCGCAGTTCCTCCAGCCGGGTCCGCTCACGCTGGGCCCAGGGGGAGTCGGGTACGTCGGCGTAGGCGGGGCCGCGCCAGGAGGCGAGGGCGGTGTCGAGATCGGCGACGGCGGCGGGCTGCCGACGAGCCCGGCCGAGGGTGTCCTCGTAGTGATGGACGTCGATGTCCTCGCGCGGCAGCCGCAGTGCGTACCCGGGCCCTTCGGTGACGATGAGGCGGGGCGGATCGCGGGGCGGCCGCTCGGGTTCGAGGGCGCGGCGCAGGGCGGCGACGAACGTCCGCAGGGCGCCCACGGCGCGGACCGGCGGCTCGGCGGCCCACAGGTCGTCGACCAGGGTGTCGGTACTGACCATCCGCCCCTCGGCGGCGACCAGCCGCCCGAGCACCTCCCGGTGCCGGGGCCCGCCCAGCTCCACGGGGCTGCCGTCGTCGTGGAGGGCACGTACGGCGCCGAGTACGTCGATTCGC
This sequence comes from Streptomyces sp. R818, assembly GCF_056172735.1. Taxonomy (NCBI): domain Bacteria; kingdom Bacillati; phylum Actinomycetota; class Actinomycetes; order Kitasatosporales; family Streptomycetaceae; genus Streptomyces; species Streptomyces sp. R818. The sequence continues at coordinate 209,484 of NZ_JAOCNE010000006.1, forward strand.
ATGGGTCCATCGTGCGGGGCGGGACGGGGTGGTGCGCACGGGCACTGATCGGTTGCTGATCGGGCGGCCGGAGTGTGGGGGAGTCGGTTTCCTCTCCCTCCCCTCTCCCTCACTAGCAACTAGGACGGCCCGAAATGACGACGACCTTTCTCCCCGGCTTCGCGTACGTACGCGTGCCGGGTGCGACGGACGATGTGACCCTGGCGGCTGCCGTGGGCGGCAGCGGCACCCCGCTGGTCCTGCTGCACGGCTTCCCGCAGACCCACCTCATGTGGCGCCACGTGGCGGAACGACTGGCCGCCGACCACACGGTGATCTGCCTGGACCTGCGCGGATACGGAGCGAGCGACAAGCCGGGGGCGACGTCCCCGGAGGTGTACGCCAAGCGGACGATGGCGGCGGACGTGGTGCGGGCGGCGGCTGAACTGGGCCATGACCGTTTCGCGCTGGTGGGCCACGACAGGGGCGCCCTGGCCGCCTTCCGCGCGGGTCTTGACCACCCGGAAACGGTCACCCACCTGGGCATCCTGGACGTGGTCCCGACCCTGGACATGTGGAACGTCCTGCACGGGGCCCAGGCGGCGGTCGCCTGGCACCTCTACCTGATGGCGCAGCCGCCCGGCGTCCCGGAGACGCTGATCGCGGGCAGCGCGGACACGTTCTTCGGCTCGTTCCTGGACGCGTGGTCGGCGAACCCGGCGACGCTGCCGGCGCCCGTCCGCGCTGCATACCTGCGGGCATGCTCGGCGGCGGTCCCGTCCATCGTGGCGGACTACCGGGCCTCGGCGACCATCGACATCACGCACGACCAGGCGGACCTGGACGCCGGCTCCCAACTCGCGATGCCGGTCACGGTCATGCAGCAGGACTGGGGCGCGCAGCTCGGCTACGACGCGGCGGGGGTGTGGCGGGCGTGGGCCCCGGACCTGGACCACCGTCTGACGCGGGCGGGCCACTTCATGGCGGAGGAGGCGCCGGACGAGGTGGCGGACATGATCAGGGAGCTGCTGACGCGCTGAGCGCCGCACGGGAACAGGACTCGCCAAATCCGCTTCCCCGGGCTACAGTGGATCTTGTCCGGCACCGCAACAGCGGCCACCGGACAATGCGTTGGTCGTCTAAGGAAAGACGCCCCACTTCCTGTGGGGAAATGCAGGTGCAAGGCCTGCCCGGCGCTCCACTCCAAGTCCCGCCCCGCTGCCGCAGCAGGGCGGGACTTGTGCGTTTGCCGCCGACGCCCGCGGGCCACCCGGGCGGGGCGAACGGCGAAGGGCCGGAGCCCAGTCGCCCGTGAGCGATGGTCCCCGGCCCCAAATGGCCCGCGTCAGAGGGAGTTACTCCGACTCGTCCGGCGTAGGCGGCGCCGTAGGCCTCAGCTTCAGCCAGACCAGGAAGAAGGCGCCCAGGGCGAGCATGCCGATGCCCGTCCAGAGATTGATGTTGATGTCCTGGGCCTTCTTGAGGTCGGCGTCGGATGCCGTGATGCCCGCGATCGTAACGATGATCCCGTACACCACGAAGAGTCCGCCGATGATGCGGCGCACGTCGAAGAGGCGGGCGGCGGTCGCCGACTTGGCCTCCAGTTGGTCCACCTCGTCCACGTGTGGGTTCTTGTGGTCGCTCATGTCGTGTACCTCGTACCTCGTGTACCTGGGCCTCAGAAGGAGAACGGGATGTAGCAGATGACGGCGAGGGCGATCGCGCCCCAGCCCAGGAGGGCCGGCTTGCGGTACCAGGCGTCGTCACCCTCGGCGGGCGGTTCCTCCAGGCCGGGGGCCTTCGTGCCGTAGACCAGGCCGGCCAGTTCCTCGGCGGGCTTGGACTTGGTGAAGAGGGTGACCACGAACATCACCACGCCGCCGACCACGAAGGCGACGATCGACGAGACGAAGTTGGCGCCCTGGTCCGAGGGGATCGAGATGACGCCCTGCTTGTAGAACCAGAAGTAGTTGACCATGGCGGCGACGGTGCCGGAGAGGAGGCCCCAGAAGCCGGCCGCGGCCGAGGTGCGCTTCCAGAACATGCCGATGATGAAGACGACGAACAGCGGCACGTTGAAGAAGGAGAACAGCGTCTGCAGGTAGTTCATGATGTTGCTGAAGCTGCCCGCGATGAACGCCGTGCCCATGCCGATGAAGACACCGACGGCGGTGACGACACGGCCGGTCTTCAGGTAGTACGCGTCGCTGCGGTCCTTCTTGACGTACGCGCCCCAGATGTCGTTCGTGAAGACCGTGTTGAAGGAGGAGACGTTCGCGGCCATACCGGCCATGAACGCCGCCAGGAGGCCGGTCACCGCTACGCCCAGGACGCCGTTCGGGAGCAGGTCGCGCATGAGGACGGGGATGGCGTCGTTGTACTGGAGGCCGTCCGCGCCGCCCTTGCCGAGCGAGGGCTCCATGACCAGGGCGATCAGGCCGGGCACGACCACGACCATCGGGATCAGGATCTTCGGGAACGCGGCGATCAGCGGCGTGCGCTTGGCCGCCGAGAGGTTCTTCGCGGACAGGGCGCGCTGCACCTCGGCGAAGTTGGTCGTCCAGTAGCCGAAGCTCATGACGAAGCCGAGGCCGAGCACGATGGTCAGCCAGTTCGCGCCGAGCGGGTTGGAGGAGCCGATGCCGGTCCCGTCCCAGGCCGTCATGAACGAGTTGCCGTGGGACGAGGAGAGGGAGTCCGTGATGCCGTCCCAGCCGCCCACGCGCTTCAGGCCGACGATCGTCAGCGGGATCAGCGCGGCGAGGATGACGAAGAACTGCAGGACCTCGTTGTAGATCGCCGACGACAGGCCGCCGATCGAGATGTACGCGAGGACGAACAGGCCCGCGATGACGATGGCCAGCCACTGCGGCCAGCCGAGCAGCGCCTTGAGGACCAGCGCCATGGCGTACAGGTTGACGCCCGCGATCAGCACCGAGGAGACGGCGAAGATGATCGAGGAGAGGAGGTGGGAGGAGGGGCCGAACCGGTGCAGCAGGAACTCGGGGACCGAGCGCACCTTCGACGAGTAGTAGAACGGCATCATGACCAGGCCGAGGAAGACCATGGCCGGGATGGCGCCGATCCAGTACCAGTGGACGGTGTAGACGCCGTACTGCGCGCCGTTGGCGGCCATGCCGAGGATCTCGGTGGCGCCCAGGTTGGCGGCGACGAAGGCGAGACCCGTGACCCATGCGGGCAGGGAGCGCCCGGAGAGGAAGAAGTCGAGGCTCGTCTTCACCGAGCGGCGGGCCATGAAGCCGATGCCGAGGACGACGACGAAGTAGATCGCGAGGATCGCGTAGTCGAGGCCGTTGGTGGGCAGCCGTAGCCCTTCGGCCAGGGTTGTCGTGCCGGACAGTGTGGGGGACTGCATGGGGGAACTCGCTTCGTTGCGCGAACTGAATCAGACCGGAACCTACGCTCCTATGTTCAATAAGTGAACAGTTCCCATGGCGTTCTTTGTTTGATTGTGATCGAGGCCTCTCGGAGCTCGGTTTCGGTTCGATCCGGATCGATCCCGTACCCCCGCGTCGCTCCCCTTGACTGCCCTGTTGGCTTATGCTTCATTGTGTTGGGTTCTGTTTGTTTGATTGTTGGTTGGCGCGATGAGGAGTGTCGGACGTGAAGAAGACGTCGACCCGGCTGGCTGATGGGCGCGAGCTCGTCTACTACGACGCGCGCGACGACGTCGTACGGGAGGCCGTCGACCGGCGCCCCCTCGACCGCACCGTCACCACCTCCGAGATCCGCCGCGACCCGCTGCTCGGCGACGCGGTCGCCATCGCCTCGCACCGCCAGGGCCGCACCTACCACCCGCCGGCCGACCAGTGCCCCCTCTGCCCGACCGAGGGCGACCGGCTGAGCGAGATCCCGGACGCGTCGTACGACGTCGTCGTCTTCGAGAACCGGTTCCCCTCGCTCGCCGGGGACTCGGGGCGCTGCGAGGTCGTCTGTTTCACCTCCGACCACGACAAGTCCTTCGCCGATCTGAGTGAGGAGCAGGCGGGGCTCGTCCTGGAGGCGTGGACCGACCGCACCGCCGAGCTGTCCCACCTCGACTCCGTCGAACAGGTCTTCTGCTTCGAGAACCGGGGCGCCGAGATCGGCGTCACCCTCGGCCACCCGCACGGCCAGATCTACGGCTACCCCTTCACCACCCCGCGCACCGCCCTCATGCTGCGCTCGCTCGCCCAGCACAAGGAGCAGACCGGCGGACGGAATCTGTTCGCCGATGTCGTCGAGCGGGAGATCGCCGACGGCTCGCGCGTCGTCATCGACGGCGAGCACTGGGTCGCCTTCGTGCCGTACGCCGCCCACTGGCCCTACGAGGTCCACCTCTACCCGAAGCGCCAGGTCCCCGACCTGCTCGGGCTCGACGACGACGCGCGCACAGAGTTCCCCAAGATTTATCTGGAACTCTTGAAGCGCTTCGACCGGATCTTCGGTGAGGACGAGCCGCCGACGCCGTACATCGCGGCGTGGCACCAGGCCCCGTTCGGCACGCTGGAGGAGTTCGAAGGGGTCAATCGGGACGACTTCGCGCTCCACCTCGAGCTTTTCACCATCCGCCGCACTTCCGGCAAGCTGAAGTTTCTCGCGGGTTCCGAGTCCGGCATGAACGTGTTCATCAACGACGTGCCGCCGGAGACCGCGGCAGAGCGACTGCGAGAGGTAGCGAGCAAGTAATGGGCAAGGGCGAAGCCAAGAAGTACATGGTCACGGGTGGTGCGGGGTACGTCGGCAGTGTCGTCGCGCAGCACCTGGTCGAAGCGGGCCACGACGTCACGGTCCTCGACAACCTCTCCACCGGCTTCCGCGAGGGCGTGCCCTCGGGGGCCGTCTTCGTCGAGGGCGACATCCGCGACGCCGCCAAGTGGCTGGACTCCTCCTACGACGCGGTGCTGCACTTCGCCGCGTTCTCCCAGGTCGGCGAGTCCGTCGTGAAGCCCGAGAAGTACTGGGACAACAATGTCGGCGGCACGATGGCGCTGCTCGCCGCGATGCGCGAGGCCGGCGTGCGCAAGCTCGTCTTCTCCTCCACCGCGGCCACCTACGGCGAGCCCGTCAGCACGCCGATCACCGAGTCGGATCCGACCGCCCCCACCTCCCCGTACGGCGCATCGAAGCTCGCCGTCGATCACATGATCAGCGGCGAGGCGACCGCGCACGGCCTGGCCGCCGTCTCCCTGCGCTACTTCAATGTCGCCGGGGCCTACGGCGAGTGCGGCGAGCGCCACGACCCCGAGTCGCACCTCATCCCGCTCGTCCTCCAGGTGGCCCAGGGCCGCCGCGACGCCATCTCGGTCTACGGCGACGACTACCCGACGCCCGACGGCACGTGCGTCCGCGACTACATCCACGTCGCCGACCTCGCCGAGGCCCACCTCCTCGCCGTCGACGCGGCCCGCCCGGCCGAGCACCTCATCTGCAACCTCGGCAACGGCAACGGCTTCTCCGTCCGCGAGGTCATCGAGACCGTCCGCAAGGTCACCGGGCACCCGATCCCCGAGGTCGTGGCCCCGCGCCGCGGCGGCGACCCGGCGACCCTCGTCGCCTCCGCCGCCACCGCCCGCGAGCGCCTCGGCTGGAACCCGTCCCGCGCGGACCTCGCGGACATCGTCGCCGACGCCTGGCGCTTCGCCCAGGCGCGCCAGTAGCCGCTCGCCAGCAGTCACCACTCGTCGTCGTAGCAGGGTAGGTAGCCAACTCATGTCCGTCGTCGCCGCGCAGTTCAAGGATCTGTACGGGTACGAGCCCGCGGGGGTGTGGGCGGCCCCGGGCCGCGTCAACCTCATCGGCGAGTACACCGACTTCAACGAGGGCTTCGTCATGCCGCTCGCGCTGCCGCACACCGCGGTCGCCGCCGTGGCCAGGCGGACGGACGGCGTCCTGCGCCTGCACTCCGCCGACATCGACGCCCCCGTCACCGAACTGCGCGTCGACGACCTGACCCCCCTGTCCAAGTACGGGCAGGGCGGCTGGGCCGCGTACCCGGCGGGCGTCGTCTGGGCGCTGCGCGCCGCGGGCCACGCGATCACCGGCGCGGACCTGCACCTCGCGTCCACGGTGCCGACCGGCGCGGGCCTGTCGTCGTCGGCGGCCCTGGAGGTCGTGACGGCGTACGCGCTGAACGAGCTGTTCGCACTCGGGCTCAGCGGGCCGGAGATCGCCGTCCTCGCCCAGCGCGCCGAGAACGACTTCGTCGGCGTCCCGTGCGGGGTCATGGACCAGATGGCGTCCGCCTGCGCGACCGAGGGGCACGCCCTGCACCTCGACTGCCGCGACCTCTCGACCCGGCAGGTCCCGTTCGACCTGCCGGCGCACGGACTGCAGCTCCTCGTCGTCGACACCCGCGTCAAGCACGAGTTGGGCGACGGGGCGTACGCGGAGCGCCGCGCGGGCTGCGAGGAGGGGGCGAGGGTGCTCGGCGTCTCGCACCTGCGGGACGTCCCGTACGCCGGACTCGACGCGGCGCTCGCCACGTTGGAGCGGGCGGAGGTGGACGAGAAGGTCGTCCGCTACGTCCGCCACGTCGTCTCCGACGACCACCGCGTCGAGCGGACCATCGCCCTGCTCGACACCGGCGACTCCGCCGACGTACGCGCGATAGGCCCCATCCTCACCGACGGGCACCGCTCGCTCCGCGACGACCTGCGCATCTCCTGCCCCGAGCTGGACCTCGTCGTCGCCACGGCCAACGCCGCGGGCGCGGTCGGCGCGCGGATGACGGGCGGCGGGTTCGGCGGCTCGGCGGTCGTCCTCGTGGAGAGCGCCGACGCGGACGCCGTGACCAAGGCGGTCCTGACGGCGTTCGAGGAGGCGGGGTACACGGTGCCGCGCGTGTTCCCGGCGGTGCCGTCACCGGGAGCGCACCGGGTGGCCTGAACGCCGCGGTTCAGTTCAGCCGCTTCGTCAGCGTGAACTCCTTGACCCCCGGCGGATAGTCCGGCACCACCGCGACCACGTCGTAGCCGTGCTGCCGGTAGAAGCCGGGGGCCTGGAAGTCCCAGGTCTCCACACGGGAGTTGACGCACCCGTGCTCCTCGGCGGCGATCCGCTCCGCCTCCGCGAGGAGCCGCGAGCCGAGGCCCGCGCCGCGGTGCCGGTCGTCGACCCACAGCAGGTTCACGTGCAGCCAGGTCGCCCAGGTGTGCGCGTCGAGACCGGCGGCCAGCGAGCCGTCGTCCGCCAACGCCCAGATCTGCAGGGGGTTTTCGCGGTCGTCGGGGGTTCCGCGCAGGTCGCGCAGGGCGGGGGACGCCGCCGTGTTGGCGTCCGCGAGGAGCGACCGGAGCAGAAGGCGGCGGTCTTTGTCGACTTCTGTCTCAATGCGAAACATGTGCCACACCTTAAACGCGCCGGACAGGCGTCGACCGGCCAACGGGTAACCAGTTCTGTGAATTGCCTTCCCCTCCTGCCGCACAGCCCTACTCTGAGGGACAACACCGGTGGGGGCCGGTGTTGATCAGGGGGCGAGACAGCCGGGTACGACGCCCGGGGTGGGGGTAGCGGAACCGACACGGCGGCGGCCGTAGCGACCGCGGTGACCCGCACGCCGGGCGCCGTACCCGCGTTGATCCATCCTCCGACGATCGGGTGCCCCCCGCTCCACGAGAGAGCGGGGAAGGGGGTTTTCACGTGGTTCGTATCCGGGTTCTGGTCGTCGACGACCATCGCATCTTCGCCGAGTCCCTGGCCGCGGCGCTCGCCGCCGAGCCGGACGTCGACGTGTCGGCCGCGGGCAGCGGCCCGGCCGCCCTGCGCAGCCTCGACCGGGGCGCCGCCGAGGGGCGCAGATTCGATGTGCTGCTCGTCGACGCCGACCTGGGCGCGGCGTCCATGCAAGGCCTGCGGCCGCCCACCGTGGTGCCCGACGGGCCCGCGCAGGAAGGGCTCGTCGACGGGATCTCGCTGGTCGCGGGCGTGCGGTCGGGCCAGCCGGCCGTTCGTACGGTGGTGCTGGCCGAGCGGGATGATCCGCGGCGGGCCGCGCTCGCCCTCCAGGCGGGGGCGTCCGGGTGGGTCGCGAAGGACTGTTCCCTGTCGCGGCTGCTCACGGTGATCCGGGGGGTTCTGCGGGACGAGACGCACTTGCCTCCGGCCTTGCTCACGGGTGTGCTGCGGGAGCTGACCGCGGCGCGCAAGCACCGTACGGAGTCCGAGCGGCTGGTCGAGTCCCTCACTCCGCGCGAGCGGGAGGTTCTGCGGTGCATGGTCGCGGGGCTCGGGCGCAAGGCTGTTGCCGAGCGGCTGTTCTTGTCGCCGCATACGGTGCGGACGCATATGCAGAACGTGCTCGGGAAGTTGGGGGTGCACTCGACGCTGGCGGCGGTTGCGCTTGCGCGCCGGGCGGGTGTGGGGCCGGTCGATCTCGAGGCGGCCAGCTGAATCCCTGCCGGTCGGTTGGTGGGTGGGTGCGGGTGCGTCGTGGCTGGTCGCGCAGTTCCCCGCGCCCCTGGAGCATGCGGCTTCGCCGCAGCCCCATAGGGGCGCGGGGAACTGCGCGACCAGCCACGACGGCGCCGCACCTGAGGATTGAACCGCTGGGCGGTCCGCTAACCAGGGATGTTGTCGAACGGCGCCGTCAATTGCCGCAGAAGCGACGCCAGTTCCCCTCGCTCGGAGCGTGACAGCTCCGCCAGAATCACCCGCTCCTGCGCGAGCAGCCCCGCCAGGGCCTGATCCGCCCGGTCCCGCCCCTCGGCCGTGAGGCGGACGAGGACGCCCCGGCGATCGCTCGGGTCGGGGAGGCGTTCGACGAGGCCCTTCTTGGCGAGGCGGTCGATGCGGTTGGTCATGGTGCCGGAGGTGACCAGGGTCTGGGTCAGCAACTGGCCGGGGGAGAGCTGGTACGGCGCGCCCGCGCGCCGCAGGGACGTGAGGACGTCGAACTCCCACGGCTCCAGCTGATGCTCGGCGAACGCGAGGCGCCGCGCACGGTCGAGATGGCGCGCGAGCCTGCTGACCCGACTGAGCACCTCAAGGGGCTCCACGTCGAGGTCAGGGCGCTCCCGGCGCCACGCTGCGACCAAGCGGTCGACCTCGTCCTCCATGACGATCAGTGTAGGGGGTGTGTCGATGTGAAGTCTCTTGATGTCGAGTTACTTGACGTCGAGAGATATCGGGCGGGACCCTGGGCCCATGGCCTCCTCCACCTCTCCCACCTGGGACCCGAACCAATACCTCCGCCACGCCGACCACCGCGCCCGCCCCTACGCCGACCTCCTCACCCGCGTCCCCGCCCTCCCGGGCGACCCCGCCCGCATCGCGGATCTCGGCTGCGGCCCCGGCAACGTCACCACGCTCCTCGCCGACCGCTGGCCCACCGCCCACATCACCGGCTACGACAACTCGCCGGAGATGCTCGGCAAGGCCGAGAAGTACGCGGGGCCGACGGACAGCGGCGGGCGCATCGACTTCGCCGCCGCCGATCTACGGCACTGGACGCCCCCGGAGACGTACGACCTCATCGCCTCCAACGCCACGCTGCAATGGGTCCCGGACCACGTCGACGCCTTCCCCGCGCTCCTCGACGCCCTCGCGCCCGGCGGCACCCTCGCCTTCCAGGTGCCCGGCAACTTCGACGCCCCCAGCCACGTACTCATGCGGGAACTCGCCGACTCCGCGCCCTGGCGGGACCGGCTCGCGGGCGTGCTGCGCCACGGGGACGCGGTGCTCACCCCCACCGCCTACCTGGAGCGGCTCACGGGGCTCGGCTGCTCGGTGGACGCCTGGGAGACGACGTACGCGCATCTGCTGACCGGGGACGATCCCGTTCTGGACTGGGTGAAGGGGACCGGGCTGCGGCCTGTCCTCACCGCCCTCGACGGCGACCCGGACGCGCGTGACGCCTTTGTCGCCGCCTATCGGGATCTCCTGCGAGAGGCCTATCCGGCGACAGCGCACGGCACCGTGCTCCCGTTCCGCCGGATCTTCGTCGTGGCCGTGAAGGCATGATCACGGGTCTTGACCATGTGCAGCTTGCCGCGCCCGTCGGCAGTGAGGGCGACCTGCGCGCCTTCTACGTCGGCACCCTCGGCATGGCCGAGACGCCGAAGCCGCCGGCGCTCGTGGCGCGCGGCGGCTGCTGGTTCGAGGCGGGGAGCGCCCGGCTGCATCTCGGTGTCGAGGAGCCCTTCCGGGCCGCCCGCAAGGCGCACCCGGGGCTGCTCGTCCACGACCTCGACGCCTTCGCGCTGCGGCTGACCCGGCGCGGGACCCGTGTCACCTGGGACGACGGGCTGCTGCCCGCCCACCGGCGCTTCTACTGCGCCGATCCCGTCGGCAACCGGCTCGAATTCCTGGAACCCGTGGCCCGTTAGGCCTTGCGGTGGCCTATCAGGCGCGGCTTGGGTTCCAGGCCGTCCAGGCCGTGCCACGCCAGGTTCACCAGGTGCGCCGCGACCTCCGCCTTCTTCGGCTTGCGGGCGTCCAGCCACCACTGGCCCGTCAGCGCGACCATGCCGACCAGCGCCTGCGCGTACAGCGGGGCGAGCTTGGAGTCGAAGCCGCGGGCCTTGAACTCGCGGCCCAGGATGTCCTCGACCTGGGTGGCGATGTCGGAGATCAGGGACGCGAAGGAGCCCGTGGACTGCGGGATGGGGGAGTCGCGGACCAGGATGCGGAAGCCGTCGGTGTACTCCTCGATGTAGTCGAGGAGCGCGAACGCGGCCTGTTCGCACAGTTCGCGCGGGTGGCCCGCGGTCAGGGAGCTGGTGACCATGTCCAGGAGCTGGCGCATCTCCCGGTCCACGACGACCGCGTACAGGCCCTCCTTGCCGCCGAAGTGCTCGTACACCATCGGCTTGGAGACCCCGGCCTTCGCCGCGATCTCCTCCACCGACGTGCCCTCGAAACCCTTCGCGGCGAAGAGAGTGCGGCCGATCTCCAGCAGCTGCTGGCGGCGCTCGGCTCCCGTCATCCGCGTTCGGCGCGCACGCCGTGGCTTGTCGGGCCGGTCGCTGCTCGCGCTGCTGGGGGTGCTCGATTCGGTCGCCACATCCCCATCATGCCTGGCGTCGCTCACGCGGCGTCGGGTACCTCTGCCTCAGCCCTGCGGCGCTCGATCCGCTCCTTCGACGGCCAGCGGACGTCGTGCGCCCAGCCGAGCTGTTCGAACCAGCGGATGAAGCGGGCGGAGGAGTCGATCTGGCCGCGGAGCACGCCGTGGCGGGCCGAGGTCGGGTCGGCGTGGTGGAGGTTGTGCCAGGACTCGCCGCAGGAGAGGACGGCGAGCCACCACACGTTGCCGGAGCGGTCGCGGGACTTGAAGGGGCGTTTGCCGACCGCGTGGCAGATCGAGTTGATCGACCACGTGACGTGGTGCAGCAATGCCACCCGGACGAGCGAACCCCAGAAGAACGCCGTGAACGCTCCCCACCACGACATGGTGACGAGGCCACCGATCAGGGCGGGCAGGAGCAGGGACAGCGACGTCCACAGGACGAACTGGCGGGAGATCGCGCGCAGCGCCGGGTCCTTGATCAGGTCGGGGGCGTACTTCTCCTGCGAGGTCTGCTCCTCGTCGAACATCCAGCCCATGTGGGCCCACCACAGGCCCTTCATCAGGGCGGGCAGGTCCTCGCCGTAGCGCCACGGCGAGTGCGGGTCGCCTTCCGCGTCGGAGAACTTGTGGTGCTTGCGGTGGTCCGCGACCCAGCGCACCAGCGGGCCCTCGACCGCCATCGAACCGGCGATCGCGAGCGCGATGCGCAGTGGGCGCTTCGCCTTGAAGGAGCCGTGCGTGAAGTGGCGGTGGAAGCCGATCGTGATGCCGTGACAGCCGAGGTAGTAGAAGAACACGAGCAGCCCGAGATCGAGCCAGCTCACCCCCCAGCCCCAGGCCAGCGGCACCGCCGCGACCAGGGCGAGGAACGGCACGACGATGAAGAGGAGCAGCGCGAACTGCTCCACGGAGCGCTTCTGCTCACCGCCGAGGGTCGCGGGCGCGGGCGGGGCGGAGGAGGGTCGGGACGCCCCCTGGGGGGCGTCCTCGATCACGTCGGACTGTGCGGCCATGGGGTCCCCTGTACGTCGAGGGTCAGGTCAAGGGCTGAGCGAGAGGGTCGGAGGAGGGTTGAGAGGGGCCGGGACTGGTGAGAAGTTCCACCGGGATCAACGAAGATCCCCGGAGCCCCACCGGGACCCGGGGAATCTACGCAGATCCACCGGGACCCACGTAGATCCACCTGGTCCACGTAGACCCATTGGGTCCATGTGGATCCGCCGGGTCCATGTAGACCCGCCGGGTCCATGTAGATCCGCTGGGTCCACGGGAACCCGCCGGATCCACCGGATTCACCGGAACCCACCGGGTCCACGGGAACCCACCGGATCCACCGGATCCACCCGGGTCTACGTAGATCCACCGGATCCACATAGACCCACCCGGGTCCACGTGGACCCATCGGGTCCCGTAGACCCACCCGGGTCCACGGGAACCACGGAGGCTCCGGCGTTCCTACGGTTCCGTAACTTACGGGACCGTAAGCGTAGCGGTGCGTATTCGGGTGCCACGAGGGCCCGGGCAGCGCCGCGAGCGCGGACACATATCCTTGGAAACGGTCGGACAGCGCGGTCCGCTCTGAATCTCCACCCGGGACTTGTACCCGGTTCCGGGGACTCTTCCCTCCAGACGAGCTTCACCACTGCAAGGAGCCGCACCTGTGAGCAGTGCCGAACAGACCGCCTCGACGAGCACCAGTGCCGAGCTGCGCGCCGACATCCGCCGACTGGGCGATCTGCTGGGCGAGACCCTCGTCCGACAGGAGGGGCCCGAGCTCCTCGAACTCGTCGAGAAGGTCCGCCGCCTGACGCGCGAGGACGGCGAGGCCGCCGCCGAACTGCTGCGCGGTACCGAACTGGACACCGCGGCCAAGCTGGTCCGCGCCTTCTCCACCTACTTCCACCTCGCCAACGTGACCGAGCAGGTCCACCGTGGCCGCGAGATGCGCGCCAGGCGCGAGGCCGAGGGCGGTCTCCTCGCCCGCACCGCCGACCGCCTGAAGGACGCCGACCCGGACCACCTGCGCGCGACCGTTCAGAACCTGAACGTGCGGCCCGTCTTCACGGCCCACCCGACCGAGGCCGCCCGCCGCTCCGTCCTGAACAAGCTGCGCCGCATCGCCGAGCTGCTCGAGACGCCGGTCCTGGAGGCCGACCGCCGCCGCTACGACACCCGCCTCGCCGAGAACATCGACCTGGTGTGGCAGACGGACGAGCTGCGCGTGGTGCGCCCCGAGGTCACCGACGAGTCGCGCAACGCGATCTACTACCTCGACGAGCTGCACGCGGGCGCGGTCGGCGACGTCCTGGAGGACCTCACCGCCGAGCTGGAGCGCGTCGGCGTCTCGCTGCCCGAGGAGGTCCGCCCGCTGACCTTCGGCACCTGGATCGGCGGCGACCGCGACGGCAACCCGAACGTGACCCCGCAGGTCACCTGGGACGTCCTGATCCTCCAGCACGAGCACGGCATCAACGACGCCCTCGACCTCATCGACGAGCTGCGCGGCTTCCTGTCGAACTCGATCCGCTACACCGGCGCCACCGAGGAACTGCTCACCTCCCTGCAGCAGGACCTGGAGCGGCTGCCGGAGATCAGCCCCCGCTACAAGCGGCTCAACGCCGAGGAGCCCTACCGGCTCAAGGCCACCGCGATCCGGCAGAAGCTGGAGAACACCAAGGACCGGCTCGCGAAGAACACCCCGCACGTCGACGGCCGCGACTACCTCGGCACCGCCGAGCTGCTCCGCGACCTCACCCTCATCCAGACCTCGCTGCGCGAGCACCGCGGCGGCCTCTTCGCCGACGGCCGGATGAACCGCACGATCCGCACCCTCGCCGCGTTCGGCCTCCAGCTCGCCACGATGGACGTACGTGAGCACGCCGACGCCCACCACCACGCGCTCGGCCAGCTCTTCGACCGGCTCGGCGAGGAGTCCTGGCGCTACGCGGACATGCCCCGCGACTACCGCGGCAAGCTGCTCGCCAAGGAACTCAGGTCCCGCCGTCCGCTCGCGCCGACCCCCGCCCCGCTCGACGCGGCCGGTGAGAAGACCCTCGGCGTCTTCCACACCGTCGCCAAGGCGCTCGACGTGTTCGGGCCCGAGGTCATCGAGTCGTACATCATCTCGATGTGCCAGGGCGCCGACGACGTCTTCGCCGCGACCGTCCTCGCCCGCGAGGCCGGCCTCCTCGACCTGCACGCGGGCTGGGCGAAGATCGGCATCGTGCCGCTCCTGGAGACGACGGACGAGCTGAAGGCCGCCGACACGATCCTGGAGGACATGCTCTCCGACCCGTCCTACCGGCGCCTCGTCGCGCTCAACGGGGACGTGCAGGAGGTCATGCTCGGCTACTCCGACTCCTCGAAGTTCGGCGGCATCACGACGTCGCAGTGGGAGATCCACCGCGCCCAGCGGCGGCTCCGTGACGTCGCGCACCGCTACGGGGTGCGGCTCCGCCTCTTCCACGGCCGCGGCGGCACCGTCGGCCGCGGCGGCGGCCCCTCGCACGACGCGATCCTCGCCCAGCCCTGGGGCACGCTGGAGGGCGAGATCAAGGTGACCGAGCAGGGCGAGGTCATCTCCGACAAGTACCTCGTGCCGTCCCTCGCCCGCGAGAACCTCGAACTGACCGTCGCGGCCACCCTGCAGGCGTCCGCCCTGCACACCGCGCCGCGCCAGTCCGACGAGGCTCTGGCCCGCTGGGACGCCGCCATGGACGTCGTCTCCGACGCCGCGCACGCCGCGTACCGCAGGCTCGTCGAGGACCCGGACCTGCCGAACTACTTCCTCGCGTCGACCCCCGTCGACCAGCTCGCCGACCTGCACCTGGGCTCGCGGCCGTCCCGGCGTCCTGGTTCGGGCGTCTCCCTCGACGGGCTGCGCGCCATCCCGTGGGTGTTCGGCTGGACCCAGTCGCGGCAGATCGTGCCCGGCTGGTTCGGCGTCGGCTCGGGCCTGAAGGCGCTGCGCGAGGCCGGGCTCGATTCCATGCTCGACGAGATGCACGGGCAGTGGCACTTCTTCCGGAACTTCATCTCCAACGTCGAGATGACGCTCGCCAAGACGGACCTGCGCATCGCCCGGCACTACGTCGACACGCTCGTCCCGGACAACCTGAAGCACGTCTTCGACGCCATCGTGGCCGAGCACGAGCTGACCGTCCGCGAGGTGCTCCGCGTCACCGGCGAGAGTGAACTCCTCGCCGCACAGCCGGTGTTGAAGCAGACCTTCGACATCCGCGACGCCTACCTCGACCCGATCTCCTACCTCCAGGTCGCCCTGCTCAAGCGCCAGCGCGAGGCGGCGGCGGCGGGCGAGGAGCCGGACCCGACCCTCGGCCGGGCCCTGCTGCTCACGGTGAACGGCGTGGCGGCGGGCCTGCGCAACACCGGCTGACCCTTGTAGTGGAACCGCTCAGCTGACGGCGACGAACGCCGCTGTCAGCAGCGCGACACCGGCGCCTGACGTGATCCACGCCAGGCGCCGGTTCAGCATTCCGCCCGCGAGCACGACCGACGCGAGCAGCAGCGCGCCGCCCAGCGGCATGAGCGCGGTGAAGAACCCGGCCGCCCCCGAGCGCACGGCCTGCCGGCTGCTCGGCTTGACGACGACCTCGATGCGGGCGCCCTTCTTCACGCCGACGGAGCGGCGCATCCACACGTCGGCACCGTCCGGGGCGGAGGCCAGCGGCCCGCTGCACTTGCTGTCCTCGCACCGCTCCACGAGCAGCTCACCGTGCGTGCGCCCCTTGGGGAACACCACGTGCTGCGCGGCGCCCCACGACGCCCAGAACCCCGCCACGATCAGGAGCAGGGCGATCGCCAACGCCGCGATCCGCCGGGAAGCCGACACTGCCACCGCTGAAGCCATGGCCGTGATCTTTGGCCATCGGTATGCGTACGGTCAACTCCGCACGGGGTCTACGAGTTGTACGAGGACTGCGCGCGCTCCAGGCCCTCCGTGATGAGCGCCTCCACCGCGTCGGCGGCGCGGTCCACGAAGTAGTCGAGCTCCTTGCGCTCCGTCGAGGAGAAGTCCTTCAGGACGAAGTCCGCGACCTGCATCCGGCCCGGCGGGCGGCCGATGCCGAACCGGACCCGGTGGTAGTCGGGGCCCATCGCCTTGGTCATCGACTTCAGGCCGTTGTGGCCGTTGTCGCCGCCGCCCAGCTTCAGGCGCAGCACCCCGTAGTCGATGTCCAGCTCGTCGTGGACGGCGACGATGCGGTCGGTCGGCACCTTGTAGAAGTCGCGCAGCGCGGTCACCGGGCCGCCGGAGACGTTCATGTACGACATCGGCTTCGCGAGGATGACCCGGCGGTTGGCGGGTCCGGGCGGGCCGATGCGCCCCTCCACCACCTGGGCCTGGCCCTTGGTGGCCCGCTTGAACTTGGCGCCCATCCGGTGCGCGAGGAGGTCGGCCACCATGAAGCCGACGTTGTGCCGGTTCATCGCGTACTCGGGGCCGGGGTTGCCGAGCCCGGCGATCAGCCAGGGGGCGTTGTCGTCGGACATCAGCGTTCCTTCGCGTCGGGTGGCGTCGGGGAGGGGGCCGGAGACGGCTGTACGGGGCGGCGGGCCGTGCCCACCACCCCGTACACCGGGATTTCAAACGGCGAAGGCTCAGGCCTCCGCGGCCTCGTCGCCCTCGGCCTCGGCCGGGGCCTCCTCGGCCTGCGCGGCGAGGACCTGGAGGACGACGGCGTCCTCGTCGACGGCGAGGGTGGTGCCGGAGGGCAGCTTGATGTCCTTGGCGGCGACCGAGTCACCGGCGTCCAGGCCCTGGATGGAGACGGTGACCGACTCCGGGATGTGCGTGGCCTCGGTCTCGACGGCCAGTGTGTTCAGGACGTGCTCCAGGATGGTGGAGCCCGGGGCCAGCTCGCCCTCGGTGACGATCGGGAGCTCGACGGTGACCTTCTCGCCGCGCTTCACGAGGAGCAGGTCGACGTGCTCGAGGAAGCCCTTCAGCGGGTCGCGCTGCACGGCCTTCGGGATGGCCAGCTCGTTCTTGCCGTCGATGTCCAGGGAGAGCAGGACGTTCGGCGTGCGCAGGGCGAGCAGCAGCTCGTGGCCCGGCAGGGTGACGTGGACGGGGTCGCCACCGTGACCGTAGACGACGCCGGGAACCTTGTTCTCGCGGCGGATGCGGCGGGCGGCGCCCTTGCCGAACTCGGTGCGGGCCTCAGCGGCGAGCTTGACCTCGGACATGCTCTTCAACTCCTCGTAGAACTAGGGGGACCTTGCGAAGAAGGTGGTCACCCGGCCACGAACGGCCTGCTACGAAGAGCGCGTCGATAACGGACCGCCGTACGAAAAAGTACGGCCTCCCTCGCCGAGCAACTTCAGCAGCTTACTCGGCGGGGGAGGCCGTACCCAAATCGATCTTCAGCGGGCCTTTTTAGGCCTCGCCCTCGAAGAGGCTGGTCACCGAGCCGTCCTCGAAGACCTCGCGCACGGCGGAGGCGATCGTCGGGGCGATCGACAGGACCGTGATCTTGTCGAGCTCCAGCTCGTTCGGCGTCGGCAGCGTGTTCGTGAAGACGAACTCGCTCACCTTGGAGTTCTTCAGGCGGTCCGCGGCCGGGCCGGAGAGCACACCGTGCGTGGCCGTCACGATGACGTCCTCGGCGCCGTGCGCGAACAGGGCGTCGGCGGCGGCGCAGATCGTGCCACCGGTGTCGATCATGTCGTCGACGAGGACACAGACGCGGCCCTCGACGTCACCGACGACCTCGTGGACCGTCACCTGGTTGGCGACGTCCTTGTCGCGGCGCTTGTGCACGATCGCCAGCGGGGCGCCCAGCCGGTCGCACCAGCGGTCGGCGACGCGTACGCGGCCGGCGTCGGGGGAGACGACGGTCAGCTTGGAGCGGTCGACCTTGGCGCCCACGTAGTCCGCCAGGATCGGCAGCGCGAACAGGTGGTCCACCGGGCCGTCGAAGAAGCCCTGGATCTGGTCCGTGTGCAGGTCGACCGTGAGGATGCGGTCGGCGCCCGCGGTCTTCATCAGGTCCGCGATCAGACGCGCCGAGATCGGTTCACGTCCACGGTGCTTCTTGTCCTGCCGCGCGTAACCGTAGAACGGCACGATGACGGTGATGGAGCGGGCCGACGCGCGCTTCAGCGCGTCGATCATGATGAGCTGCTCCATGATCCACTTGTTGATCGGAGCCGTGTGGCTCTGGATCAGGAAGCAGTCGGCACCGCGAGCGGACTCCTGGTAGCGGACGTAGATCTCACCATTGGCGAAATCGAAAGCCTTGGTCGGGACGATCCCGACACCGAGCTGGTGCGCGATCTCCTCGGCAAGCTCGGGGTGGGCGCGGCCCGAGAAGAACATCATTTTCTTCTCGCCCTGCGTCTTGATCCCGGTCACAGCACTAGTCTCCTCAGACGAGTTCGTCCGCCGCAGCTGCCCGCGCGTCCCTATAGCAGCGAGCCAGGCGAATCGTGAGCATCTATCACGGTACGCCGTGTCGGACGCACCTGTTTCCGGTCAGCCTTCGCTGCCCGGCTCCTCGGTGAGCGCCTCGGCCGCCTTCGCGGCCGCGCTACCGGGGCGCTTGCGCGCCACCCAACCCTCGATATTCCTTTGCTGGCCCCGGGCGACGGCCAGCGAACCGGCCGGTACGTCCTTCGTGATCACGGACCCGGCGGCGGTGTAGGCACCGTCCCCGACCGTGACAGGAGCCACAAACATGTTGTCCGCGCCGGTGCGGCAGTGCGACCCGATCACGGAGGGGTGCTTGTCCTGGCCGTCGTAGTTCACGAAGACGCTCGCGGCGCCGATGTTGGTGAAGTCACCGATCGTCGCGTCGCCCACGTAGGACAGGTGCGGGACCTTCGTGCCCTCGCCGAGGGAGGACTTCTTCAGCTCGACGAACGTGCCGACCTTCGACTTCAGGCCGAGGCGCGTGCCGGGCCGCAGGTAGGCGAACGGGCCGACGCTCGCCTGCGGGCCGATCTCGGCGCTGTCGGCGACCGTGTTGTCCACGCGGGCGCCCGCGTGGACCGTGGTGTCGGTCAGGCGGGTGTTCGGGCCGACGACCGCGCCCTCGCCGACATGCGTGGTGCCGTGCAGCTGCGTGCCCGGCAGGACCGTCGCGTCCCGGTCGAAGGTGACCGTGCAGTCGATGAACGTACTCGCCGGGTCGACGACCGAGACGCCGTCGAGCATCGCGCGCTCAAGGAGGCGGTCGTTCAGGATGCGGCGGGCCTCGGCGAGCTGGACGCGGTTGTTGATGCCCGCGATCTCCCGGTGGTCCCGGGCCACGGAGGCGCCGACGCGGTGTCCGGCGGCGCGCAGGATGCCGAGGACGTCCGTCAGGTACTCCTCGCCCTGGCTGTTGTCCGTGCGCACCTTCTTCAGGGCGTCCGCGAGGAGGCGGCCGTCGAAGGCGAAGACACCCGAGTTGATCTCGGTGAGGGCGCGCTGCTCCTCCGTGGCGTCCTTGTGCTCGACGATCGCGGTGACGGCGCCGGTCGCGGCGTCGCGGACGATGCGGCCGTAGCCGGTGGCGTCCGGCACGTCGGCGGTGAGCACGGTCACCGCGTTGCCGTCGGCGGAGTGGGTGGCGGCGAGCGCCGTCAGGGTCTCGCCGGTCAGGAGCGGGGTGTCGCCGCAGACGACCACGACGGTGCCGTCGAGGGCGCCCTCGGGGGCGAGGCCCTCCAGGCCCATGCGGACGGCGTGCCCGGTGCCGTTCTGCTCCGCCTGCACGGCGGTGCGGACGTCCGCGTCCACGGTGTTCAGATGGGCGGTGACCTTCTCGCGCGCGTGCCCGACGACCACGACGAGCTGCTCGGGGTCCAACTCACGAGCGGCGGCCAGCACATGGCCGACGAGGGAGCGGCCGCAGAGTTCGTGCAGGACTTTGGGGGTGGCCGACTTCATACGGGTGCCCTCACCCGCTGCGAGAACGACGACGGCGGCCGGGCGGATGGCGCTCACGGAGGTGCCCTTCGGCTTCGAATGGGGTGGACATCCGCAGGATACCGGGGTGTTCGAGAGCCGAAACGAGGGCGGGGCCCGACCGTCGGCCGGGCCCCGCGTCACGTTGTGCTCCCCCGCCAGGACTCGAACCCGGACAAATGGCACCAAAAGCCACGGTGCTGCCAATTACACCACGGGGGATCAACCCGACTGAACGGACATTGCGCCTGCCCGTCGAGTGAGCACCCAACACTATGCCGTACCAGGCACCTTCCCCGCGACGGTACAACTCGGAGCCCTCTTACACGTACGGGGGCTCGGCGGAGAGGCAAAACTCACCGGAAAACGGGCGCCGACCGCCCGTAGGCTGGGGGCATGACCACGACGGGGGAAGTTCACCGAGCCACGGCCGGGGGGCCGTGGTGGTGGGAGCGGCGGCGCAGTGCCGTGCTGGACGTGGGGCTCGCCGCGGCGTCCGCGGTCGAGTGCGCGTTCGAGGGGGTGCCGTTCGCCCACAAGGCCGGTCTGCCGGTCTGGACGGGCATCCTGTTCGGGGTGCTCACAGGGGCGACGCTGCTGCTGCGGCGGCGCTGGCCGATCGCCGTGGTGCTCGTCTCCGTGGCGGTGACCCCGGCGCAGATGGGCATCATGCTCACCGTCGTCGGCCTGTACTCGCTCGCCGCCTCCGAGATGCCGCGGCGGATCATCGGCTCGCTCGCCTGCATGTCGTTCACCGGGACGCTGATCGTCTCGGTCGTCCGGGCGCAGCAGGACATGGTGCACAGCGACCGGTTCCAGGTGGGCGGCTGGTTCGTCCCGTTCGTCGCCATCACCACCTCGCTCGGGGTGACGGCGCCGCCGCTCCTCCTCGGCCTGTACGTGGGGGCGCGCCGCCGCCTGATGGAGAGCCTGCGCGAGCGCAACGAGTCGCTGGAGCGCGAGCTGTCGCTGCTCGCCGAGCGGGCCGAGGAGCGGGCCGAGTGGGCGCGCGGCGAGGAGCGGACCCGGATCGCGCGGGAGATGCACGACGTCGTCGCGCACCGGGTGTCGCTGATGGTGGTGCACGCGGCGGCGCTCCAGGCGGTGGCCCGCAAGGACCCGGAGAAGGCGGTGCACAACGCGGCGCTCGTCGGCGACATGGGCCGGCAGGCGCTCACCGAGCTGCGCGAGATGCTGGGCGTGCTGCGGTCCGGCGACCCGGTGCCGGAGCGCGGCATGAGCGTGCCGCTCGCGGCGGTGGCGGAGGCGGCGGCCGCGGCGGCGTCCCGGGCCGAGGCCGAGGACGGCTCCGCGGAGGGCGGCCCGTGCCTCGCCGACCTCGACGAGCTGGTGGGCCAGTCCCGGGAGGCCGGGATGGTCGTCGAGATGACCGTCGAGGGCGAGGTGCGCGAGTACGGCGGGGCGGTGGAGCAGACGGCCTACCGCGTCGTGCAGGAGGCCCTCACGAACGTGCACAAGCACGCCGCGGGCGCCAAGACCTACGTCCGCCTCGCCCACCGCGCCGCCGAGGTCGCCATGCAGGTCGAGAACGAGCCCCCGCCGGACCTCGCGGACGCCTCGTCGGCGGGCCTCCCGTCGGGCGGCAACGGCCTGGTCGGCATGAAGGAACGCGTGGCGTTCCTGGGCGGCGTCTTCGTCTCGGGCCCGACGGACGCCGGGGGCTACCGGGTGTCGGCGGTGCTCCCGGCGGCGTAGCCCTTCCGAGGGCCCTCAGGTCGCCTGGAGGCGGGCCGGCTGGACCCCCGTCGTCAGGGTCTCCAGGGCGCGGTCGATGTTCGGGCCGAGGTACCAGTCGCCGCTGTGGTCGAGGGCGTAGACGCGGCCCTCCGTGTCGATGGCGAGCAGCGCCTCCGTGCCGGACTCGGCGCCGAGCGGGGCGACCTCCGTGTCCAGGGCGCGGCCGAGGTCGCCGAGGGTGCGGGCCATGTGGAGGCCGTGCAGCGGGTCGAGGTGCGGCTGGACCGGGGCGATCTGGCGTCCTGGCCCGGTCGGCGTCAGGTGCAGGCCGCCGAACTCCGCCCACGCCTCGACCGCCGCCGGGAAGACGGCGTGCCGGTGTCCGGCGGGGGAGACGTGCGAGCGCAGGGCGTCCGCCCAGAACTCGGCCTGCTTGATGTCCCAGCGGCCGGGCTGCCACCCCGCGGCCCGCAGCGCGGCGTCGACGGGCACGGTGAAGCGGGTGCTCGACGTGCGGTCCGAAAGAGAAGAAGTGGGCATCAGGGGGCCGTCTCGCTCTCGGCTGTGTCTGCGGAGGGGTCCACCACGCGGACGCCGAAGTGGGCCGTCAGCGCGGCGCAGGCGCGGCAGGGACGGGCGAAGCCGCCGTGCAGCGGGTCGCCGTCCTCGCGGATGCGCCGGGTGGTGAGCTTCGCGTGCTTGAGGGACTTGCGGGCCTCGCCCACCGTCATGGGCCGGCGCCGGGCCCGCTTGGACTTCTCGGTGCGCTCGGCGTCCACGGCGACCAGATGGCGCGAGACGAGGATGGCCTCGGCGCAGCGCCCGGTGAACCGGTCACGCTGCGCACTCGTCAACGTGTCCAGGAAATCCTGCACCAAAGGATGCAGCGCGGGCGGCAGTTCGCCGCGCGCGGCGGTGGAGGTGAGCGTGCCGCCGCGCACCGAGAGCGCCGCGGCGACGGCGGGCAGGATGCCGTCCCTGCGCCCGCGGAGGACGGGTACGTCGATGGCGTCCGCCGCGCTCCAGCCCACGCGCGGGTCGTTGCCGGACGGCGCCTCCGCGTCGGCGGACGGCTCCGCGGTCGTCTCTGCGATACCGCTGTTCATGTAGTGCTTCCCCTCCTGCAATCCCCCAGGTTGCCTGCACAGAGTGCCAAATGGGGCGCCGGGTGCGGAAGCCGGTACCCGTCGACACGCTGGATCGTCACGGGGTGGTGACACGGGGGTGACTGCTGGTCATGGAACCGGACGCCCGGTGACCGGTGCCGTACGACCGCATAGGCTGTCGTTGTCCGCGATCGACACGGGCCGGGAACAGTCCACGAGTTCGGCACCCGTTCGGCCGCGGTGAAGCAGGTACCCGTCAACAGCGCCGCAGGGGGCAACCGCCATGACGACAGGTCGGCTCGGGCAGCAGGCCGCGCCGCCGAACGCGGCTTACGCCGGGCAGGTAGTGAACTTCCCTGACCCGGTCCGCGCCGCCCGGCACCCCCGCGGAGTGCGGGTGGACGGCGACGGCTATCCGGACTTCTCGGCGTACGCGCGTGCGGCGGCCGAGATCGCGGAGCCGCCCCAGGGCTTCGGCGTCGACGAACTGCGGCTCACCGACTACGTGTCGGCCAACGCCGCGCTCGCCGCCTCCGGCCACGCACTGTGGGACACGATCCCGGCGGTGGCGACCCCGCACGGCTGGACCTGGCACCACGTCCGCGGCTCGCGCCGCCTCGAACTCGTCCCCGTCGAGGTGAAGGCGCTGCTGCGGCACCACGGCGGGCTCGCGACGGCCGCCGTCGACCAGCACAAGCGCGGCACCCGCCCCCTCCAGGACACCCGGCCCGCCCACTTCGGCCTGCCCAAGTCGGCGGTGGCCGTCACCGAGCAGCAGGTCCTCGGCGTGGAGGAGGACCTCGGCTACCGGCTGCCCGGCGCCTACCGCTCGTTCCTGAAGGCGGCAGGCGGCTCCGCGCCCGTCGGCACGGCGCTCGACGCCGACCTCGGCCTCCTCATCGACCAGCCGTTCTTCACGGTCCGCGACGAGGCCGCCGTCAACGACGTCGTCTACGTCAACAAGTGCCTGCGCGACCACCTCACCAAGGACTACCTGGCGGTCGGCTTCGTGCAGGGCGGCATCCTCGCCGTGAAGGTGCGCGGCGCCAGGGCCGGTTCCGTCTGGTTCTGCGCGTACGACGACGCGCGGGACGGCGGCGACACGGCCGCCCTGTCGGTCGCCGAGCGCGTGGAGCGGCTGCTCCTGCCGTGCGGCGACGACTTCGACGTCTTCCTGTCCCGGCTCGCGGGCAACCCGCCCGAGCTGGAGACGGTGGCGAACCTGATGGTGGACGGCGGTTTCGCGAGCGCCGTCCCGGTCTCGACGTACGCGGACGAGGGGTGAAGGTCCGATGGTGACGTTCGCGCAGGCGCAGGAGCGCGCCGAGGAATGGATCAACGGTGACGTGCCCGGCTACCAGCAACGCGAGGTGCGGGTGCGGGAGTTCGAGCTGGGCTTCGTCGTGTGGGCGGAGGACCGCGAGAACGGTCCCGTCTCCGACGGCGGCCGCCAGCGGCTCGTCATCGCGCGCGACAGCGGCGAGGCCACGCTGTGGCCGTCGCTGCCCGTGGGTGAGGTGATCCGGCGGTACGAGGAGGAGTACGGGCTGCCGGAGGCCCCGGCGGAGCCGGTGGCGCCCCGGGCGCCGGAACGGGTGGACCTGAACCAGACGTCGTTCCTGCTCAGTCCGCCGGAGTGGTTGCAGGAGGCCGCGGACAAGCTGGGCATCCCCGACCGCCGTACGCCGAGTCCCGCCGCCGCTCCGGCCGCGCCGCAGGACGCCGTGCCGGAGGGGGCGACTCCGTGGGCCGGTACGGACACGAACGGGGCCGGTGACGAGGAGGACCGCTCGGTGCCGCTGCCCGAGACGGTGTTCTCGCCGCCCCTGTCCGAGGAGACGCCGCCGCCCGGCGTCACCCCGGACGCGAAGACGGCCCTGATCTCCGGCGGCAGCCAGTTGCCGCGCACGGAGGTGGCCCCGGCGCTCGACGACTCCGCTGAGCGGCCGCGTCCGACGGCGACCCCGGGCACGCCGCCGCAGCCCGCGACCCCGGGCACGCCGCCCCAGGGGACTGCCCCGTACGGGTATCCGCAGGGCCCGGTCGGTGGCCCGGACACGCCTCCGCCGCCGCCCGCGCCGGGTGCGTCGTTCCCGCCGCCGGTACCGGGTTCGGCCGTGCCGCTGACGCCTCCGCCGGGGTACACGCAGTACGGGATCCCGCAGGGCGGCCCCGACTCGCCGCCTGCGCCGGGTGCGTCTTCCCCTACGCCGCCGCCCGCGCCGGGTGCGCCGCTGCCGCATGCGGCGCCGGGTAGGCCGGGTGCGCCGGGTGCGCCGGGTGTTCAGTCGTACGGGTATCCGCAGGGTCCGGGTGCGCCGGGTGCGTCCGGCGCCACGCCTCCGCCGCCCGCGCCGGGGGCGCCGTTGCCTCCGCCCGCGCCGGGTGCTCCCCACACTCCGCCTCCGCCTTCCGCGCCGGGCGCCCCGCTGCCTCCGCCCGCGCCGGGTGCTTCCCACACCCCGCCCCCGCCCAGCGCGCCGGGCGCCCCCTTCCCGCCCCCCGCGCCGGGCTCCGCCGTGCCGGGTGCGCCGCCTTCCGGGGCGCAGCCGTACGGGTACCCGCAGGGTCCGGGCGCGCCCGGTACTCCGCCCCCGGCGCCGGGCGCCCATGACATCGCCGATGTCGCCACCAGCAAGGCGCAGGGCCCCGGGCGCGGGGACGGGCCGCAGACACCGCCGCCTCCGCAGGCGCCCGGGACGCCGGGTGCGCCGGGCGGGCCCGCCGGGGGGTACGTGCCGACGCAGCTCGTCTCCTCGCTCGGCCCGGACGGGCAGCCGCAGCCGCCGTCCCCGCCCGGCGCCACGCCTCCGCCCTCCGCGGGCGGCGGTGTGCACCACGCCGCCACGATGCTCGCGGGACCGGCCGTCACCGGCCCGGGTGGTCCGGGCAGCCCGGGCGGTCAGACACCGCCCCCGCCGGGCCCGCCCGGCGCCCCGGGTGCTCCCGGCGCGCCGAAGCCGCCGCCCGCGCCCACGCCGCCCGGCGCCACGCCTCCGCCCCCCGCGGGCGGCGGTGTGCACCACGCGGCCACGATGCTCGCCGGTCCGGCCCCGCAGGGACCTGGCGGGCCCGTGCCGCCGCCCGCGCCGGCGCCCCCGGCCGCGTACGGCTATCCGCAGCAGGGCGGGCAGCCGACCGTCGGGCCCGGCTACCAGGCCGTGCTGCGCTACCGCGCGCCCGACGGCTCCGAGCAGCAGCTCATCCGGCGGTCCGCGCCGGGTACGCCGCACCCGGAGTGGCAGATCTTCCACGAGCTGCGCGGGATGAACGTCCCGCCGGACCAGGTGCTCGAACTCCACACGGAGCTGGAGTCCTGCGCGCTGC
Source organism: Streptomyces sp. R818 (assembly GCF_056172735.1). NCBI lineage: Bacteria > Bacillati > Actinomycetota > Actinomycetes > Kitasatosporales > Streptomycetaceae > Streptomyces > Streptomyces sp. R818. The sequence goes on from NZ_JAOCNE010000006.1 coordinate 235,516, forward strand.
CGGGCGCGTACTGCGCGCGCATGATCAAGGAGCAGTGGCCGCAGGCGCGGATCACGTCGATCGCGCCGTACGGCACCGATCACGCCTCGCGCCAGCAGGGCATGCAGCAACTCATCGCGCACCAGGGCGAGTTGCACCAGGTCGCCGACGGTCCGGCCCGCCCGGCGCCGGTGCGTGCGCCGCTGCCGCCCGCGCAGCCCGCGCCGCCGGTCCCGCCGGAGGCGATCGCGCAGGAGCTGGCCGGGGCGTTCGGTCCGGGCGTGTTCCGGTTCGACCAGCGCGCGGTGTCGCGGCAGGGCGTGCCGGACATCGTGGCGCACACCCTGGTCGTGGCGGGGCTGCCCGCGGACTTCGGGCCGTTCTTCTGGGCGCAGGCCCAGCCGGGCCGCCCGGTGCCGACGCTGGCCGAGCTGGCGCAGGAGCGCGGGGTGCAGCCGGCGTCGGACGCGGGCTCGTACCTGGTGATGGGCAGCGATTTCGGCAAGGCGCTCTGTGTCCAGTACGGGACGGCGCACATCGTGGCCGTTCCGGTGGAGGCCGGGCCCGGTGGCGCGCCCGTGCCGCCGCAGTTCGTCAACACCGGCCTGCCGGAGTTCGCGCGCTCGCTCGGGCTGCTCGGCCGGATGTGGCGGCTGCGGTACGGGCTCAACCCGGAGCAGGCGGGCCGCTGGACCGTCGACTTCCAGGCGCAGCTGAACGCGATCGACCCGGCGGCGCTCGGCTCGCCCGAGACCTGGTGGTCGGTGCTGCTCGAACAGATGTGGGACGGCCTGCTGTAGTCCAGGCCATGGTGATCGGGGCGCTCGACCTGCGGAATCGGTCGGACGCCCCGATCATGCGCTCATGGCAGCGACACGGAGGCGGACCGGGGCGTCGGGCAGGCGGCGCTGGCCGAGACGCGTCCTCGCGGTGCTGCTGCTCGTGCTCGTACTGCTCGTCGGATACGGCGCGGGGCTGTATTTCTGGGCGGATCAGCGGCTGCGCACCACGGAGGCGTTCGGCGACGACGGCGACCGTCCGACGGGCGGCAAGGGCACGGACTGGCTGCTCGTCGGTTCCGACTCGCGCGCGGACCTGACGCCCGAACAGCGCAAACAGTTGCACGTCGGCAACGATGGCGGTCTGAACACCGACACGATCATGATCCTGCACTACGGCGACAGCGGCCCGTACCTGGTCTCGGTCCCGCGCGACTCCTACGTCCCGATCCCGGGCCACGGCCGCGGCAAGATCAACTCCGCGTACTCGATGGGCGGGGCGAAACTGCTCACCCGCACCGTCGAGCAGGCGACGGGGCTGCGCCTCGACCACTACGCGGAGATCAGCTTCCTGGGCCTGGTCGACGTCGTCGACTCGATCGGCGGCGTCCGGATCTGCGTACCGGACGGCGGTCTGCACGACGAGAAGTCCGGCGCCGACTTCGACGCGGGCTGCCAGGACATGGACGGGGTGCAGGCGCTGCAGTTCGCGCGGGCCCGCTACTCCGACCCGCAAGGTGACCTCGGCCGGGTGAAGCGGCAGCGGGAGCTCGTCGACGCGATCGCCGACAAGGCGCTCGGCCCGTCGGTGGCGCCGCTCCCGTGGAAGCTGATCCCGTTCGTGCGCACCACCCTCGACGCGCTGACCGTCGACCAGGACACGGGGGTCGGCGCCCTCGCCGCGATGGGGCTGCGGGTCCGCGATCTGGCCGGGACGGCGACCGTGCCGGTGGCGAGCGAACCGTACGTTCCCGGGGCGGGCGACGTCGTCGAGTGGGACCGCGACAAGGCGCTCCAGCTCTTCCGCGCGCTGCGGGACGACACCGCGATTCCGACTTTCGCCTCCAAATGACGCATCCTTGACCGAGTAGGTCGGGTGGATGTGTCACCTGTGACGTGTGTGCGTCGTGTGTCGTGGTATCGGCGCTCGCGCCTGATCCATCAGGATGTGCGCCGATCGCGTGTATCGCGGGGATCGCGCAGAAGGGATCGAGATGAGCGGTGCAGGAGCGTCGTCGTCGCCGTACGGTTTCGTCGTCGTACGGGGCCGTGGGTACCGCCCCGAGCAGGTGGAGGCCGTCGCCGCCGAACTGTCCGGGGCCCGTGACGACGCGTGGGAGCGGGCCGCGCGGCTGACCGTCCTCGCCAAGGAGATGGAGGCGGAGGCCGAACGGCTGCGCGAGGTCGTCGCGCACCTCGCCCCGCAGACGTACGAGACCCTCGGCAAGCGCGCGCAGTACCTCCTCGAGCTGGCCGAGGAGGAGGCCGTCGCCGTCCGGCAGGAGGCGCACGGCCGGGCGAACGCCATGACCGAGGCCGCCGCGGAGGCGGGCCGCGCGACGCGCGACGCCGCCCGCGCCCACGCCGACGAGGTGCGCGCAAAGGCCGACGCGTGGGCGGAGCGCCGGGAGCGGGAGACGCGGGCGCACGCCGACGAGATCCGGGTCGCCGCCCGCCGCGACGTGAAGGAGGTACGGGGCGAGTCCCTGGCCCTGCTGCGCGAGACGCGGCGCCAGTGCGAGGCCGCGCTCGCCGAGCAGGCCGAGGAGCAGGCGGAGGCCGCCGAGGCGGTCGAGCGCGAGGCCGCGGAGTGGCTGGCCGCGGCGGACGCGCGGGAGGCGCTCGCCGTCACCGAGGCCGAGGAGCGGCTCGCCGCGGCGAAGCGGGCCCACGCGGAGGCGGGCGAGGCCGCCCGGCACCGCCAGGAGGACGCGGAGGCCGCCGCCGGGGAGCTGCTCGCGCAGGCGCGGGCCCGCGCGGAGTCCGTGGCCCGGGAGACCGAGCGGATACTGCGTGACCACGAGGAGACGCGGGACGAGATGCGGGCCCACATGGACCATGTGCGCAGCTCGCTGGCGACCCTGACCGGGCGGGCGGTGGCGGAGTAGCCCCGCCTTCGGACGGCTACCGGGGGAGCAGGCGGGCGGTGACCGTGACCGGTACGGCGCCCGCCGGCTGGTTCCGGCGCCGCTCGTAGGGGGCGAGCAGTTCCTGGATGCGGTCCGCCAGTTCGTCGACCTCGCCGGGGGTGAGGTGCAGCTCCGCCGTCACGGACCGCTCAGCCGCCCGGACGGACCGGCGCGGGTCGTCCCAGCGCAGCCGCCAGGGCCGGACCCGGCCGCCGCTGTGCGACGCCTCCTCGATCAGACCGTGCCGCGCGAGCTGGCGCAGATGGAACGAGCACAGCCCCGAGCTGTACCCGAGCCGCGCCGCCGCCTGCGACGACGTGACGGTGCCGAGCTCCGCCAACAGGTCGAGCAGAGCGATCCGCACGGGGTGGTCGGGGAGCGGACGCGCGGCCCCGGCCACCTCGCTCGCCTCTTCTTCGGTCACGTTGATCCCTTCGGTTTCTTTGCAAAGACTGCTACTTTGCAAAGTCATCGGTCAAGTGTCCGGCACGGCACGTGCCGGGCAGGGACGAGGAGTGGGGCGCGCGATGGGTGACGGGCTGCTGCCGGAGGTCGAGCGGGGCGCCGTACGGCGCATCACGGTGGTCGGCGAGGAAGTGCTGCACCGCCGCTGCGAGCCGGTCACGGACGCGCTGTTCGGCACGCCGGAGCTGGCACGCCTGATCGACGACATGTTCGCCACCAACCACGTCGCGCACGGCGCGGGCCTCGCCGCGAACCAGGTCGACGTGGACCTCCAGCTGTTCGTGTGGGACATCGAGGACGACTGGGGCGTGCGCCACGTCGGCCACATCGCCAACCCCGTCCTCGACGACGAGCCGCTCGCCTCGCGCCGGCTCGTCGAGGAGATGGAGGGCTGCCTGTCGGTCCCCGGCCCGTACCGGCCGCTGGCGCGCGCCGACCACGCCGTCGTCCGGGGGCGGGACAAGGACGGCCGGGAGCTGGTCGTCGAGGGCCGCGGCTACTTCGCCCGCTGCCTCCAGCACGAGACGGACCATCTGCACGGCCGCCTCTACCTCGACCGGCTCGGCAAGCGGGACCGCCGGGACGCGCTGCGGGAGATGGCCGAGCTGCGGGACGGGGTGTTCGCGCGGCGGGCGGCGCTCGCGGAGCGGCTCGGCAAGTAGGGGATCAAAAGGGCCGGGAACGTTTCGGTGCGGGATTCGCCTGCCGTACGGCTCCGGCCAGGATCCACTCCTCGACCGCCTCGTACCGCCGCCGCTGCTCGGCCGCGCCGCGCGCCGGGGTCAGCACCGTGCCCAGCCAGCTGAACAGGAAGCCGAGCGGGACGGAGACGATCCCCGTCGTCGTGAACGGGAACCAGTTGAAGTCGCGGTCAGGGAACGCCGAGCCCGGGGACCCGGAGACCAGATTGGTGCCGCTCATCAGGGCGAGGCAGGCCGCCGCTCCGCCGAGGAGCGTCCACATCAGGCCCGCGCGCGTGAAGCGGCGCCAGAAGAGGCTGTAGACGAGGGCGGGGGCGAGCGCGGAGGCGCCCAGGCAGAAGGAGAGCGTGACCAGGGGCTGCAGATTGCGGTGCTGGACGAGGGTGGCCAGGACGATCGCGGGCGCGCCGACCGCGAGCGCCGCGATCCGCACCATCCGCAGCTCGGCCCGCTCGCTCAACTGCCGCCTGCCGTAAGCGAAGACGTCGTGCGCGAGGGAGTTGGCGCAGGCCAGGATCATGCCCGCCACCGAGGCGAGCAGCGTCAGGAACAGGGCCGTGGTGACCGTCGTGAACAGCAGCGCCTCGGTCGTGGACAGCGCCGGGCCGAACGCGGCGCGCGCGCCGAGCAGGTACGCGGTGTTGCCCTGCGGATGCGCGGCCATGATCGCCGAACGGCCGAGCAGCGCCGTCGCGCCGATCCCCACGACGGAGACGATCAGCGCGAAGACGCCCACCGACGCCACCGCCCAGGTCATGGAGCGCCGCACCTCGCGCGCGTGCCGGGCCGTGTACATGCGCATCGTGACGTGCGGCAGGCAGGCCGCGCCGAGCACCACGGTGAGCTGGGAGCTGATCATGTCCGTGCGGGGGAGGGGGCCGTCCCGGAACTCCAGGCCGGGTTTGAGGTAGGCGCTGCCCGCGCCGCTCTGGCGCGCCGCCTCGGCGAGGAGGGTGCCGGGGTTCCAGTCGAAGCGGTGCAGGATCAGGCCCGCGACGACCGTGCCCGAGCCGAGCAGCACCACCATCTTCACGATCTGGATGACGGCCGTGCCCTTCATGCCGCCGATCGCCGCGTAGCTGATCATCAGCGCGCCGAGGGCGACGACGCAGCCCGTCTTGAAGCCCTGGCTGGTGAAGCCGAGGAGGAACGCCAACAGGTCGCCGGTGCCCGCCAGTTGAACGAGCATGAGCGGGAGCAGCGCGGTCAGCGTGGTGGCGCAGGCGGCGATCCGCACCGCGCGGCCCGGCATCCGGCGGGCCAGCGCGTCGCCCATGGTGAAGCGGCCCGCGTTGCGCAGCGGCTCGGCCAGCAGGAACATCAGGAGCATCAGGCTGAGCCCCGTACTGAGGGCGAGGACGACCCCGTCGTACCCCATCAGGGCGATGATGCCGCCGGTGCCGAGGACGGTCGCGGCGGAGATGTAGTCACCGGCCACCGCGAGCCCGTTGCCCATCGGGGTCAGGCGGCCGAAGCCCGTGTAGAACTCCTCCAGGTTGTCCCGGTCGGGGCCGGTCACGATGCAGAGCAGGAGGGTGACCGTGGCGACCGCCGTGAACGCCACGAGGGACATGGACTCCGCCGAGGACCCGTTCACGCGCGCCTGCCCTGCCGTCGCAGCCGGTGGGCGAGCGGGTCCACGCGCCGCCGGGCCGTGTACTCGTACAGGAACAACGCCACGCAGGTGACCGGGAGTTGGCAGAGGCCGACCAGCATCCCGGTGGACAGGCCGCCGGTGACCGCGCGGTTCATCAGGGCCGGGGCGAACGCGGAGAGCAGCAGGAACAGCGTGAAGTAACCGAGTGCGGTGAGCGTGGCGACCCGGCGCTGCCACCGGTACGCGGTGCGCAGCAGCACCAGGTCGTGGCTCGGGCCGCCCGGCGGCGGCAGGTCCGGGTGGCGCGGCAGGCGGTGGGCCGGGGCGCGGTGGGCATGGGCGGGGTGCGGCATCCCGTTCTCCTTGCGTGGCCGGAGCCGTGCGGGGGAGGCGGAACGCTACCGGTGCGTACGGGGGTTGGGGAGGGGGCGCGCATACCGATTGGTCGGGTTGGTTCGGCACGGCCGGGTGGGACGGCCGGGTGGAGGTGACCCCGAGACGCAGTCCACCGAAAGGTGTAGCTCCCCTAGGGGTTCCTCCGTACATCGGACCGGGGGCCGTTCGTCCCCCCGGAGGACGAGGCGGGCGGGGGGTTCTTCCTACCGTCTGGGGGTGGGGTTTTCCCCCGGGAAAGACGGTGACTTTCACCAGCGCGCCCGGGGCCCCGCGTCACCAGACTTGGGCGTACCGCAGACACCGCTGCGGGGGTTCGCGACACCGACATAGGAGATCACCGTGGCATCGGCTGTGACCATTCCCAGGACCGGGGGCACTGGAGAGCGTACGGCCGTTGCCGCGCGGGCGCGGCAGGTCGTGAAGGCGTACGGGGCGGGGGAGACCCGGGTCGTCGCGCTCGACCACGTCGACGTGGACATCGCCCGCGGGCAGTTCACCGCGATCATGGGTCCGTCGGGCTCCGGCAAGTCGACGCTCATGCACTGCCTGGCCGGCCTCGACACCGTGACCTCGGGCCGGATCTACCTCGACGACACCGAGATCACCGGCCTCAAGGACAAGCGGCTCACGCAGCTGCGCCGCGACCGGATCGGCTTCATCTTCCAGGCGTTCAACCTGCTGCCGACCCTGAACGCCCTGGAGAACATCACGCTCCCCATGGACATCGCGGGCCGCAAGCCGGACCGGCAGTGGCTGGACCGTGTCGTGGAGACGGTCGGGCTCGCCGGGCGGCTGAAGCACCGCCCGACCCAGCTCTCCGGCGGCCAGCAGCAGCGCGTCGCCGTGGCCCGCGCGCTCGCCGCCCGGCCCGAGATCATCTTCGGCGACGAGCCCACCGGCAACCTGGACTCCCGGGCCGGCTCCGAGGTGCTCGGCTTCCTGCGCCGCTCCGTGGACGAGCTGGGCCAGACCATCGTCATGGTCACCCACGACCCCGTCGCCGCCTCCTATGCCGACCGCGTCCTGTACCTGGCCGACGGCCGCATCGTCGACGAGATGCACCGCCCGACGGCCGAGGCGGTCCTGGACCGGATGAAGGACTTCGACGCCCGGGGACGTACGTCATGAGCGCCAACACCGTGCTGAAGACCTCACTGCGCAACTTCGTCGCGCACAAGGGCCGCATGGCCCTCTCCGCCGTCGCCGTGCTCCTGTCGGTGGCGTTCGTCTGCGGGACGCTCGTGTTCACGGACACGATGGACAAGACCTTCGACAAGATCTTCACGGCGACCGCGGCCGACGTCACGGTCAGCCCGAAGGACTCCGGGACCGAGGGGTCCGCGACCGGGCGCCCCGAGTCGCTGCCCGCCTCCGAGGTCGCCGCCGTCGGCAAGGTCGACGGCGTGAAGTCGGCCGAGGGCGCGATCAGTTCGATGAACGTGACGGTCGTCGACTCCCACAACAAGAACATGGGCTCCGAGACCGGCGCGCCCACCATCGCGGGCAACTGGACCAGGAACGACCTCCGCTCCATGGAGATCACCTCGGGCCACGCCCCGCGCGGACCGACCGAGACCATGATCGACTCGGACGCGGCGGACAAGCACCACCTGAAGCTCGGTGACGAGCTGCGCACGATCACCGCCACCGGCGACATCAAGGCGAAGATCGTCGGCATCGCCGACTTCAAGGTGACCAACCCGGGCGCGACCGTCGTCTACTTCGACACCGCGACCTCCCAACGTGAACTCATCGGCGCGAGCGGGCGGTTCACCGCGATCAACCTCGTCGCCGAGCCCGGCGTCAGCAACGCCCAGCTCAAGGCGAACGTCGCCGCCGCGCTCGACGGCCCGTACAAGATCCAGACGCAGAAGGAGGCCGCGGACGCCAACGCCGCCGACGTCTCCTCCTTCATGGACGTCATCAAGTACGCGCTGCTCGGCTTCGCCGGGATCGCGTTCCTCGTCGGCATCTTCCTGATCATCAACACGTTCTCGATGCTCGTCGCGCAGCGGACCCGGGAGATCGGCCTCATGCGGGCCATCGGCTCCTCCCGCAAGCAGGTCAACCGGTCGGTGCTCGTCGAGGCGCTGCTCCTCGGCGTCGTCGGCTCCGTGGTGGGCGTCGGCGCGGGTGTCGGCCTCGCCATCGGCCTGATGAAGCTGATGTCGGCGGCGGGCATGGACCTGTCCACCGACGACCTCACCGTCGCCTGGACGACCCCGGCGATCGGCCTCCTCCTCGGCATCGTCGTCACCGTCCTCGCCGCCTACCTGCCCGCCCGCCGGGCCGGCAAGGTCTCCCCGATGGCCGCCCTGCGGGACGCGGGCACCCCGGCCGACGGCAAGGCCGGCGCCGTACGCGCCGTCCTCGGCCTCCTCCTCACCGGCGGCGGCGGGTTCGCGCTCTACCTCGCCACGCAGGCCGACAAGGCGAGCGAGGGCGCCTCGTGGCTCGGCCTCGGCATCGTCGCCTCGCTCATCGGCTTCGTGGTCGTCGGACCGGTCCTCGCAGGGCTGGTCGTCCGGGTCATCAGCGCCGTACTGCTCCGCTTCTTCGGGCCTGTCGGACGGATGGCCGAACGCAACGCGCTGCGCAATCCGCGCCGCACCGGGGCGACCGGCGCCGCGCTGATGATCGGGCTCGCGCTCGTCGCCTGCCTCTCCGTCGTCGGCTCCTCGATGGTCGCCTCGGCCACCGACCAGCTCGACAAGTCGGTCGGCGCGGACTTCATCGTCGAACCCAGCAACGGGACGATCACGCCGCAGGCCGCCGCCGCGCTCAAGAAGGTCGCCGCGTCCGGGGACGTCAGCCACGTCACCGAGGTCAAGTACGTCAAGACGACGCTCACCACTCCGTCGGGCAAGAAGGAGAAGGAGGAGCTGGTCGCGGCCAGCCCGTCCTACGCGCAGGATCTGCGGCGCGAGGCGACCTCCGGCGAGCTGAAGGCCGCGTACGGGGCCGGGGCCATGTCCGTCGGCTCCGAATTCGCCGAGAAGAACGGCGTCAAGGTGGGTGACGCGCTGACCGTCGCCTTCGAGCACGGCCGCACCACCAAGCTCAAGGTCGCGGCGATCACCTCCGACGACACCGTCTTCGACAAGGGCGCGATGTACACCAACATCGCCACCGCGACGACGTACCTGCCAGCGGACCGGGTGCCGCTGAACGGGATGATGTTCGCCAAGGCCGCCGACGGCAAGGCCGAGCAGGCGTACGCGGCGCTCAAGAAGTCCGTCGCCGCGGACCCGACCGTCAAGGTCAAGGACCAGACCGACTACAAGGAGTCCCTGAAGGACCAGATCGGCCAGCTCCTGAACATGATCTACGGTCTGCTCGCCCTGGCGATCATCGTGGCGGTTCTGGGCGTCGTGAACACCCTCGCCCTCTCGGTGGTCGAGCGGACCCGGGAGATCGGCCTGATGCGCGCCATCGGCCTCTCCCGGCGCCAGCTGCGCCGCATGATCCGTCTTGAGTCGGTCGTCATCGCCCTCTTCGGCGCGCTGCTCGGGCTCGGCCTGGGCATGGGCTGGGGCGCCACCGCCCAGAAGCTCCTCGCCCTGGAGGGCCTCGGCGTCCTGGAGATCCCCTGGCCGACGATCATCGCGGTCTTCACCGGCTCGGCGTTCGTGGGGCTGTTCGCGGCGCTGGTGCCGGCGTTCCGGGCGGGTCGGATGAACGTGCTCAACGCCATCGCGACGGTTTAGCTCCGCCGGTTGAACGGAAGACCCCGGGGCTGGGAGGCCCCGGGGTCTTCTTTGCCTGCGATGCCGCCCGCGGCTCTCGTCGTGGCTGGTCGCGCAGTTCCCCGCGCCCCTGGGATGCGCACTTCGTGCGGCATTCCCCGCCCGTTTTCGGGTGCGGCTTTCGTGGTGGCTGGTCGCGCAGTTCCCCGCGCCCCTGAGATGCGCACTTCGTGCGCCATCTCAGGGGTCCGTGGAGGTGCGCATCGTCGCTGTAGCTGCGGCGGAGCCGCATGCTTCAGGGGCGCGGGGAACTGCGCGACCAGCCACGACGGCGTTGCACGTGACGACCGACCGAGCAGAACCGCCCCTGGCAAGCCCCGCACCGGGCGCCCCGTCACCCGTTACGGTGACGCACCCGCACGGCCCGCCCCAGCCCTGGCCCCCGGGCGGAGCCCCCGCGCGGCGTCCCTCGATCGGGCGACTGTCACCCCGGAGACGTACCCTGGAACCCCCGGCCCGTTCGACGTGTCGGGCCTCTTGCGTTGCCCACCCCCGGACGGGAAAGGCCGAGCCCCACCCATGAGCCTGTACGGACTTCTCGACGCCGTCGTCAAGGACGCGGCCCTCACCGAAGCGGTGAAGGCCGCCGGCGACGGCAACCGGATGCACATCGACCTCGTGGGCCCGCCCGCGTCCCGCCCCTTCACGGTGGCCGCCCTCGCCCGCGAGGCGAAACGCACCGTCCTGGCCGTCACCGCCACCGGGCGGGAGGCCGAGGACCTGGCCGCCGCGCTGCGCTCGCTCCTCCCCGAGGACGAGGTCGTGGAGTTCCCGTCCTGGGAGACGCTGCCCCACGAACGCCTCTCCCCGCGCTCCGACACCGTCGGCCGCCGCCTCGCCGTACTGCGCCGCCTCGCGCACCCGCGCCCCGACGACCCGGAGACCGGCCCGGTGTCCGTCGTCGTAGCGCCCGTACGGTCCGTGCTGCAGCCGCAGGTCAAGGGGCTCGGCGACCTGGAACCCGTCGCCCTGCGCACCGGGCAGAGCGCCGACCTGAACGAGGTCGTCGAGGCGCTCGCCGCCGCCGCGTACGCCCGCGTCGAGCTGGTCGAGAAGCGCGGCGAGTTCGCCGTGCGCGGCGGCATCCTCGACGTCTTCCCGCCGACCGAGGAACACCCGCTGCGCGTGGAGTTCTGGGGCGACGACGTCGAGGAGATCCGGTACTTCAAGGTCGCCGACCAGCGGTCGCTCGAGATCGCCGAGCACGGGCTGTGGGCCCCGCCCTGCCGCGAGCTGCTGCTCACCGACGACGTACGGGCCCGCGCCGCCCAGCTCGCCGAGGACCACCCCGAGCTGGGGGAACTGCTCGGGAAGATCGCCGAGGGCATCGCCGTCGAGGGCATGGAGTCCCTCGCGCCCGTCCTCGTCGACGACATGGAGCTGCTCCTCGACGTCCTGCCCAAGGGCGCGATGACCCTGGTCTGCGACCCCGAGCGGGTGCGCACCCGCGCCGCTGACCTCGTCGCCACCTCGCAGGAGTTCCTCCAGGCGTCCTGGGCGGCCTCGGCGACCGGCGGCGAGGCCCCGATCGACGTGGGCGCTGCCTCGCTGTGGGGCATCGCGGACGTCCGGGACCGCGCCCGCGAGCTGGGCATGATGTGGTGGTCGGTCTCCCCGTTCGCCGCCGATGAACCCGGTGACACGGACGCCGACACCCTCCGCCTCGGCATGCACGCCCCCGACACCTACCGCGGCGACACCGCCAAGGCCCTCGCGGACACCAAGGGCTGGCTGGCCGACGGCTGGCGCACCGTCTACGTCACCGAGGGGCACGGCCCCGCCGCCCGTACGGTCGAGGTGCTCGGCGGCGAGGGCATCGCGGCCCGCCTCGACAAGGAGCTGGACGCCCTCACCCCGTCCGTCGTGCAGGTCTCCTGCGGCTGTATCGACGTCGGCTTCGTCCACCCCGAACTGAAGCTCGCCGTCCTCACCGAGACCGACCTGACCGGGCAGAAGGCCGCCGGCAAGGACGGCCAGCGGATGCCCGCCCGGCGCCGCAAGACCATCGACCCGCTCACCCTCGAATCCGGCGACTACATCGTGCACGAGCAGCACGGCGTCGGCCGCTACATCGAGATGGTGCAGCGCACGGTGCAGGGCGCGACCCGCGAGTACCTCGTCGTCGAGTACGCGCCCGCCAAGCGCGGCCAGCCCGGCGACCGCCTCTACATCCCCACCGACCAGCTGGAGCAGATCACCAAGTACGTCGGCGGTGAGGCCCCGACGCTGCACCGGCTCGGCGGCGCCGACTGGACCAAGACGAAGGCCCGCGCCAAGAAGGCCGTCAAGGAGATCGCCGCCGATCTCATCAAGCTGTACAGCGCGCGCATGGCCGCCCCCGGGCACGCCTTCGGGCCGGACACGCCGTGGCAGCGCGAGCTGGAGGACGCGTTCCCGTACATCGAGACGCCCGACCAGCTCACCACGATCGCCGAGGTCAAGGAGGACATGGAGAAGACGGTCCCGATGGACCGCCTGATCTGCGGCGACGTCGGTTACGGCAAGACGGAGATCGCGGTGCGTGCCGCCTTCAAGGCGGTCCAGGACGGCAAGCAGGTCGCGGTCCTCGTGCCGACGACGCTCCTTGTGCAGCAGCACTTCGGCACCTTCTCCGAGCGGTACGCCCAGTTCCCGGTCAGCGTCAAAGCGCTCAGCCGCTTCCAGACCGAGACCGAGTCGAAGGCGACGCTCGAAGGGCTGCGCGACGGCTCGGTCGACATCGTCATCGGCACGCACCGTCTCTTCTCCTCCGAGACCAAGTTCAAGGACCTGGGCCTGGTCATCGTCGACGAGGAGCAGCGCTTCGGCGTCGAGCACAAGGAGCAGCTGAAGAAGCTCCGTGCCAACGTCGACGTGCTGACCATGTCGGCCACACCCATCCCCCGTACGCTCGAAATGGCCGTCACCGGCATCCGCGAGATGTCGACGATCACCACGCCGCCCGAGGAGCGCCACCCGGTCCTCACCTTCGTCGGCCCGTACGAGGAGAAGCAGATCGGCGCCGCCGTCCGGCGCGAGCTGCTGCGCGAGGGGCAGGTCTTCTACATCCACAACCGCGTCGAGTCCATCGACCGCGCGGCGGCCCGGCTGCGCGCCATCGTCCCCGAGGCGCGGATCGCGACCGCGCACGGCCAGATGTCGGAGCAGGCCCTCGAACAGGTAGTCGTGGACTTCTGGGAGAAGCGGTTCGACGTGCTCGTCTCGACGACGATCGTCGAGTCCGGCATCGACATCTCCAACGCCAACACCCTCATCGTCGAGCGCGGCGACAACTTCGGGCTTTCGCAACTCCACCAGCTGCGCGGGCGCGTCGGCCGTGGCCGCGAGCGCGGATACGCCTACTTCCTGTACCCGCCGGAGAAGCCGCTCACGGAGACCGCGCACGAGCGGCTCGCGACCATCGCCCAGCACACCGAGATGGGCGCGGGCATGTATGTCGCCATGAAGGACCTGGAGATCCGAGGAGCCGGAAACCTCCTCGGCGGCGAGCAGTCCGGGCACATCGCGGGCGTCGGCTTCGACCTGTACGTGCGGATGGTCGGCGAGGCCGTGGCCGACTACCGGGCGTCCCTCGAGGGTGGTGTCGAGGAGGAGCCGCCCCTTGAGGTCAAGATCGAGCTGCCGGTCGACGCGCATGTCCCGCACGACTACGCGCCCGGCGAGCGGCTGCGCCTCCAGGCCTACCGCTCCATCGCCTCCGCCACCACGGAGGAGGACGTCAAGGCGGTGCGCGAGGAGCTGACCGACCGCTACGGCAAGCTGCCCGAGCCGGTCGAGAACCTGCTCCTCGTCGCGGGCCTGCGGATGCTCGCGCGCGCGTGCGGCGTGGGCGAGATCGTCCTCCAGGGCAACAACGTCCGCTTCGCGCCCGTGGAGCTGCGGGAGTCGCAGGAGCTGCGCCTCAAGCGGCTCTACCCCGGCACGGTGATCAAGGGGGCCACGCACCAGGTCCTCGTACCGCGTCCGAAGACGGCGAAGGTCGGCGGCAAGCCGCTGATGGGGCGTGAACTCCTGTCCTGGGCAGGCGAGTTCCTCGCGTCGATCCTGGGGTCGTAGCTGCCCGGCGCCCGGCGTCACCCGGTCCACAGGGGGTAAGCGACCCGTGGACCGGGCCCGGCGCTTGTGTGATCTTGCTCGGGTACGGTGAGCGGGCCGTACAGGAGCAAAAGGGGAGGTAGTGCCGTGCTGCGAGGCGCTGGGCGGGGGGCGGCGGCCGTGCTGATGGCCGCCGTCGCCGTCACCGGGTGCAAGGCCGAGGTGGACCGGGTCGGTGGGGCCGGGCCCGAGCCGCAGGGCCAGGGCAAGGCGGGCAGCGCGCTCGCCGCCGTCGACGAGCTGACGGTCAAGGGGCGCGCGCCGAAGACCGGGTACGCGCGGGAACGGTTCGGCACCGCCTGGGCCGACACCGACTCCAACGGCTGCGGCACCCGCGACGACATCCTCAAGCGCGACCTGGACGACGTCCGCTACTCGGACGGGAAGTGCAAGGTCGTCTCCGGGCGGCTCGCCCCCGACCCGTACGGCGGCAAGGACATCACCTTCACGCGCGGGCGCAGCAAGGTCGACATCGACCACCTCGTGGCCCTCTCCGACGCCTGGCAGAAGGGCGCCTTCCAGTGGGAGCCCGGCAAGCGCATCGCGTTCGCCAACGACCCGCTGAACCTGCTCGCCGTCGACGCGACCCCCAACCGCAGCAAGGGTGACGGCGACACGGCGACCTGGCTCCCGCCCAACAAGGGCTTCCGCTGCACGTACGTCGCCGGGCAGGTCGCGGTGAAGAAGAAGTACGGGGTGTGGGTGACCGCCGCCGAGCGGGCCGCCATGAAGAAGGTGCTCGGCACGTGCCCGGACCAGAAACTCCCGACGGGCGGAAACCCGACTGCGGCGCCGTCGCGGTTCCATGCACGATGAGGGCATGAACGTTCCGCCCGACAAGCCGTGCGGCACCCGGGGAACACAAAGGCGCGGCACGCGCTGTGGGCAGCGCGTGCCGCGTCGGTAGGGCCGGTCATCTCCCCCTCGGGCGACCGGCCCCTCCCCGGGGGACGGGGTCCTACAGCTTCAGGTCCCACTGCGTGGCGTTGTACTCGAAGCTCGGCTCGACCTCGACCGTCAGGTTCTTCGCGGCGGCCGGGGCGTCGAAGCCGTAGACGACCGTGGCCTTCTTGCCGGGCAGGATCGTGCCCTCGAAGCCGGTGCCGACCGCGTCGTCGAAGATCTGCTCGGCGTCGACGCCGTCCTTGCCGGCCCGCGCGGTGGTGCTGAGCAGGGTCGAGTCGAACTTGGCCTTGCTGTCGTTGGTGACCGTGACGGTGACCTTGTAGGCGTGGTTGCCCTTGGTGTGGCCCGCCGCGTACTCGCTCGGGTTGTAGGCCACCGGGTTCGACACCGTCACCGTCAGGTCGTCGTCGTAGATCACGGAGTCGCCCGCCTCCAGGGCCTTCTCGGGGTCGGGCTTCTTCTCGTCCGCCGCCGCCCCCGCGTCCCCCTTGCCCTTGGCGTCGCCGGACGCCTTCGTGTCCTTGGCCTTCGTGTCCTGGACCGACTTGTTGATCTCGTCGACCGCGTCGTCGACCGCCTTGAACGTCGTGACCGCGCCGAAGACCGCGAGGCCCAGGGAGACCAGCGCGAGGATCACGCCGGTCAGCGCCACGCCCTTGTTCGTCGCCTCGCCGCGCTTGGCCCGGCCCCGGCCCGTCAGGCCCAGGATCAGGGCGATCACGCCGAGGATGCCGGCCAGCCAGAACAGGATCGGGATGATCCCGGACAGCGCGCCGATGACGCCGAGGATCAGCGCCGCCGTGCCCAGCCCGTTCCGCGCGACCGGCCTGTGGCTCTGCGGCGGCTGGAACGGCGGGTACTGCGGGTGCTGCTGGGTCTGGGACATGGATTCCTCCGTGATGAGAGACGCCAACCTCCCCCCGGCTTTCCGAATGTCCGGCGGTTGGCTGGGTCAAGAACACCATAGCCTGTGAACCGAGTCAACCGCGTTTACGGGAATCAGGTCCCTACACTTGTGAACGGGGCTCTTACGCGACAGTCGGTATGGTCGGCTGTGCACATCCGCCACTAGGCATACGCACCACGACCGCCAGGCGTGCTCGCCACGACCGCCAGGCGTGCACGCAGATCAACCGGGTGCGCACACGGACCGCTACGA
Organism: Streptomyces sp. R818; assembly: GCF_056172735.1. Lineage (NCBI taxonomy): Bacteria > Bacillati > Actinomycetota > Actinomycetes > Kitasatosporales > Streptomycetaceae > Streptomyces > Streptomyces sp. R818. The sequence continues at coordinate 251,468 of NZ_JAOCNE010000006.1, forward strand.
GGGGAGACGAACGCGGTGCAGGAGAACGCGACAGAGGTGACGGCCGCCGGGATCGCCCGGCTCGCGGGCGTCGGCCGGGCCGCCGTCAGCAACTGGCGGCGCCGCCACGCCGACTTCCCCAAACCCGTCGGCGGCACCGAGACCAGCCCCTCCTTCGCGCTCGCCGAGATCGAGGACTGGCTGCGCACCCAGGGCAAGCTCGCCGAGGTCCCCCTGCGTGAACGCGTCTGGCAGCAGCTCGCCGGCCACCCGGCGGGCCCGGTCACCGCCCTCCTGCACGCCGGAAGCGCCCTGCTGCTCGTGCACGACCGGCCCACCGAATGGCTCGCGCTCGCCAAGACGGACGACGACCGCGCCCTCGCCGAGCTGCTCTCCCCGGCCCTCGAAGGCGTCCTCACCCCGCGCTTCGGCCACGCCACCCAGCGCGCCCTGCCCACCCCGAAACCCGCGGCCCTGCTGCCGTCCGTGCCCCTGCTGCGCGGCGCCGCCGAACTCGCCGCCGACCTCGGCGCCCGCCGCACCTTCGCCTTCCTGCTCGGCCGCCACCTCGACGCCAACCCGCGCCAGTACACCCTCACCCCGCCGGGCCCCGCCGAGCTGATGGCCGCCCTCGCCGGGCCCGCCCGGACCGCGCTCGACCCGGCCTGCGGCACCGGCGCCCTCCTCGACGCCGTGCGCGCCCTGGACCCCCGCCCGGGACAGCGCCTCTACGGCCAGGACGCCACCGCCGAACTCGCCGCCCTGACCGCGCTGCGCCTCGCCCTCGACGGGCAGGACGGGCAGGAAGCCGCGCCCGCCATCCGCACCGCCGCCGCCGACACCCTGCGCGGCGACGCCCTCAGTGACGTACGCGCCGACGTGGTGCTCGCCCACCCGCCGTTCAACGAGCGCGGCTGGGGCCACGACGAACTCGCCTACGACCCGCGCTGGGAGTACGGCTTCCCGGCCCGCACCGAGTCCGAACTCGCCTGGGTGCAGCACGCGTTGGCCCGCCTCAAGGACGGCGGGACCGCCGTCCTCCTGATGCCGCCCGCCGTCGCCTCCCGCCGCTCGGGCCGCCGCATCCGCGCCGACCTGCTGCGGCGCGGCGCCCTGCGCGCGGTCATCGCCCTGCCCGCCGGAGCCGTGCCGCCGAACAACATCCCGCTGCACCTGTGGGTCCTGCGCAGGCCCGCCGCGCAGCCGCTCGCCGCGCCCGAACTGCTCCTCGTCGACACGACGTCCCTGACCGCCGCCGGGACGTACGCGAGAAGCAGGGCTGGGCCGCCGTACGGGACGCCGTGCTCGACGCCTGGCGCGCCTTCGACCGGGCCGGGTCCCTCGCCGAACGCCCCGAACTCGCGCGCTCCGTACCCGTCATCGACCTCCTCGACGACGAGGTGGACCTCGCGCCCGCCCGCCGCCTCCCGCCGCAGGCCGCGGGCGGCGGCGCCGCCGAACTCTCCGCCGTGCGCGAGCAGCTCACCGACACCCTGCGCCTGACCACCGGGCTGACCCCGACAGCCCCGAAGGTCCCGAAGGCCCTGAAGGACGCAGCCCCGGCCGCGTCCCCCGCGCGCTGGCCGCAGACCACGATCGGCGAACTCGCGCGCGCGGGCGCGCTGACGCTCCGCTCGGCCACCACCGTCACCCTGGGCGGCGGCCATGACGGCCACGCGCGCGTGCCCGTCCTCACCGACCACGACGTGCTCACCGGCTCCGCCCCGTCCGGCAGCCACACCGGCGCCGCCGCCGACGGCGAACCCGTCCTCCTGGAGGCGGGGGACGTCGTCGTGCCGGTCGTCGGGGCGGCGCCACCGCGCGCGTCGTCGACGAGGCCACCGCGGGCGCCGCCCTCGGCCGCGGTCTCGCGCTGCTCCGCCCCGACCCGGCCGCGCTCGACCCGTGGTTCATCGCCGGGTTCCTGCGCTCCACCGCCAACAACCGCCAGGCCAGCAGTTACGCCTCCACTGCGACCCGGCTCGACGTGCGCCGCCTCCAGCTGCCCCGCCTGCCCCTGGCCGAACAGGCCCGCTACGGCGCCCGGTTCAGATCGCTCGCGGCGTTCGAGGACGCGTTGCGTTCCGCGAGCCGCCTGGGCGAACAACTCGTACAGGGCCTGCACGACGGTCTGACGGACGGCGTGATCGACCCGGAGTGAACGGCGTGCTCGGCCATCGGTGAACGGCGTGATCGAACCGGAATGAACGAGGGGAACCGGAGTGGGCCCATCCCGGGCCCGTTGTCCCTGTCGGCCTATACGCTCGGAGCAGCACGCGGTCCACGGCGTGCGGTTCACAGCGGCGACAGACCAGCAGGAGCAGACATGTACGGGCCCGGCGCGGCGCCGCCCTCGCGCAACGAGGGCACGGTCATCACCCTGCGGGTCCTGTTCCCCGTCCTGTCGGTCCTCAGCTGCGGCCTGCTCTCGTGCGTGCCGCTGTTCCGGATCGCGGTGCTGCGCGGCAAGGCGCTCGACTGGGTGCTCGCCTGGACGGCGCTGCCCGTCACCCTCGCGCTCCTCGCCGTCGTGGGCTCGCTGCCGGAGGGGGACCACCGCACCGACGTGGCGCTCGCCGCGGTCCTGATCATCGCCGCCGCGAGCGCCGCGCACTTCCTGGTGTTCGACATACGCCGGACCCAGGTGCCGCACCCGCCCGCGCACCCGTACCCGCCGACGGCCACCACGGTCGGCTACGGCTACCCGCAGCGGCACCCGCAACCCCAGCACCAGCCCCAGCCGTACGGGCGGCAGCAGCCCCCGACCCCGCCGCTGCACGCCATGCCCACCCAGGCCGCGGGCCCGACGCCCACGCCCGTCCCGCCGACGCCGCCGCAGGCCCCCGCGCCGCAGAACCAGACCCCGCCCCCGCCCCCGCACCGCATCGACCAGGTCCGCGCCGAGCTGGACGAGCTGAGCGACTACCTGCGCAAGCGGGAGGACGGCGGCCGGTGACCTTCCCGCCCCCCGCCGCCGCGGCGAGCGGCGGCCACGTCATCGCCGGGCGCTACGAACTCTCCACGCTCATCGGCCAGGGCGGCATGGGCCAGGTCTGGACGGCGTACGACAAGCGCCTGGACCGCCGCGTCGCCGTCAAACTGCTCCGCCCCGACCGGGTCGCGGGCGCCGAGGCCGACGAGCTGCGCCGCCGCTTCCTGCGCGAGTGCCGCGTCACCGCCCAGGTCGACCACCCCGGCCTGGTCACCGTGCACGACGCGGGCTCCGAGGGCGAGGACGCCGCTTCGTTCCTGTACCTCGTCATGCAGTACATCGACGGCTCCGACCTCGGCGACCACCTCGCCGAGCACGACCCGTACCCGTGGCCCTGGGCCGTCTCGGTCGCCGCCCAGTTGTGCGCCGTGCTCTCCGCCGTGCACGCGGTGCCGATCGTCCACAGGGACCTCAAGCCGCGCAACATCATGGTGAAGAAGGACGGCACGATCACCGTCCTCGACCTCGGTGTCGCCTCCGTCATGGACACCGACACCACCCGCCTCACCCACACGGGATCGCCCATCGGCACCCCCGCCTACATGGCGCCCGAACAGGCGATGGGCGGCGCCGTCGGCCCGTACACCGACCTCTACGCGCTCGGCGTGCTCCTCTTCGAACTCCTCAGCGGCGACGTCCCCTTCGCGGGCACCACCGCCCTCGGCATCCTCCACCGCCACCTCTACGAGGCCCCGGTCCCGGTCCGCCGGATCCGCCCCGAGGTCCCCGAAGCGCTGGAGAACCTCGTCCTGCGCCTCCTCGCCAAGGACCCCCAGCACCGGCCCGCCTCCGCGCAGCAGACGTACGAGGAACTGCTCCCGCTGCTGCCCCCGCGCGGAGTGCCGACCGGGCATCCGCTCGACCCGACCCGCCCGTTCCTGCGCCCGCACGCGCCCTGGCCGGACCGCGCCCGCACGCCCGCGCCGCAGCCCGCCGGCTCCGACGTGCAGGGCGAGCGCCCCGACGTCGCCCGCGCCGTCGACGAGGTCAAACGCCTGCTCGGCGAGGGCCGCATCACCCAGGCCGTCGACATCCTCGGCGCGATCCTGCCCGCCGCCGCGGCCCAGCACGGCGAGCACTCGCCCGTCGTCCGCACCCTGCGCAAGCAGTACGCCGCCACGCTCATGGACGACGGGCAGTACCGCCGCGCCCTGCCCGAGCTGCGCCGCCTCGCCGACGAGCGCGCCGCCGAGGCCGGCCACGCCGACCCGCAGTCGCTCCAGTTCCGCTACGAGGCGGCCCAGTGCCTGGAGGCCCTCGGCGAACCGGCCGCCGCGCTCGCCGAGTACCGCTCGCTGCTCCCGTACTACGAGAACCAGTACGCCACCACCGACCTCCGCCTCGCCCTCGAAGTGCGCCGCCGCATCGGCCAGCTCCTCCTCGCCGTCGGCGACCGGGGCGCCGCGCACGAGACGCTCGTACGCCTGCTGCACGACGCGGAGCGGCTGCACGGGCCCGGGCATCCGTTCCCGGCGGAGGTGCGGCGCACCCTGCAGTGGCTGGGGCAGGTCAGGGGCTGATCCGGGGCACCGGCTATCTTTCGTGGTCGCCGGTCGTCGTGGCCGGCTCCGACAGCACACAGGGGTGGGGATCTCATGACCAGCGCCAAGGGCTCCAGACCGGGCAGCCACCGGCTCTCCAAGCGCAACCGCTACGTGGCCTGGGGCGCCGCCGGAGCGGTCGTCGCCGCGGGCGCCGCGGTCGCCGCGACCAACGCCTCGGCCGCCACCACGTGGCCCGCGCAGAAGACGTACACCGGCCGCGCCCTCGACACCTGCACCGCGCCGTCCGCCGCCGCCATGAAGGCCTGGCACACCGGCTTCTACGGCGCCGCCGCCGTCTACATCGGCGGCAAGAACCGCGGCTGCGCCCAGCCCAACCTCACCAAGTCCTGGGTGAAGACCGTCAACGCGCAGGGCTGGAAGCTGATCCCGCTCTACGTGGGCGCACAGCCGCCCTGCCAGACCGGCACCAGGAACGAGAAGATGACCGCCTCCAACGCGGCCTCGCTCGGCACGGCCGACGGCAAGGACGCCGTCGCCAAGGCCGCCGCGCTCGGCATGAAGGCGGGCAGCGCGCTCTACCTCGACATGGAGCCGTACGACATCGAGAACGCGTCCTGCAACAAGGCCGTGCTGACCTATGTGCGCTCCTTCAACAAGGTGCTGCGAGCCAAGACGTACCGCGCGGGCTACTACGGGTTCAGCAGCTCCAGCGCCGCCGCGATCGCCACCGCCAAGGACCGCACCGACCTGCCGGGCAACCTCTGGTACGCGAAGTGGGACAAGGTGAACACCACCACGTCCGACTGGCCCTGGTCGAAGTCGCTGTACACGAACCACAGCCGCGGCCATCAGTACATGGTCAACAGCAAGGAGAAGCGGGGCGGGTACACGATCACCGTGGACCGCAACGCGTGGGACGCGCCGGTCGCGATCGTCGGCTGACCACTCCCGCGCCGCTCCGTCGTCCGGACCCGAGTACCTCAACTCGCGGCGAATCGTTGTCGAATAGGTGGCCGAGCCAGCGGCCACCTCCTACCATCGATCACGGACTTTGTGCACCGACGCACAAACTCGCCGCAGGGAGGCTCACCTTGCACCGCCGCACCAGCAGCCGTCGCCGTACCGCGCTCGTCCTGTCCGCCGCCGCCATCGCCGCGGTTCCCGCCCTGACCGCCTGCGGGAACGAGGCGCATCCCGGCGCCGCGGCCGTCGTCGGCGGCCAGCGCATCACCGTCGCCCAGCTCGAGACCCGGGTCAACGAGGTGCGGGACGCCCAGCAGGCCGCCACGAAGGACAGCGCCGAGTACGAGCAGGCCATCGCCAAATCCGGCGGCCTGACCCGCAACACGCTGCACACCATGGTCCTCGACCGGGTCCTGCACCGCGCCGCCACCGACGCGGGCGTCACCGTCACCCGCAAGGAGATGCAGGACATGCGGGCCGGCCTGGAACAACGGGCGGGCGGCGCGCAGCAGTTGGAGACCGGCTGGCTGGCGCAGTACAACGTGCCGCCGAAACGGCTGACCGAAAGTCTGCGCACCGAGATCGAGGCGCAGAAGCTCGCCACCGCGCTCGGCGCCGACATGCAGACGCAGGAGGGCCAGACCGCGTTCTGGAAGGCGATCGGCAAGGCGTCCAAGGAGCTGAACGTCGACCTGAACCCGCGCTACGGCGCCTGGGAGGTCTCCCCGCGCAGCCGCCTCGTCGAGTCGAAGACGCCGTGGCTGAAGCAGGTCACGCGCCAGGAGCCGCCGTCGGCCCAGCAGACGGCGTAGGCACCCCCGCTCCCTGCGTTACGTTCGAGTGGTGAACGTGAACGATCGAGAGATGGACGCCGCCGCCGGGCTGGACGACGCGGCGGGCCGCATCGTCCTGCTCACCACGAGCCACCGGGTCGCCCCCGGACTCCTTTCCTGGCCGGCGTGGGAGGTGCTGCGGGGTGCCGACGCGGTGCTGTGCGCCGACGCCGCGCACCCGCAGCTGCCGTACCTGAAGGAGGCGGGCGTCGAGGTCACGCTCGCGACGGCGCCCCTGTCGGCCCGCGACCTCGTCGACCTCTGCGCCGACGGCGACCGCACGGTGGTCGTCCTCACGACGGCCGAGGGCGACCGCCGCCTCACGGACGGCCTCGCCGCGCTGGCGGGCTCCGGCCGCGAGCGGATGCCGTCCCTGGAACTCCTCCCCGGCTCCTACGACCTCCCCGGCGCCCGCCTCCTCGACCTCGTCCAGGTCATGGACCGCATCCGCCGCGAGTGCCCCTGGTCGTCGCAGCGCACCCACGAGGAACTGGCGAAGTACGCGATCGAGGAGGCCTACGAGCTGGTCGAGGCGATCGAGACGGACGACCGTACGGAGCTGCGCGAGGAGCTCGGCGACGTCCTCCTCCAGGTCGTCTTCCACGCCCGCATCGCGGAGGAGGACCCCGACGAGCCCTTCTCCGTGGACGACGTCGCCGGTGGCATCGTCACCAAACTCATCCACCGCCACCCGCACGTCTTCGGCGACGAGAGCGCGTCGACGCCGGAGGAGGTGCGGGAGATCTGGCTCCGCAAGAAGGGCGAGGCCAAGCGCCGCGCCTCGGTCACCGACGGCGTCCCGGTGGGCCAGCCCGGCCTCGCCCTCGCCGCGAAACTCGGCTCCCGCGTCCGTACGGCGGGCCTGGACGTCCCGCTCCCGACCGGCGCGGGCATCGGCTACGAACTCCTCGCCCTGGCGCTGCGCGCGGAGGCGGAGGGCGTGGACCCGGAGACGGCACTCAGGGCGGCGGCGAGGACGTACCGCGCGGCGGTGCGTGTCGCGGAGGGGGTGGGGGAGGAGTAGGGGGCGGCTTCCAGCGCGGCCCCCAGCGCGGCCCCCTTGCGTACGGCTAGGTCACCCGCTCCGGATACCGTCGGAAGGTGACCGAAAGCCCCGCCCACGCCGACATGCCGGAACTCTTCACCTGGGAGTTCGCCAGCGACCCGTATCCCGCCTACGCCTGGCTGCGTGAGCACGCGCCCGTGCACCGCACCACGCTGCCGAGCGGGGTCGAGGCGTGGCTGGTCACGCGGTACGCGGACGCCCGGCAGGCCCTTGCCGACCAGCGGCTCAGCAAGAACCCGGCCCATCACGACGAGCCCTCGCACGCCAAAGGCAAGACGGGCATCCCGGGCGAGCGCAAGGCCGATCTGATGACGCACCTGCTCAACATCGACCCCCCGGACCACACCCGCCTCCGCCGCCTCGTCTCGAAGGCGTTCACCCCGCGTACGGTGGCCGAATTCGCACCCCGGGTGCAGGAGCTGACGGACGACCTCATCGACCGGTTCGCGGCGAAGGGCGAGGCCGACCTGATCCACGACTTCGCCTTCCCGCTCCCCATCTACGCCATCTGCGACCTGCTCGGCGTCCCGCGCGAGGACCAGGACGACTTCCGGGACTGGGCGGGCATGATGATCCGGCACGGGGGCGGACCGCGCGGCGGCGTCGCCCGGTCGGTGAAGAAGATGCGCGGCTACCTGGCCGAGTTGATCCACCGCAAGCGCCAGGAGCCCGGTGACGACCTCATCTCCGGCCTGATCCGCGCCTCCGACCACGGCGAGCACCTCACCGAGAACGAGGCAGCGGCCATGGCTTTCATCCTGCTGTTCGCGGGTTTCGAAACCACGGTCAACCTCATCGGCAACGGGACGTATGCCCTGCTCACGCACCCGGAGCAACGTGAGCGACTGCAACGCGGCCTTGCCGTGAACGACACCGCTCTCCTCGCCACCGCCGTCGAGGAGTTGCTCCGCTTCGACGGCCCCGTCGAGCTGGCGACCTGGCGGTTCGCGACCGAACCCCTCACCATCGGCGGACAGTCCATCGCCACCGGCGACCCGGTTCTCGTCGTCCTCGCCGCCGCCGACCGCGACCCGGCGCGGTTCGCGGAGCCCGACACGCTCGACCTCTCCCGCCGCGACAACCAGCACCTCGGCTACGGCCACGGCATCCACTACTGCCTCGGCGCGCCCCTCGCCCGCCTGGAGGGACAGGCCGCCCTGGCAACGCTCCTGACGCGTCTTCCGGACCTCCGGCTCGCCGAGGACCCGGCCGAACTGCGCTGGCGCGGCGGGCTCATCATGCGCGGACTGCGCACGCTGCCAGTGCAGTTCACCCCCGAGCGCACCCGGGCGCACACCCACTGAACCTGACAGTTTCTCAACTTCGTGACTTTCACGTGATCTACGCTGCATCGACTTGTGACAAGCGTTCGAGTCCCGCTACGTTCACCAGTCATCGCGACACAGGCACAACCGGCACCACTCCCGCCACTCCTGTCGCGTGCTGCATCAGTCTCGCGAAAGGCAACCGCATGCTCTCCGGGAACGGTCGTCACCGTCGCCCTCGTCAGGCCCCCGCTCTGGTCGTCGCCGCCGGTGTCACCGGCAGCGCCATCGCGATCCCGCTGCTCGCGGCGACCGGCGCGAACGCCGCCTCCGCCACCACCTGGGACAAGCTCGCCGAGTGCGAGTCCGGCGGGCAGTGGAGCCTCGACGCGGGGGACGGCTACTACGGCGGACTGCAGGTGTCGCAGGAGACGTGGGAGCAGTACGGGGGCCTCGACTACGCCCCGAGCGCCGACGAGGCCAGCAGATCGCAGCAGATAGCCGTCGCCGAGAAGGCGCTCCAGGCCAAGGGGCCCGGCGTCTGGCCGAGCTGCTCCCTCGTGGCCGGTCTGACGCAGAGCGACGACGCGGCCGAGGTGGACCCGGGGGTGAGCGCCTCGCCGCGCCCGTCCGGCCTCGCCCAGTCGCCGCCGGACGCCTCCGGCTCGGCGCGCTCCTCGGATGCGTCGGCCTCGTCGAGTTCGTCCGGCTCCTCGGACACGTCGGGCTCTTCGGACGCGTCGGACTCCGCAGACTCCTCGGACTCCACAAGAGAGAAGAGTCACCAGGACTCGGGCGCGAGTGACGCGTCCGGCGCCGATGAGTCGAGCGCGGTCGGCGGCGACGGATCCGGCTCCGAGGACGGTGGGACGCCCGCCGCGTCTGACACCCCGTCGGCCGGAGCCACCGCCGATACCCGCGGTGACAAGGCGGGCGACGAGCCGAGCGGCACCGCCGAAGGTGACAACTCGGGCAAGTCCGGCCAGACGGACGCCACTTCCACCGTCGACCCGGACGCGTCCTCCGCCGGCCGCCACCGCGGCGACCGCGCCGCCGACGACACCGCCGTCTCCCGCCAGAGTGAGGGTCGTCACGCCTCCCGCGAGGAAGTCCGCTCCGAGGCCGCGTACACGGTCCGCTCCGGCGACAACCTGACGGACATCGCGGACGCGCAGAACATCGACGGAGGGTGGAATGCCCTCTATGACCTCAACAAGAAGACGGTCGGCGCCGATCCGGACCTCATCCTTCCTGGTCAGAGTCTGGATCTTGGCCTCGAAACGGATGAAAAGTAACTGAAAATTGGGGCGGGTTGAGGCGCCTATGTCCGCTTTTGCGAGAGTGAGACATGAGTCTCAAACACCCTGATCGTCTTTGAAATCGGGCGGATCGACTGCTTAACGTCGTCACCGCTCGCCACAGCGGGCCCCGACGGACGTCACGCCGAATCCTGCCAACGTCCGTACGGGAACAGTCGACGCGTAAGCGCCGTAGGCAGGAGCGGGGGACCCAAGGTAAGTGCCGGGAAACCGGCTTGGGGTTAAGCCGCGCACTAGGTTGCGCGCCGGACACTCACTGGTCCGCACCCGACAGCTCACCTCGTAGGCGTCGGTGAGGGGATTCCTTCATGCTGCTTTCCAGCAAGGGCAAGCACCGCCGCCCGTCCAAGGCCGTCCGTGTCGCCACGCTCGCCGGTGTCGCCGGTGCCGCCGTCGCCGTTCCGCTGATGGGTGCCACGGGCGCCTCCGCCGCCTCCACCTCCGAGTGGGACCAGGTCGCCTCCTGCGAGTCCGGCGGCAACTGGTCGATCAACACCGGCAACGGCTACTACGGCGGTCTGCAGTTCTCCGCCTCGACGTGGGCCGCGTACGGAGGCACCGCCTACGCGTCCTCCGCCGACCAGGCGTCCAAGGCGCAGCAGATATCGGTCGCCGAGAAGGTCCTCGCCTCGCAGGGCAAGGGTGCCTGGCCGAGCTGCGGTGTGGGCCTGTCCGGCGCCTCCACCGGCAACTCCGCTCCGGTCGAGTCGCAGTCCTCGCAGCAGCCGCAGCAGCAGGAGCGCTCGGAGTCCTCGACGACGACCCGCTCGCAGCCGCGTCAGCAGCCGCAGCAGCAGGCTCAGCCGCAGCAGGAGACCAAGAAGGACACCGTCACCACCCCGACCGGCAAGAAGGTCGAGAAGGGCGACGGCGAGTACAAGGTCGTCACCGGCGACACCCTCAGCAAGATCGCCGAGGCGCACGGCACCAACTGGCAGAAGGTGTTCAAGCTCAACAAGGACATCGTCGCCGACGCCGACCTGATCTACCCGGGTCAGCAGCTGCACCTCAAGTAAGACCCTTGGAGCACGACGACTCGGCATCGGCGGATGCCGGGCCGGCGCTCGCAACGGCCGCTCGCTCCGGCGACCCCCGTTCCGCCGCATCTGCGCGGCGGAACGGGGGTCGCCGTCTTTGTTCCGTTAAGAAACATTTCGCTATCGGCGTTGTCCACAACACGGGCGGTCGACTGGCTGATGCCCCTGGGCCGGTTAGGCTCAGGGTGCGGGCCACGCCGTCCGCACAGTTGTGTCACATCCCAGAAGGAGATGCTCGTGCCGTCCATCGACGTCGTCGTAGCCCGGGAAATCCTGGACTCCCGAGGCAACCCCACGGTCGAGGTCGAGGTCGGCCTCGACGACGGCAGCACGGGTCGTGCTGCTGTCCCGTCGGGCGCCTCCACCGGTGCCTTCGAGGCCATCGAACTCCGTGACGGTGACCCCAACCGTTACCAGGGCAAGGGCGTCGAGAAGGCCGTCCTCGCCGTCATCGAGCAGATCGGCCCGGAGCTGGTCGGCTACGACGCCACCGAGCAGCGCCTGATCGACCAGGCGATGTTCGACCTGGACGCCACCGACAACAAGGGCTCGCTCGGCGCCAACGCCATCCTGGGCGTCTCCCTCGCCGTCGCGCACGCCGCGTCCGAGGCCAGCGACCTGCCGCTCTTCCGCTACCTGGGCGGTCCGAACGCGCACCTGCTGCCCGTCCCGATGATGAACATCCTGAACGGCGGGTCGCACGCCGACTCCAACGTCGACATCCAGGAGTTCATGATCGCCCCGATCGGCGCGGAGTCCTTCTCCGAGGCGCTGCGCTGGGGCACCGAGGTCTACCACACCCTCAAGAAGGTGCTGAAGACCAAGGGCCTGTCCACCGGCCTCGGCGACGAGGGCGGCTTCGCCCCGAACCTGGAGTCGAACCGCGCCGCGCTCGACCTCATCCTCGAGGCGATCAAGGAGGCCGGTTACGTCCCCGGCCAGCAGGTCGCGCTCGCGCTCGACGTCGCCGCCTCCGAGTTCTACAAGGACGGCGTGTACGAGTTCGAGGGCAAGCAGCGCTCGGCCGCCGAGATGACCGAGTACTACGCCGAGCTGGTCGACGCGTACCCGCTCGTCTCCATCGAGGACCCGCTGTTCGAGGACGACTGGGCCGGCTGGAACACCATCACCGAGAAGCTCGGCGACAAGGTGCAGCTCGTCGGCGACGACCTGTTCGTCACCAACCCGGAGCGCCTGGCCCGCGGCATCGAGGAGAACTCGGCCAACGCCCTGCTCGTCAAGGTCAACCAGATCGGTTCGCTGACCGAGACCCTGGACGCCGTCGAGCTGGCCCAGCGCAACGGCTTCAAGTGCATGATGTCGCACCGCTCCGGTGAGACCGAGGACGTCACCATCGCCGACCTCGCCGTCGCCACCAACTGCGGTCAGATCAAGACCGGCGCCCCGGCCCGCTCCGAGCGCGTCGCCAAGTACAACCAGCTCCTGCGCATCGAGGAGATCCTGGACGACGCGGCGGTCTACGCCGGCCGCTCGGCCTTCCCCCGCTTCAAGGGCTGACCGTCCCCGGCGCCGCAGTTCCGTACGTCCCCGCACTCGGTCCCGTACCGTGTGCGGGGACGTACGCACGTAGGCAGCCGGACGGCTGGAACGGGGAGGCGACAGGCGAATGCCGGGAAAGGTACGGAGCAGAGGCCAGAGCGATTCGGCCCGCTTCTCCACCGCCACCCGCCTGCGCGTGCTCGGCGAGCAGACGGCCGAGCGCGTCTACCGCTCGCAGAACAAGCGCCAGGCCCGCCGCTCCCGGCTCACCGGGCGCGCGGCCCTGCTCGCCCTCGTCGTCTGCACCCTCGTGGTCGCCCTCGCCTACCCGATGAGGCAGTACGTGTCCCAGCGCGGCGAGATCGCGGACCTGCAGCGCAAGCAGCAGGAGGCGAAGGACCGCGTCGAGCGGCTGCGCGACGAGAAGGCGCGCTGGCAGGACGACGCGTACGCCGAGCAGCGGATCCGCGAGCGGCTGCACATGGTCATGCCCGGGGAGACCGGGTACGTGGTGCCCGACCCGCGCGCCACCGAGGACGGCCGGGACGAGCAGGGCGCGGCCGACCGCCCCTGGTACTCGAACGTCTGGGACGGCGTCGACAAGGCCGACCGCGCGAACTGACCACCACCGTCACCCCGCCCCACAAAGTGAAAGACAGGCATGGAAACGCCCCCGCCCCAGACCGAGCCCACCGCGCCCACGGACGCCGACATCCACGCGTTCAAGGAGCAGCTAGGCCGCCCGCCGCGCGGCCTGCGGGCCATCGCGCACCGCTGCCCCTGCGGCAACCCGGACGTCGTCGAGACGGCGCCGCGCCTGGAGGACGGCACGCCGTTCCCGACGACGTACTACCTGACGTGCCCGCGCGCGGCGTCCGCCATCGGCACCCTTGAGGCCAACGGCGTGATGAAGGAGATGACGGAGCGGCTCGCGACCGACCCGGAGCTCGCGCGCCAGTACCGGGCCGCGCACGAGGACTACCTCGCCCGCCGTGACGCCATCGAGGTCCTGGAGAACTTCCCGAGCGCGGGCGGCATGCCGGACCGCGTGAAGTGCCTGCACGTGCTCGTGGCGCACTCGCTGGCGGCCGGTCCGGGGGTGAACCCGCTGGGCGACGAGGCGATCGAGATGCTGCCGGAGTGGTGGCGGAAGGGCCCGTGCGTGACGCCCTGCGGTCTGCCCGAGGGTGACGCGTGGGAGGTGGACGCCTCCGAGGACGGCTCCGGACACTTCGCCTTCCGCCCCCTGGACTCCGGCGCGGAGCCCGGTGCCGCTGAGCGGGAGGGCAAGTGACCAGGGTCGCCGCCGTCGACTGCGGTACGAACTCCATCCGGCTGCTCGTCGCGGACGCGAACCCGGAGACGGGTGAACTCGTCGACCTGGACCGGCGCATGACGATCGTCCGGCTCGGCCAGGGCGTCGACAAGACGGGCCGGCTCGCGCCCGAGGCCCTCGACCGGACGTTCGCGGCGTGCCGCGAGTACGCCGAAGTGATCAAGGAGCACGGGGCCGAGCGCGTCCGCTTCGTCGCCACGAGCGCGTCCCGCGACGCCTCGAACCGGGACGACTTCGTCCGCGGCGTCCTGGACATCCTGGGCGTCGAGCCCGAGGTGATCACCGGGGAGCAGGAGGCGGCGTTCTCCTTCACGGGTGCGACGAAGGAGCTGACGGGCCGGGCCGACCTGGACACGCCGTTCCTGGTGGTGGACATCGGCGGCGGCTCGACGGAGTTCGTGGTCGGCGACGAGGCGGTGCGCGCCGCGCACTCCGTCGACATCGGCTGCGTACGGATGACCGAGCGGCACTTGGTCGCCGAGGACGGCACGGTCACCGATCCGCCGGCCGCCGCGCAGGTCGAGGCGGTCCGCGAGGACGTCGTGGCGGCCCTGGACCGGGTGGCGGAGCTGGTCCCGCTGGCCGAGGCCCGCACCCTCGTCGGCCTGGCCGGTTCGGTGACGACGGTGGCGGCGCTCGCGCTCGGCCTCACCGAGTACGACTCGGCCGCGATCCACCACTCCCGCGTCTCCTACGAGAAGGTCGCCGAGCTGACGGACTGGCTGCTGACGTCCACGCACGACCAGCGCGCCCTGCACCCGGTGATCCACCCCGGCCGCGTCGACGTGATCGCCTCGGGCGCGCTCGTCCTGCGTCTGATCATGGAGCGGACCGGCGCCCGCGAGGTGGTCGTGAGCGAACACGACATTCTGGACGGCATCGCCTGGTCGCTCGCCTGACAGCAATGCCCCTCCAGGGTCCCCGCAGCGCCTTCGAATGATCACGCCTGAGCGTGCCGCGCCCCGTCTGAGCATGGTGGAAGGGGGTCGCGACACGCTCTTCGCGTGCCTCGGCCACAAAGTTCGTGAAGTTCTTCACAAGGAATTCGGCCCTCTTGGGCGCGCTTTGTGGCCCACGGGCCCGTTCGGTGGCGTCCAGGTGGGGTGCCGGGGCTCGTCCGTGGTGTGTCGCGCGTGTTGCGGGAGGGTGAATTCCGGCAGTGGTTCACCGGGTCCGGAAGCTCACCTTTGCTGCTCACGAGGGGTGAGCAACGAGTGGCGGTGAAGTCTGGTTCCCTCCGCCGACCATGACATGGGTCACGTGGGCGGCGAAGTGTAGCAGAGGCACCGTCCGTTCTTGTGAAGGGGCGCACGAGCACCCCCCTCCAACCGGGTGGATACTCGATGGCATGAGCACCACGGAGCGTCCCAGGATCCTCATTGTCGGGGGTGGGTACGTAGGCCTGTACGCGGCGCGACGCATCCTGAAGAAGATGCGTTACGCGGAAGCGACCGTCACGGTCGTCGACCCGCGCTCGTACATGACGTACCAGCCCTTCCTCCCCGAGACCGCCGCCGGCAGCATCTCGCCGCGCAACGTCGTCGTCCCGCTGCGACGCGCTGTGCCGGGAGCCGAGATTCTCACCGGCCGCGTCACCACCATCGACCAGGACCGCAAGGTAGCCACGGTCGCCCCGCTCGTCGGCGAGGCGTACGAGGTGCCCTTCGACTACCTGGTGATCGCGCTCGGCGCGGTCTCCCGCACCTTCCCGACCCCCGGCCTCGCCGAGGTGGGCATCGGTATGAAGGGCGTCGAGGAGGCCATCGGCCTGCGCAACCACGTGCTCGAGCAGCTCGACAAGGCCGAGTCCACGACGGACGAGGAGATCCGCCGCAAGGCGCTCACCTTCGTCTTCGTCGGCGGTGGCTTCGCGGGCGCCGAGACGATCGGCGAGGTCGAGGACATGGCGCGCGACGCCGCCAAGTTCTACAAGAACGTGAAGCGCGAGGACATGCGCTTCATCCTGGTCGACGCCGCCGACAAGGTGCTGCCCGAGGTCGGTCCCGAGCTGGGCGTCTACGGCCGCAAGCACCTGGAGTCCCGCGGCATCGAGGTCTACCTCTCGACGACGATGCCCTCCTGCGTGGACGGTCACGTGGTGCTGAGCAACGGCCTGGAGGCCGACTCCAACACGGTCGTCTGGACCGCCGGTGTGAAGCCGAACCCGGCGCTCGCCCGCTTCGGTCTCCCGCTCGGCCCGCGCGGCCACGTGGACACCAGCGCGACGCTCCAGGTCCAGGGCACCGACTACATCTGGGCCGCGGGCGACAACGCCCAGGTCCCGGACCTCGTCGGCCGCAAGAACGGCAACCCGAACGCCTGGTGCCCGCCGAACGCGCAGCACGCCATGCGCCAGGCCAAGGTCCTCGGCGACAACGTGGTCTCGGGCATGCGGGGCTTCCCGCAGGGCGAGTACAAGCACGCCAACAAGGGTGCGGTGGCCGGTCTCGGCCTCCACAAGGGCGTCGCGATGATCGTCCTGGGCAAGATGAAGATCAAGCTCAAGGGCCGTCTCGCCTGGTACATGCACCGTGGCTACCACGGCATGGCCATGCCGACGTACAACCGCAAGATCCGTGTGATCGCCGAGTGGACGATCAACATGTTCCAGAAGCGCGACATCACCGCGCTCGGCGCCCTGGAGACTCCGCGCGAGGAGTTCTACGAAGCCGCCAAGCCGGCTCCGGCGCCCAAGCCGGCCGCCGAGGCGTCGCCCGAGAGCGACAAGGCCGGGGAGAAGGCCAAGGCCTCCTGATCCGGAGCATGTCCGCGACTCCGTAGGACCCACGCAACCCCGAAGGGGCCGCTCGCCATCCGTGGTGCGAGTGGCCCCTTCGGCGTTCCTCCGACCATATACATGGCCTGTACACATATTTTGCCCATCCGTGACGCGAACACGGGACTGCGGAATGCGCCCCTCGGTGTTTACGTGGTGTTGGACCGTTCCGGGATTTCCCCTGTCACGGAGGTGTGCGCCATGCAGGACGCCGCACAGCGGCTGAAGAACATCGCCGAGCGGCTGCTCGGCAGCGAACTCCCGGTGCGCCTGCGCGCCTGGGACGGTTCGGAGGCCGGTCCCCCCGACGCCCCCGTCCTCGTCGTCCGCAGCCGGCGCGCCCTGCGCAGGCTGCTGTTCAAGCCGGGCGAGCTGGGCCTCGCGCGCGCGTGGGTCGCCGGTGAACTCGACGTCGAGGGCGACCTCTACGCGGCGCTCGACGTCCTGGCCGGACTCATCTGGGAGCGGGACCCGGACGCCGAGGGCGAGCGCAGATCCCTCGTCCAGGCCCTCAGGGACCCCGAGGTGCGCGCCGCCGCCAAGGACCTGGCCAAGCTGGCCGGACCCTTCCCGCCGCCCGCCCCGCCCGCCGAGGAGAGGCGCCGCAGGAGCCGCCTCCACCTGCACACCAAGGGCAGCGACAAACAGGCCATCAGCCACCACTACGACGTCGGCAACGACTTCTACGAGCTGGTCCTCGGCCCCTCGATGGTCTACTCGTGCGCGTACTGGGCCTCGCCCGGCGCCACGCTCGAATCGGCCCAGCGCGACAAGCTCTCCCTCGTCGCCCGCAAGCTCGACCTCAAGCCCGGCATGCGCCTGCTCGACGTGGGCTGCGGCTGGGGCTCCATGGCCATCCACGCCGCCCGCGAGCACGGAGTGAGCGTCGTCGGCGTCACGCTCTCCCAGGAGCAGGCCGCGTACGCCAGGAAGCGCGTCGCCGAGGAGGGCCTCACCGACCGCGTCGAGATCCGCGTCCAGGACTACCGCGACGTGCGCGACGGCCCCTACGACGCCATCTCCTCCATCGGCATGGCCGAGCACGTCGGCTCGGCCCGCTACCTGGAGTACGCGACCGACCTGTACGCCCTGCTCAAGCCCGGTGGGCGGCTGCTCAACCACCAGATCGGCCGCCGCCCCCAGAGGGACGAAACGGCGTACGAGGTCGACGAGTTCATCGACGCCTACGTCTTCCCCGACGGCGAGCTGGCCCCGGTCGGCACGACCGCCGGGCTCCTGGAGCGCGCCGGGTTCGAGGTCCGCGACCTGGAGGCGATCCGCGAGCACTACGCGCTCACCCTGCGCCAGTGGGTGCGCAACCTGGAGGCCCGCTGGACCGAGGCCCTGAAGCTGGTCAGCCCCGGCCGCGCCCGCGTCTGGCGCCTCTACATGGCGGCCTCCGCCCTGAGCTTCGAGCGCAACCGCATCGGCGTCAACCAGATCCTCGCCGTGAAGACCCCGCAGGACGGGGCGTCGGGGATGCCGCTGCGGGCGCGCACCTGGAACTGATGCCCTTGTGAGGCGTACGGGAACGGGGGCGCCCGGTGCTGACCACCGGACGCCCCCGTTCCCGTGAATACCGGGCCGCTACTCGGCCTTGATGGCCGACAGCATGTTCAGGCGGGCGGCGCGGCGGGCCGGCCACAGGGCGGCCAGGATGCCGACGACCGCGGCGAGCGCGAGGAAGACGCCCATCCGGCCCCAGGGCAGGACCAGCGCGTACGTCGACATGGTCTTGCCGATCAGCTCACCCGCGGCCCAGCCGAAGAACACGCCGAGGCCGATGCCGAGCACGCCGCCGAAGAGCGAGATGACCAGGGACTCCAGGCGGACCATGCGCTTGATGCCCTTGCGGTCGATGCCGATCGCGCGGAGCATCCCGATCTCCTGCTGCCGCTCGAAGACCGACATCGCGAGGGTGTTGACGACGCCGAGCACGGCGACGATGACCGCCATGGCGAGCAGACCGTAGAGCATGTTCAGCATCAGCGTGAACATCTGGGCCACCTCGTTGGAGATGTCCTGACGGTCCTGGATCTTGATGGCCGGGTTCTCGCCGAGCGCCTTGGTCAGCTTGTCCTTCGCGGCGTCGGAGGCGCCGCCGTCCGTCTTGACCATGACCTGCATGTCCGAGACACCGTCGGTCATGTGCGGGGTGAGGGTCGGGGAGTCGACCATGATGCCGCGGATCATCTCGTTGGCCTCGTAGACGCCCGCGACGGTCAGCCGCTGCTTCTTTCCGTCCTCGTAGGTGACGGTGAAGCCCGAACCGGCCTTCCAGTGGTGGTCCTCGGCCGTCTTGTCGTCGACGACCACGCGCGTGCCGCCGATGGCGAAGGTGCCGTCCTTCACCGGCAGTTCGACGAGCTGCTCGATCGTCCTGCCGTTGACGCCGGTCAGGTCCTCGCCGTCGCCGCCGATCACGGCCGGCGAGTTGGCCAGGCCGCTGGTGGCGGTGGTCCCCGAGGTCTTGTTCAGGGTCTCGCGCACGTCGGCGGAGAGCGTGTTCCCGTTCGCCATGGAGACGACGTAGTCGGCCTTGATGGAGTCGGCGGCCATCTTGTTGATCGCCGACTGGACGCTGCCCGCGATGACCGTGAGGCCCGTGATCAGCGTCAGGCCGATCATCAGCGCCGAGGCGGTGGCGGCGGTGCGGCGCGGGTTGCGGACCGAGTTGAGGCGGGCCAGCTTGCCGGAGATGCCGAAGGCGCGCAGCAGCGGGGCCGCGGCGGCGATCAGCGGGCGGGAGAGCAGCGGGGTCAGGATGAAGACGCCGATGACGAGCAGCGCGGCGCCGAGCGCCATCGGGGCCTGGCCCTCGTCGCCCTTCATGGTCGTGGCGGCCAGCACGGCGGCGACGCCGACGGCGGAGACCAGTGAGCCGAGCGTGTTGCGCAGGACGAGGGACTTGGCGGTCGGGGCGGCGTGCACCGCGTTCATCGCGGCGACCGGCGGGATCTTCGCGGCGCGGCGGCCCGGCAGCCAGGCGGCCAGCATCGTGATGAGGACGCCGACGACCAGCGCGGAGACGACCGTGCCGCCGGTGACGACGAGCGGCCCGTCCGGGATGATCGCGCCCGTGCCGTTCATCAGGGAGCGCATCCCCGCGCCGATCCCGATGCCGACGGCCAGACCGGTGACGGCGGCCACCGCGCCCACCACGAACGCCTCGAGGAGCACCGAGCGCGTCACCTGGCGGCGCGAGGCGCCGACGGCGCGCATCAGGGCCAGCTCCTTGGTGCGCTGGGCGACCAGCATCGTGAAGGTGTTGGCGATGATGAAGATGCCGACGAAGAGCGACACGGCGGCGAAGCCGAGCAGCAACTGCTTCATGGAGCTCATCGACGAGGAGATCATCTCGGCCTGCTCGTCGGCGAGGTGCTGGCCCGTCTCCGTGTCCACGTTCTTCGTGCCGAGCGCCTTGTCGAGCTGGGCGCGCAGCTGGTCCTCGGTGGTGCCCGCGGCGGCCTTCACGTCGATCTCGTCGTACGCGCCCTGCTTGTGGAAGAGCTGCTGCGCGGTCGCCGTGTCGAACAGGGCGAGGGAGCCGCCCGCGGTGACGTTGCCGTCGTCGGTGGTGAAGACGCCGGTCAGGGTCGGGGCGAGGACCGGCCCGTCGACGGACATGCGGACCTGGTCACCGATCTTGTACCCGGCGCGCTTGGCCGTCTCGGCGTCGAGCGCGACCTGGCCCTTGCCGTGCGGGGCCGTGCCCTCCTTCAGCGGGTAGCGGCTGTCCTTGGCGCCCCAGTAGTTGCCGCCCTTGGTGGAGAAGCCGTTGCCGACGAGCTTGCCGTCCTGGTCGGCGACGGCGGCGTACCCGCTGAGCACGCCGGTCGCGGACGCGGCGCCCGGCACGCTCTGCGCCTTCTTGAGCGTGGCGTCGGTCAGCTTGATCTCCTCGCCGACCTTGTCGTCCGTGCTGTCCTTCCAGCCGGGCGTGACGGCGACGTCGACCTGGTCGAAGCCCTTCGACGAGGACTTCTCCAGGGCGGAGGAGATGGTGTTGGTGAAGACGAGGGTGCCGGAGACGAAGGCGACGCCGAGCATGACGGCAAGGACCGTCATGAGGAGGCGGGCCTTGTGCGCGAAGACGTTGCGCAGGGCGGTACGGAACATGGGTTTCTGCCAGTCCAGGGGTGGGCGGGGCGCCCTCGGCCTAGTCGCCGTAGGGGCTGCTGTTTCGTCGGCGGACGCGCGTGCGTCGTGGTTGCTCGCGCAGTTCCCCGCGCCCCTTCGGGGCGCGTACTGCGGGCGGGGTCAGCTCGTGCGGCCCTTCGCGTCGAAACGCTTCATACGGTCGAGGACGCGGTCCGCCGTCGGCTCGTACATGTCGTCGACGATGCGGCCGTCGGCCAGGAACACGACACGGTCCGCGTACGCCGCCGCCACCGGGTCGTGGGTGACCATGACGACGGTCTGGCCCAGTTCGCGCACGGAGTTGCGCAGGAAGCCGAGAACCTCCGCGCCGGAGCGGGAGTCGAGGTTGCCGGTGGGCTCGTCGCCGAAGACGATCTCCGGGCGGGAGGCCAGGGCGCGGGCCACCGCCACGCGCTGCTGCTGGCCGCCGGAGAGCTGGGAGGGGCGGTGGCCGAGGCGGCCCGACAGGCCCACCATGTGGATCACGTTCTCCAGCCACTGCTTGTCGGGCTTGCGGCCCGCGATGTCCATGGGGAGCGTGATGTTCTCCAGGGCGGTCAGCGTCGGCAGCAGGTTGAACGCCTGGAAGATGAAGCCGATCTTGTCCCTGCGCAACTTCGTGAGCTGCTTGTCCTTCAGGGAGCCCAGTTCGGTGTCGCCGATGCGGACCGAGCCGGAGGAGAAGGTGTCCAGGCCCGCGACGCAGTGCATCAGCGTCGACTTGCCCGAGCCCGACGGGCCCATGATCGCGGTGAACTCGGCCTGCCGGAAATCGATGGTGACCCGGTCCAGAGCGACCACCTGGGTCTCGCCCTGTCCGTAGACCTTGGAGAGATCCGTGGCGCGGGCGGCCGCGGTGGTGGTCCGGCCGGCGAGGGGAGTGGTGGTCACGGGAGGGTGCTCCTGTCGGGACGAGTGCTGGGGACGTTTCCATCGTCTCGGCCGCCAGGGCGCGTGGAGTCAGCCGCTGTTCCCGTATCCGGGGGCGACTTCGGTCGGACCGCGCGGGGCGGCGTCATACCTGGGGATGACACGGAGCCCTGACAGGGGCGCACTTGTGCGCCTCCCCGGCGGGCGGTGAAATTCCGTCAATCCCCGACGACGGGCCGTCAACCGTGGAAGGGCCCCCGGCAAGTGCGTATGGCTACTGTCGTGGGCTGATGCACCCTCAGACGCCAATAAAATAAGACAACATCGGGCCATCGGCCCGCTGGCCGGGGGAGGCCGCCGGATAGGCTCGGACGGTCTACGCGGAGCCCCACAGCCTGCCCGGATGGTGGAATGCAGACACGGCGAGCTTAAACCTCGCTGCCCTTCGCGGGCGTACCGGTTCAAGTCCGGTTCCGGGCACCTCCGACTTCCTTCACCTTTCCCGTCCCGTCGCGGTCGCGCGCGTGACGGGCGCCCCATTGACAGCGGCGTCGCCGCGGCAGAGGATCCCGCTAGCCCCATCAGGTGAACGAAAGTTCGCCTGGCGAACGCAGCGTGGAGAGGGATCCGTATGCGCACCACCGTCGGGATCGTCGGAGCGGGCCCCGCGGGCCTCCTCCTCGCCAGGCTGCTGCACAACGCCGGGATCGACTCCGTCGTCCTGGAGAGCCGCGACCGGGCCTACGTGGAGCGCCGCCAGCGCGCCGGGATCCTGGAACAGGGCACCGTCGACGTGCTGCGCGCCGCGGGCGTCGGCGCGCGCATGGACCGCGAGGGCCTGCCGCACGACGGCATCGAGCTGCGCTTCGACCGCCGCCGCCACCGCGTCGACTTCCCGGCCCTGACCGGCGGCCGGTCGGTGACGGTCTACGCCCAGACCGAGGTCTGCAAGGACCTGATCGCCGCCCAGCTCGCCGACGGCGGCCCGCTCCTCTTCGAGGCGGAGGCGCTCGCGGTCGAGGGCGCCGAGAGCGACACCCCGCGCGTCCGCTACCGCCACGAGGGCGGCGAGCAGGTCCTGGAGTGCGACTACGTCGTGGGGTGCGACGGGTTCTGGGGCGTGGCCCGCGCGGCGGTGCCGGACGCGCTCTCCGCCACGTACGAACGCACGTACCCCTTCGGCTGGCTCGGGATCC
Source organism: Streptomyces sp. R818 (assembly GCF_056172735.1). NCBI lineage: Bacteria > Bacillati > Actinomycetota > Actinomycetes > Kitasatosporales > Streptomycetaceae > Streptomyces > Streptomyces sp. R818. The sequence continues at coordinate 274,245 of NZ_JAOCNE010000006.1, forward strand.
TCGCCGATGTCGCGCCCTCCCACGACGAACTGGTCTACGCCCGCAGCGACCGCGGTTTCGCCCTGCTGTCCATGCGCTCGCCCACCGTCACGCGCGCGTACCTGCAAGTTCCCGAGGGCACGGACGCCGACACCTGGAGCGACGAGGAGATCTGGGACGAGCTCGACCGGCGCCTGGAGGTCGACGACCCGGACTGGCGCCTCGCCCGCGGACCGATCACCGCCAAGTCGGTCACCCCCATGCGCAGCTACGTGCACGAGCCCATGCGGCACGGCCGGCTCTTCCTCGCGGGCGACGCCGCCCACATCGTCCCGCCGACCGGCGCGAAGGGCCTCAACCTCGCCGTCGGCGACGTCGTCACCTTCGCCCGCGCCCTCACCGCCCGCCTGGACAAGGGGGACACCACGCTCCTCGACGCGTACTCCGCCACCTGTCTGCGCCGCGTCTGGCAGGCCGAGCGGTTCTCGTACGCGATGACGACCATGCTGCACCGCGCGCCCGACGCGACCGCGTTCGACGACCGGATCCAGCTCGCCCGGCTCGACCGCGTCACCACGTCGCGCGCCGCCGAGACCGACCTCGCGGAGGCGTACACCGGTCTCCCGCTCTGAGCGGGGCCGTCCGTGCCCCGCTGCGGAACAACGGGAGTACCCCGCACGTTGTGCGGTAACAGGATGGGAAAGATCCTCCCTGAGCACTAGGGCCAGATCTTTGCCAGCCCATTACTCTTGTGGCAAGGCCATACACGGTGGCCATGGAGGAGTGAAATGAGGAGCAGCAACCCGGTCTTCTCGCGACGGGGGTTCAGCCGCGACAACGGCTACGCGCAGTTCACCGCGCAGCCGCAGGCCGGGGGCCCCGCGGTCGGTACGCAGGCCAACCCGTACGGCCAGGCGCCCGCCGGCAACCCGTACGCGCAGAACCCCTACGCGCAGCAGGACGTGCAGTACGGCGCTCCGCAGGCGCCCGCCACCACCGGCCGCATGACGATGGACGACGTCATCATGCGCACGGCCACCACCCTCGGTGTCCTGATCGTCACCGCGGCGCTCGCCTGGGCGCTGCTGCCGGTCGACGACGCCAACATCGGCAAGTCGTACGGCATCGCGATCGGCGCCGGCCTCGTGGCGATGGTGCTCGGCTTCGTCCAGGCGTTCAAGCGCTCGGCGTCCCCGGCGCTGATCATCGGTTACGCGGCTCTCGAGGGTGTCTTCCTCGGCGTCGTGTCGAGCGTCGTCGACAACCGCATCGCGAGCGGCGCGGCCATGCAGGCCGTGCTCGGCACGATGGCCGTCTTCGCGGCGGTCCTGATCGCCTACAAGGCGGGCTGGATCCGGGTCAACCGGCGCTTCTACGGCTTCGTGATGGCCGCCGCGATGGCGTTCATCCTGCTGATGGCCGTGAACCTGCTGTTCGCCGTCTTCGGCGGCGGTGACGGTCTCGGCTTCCGCAGCGGCGGTCTCGGCGTCGTGTTCGGCATCGTCGGCATCCTGCTCGGCGCGTGCTTCCTGGCCCTGGACTTCAAGCAGGTCGAGGACGGCATCGCGTACGGCGCCCCGAAGGAAGAGGCGTGGCTCGCCGCCTTCGGTCTGACCATGACGCTGGTCTGGATCTACATGGAGTTCCTGCGGATCATCGCGATCCTCCAGGGCAACGACTGACCGGTCGCCGGATGAGTCGAGGGGCCCGCGCACTTCGGTGCGCGGGCCCCTCGCCGTCTGTGTGTGGGGGAGTCGGGCGGCTAGCCGAACCGTCGAGCGGCGCGCCTGAGGTCGTACTCGTGGATGATCGCTTTGGCGTGGCCGTACGCGAGGTCGTGCTCCCCGCGGAGCCAGCTCACCTTCTCCTCGAAGCGTAGGAAGCAGGGGCCTTCTTCGACGGTGCGCAGCCAGTCGGAGATCTCACGACCGGTGCAGTGGGGGATGCGAGCCAGCAGATTGCGGTGGGTCTCCGCGTAGAAGACTTGGGACATCGGCGCCTCCGGAACGCTTCGATGTGGCCTGTCCTTTCCCGCCACCGTGCCTGAGCGCCGCACGCTTGTAAACAGCTACAGTCGCCGAGTGCTTGATACGACGCCTTTGACTGCCGCGGTGGACCAGTTCGCGGACCGGCTGCGGGCCGCGCCGCAGAGCCGGCTGCAACGGGGGGCCGCCGCGGAGGCCCTGTCCCTGGCCAGAGAGTTGTCCGCGCGGGCCCAGCGGCTGGAGGAGCCGGGGGCGCCGGTGCGGGAGATGCCCGACGCCGGGATGTTCGCGGCGGCGGACCAGGTGACGGTCGCCGCGCGGGATCTGGCGGTCGCCCTCCGGGAGCCGGGCGAGCTGGCGGACGCTGTGGACCTGGTGGAGACGGCCATGAAGCGGGCCGGGGTCTAGGGACGACAGGCCCTGGCGACCCGGGGGCACGGGGCGCGGCGGTCAGGCCGACGCTATGACGCGGTCCGCCAGGATGTAGACGTTGTCGCCGCCCGCGCACTCGAAGGTCAGGGCGTACGCGCCGGAGACGCCGGAACCGCCGAGCAGGACCGGGCTGTCGCCGTCGCGCAGGGCCGCGGCGAGCTGTTCCGCCGTCTCGCGGTGGCCCGGGGTCATGCACAGCGTCGTCCCGTCGGCGAAGACGTAGACGTCCAGCGTGCCGAGCGGGCCGGGGCGGACGTCGGACAGCGCGGTGCGGGTGTGCGCCAGCTCCTCCAGGCACGCCACCGTGCGCTCGTGGTCGCTGACGACCGGCGACTGCACGGGCACGAAGTCGGGGTGCGAGGGGTGGCGGCGCCGGGCGGCGGCCAGCTCGGGCGACTCGCTGGGGGCACCTCCCTGGACGGAGTCCTTGGGGGAGAACTCGTCCTCCGGCTCCAGGGCCGACTCGACGACCGACTCGACCACCGGCTCCACGACCGGCTCCAGGCCCGCGAAGTCGGACTGGCGCGGCATGAAGAAGTCGCCGCCGAGCACCTCGTCCAGGGACGCCCCGCCGCCGAGACCGCCGCCCGCGAGGAACGGGGGCAGGTCCGAGGTGTCCCGGGCCTCCTGCGCCGCCCAGAACGCCCGCGCCTCCGCCAGCTCGCGCTCCCGCTCCTCGGCGAGGGCGTCGGCGACGGCCACGCGTATGGCGTCCATGTCGGCGCTCAGCTCCGAGGTGGTGCGTGCGGCTGGCACGCCCGGGTGCGCGCCGGTGGCACGGGCGCGTGACACCTCTTCGCGCAGGTCCGCGATCTGTCGTCGCAGACCCCGGACGTTGTGCAGGGTGGCGGCGCCGACGGCCGTGGCAGCGGCCGTGGCGAGCAGCAGTGCAAGAGGGATGGCGCTCACTGACGTACTCCCGGTTTCAAGTCGACCCCCGACTTCCTACATCAGCTTGAAGCCTGGACGAACCCGCTGTCAGTGCATTACGTCACGAAATGGACAGGTCTTTTGGCCAGGCGTTTAGCCCACAAATGGTGCGGGTACCGCCCTGACCTGCGAAATCCCTCTCCCCCGAGATGTACGTCACATCCTGGGGGAGATTGGATCACGATTCCGTTGCCCGGCCGCCCGGCCGGGCCCGCAGGTCAGCTGAGGCGCTCGACGACCATGGCCATGCCCTGGCCGCCGCCGACGCACATCGTCTCCAGGCCGAACTGCTTGTCGTGGAACTGGAGGCTGTTGATCAGCGTGCCGGTGATGCGGGCGCCGGTCATGCCGAAGGGGTGGCCGACGGCGATGGCGCCACCGTTCACGTTCAGCTTGTCCTCGTCGATGCCGAGGTCGCGGGCGGACGGGATGACCTGCGCCGCGAACGCCTCGTTGATCTCGAACAGGTCGATGTCGCCGACGCCGAGACCGGCCCGCTTCAGCGCCTGCTTGCTCGCCTCGACCGGGCCCAGACCCATGATCTCGGGGGAGAGGCCGGAGACGCCGGTGGAGACGACGCGGGCCAGCGGGGTCAGGCCAAGGTCACGCGCCTTCGTGTCGGACATGATCACCAGGGCGGCGGCGCCGTCGTTCAGCGGGCAGCAGTTGCCCGCCGTGACCATGCCGTCGGGGCGGAAGACCGGCTTCAGGCCCGCCACGCCCTCCATCGTCACGCCGGCGCGCGGGCCGTCGTCCTTGCTCACGACCGTGCCGTCCGGGGTGGTGACCGGGGTGATCTCCCGCTCCCAGAAGCCGTTCTTGAGCGCTTCCTCGGCGCGGTTCTGCGAGCGCACGCCGAAGGCGTCCATGTCCTCGCGGGTCACGCCCTTCAGGCGCGCCAGGTTCTCGGCGGTCTGGCCCATCGCGATGTACGCGTCCGGGACCAGGCCGTCCTCGCGCGGGTCGTGCCAGGTCGTGCCCGTCTGCTCGGCGACCGCGGCGGTACGGGCCTCGGCCTCGGCGAAGAACGGGTTACGGGTGTCGGGCAGCGAGTCCGAGTTGCCCTTCGCGAAGCGCGACACCATCTCGACGCCCGCCGAGATGAAGACGTCGCCCTCGCCCGCCTTGATCGCGTGCAGCGCCATGCGTGTGGTCTGGAGGGAGGAGGAGCAGTAGCGGGTGACCGTGCAGCCCGGGAGGTGGTCCATGCCCATCTGGACGGCCACGATGCGGCCCAGGTTGTTGCCCTGCTCGCCGCCGGGGAGGCCGCAGCCGAGCATCAGGTCGTCGATGTCGCGCGGGTCCAGCTCCGGAACCTTCGCGAGCGCGGTCTGGATGATCGTCGCGGTCAGGTCGTCCGCGCGCAGGTCCTTCAGGGAGCCCTTGAACGCGCGGCCGATGGGGGAGCGGGCGGCTGAGACGATTACGGCTTCGGGCATCACGGCTCCAAGGGTTTCCGGGGGCGTCCGTTCTGGCGAACGGCGGGACCGCTTCGGAAGTTACCCGTACGTATGCCGTGGGTCACGGGTGCGGGTGTGTGACGCCTGCCGCATTTTTCTAAGCGCTTGCTCAGGGCTCCGCCGGGTGTGGCGGGTCTTTGTGCGGGGCTCTGATGGGTTGGCGCCCGGCGACCCGTTTCGGGGCTCCGCCCCGGACCCCGCTCCTCAATCTCCCCCAGCTAACGCTGGGAGGTACCCCCAGAGGGGCTCAAAGGGGGCTCAATCGCTGGAGGGGCTCAAAGGGAGGGCTCAATCGCTGGAGGGGCTTGAGTTGGCTGGGCTGGAATGGGTGGGCATTGGGTCCTGGGTCGGGACCCTGCGGCGCTTGCGGCGTTTCAGTAGGGCCCATGGGCCTCGGGGGCCCGTCGGCATCGCGGCTGTGACCTCCGTGCCGCCCTCTTCCACCGCCTTCGCCGCCGCGCGGGCCACCGGGAGGAAGCCCTCCGCGCGGGAGACGTCGGGGCGTTCCTCGTCCGGCCAGAGGCCGAGGGCCGCGCACAGGGTCGGCAGGACCGCCATCGCCGCCGTCTGGTAGCCCTCGGCCGAGGGGTGGAAGTTGTCCGGGCCGAAGAGTTCGCGCGGGTTCGCCGAGAACTCGGGGCCGAGCAGATCGCCGACGGAGACCGTGCGGCCGCCCTGCTCGACGACGCCGATCGTCTGGGCCGCGGCGAGCTGGCGCGAGGCGCGGCGGGCGAGCCAGCGCAGCGGCTGCTGCACCGGTTCGACCGAGCCCAGGTCGGGACAGGTGCCGACCACGACCTCCGCGCCGGCCGTGCGCAGCCGCCGTACCGCCGCCGCCAGGTGCCGGACGGACTTGGTGGCGGGGATGCGGTGCGTCACGTCGTTGGCGCCGATCATGATGACGCAGACGTCGGGACGCCATTCGGGGTCGGCGAGGACCAGCGCCACCTGCCGGTCGAGATCGTCGGACATGGCGCCGGGCAGGGCGACGTTACGGAGCTGCACCGCCCGCTCCGAGACCGCCGCGAGGCCCGACGCGAGCAGCGCGCCCGGGGTCTGCCGGGCCCGGTGCACGCCCTGGCCCGCGGCCGTGGAGTCCCCCAGCATGGCGAAGCGCAGCGGCTCCGCGCGCGCCTCCCCGTACGTCGTGCCGTAGAGGCCGTCGGCGGAGGGGAGGTGGACCGGCGTCGTGCCGTGGTTGCCCACCTGGCGCCGCGCGAACTGCACCTCCGCCAGCACCACCCCGACCGCGGCCGCGCCCAGCAATCCGATCCCGCCGCCGCCGTACGCCGCCCCCGCGGCGATCCGCCGTGCCACCCTTGCCCTGCTCGACATGTTCCGCGGCCACCTCTTTCGCTTTTACGGCTCCATACGTCCTTGCCCCGTAAGCACGGTCGGTCAATCGCAACCGGGGATGAAGGCCCGATGTCCGGCATACGCTGAACACAACCGTCTGTAGGAGACCCGGAGACAACGTGCAGATCCACGATTCGATGATCAGCCTCGTCGGCAACACCCCGCTGGTGAGGCTCAACAAGGTGACCGAAGGACTCCAGGCGACCGTCCTGGCCAAGGTCGAGTACTTCAACCCCGGCGGCTCCGTGAAGGACCGCATCGCGCTGCGCATGATCGAGGCGGCCGAGAAGAGCGGGGAGCTGCAGCCCGGCGGCACGATCGTGGAGCCCACCAGCGGCAACACGGGTGTCGGCCTGGCCATCGTGGCGCAGCAGAAGGGGTACAAGTGCATCTTCGTGTGCCCCGACAAGGTTTCCACGGACAAGATCAACGTGCTGCGCGCGTACGGCGCCGAGGTGGTCGTCTGCCCGACCGCCGTCGACCCGGAGCACCCGGACTCGTACTACAACGTCTCCGACCGCCTCGTACGTGAGACGCCGGGCGCCTGGAAGCCGGACCAGTACAGCAACCCCCACAACCCGCTCTCCCACTACCACTCCACGGGCCCCGAGCTGTGGGAGCAGACGGAGGGCCGCATCACGCACTTCGTCACGGGCGTCGGCACGGGCGGCACCATCTCCGGCACCGGCCGCTACCTGAAGGACGCGAGCGAGGGCCGCGTCCGGGTCGTCGGCGCCGACCCCGAGGGCTCGGTCTACTCGGGCGGCTCCGGGCGCCCGTACCTCGTCGAGGGCGTCGGCGAGGACTTCTGGCCGTCGGCCTACGACCGTGAGGTCGCCGACGAGATCGTCCCGGTCTCCGACAAGGACTCCTTCCAGATGACCCGCCGCCTCGCCAAGGAGGAGGGCCTCCTGGTCGGCGGCTCCTGCGGCATGGCGGTCGTGGCGGCCCTGCGGGTGGCGGAGCGGCTCGGCCCGGACGACGTGGTGGTCGTACTGCTTCCGGACAGCGGGCGCGGGTACCTCTCGAAGATCTTCAACGATGAATGGATGGCCGATTACGGGTTCCTGGAGGACTCCGGGCCCAGCGCGCGCGTCGGCGACGTGCTCAAGGACAAGGACGGCGGCTCGCTGCCCGAACTCGTCCACATGCACCCCGAGGAGACGGTCGGTCAGGCCATCGAGGTCCTCCGCGAGTACGGCGTCTCGCAGATGCCGATCGTGAAGCCGGGGGCGGGACACCCGGACGTGATGGCCGCCGAGGTCATCGGCTCGGTCGTGGAGCGGGAGCTGCTCGACGCGCTCTTCGCCCAGCGGGCCTCGCTGACCGATCCGTTGGAGAAGCACATGTCGGCGCCGCTGCCGCACGTCGGCTCGGGCGAGCCGGTGGAGGACCTGATGGCCGTGCTCGGCACGGCGGACGCCGCGATCGTGCTGGTCGAGGGCAAGCCGACCGGTGTCGTCAGCCGCCAGGACCTGCTGTCCTTCCTCGCCAGGGGCGTCCGCAAGTAGGCCCCTGCGGGCCCCGGGCGGGTCCCGGGCGGGTGCGGCGCAGGTCCCGCGCGCCGGGTTCGGGAAAACGGTACGCGCACGTCACGTGCGCGCAGCACCCGCTTAACACGGGTCCGGCACATTGGTGGATGTCGGAAGGGGCGGGAGCGGCTCCCCGCCTCCGACGGCACCGAGCGGCGTCAAGGACGGTTTCGGAGCGGCTCCCGGATCTCCATGGACGCCCTGGGCGTGGCAACCCGGTTCTGACCCGGTCGCGCGCCCTTCGCGGGGACCGCCGTCGTCCCGCCCCCCGTCACAGGGGGTGCGGCGGTCCCCGCGCAAGCTCATTCCGTGAACAGGCCGCGCTCCGCCGCCCGTACGTCGAACTCCTCCAGGCGCGCCTGGGCCTCGGGCAGGCCGTCGCACATCGCCTCCAGGAGGACGCGGCCCAGCAGCATCGGCGCGCACGCCGTGTCGAAGGCGAGGCCCGTGCCGACGGCGGCGGGCAGCAGCAGGTCGGAGTGGGCGGCGACCGGGGCGAACGCCGAGTCCGCCACCGTAACCACCGTCAGGCCGGCCGACTTCGCGTAGGCGAGGGTGTCGACGACCTCGCGGGGGTGGCGGGGCAGCGCGAAGCAGAGCAGGGTCGTGGCGCCCGCGCGGACGGCCGCGTCGATGCGGTCGGCGAGCATCGTGCCGCCCTCGTCGAGGAGGCGGACGTCCGGGTGGACCTTCGCCGCGAAGTACGAGAACCCGTACGCCTGGGAGGCCGCCGCGCGCAGCCCGAGGACGAGGAGGGGCTGGGAGGCGGCGAGGAGCGCGCCGGCCCGTTCGACGGGGGCGGGGTCCGCGAGGAGATCGGCCAGGTGGCGCAGGTTGGCGATCTCGGCCTCGACGGCCTGCTGGTACTCGTTGGCGCGGGTGTCGGCCGTGGGTTCGGCCGGGGCCACTTCGCGCAGGTGCTTGCGCAGGGCCGGGTAGCCGTCGAAGCCGAGCGCGACCGCGAAACGGGTCACGGAGGGCTGGCTGACCCCGGCCAGTTCGGCCAGCTCCACGGAGGACAGGAACGGCACGTCGGCCGCGCGCCGCACCATGCAGTGCGCGATGCGGCGCTGGGTGGGGGTGAGACGGTGGCCCTCGAAGAGGTGCTGGAGGCGGGCGGCTGGGCTGTGTCCGCCGGGGTTGCCGACCGGTTCGCCGGTGCCGTTGGTGGTGTGCTCGGTCATGTGTCCCCGTCCGTCCCGCGCCCCGCGCCGTCCAGTCCAGTCCATTCAGTCAATCTTGGCCGTGCATGATGCTATTCAGGCAGCGGTGTCCGGCGCCAGGGCCCGGGGGCCGGTCACTCCGTGAAACGGTCGAGCAGGGCCGCCGCGCGTTCCACGTCGCCCGTCAGTGGGCGGTCCGTCAGGTCCGGTTCGAGGGTGGCGGTGGCGAGGGCGAAGGCGCGGCCCACCGGCAGGTCCTCGTCGGGGCGGTGGTCGCGCAGGCGCAGGGCGCGGGTCGCCGCGACCAGTTCGCAGCCGACGACCTGGCGGTAGGCGGCGCAGGCGCGCAGGGTCTGGCGGGCGGCCAGGGAGGCGAAGCTGGCCTGCTCCTCGACGCCGCGCGAGAGGACCGCGTGGCCGAGCGAGGCGGGTGCGGAGAAGGCGCGCAGGTCGCCGAGTGCGGCTCCGGCGGCGTACTCCAGGATCATCACGCCCGACGCGCCGGGTTCGCCGTCGGCGAGGAAGGGGCGCAGGCGGGTGTACGCCGGTTCGTTGAGGGTGGACAGACGGGACGTGGAGAGGCGGGCGACCTGGGTGACCGCCAGCCTGAAGTGGTCCAGGGCCAGTGCCAGTTGGGCCATGTAGAAGCCGCCGTGGTGGTACGCCGTCATGTCCTCGGGGGAGATCAGCGGGTTCTCCGCCGCCGCGTTGATCTCGACCATGAGGACCGCTTCGAGCGCGTCCGCCGCGTCCTGCGCCGGGCCGTGGATCTGCGGCACGCAGCGGAAACCGTACGGGTCCTGGATGCGGCCGAGCGGTGGGGTCGGGCGGTCGGGGGCGCCGAGGAGTTCGCGCATCCGGGCGGCGACCTCGTACGAGCCCTTGTGGTGGCGGGCCTCGTGGACGGGGAGCGCGTAGGCCTCGTACGAGCCGTCGACGGCCAGGAGGCTGAGCGCGGCGACGAGCTGGGTCGCGGCCAGCAGGGAGCGCAGTTCGTGCAGGGCGAGCGCGGACTGGCCGAGGGTGAGGGCGTTGCTGGAGATCAGGGCGAGCGCGTCGTTGTTGTCGAGCGGCTGGGCGGCGGGTGCCGTGCCCTTGCCGCGCCAGGGGTGTTCGCCGGCGAGGGCGAGTCCCATCTGGGCGAGCGCGGCGATGTCGCCGGTGCCGACGGAACCGTGCTCGTTGACCGCCGGGTAGGAGCCGTTCTCCAGCGCCTCGCACAGGGCGGTGACGACGGTGGGGCGCAGGCCCGCGCCGCCCGCGAGGAGCTGGTTGGCACGGACCGCGAGCATCGCGCGGACCTCGCGCTCGGGCAGCTCGTCGCCGATCGCGCCCGCGTGGCTGCGCAGCAGGCGCAGACCGTGGTCGGCGGCGGCCTCCGTCGGCACGTCCTCGCTGCGGTTGGCGCCGACGCCGGTCGAGCGGCCGTAGACGCGGCCCCACGCGGCGATCTCGCGGGCCGCGTTCCAGGAGTCCTCTACGCGTTTCATGGCCTCGGTGCCGGGAACGGGCCGGGCGTCCGCGTCGGCGAGGCGGACCACGTCGGGAACCGGGAGGCCGTGGCCGTCGAGGACGACGACCGGGGGCGGCGGTGTCGTGTCCATAGGGGGCATCACGCGCTGTTCCTCCTCGAACGGGCTTGAAGGTGCCTGTAGTGGTGCCAAACGCCGCCGGAACTGCCGTCGCGTCTCACATCCCGGGCCGGCCGGGGCGATTTACCAGCGATTTTCGCGGGGGCATTGACAAGTTATTCACGCACCGAGAACTCTGCATGACGGTATGCAGGCCGGGCAAGAGGACTACAGAGGCGCTCCATGATTCAGTTCGAAGCGGTCCACAAGCGGTTCCCGAACGGCACGACAGCGGTCCACGACCTCTCGCTCGACATGCCCGAAGGAGGCGTCACCGTCTTCGTCGGCTCCTCCGGCTGCGGCAAGACGACCAGCCTCCGCATGATCAACCGCATGGTCGAGCCGACGTCCGGCACCATCCGCGTCGGCGGGCGTGACGTCCTCGACCAGGACGCCGCCGAACTGCGCCGCTCCATCGGCTACGTCATCCAGCAGGCCGGCCTCTTCCCGCACCGCACCGTCCTCGACAACGTCGCCACCGTGCCGCTGCTGCTCGGATGGGGGCGCAAGAAGGCGCGTGCCGCCGCCGGTGAGCTTCTGGAGCGGGTCGGGCTCGATGCCGAGATGGGCAAGCGGTATCCGCACCAGCTCTCGGGTGGGCAGCAGCAGCGGGTGGGGGTGGCGCGGGCGCTCGCCGCCGATCCGCCGGTGCTGCTGATGGATGAGCCGTTCGGGGCCGTCGACCCCGTGGTGCGGACGCAGTTGCAGGATGAACTGCTGCGGCTGCAGGAGGAGTTGGGCAAGACCATCGTCTTCGTCACCCATGACATCGACGAGGCGGTGCGGCTCGGGGACCGGATCGCCGTGTTCCGGGAGGGTGGGCATCTTGTGCAGTGTGCGCCTCCTGCGGAGCTTCTGGCCCGGCCCGTCGATTCGTTCGTGGCGGACTTTCTCGGGGCCGAGCGCGGGTTGAAGTTGCTGTCGCTGAGTGTGGTGGCGGATGTGGCTCAGGGGCCGATGCCGGACGGTGGTGACTGGGAGCTGGTGCTCGACCCGGCTCGGAGGCCCCTGCGCTGGCGTGCGCGGGGCGGCAGCGGGGCCGAGGCGCCCGTACGGCCGTTGCGTGATGCGGATTCGCTGCTTTCGGCGCTGAATGAGTCCGTCGCGGCGCCGTCCGGGCTGGTGGCCCGGGTCGATGCGGACGGGGTGTTCACCGGGGTTTCGTCCCGGGACGACATCCATGCGCGGGCTGGTGCTGCTCACGCCTCGGCCCTGTCCGGCGCACCGTCACGGGGCTCCGCCCCGGACCCCGCTGCTCAATCGCCGCAGGGGCTTGATAAGCGGGGCTCCGCCCCGGGCCCCGCTGCTCAATCGCCGCAGGGGCTTGATGTGCCGCAGGGGCTGGAGTCGGCTGACTCGGACGGGCGTGGCGTCGCATGAGTATCGACTGGGACTGGATCGGATCCCACGGGTCCGATCTCACCACCCTCACCCTCTCCCACCTCCAGGCCGCCTTCAGCGCCGTCGCGTTCGGGCTGCTCATCTCCCTCCCCCTCGCCGTCCTCGCCCACCGGGTCAGGGTCCTGCGCGGCTTTCTCCTCGGGATGTCGAACGTCCTGTTCACGATCCCGTCCATCGCCGTCTTCGTTCTGCTCCTCCCGGTCTCCGGACTCACCCGCACCACCACCGTCATCGGCCTGACGATCTACACCCTGGTCGTCCTGCTGCGGAACACCGTCGAGGGTCTCGACTCCGTGCCGCAGAAGACGAAGGAGGCCGCGAAGGCGATGGGGACGCGGCCGTTGCGCGCCCTGCTCACCGTCGAGCTGCCGCTCGCGCTGCCCGTGATCATGGCGGGCGTACGGATCGCGACGGTCATGTCGATCTCCCTCGTCTCCGTGGCCACGTACATCGGCGACGGCGGGCTCGGCCAGCTGTTCACCGACGGGTTCCAGCGCAACTTCCCGACCCCGGTGATCGTCGGCGTCGTGCTCACGCTGCTGCTCGCGCTCGTCGCGGACGCGCTGCTCGTCCTCGTACAGCGGCTGCTCACGCCGTGGGCCCGTACCCCTGCCCGTGCGCGTGCCCGTACCCGCACCTGGCCCCGGATCCGGAAGGCCTGATCACCACCATGTACGAACTCTTCAAGAACCTCGGCTCCTGGCTGGTCAGCGGCGAGCAGTGGACCGGGCCCGACGGCATCGCGCACCGGCTCGCCGAGCACCTGCAGTACTCGTTGATCGCCACGCTCGTCGCCGCCGCGATCGCGCTGCCCGTCGGTCTGCTCATCGGGCACACGGGGCGCGGCGCCTTCGTCGCCATCAACCTGTCGTCGTTCGGGCGCGCGCTGCCGACCGTGGGCCTGGTCGTGCTCGTCTTCCTGGCCAGCGGGTTGTCCATGTGGCCCGTCTACATCGCCCTCGTCGCGCTCGCCGTGCCGTCCATCGTGACCAACACGTACGCGGGGATGACCGCTGTCGATCCGGAGGTGAAGGACGCGGCGCGCGGGCAGGGGATGCGCGCCCACCAGGTCCTCTTCCAGGTCGAGTTGCCGCTCGCGCTGCCGTTGATCATGACAGGGCTCCGGCTCGCGCTGATCCAGGTCGTGGCGACGGCGACCATCGCCGCGTACGTCTCCTTCGGCGGGCTCGGCCGCTACGTCTTCGACGGGCTCGCGCAGCGGGACCTCGTGCAGGTGCTCGGCGGGGCCGTCCTCGTCGCGGTCGTCGCCGTCGTCCTCGACCTGGCCCTCTCCGGGCTCCAGCGTCTCCTCTTCCGCCACCGTCCCGCCGCCCTCAAGTCGGCCTAGGAGCAATGAGAGCAATGCAGATGAACCGACGTACTCTCCTCGGCGGGCTGTTCGCCGCGGCCTCCGTGCCCGCGCTCGCCGCCTGCTCCAGCGGCATCACCTCCCTCGAAGGGGACGGCTCGGGCGGCGGTGGCGGCGGCTCCAGCAAGAACGGCGTCACCATCGGCACCGCCAACTTCACCGAGAACCAGGTTCTCGGCCACCTCTACGCCGCCGTGCTCGAAGCGGCCGGGGTGAAGACGAAGGTCCGCCCCAACCTCGGCACCCGCGAGATCCTCATCCCCGCGCTCAAGGGCGGCGACATCGACCTCCTGCCCGAGTACCAGGGCGCCCTCCTCCACTACCTGGACACCAAGGCCGACGCCACCGAGGAGGGCGAGATGCAGAACGCCCTCGCCATGGCGCTCCCGGCCGGGCTGCAGATCCTGCCCTACGGGATGGCGGAGGACTCGGACGCGTTCGTCGTCACCCGGGAGACCGCCGAGAGGTACGGGCTGAAGTCGCTTGCCGATCTGGCGAAGCACAACGGGAAGCTCGTCATCGGTGCCGCACCGGAGGTGAAGAAGCGGCAGGTCGGGGCTGTCGGGCTCAAGGACGTGTACGGCGTCGAGTTCAAGGAGTTCAAGTCGCTCGACTCCTCCGGGCCGCTGGTGAAGGGCGCCCTGAAGAAGGGCGACGTCGACGTGGCGAACCTGTTCACCACCGACACCGACATCGCCGCCAACCACTGGGTCGTCCTCACCGACCCCAAGAACCTCGTCCCCGGCCAGCACGTCGTCCCGCTGATCGCCGACCGCAAGGCCGACTCGACCGTCCGCAAGGCGCTGGCCCGGCTCGGCAACGTACTCACCACCGAGCAGCTCACCGAGCTGAACCGGCTCGTCGACAAGGACAAGAAGGACCCCGAGGACGTCGCGAACGACTACGCGCGCGAGCACGGGCTCAGCAAGAAGTAGTCGCGGAAGAAGCAGAGGAAGTTCCATGGCAGCGGTAGTGGAGAAGCACTCCATCGACGTCGTCCCCGACAGCGAGCGGCACGGGCGCGCCTTCAACCAGTTCACGCTCTGGGTCGGCGCGAACCTGCACATCACCGCCGTCGTCACCGGCGCGCTCGCCGTCGTCTTCGGCGGCGACGTGGTCTGGTCGCTCGTCGGCCTCGTCCTCGGCAACCTGCTCGGCGGCGCCGTCATGGCGCTGCACTCCGCGCAGGGGCCGAAGCTCGGTCTGCCGCAGATGATCCAGTCGCGGGCCCAGTTCGGCGTCAAGGGCGCGATCGTGCCGCTGCTGCTCGTCATCCTGATGTACGTGGGCTTCTTCGCGAGCGGCAGCGTCCTGGCCGGGCAGGCGACGGCCGAGCTGACGCACACCGACGACACCACCGGGATCATCCTCTTCGCGCTGGTCACGGCCGTGCTCGCGGTCGTCGGCTACCGCGTCATCCACGTCCTGGGCCGCGTCGCGAGCGTCATCTGCGCCGTCGCCTTCGTCTATCTCGGGATACGGCTCCTGGACCGCGCCGACCTCGGCGACCTGCTGAGCGACGCGCACTTCTCGCTGCCGATGTTCCTGCTCGCCGTGTCGCTCTCCGCGTCGTGGCAGCTCGCGTTCGGCCCGTACGTCGCCGACTACTCGCGCTACCTGCCGCGCGACACCAGCGCCAAGGCCACGTTCTGGTGGACGCTGTCCGGCTCCGCTCTCGGCTCGCAGTGGTCGATGACGTTCGGCGTGCTCGTCGCGGCGACCGCCGGGGAGGCGTTCCTCGACAACCAGGTCGGCTACGTCGTCTCGCTCGGCGGCGCGGGCGCGGTCGCCTCCGTCTTCTACTTCGTGATCGCGCTCGGCAAGCTCACCGTCAACGTCCTCAACACCTACGGGGGCTTCATGGCGATGGTGACCGGCGTCAGCGGCTTCCGGGGGCAGCGGGTGCTCTCCCAGCGCGGCCGGACCGTCTACATCGCGCTGATCATGGTCGCGGGCACGGCGGTCGCCCTCGCGGGCAAGGACAGCTTCCTGTCGTCGTTCAAGGACTTCCTGCTGTTCCTGCTGACGTTCTTCACGCCGTGGAGCGCCATCAACCTGGTCGACTACTACCTGATCTCGCGCGAGCGCTACGACATCCCGGCCCTCGCCGATCCGCACGGCCGCTACGGCGCCTGGCGCTGGAAGGCGCTGCTTGTGTACGGGATCGGGCTCGTCGCCCAGTTCCCGTTCCTGGCCACCTCCTTCTACACGGGGCCGCTCGTCGATCCGCTCGGCGGCGCGGACGTGTCGTGGATCGTCGGCCTCGTCGTCCCGGCCGCCCTGTACTGGCTGCTCGCGCGCCACGACACCGCGCACGTGCCGGAGGCGACGATCCTGGAGGCGCCGCACACGGGACCAGTGGCCTCGGGCGTGGCCCCCTAGGGGTTCCCCAGGGGTTGTCGCCCCGGCAAGAGGGGGGATAACCCCAATGCCCCGCGGGCCCTCGCTCCGTACCGTTACCGGGTATGGAAGCCCGCGAACAGGCACGTGACGCCGAACTCAAGAAGGAACTCGACGCCACCCTGCACGCCCGCAGGGAACTCGGCGAAGAGTACGAGACCGCGCTCGTCGACTCGTTCCTCGAAAAGGTCGAGCAGCGCCTGGACTCCAGCGTGGACCGCCGGGTCCGCCGACAGCTGGCCGAGCAGCAGATGGTCGTGGCCCGCGACGCGCGCGCGGGCCGCACACTGGGCGGCGACGGCTGGGGCGAACGCTTCGGCTTCGCCGTCGTCACCCTCGTCCTCGCGATCCCGCTCTCCGCGATCGCCGTGGTCAACGCCCACCTGCCGGGGCTGCTCATCGCCTGGGGCGGCATCGTCGGCGTCAACGCCCTGCACATGGGGGTCTGGGCGCCGCGGTTCGGGGAGAAGCGGCGCCAGCGCAAGGACTCCGACTGGGAGGACTAGGGCGACACGCCCGAGGAGCGGGCCGCTTCTGTGTCACGCCTGCCGCGTCGGCAGGAGCACCGCCTGGCGCAGGTTCACGTGGCGGGGGCGGCTGGTCGTGTACGCGATGAGGTCCGCGACGTCCTCGGACGAGAGGCCTAGCAGCGCCTCGAACATGCCGTCCAGCTGACCGGAGAGGTCCGCGTTGTCGACATGTGAGGCCAGCTCCGACTCCGTCAGGCCGGGCTCGATGTTCGTGACGCGGACGTCGCGCGGGCCCAGTTCGGTGCGGAGCGACTGCGACAGGTACGTCAGGGCCGCCTTCGTCGCGCCGTACACCGCGTAGTTCGGGAACGGGACGTGCGCGCCGATGGAGGAGATGTTCACCAGGTCGGCGATGGAGCCCGCCGCGGCCGTCGCGATCAGGTCGGCGGTGAAGGCGCGGACGACGCGCAGCGCCCCGGCCACGTTCGTGTCGAGCATCCGCTGCCACTCGTCGGCGCGGCCCTCGGTGACGGGGTTCGGCAGCATCACGCCCGCCGCGTTCACGACGAGGTCGACCCGCCCGTACGCGGCGTGCACACGCGCTGCGGCGGCGTCGACCGCCTCTTGGTCGGTGATGTCGGTGGGCACGGCGAGGGCCTGCCCGCCGTCCGCCCCGATCTTCGCGGCGAGGTCGGTGAGACGGTCGGCGCGCCGGGCGAGGAGGGCGACCCGGGCGCCGTTCGCGGCGAGCAGCCGGGCCGTCGCCTCGCCCATGCCGCTGGCGGCGCCGGTGACGAGGGCGGTGCGGCCGGCGAGGTTGCTGTAGGGCGCCTGAGCCATCGCCTGAGCCGTGTGCTGAACCGTGTTCTGCGCCGTGTTCTGAGCCGTGTGCTGCGGCGTGTTCTGAGTCATGGCAACAGCTTGCGGCGGTCCGCCCGTCCTACCCAGGGCAGGACTTTTCCTGGGTACGCCAGTACCAGGATGCGGCCGCGCGGGCTCCCTAGGATCTACGGCATGAGTGAACAGCTCGGTGACATAGGCGGCTTCCTGCGCTCCCGGCGCGCCCGCATCCAGCCGGAGGAGGTCGGCCTGCCCGGGTACGGGCGGCGCCGGGTGCCGGGGCTGCGCCGCGAGGAGGTCGCCCAGCTCGCCGGGGTCAGCGTCGACTACTACATCCGCCTGGAGCAGGGCCGCGGCACCTCCGTCTCGGACGCCGTGCTCGACGCCGTCGCCCGTGTCCTGCGCATGGACGACACCGAGCGGACGTACCTGCGCTCCCTCGCCCGCCCCGCCACCGGTACGCGCCGCAAGGCGGACGGGCGCCCGGCGGCGCAGCGGGTGCGGCCCGGGGTGCGGCTGCTCCTGGACACGATCGACAGGGCCCCGGCGTTCGTGCTCGGCCGCCGTATGGACGTCCTCGCGTGGAACGCGCTCGGCGACGCCGTGCTCGGCTTTTCCGCGATGGCCCCGGAGGACCGCAACATGCCGCGCCAGGTCTTCCTGAACCCCGGCGCCCGCGACCTCTACCCGGAGTGGGCGGCCGTCGCCGCCGAGACGGTCGCGTTCCTGCGCCTCGACGCGGGCGCGCACCCGCAGGACCCGCGCCTCGCCTCCCTGGTCGGCGAACTCTCGCTGGCCAGCGCGGACTTCCGGCGCCTGTGGGCGGACCAGCAGGTGAAGGAGAAGGGGTACGGCGTGAAGCGCATGATCCACCCGGTCGCCGGTGAACTCTCCTTCCCGTACGAGACGCTGGCGGTCCCGGGCGAGCCGGGCCAGGTCCTCGTGGTCTACACGCCCGAGCCGGGTTCGGCGACGGAGGAGCGACTGCGGGCACTGCACGCGGGCTGACGTGTCTCAGGCAACCTTCAGAAACCGTCGCTAACCTCCCGCCGCGGACGGAGAAACCGGGGCCGAGGAGGGCACGAGGTGGCGACGCGCGGAGCGCAGGGACTGGTCAGGACCGCTGTGGTGGTGCGCGCCGGGGCCGCACCGCTGTGGTGGCTCGGCGTCGTCGCGGCGGGCGTCGGGCTCGTCCCGGGCGGGCTCACCGGGCGGCGGATCGGGGTGCTCGGCGGGGCCGCGCTGTTCCTCGTGGTCGCGGCGGCGGTGGCGTACAGCCGCAGGCAGCGGTACGTGCGCCTGGCGCGCGGTGCGTCCCGTGCGGGCAAGTTCGATGTGCTGCAGAGCCGGCACGTCACCGTACGGAACTGGCGGCGCGGCCACCGCTGGTGGCTGGTGCTCGCCTTCCTCGCGGCGCTCGGCAGCGCGTTCGCGGTGCCCGCGGCGGGTGGCATGGCCCTCGCCGGTGCCGGTGCCGGCCTGTGGCTGAAGGCGGCCTGGCTGGGGCGGCGCGAGCGGGAGGACAGCGCGCTGGTGTGGCTGCGCGTCGACTGGCTGGGGCCGCGCGCGGGCGCGCCCGCGGGCAGGCAGGTCAAGGCGTACCGGTCCACGGGGACGGCGGCGGGCGACGCCGCGCCCGGTGGGGCACGGCGCCGCTGACGGGGAAGTGAACGGGGCCGCTCACACGTCGAGTTCGGCCTCGATCTTCCTGAGCTGATGGCGGGCCATCGCCAGGTTGGCGCGCGCGGAGTCGAGGACCAGATACAGGAACAGACCGTTGCCGCTGCGGCCCTTGAGCAGCCGGATCAGGTGGTACTGCGTGCCGAGGGTGATGAGGATGTCCTCGATCTCGTCCTTCAGACCGAGGTGCTCCATGGTGCGCAGCTTGGCGCGGACGACGTCGGTGTTGCCCGCGGCGGCGACCTCCAGGTCGAAGCTCTTGGAGCCGCCGATGGTGCCGAGGGCCATGCCGCTGTTGTAGTCCACGAGGGCGGCGGCGCTCGCGCCCTCGATGGAGGTGACGGCGTCCTTCAGTGCGGTCTCGGTGTTGGCCATGGTGCTGGGTCCTTTCCTACGCCTCAACGGGCTGTGCGGGGTTGCAGTTCGGGCCCGGAGAGTTCGGGCCCCGCGGTCTTCGGGGTGCGGACGGGAAGCTTGCTGTCGGCGGGCGCCGGGGGCAGGGCGGGCGCCGTACGCGCCCGGGACCGCCCACGGGCCCGCACGGGCGGTTCGGCGGCGGCGACGGCCGCGTCGACCAGTTCACCGATCCGGGTCCCGGAGCGGCGGCCCTCCAGATGCAGCCGCCCCACGTTGATCCGGTCCTCGGCGAGCAGCGTGAGGACGGCGGCGCCCCCGGCGGCGTACGTGGCGACGTAGCCGTCCGTGCCGCGCACCAGGAGTTCGCGGAAGCCGCCCTGCCCGGTGGCGTCCGAGAGGCGCTGGGCCACGCCGAGCGCGGCGGCGGTCAGCGCCGCCACGCCCTCGGGTTCGACGCCTTGGGTGTCCTGGGCGAGCACGAGTCCGTCGACGCTGGCCGCGAGCGCGCCGGTGACCTGGGGGACCCGGACGCGCAGTCGTTGCAGTTCGCCGAGGACTTCGGCCTCGTCGGCCATCGGCGGTCTCCTTCCGGAAGTGACGGGAGGTTCGGAGCCGGCCCGCGCGATGCGGCGCAGGCGCTTCACAGCGCCTCCAGCGCGGCACGCAGCCTGCGAAGGAGCGCCACGTCGGGGTCATCGACGTCGGCGTGCGCCATCCAGGCGGGCACGGGGAACGCGGGGGACGTGTCGGCCGGCTCCGGGGGAGCGGTGGTGACGAGGCCGCCCGCGGCCAGGCGGCGCAGGTCGACCAGGGTGTGGAAGGCGGGCCTGCCCAGGGCGAGCGCGATCTGGGAGGCGGTGCGCACCCCGTCGACCAGGTCCAGGACACGGCGCCTGCGCGCGGGTACGGGCCGCTCCTGGCCGCCCGTCCTGGCCAGGGGCGCGGTGTCGGTGTCGGGCTCCGGCCAGATCCGCTGGAGGAGTTCGCGGCGGCGCCGGGTCTCGCGTTCGACGGCGGCCACCGGCACGGGCCGTACCGCTCCGAACCAGTGCGAGACCCCGTAGCGGAACCGGGTCGGGCCGCTGCTCGGCGCGAGCGTGAAGTAGGCGGCGTCGAAGACGGCGCTCAGATGGCAGAGTTCGAGGGCGCCGTCCGAGAGGCGGCCCTGCTCGACGAGGTAGCGGCCGACGCGCTGCCGGGCGCCCGCCCGGTCGACCGCCTCCCACCAGCCGTCGGCCTGTATCGCGCCGCCGGCGGTGAGCAGGACGTCCATGCCGGGCGTCGCGGGCGCCTCCGCGTGCACGACGTGGCCGTCGGCCAGGTAGAGGGTGCCGTGCTCGCGTATCAGCGCCCCGGTGGCCCGCTCGTCGGCGAGCCGGTCGAGCATCGGGGATATCTTGCCGCCCGCTGCGGCGGTCGCCGCGTTCATCCCAGGACCAGCCGGTCGGCCAGGTCGGCGAGGCGCAGCCGGGAGAGCGCGAGGTTGCCCTCGTCCCGGTCGAGCCACAGGTGCAGGAAGACGCTGCTGTCGAAGCTGGTCCGGACGAAGCGCAGCAGGTGGTAGCCGTCGCGGTTGGTGACGATGACGTCCTCGACGGGCGGCGCCTTGTCGCTGGCGGACCCCGGCGACCAGTCGCTGCCGTCGGCCGGGGCGAACACCCGGTGCTCGGCGGCGAGCCGGGCGAGTTCGGCGGCCTCCGCGGCGGTCGCCTCGTGGTCCCCGTTGGGCGAGTCCCCGATGGTGCCGAGTGCGAGTCCGCTGGTCCAGTCGACGACGGAGGCGCCGCGCGCCCCCGGCAGCCGCATGACCTGAAGCAGGCACTCGTCGATTCCGGGCACGCCTGAAACTCCCCACCGAGTCGTCGTGTTCGTGCGAAGCTGTCGCTTGCGTGACGACGAAACTACGCACTGTGCGGCGGCCTGGTGAGCGTTCTGGCATTTTCCGGTGGAACATTCAGAAGAGGTCTAAAATCCGCCAACCGCATGACAATTACGGAGAGTTCACGGCAGCCCCGGACGTCACAGGTCGAGCAGCGCGCCCCTGTGGCCACCGCCGGAGGGAACGTATTGACTAGCTCTATTCAGAAGACCAGGATGTGAATAGCTGGAGTGCACAGCTGATAGCTGGATCACCAACGGACTGTCCCAGGAGGCCGCCGATGCCGTCGACGTCAGGACCACGCCCCGTACGAGCCCCGCGCGGCACCGAGCTGAACACGCTCGGCTGGCAGCAGGAAGGCGCCCTGCGGATGCTCATGAACAACCTCGACGCCGAGGTCGCCGAGCACCCCGACAAGCTGGTCGTCTACGGGGGCACGGGCAAGGCGGCCCGGTCCTGGGAGGCGTTCGACGCGATCGTGCGCACGCTGAAGACCCTGAAGTCGGACGAGACGCTCCTCGTCCAGTCCGGCAAGCCGGTCGGCGTCCTGCGCACCAGCGAGTGGGCGCCGCGCGTGCTGCTCGCCAACTCCAACCTCGTCGGCGACTGGGCCAACTGGGAGGAGTTCCGCAAGCTGGAGGCCGAGGGCCTGACCATGTACGGCCAGATGACGGCCGGTTCGTGGATCTACATCGGCTCGCAGGGCATCGTGCAGGGCACGTACGAGACGTTCGGCGCGGTGGCGCGGAAGAAGTTCGGCGGCACGCTGGCGGGCACGATCACCCTGACGGCGGGCGTGGGCGGCATGGGCGGCGCCCAGCCGCTGGCCATCACCATGAACGAGGGCGTCGCGATCTGCGTGGACGTCGACGAGACCCGCATCGACCGCCGCATCCGCACCCGCTACCTGGACGTGAAGGCCGACAACCTCGACCACGCCCTCGAACTGGCCGTCCAGGCGCGCGACGAGCGCCGGGGCCTGTCCATCGGCGTCGTCGGCAACGCGGCCGAGGTCTTCCCCGAACTCCTCCGCCGCGAGGCCCCGATCGACATCGTCACGGACCAGACCTCGGCCCACGACCCGCTCGCGTACCTGCCCGTGGGCATCGCGGTCGAGGACTGGGACAAGGAGCGCGAGGCGGACCCGGCGGGCTTCACGGACAAGGCCCGGCACTCCATGCGCCTGCACGTCGAGGCGATGCTCGGCTTCCTGGACCGCGGCGCCGAGGTCTTCGACTACGGCAACTCCATCCGCGACGAGGCCCGCAAGGCCGGCTGCGAGCGCGCCTTCGACTTCCCCGGCTTCGTCCCGGCCCACATCCGTCCGCTGTTCGAGGAGGGCCTCGGCCCGTTCCGCTGGGCGGCGCTCTCGGGCGACCCGGAGGACATCGCCAAGACCGACAGGGCGATCAAGGAGCTGTTCCCCGACAACAAGCACCTGCACCGCTGGCTCGACATGGCCGCGGAACGCATCTCCTTCGAGGGCCTCCCGGCGCGCATCTGCTGGCTCGGCTACGGCGAACGCCACCTGGCGGGCCTGAAGTTCAACGAGATGGTCGCGTCCGGCGAACTCTCGGCCCCGGTCGCCATCGGCCGCGACCACCTCGACTCGGGGTCGGTGGCCTCCCCGTACCGCGAGACCGAGGCCATGAAGGACGGCTCGGACGCGATCGCGGACTGGCCTCTCCTGAACGCCCTGGTCAACACGGCCTCCGGCGCGTCCTGGGTCTCCCTCCACCACGGCGGCGGCGTCGGCATGGGCCGCTCCCTCCACGCGGGCCAGGTATGCGTCGCCGACGGCACGGAGCTGGCGGCCCAGAAGATCGAACGAGTCCTGACCAACGACCCGGCGATGGGCGTCATCCGCCACGTGGACGCGGGCTACGAGCACGCGGCCGAGGTGGCGTCGGAGCGCGGGGTCCGCGTTCCCATGCGGGAGGGCGAGTGACGGGCCCCGCGAATCAAGCCCCTCCGGCGATTGAGGAGCGGGGTCCGGGGCAGAGCCCCGCGGCCTCGGCTCCGGGCTTCCTGGAGATGTGGAGCGACCTGCGCCCCATTGGCCGACACGCGGACTCCGGAGGATACCGCCGCCACGCCTGGACCGGCGCGGACGCCGACTGCCGCGCCTGGTTCAAGGCCCAGGCCGAGACCCGCGGCCTGACCTGTGAACTGGACCGCAACGGCAACCAGTGGGCCTGGCTCGGCGACCCGGAAGCGGGCGACGCGGTCGTCACGGGCTCCCACCTGGACTCGGTCCCGGACGGCGGCGCGTTCGACGGCCCTCTGGGCGTGGTCTCCGCCTTCGCGGCCCTGGACGAACTCCGCCACAGAGGCGCCGAGTTCACCAAACCCCTGGCCATCACGAACTTCGGCGACGAGGAGGGCGCCCGCTTCGGCCTGGCCTGCGTGGGCTCCCGCCTCACGGGCGGCCACCTCACCCGGGCCCAGGCCCACGCCCTCACGGACGCCGACGGCATCACCCTCCCCCAGGCGATGGAGCGCGCCGGGTACGACCCGGAGACGATCGGCGCGGACCCGGACCGCCTGTCCCGCATCGGCGCGTTCATCGAACTCCACGTCGAACAGGGCCGGGCCCTCGACCTGTCCGGCGACGCGGTGGGCATCGCCAGCGCCATCTGGCCGCACGGCCGCTGGCGCCTGGACTTCCGCGGCGAGGCGAACCACGCGGGCACGACCCGCCTGGCCGACCGCAGGGACCCGATGCTCCCGTACGCGGAGACGGTCCTGGCGGCGCGCAGGGAAGCCCGGCTCAACGCCGCGGTAGCCACATTCGGCAAGATCGCGGTCGAGCCGAACGGCGTCAACGCCATCCCCTCCCTGGTCCGCGGCTGGCTCGACTCACGCGCCGCCGACCAGGACGCGCTCGACCGCACGGTCACGGCGATCGAGCAGGCGGCGCGCGAGTACGCGGACGCGCACGGCATCGACGTAGCCATGACACGCGAGTCGTTCACCCCGGTCGTCGACTTCGACCACGCGCTCCGCGACGAACTGGCCCGCATCCTCGGTACGGGCGCCGGTTCGGCGGAGCTCAGGGTCCCCGTCCTGGGGACGGGCGCGGGACACGACGCGGGAATCCTCGCCTCGTCGATCCCCACCGCCATGCTGTTCGTACGCAACCCGACGGGCGTCTCGCACTCCCCGGCCGAGTCCGCGTCCGAGGACGACTGCGTGGCGGGCGTGCGCGCCCTGGCCGACGTACTGGAAGGACTGGCCTGCAAGTGACGGCGGAGCAGACGACGACGTACTGGCTGGAGCACGCCTGGCTCGACCCGACGGTGGAGCCGGGCGTGGCGGTGGAGGTGTCGACCGGCGAGGGTGGCGACGGCGGCGAGGGCGGCGGGGTCAGCGGGGTCAGCGGGGATGGCACCGGCCGCATCAGGTCCGTCCGCACGGAGGTCGGGACACCCCCGCCCGGCGCGGTGATCCTGCGCGGCCTGACCCTCCCCGGCCTGGCCAACGCCCACAGCCACGCCTTCCACCGGGCGCTGCGCTCGACGGTCCAGGTCGGCTCGGGCACGTTCTGGACCTGGCGCGAGACCATGTACGGGGTCGCCGACCGGCTGACCCCGGACACGTACCACGCGCTCGCGCGGGCGGTGTACGCGGAGATGGCGCTGGCCGGCATCACGGCGGTCGGCGAGTTCCACTACCTGCACCACGCCCCCGGCGGCACCCCGTACGCCGACCCGAACGCGATGGGCGAGGCGCTGATCGCGGCGGCGGAGGAGGCGGGCGTCCGCATCACGCTCCTCGACACGGCGTACGTCTCGTCGGGCTTCGGCAAGGCCCCCGACCACCACCAGCGGCGCTTCTCCGACGGCACGACGGAGGCCTGGGCCGAACGCGCGTCGCTGCTCAAGGACCGCCCGCACGCGAGGATCGGGGCGGCGGTGCACTCGGTGCGCGCGGTCCCGGCGGAGCAGCTCTCGACGGTGGCGGAGTGGGCGAGGACCCGCCGGGCCCCCCTCCACGTCCACCTCTCCGAGCAGACGGCGGAGAACGAGGCGTGCGAGGCGGCGCACGGTTGCACGCCGACCCGGCTCCTGGCCGACAACGGCGTACTGGGCCGGACCACGACGGGCGTCCACAACACCCACCTCACCCCCACCGACATCGCGCTGCTCGGCGGCACGGGCACCGGCACCTGCATGTGCCCGACGACCGAACGCGACCTGGCCGACGGCATCGGCCCGGCCGTGGCCCTGCAGCAGGCGGGCAGCCCCCTCTCCCTCGGCTCGGACAGCCACGCCGTCATCGACCCGTTCGAGGAGGCGCGCGCGATGGAGCTGAACGAGCGCCTGCGCTCCCGCACGCGCGGCCACTGGACGGCATCGGCCCTGCTCCGCGCGGCGACGGTCGACGGCCACGCGGCCCTCGGCTGGCCCGACGCGGGCACCCTGGAGGTCGGCGCGGTCGCGGACCTGGTGACCTTGTCCCTGAACTCGGTCCGCACGGCGGGAGCGGCGCCGCGCCTGGGCGCGGAGACGGCGGTGTTCGCGGCGAGCGCGGCGGACGTGACGGACGTGATCGTGGGCGGCCGGCGCGTCGTGGCGGACGGCCGGCACGCACGGATCGGCGACGTGGCGACGGCCCTGACGGACGCGATCGCGGCGCTGCATGCATAGGCGCCAGTCAGCCGCAGAACAGCCCCTCCGGCGATTGAGGAGCGGGGTCCGGGGCAGAGCCCCGTGGCCTCAGGAAGAAGGAGCCAGCACCATGACGCCCCCGACCACAGCGATCACCGGCATCGGCACCCTGGTGACGAACAACCCCGCCCTGGGCGAAGGCCCCCTCGGTCAGATCAAGAACGCCGCCCTGATCATCGAGAACGGCAAGATCGCCTGGGCGGGCCCCGACAAGAACGTCCCGGCGACGGACAAGACGCACGACGCCCGGGGCCGAGCCGTGATCCCCGGCTTCGTGGACAGCCACTCCCACCTCCTCTTCGCAGGAGACCGCACGGACGAGTTCAACGCCCGCATGGAGGGACGGCCGTACTCGGCCGGAGGCATCCGCACCACGGTGGCGGCGACAAGGGCGGCGACAGACGCGCAACTGGAGTCGAACCTCACCCATTACCTCTCGGAGGCCCTGCGCCAGGGCACGACCACGTTCGAGACGAAGTCGGGCTACGGCCTGTCGACGGAACACGAGTCCCGCGCCCTGCGCATCGCGGCGTCCCACACGGACGAGGTCACCTACCTCGGCGCCCACATCGTGTCGCCCGACTACGCGGACGATCCGGCGGCGTACGTGGACCTGGTGACGGGCGAGATGCTGGACGCGTGCGCCCCCCACGCCCGCTGGATCGACGTCTTCTGCGAAAAGGGCGCGTTCGACGGCGACCAGGCCCGAGCCATCCTGACGGCGGGCAAGGCGAAGGGCCTGACCCCCCGCATCCACGCGAACCAGCTCTCCTACGGCCCCGGAGTCCAACTGGCGGTGGAACTCGACGCGGCCAGCGCGGACCACTGCACGCACCTCACGGACGAGGACGTGGAGGCGCTGTCACAGTCCAGCACGGTGGCCACCCTCCTCCCCGGCGCCGAGTTCTCCACCCGAGCGGAATGGCCGAACGCCCGCCGCCTCCTCGACGCGGGCGTGACGGTGGCCCTCTCCACGGACTGCAACCCGGGCTCCTCCTTCACGTCCTCCGTCCCGTTCTGCATCGCCCTGGCGGTACGGGACATGGGCATGACCCCGGACGAGGCCCTCTGGTCGGCGACAGCGGGCGGCGCGGCGGCACTCCGCCGCACGGACGTGGGCCACCTGGCCCCCGGCGCCCGCGCGGACCTGGCGTTCCTGGACGCCCCCAGCCACGTACACCTGGCGTACCGGCCGGGCGTGCCGCTGGTCGGCGAGGTGTGGCGGGCGGGGGTACGGGTCGGGGCCTGACCTCAGGAGACCAGGTCGCCGATGAAGCGGGCCCAGGCGTTCGCCGTGACGACCAGTACGGGGCCGTCGGCGACCTTGGAGTCCCGGACGGGGACGATGCCGGTGAACCCGTCGGCGACCTGGACACACTCGCCGCCCGTTCCATTGCTGTAGCTACTCGTGCGCCAGCGGGCGGCGCCGGCGAACCCGTCGGCGACCTCCACGCAATCGCCGCCGGTTCCGTTGCTGTAGCTGGTCTTGCGCCAGCGGGCCGTGCTCAAGTCACCTGCTGCGTCTGCCATTTCGGAAATCCTCTGCCGCCGCCTCGATCATGGCCAGGGACGCCTCTGGAGACAGTGCGGCGGCCCTGAGCAGATCGTACGACTGCCTGTACTGCTGCACGAGTGGCGGATAGTCGATGAGTTGGCCACTGTGCAGGCTCTCGGCGTAAACGACTGGGGGAGCGTCCGCGAACGTCATCGTCCTGGTCATGCCCATCATGAACGGGTGCGTTGCGCTCGTCGCCGGGACGATCTGCAGGAGGGAGCGGCTGGAGGCGACCACCTGCATGATGTGCTCCAGCAGCTCAGCCATCTGTTGCCGAACCAGGACCGAGCGCCGGATCACCGACTCGTCGAGGATCGCCCAGAACGTCGGGGGCTTTTCCAGGTCGAACAGATCGGCCCGCTTCATTCGCGCGTCCACCTTGTCCTCGACCTCATGGTCCGAGGCTCTGGGCATCGCCGCTCGCACGATTGCCCGTGCGTAGGCCGCGGTCTGCAACAACCCGGGGACGATCAGCGGAGCCCAGTCCTCGATGGACTCAGCGAACCGCTCCATCTCCGCGACATCCGCGAAGTACTCCGCGTGCCCACCCCTGCGCGCCCGACGGGCATCCTCGCAGCGGCGCTCGAAGAAGTCCGTGCCGAGTCTGGCGTCGGCGTGCTTGGCCAGGTCCAGCGGGATGCGACGCTCGCCGCGCTCGATCTGGCTGAGGAAGGAGACGCCCCGGTAGCTGCCCTCGGCGAGACCTTCGAGGGTGAGGCCGGCGGCCCTGCGCTGGTACCGCAGTTCGGCGCCGTAGAAGGCGGGGACGCTCGCCGCGGCGTCGGGGTCCTGGTGATGAGCCATGCCCGGCAAGCTACGCAGACCGGTGCCGCCGGAGAGGCACAACACCTGACCGCGCCCCGAACGAGCGAAGGGCCCGCCCGTGGTCGACGTCGACGTCGGCAACAGGCGGGCCCCGCGAAGCAGTGGTGCTACTCCTCGACCGTCAGCCCCTTGCGGAGCTTGACCAGGGTGCGGGAGAGCAGGCGGGAGACATGCATCTGGGAGATGCCCAGCTCGTCGCCGATCTCGGACTGCGTCATGTTGGCGACGAAGCGCAGGGAGAGGATCTTGCGGTCGCGGGCCGGGAGTTCGGCGATGAGGGGCTTCAGGGACTCGATGTACTCGATGCCCTCCAGGCCGTGGTCCTCGTAGCCGATGCGGTCCGCGAGGGCGCCCTCGGAGTCGTCCTCCTCGGGCTGGGCGTCGAGCGAGCTGGCGGTGTAGGCGTTGGACGCCGCCATGCCCTCCACGACCTCGTCGTTCGACAGGCCCAGGCGCTCGGCGAGCTCGGCCACCGTGGGGGCCCGGTCGAGCTGCTGGGCGAGCTCGTCGCCCGCCTTGGCGAGGTCGAGACGGAGCTCCTGGAGGCGCCGGGGCACCCGGACGGACCAGGAGGTGTCGCGGAAGAAGCGCTTGATCTCACCGACGATGGTTGGCATCGCGAACGTGGGGAACTCGACCCCACGGCTCAGCTCGAAGCGGTCGATCGCCTTGATCAGGCCGATCGTGCCGACCTGGATGATGTCCTCCATGGGCTCGCTGCGGGAGCGGAACCGGGAGGCCGCGAACTTCACCAGGGCGAGGTTCAGCTCGACCAGGGTGTTGCGGACATAAGAAAATTCGTGGGTGCCCTCTTCGAGGGACTCAAGGCGCTCGAAGAGCGTCTTGGACAGGGCGCGGGCGTCGACCGCTCCCACCTCGGCGAACGGCGGGATCTCCGGGAGCCCGTCGAGACCTTCCAGAGCGCCGTCCGGGGCGCCTTCCAGGGCTTCGGACGCGAGGTCGGAGTGGCGTTCCGGTGCGGGTGTCGACGTCGCCTGGTCGGTATGCGAGGCGTCGAGCCGGGGTGACATGATGTCCTCCATCGTTCTCGGCATATGGCTGCCGATGCCAATACGTGCACTGTCGGGAGTGCGGCGCCTCCAAAGCCGGCGGGTTCGTTTTCTGTCCTTACTAGGCCTACCCGCTTTCGTCGCCGGGCCGCAAGTGCGCTATGCCCCTAAATGTCCGTTTCTTAGGGGTTGTTGGGTACCGGGTGCCGTACAGAAGGCGTAGTGTTCGAGGGCGTCAACCGGCACGTCGAAGGCAGCGAGAGAGAGACGTCATGGACCGCGGGACAGTCGGCAGCGCTCATCGGGGCCGGCTTCTGGTCGAGGTACGGGAAGAGGGCGCCAGCGCCGTCGTGACCCCGGTGGGTGAACTGGATCACCACACCGCGGAGCTGCTGCGCGAACCCCTCGAAGAATGCCTGGTGAACGGCTTCTCCCGGCTGGTGGTGGACTGCGCGCGGCTCGAGTTCTGCGACTCGACGGGGCTGAACGTGCTGCTCGGGGCCCGCCTCAAGGCCGAGGCCGCGGGTGGCGGGGTTCATCTGGCCGGGATGCAGCCGGTGGTCGCCCGGGTCTTCGAGATCACCGGCGCCGACGCCGTCTTCACCCTGCATGAAACGCTGTCCGCGGCGCTCGCCGCGGAGTGAGCGGATGCGGTCGTGCCCCGGAGCGGTAGAAGTTACGCTCCAGTTGTCTCCACGTGACCGAGGCGTTATCGGCGTCACAGGGTCCGCACCGAATCGATGGGTGTTCTCGTCGTCCGGCCGGGCAGGAGACACCCGACCACCCCTGCAACCCTGTGCCCTGAGTCCTGAAGAAGAAGCTGAAATGGTGAATCGGTGAGGTGAAGTGCTGATGAGCACCACCCGGCCTTACTCGCCGGGCGACCACGGCCCCGAGTCCGGCGATGTTCCGGCTGCCGGCGGCCGGCAGGTCCGCACGCTGAGCCTCGCGGGGGCGAGCGGCATCGTGCCGCTCGCCCGTGACTTCTCCCGGGACGCGTTGCACGCGTGGGGCTGGCTGCCCGCCCCGAGCGCGGAGAGCCGCGCCGCCGCCGAGGATGTGCTGCTCGTCGTCTCCGAGCTGGTCACCAACGCCTGCCTGCACGCCGAGGGCCCGGACTCGCTGACGGTCTCCCTCGACAACAAGGTGCTGCGCATCGAGGTCGCCGACCACGGTGCCGGGCAGCCCGAGCCGCGCACCCCGCACCGCGCGGGGCGGCCCGGCGGGCACGGCATGTTCATCGTGCAGCGCCTCTGCCTCGACTGGGGCGTCGTGCGCACGCCCGGGGTCGTCGGCAAAACCGTTTGGGCGGAGCTGGGCACCCCCGCCTGAGGCGCGCCCTTCACGCACGGCCTGAGGCGCACCCTCCACGTACCGCCTGAGACACACCCTTCCCGCATACGGAGAGCACGCCGGATCGCTTCGATCCGGCGTGCTCTTCGTCTTCCGCTGCTCTGTGTCTTCCCTCGGCAAGGCGCCGGGCGTACCTTGAGCCACTCGCATCTGATGAACCGTCAGCAAACTGAGCTGTCGGCAGCCGTCGGTCTGGAGGGATCCCGAGGTGTCGTACCGGACGTACCAGAAACGAACCGCCGCGTGCGCGCTGAGCGCGGCCCTGGCCGGCTCGGCGGTGCTCATGGCCGCCCCGGCGGCCGAGGCCACGGTCCAGGACGTCAACTACAACTGCAAAACGCCGATCGGCAACAAGTCGGCCGTCTCCCCGATCGACATGAAGAGCGTCAAGAGCGGCAGCGGCTACAAGATCACGATGACCTTCCAGAAGGGCGTCTCCTCCAGCCCGGTCGAGCTCGGCAAGGGGGCGATGAACCCCAGCGCCGTGATCAGGCTCGGCGGCGCGGACAGCGGCTCGCTGCCGGTCTCGGGCCCGCCGAACGCCGCGGCGATCCCCGCCAACACCCCCATCAAGATCAGCGACCTCTCCGGGACGTACACCCCGAAGAAGAGCGGCAAGGTGACCTTCACGGCGGGCGTCCTGACCATCAAGGCGCTCGGTACGACGACGACCTGCACACCGGGCAACAGCCCGAAGCCGTCGCTGGAACTGACGGTGCAGGGCGGCGGCGCGGCCGGCAGCGGCGACTCAGACACGTCGGGGGCCGCCCCGGGAGCCGCGTCGGACGACTCCCAGCTCCCGCAGACGGGCCCCGGGGACTCGGCGCTCGCTCTGGGCACCCTGGGCGGCACGGTCCTCCTGACCGGAGTGGCGGGAACCCTGTGGCTGACAAGGCGCCACCAGGGGACGCCCCGCTAGGGGCGCGGGGAACGGCGCGAGCAACCACCATGCCGCTGCGCTCGCCGACGAGACACCGGCCCGTACGGCGCGCGGGCCACGGGGCTCTGCCCCGGACCCCGCTCCTCAATCGCCGGAGGGGCTTGTATGCGGCGACCGCGTCGCTGGCGACGGTTCTCGCCGCGTCACCGGCCACCGCGGCCCCGCCGACCTGGACCATCGCCCCTTCGGCGGGCGCCCAGAACGGCCGCCCGTATATCTACGCGGAGGGTGGCCCCGGCACCGCCCTGGAGGACGAGGTGGCCGTCACCAATCCGACCGCCCGCCCCCTCCGGGTGATCCTGCGCACCACCGCCCCCTGGATCACGCCCGCCGAGAGCCCCGTACGGGTCCCCCCTCGCACCCGCGCCGAGATCCCGTTCACGGTCACCGTGCCCGGAGCCGCCACCCCGGGCAACCTCGAGGGCACGATCGTCGCGGACGCCGGGGGCCGGACCTCCGGCGTCCGCGTGCACCTGCGGGTCAGCGGCCCCACCCTCTCGGCGCTCACCGTCGAGCACGTACGGATCACCGCCGGGCGCCACATCACGTACGACGTCGTGAACCGCGGCAACACCACCCTCACCCCCCGCCTGGCGATCACCGCGGACGGCCTCCTCGGCCGCGTCCTCGACAAGGCGCCGCGCACCTTGCCGCTGAAGCTGCCGCCAGGCCACCGCGTCGGCCTGACCGAACCCTGGCCCGACGCCCCGTCGTTCGACGCCGTCGACGTGAAGGTGACGGTCACGGCGGGCGGCGGCGCGCACGACTCGGCGGCGGCCACGGCCCGGTTCGTGCCCTGGGGGCCGCTCGGTGGAGCCACCGCCCTGGTCGCGGCCGTGGGCTGCGCCGCCCACAGCCTCGTACGCCGTCGTCGTCGCAGGAGCGCGTCATGACCCGTAGCAGCGCATCCGCCCCCCGCCTGCTGACCGTCCTCGCGCTCCTGGCCGCGCTCCTGGCCGCGCTCCTGGCGGGCACGGCGCCGTGGGCCGCGGCGGCGGACCGGCCCACCGTCGCCCTGTCCAGGACCGAGGCGGGCGCGGGCGGGTCGATCACCGTCAGGGGGACGGGGTGGGGGTCGAGGACGCTGCTGATGCTCCTGATCTGCGGGCAGTCGAGCCCGGCGCGCGGAGTCGTCGGCGGCACGAACTCCTGCGCCAACGGCGACGGGCGCGCCGTCACCACCGGCACCCGGGGCACGTTCAGCAGGCGGCTCCCGGTGGTCGAGCCGCCCCGGCCCTGCCCGTGCGTCGTCCACGTGGCGACCGTGAAGGGCGGGCCGAAGGCGCAGGTCGACGCCGTGCTGAAGGTCGCGGGGCATCCGGTGCGGGCGCTGCCCGCCGAGTCGGGCGCCGGTCGGCTGTCGATGGTCACCGACACGCGGCTGGAGGGATCGAGCTCCGTCCTGACGTGGTTCGGCGCCCCGCCCGCCCGCAAGTTCGTCTTCACCGTGGGCAACGTCGGCCCGTCCCCGGTGAAGAACCCGGTCTTCCAGGTCGGCACGGCACACGGCGTGTTCGCACCGCAGTACGAGGAGCAGCAGTGGCGCGGCACCATCGCGCCGGGCCGCAAGGCGCGGATCGCGCTGCCCGTCGAGCTGGCGGGCGGGGCACACGGCGACTACCTGGTGTCGCTGAAGTACGGCGGCAAGGTCCTGGCCGAGCAGCCGTGGGGCGTCGGCCGGCCCTGGGGCGTCGTGCTGTTCTGGATCCTGCTCTGCGTCGTCGTCCCGGCGGCCGTCTTCCGGATCGGTATGGCGGTCGTGGACCGGCTGCGACCGCGTAGCCCGCGTACTTCGCGTGACTTCCGCACTTGGCGTACCCCCGGCAACTCACGCCCCCCACGCCCCCCACGCCCCCCGCGCTCCCCGCGCGACCCGCACGCGCCGGGGCGGCACCGGGGCATCCAGCGCCTCTCCCATCTCCCTGGTCTTCCCGGCCTCCCCGGCCCCTGGTCCCCCAGGACGACGGACGCGCCCCGGGACGGCGCCGCCGACCCCACGACGACCCTGCCCTGGTTCGCCCCGGACAACGGTCCGGGCGAACCCGCGGCCGGGCAGCTCTCCGCACCGCCCGACAACAGCAGGACGACGAAAGGAAACACGTGAGCAGGCAACGGAGAGCCGGTGCGGCCGGCTGTGCCCTGATCCTGTCCGGTGCGGGGCTCTGGCTGGCCGCGGTCCCGGCGCACGCGGCCGACTCCTCGTACCGGACGGAGTGCATACCGCCGTCGATCTCCGGGCTGCCGCCGGTCGAGGGCACCACGGTCGCCGACATCACGGCCCCGGCGACCGCCAAGGTCGGCGACGAGATCGACGTCGTCTGGAAGACCACCCAGGCCGCCTCGAAGAACCCGGACGTCCTCGACCTCGACGCCGACACCGTGCAGCCCACGGGCACGGTGAAGGTGGGCGGCGCGCAGAGCGGTGATCTCCAGGTGCAGGGCGCCCGGAAGAACCCGGCGATCCCGAAGAACAGCCCGATGGTCCTCTCCGACATGACGGGCAAGCTGAAACTGACCACGGCCGGGGACGTGACGCTGACCCCGGACGCGTACACCATCAACGTCAGCAAGCCGATCTCGACGGACACGAAGTGCGCCCCGAAGGAGACGGTCGAGGCGGCGGTCACCATCAAGGTGACGGACGGGGGCGGGGCGAGCGCCGCGGGCGGGACGAGCAGTTCCGGCGGGACCACGAGCTCGGGCGGGACGAGCAGCACGGGCGGTTCCACCAGTACGGGCGGTTCGAGCAGCACAGGCGGCTCCACCGGCTCCACCGGCTCCACCGGCTCCACCGGCTCAGGCGGCTCCACCAGCGGCGGAGGCGGCGGTCAGACCGACTTCACCGGCAAGGAAGTCTCCGTCCCCTACGCCTGCAAGACCCCGATCGGCGACAAGAACGCGACGTCACCCGTGCAGATCAACGCCAAGAAGGACGGCGGGGCGTACGCCCTCACGGTCATGTTCGGGGCGTCCGTGATGGACAGCCCCGCCGACATCCCGGCCGACTCGGTCAAGCCGTCGATGGCGGTGAAGCTGGGCGGCGCCGACAAGGGCACGGTGAACGTCGAGGGCCCGACCAACAAGGAGCCCATCAAGTCCGGCGACCCGATGACGATCCCGGACCTGACCGGTACCTACAAGCCGGGCGCCGACGGCAAATCGACGCTGTCGCCGGGCGTCCTCACGGTGAAGGCGCTGGGCACGACCACCACGTGTACGCCGACGAAGACGGAGGTCTCCCTGGAGATCGACACGAAGGCGGTCGAGGGCGGCGCGAGCGGCGGCGCGGGCTCGTCCGGCGGCTCGGGCTCCGGGGGCGCCTCGGCGGCGGGCACGGACACGGCGGGCGGCGGCGGCCTCGCCGAGACCGGCGCCTCGCACGACGGCGCCCTGCGCGCGCTCGGCCTGGTCGCCGGGACGGTGATTTTGCTGGGCGGCGCGGTCTTCACGTTCCTGCCGAGGCGGCGGGCGGCGCGGACACGCTGATGTACGAAAGGGCCGCCGCACCGGAGCTTCGGTGCGGCGGCCCTGACGTGTGGGGTGCGGTCAGGTCAGTTGACGGAGCCCATCAGCTGCTTGACCTTCTTGCGGGAGGTCCAGATGCCGAAGCCCGCGATGACGGCGAGGATCGCCTCGACGGTGACGGCACCGCTGTTGTTGAGGTCGACGCCCAGCTGCGGCGAGGTCAGCAGACCTGTCACCGAGTCGCCCGCGGTGACCGCGAGGAACCAGACACCCATCATCTGGGCGCTGTACTTCTCCGGCGCCATCTTCGTGGTCAGCGACAGACCGACCGGGGAGAGGCAGAGCTCGCCGACGGTCTGGATGAAGTAGATCGCGACCAGCCACATCGGGCTGACCCGGCCGCCGTTGGTGGCGGTGTCGAGCAGCGGCATGAGGAAGACGAGGAAGGAGATGCCGATCAGCGTGAGGCTGGAGGCGAACTTGACGGCCGTGCTCGGCTCCTTGCCGCGCTTGTTCAGCCACAGCCAGGCGGAGGCGACCACGGGGGCGAGCGCCATGACGAAGATCGGGTTCAGCGACTGGTACCAGGAGGTCGGGAAGTCGAACCCGAGCAGGTGGTTGGTCGTCTTGGTCTCGCCGAAGATCGACAGCGTCGAGCCGTTCTGGTCGTAGATCATCCAGAAGACGGCGGCGACGACGAAGAACCAGATGTAACCCGACAGCTTCGACTGCTCGAGCGTGCTGAGCTCCTTGTCGCGCTTCATGCGCGCCAGGACGGCGATCGGGATGACCAGACCGGCGATGATCAGCGGCATCAGCGCCCAGTCGGCGAAGTTCCCGGTGACACCCATCAGCGTGTAGAGCACGACGGCGACGATCAGCCAGATCAGGCCGTTGCGCAGGGCGGAGCGGCGCTGCTCGGGCGTCGCGGGCTGGGCGACCACGCTGCTCTGCTCGCTCAGGTGACGCGAGCCGAGCAGGAACTGGCCGAGGCCCAGGGCCATGCCGAGCGCGGCGAGCGCGAATCCGAAGTGCCAGTTGACGTTCTCGCCGACGGTGCCGATGGTCAGCGGGGCGAGGAAGGCGCCGACGTTGATGCCGATGTAGAAGAGCGTGAAGCCACCGTCTCGGCGCGGGTCCTTCGGACCCTGGTAGAGGTGGCCGACCATCACGGAGATGTTCGCCTTCAGCAGGCCGGAGCCGAGCGCGACGAGCGCGAGGCCGGCGAAGAAGGTGGCCGCGCTCGGCAGCGCGAGCGTGATGTGGCCGAGGATGACGACTCCGGCGCCGATGGCGACCGTCTTGCGCGGGCCCCAGAAGCGGTCCGCGACCCAGCCGCCGGGCATGGCGAGCAGGTAGACCATCGACATGTAGACGGAGTAGATCGCCGTCGCGTTGGTGGCACTCATGTGCATGCCACCGGGGGCGATCAGGTACAGCGGAAGAAGGGCCTTCATGCCGTAGAAGCTGTAGCGCTCCCACATCTCGGTCATGAAGAGAGTGGCCAGTCCGCGGGGGTGGCCGAAGAAGGTCTTCTCGGTGCCAGGAGTGCTGGCCGAGTCCTTCGTCAGGCTGGACGCCATGGTCGATCCTCGAGGGTGTGCGGGACGCGCGGGGCAGAGCCGGTGCGCGCCCGGTGGGGGGTCGGCCGGCACCGGAGTCCTACCGTCCTCCCCACGCCCCGGGGGATTGCCCGTGCGAGGAGTTCGCACGCGACGAGGTACGGCGGACCCGGGATCCACACCCCGGCACGCTTCGCTGCGCGCGGGGCCCGGCCACAGGTCGTTCCTTTCGATGCTGACCGCGGTCAGCTCACACAGGAAAGGGACCTTTGGTGCGCAGTGCGCTCCTAAGGTCCCCCATTAGTGCATCAGGCGTTCGGTCACCATACGACACGACAGTGCCGCATATGGAAGGACTTGAGAGATGGATCACAGGTCCGAACGGAACCGCCCGCACTGTTTCGAAGGTGTTTCTCAGGATCGCATCCCACAGCCGCAGGGCGCGAACCCGGAGGCAGTGGCTCCGTTTCCTTCGGCCGCCCCCCGGTGGGGCGCTCTCGCCGATCACCCCCCGACCGTCCTCCGCCGCGGACTACCATCACCCCATGACCCGTGTACTGCTCGCCGAGGACGACGCCTCCATCTCGGAACCACTGGCTCGCGCCCTGCGCCGGGAGGGTTACGAGGTCGAAGTGCGCGAGGACGGACCGACCGCGGTCGACGCCGGACTGCAGGGCAGCATCGATCTCGTCGTCCTCGACCTGGGCCTGCCCGGGATGGACGGCCTGGAGGTCGCCCGGCGGCTGCGCGCCGAGGGGCACACGGTGCCGATCCTGATCCTCACCGCGCGCGCCGACGAGGTGGACACCGTCGTCGGCCTCGACGCGGGCGCCGACGACTACGTCACCAAGCCCTTCCGCCTCGCCGAACTCCTCGCCCGCGTCCGGGCCCTGCTCCGCCGCGGCGCCGCCGAGCCGAAGGAGACCCCGGCCACGCACGGCGTCCGGATCGACGTGGAGTCCCACCGCGCCTGGATGGGCGACGAGGAACTGCAGCTCACGGCGAAGGAGTTCGACCTCCTGCGGGTGCTCGTGCGCGACGCGGGCCGGGTCGTCACCCGCGACCAGCTGATGCGCGAGGTCTGGGACACCACGTGGTGGTCGTCGACGAAGACCCTGGACATGCACATCTCATGGCTCAGGAAGAAACTGGGCGACGACGCGGCGAACCCCCGGTACATCGCGACGGTACGAGGAGTGGGCTTCCGCTTCGAGAAGAGCTGAGCGCAATCAAGCCCCTCCGGCGATTGAGGAGCGGGGTCCGGGGCGGAGCCCCGTGACGGCAACCCGGGCGCCGGGCGCGTATCCGGGACACTGAGACAATGCGCCGCCGACTCATCAACTCGACCCTCGCCGTCGTCCTGGTAGTGATCGCCGTGTTCGGCGTCTCCCTCGTCATCGTGGAGACCCGGACCATCAGCAACAGCGCCCAGGACCGCGTCGAGTCGGAGGCGGTCCGCCTCGCCTCCATCGTCGACAGCCGCCTGCTCAGCGACGAACAGGTCAGCCGCGACATCCTCGCCGACCAGATCGCGATGGAGGAGCGGTACGCGGTCGTCGCCATCCCGGGCCGCGCCCCCATCGAGCTGGGCACGGAACCCGAGGGCGACGTCATCACGTACACCGCCGAGGGGGAGCGGGGCGAGAAGGTCACCGTCGAGGAGCCCCGCTCGGCCGTGACCCGCGAGGTCGGCCGGACCCTGCTGATCATCGCGGGCGTGGCGCTGCTCGCGGTGGTCGCCGCCGTGCTGCTCGCCGTCCGCCAGGCCAACCGGCTCGCCTCCCCGCTCACCGACCTCGCCTCCACCGCGGAGCGCCTCGGCTCCGGCGATCCGCGCCCGCGCCACAAGCGCTACGGCGTCCCCGAGCTGGACCGCGTCGCCGATGTCCTCGACGGTTCGGCCGAGCGCATCGCCCGTATGCTCACCGCCGAACGGCGCCTGGCCGCCGACGCCTCCCACCAGCTGCGCACACCGCTGACCGCGCTCTCGATGCGGCTCGAAGAGATCACGATGACCGACGACATCGCCGAGGTGAAGGAGGAGGCGACGATCGCGCTCGCGCAGGTCGAGCGGCTCACCGACGTGGTGCAGCGGCTGCTCACGAACTCGCGCGACCCGCGTACGGGCTCGGCCGTCACCTTCGACCTCGACGAGGTGATCAAGCAGCAGCTGGAGGAGTGGCGCCCGGCCTACCGCAGCGCGGGCCGCGCCATCGTCTCGTCCGGCAAGCGCCACCTCACGGCGGTCGGCACACCGGGCGCGGTCGCCCAGGTGCTCGCCGCGCTGATCGAGAACTCGCTGATGCACGGGGGCGGCACGGTCGCCCTGCGCACCCGCGTCACCGGCAACCAGGCGGTCATCGAGGTGACCGACGAGGGACCCGGCGTCCCGGCCGAGCTGGGTTCACGGATCTTCGAGCGGACCATCAGCGGCCGGAACTCGACGGGCATCGGCCTCGCCGTCGCCCGCGACCTCGCGGAGGCCGACGGCGGCCGGCTCGAAATGCTCCAGGCGGCACCGCCCGTCTTCGGCCTGTTCCTGTCGCGCACCCCGCTGAAGAAGAACGCGGACGTTGAGGAGGACCCGGGGACGATCCGCTGAGGCGCCGGGCGGCTACGGCTTGACGCGGTAGACGGGCTTCGCGTCCGACTCGTCCTCCAGGAACGATTCCGCGCGCGCCACGGTCTCCCGCGCGGGCAGCGTCTTGAAGACCCAGGTCCGGTACGACCAGAACCGGAACAGGGTCGCGAGCCCCATGCCGAGGAACTTGAACACGTTGCTCTGCAACTGGCTGTCCCAGTGGAAGGCGTACGTGGCCACGTAGAGAACGCCGTTCTCGATGACCAGGCCGACGACGCTGAACAGCAGGAACAGGGTCAGTTCCTTCGCCCGGCCGCTCTTGTCGCGGTCGCGGTAGGTGAAGTAGCGGAACCCCACGTAGTTGAAGGCGATGGCGACGATCGTCGCGATCACGCTGGCCCGCACGACCTGGAGGTCGGTGCCGTGCCGCATCGCGTTGAAGACCGCGAAGTTCACGAGCACGCCCAGGGCGCCCACGACGCCGAACTTGGCGATCTCGCGGGCCAGGGCGTCGAAACGCTGCCGCAGCGCGCCGATGCGGCCCGGCCGCACCCCGCTGTCCGCACCGGATGTTCGGCTGGTGGTCGCCTTCATGTGGTCGCCTCGGCCCCCGTAGTCCCCGTCAATGTGGTCTCGCGGTCCGTCGGGACCACTCCTGTCATGCTAACCACGCGCTCCCGAAGTCGCCCGGTGGTGAGGTTTGTGGACCTTCCTCCAAGGGGAGGCCCGTACGGATTCCGGCCGAACGGCCGATACGCTGGGGGTGTGACGTTCCCGGTAGTCGGCATGGTCGGCGGGGGGCAGCTCGCTCGTATGACACACGAGGCGGGCATCCCGCTCGGCATCAGGTTCAAGCTCCTCAGTGACACTTCTCAGGATTCCGCGGCGCAGGTCGTCGGTGATGTCGTCGTGGGCGACTATCGCGACCTGGACACGCTGCGCGAGTTCGCGCGCGGCTGTGACGTGATCACCTTCGATCACGAACACGTGCCGACCGAGCACCTGCGGGCCCTGGAGGCGGACGGCATCCCCGTCCGCCCGGGACCCCACGCGCTGCTCTACGCCCAGGACAAGGGCGAGATGCGCGCGAAGCTCAGCGCGCTCGGCGTCCCGTGCCCGCGCCACCGCATCGTGCGGGACGCGGCGGACGTGGCCGCGTTCGCGGCGGAGGGCGACGGCTTCCCCGTCGTCCTCAAGACCGTGCGCGGCGGCTACGACGGCAAGGGCGTGTGGGTCGTGCGCTCCGAGGCGGAGGCGGGTGAGCCCTTCAAGGCGGGCGTCCCGGTCCTCGCCGAGGAGAAGGTCGGTTTCGTACGGGAGCTGGCGGCGAACGTCGTGCGCTCGCCGCACGGCCAGGCCGTCGCCTACCCCGTCGTCGAGTCGCAGCAGGTCGACGGCGTCTGCGACACGGTGATCGCCCCGGCCCCCGGCCTGGACGAGGCGCTCGCGGGCGAGGCGCAGGAGCTGGCGCTGCGCGTCGCCAAGGAACTGGACGTGGTCGGCCACCTGGCGGTAGAGCTCTTCGAGACCCGGGGACCCGACGGGAAGCCCGGCATCCTCGTCAACGAACTGGCGATGCGCCCGCACAACTCCGGCCACTGGACGCAGGACGGCGCGATCACCTCGCAGTTCGCCAACCACGTCCGCGCCGTCCTCGACCTCCCGCTGGGCGACCCGCGCCCGCGCGCGAAGTGGACGGTCATGGCCAACGTCCTCGGCGGCGACTTCCCCGACATGTACAGCGCGTACCTGCACTGCATGGCCCGCGACCCGCAGCTGAAGATCCACATGTACGGCAAGGACGTGAAGCCCGGCCGGAAGGTCGGCCACGTCAACACCTACGGCGACGATCTGGACGAGGTCCTCGACCGCGCCCGGCACGCGGCCGGATACCTGAAGGGCACGATCACCGAATGAGCGCCGCGAGCCAGTCCTCTTCCGCCGTCGGCCCCGTCGTCGGCATCGTCATGGGCTCGGACTCCGACTGGCCCGTCATGGAGGCGGCGGCGAAGGCCCTCGCCGAG
Organism: Streptomyces sp. R818; assembly: GCF_056172735.1. Taxonomy (NCBI): domain Bacteria; kingdom Bacillati; phylum Actinomycetota; class Actinomycetes; order Kitasatosporales; family Streptomycetaceae; genus Streptomyces; species Streptomyces sp. R818. The sequence goes on from NZ_JAOCNE010000006.1 coordinate 315,094, forward strand.
TTCGAGATCCCCTACGAGGTCGACGTCGTCTCCGCGCACCGGATGCCGCACGAGATGATCTCCTACGGGGAGCACGCCGCAGGGCGCGGCCTCAAGGCGATCATCGCGGGCGCGGGCGGCGCCGCCCACCTGCCCGGCATGCTCGCCTCGGTCACCCCGCTGCCCGTCATCGGCGTGCCCGTGCCCCTGAAGTACCTCGACGGCATGGACTCCCTGCTCTCCATCGTGCAGATGCCCGCCGGGGTGCCGGTCGCCACCGTCTCCGTGGGCGGGGCGCGCAACGCGGGGCTGCTCGCCGCGCGCATGCTCGCCGCGCACGACGAGGAGCTCCTCGGCCGCATGAAGGAGTTCCAGCAGGAGCTGAACGACCAGGCCACCGAGAAGGGCAAGCGGCTGCGGGCCAAGGCGGAGGGCGCCGGGGCCGGTTTCGGCTTCGGCAAGTAGGTCGAGCCGTACGAAGGAGTGATCCGGAAGTGAGTGGGAGCGGTATGACGGACGAGGCGTTGCAGCAGGCCAAGGCGATACTCGCCGAGTTCCCTGTCGTCGACGGTCACAACGACCTGCCGTGGGCGCTGCGCGAGCAGGTCACCTACGACCTCGACGCGCGGGACATCGCCGCCGACCAGAGCGCCCACCTCCACACCGACCTGGCCCGGCTGCGGGCGGGCGGCGTCGGCGCGCAGTTCTGGTCCGTCTACGTCCGCACCGACCTCACCGGCGACGCGGCGGTCAGCGCCACCCTCGAACAGATCGACTGCGTCGACCAGCTCATCGCCCGCTACCCGGGCGACCTGCGGGCCGCGCTCACCGCCGCCGACATGGAGGCGGCGCGCGCCGAGGGCCGCATCGCCTCCCTCAAGGGCGCCGAGGGCGGCCACTCGATCAACAACTCCCTGGCGACGCTACGGGCCCTGTACGCGCTCGGCGTCCGCTACATGACGCTCACCCACAACGACAACATCGCCTGGGCCGACTCCGCGACGGACGAGCCGAGCGTCGGCGGCCTCTCCGCGTTCGGCCGCGAGGTCGTCCGCGAGATGAACCGCGAGGGCATGCTCGTCGACCTGTCGCACGTCGCGGCGGAGACGATGCGCGCGGCGCTGGACACGTCCGTGGCGCCGGTGATCTTCTCCCACTCCTCCGCGCGGGCCGTCTGCGACCACCCGCGCAACATCCCGGACGACGTCCTGGAGCGGCTGCCCGCCAACGGGGGAGTGGCGATGGCCACCTTCGTCCCCAAGTTCGTCCTCCAGGCCGCCGTCGACTGGACCGCGGCCGCCGACGCCAACCTCCGCGCGCACGGCTTCCACCACCTCGACTCCTCGCCCGAGGCGATGAAGCTCCACCGCGCCTTCGAGGAGTCCAGGCCGCGCCCCGTCGCCACGGTCTCCACGGTCGCCGACCACCTCGACCACATGCGCGAGGTCGCGGGCATCGACCACATCGGCATCGGCGGCGACTACGACGGCACGGCCTTCACCCCCGACGGCCTGAACGACGTCTCGACCTACCCGAACCTGATCGCGGAGCTCCTCACCCGGGGCTGGTCCGACCGGGACCTCTCGAAGCTGACGTGGAAGAACGCGGTACGCGTGCTGGGGGCGGCGGAAGACGTGTCCCGAGACCTCCAGTCGACCCGCGGCCCCTCGAACGCGACCCTGGACCAACTGGACGCCTGACACGCAGCGCCCGCCCGGCTCGATCCGGGCGAGCACCCACCCGCCCCCGACGTGGGCAATCTGCCGCCACGCCCCTCCCACCCAGCCGCCCCCGCCTTGGGCAATCTGCCGCCACGCCCCTCCCACCCAGCCGCCCCGCCTTGGGCAATCTGCCTCCCCCAGACTCCGTCCGGGGGGACCCCCAGGGCGGCAGGGTGGGCAAGGCGGCACCCCAGCGCCGGGCAAGCGCACGAATGGGCCCGCACGAGAGCACGGCGGTGTTCAGCGCCGGGCCAGCGCACGAGCGGGCCCGCACGAAAGCACGGCGGCGCTCAGCGCCGGGCCAGCGCACGAAGGTGCCCGCACGAAAGCACGGCGGTGCCCACGCGCCGGGTGACCACGCAAAAGGGCCCGCGCAAAAACACGGCCGCCTACCGAACGCCGGGTCACCTTGGATGCAGCCACGCCCCCGTTCGGCTCACCCAAGTCCCCCGAACGGCGCCGCCCACCACGTACCCGCCCCACCCCCCGTGCCAGTCTGAGCGGACAGCGTGTCCCCACCTCTCCCCGGCCGGAGCCGTGCCCATGGCAGACCTACAGGACGAACTGACCGCGACCACGGGCGTGGGCGAGCTCGACAGCCCCGCCCCGCTGGACGAATCCCGTCTGCCCGAGCCGGAGTCCGAACCCGGGACGGACCCCGCGCGCAGCCCGGCGTCGGCCCGCGCCCTGCTCCACAGGCACCCGGTCGCCGACGGCTGCTGCGGACTCCTCGGCACACTGCCCACCCTGCCCTGGTACGACCTGGAGATGGGCGAGCACGCCGTGGAGACGGACCTGCCGCGCCTGCGCGAGGGCGGCACGGGCGCGCTGATGTGGGCCCTTGAGACGACCCAGGACCGCCCGGTCACCTCGGCGCTGGAACAGATCGACCAGGTCAACAACGTCGTAGCCCGTTACCCGGAGGGCCTGCGCCTGGCGCGCTCCGCCTCGGAGACGGCCGACGCCCGCGCCCACGGCCGCATCGCCGTCCTGATCGGCCCGGCCCCGGCCACCGCCGCGGGCGACTCGCTCGGCACCCTGCGCGCCCTGCACCACCTGGGCCTGCGCGTTCTCACGCTCAGCGGCGCGCCGTGGGCCCCGCAGGACGGCCTGACCCGGTTCGGCGAGGAGATGGTCCGGGAGATGAACCGCCTCGGCATGCTCGTCGACCTGACCGGCGCGACCCCCGCGACCTGCGCCCGTGTCCTCGCCGTGTCGAAGGCCCCGGTGATCCTCACGCGCTCGGGCGCCCAGGCCCTGAACAGCCACCCGGACAACGTCCCCGACGACCTCCTGGCGACCCTGGGCGAGAACCGGGGCGTCTGCCTGGTGCCGTGCTCGGCGGCGCGCACCGGCCCCGCCCTGCGCGACGTGGCCGACCACCTCGACCACGTACGCCGCGTCGCGGGCCCCCATGCCGTGGGCCTGTCCGGCATGTACGACACCGGGGACCCGCACCCCGAGGGCCTCACCGATCCCACCGGCTACCCGGCGCTGATCTCCGAACTTCTCGACCGAGGCTGGCCGGAGACCGACATCGCGCTGCTGACCTGGGGCAACGTCCAGCGGGTGCTGCGCGGCGTGGAGTTCACGGCCCGCGAGACCCGCCGCCGCCGGGGCCCGTCGACGGCGACTTGTTAGGACGAGCAGGCGCAGAGGCAGAACGGGTGTCCGGCCGGGTCCGCGTACACCCGCCAGCTGCGGCTCTTGTCCTCGTTGTCGAGCACCTTCGCGCCGAGCGCCAGAATCTCCTTCTCCCCGGCGTCCAGGTCCTCGACGGTCAAATCCAGGTGGAACTGTTGCGAGGCCTCCGCGGAGGGCCAGGCCGGCGGCACGTACCCGGGCGCCTTCTGGAACGCGAGCTGTCCGCCCGGCACCTTCAGGACGACCCAGTCACCGTCGTCCTCGGTGTCCACGACGGTGCCGCCGAGGACGGCCGCGTAGAAGTCGGCGAGCGCGCGCGGATCCGGACAGTCGAGGGCGACGACATCGAGCTTGGCGATGGCCATGATTCTCCTTCGGTCACGGTTGGCTGACCCGGCGGTTACCCCTACCAGACCTTTACCGGTAACGCCGTTACCGCATGGTGCCGCATAAGGGGTAACGTCGCAAGCATGAGTGAGCGTGCGTCCGCACCCGGCGGTCTTGCCTTGATCGAGGCCCTGGTCAACACGGTGCCGGACCTCACGGCGGAGGCCGACACGCTGGGCTCGGCGAAGGTCCGCGAACACCTCGGCATCACGGCGGCGGAGGTCGACGCGGCGCGCGAACTGCGCGAATCACTGCGCGCCGCCTGCCTGGCCCACGCGGGCCACCCACCGCACCGCACGGTGACCCCGCTCGGCGACCTGCTGGCGAAGGCCCCGCTGCGCGTGGCGGTCGACGACGAGGACGGCTCGGCGGCCCTGGTCCCGGTGGACGACGACGCGTCGCTGCTCTCCCGGGTGGCGGCGGCGATCGCGGAGGCCGTCAAGGACGGCACCTGGACCCGCCTCAAGGCGTGTGAGGCCGAGGACTGCGGCTGGGCCTTCTACGACCGCAGCCCGGCGGCCCGAGGCCGCTGGTGCTCGATGGCGGTCTGCGGATCCAGAGCCAAGATGCGCCGCTACAGAGCGAAGTAGTCCTTTGAGCGGGCGCGCCGCCAGGGGCGCGGGGAACTGCGCGACCAGCCACGACACACGGGACGGTCGTGAAAGGGGCCGCAGTTGGGCAGACGGAGACGTCTACGCGGAGGGCCGCCCCATAGCCCGATAAGTCCACCCGGCCCCCCGCCAAGCGCCGGCGTCCAACGCATTGCGCCCATCCAGAATCACCCGCGCAGAAGCGACAGCGCCGAGCTCCGCCGGATCAAGCTCCCGGAACTCCCGCCACTCGGTCAGATGCAGAACGACATCCGCCCCGCGCACAGCGTCGAGCGCCGACTCCGCGTACCCCAGCGTCGGAAAGACGCGGCGCGCGTTCGCCATGCCCTTCGGGTCGTACACCGTGACCTGCCCGCCCTGGAGGTGGATCTGCCCGGCGACGTTGAGCGCGGGCGAGTCCCGTACGTCGTCCGAGTCCGGCTTGAACGCGGCGCCGAGCACGGCGACCCGCTTGCCCAGGAACGGACCGCCGCCGAGCGCCTCACGGGCCATCTCGACCATCGCCCCGCGCCGCCGCATGTTGACGGAGTCGATCTCGCGCAGGAACGTCAGCGCCTGGTCGGCGCCCAGCTCACCGGCGCGCGCCATGAACGCCCGGATGTCCTTGGGCAGGCACCCCCCGCCGAACCCGATCCCGGCGCGCAGGAACTTGTGCCCGATCCGGTCGTCGTAGCCGATCGCCTCGGCGAGCTGGGCGACGTCCCCGCCCGCGGCCTCGCACACCTCGGCCATCGCGTTGATGAAGGAGATCTTCGTGGCGAGGAAGGAGTTGGCGGCGGTCTTGACCAGCTCGGCGGTCGGGAAGTCGGTCACGACGAGCGGCGTGCCCTCGTCGAGCGGGGTCGCGTAGACCTCGCGCAGCAGCTTCTCGGCCCGCTCGCTGCCGACGCCGACGACGATCCGGTCCGGGTGCAGCGTGTCGTCGACCGCGAAGCCCTCGCGCAGGAACTCCGGGTTCCACGCCAGCTCCACGCCCTCGGGGAGCAGCCCGGCGAGCCGGTGCGCCGAGCCGACCGGCACGGTCGACTTGCCGACGACGAGCGCGCCCTCCTTCAGATGCGGGGCGAGCGAGGCGAACGCGGAGTCCACGTAGCTCATGTCGCACGCGTACTCGCCGTGCTTCTGCGGCGTGTTGACGCACACGAAGTGCACGTCGCCGAAGGCCCCGGCCTCCGCGAAGTCCATGGTGAAGCGCAGCCGGCCGGTGGAGCCCTCGATCCCGGCGACGTGCTTGCGCAGCAGCTCCTCGAGACCGGGCTCGTACATGGGGACCTCGCCCCGCGTGAGCATGTCGATCTTCTCCGGCACGACGTCCAGGCCGATCACCTCGAAACCGAGCTCGGCCATGGCCGCGGCGTGCGTGGCGCCGAGGTAGCCGGTACCGATCACGGTGATTTTCAGGGCCATGACGAAGCTCCAGAGGTGTGGCTGCGCGTGTGCGGGACGAGCATAGTCGTGGCATGCCCGGGCCTCTCGGCGGGCAACTTTCCCGCTGTCGCGCAGCTCACGTATCGAAGCTGCGGCCCGAGAACTAAAATTTGGGTTACTTAACGGTAATTAGCAGCGCTTGGAGCGTGAGACACCTTGGCCGGATCGGCGTCCAACCCGGAGTTCGAGCTCTACCGTCCGTCCGAGGAGCACGACATGCTCCGCGAGGCCATCCGCGGCCTCGCCGAGACGAAGATCGCGCCGTACGCCGCCGCGGTCGACGAGGAGGCGCGCTTCCCGCAGGAGGCGCTCGACGCGCTGGTCGCCAACGACCTGCACGCCGTGCACGTCCCGGAGGAGTACGGCGGCTCGGGCGCCGACGCGCTCGCCACGGTCATCGTCATCGAGGAGGTGGCGCGCGCCTGCGTCTCGTCCTCCCTGATCCCGGCCGTCAACAAGCTGGGCTCGCTGCCCGTCATCCTCTCCGGCTCCGAGGAGCTGAAGAAGAAGTACCTGGGCCCGCTGGCCAAGGGCGACGCGATGTTCTCGTACGCCCTCAGCGAGCCGGACGCCGGTTCGGACGCGGCGGGCATGAAGACGCGCGCGGTGCGCGACGGCGACTCCTGGGTGCTGAACGGCGTGAAGCGCTGGATCACCAACGCGGGCGTCTCCGAGTACTACACGGTCATGGCCGTCACCGACCCCGACAAGCGCTCGAAGGGCATCAGCGCCTTCGTCGTCGAGAAGTCGGACGAGGGTGTCTCCTTCGGCGCCCCGGAGAAGAAGCTCGGCATCAAGGGCTCGCCGACCCGCGAGGTCTACTTCGACAACGTCCGCATCCCCGCCGACCGCATGATCGGCGAGGAGGGCACCGGTTTCGCGACCGCGATGAAGACCCTCGACCACACCCGCATCACCATCGCCGCCCAGGCGCTCGGCGTCGCCCAGGGCGCCCTCGACTACGCCAAGGGCTACGTCCAGGAGCGCAAGCAGTTCGGCAAGCCGATCGCCGACTTCCAGGGCATCCAGTTCATGCTCGCCGACATGGCCATGAAGATCGAGGCCGCCCGCCAGCTCACCTACGCGGCCGCCGCCAAGTCCGAGCGCGGCGACAAGGACCTCACCTTCCAGGGCGCCGCCGCCAAGTGCTTCGCCTCGGACGTCGCCATGGAGGTCACGACGGACGCCGTCCAGCTCCTCGGCGGCTACGGCTACACCCGCGACTACCCGGTCGAGCGCATGATGCGCGACGCGAAGATCACCCAGATCTACGAGGGCACGAACCAGGTCCAGCGCATCGTGATGGCGCGCAACCTGCCGTAGAACCCACCGAACGAACGCGTACGCCCCTGCGCACGCCGGCAGGGGCGTACGCGCATGTAACGGGTGGCCGTTACTACCCCCCGGGAACCTGGCACACCACCTCGTACGTCCTCGCCCGTAGGCAACAGAAGACGCCACGAAGGGGGAACCGGCGTGGAGCAGCGACGGTCGGCGCTCGCCGAACGGATCACAGAACGGAGAGGGGGTGTCGGCGACCCCCGCGCTCTGGTCGGTGAGATGAGGCGTTCGGTACTGCTGGTGCCGGTGTCCGGCGGCGGACTCTGGTCGGTGCGGTCGGGCGGGGTGCGCTGGGTGTGCGGATTCACCGACGAGGTGGCGCTCGCCCGGTTCGCCCGATCGCGCACGGGTGGCGATCAGCCCATGGAGTACGCGGCGCTGCTGGGCGCCCGCATCGTCGATGAGATCGTGCCCTCACTGGACGAACCCGCGGGCTTGGCTGTCGACATCGCGACCGAGGACGGCTCGATGTTCTTCCCTCCGGTCGTCGGCATCGTGCCCGACGAGTCCGCCGTCGACGCCACCGAGCCGCAGGGGAGCCACGGCCATGGGCGGTGAAGCAGCCGACCTGCACTTCGACAAGGCCGCCGTCGCCAAGTTCACCCAGGGCGTCGGCGCGACCATCGACCAGCTCGGCGAGCTGGGCGGCGCCACCGGCTCGGTCATGGGCAAGGGCTTCTCGGAACTGTCGACAGGGATGGAGGTGGGCCACCACGGTCTCTCCGTCGACTTCGAGGATTTCTGCGAGCGCTGGGAGTGGGGTGTGCGGGCGCTGGTGCACGACGCCAGCGAGCTCGCGAACCGCCTCGGCCTGGCCGCGGGCACCCAGTGGGAGCACGACCAGTACGTCGAGGGCGCGCTGAAGGTGGGCGTCAACTCCGTGATGGGCGGCAGCCCGTACGCCAGCGAGGAGGAGATCACCCAGCAGAGCTGGGGCGAGGTCTTCAAGCCCGATGCCCTGGACCCGGACTGGAGCGCCGAGTCGTGGGACAAGGCCGGTGACGAGATGGGCCAGACCTGGAAGGAGACCGGTCGCACCGTGCTCACCGAGGGGCAGGGCGGCCGGCAGTCGGACCTGCTCAAGGGCGCCCTCGGCATCTCGGACGATCAGTGGAACCAGGCCCTTGACGACAGCTTCGGCCCGTCGCCGGAGGAACGCGCGCAACAGCAGCAGAACGAAACCGGGGGTAACTGACGGTGGGTTTCGGCGACATCATCAGTGACATCACACCCGATGCGGTCGAGGACGTCGTCGAGGACGGTGTCGAATGGGTCGGCAACCGGGTCGAGGACGCCGGGAAGTGGACCGCCGACAGGCTGGACGACGTCGGCTGGGAGTCCGGTGCGGACTGGGTACGGGAACAGTCCCGCTCGGTCGCCAACCGGATGGGCGCCGAGGTCGACGAGATGGACCTCGGTCAGACCGAGGACAAGACCAAACTTATCTACGGCAGCCCCAGCACGATCCTCGCCAGGGCCGAGCAGCTCCGCGGCTTCCAGAAGTCCTTCGACACCACGGGCAACGGCATCAAGGGCCTCTCCTCGACAGAGCTCAAGGGCGAGGCCGCCGAAGCGCTGCGGAAGGCGGTGTCCAAGCAGCCGCCTAAGTGGTTCACCGGCGCCGACGCGTGCGAAAAGGCAGCCGCGGCGATGGAGAACTTCGCCGGAACGGTCACCTGGGCCCAAGGGCAGGCGCAGACGGCGATCGACAAGTGGAAGGAAGGCACCAAGGCGTCCGAGGCCGCCGCCGACGCCCACCGCAAGAAGGTGGACGAGTTCAACAAGGCGGTCGACAAGTACAACGGGCAGCCCGCCGACCAGCGGGACCCGTCGAGCCTGCCGCCCCGTCCCGCCTCGACGTTCGAGGACCCGGGCAAGAAGCTGATGCAGGACGCCCAGGACATCCTGGCCGAGGCGCGCAAGCAGCGGAACACAGCCGCGGCGACCGCGTCCGCCGCGGTCCGCGCCGCCCGGGACCTGGCTCCGAAGAAGCCCTCCTACGGCGAGCAGCTCGCCGCCGGGTCACAAGAGCTGCAGCTCATGGGCGACCACGTCGGCGGCGGCATCATCAAGGGCACCGCGGGGCTGCTCAACTTCGTCCGCGGGATCAACCCCACGGACCCGTACAACCTCACGCACCCGGCCGAGTACGTGACCAACCTCAACAGCCTGGCCGCAGGCCTGGTCATCGCCGCCAACGACCCGGTCGGCACTGGCAAGCAGATGGTCAGCGACTTCATGAAGGACCCCGCCGAGGGATTCGGCCGTCTGCTCCCCGATCTCGCCCTGACGGCCGCGACGGGCGGTGGCGGTGCCGCCGTCAAGGCCGCGCGCCTCGCGAAGGACGCGGCCGGCGCCGCGAAGGCCATGCGCGCCGCGGACGACCTGGCCGACGCGGGCAGAGCGCGCCGAATGCTCGACGACGACCCCGAGGGCAGCCACACGACCTCGGACGGCGACCGCAAGCAGGGCGGCGACCCGGTGGACCTCGCCACGGGCAAGATGTACCTGCCGCAGACCGACCTCGTGCTGCCGGGCATCCTGCCCCTGGTCTTCTCCCGTCGCACGGAGTCCGGTTGCACCGTGGGCCGCTTCATGGGCCCCGCCTGGACGTCCACGGTCGACGAGCGGTTGGAGGTCGACTCGGTCGGCGTCCTCCATGTCACCGCCGAGGGGCTCCTCGTCGCGTACCCCCATCCCGTGCCCGGCGCTTCCACCCGGCCCGTCACCGGGACCGCCCGTACCGAGCTGGCGCGTGACGCCGACGGCACCTACACGGTCACCGACACCGACAGCGGCCTGGCGTTCCACTTCGACGCCCCAGCAGGCACCGGGCCGGGAGACGACGGCCGTGCCTGGCTCTCCGTCATCACCGAACGCAACGGGCACTCCGTCACCATCGACCGGGGCGAGGACGGAGTACCGAAAGCCCTGGTCCACTCGGCGGGCCGGCACGTGAAGCTGTCCGTCACCGACGGCCTGCTCACCGCCCTGTCCCTGGCGGGCGCGGGAGCGGGCGGCGCCGACCTGCCCCTGATGAGCTACGGCTACGAGGACGGCAACCTCACCACCGTCACGAAGCCGTCCGGGGCCGTCACCACCTTCGTCTACGACGACCGACGCCGCGTCACCGCCTGGATCGACTCGAACAACAGCCGCTACGACTACGTGTACGACGACCGCGACCGTGTCGTCTCCGAGGGCGGCGAGGCCGGGCACGTCCGGATCACTCTCGCCTACACCGACCCGGACCCCGAAACGGGCCGCACCACCACCACGCTCACCGCCGCCGACGGACACACGACCCGCCACGTGTTCGAGCCCGGCTGCCGCCTGGTGGAACTCACCGACCCGCTGGGCCGCACCACCCGGTTCGGCTACGACGCGCGCGGCAACCAACGGACCTGCACCGACCCGCTGGGCCACACCACCTCGTTCACCTACGACGAGGACAGCAGGCTCGTCGCGGCCACCCGCCCCGACGGCAGCGAACTGCGCACCGTGCGCGGCCCGTCCGGGCTGCCGGTGGAAGTCGTCCAGGCGGACGGCGGCCGCACTGTCCACACGTACGACGAACGCGGCAACCGCACGGCCGTCACCGATCCGGCGGGCTCCACCACGCACCACACCTACGACCTTGCGGGCCGCCTCACTTCCGTCACGGACGCGCTCGGCGCCACCACGCACGTGGTGTGCGACGCGGCGGGCCTGGCCGTCGAGGTCACCGGCCCCTCCGGCGACGTCACCCGCACGGAGCGGGACGCTCTCGGCCGCCCCCTGCGGATCACCGACCCGGTGGGCGGAGTGACGTCCTACGCATGGAATGCCGACGGGCAGCTCGCCCACCGCACCGGCCCCGACGGCGCTACCGAGTCATGGACCTACGACGGCGAGGGCAACTGCCTGACCCACACCGACGCGTCGGGCGGTGTCACCCGCTTCGAGTACACCCACTTCGACCTGCCGCTCGCGCGCACCGGGCCGGACGGCGTGCGCTACGAGTTCGAGCACGACGCGGAGCTCCACCTCACTCGCGTCACCAACCCGCAGGGCCTGACCTGGACCTACGAGTACGACGCCGCCGGTGACATCGTCTCCGAGACCGACTTCGACGGACGCACGCTCAGCTACCGGATGGACGCCGGGGGCCGGCTGGCCGCGCGGACCGACGCACTCGGCGGCACCATCGCCTTCGCGCGCGACGAGCTGGGCCAAGTGATCCGCAAGGACGTCGACGGCCAGGTGACGACGTACGCCTACGACCGCGCGGGCCGCCTCCTGGAAGCCGTCGGCCCGGACAGTGAACTCCGCTACCAGTACGACCGCCGGGGTCGGGTCAAGACGGAGCTGGTCGACGGCCGCGCCCTCTCCTACACCTACGACGCTCTGGGCCGCCGCAAGCGCCGCACCACCCCCACCGGCCATGTCACCTCCTACGCCTACGACGCCGGTGGCCGGCCCGAGCGGCTGACGACGGGCGGGCAGCACGTCGACTTCACCCACGACGTCGCAGGCCGGGAACTCGCCCGTGTCCTCGGGGGCGCCGTCACGGTGGCCTCCGCATGGGACGATGCCGGACGGCTGGCCGAGCAGCACATCACCGCTGGCGCACGCGCCGTTAACAGCCGGGCCTATACCTACCGCGCCGACGGTCATCTGCTCGCGGTGGCGGACCGGCTCTCGGGCACCCGCACCTTCGACCTCGACCGGACGGGCCGGGTCACCGCCGTCCACGCCCAGGGCTGGACGGAGAGATACGCCTACGACGCCGCGGGCAACCAGACCTCGGCGTCGTGGCCGTCCCGGCACCCGAGCGCCGAGGCCACGGGCGAGCGCGCTTATTCGGGCACCACGATCACCCGGGCCGGCGGGGTGCGTTTCGAGCACGACGCGCTCGGCCGCGTCACCCTCCGGCAGAAGACCCGCCTCTCCCGCAAGCCCGACACCTGGCGCTACGAGTGGGACACCGAGAACCGCCTCACCTGCGTCACCACCCCCGACGGGACGCGGTGGCGCTACCGGTACGACTCCCCGGGGCGCCGCACGGCGAAGCAGCGCCTTGCGTCCGACGGCGAGGGCGTGGTCGAGGAGACCCGGTTCACCTGGGACGGCCTCACCCTGTGCGAACAGACCAGCGTCCAGGCCGACCGTACGACCACGGTCGCCCTCACCTGGGACCACCAGGACGTCGTCCCCCTGACCCAGACCGAACGCATCCTCGACGCCGACAGCGGCCAGGCGGAGATCGACCGCCGCTTCTTCGCCATCGCGACGGATCTCGTCGGCACCCCCACAGAACTGATCGACGAGTCCGGTGACATCGCCTGGCGCTCCCGTTCCACCCTGTGGGGCACCACGGCCTGGCCCCGCGACAGCGACGCCTACACCCCGCTGCGCTTCCCCGGCCAGTACTACGACCCCGAAACGGGCCTCCACTACAACTACTTCCGCCATTACGACCCCGAATCCGGCCGCTACACCTCCCCGGACCCCCTGGGCCTGGCACCCGCCCCGAACCCGCTCGCTTACGTGGGCAACCCGCACGCGGGGTCGGACCCGCTGGGGCTGATGCCCAAGTACACGAAGGAGGAGAAGGCCGCCCAGGCCAGGCAGAAAGCGCACGAGACCGCGGAAGCCGTCATCGAACGCGCCCAGGACGGCAAGATGAGGAAGAGCGGCAGCTACCACGGGGACACCAAGCACGGCTTCAGTGACGAACGGGTTCTGGAGATCCTCAAGAATCCTGACGCCGTGTACCACTCGACGGCGGGCAGCGGAAGGCTGATCTTCCGGCAGGGGGAGGACGTCGTGGTGACGGAAGGCGGCGGCGCCGGGGCGGGCAATGCCATCACGGCATACGGGCCTTCCGGGATCAAGGGTGAGTCAGGAGCGAAGGCGCTGGGCGGTTCGCCCAGCGATCCCGGTGGGCCGATTACCCATGCCGACGTCGTGGAAGGCAGGATTCCGGCGAAGAACGGCTTCGTGGCCCCGGCCGAACAGATTCGATGAGGCGGCATCCACTGTGAAACTCACCCTCGATGACAACTGGACCGCGACGGTGACGGGAGAACCTCTGACCCTCACCCCGCGCTTCGATTTCGCGGGGCAGCGCGTGCGCGTCGCGCCGTATGGGGACGTCAGGGAACAGGAGCAGTTCCAGCTGGACACCTTCGGCAGCCAGGACTGGTTGTGGGACGCGCCCGACGAGGCCAGGTTCGATCCGGCCGATCGGCAACTGGTCGGTGTTCAGTTCCAGTTGCCCTACGAGAGTGCCGATCCCGAGGAGTCCGCCCGCGTCCCGGACCTGCCTCTCGCCCGCCCCGGCGGCCTGCGGGCGGACGAGGCGCGGGACTTCCGCCTGGAGGCGGCCACGGAGCTCTGCCGGGGCCCGGGTGACAGCGTGCTCACCTGCCTGCGCGACCTCGACGTCCTGGACAAGCCGTTGGAGGCCCGCATCGGGATCGCACCGGACGTGGCGCTGCTCGTCCAGGACGGCACAGTCATCGGCTGGAGCCTTACCGACCCGGTCCAGTATCTGACCAGCAAATTCGCCGCCCCCGACCCGTCTCCCGCCGCCCAGGCCACCCGGCTGCTGTTCACCGAGAGCCTGGACCTGACCACTTCGCCGCTGCTGGACGACGTGAGGCACCGGGACCCGTCCGCCGTTGAACGGCTTCGGGCCCTGCACGAGGCCCTGCGCGCCCAGCGTGAGGACCGCCACCGGGCCGACGCCCTTCTCGCGCTCATCGGCGACCTGTTCGAGGACTACGGCGACGGGTGAGGAAGGCATGAAAGTCAAACACCCGACGAGCTCCGTCCGCGTTCCGGACCTTCCCCGGGTCCGTCCGGGCGGTCTTCGCGCGGACGAGGCGGGGGACTTCCGCCTGGAGGTGATCACGGAACTCTGCCGTGGTCCGGGGGACACCGTGCTCACCTGCCTCCGCGACCTCGACGTCCTGGACGAGCCGTTGGAGGCCCGCCTCGGGGCCGCGCCGGACGTGGCGCTCCTTGTCCAGCACGGCACCGTCGTCGGCTGGAGTCTGACCGACCCGGTGCGGTATCTGACCACGGGGTTCGCCGCCTGTGATCCGGAGCCTCCCTCCCCCGGCACCCGTCAACTGCTGACCGAGTGCCTCGACGTGATCACCACGTCGCTGCTCGACGACGTGAGGGACCGGGGCCCGGCCACCCTGGAGCGGCTGCGGGCACTCGACCGGTCCCTGCGTGCCCAGCGTGCGGACCGCCACCGGATCGATGCCCTTCTCGCCTTCATCGGCGACCTGTCCGAGGAGAACGGGACCGGATGACGGCGGCGGCAGTGCGGTTCGACGGGGGGTGGTCGGCGACGGTGGCCGGCGGCCCGCTCGCCGCCACCCCTCGCTTCGCGGGCGATGCATCCGTACGCGTCGTGGGCTATGCGGACCGCACGGAGCGGGAGCGGTTCCTGCTGGACACCTTCGGCAGCCAGGACTGGCTGTGGGACGCGCCGGACGTGTTCCGGTTCACGGCGGCCGACCGGGCGCTGGCCGGGGTGGAGCTGCACTGGCCGGAGAGATCGGCCCCCGCGGAGGACGTCGCCCGTCTCCCGCTCACCCCCTGGTACGCCCGGGCGGGCTCCGGGCCGACGAAGCCCGGGACTTCTGTCACGAGAGGGGCTCGGTGCTGTGCCGCGGCCCGGGGGACACCGTGCTCACCTGCCTCCGGGGCCTCGACGTCCTGGACGAGCCGTTGGAGGCCCGCATCGGGATCGCCACCGACGTGGCACTCCTCGTCCAGCGGGGGCGCGTAGTCGGCTGGAGCATCACCGATCCGGCGCGGTACCTGACCAGCCCGTACCGCGATCCCGAACCCGGGCCACCCGCGCCCGCCACCCGTAGGCTGCTGAGTGAGTGCCTGGACCTCATCACCGACCCGGTGGTCGACGACTTGGTGGACGGCGAGCCCGCCGCTGTCGACCGGCTTCGGGCCGTCGACGCGGCCTTGCACGCCCAGCGGGAGGACCGGAACCGGGCCGACGCCTTGCTGGAGCTCATTGCCACGTACGTGGAGGACTACGGCGACGGGTGACGGCCCAGGCTGTTAGTTGCTCGTCACGGTGACCTTCTCGTCATTGTTGAACTGGTCGACGAGCTGCTTGACCTTCGTCTTGTCCCAGAGCAGGTTGCCGCCGACCGAGCCGCTCGTCGGCATGTTCATGGACTTGCCGTCGCCGTCGCCGCCGGAGACCGACTTCATGGCCATGAACATGGAGGCCAGGTTCCACAGGCTCATGTCCTTGTCGACGACGAGCGAGTCGAGGCCCGCGCCGAGCGTCGGGTAGAGCTTGAAGGGGTTCATGACGGTCGTCGGGGACGCCACCTTGTGGGCGAGGGCCGCGAGGAACGCCTGCTGGTTCTTGGTGCGCTGGAGGTCGGACGCGGCGAACGCGTGGCGCGTACGGACGAAGGCGAGCGCCTGCTGGCCGTCGAGGGTCTGCTTGCCGGCCTTGAAGTCGGCGCCGGACCACTTGTCCTTGAACCCTTCCTTCAGGTTCATCTCGACGCCGCCGACCGCGTCGACGATGCTCGCGAAGCCGCCGAAGCCGATCTCCGCGTAGTGGTCGATGCGCAGGCCCGTGTTGGCCTCGACGGTGCGCACGAGCAGCTCGGGGCCGTCCTCGGCGTACGCCGCGTTCAGCTTCGTCTGGCGGCCGGTCGCCGGGTAGAGCTTGCCGGACTCGGCGCCCTTGAAGCTCGGGATCGTGACGTTCGAGTCGCGGGGGAGGGAGACGAGCGTGTCCCCGTTGTCCCCGACGTGCAGGATCATCATCGTGTCCGTGCGCTTGCCCTCGGCGGAGCCGGTGTGCAGCTTCTTCTTCTCCTCGGAGGACATGCCCTCGCGGGAGTCCGTGCCGACGATCAGGTAGTTGGTGCCCTCGCCGCCCTCGGGCCGGTCGATGACCTTGGACAGGTCGACGTCCCTGTGGAGCTTGGAGTCGGCCCAGAAGTACGTGGAGACGCTCGTCACCACGACCACCGTGACGACGGTGATCGCGGTCCACTTGATCCGCTTGCGCCAGTTCGGCGCCGGACGCGCGGCACGCCCGCTCGGCGGCCCGTACCCGTCACCGCCGCCACCGCCGCCCTGGCCGTGGTGGGGCTGGCCGTAGACCTGCCCCGTGTTGTAGCCGCTGTCGTACGGCGGCTCGTACGTGTCGTCGTAGCCGGGCTGTGGCTGCTGCTGCGGGACGGGGCGCTGCACATGTGGCATGACACGCGCGCCTTCGGGGCGTGCGCTCGCGCTGCCACGGCCGTAGCCGCCACGGCTGCCGCCGCCCTGCCGGTCGCTCCGCCCCTCGGGCCAATCGCTCATGGACTCAGTTTGCCGTGCGCGGCAGTGTGCTTTACAGGGCGGTTGAGATTTCGGGCCAGGGCTGTTGCGAAGCTGACACAAAGAAGCGCCGCGCAGAGGGCCGCATAGGGTGGAGGGCATGACAGACCAGGCCCACGGCACGGAAGCAGACCTTCCGGGCAAGCCGACCGCAGCTTCCCGCACGACGTTGTCGCACATCATGACGCACAACGACACCAACCTCCTCGGTACGGTGCACGGCGGTGTGATCATGAAACTCGTGGACGACGCGGCGGGCGCGGTCGCGGGCCGGCACTCCGGCGGCCCGGCCGTGACGGCGTCCATGGACGAGATGGCGTTCCTGGAGCCGGTCCGCGTGGGCGACCTCGTCCACGTCAAGGCGCAGGTCAACTGGGTCGGCCGGACCTCCATGGAGATCGGCGTCCGCGTCCTCGCCGAGCGCTGGAACGAGTCGGCGCCCGCACAGCAGGTCGGCTCCGCCTACCTGGTCTTCGCGGCGGTCGACGCGGACGGCAAGCCGCGCACCGTCCCGCCGGTCATCCCCGAGACGGACCGCGACCGCCGCCGCTACCAGGAGGCCCAGATCCGCCGCCAACACCGCCTGGCACGGCGAAGGGCGATCAAGGAACTGAGGGCCCAGTCGGCCGAGTCAAGCCCCTCCGGCGCTTGAGGAGCGGGGTCCGGGGCAGAGCCCCGTGACCCGCACACCAAGGGGCCCGAGCCGGCTCAGGAGCAAGCCACCTCATCCCCGGTGACAGCCCCGTACTCCCCCTGATACGCATCCTCGGCCCGCACCCGCTGCACCCCCCGGTAATCCGCCCCGACCCGGACCTTCAACACAGGCCCCTGCCCGGGAGCCGCCTGCATCCGAGCCCCAGGCACCGCCGCCGCCAACGACTTCGCTGACCGATCCCAGCGCGGGTCATACAGCACAACCGTCTGCCGCGCAGAACGATCGACCGCATCGACAGGCACCCCGCTCGTCACGAACCGGGTCGCCGCCAACGCCGCATCCACCTTCTTGCCGAGCCCCGCCGTCCCCGTCGCGTTCTCCACCTGCACCCGGATCTGCTCGGGCGAGACGTCGACGACGACCGCCTTCTTCCGGTTCTTGTGCACGGCGAGCGGCTTGTCCTCGCGCAGCGCCGCGAACAGCTTCTCGGACTTCACCGGGTCCCACTTCACGGTGGAGCCGATGTTCGGCACGGGGAAGTCGATGTTGCCGATCGGCACGGTCGTGAACTCCGAGGACGACGGGGTGAAGGACCGCATGGCGCGCGCGAGGTCGACCATCTCGTCCGTCCCGAACCCCTTGTCGGCGCGGACGGAGCCCAGCAGCGTACGGGCGACCTCCCGGAACCTGACGGGGTTGAGGAGCACCCCGGTCGAGGTCGTCTTGGAGATGAGGGAGGCGAGGAAGCGCTGCTGGCGCTGCATCCGGCCGAGGTCACCGGCGCCGTCGGTGTGCCGGGCCCGTACGTACTGCAGGGCCTGGCCGCCGTTGAGCTGGTGCGTGCCGACGCCGAGGTCGAGGCCGGTGTAGGAGTCCTTGAGCGGGCGGACGGTGCAGACCTGGACGCCGCCGAGCACGTCGACCGTCTTCATGAAGCTGGTGAAGTCGACCTCCAGATAGTGGTCGATCTTGACGTGCGTCATGGCCTCGACGGTGCGGACGGTGAGCTGCGGACCGCCTTCCGCGTACGCCGCGTTGATCTTCACGGGGTGTGCGTGGTGCTGCTCGCCGCTGTTCTCGTCGGTGTGCGGCGGCATCATCGCGTACGAGTCGCGCGGCAGGGAGACGACCGAGGCGCGCTCGTGGTCGGCGGAGATGTGCACGATCATGATGGTGTCCGTGCAGTGGCAGGGCGCCCCGCCCAGCCGGTACTTCTGCCGCTCCTCCTCGCTGATCTTGTCGCGGCCGTCGGTGCCCACGAGCAGGACGTTCATCCCGTGCCCGGCGGCGGGCCGGTTCTTCATGTCCTTGAACGGGTCGATGCGGTCGATGCCGGTGTCGAGCCCGGCGACGAGGGCGTGCCCGAGCCCCGCCGCACCGAGCACCGTCACCGACAGCGCCGTCGCGAGGCGCATGCCCCACCGGGGCTTCTTGCGGCGCAGCGGCTCGACCGGCCGCCGTCCCCGCGGTTGTCGCGCGGGGCGGCTCGGGCGGGCCGGGGAGCGGGGCGGCGTGGGCACGGGCGGACACCTCCGCGTGGGCGGGCTGGGAATCCGAGAACCGTAGGCCGATACGATCTCCGGACCGCGGCAGCGGGCCGGGCGGCGCGCATTGGTGTCCCCCATTGGCGGTAACGTGACCAAGGATGAACGTGAACTCTGGAAACCAGCTTCCGGCCGTCTCCGTGATCATGCCGATCCTGAACGAGGAGCGGCACCTGCGGGAGGCCGTCGAGGCGATCCTGGCGCAGGAGTACGACGGTGAGATGGAGGTCGTGCTCGCGCTCGGCCCGTCCACGGACCGCACGGACGAGATCGCCGCGCAGCTGGTCGCCGAGAACCCGGGCGTGCACACCGTGCCGAACCCGACGGGCCGCACCCCCGCCGCGCTGAACGCCGCGATCAAGGCGTCGAGCCACCCGGTCGTCGTCCGCGTCGACGGCCACGCCGCGCTCTCGCAGGGCTACATCGCGACCGCCGTCCGCCTCCTGGAGGAGACCGGCGCGATGAACGTGGGCGGCATCATGCACGCCCAGGGCACCAACGACTGGGAGAAGGCCGTCGCCGCCGCGATGACCTCGAAGATCGGCGTGGGCAACGCGGTCTTCCACACCGGCGGCACCGCACAGCCCGCCGAGACGGTCTACCTCGGCGTCTTCCGCCGCGAGGCGCTCGAGCGGCAGGGCGGGTACAACGAGGAGTTCATCCGCGCCCAGGACTGGGAGCTGAACTTCCGCATCCGCGACGCGGGCGGCAAGATCTGGTTCTCGCCCGAGCTGAAGGTCGCGTACCGCCCGCGCCCGTCCATCAAGGCGCTGGCCAAGCAGTACAAGGACTACGGCCGCTGGCGCCACGTCGTGGCCCGCTACCACGCCGGCTCCATCAACCTGCGCTACCTCGCGCCGCCGACCGCCGTCGTCGCCATAGCGGCGGGCATCGTGGTCGGCGCGGCCGTGACGCCGTGGGCGTTCGTCATCCCGGCCGGATATCTCGCGGCGATCATCGCGGGCTCCCTTCCCGCCGGCAAGGGTCTGCCGCTGAAGGCGCGCGCGCAGATCCCCGTAGCCCTCGCCACGATGCACATGTCGTGGGGCTGGGGCTTCCTGACAAGCCCGAAGTCGCTCGCCAGGAAGGTCATCGCCTCACGCAGGCCGACGGTGCACAGCGAGCCCGCCACCAGCTGAAGCCTGACGGACCCGGCGTTCACCAGGTGAACGCCGGGTTCACGTGCATGCAGTCGCCGTCGTCGGCCCCGTTGAGCGTCTGGTCCGACTTCGGCGCCTTGTCGTCGGTCGCGGTCTTCGGATAGGTGGTCCCGGTCCGCCAGTCCGCGCCGACGATCAGCGTCACTCCGGACACGTCCGTCGACTTCGCCACCGAACTCAGCGGCAGGCCGAGGGACTTGGCGACCCGCTGGGCATCACCCTCGTAGTCGGCCGACGGATAGCGGATCACCGTCTTCTCCTCGACCGACGACTGCCCCTGGTCCGCGACGGCCTGGGCGAACCCCTTGCCGACGAGGGCCTGCGCCACCTCCGACGCACGCCCGCGCGTGGCGGGCGTCGTGCTGGTCCGCGTCCCGTTGCGCACCTGCACGGCGATCTTGTCGTCCGGCGAGGCCGGGTCCTTCGCGGCCTCCTCCTCGACGGGCTTCTTCTTGTCCTTGCCGTCCAGGGCGATGTCGTCCCGCACCAGCCGGAACAACTGCTCCGCCTCACCCTCCTTGGGGGCGACGCGGGCACCCACGTACACGAACGGCATCGTCGTCATGGTGATGCGGCCGGGCTCGGGCTTTTTCAGCTCGTTGCTCAGGTCGTACAGCTTCTTGACGGTGTCGAGGCCCTCGTCGACATGGAGCGCGTCGGTCGCCTTCTCGGCGAGCGTGCGCAGCTTGCCCGGGTTGGAGAACGTGGCGTTCTCGCGCAGCTCGCGCACCATCGAGCTCATGTACATGTGCTGCGCCTTGGCGCGCGCGATGTCGCTGCCGTCCTCGAAGCCGTAGCGCGTCCGCAGCCACTGCAGGGCCTGCACGCCCTTGATGGGGTGCGTGCCCTCCTCCAGCTTCAGGCCCGAGCCGTGGCCCTGGCTGTCCTTGGAGTGGATGTTGGCGTCGACGCAGACGGGGACGCCGCCGATGGCATCGGCCATCGACACGACACCGGAGAAGTCGACCATCATGAAGTGGTCGATGTGGATGCGGGTGAGCTGCTCCCATGTCGCGACGGTGCAGCCGGGTCCGCCGCGGCCGAGGGACTCGTTTGTCATACGCCGCCCGACCGTCGCCTCGTACTCCTTGCCGGTCTTCGGATCGGTGCACTTGGGCAGTTGGAGCAGGGTGTCGCGCGGCATGCTGACGACCGACATGTTCGTCCGGTCCGCCGACAGGTGTACGAGCATCTGGACGTCGGCGAGCGGGGTGCCGCCGAAGGTCTCCTTGGCGCCGCCCAGCTTCTGGTTCTCCTTGTTGTCGCGCGCGTCGGAGCCGATGAGCAGGATGTTCAGCGGGGTCTGGCCCGCCGCGTTCGGCGTGGGAGCGGCGACCTTGTGCTCACCGAGGTTGAGCTTGTCCGTCTTGATGTTGCCGTTCAGGTGGCGGTAGTAGAGGTAACCGGCGCCGGCCGTACCGACGATCACGACCGCGACGACGCCCGCGGTCCAGCGCAGTATCCGGTGCTTTCGTTTCCTCGGCCGCCCGCCCGCGCGCCGGCGCCCCGTGGGCGGGCGCTCCGGGGGCTCGTCACCACCGACGGCGGCCGCCACCGCCACGTCCACGGCCTCGTCCCGTCCCTGTTCACCCAGGTGAGCCGCCGTCTCCTCCTGGATCTCCTCCTGGATCTCCGACCGCGTCCGCACCCCGCGCACACCACTTCGCCCCATGTCCTGCCCCGCCCTCCCCGCCCTTGGCCACGACTCGGCCGCCCCGCTGTCACATGGTTAGACAGTTGAAGGGCGGCCGAGGTTGGTCACTTGGCGCACACAGTCTTGTCAGCGGTCGTCTTCGGCGCGTCGACCTTCGCCGTACCACCGCTGATGGGCGTCCCCGCGCCCTTGAAGTCCTTGCCGAGGATCAGGACGATCGCGGGCAGCCCCTGATCGTTCTTCTCGCTCTGCCCCTCCTTCAGCGCGGAGCCGGGCAGCCCCATGATGTCGGCGAGGCGGCGGGCCTGGTCGGCCTGGTCGGGCGAGTACTCCAGGGTCGTCTTCGCCTGCTCGGGCTTGTTGCCCATCTGGCTGGACTTGGCGACACCCTCGCTGACCTGCAGCCACGTCAGGGTCGCCTGTGCGGCGCCGGTCTGACCGCTGCCGTTGTAGAGGTCGACGCGGACGTCACCGGCGGCGGACTTGGTGCCCTTGAGCTTGTCGTCGGCCGAGCTCTTCTTCTGCTTCTTCTGCGTCTGGGTGAGCGACGTGTCGTTCTTGATGGCGTCGAAGACCTGCGGCGCGGCCGACTCCTTCAGGACGACCGTGGCGTGCACCTTCTCCGCCGGGTTGTCGACGACCGGGGTGGTGACGAACGTGAGGTTCTTGGTCGGCACCTTCTTCAGCTCAAGGGCCACGTCCTTGAGCTTGGACAGACTGCCGATGCCCTTGTCGACGGTGAGCGCCTTGGTGGCGGCCTCGGCGAGGCTCGTCAGCTTCGTCGGGCTGGTCAGGGTGTCACCGGAACTCATCTTGCGCGCAAGCGAACTCAGGAACTGCTGCTGGACCTTGATGCGGTCGAGGTCGCCCTGGTTGCCGAAGCTGTGCCGGGTGCGCAGGAACGCCAGCGCGTCCTCGCCCTCCAGGTTGTGCGTGCCCGCGTCGAGCTTGAGGTGCGAGTCCTCGTCGTCGACGTCCTTGGCGAGACACACCTCGACGCCACCGACCGCGCTGGACAGGGTCTTGACCGCGTTGAAGTCCGCCATCATGAAGTGGTCGACGGTGATGCCGGTGACCGCCTTGATGGTCTTCATCGTGCAGCCGGCGTCCCGCCCGTCCTGCCCGAGGCTGGTGTTGAACCGGACGTTCGACGTGCCCGGGATCGTCTTCAGCTCACCGCTCTCGGGGTCCTTCACCTCGCACGGCGGCACGTCCACGATGAGGTCGCGCGGGATGCTCAGCGCGGTCGCGTTCGTACGGTCCTTGGAGACGTGCAGCAGCACATTGGTGTCGGCGTGCCCGACGCTGCCCTTGTCGCCGTAGCCCTCGTTGCCCTGACCGGTGCGCTTGTCGGTGCCGATGACGAGGATGTTGAACGCCTCGTCCTTGGAGAAGCCATTCTTCGCACCGACGACGTCCTGCGTGGTGATGTTGCCGTCGAGGTGGCGGTAGTAGAAGTACCCGCCCGCGGCCGCGGCGAGCACCACGAAAGCGAGGCTGCCGGACGACCACAGCAGCACCTTCTTCGCCGTGGACTTCTTCTTCGGCTTGGAACGCCGCCGGTTCGGCGCCGGGGGCGGCGCCTGCTGCTCACGCCGTCTGCTGCGCTGCGGCGGCACGTCCTTGGCGGCCGGTGTCTCCCGCCGCTCGCGCCGCCCCTGCGGCGGTGCGGTGCGGCGCGGGCCGGGCACCGTCGACTGCCCAGAGGAAGGAGTCAGTCGCAGTTCGTAATCACCGGTGCTGGGGTTGAGCACCCACTGGTCAGCGGGATCGATGTCGTCGGCCCGCCCACGGCCTTGCGCGTCCACGGTTGTCTGCATCCTCCGTCGGGGCCACGCGGCGCCTCGCCCCCCTCACCAGCAGGCGCCCGGTCAGTCATGAAAGGTGCGCGATCTGGCCAGGACAGCATGGCCGGGTGCACCGGATCGCTCACACTATCCGCCCAGTTCAGCGTGGAGCGACGGCGGTGACAAATTCCACTCCCCTACAACCGGTCATTCCGGCGCATTTCTTTGAACCTGTGTGCCGGCTGATGACTTGTGCTTTACCCCGGGACGGGTGTGGCGCCTCAGCCGCACGCGTTCTGGCGCGCGGTGTTCCCGCGGAAAGTGGGCGCGGGGGAGGGTGCGGCGGCGGCCGGATCGGGCTCGGGCCTGCCGTCGTCCCAGCCCCCGTATTCGTACGAGGAGTCGAACCCGTCACCTTCCTCGTACGCCTCCCCCTCGCCCTCGTACGTCTGCTCGCCCTCGCTCCGCTGATCGGCGGGCGTGTTCGTCGAGACGACGACGGGGGAGTCGGTGCGCAACTGGGTGAACAGCTGATCGGCGGCGGGCTGGACGAGCTCGTCGCGGTTGGCGTCGTAGACGTACGACTGCCGGGGCACGGTCAGGAACTGGATGCGCTCGGCCGGGATGCCGCGCATGCCGCGCACGAGGTCGTAGAGCCCGCGCAGGCTGGCGAGACCGGGGTCGGTGGTCAGGGACGAGGTGGCGGCATCGAGCACGGGATAGAGCTTCGTCGGATTGAGGAGCACCCCGTCGCTCTGCACTTTGGTGACGAGAGCGCCGAGGAAGCGCTGCTGCCGGTCCATGCGATCGGTGTCGCTGCCGTTGCCGAGGGTCTTGCGGACGCGGACGTACCCGAGGGCCTGCTCCCCGTCGAGGAGCTGCCGCCCGGCGGGCAGGGAGAGATGGGCGTCGCTGTCCCGGATGGGCCGGTCGAGACAGACCTCGACCCCGTCGACAGCGTCCACCATGTTCTTGAAGCCTTGGAAGTCGACGACCATGTGATGGTCGACCCGGACCCCGGTCATCTTCTCGACGGTACGGATGGTGCAGGCGGTGCCGCCGACCTCGAAGGCGTAGTTGAACATGGCGAACATGGGCTCGGTGCGCCCCCCGTCGACGCCGCGGCACCCCGGCACATCCACCATCAGGTCACGCGGGAAGGAGACGGCGGTGGCGCTCCTGCGATCCGCGGCGACGTGCAGAAGGATGGTCGTGTCGGACCGCTGAGTACCGTCGTTGCGCCCGTACGCGCCGTTCTTCCCGGCCCGCGAGTCGGAGCCGATGAGCAGCAGATTCTGCGCCCCTTCGACAAGGACGCTCGGCCGCTCCTTCTCGTAGCGGGCGAGTTCGGCGGCGGTGTCCGAGTCCTCGGTGATGTTCCCGTTGAGCTTCTCGTACGCCATCCAGCCCGTACCGCCCGCCACGAGGACGAGCAGGGCCGCGGTGATCGCCGAGTACCGCAGCCATCTCCTGCGCCGCCGGGCGCGTCCGGCGCCGGTCGGGGAGGAGCCGCCGCCCGGTCCGGACGGCGGGGGCGCGGCGGCGGAGTCGGTCACGTGGGTCCCCCTCGGGCGACGTAGAGAACGCGGGCACGTCTCTACGACCATGGACCCACCGGCGCCGCCGGACTCAGGGGAGCTGAGCCGAACGGACTACCGGCCCGCGCGTCGGCTCAGCGGGCGACGGCGGTGACCCGCTCGCTCTCGACGCGCTGGGCGAGGGCCTCGTCGTCGAGCCGGTCGAGGTTGCGGCAGAGGACGACGGATCCGCCGGTCGCCAGCGGGGAGAGGAGCCCGGCGCTCAGCCCTTCCCAGGTGTCGTACGGCAGCCCGGACAGCAGGCGCGAACCGGGGCCGGTGAGGCCGAGCCCGGCGGCGTCGGCGCTCGCCTTGGCGACGGCCTCGGCGCCGGTGTACTCGGCGCCGGCGACGACGAGCGCGGGCTCGTTCGGGTCGACGGGCGCGAAGGGCACGAACCGGTCCCCCTGTGACGGCACCTCCACCGCGTAGTCCACGAACCCGTCCGGCGTCTGCGGGAACCGCCCGCCGAGCGGCCGCAGCGCGAGGGCGATCCGCTCGCCGGAGCAGGCGCGGGCGGCGTCCAGGGTGTCGGGCCCGCTGACGACGACGTCGGCGCGGGCCGGGTCCCCGTGGACGTCGGCGACGACGCCCACGGACGAGCAGGCAAGCAGCCATACGGCGGTCTGCCAGTGCGCGGGCAGCAACAGGGCGACGCGGTCGCCGGGTTCGGCGTTCAGCTCGCCCTGCAGCAGGTTGGCGGTCTTGGCCACCCAGTTGGCGAGGGTCGCCACGGAGAGCTCCACGCGTTCGCCGGTGGCGTCGTCGTAGAAGGTGACGAGCGGCCGCCCCGGGTCGGCGCCGAGCGCGTCCTGCAGAAGCTGAGCGAAGGTCCGAGCGACGAGATTCACCGGGTCACCTTAGCGGTGCGGCTGGGGGTACCGGGTGAGGGGTGCCCCGGGGCAGTCACGGCACGGGTCCCCTCCGGGGGCGGGCGGGGCTGACAGCCGGACCTGCCTGAACGCTGCCCGGCGCTGGGGGGCGCCTTGCCCACCCTGCGATGAGGGCGGCGGGCCACTCGAGTTGGGCGGGCCCCTGCGCGGGCCTGCCCGACGCAACCCCGGCGCTGGGGGCCGCTTTGCCCACCCTGCGCGCCGAGGGTGGCGAGTTGCTTGAGTTGGGGCGGTCCTCGCGCGGGCCTATCCGGACGCTGCCCCGGCGCTGGGGTGCCGCCTTGCCCACCCTGCCGCCCCAGGCGGCAGATTGCCCAAGGCGGGGCGCACGGCGCCCGGGGTGGAAGGTGCCGGGGCGGCAGTTCACATAAGGCGGGGTGGGTGGCGGCCGGCGTGGGGAGTTGTGGGGAGTGGCGGGTTGCCCGGGGCGGGGTGGGTGGCGGCCGGGGTGGGGAGTTGTGGGGAGTGGCAGGTTGCCCGAGGTGGGGTGTGTGGCGGCCGGGGTGGGGAGTGGCGGGTTGCCCGGGGTGGGGCGTTTGACGGCCGGGTGGGGAGTGCCGGGGCGGCAGGGTGCTCAAGGCGGGGGCGGGGCCGCCGGGTTGCATCCGGCCACAGGACGGGGCACCGGGGTGCACTCGCGAGTCGGCCGGAGGGGACGCGTCGGGGTGCCCCCGCAGGACTCCGCCCGAATGCAGTCCAGGACGACTCGCCTATGGCGGACCGAGGGGGATGAGGCCTATCCGGCCGAGGAGGCACCCCGGCGCGGCCCCGCCCCCCAGACCCCCTGTCGGGTACGCCCCGCCCCCCAGACCCCCTGTCGGGTACGCCCCGCCCCCAGACCTCCTGTCGGGTACGCCCCGCCCCCAGACCCCCTGTCAGGTACGCCCACCCGTATGGCACACCCCAATGGCCCGATCGCCCCGGTATGGCCACGATCATGGGCATGCGTGGATTCCTTGCTTCCTCGATCGGCGTCACCTGCGCGGCCGCCCTGGCCCTCCCCGCGGCACTGCCCTCGCACGCCACGCCGACCCAGGACGCCCTCTCGGGCAGCACCCAGTCCCTGGCCCTCACCCCGCCGACCGCGACCCCCCGCGCCACCCCGCACCTGCCCCAACGCGAAGTCCGCCCGTTCTCCCTGGTCGGCGTCGTCTGGGACGACCCGAACGCCGAACTGCACGGCCGCGTACAGGTCCGTACCCGTACCACCGGCACAGGCACCTGGTCCGCATGGCAGACCCTGGAGACGCACACCGACGACGCCCCCGACCCGGAGGCCCCCGAACGCGCCGCAGGCCACACACACGGCTCGACCGCCCCGCTCTGGGTGGGCGACTCCGACGGCGTAGAGGTCAAAGCAGAGGGCGAGCCGTTCCCGAAGGGCCTCCGCCTGGACCTGGTGGACCCGGGCCCGGAACCGACGGAAGAACCGGAAGCGACGGACCCGACGGCCCCGGCGGACCCGACCGCAGCCACCCCCCAGCCCCAGCAGCCGACCCCGGACCCCGAAGGAACCCCGGCCCCCACCGGCGCCCCCGCCCCCGGCAAAGCAACCCAGCCCGGCACCTACAAGGCCCCCCGCCCCAGCATCGTCACCCGCAAAAGCTGGGGCGCGGACGAAAAGCTCCGCGAGAAGCAGCTCGGCTACACGAAGAAGGTGAAGGCGGCCTTCGTCCACCACAGCGCGACGGGCAACAACTACACCTGCTCACAGGCCCCTTCAGTCATCCGCAGTATCTACCGCTACCACGTGAAGAGCAGCGGCTGGCGCGACATCGGCTACAACTTCCTCATCGACAAGTGCGGCCGCATCTACGAGGGCAGGGCGGGCGGCGTCACGAAGCCGGTCATGGGCGCCCACACCCTCGGCTTCAACTCGAACAGCACGGGCATCGCGGTACTGGGCTCGTACAGCAGCACGAACCCGCCCGCCGCGGTGGCGACCGCTCTCGCCAAACTCACCGCGTGGAAGCTCGGCCTGTCGGGCGCGAATCCCGCGGGGACGACATATCTCAAGTCGGGCGGTGGCAATCTCTACGCCAAGGGAAAGAATGTGCGACTGCACGTGATCTCCGGCCACCGGGACGGCTACGCAACCGATTGCCCGGGGAGCCGTCTCTACAAGAAGCTCGGCACGATCCGCAGCAGCGCGGCCCGCCTCCAGGGCCGCTGACGCCGGCCGGCCGCGGCGCGACACGGTCTGCATACACTGGCCGGCCGAAAGACAGTTCGGCCGGCCCCAGCAGGAAGCAGAGACGACAGGTGACAGAAGCGATCCTCCTGGTCGGCGGCAAGGGCACGAGACTGCGCCCGCTCACGGTGAACACACCGAAGCCGATGGTCCCGGCGGCGGGTGTGCCGTTCCTCACGCACCAACTGGCGCGGGCGAAGGCGGCGGGCGTCGACCACATCGTCCTGGCCACGTCCTACTTGGCGGAGGTCTTCGAACCGTACTTCGGCGACGGCTCCCGTCTCGGCCTGGAGCTGGAGTACGTCACCGAGGTCGAACCCCTGGGCACGGGCGGCGCGATCCGCAACGTGGCCGGGCACCTGCGCTCGGCCCCCGACGACCCGGTCCTGATCTTCAACGGCGACATCCTGACGGGTCTGGACATCGCGGCGCTGGTGGGCGTGCACGAGTCGACCGGCGCGGACGTCTCCCTGCACCTGTCCCGGGTGGAGGACCCGAGGGCGTACGGCCTGGTCCCGACGGACGGGACGGGCCGGGTGACGGCGTTCCTGGAGAAGCCGCAGACGCCGGAAGAGATCGTGACGGACCAGATCAACGCGGGCGCGTACGTGTTCCGCCGCTCGGTGATCGACGAGATCCCGACGGGCCGCCCGGTGTCGGTGGAGCGCGAGACGTTCCCGGGCCTCCTCGCGGCCGGCGCCCACCTCCAGGGCATGGTCGACTCGACGTACTGGCTGGACCTGGGCACCCCGGCCGCGTTCGTGCGCGGCTCGGCGGACCTGGTCCTGGGCCGCGCCCCGTCCCCGGCGGTACCGGGCCGCTGCGGCGACAGCCTGGTCCTGCCGACGGCGACGGTCGCGCCGGACGCGAAGCTGACGGGCGGCACGGTCGTCGGCGAGGGCGCGCGGATCGCCGAGGGCGCGCGGGTCTCCGGCTCGGCGGTCCTGGACGGAGCGGTGATCGAACCGGGAGCGGTGATCACGGACTCCCTGATCGGCAGGAACGCCCGCATCGGCGCCCGCACGATCGTGACCGGCGCGGTCATCGGCGACGGCGCGCACGTAGGCGCGGACAACGAACTCCAGACAGGCGTCCGCATCTGGTGCGAGGCCAACCTCCCCCCGGCCTCAGTCCGCTTCTCCTCGGACCAGTAGGACACCCCGGGGCTTCAGCCTTCAGCCCGGGGCCGGAAGCCCGGCCCGTCCGCGCGAGAGGTCAGGGCCGTGTGACGGACCCCCGCCCCCGATCGGACCCGGAGTGGCCGGAAACCCCCTACCCTCGTAGGGCTACACCCGCCCCACCCGAGGACCCCCGTGGCAGGCCGCCGATACACCCCGCGTACGCAGCCCCCGCCGACCCGCACCACAGTGCGGGCCGGCGACTTCCCCGTACCCGCACCCGCGAAGGCACCCGAGACGGCACCCGCACCCGCGCCGTCACCCGCACCCGTGACGGCCGCACCCGCACCCACCCGACCCCCCGCCCCGGCCACCCGCACCTACACCCCCCGCACCCCCCTCCACCTGGGCCTCACCCTGGGCCCGCTGCGCCGCGGCCCCGCCGACCCCACCTTCCGCACGACGCCGGACGGCGCGGTGTGGCGTTCGAGCCGCACCCCGCAGGGCCCCGGCACGCTGTGCCTGCGGCAGCGCGGCGGCACCGTGGAGGCGCAGGCGTGGGGCCCGGGGGCGCAATGGTTCCTGGGCGAACTCCCAACCCTCCTGGGCGAGTTGGACGACCCGAGCCCCTTCGAGCCGCGCCACCGCCTGGTCGCGGAGTCGGCCCGCCGCCGCGTGGGCCTGCGGCTGACCCGGACGGGTCTGATCCTGGAGAACCTGATCCCGTCGATCCTGGAGCAGAAGATCACGACGGACGAGGCGTACCGTGCCTGGCGTCTGCTGCTGCACCGGCACGGCGAACCGGCCCCGGGCCCGGCAGGGCAGGAGCTGCGGATGCGGGTCGTGCCCGACGCCCGTACGTGGACGCTGATCCCGTCGTGGGAGTGGCACAGGGCGGGCGTCGACAACAAGCGCGCGTCGACGATCATCCGCGCGGCGCGCGTGGCCCGCCGCCTGGAGGAGGCGGCGGCCATGGAACCCGTAGCGGCCCGCGCCCGCCTCGAACTGGTCCCGGGCATCGGCCCGTGGACCTCGGCCGAGACGATCCAGCGCACGAACGGCGCCCCCGACGAGGTGACGACGGGCGACCTGCACCTGCCGCACACCGTGGGCTACGCGCTCGCGGGCAACCGGGACGCGACGGACGAGGAGATGCTGGAGCTCCTGGCCCCGTACGCGGGCCAGCGCCACAGGGCGGCCCGCCTGATCCTCCTGTCAGGCGTGGCCCCACCCCGCAGACAACCGAAGATGCGCAGGGTCGACATCGCCCAGTGGTGACACCCCACCCGCCCCCGACCCACCGCACCTCGACCGAGACCGAACCCGCCCCACCGCGCCTCGCCCGAGACCACCCGCGACCTACCGCACCTCGCCCGAGACCGAGACCGAACCTGAACCGGGACCTGACCCGACCCGGGACCGACCCATCGCACGGGACCGACCCACCGCACCTCGACCGGGCCCGATCCCGACCGGTCCGATCCCGACCCGGGCAAGATCCCGACCCGGGCCCGATCCGAACCCGACCTACCGCACCTCGACAAACTCCGAAACAACCCGCTCCCCCCGCACCGGCGGAGCCACAGCCGCATGGCCCACCGCGACAGCCCCCATCGGATCCCACTCCGCGGGCAGCGCGAGCACGTCCCGTACGACATCGCGGCAGAACATGGTCGAGGACACCCACGCCGACCCGAGCCGCTCCCCGGCCAGCGCCACCAGGAAGTTCTGCACACCCGCCCCGGCGGCCACGACGAACATCTCGCGCTCGGCGGCGTCCCGCCGCGCGTCCCCGTACGTGTGCGACCCGTCCATGACGAGGCAGGGCACGACGAGATAGGGCGCGTTGCGCAGCACGTCCCCGCGCCGCACGCGCCGCGCGATGGATTCCTCGCTCTTCCCGTCGCGCCGCAGATCGGCGATCCACGCGTCCCGCATCGCGTCGAGCAGCCGTACCCGCGACTCCCCCGATTCGAGGAGCACGAACCGCCACGGCGTCGTGTGGTGCGGCGCGGGCGCGGTGACGGCGGCGGCGACGGCGCGCCGCACGGCCCCGGGGTCGACGGGCTCGTCGGTGAAGGCGCGCACGGTGCGCCGCTGGGTGACGGCCTCCCGTACCGCCTCGGAGGTCCCGAGCCGGAACATGTCGTCACGCGCGACGCGCACCAGCTCCCGCGCGGAGGAACCGGCCTCCGACCCCACGACCCCACTGAGCCCGCGCACGACAGCGACCGGCAGCCCCCCGGCCTTGCCCTTCACGAGATCCCCGGCGGCGGCCAGCTCATCGGCCACGGCCACCACGGTCGCGCTCAGCGGATTCCCGTACGCGTCGACCCCGCCCCGCAAGTCGTCGAGCACCCGCACACCCGCGGCCCCGATGGCGACATCGGTCAGCCCGTTCCGCCAGGGCCGCCCGAACGTGTCGGTGACGACGACACCGACCTCGACGCCGAGCGCGTCCCG
This sequence comes from Streptomyces sp. R818, assembly GCF_056172735.1. Lineage (NCBI taxonomy): Bacteria > Bacillati > Actinomycetota > Actinomycetes > Kitasatosporales > Streptomycetaceae > Streptomyces > Streptomyces sp. R818. Next base: position 346,616 of record NZ_JAOCNE010000006.1, read on the forward strand.
CACACCGTCACGGATCGCGGCGGCGGAGGCGTCCGGGTCCTCGGGGAGCAGGAGCACGGTCCCGGCCGGAGTGTTGGACGCGTCGACGCCCGCCGCGGCCATGACCAGGCCCAGCTTGTTCTCGACGATCCGCAGCGGCCCGCGCCGGGCGACGACGCGGACGGTCTCGGCGTCTATCGCGGCCTCGCGGTCGTCGGCGCGGACGATCCGCCCCTCCGCCTTGCTGACGATCTTCGAGGTGACGAGCAGCACGTCCCCGTCGGCGAGCGAGGGCTCGGCGGCGACGATCAGCTTGGCGAGATCGTCGCCCTCCTTGACCTCGGGAATGCCGGCGACGGCCCAGGCACGGAAGGACGGCGGCTCGACCGTGGAGGAGCTCACGCGACCCGCACCTCCTCCGCGAGCCGCAGCGCCTCGCGCGCCATCTCCGCCGCGGCCGTCCCCTCCTCCGGGTCCGTCATGAGGAGCGGCACGGCCCGGCACCGGATCCCGGCGGCCTCGACGCGCTCCACGGCCCCGGCGTCCACGGTGTCGACGAGCCATCCGTCGAGCAGCCCGGACCCGTAGTGCTCGGCGACGGCGGCGGCGCTGGACTCCACGCCGACCGCGGCGAGCACCTTGTCGGCCATGCCGCGCACGGGCGCGTCCCCGATGATCGGCGAGAGGCCGACGACGGGCACGCCCGCCTCGGCGATGGCCTCCCGGATGCCGGGCACGGCGAGGATCGTCCCGACGCTGACGACGGGGTTGGACGGCGGGAAGAGGATGACGTCGGCCTCGGCGATGGCCTCGAGGACGCCGGGCGCGGGCTTCGCGTGCTCGGCGCCGACGGGCACGACGGCCTGCGCGTCGACGGAGGCCCGCAGCTTCACCCAGTACTCCTGGAAGTGCACGGCCTTGCGCTCCCCGTCGATGTCGACGGCGACGTGGGTCTCGACCCGGTCGTCGGACATGGGGATGAGCCGCACCCCGGGCTTCCACCGCTCGCACAGCGCCTCGGTGACCGCGCTGAGCGGATACCCGGCGGCCAGCATCTGCGTGCGGACGATGTGGGTGGCGAAGTCCCGGTCGCCGAGGCCGAACCACTCGGGCCCGACCCCGTACGCCGCGAGCTCCTCCTTGACGTGGAAGGTCTCGTCGGTCCGCCCCCAGCCCTGTTCCTCGTTGATACCGCCGCCGAGGGTGTACATGACCGTGTCGAGGTCCGGACAGACCTTCAGGCCGAAGAGGTGGATGTCGTCCCCGGTGTTGCCGATGACCGTGATGACCGCGTCGTCCGGAGCCGCCTGCTTCAGACCGCGAAGGAACCGGGCACCACCGATGCCGCCTGCCAGAACCACAATGCGCATGGCCCCAGCATCGCAGGCAGCTACGACAACGTGGCGGCGGGTGCCGGACCGCGGGTGTCAGACGGCGGCGTGCCGGGCCGATGTCCCGGTGGTGCACGTGGGGGAGTGCAGCGGCATCTCGGTCAGGCCCGGGTAGTAGACGTGCAGGCTGACGGCCGGTTCGAGCGAGTCGTTGACGACCTCGTGCGCGTACCCCGGCGCGAAGACGCGCTGCGCGCCGGGGGTGAGCCTCCGGCTCGCGCCGTTCTCCGTACGCTCCGTCAGTTCGCCTTCGAGCAGGGTCAGTACGCCGGACGAGGGCCCGTGGTCGTGCATCCCGCTGCCCTGCCCCGGCACCCAGGACAGCAGCCACACCTCGTAACCGGGCCCGGTGCGCAGCCGGTGGTACCAGCGGCTCGTGGCGTCGTACTCGACGAGGTGGGCCCATTGGGCGCGGTCGGCGGCGACGGCGCGCGCGAGCCCGACGAACTCGGCCACGGTCTCGGGGTGTTCACGGGCGGGCCGCAGCAGGTGCGGTACTTCGAGGATGTCGCCGGCGATCTGGAGGTCGCTGTCGCTGTTCATCGGTGTGGGGTTCCTCGGAGGGAGAGTGCGGGGTGCCCCGGGCGAGGGGCGCGAAGCCTTGCGCGAGAAGCCGTACGCGAAGAGGGAGAGCTGCCTGAACAGGCGGTGGAGCGCGGTGCGGGGGCGGCGGTCGGAGCTCAGTGGCTCAACGACTCAACAGCTGGAACAGCAACAGTGCGCGCGGGCAACGGAGACGGACCCGGCGATGCGGGTCGTCGTCATCAGTGCCAAGTTCGCGAGCATGCCCACCAGCACACCGGTTCATACCTGCGCTGTCAACTCAATGTCCGGATAGTGAGAAATGTTTCACCTCATCCGGTATCCCGGAAAGGCGAAAGGTTTGTGCACCCGGTTGACCGGACATGTGGCGCAGCAGCCCGGCACGCAAACGCCGTTGCGATCTCGTGATCCGAATGTGATCCGGTTCGCTTCTGCGGGCGTGCCGGAACGAGATCAAACTTCGCGGCGTCCTCCCATGTAGTGGTTTGCACGGGGTAGGGCATCCATGTGGGCCCCCCGGGGGTCCCGCGTGGGGCGCTGGAGAGTGTTCCGGTTTTTGCCGATTTGAACACTTTCCGCATAGCCTTGGTTCCGCAGAGTGAATAAGGGGCCCAATAGCAGATCGCGGCTTGACTGCCCCGGATCGGCACACTTGTAATTTCACTCGTGTCGTTCAGCCGGATTCGGTAACGGCAACATCACGGGGACGCACGGACGGACGAGGGGCGCACTATGACCGAGTCGTTTCAGGATCTGCTGGTCGAGGACGCGGAAGAAGAACTCGGCTGGCAGGAGCGCGCGCTGTGCGCCCAGACCGACCCCGAGTCCTTCTTCCCGGAGAAGGGCGGCTCCACCAGAGAGGCCAAGAAGGTCTGCCTCGCGTGCGAGGTCCGCTCCGAATGCCTCGAGTACGCACTCGCCAACGATGAGCGGTTCGGCATCTGGGGCGGCCTGTCGGAGCGCGAGCGCAGGCGCCTGAAGAAGGCCGCTGTCTGAACCTGCGCTGCATGTGTGGCTCGAATATGGCTCGAACCGTTGTCTGATCCAGCGTCAGGCCCGCTTCCCGCGCGGTACGTAATGTGCCGTACGTACGGCCCGTCCCTTGTGGTTGTCCACAGGCGGCGGGCCGCCTCTGTTGCCAGCCGTTAGTGTGGGGCCCCGTCCGAGACGCCACCGAGTCCCCAGCGGACACGGGCGTCCACCACAGTCCAGCGAACCGGGGCCCGTACCTCGATGTCCGTGCACAGCCATACGGCAGACCAGTTCGGTACTGCCGCCGCCACGTTCAACCCGGGGCACGCCACAGGGCTCGACCCGAGCGGCGCCCCCGAGTTCCCCCGGCATGTCGTCACCGCCGTGCTCGTCTCGCACGACGGCGCCCGCTGGCTGCCGTCGGTCCTGTCGGGCCTGCTCGGCCAGGAGCGCCCCGTGCAGAACGCGGTGGCGGCCGACACGGGCAGCGCCGACGACTCCGCGGCCCTCGTCGCGGGCGCCCTCGGTGACGAGCGCGTCCTGCACCTCGCGCGCCGCACCGGCTTCGGCCAGGCCGTCGAGGAGGCCGTGCGCGGCGCCGGTGTGCTCACCCCGGAAGAGCTGCCGTACCTGAAGCGGCCGAGCGGCTGGGACCCCGTCAGCCGCCAATGGCGCGATGACACCTACGACCTGCCCGAGCTGCCGCACGGCGAGCCCGAGCAGTGGCTGTGGCTGCTGCACGACGACTGCGCACCCGAACCCGACGCCCTCGCGCAGCTGTTGCGCGTCGTCGAGATGGAGCGCGAGGCCGGCTCCGACGTCGCGATCGTCGGCCCCAAACTGCGCGGCTGGTACGACCGCAGGCAGCTCCTGGAGGTCGGCGTCTCCATCGCCAACTCCGGGCGCCGCTGGACCGGTCTCGACCGTCGCGAGCAGGACCAGGGCCAGCACGACCACGTACGGCCCGTCCTGTCCGTCTCCACCGCCGGCATGCTGATCCGGCGCGACGTCTTCGAGCAGCTCGGCGGGTTCGACCGCAGGCTGCCGCTGATGCGCGACGACGTCGACCTGTGCTGGCGCGCCCAGGCCGCCGGACACCGCGTCGTCGTCGCCCCCGAGGCCGTCGTGCGGCACGCCGAGGCGTCCTCGCGCGAGCGCCGCACCGTCGACTGCGTCGGGCGCACGGCCTCCTCACCGCACAAGGTCGACAAGGCCGGTGCGGTGTACACACTGCTCGTCAACGCGCGCGGTGCGGTGCTGCCCTGGGTCCTGATCCGGCTCGTGCTCGGCACCCTGCTGCGCACGGTCGCGTACCTGGTCGGCAAGGTGCCCGGCCAGGCCTTCGACGAGATCACCGGCCTGCTGGCGACGCTCCTTCGGCCCGGGCGGATCCTCGCCGGGCGACGGCAGCGCGGCAAGGGCGTGGTCGACGCCAAGGAGCTGCGGCCCCTGTTCCCGCCGCCCGGCGCGACCGTACGGCTCACCGTCGAACAGGTCGCGGGCAACCTCTTCGACGGCGCCGACCCGGAGAGCTCCAACGCCGGACGCCACGGCGGCGGCGGACTCGAATCCGGGCCCGGCGACGACGACGACTTCATCCAGGTCGAGCAGTTCGCCCGGCTCAAGCGCATCGCCCGCAACCCCGGGCCGATGCTCTTCGTGGTGCTCCTGTTCGTCTCCCTCATCGCCTGCCGCGGCCTCCTCGGCAGCGGCGCGCTCGCGGGCGGCGCCCTGCTGCCCGCCCCCGGCGACGCCTCCGACCTGTGGTCCCGCTACCTCGACGCCTGGCACGCCACCAGTACGGGCTCCACCGAGGCGGCGCCCCCCTACCTCGCGGTCGTCGCCGCGCTCTCCACCGTGCTGCTCGGCTCGACGGGCCTCGCGATCACCGTGCTGCTCGTCGGCTCGGTACCGCTCGCCGGGTTCACCGCGTACTTCGCCTCAAGGCGGCTCGTCCAGTCCCGGCTCCTGCGCGCGTGGGCGGCCGTCGCCTACGCCTTCCTGCCCGCCGCCACCGGCGCCCTCGCGGGCGGCCGCGTCGGCACCGCCGTGCTCGTCATCCTGCTGCCGCTCATCGCACGCGCGGGCATGTCCGCCGCCGGTCTCATGAACGCCGGAGCCCGCGGCAGCTGGCGCGCGACCTGGGCGTACGCGCTGCTCCTCACCATCACCACGGCCTTCACGCCCATCGTCTGGCCGATCGCCCTCGTCCTCGGCCTCGCGCTCCTCGTCCTGCGCCGCCGCGAGATCACCGCGTACGGGCTCCGGTTCCTGGCCGCCCTCGGCACGCCACTGCTGCTGCTCGCGCCCTGGTCGCTGACGCTGCTGCCCCTCGGCTTCTTCGAGGAAGCGGGCCTGCCCTACGGGGAGTCCACCGGCACCGCGCTCAGCCTGCTCGGCGCCTCGCCCGGCGGCCCCGGCACCACCGGCAGCCTGCTGCTCATCGGCATCGTCCTGGCCGCGCTCGGCGCCCTCCTTCGCCAAGAGCGCCGCCTCGCGGTCCTCACGGCCTGGACCGTCGCCCTCGTAGCCCTCGTCTTCGCGGTCCTGTCGAACCAGTCGACGTGGGCCGGTCCCGCCACCCTCGTCTACGGCATCGCGCTTCTGGCCGCCGCCGCGCTCGGCGCCGACGGCGCGCGCTCGCGCGTGGCCGAGCAGAGCTTCGGCTGGCGCCAGCCGGTCGCCGCGCTCGTCGCGTTCGCCGCCGCCGCCGGTCCGCTGCTGCTCGCCGCGGGCTGGATGATCGCGGGGGCCGACGGGCCGCTGGAGCGCCGCGACCCGGTGCAGGTCCCGGCGTTCGTCGCCGAGGAAGCGGGCACCCGCGACCAGGCCCGCACCCTCGTCCTCGCCGGTTCCAGCAGCCAGGTCTCCTACTCGCTGGTCCGGGGCGCGGGCGCGCGCCTGGGCGACGGTGAGCTGACCGCCGCCGCGGGCGAGAACCGGAATCTCGACAAGGTCGTCTCCAATCTGGTCGCGGGCTCCGGCGCCGACCAGGCCGACCAGCTCGGCGGCTTCGCCGTCCGCTACGTCCTCGTACGGGACGGGGCGCCCCGCCAGATGAGCCGCGTCCTGGACGCGACGCCCGGCCTGACCCGGCTCAGCCAGCAGGACGGCACCGCCCTGTGGCGCGTCGACCGGCAGGTGGCCCGCGCGGTGGTCCTGCCGACGGCCGACACCGGCCCCACGGCCGAGCAGGCCAAGCCGCTCGCGGCGGGCCCGGTCGATCTGCACACCGAGCTGCCGAGCGGCGGCGAGGGGCGCGTGCTCCGCCTCGCCGACGAGGCCGCCGAGGGCTGGACCGCCACGCTCGACGGCAAGGCCCTGACGAAGACCACGGTCGACGGCTGGGCGCAGGGCTTCGAACTGCCCGCCTCGGGCGGCACCCTGGACGTCACCTACGACGCGCCGTTCACGCACACCGCCTGGTTGTGGGCACAGGGCGCGCTCGCCCTCGTCCTCGTCGTGCTCGCGCTGCCCGGACGCCGCAAGGACGTCGACGACGACCTCCCGGAGGAGCCGGTCGTGCCTGCCCAGGACGCGTCGGGCGAGGGCCGCAGGGCGCGCCGCCTGCGCGCGCAGGCGGAGGCCGAGCAGGCCGCCGCCGAGGAGGCCGGTGCCGACCAGGCCGCGGAGCCGTCCGGCGACGACTCCGTGCCGGTCCAGGAGACGGCCCCGAGCGCGGACATCCCGCAGCAGCCGCCGTACGGCGACTGGGAGCAGCCCGCCCACGCGGGCGACGCGTACGGCACGTACGCGCCGGACGACCAGCAGCAGTACCAGGGCGGCTACGGCTACGACCCGCAGTCGGCCGCCGCCTACCAGCACGACGCCTACCAGGCGGGCGCCTACGAGGCCGATCCCTACCAGGCGGATCCGTACCAGGCGGGCCAGTACGACCCGTACGCCTACGGGGGCACGTACGACGCACAGGGCCAGTACGACCAGACGTACGAGCAGCACGGCCACGGCCACGGCCACGGCACCGGTCATGACAACGGCCACAGCACCGGCACCGGCCACGACAACGGCCACGGTGCAGACAGTGAGCGCCCCGACGGGAGCCAGCAGTGAACCGCACGACCCTGTCCCTGATCGCCGCGGTGACGGCCCTGGCCGCCGTCACCGGGTTCGCCGCCACGACGTCCGGCGGCGCGGACGACGACGCTCCCGCCAAGGCGGCGGCCCTGCTGCCCGTCGAGCGCTCCAGCGTGCTGTGCCCGTCACCGGGCCTGTCCGATCTCGCGGAGACCGCCTACACGTCCTACACGCCGCCCTCCAAGGGCAGCGGCGGCGACAAGGCGGGCAAGGCGCAGCTGGTGCCCGCCGAGAGCGGCTCGGGCTCCACCGGGAGCGGCAAGGGCAAGGCGAAGGAGCCGAAGCCCGTCGCCGTCCCGAAGGAGCCGGGCACGCCCGCCGCCGGTGAGGCGTCCGGCGCCGACGCGCCCGCCGTGCTCGGCACCGCCGACGGCGCCCTCGCACCCGGCTGGACCGTGCAGCAGACCACCGAGGTCGCCGCCGGCACCGGCCGCGGCCTCGCCGGTCTCACCTGCTCCGCCCCGGACACCGACTTCTGGTTCCCCGGCGCGAGCACCGCGAAGGACCGCAGCGACTACATCCACCTCACCAACCCGGACGACGAGGCCGCCGTCGTCGACGTGCAGCTCTACGGGCCCGACGGCACCGTCAAGTCCGAGGTCGGCGAGGGCATCCAGGTCGGGCCGCACGCGAGCGTCCCGGTCCTGCTGTCGACGCTGACGGACAAGCCGTACACGAACCTGACCCTGCACGTGACCGCGCGCAGCGGCCGGATCGCCGCCGCCGTGTCGGCCGCCGACGACAAGCTGGGCGGCGACTGGCTGCCCGCCGCCGCCGACCCGGCGGCCTCCCTGGTCATCCCCGGCATCCCGAAGGACGCCACGAGCGTGCGCCTGGTCGCCTTCGCGCCGGGCCAGGACGACGCCGACCTGAAGATCCAGCTCGCCACCTCCACCGGAAAGATCGCGCCCGCCGGGAACGACACCCTGCACGTGAAGTCCGGCATGACGGCCGCCGCCGACCTCGGCGCCCTGACGCGCGGCGACGCGGGCTCGCTGCTCCTGTCGCCGACGGACGCCTCCGTGCCGGTCGTGGCCGCGCTGCGCGTCGTGCGCGGCAAGGGCGCCGACCAGGAGACCGCGTTCATCCCCGCCACGCGCGACATCGGCGCGCGCGCCACGGTCGCCGACAACCGCGCCAAGGGCTCCACGCTCGCCCTGATCGCGCCCGGCGCCACCGGCAAGGTGAAGGTCACCGCGTCCGCCGGAGCCGGGGGCGGCACTGCGACCAGCAAGGAGTACACGGTCAAGGCCGGTACGACGCTGTCGGTCCCCGCGCCGGTCCCGGACGGCCTCAAGGGCGCGTACGCGCTCACGGTGGAGCCGGTGTCCGGCGGCAAGGTCTACGGCTCGCGGATGCTGGAGGAGAAGCGGGACGGCGTCCCCGCGTTCACCGTCCAGACGCTCCCGGACGACCGGGGAACGGTGTCCGTGCCGGAGTCGGGCGAGGATCTGTCGATCCTGCAGAAGTAGCGCCTTCCCGCAGAGGCAGCGCCTTGCGGGCGGGGTCTCTCGGACCACTACGCGCGCGTGGTCGTCTTCTACGCGCGCGTAGTCACTCCTCGCCGTCCTCGTAGCGGGGATCGACGGTCTCGGGGGTGATCCCCAGGACCTCGGCGACCTGTTCCACCACCACGTCGTGGATCAGGGCGGCCCGCTCGTCGCGCCCCTTGGTGCGGATCTCCACGGGGCGCCGGTAGACGACCACGCGCGCGGGCGTCCCGTCCCGCGCGGGGATCATCCCGCCGAGCGGCACGGTGTCGGCGCCCCACGCCTCGTCCTCGGCGGTGAGCCGGGGCACCTCCAGGATCAGGAAGTCGACGTCGGAAAGCTGCGGCCAGCGCCGCTCCAGACGCTCCACGGAGTCCTGCACGAGGTCCGCGAAGACCTCGGCGCGGCTCGCCGACAGCGGCACCTGCGGCGGCGCGACGGGCCCGCGCATACCGCGGCCGTGCCGGTCGCGTCGGCGGGCCGGGCGCGGCTCGGCGGGGGAGCGCGGCGGTACCTGCCCGTCGGGCGGGAGCGGGTTCTCGGCGTTGGCGGGCCTTTCCATCACCGACGCAGCGTAGTCCTCCCGCGCGTCGGGGGAGGGGCGGCTCCGCACCGGACGCCGCATGTCGTCAGCCGTGCGCCCGCATGTCGGTTCCTGACCGATCAAGCCAAACTTGGGCCTGATTCCGCTTCTCTCCCGGACCGTTGATCTCGTGACAATTGAAGCTATTTGCCCCGAGTGGTGACCGCTTTCAACTGTCCGGCGGCTTACGGGGCCCAGGGTCGACGCAGGTCAAAAGCGGGCCCCGACGGGCCGGTGTGGGCCATCTCACGCCACGACACGGTGGGGTGACCTCGGGGAGAGTCGTCGCGGCCCGCTCAGGAGTGCGGTACCGTCCAACGTCGTGAGCCCTGTACGTCGCTGTTCGCGCACCGCTTGCGGCCGTCCCGCCGTCGCGACGCTGACGTACGTCTACGCCGACTCGACCGCGGTCCTCGGCCCCCTCGCCACCTACGCCGAACCCCACTGCTACGACCTGTGCGCCGAGCACTCCGAGCGGCTCACCGCGCCGCGCGGCTGGGAGGTCGTCCGGCTCACCGACGGCAGCGCCCCGGCCCGCCCGAGCGGCGACGACCTGGAGGCCCTGGCCAACGCCGTGCGCGAGGCGGCTCGCCCGCAGGAGCGTGCGGCCGGTGCGGGCGGTTCCGGGGGACGGCACGCGGACCCGATGGAGGTCGCCCGCCGCGGCCACCTCCGCGTCCTGCGCTCGCCCGACAACTGACGGCCGCCGACGGCCGCTTTCTACCAAAGGCCGTTTTCCGCCTACAGCCGCTTTCGGCCGACTGAGCCGCCTTCACGGGATCTTCGCCGTCGCACGCGTTGACCCGTGATCGTCGCGGACACGACGATTCCGCCACCCGTACCCCACGGACCGGGATCCCGGAGGCGCTCGTGTTCGTCCAGCAACTGGAGCCCGTAAGCGGCTCGCTCGGCCTGTCCGCCCTCGTCGCCGCGCTGCCCCTCGTCACCGTCCTCGTCCTGCTCGGCGCCGTCCGCATGAAGGCGCACCGCGCGGGCCTGATCGGCCTCGGCGTCGCCGCCCTGGTCGCCTGGCTCGTCTACGACATGCCGCTCGGCCAGACCGCGTCGAGCGCCGCGCAAGGAGCGCTGTTCGGGCTCTTCCCCATCATGTGGATCGTCGTCAACGCGCTGTGGGTCTACCGGATGACCGTCCGCACCCGGCACTTCGACATCCTGCGCCGCTCGTTCGGGCGCCTCTCCGACGACCCGCGCATCCAGGCGCTCGTCATCGCGTTCTGCTTCGGCGCGCTCCTGGAGGCGCTCGCCGGGTTCGGGGCGCCGGTCGCCATCTGCTCCGTCATGCTCGTCGCGCTCGGCTTCGACCCGGTCAAGGCCGCGGTCGTCTCCCTGGTCGCCAACACGGCGCCCGTCGCCTTCGGCGCCATGGGCACCCCCGTCGTCACCCTCGCCCAGGTCACCGGCCTCCCGCTGGACTCCGTCGCCTCCGTCGTCGGCCGCCAGACACCGCTGCTCGCTCTCGTCGTGCCCCTGGTCCTCATCGGCCTGGTCGACGGCAGGCGCGGGCTGCGCGAGACGTGGGCGCCCGCCCTGGCGTGCGGAGTCGCCTTCGCCGTCGTCCAGTTCGCCGCCTCCAACTACGTCTCCGCCCAACTCGCCGACATCGGCGCCGCCCTGGCCGGCGCGGGCGCCCTCGTCGCCGTCCCCAGCGCGCGCAGGCCCGCCGCCGAACCCGTCCGCGCCGCCGTCCTCACCGGCGTACGCAGCGAGGACCTCGACGAGGAGGACCCCCGCCGCGAAGTGCTGCGCGCCTACGCCCCGTACGCGCTGATCGTCGCCGTCTTCTCCGTGGCCCAGATCCCGGCCGTCAAGGACTGGCTGGCGAAGGCGAGCCAGACCTTCGACTGGCCCTTCCTGAACGTGGCCGCCCCGGACGGCGAACCGGTCAGCGGCAACGTCTTCACGCTCCCGCTCGTCTCCACCGGAGGCACGCTCGTGCTGCTCGCCGGGGTCTGCACGGCGGTCGTCCTCGGCGTGCACGCGCGCGTGGCGGCCCGCGAATGGCTGGGCACGGTGCACGAGTTGCGGTTCGCGATCCTCACCGTCACGAGCGTCCTCGCGCTCGCCTACGTCATGAACCTGTCCGGACAGGCCGCCACCATCGGCCACTTCGTGGCGGCCGCGGGCGCGGGACTCGCCTTCCTCTCGCCGGTCCTGGGCTGGTTCGGCGTCGCGGTGTCCGGCTCCGACACGTCCGCGAACGCACTCTTCGGCGCTCTCCAGGTCACCGCTGCCCAGCAGTCGGGTCTATCGCCCGAGCTGCTCGCGGCCGCGAACAGCTCCGGCGGCGTCCTCGGCAAGATGATCTCGCCGCAGAACCTGACCATCGCGTGCGCGGCCGTCGGCCTTGCAGGCCGGGAAGGCGACTTGCTCCGCAAGGTGCTGCCGTGGAGCCTCGCGCTGCTCCTGGTGATGTGTCTGATCGTGTTCGCGCAGAGCACGTTCGTCCTGTCGTGGATGCTGCCGTGACCGGTGCACCAACCTCCGCGTGCGGTGCGCTGTCTGTCCGACCAGGTACTTTATGGGCCCATTGGTTTGTGCGTCCGAAGAGGACACTCCAGGAGGGCTGGTCCGGCCGTGGCTGCTGATCTGTCGCAGATCGTGAAGGCGTACGACGTGCGAGGCGTGGTCCCGGACCAGTGGGACGAGGAGCTCGCCGCACTCTTCGGCGCCGCGTTCGTCCGCGTGACCGACGCGACGGCGATCGTCGTCGGGCACGACATGCGCCCCTCCTCGCCCGGCCTCACGCGCGCCTTCGCACGCGGCGCGGCCGCCCTCGGCGCGGACGTCACCGAGATCGGCCTGTGCTCCACCGACCAGCTGTACTACGCCTCGGGCGCGCTCCAGCTGCCCGGCGCGATGTTCACCGCGTCGCACAACCCCGCGCAGTACAACGGCATCAAGCTGTGCCGGGCCGGGGCCGCCCCGGTCGGCCAGGACACGGGTCTGGCCGAGATCCGGCGGCTGGCGGAGGAGTGGAGCGAGACGGGCGCGCCCGAGCCCGCGGCGACCGTGACACCGGGAACCATCACGCAGCGTGACACGTTGACGGATTACGCGGCGCACCTGCGCGGCCTGGTCGACCTCACCTCCATCCGCCCCCTGAAGGTCGTGGTCGACGCGGGCAACGGCATGGGCGGCCACACGGTCCCGACGGTCTTCGAGGGCCTCCCGCTCGAAGTGATCCCCATGTACTTCGAACTGGACGGTACGTTCCCCCACCACGAGGCCAACCCGCTGGACCCGGCGAACATCGTCGACCTCCAGGCCCGCGTCCGCGCCGAGGGCGCCGACCTCGGCCTCGCCTTCGACGGCGACGCGGACCGCTGCTTCGTCGTCGACGAGAACGGCGACCCGGTCTCCCCGTCCGCCATCACCGCCCTGGTCGCCTCCCGCGAACTGGCGAGGAACGGCGGCTCGGGCACGATCATCCACAACCTGATCACGTCCTGGTCGGTGCCGGAGGTCGTGAAGGAGAACGGCGGCACGCCCGTACGCACCCGCGTCGGCCACTCCTTCATCAAGCAGGAGATGGCCACCAGCGGCGCGATCTTCGGCGGCGAGCACTCCGCGCACTACTACTTCCGCGACTTCTGGAACGCCGACACGGGCATGCTCGCCGCCCTCCACGTCCTCGCGGCCCTGGGCGGCCAGGACGGCCCCCTCTCCGCCCTGGTCTCCTCCTACGACCGCTACGTCGGCTCCGGCGAGATCAACTCCACGGTCGCCGACCAGGCGGAGCGCCTGGCCGCGCTCAAGTCCACCTACGGCACCCGCCCCGACCTCACCCTCGACGAACTCGACGGCCTCACCATCACGGCCGCCGACTGGTGGTTCAACGTCCGCCCCTCCAACACGGAGCCCTTGCTCCGCCTCAACGCGGAGGCCCGTGACCGGGGGACGATGGAGAGGGTGCGGGACGAGGTACTGACGTTGATCAGGTCGTAGCGGCGCTTGACGCGGGACGACTTCTGCCGAACTGTCTTGACCCCGCCGCAGCCTGGCCGGGGCGGCTTCCGCCGGGCCGGAGCGACCCCGCCTTGGTCCCGAGGGGACTTTCGCCGAGCGGGGCCAACCCCCTCAAGCCTGTCCGGCGTTTGAGGACGAGCCTTCAGGGCGATGCCCACGGAGGGCTGGGCCGCGCTTCGCCGGACGAGGGCGACCCCCTCAAGCCTGTCCGGCGCTTGAGGACGAGCTTCAGGGCGATGCCCACGGAGGGCTGGGCCGCGCTTCGCCGGACGAGGGCAGCCCCCTCAAGCCTGTCCGGCGCTTGAGGACGAGCCTTTCAGGCGATCACTGCGGGGGGCTCGAGGCGCGCTTCGCCGGACTGGTCGGATCCCGCGCCCCGGCTCGGGGCTGGCCCGAATCCCCTTCGCCGAGCGGGGGCGACTCCCTCCAAGCCCGTCCGGCGCTTGAGGACGAGCCCTCCAGCCGACCCCCGGGCCAGCCGAAACCCGCCGAACCCCGACCACGGGGGACCCGCGCCAGGCCCCCGGCCCACCAATCCGCCCAACCCCAACGCAGCGCTACGCTGAACGCAACACGCCCCGAACCCGCACCCCGAAGGGACCCTCATGCCGCTCGAAGCCGGCCTCCTGGAGATCCTCGCCTGCCCGGCCTGCCACGCCCCGCTCAAGGAGGCCGACGCCGAGCTGGTCTGCACCGGCACGGAGTGCGGCCTGGCCTACCCGGTCCGCGACGGCATCCCCGTCCTCCTGGTCGACGAGGCCCGCCGCCCCGCGTAACCGTCCCGCGAGCAGGAGGCCCGACCCGATGTTCGACGAAACGCTCCTGGACGACGCGGAGGCGCTGGCCAGGGCCGACCGCCGTGGCCTGTTGCGCGGCGCGGCCGAGGCGGGCGCCCGCGTCCGCACGGCGGCCCGGCACGCGGCCGAGGCCGGGATAAACGACCTCAAGCCGGACGGCCGCCCGCGCGCCGTACTGATCGCGGGCCCCGGCACCGCGGCCACCGGCGTAGCCGAGTTGCTCGGCCGCCTGGCGGGCGCGGCGTGCCCGGTGATCCGCCTGCGCCCCACCGGCGTGGCCCCGGCCGCGGGAGCCCTGCGCTGGGAGCTGCCCGGCTGGGCGGGCTCGGTCGACCTGCTCCTGATCGCGTCCCCGACCGGCACGGAGCCCAGCCTCTCCCTCCTGGTCGAACAGGCGTACAGGCGCGGCGTCACGGTCGTCGCCGTCTGCCCCAAGGGCGCCCCTCTGACGGAGTCGGTCGCGGGCGCGCACGGCCTGTTCGTGCCGATGGCGACCTCCCCGTACGACCAGGACGAACTGGTCGCGGCCTCGGCGCCGGGCATGCTCTGGTCCCTGCTGACCCCGCTCCTCGCGCTCCTCGACCGTACGGGCCTGCTGGCCGCGCCCGCGGAGACGCTGGAGAAGGTCGCGGACCGCTTGGACCGCACCGCGGAACGCTGCGGCCCGGCGATCGCGACCTACAGCAACCCGGCGAAGACGCTCGCCTCCGAACTCGCCGAGGCGCTCCCGCTGATCTGGACGGAGGGCGCCGCCGCGGGCCCGGCGGGCCGCCGTTTCGCCGCCGCGCTCGCCGAACTGGCCGGCCGTCCCGCGCTCGCGGCGGACCTGCCCGAGGCGCTGCCCGCGCATGGCGCGCTCCTGACCAGCGACCTCGCCGCGGGCTCCGACCCCGACGACTTCTTCCGCGACCGCGTCGAGGAGGGCCAGGCACTGCGCGCCCGCGTCGTCCTGCTCCGTGACCGCCCCGCCGACGGCCTCTCCGCCGCGGTCGCCGCCCGCGAACTGGCCCTGTCCCACGACACGGCGATCAGCGAGCTGGAACCCGAGGAGGGCACGGACCTGGAAACGCTGGCGGAACTGATCGCGGTAACGGACTTCGCGGCGATCTACTTGGGCCTGGCCTCAAGCACCTGACACGACCACCCGCAAACCACGCCCCGCCAACCCGGGCAAGCCCCCGACCACACCCGATCAAGCCGAGTCGACCACCGGCCTCACTCGGCCGACCAGGCCGAGCCACGGCCGCCCCCCGGCCGACTCGCGGCCGGTCCCGGACCACACCCAGCCAACCCGGGCCGGGTCACGGACCACGCCCGGCCAACTCGGGGCCGGCCACGGACCACGCCCGACCAAAGCGGGCCTGTCACGGACCACCCCGGCCACCCCGGGGCAATCACCGGCGAGACCGGCCAACCCAGGCCGGCCACCGCCCGACCAACCCGGGCCGAACAGGCCACCAGCATCCCCGGCCAGCCAACCGGCTGGGCCCCCGGCCACACCCGGGCCGGCCACACCCGATCAACCCCGGGCTGGCCACACCCGGCGAGGCCAGCCAACCCAGGTCGGCCACTGCCCGACCAACCCGGGCCGGACAGGTCACCAGCATCCCCGGCCAACCGGCTGGGCCCCCGGCCGCACTCGGCCGCCCCCGGGTCGGCCACCACCGGCGAGGCCGGCCAACCCAGGTCGGCCACTGCCCGGCCAACCGGCCACCCGAAATCGGCCACCGACCACGCCCGATCAACCGGGACGGTCGTAGGTCATCGCTAACAACCGGGACGGTCGTGGGCCACCAGGACCAACCCCGACCGCCCACCCCGGCCGCCCCGGGTCGTCCACCAACCACAATCAACTAACCGGGATGGTCGTAGGCCACCTCGACCATCCCGGGCGGCTAACAGGCCTACCCCGACCCACCCCGAGATCGGCCCCCGAGCCCCCCGCCCACCCCGGGCCTGACAGACCACCGGCACCCCGCCCAACCGCCACGCCCACCCCGGCCCTGACAGACCACCAGCACCGAGCCCAACCGCCCCGCCCACCCCGGGCCAGCCAACCCAAAACACCCCGCCCAACCGCCCCGCCCACCCGAAAAGCCCCCGCACAAAACACCCGCCGTAAACCCCCGCCCACCGGAGAAGCCCCCAGATGGACGCCCTGACCAACACCATCCGCCCCTACGCCTGGGGCTCCACCACCGCCATCCCGCACCTCCTCGGCACCGAGCCGACCGGCGAACCGCAGGCCGAGATGTGGATGGGCGCTCACCCGGGCGCACCGTCGCAGACCGCGCGCGGCCCCCTCGACAAGGTCATCGCCGACGATCCGAAGGCCACCCTCGGCGAGGCGGCAGCCGAAAAGTTCGGCCCGCGCCTGCCGTTCCTGCTGAAGCTCCTCGCCGCGGGCGCGCCCCTGTCCCTGCAGGTCCACCCCGACCTCGTACAGGCGAAGGAGGGCTACGCGGCAGAAGAGGCGAAAGGCGTCCCGGTCACCGCTCCCGACCGCAACTACAAGGACGCCAACCACAAGCCGGAACTGATCTGCGCCCTCACCGAGTTCGACGGCCTCTGCGGCTTCCGCACCCCGGAGGAGGCGGCCCGGCTCCTCGAAGGCCTCGGCGTCGACAGCCTGAAGCCGTACGTCGACCTCCTGCGCGCGCACCCCGAGGAGGCCGCGCTGCGCGAGGTCCTCACCGCCGTCCTCAGCGCGGACCGCGACGAGATGACCCGCACGGTCGCCGACGCCACGGCCGCCGCCCAGCGCATCGGCGGCGCCTACGAGCCCTACGCGGGCATCGCCCACCACTACCCCGGCGACCCGGGCGTCATCGCCGCGATGCTGCTCAACCACGTACGGCTGCAGCCGGGCGAGGCCCTGTTCCTCGGCGCGGGCGTCCCGCACGCCTACCTGAACGGCCTCGGCGTCGAGATCATGGCCAATTCCGACAACGTCCTGCGCTGCGGCCTCACCCCCAAGCACGTGGACGTCCCCGAACTGCTCCGCATCGTCCGCTTCGAGGCCACCGACCCCGGCGTCCTGCGCCCGGAGGCCGGCGCCGACGGCGAAGAGGTCTACGACACCCCGATCGACGAGTTCCGCCTCTCCCGCTTCGTGCTCCCGGAGGCCGCCCCCGCCCACGACCTGACGGCCACCACCCCGCAGATCCTGCTCTGCACGGCCGGCACGGTCCGCGCGGGCGACCTGACCCTCGCCCCCGGCCACTCCGCCTTCGTCCCGGCGGGCGAAAAGGCCGAAGTGTCCGGACCCGGCACCGTCTTCCGCGCGACCGTCGTGGCCTGACCCCCGCCCCTCCCGTCCCGTGCTGCAACAATGACCCACCGCAAAGAGCGGGCAAAGCAGCACCACATGTCACAGCACCACATGTCACAGCAGCACGGGACGTACGAAGGGACACCGGGAACAACATGAGTGCTTCAGGCGGAGCAAAGGCGATCGTGGCGGCGCTCGCCGCCAACCTCGCCATCGCGGTATCGAAGTTCGTGGCGTTCCTCTTCAGCGGCTCGTCCTCGATGCTCGCCGAATCGGTCCACTCCCTCGCCGACTCCGGCAACCAGTTCCTGCTGCTCATCGGCGGCAAGAAGGCCCAGCGCGAGGCGACCCCGCAACACCCCTTCGGCTACGGCCGCGAGCGCTACATCTACGCCTTCCTCGTCTCGATCGTCCTCTTCTCCGTCGGCGGCATGTTCGCCGTCTACGAGGGCTACGAGAAGATCAAGCACCCGCACGACCTCGAACACTGGTACTGGCCGGTCGGCGTCCTCGTCTTCGCGATCATCGCCGAGGGCTTCTCCTTCCGCACGGCCATCAAGGAGTCGAACGCCCTGCGCGGAAAGCTCTCGTGGGGCCAGTTCATCAAGCGCGCCAAGGCCCCTGAGCTGCCCGTCGTCCTCCTCGAGGACTTCGGCGCGCTGATCGGTCTCGTCCTCGCCCTGTTCGGCGTCGGCCTCACCCTCGCCACCGGCGAAGGCGTCTGGGACGGCATCGGCACCCTCTGCATCGGCCTCCTCCTCATCGCCATCGCGATCGTCCTCGCCCTGGAGACCAAGTCGCTCCTGCTCGGCGAGGCGGCGGGCACCGACGAGGTCCGCAAGATCGAGGAGGCGGTCGTCGACGGCGACACCGTCACCGGCCTCATCCACATGCGCACCCTCCACCTGGGCCCCGAGGAGCTGCTCGTCGCCGCGAAGATCGCCGTCCGGCACGACGACACCGCCGCCGAGGTCGCCCGCGCCATAGACGCCGCCGAGGCCCGCATCCGTGCCGCCGTCCCGATCGCCCGCGTCATCTACCTCGAACCCGACATCTACAGCGAGGCCGAGGCCGCCAAGGGCCCCGACCGCGAGGCGATGCCGGGCGGCCCGACCCCGGCCCCGGAACACTGATCCCACCCCTCCGTCCGACGGCTTCCGGCCACGCCCCGCCCCCGACTCGACGGAGAGGGGGTGGGTCGGGCTGGGCCGATCGGTGTAGATTCGTAACGAGCCAGACGTCGCTGCTGATGGCGGTCGGGCAACCCGCGCGACGGGTCGTCCGAGGGAGAGAGGGCCTCCGACGGACTGCGCTGCGAGCGCTAGGGAACACCTGGGTCCCGTCAGGGAACACTTGTGTCCCACCAGCGGACCCACGGGTCCGTCGGCGCCGCAGACCAGCCATGCGCGTTCCCGATCCCGGGCATGCGCACCAAGCCCACCTCGACCATCTGCAACTGCACCGAGGAGCAGCTCACCTATGACTTCTGTCGCCGCCCGACAGGACCAGGACTTCAAGGTCGCCGATCTCTCGCTCGCCGAGTTCGGCCGCAAGGAGATCACCCTCGCCGAGCACGAAATGCCCGGCCTGATGTCGATCCGCAAGGAGTACGCCGACGCGCAGCCGCTGGCCGGCGCCCGCGTCACCGGCTCCCTGCACATGACGGTCCAGACGGCCGTCCTCATCGAGACCCTCGTCGCCCTCGGCGCCGAGGTCCGCTGGGCGTCCTGCAACATCTTCTCCACCCAGGACCACGCCGCCGCGGCCATCGCCGTCGGCCCGAACGGCACCCCGGACAACCCCCAGGGCGTCCCGGTCTTCGCCTGGAAGGGCGAGACGCTCGAGGAGTACTGGTGGTGCACTGAGCAGGCGCTGACCTGGCCGAACACCCCCACCGGCGGCCCGAACATGATCCTGGACGACGGTGGCGACGCCACCCTCCTCGTCCACAAGGGTGTCGAGTACGAGAAGGACGGCAAGGTCCCCTCGGTCGACACCGCCGAGAACGACGAGCACCGCGTCATCCTCGAACTCCTGAACCGCACAATCTCGGACGGTTCGCAGAAGTGGACCCAGCTCGCCTCGGAGATCCGCGGCGTGACGGAGGAGACCACGACGGGTGTCCACCGCCTGTACGAGATGCAGCGTGAAGGCACTCTCCTGTTCCCCGCGATCAATGTGAACGACGCGGTGACGAAGTCGAAGTTCGACAACAAGTACGGCTGCCGCCACTCCCTGGTCGACGGCATCAACCGCGCCACCGACGTCCTGATCGGCGGCAAGACCGCGGTCGTCTGCGGTTACGGTGACGTGGGCAAGGGCTGTGCGGAGTCGCTGCGCGGCCAGGGCGCCCGCGTGATCATCACGGAGATCGACCCGATCTGCGCGCTGCAGGCGGCGATGGACGGCTACCAGGTCACCACGCTCGACGAGGTGATCGACAAGGCGGACATCTTCGTCACCACGACCGGCAACAAGGACATCATCATGGCGAGCGACATGGCCAAGATGAAGCACCAGGCGATCGTCGGGAACATCGGCCACTTCGACAACGAGATCGACATGGCCGGTCTCGCGAAGATCGACGGCATCGTCAAGGACGAGGTCAAGCCGCAAGTCCACACGTGGACGTTCCCCGACGGCAAGGTCATCATCGTCCTGTCCGAGGGCCGCCTGCTGAACCTGGGCAACGCGACCGGTCACCCGTCCTTCGTGATGTCCAACTCCTTCGCGGACCAGACGCTGGCCCAGATCGAGCTGTTCACGAAGCAGTCGGAGTACCCGACCGACGTCTACGTCCTGCCCAAGCACCTGGACGAGAAGGTCGCCCGCCTCCACCTGGACTCGCTCGGCGTGAAGCTGACGACGCTCCGCCCGGAGCAGGCCGCGTACATCGGCGTCGAGGTCGAGGGCCCGTACAAGTCGGACCACTACCGCTACTGAGCCACTGACACCGGGCACCACGGCCATGCCGGTCGCGCGCACGGACTGACAGGACAGGCCCCCGCACCCCCGTGCCGGGGGCCTGTCCCGTATCCCGCGCCCAGCCGGTACGGCCCGTCACAGCCGCCAGCCGTCACGATCCCTGAAGGACCCCGCGCACCCCATGCCCCGCGGCCGATATTCGCTTCACGATCCGCACGATCACACCCCCCTCGGTGACGAGCACTTCCACTGCGCCCCCGGCCCTTCCGGCTGGCGCTACGTGGCCCAGCGGACCACCCCCTCCGGCGATCACGCCGGCTCGATCGACCTGGCCCTCGACGAGCTCGGCCGCCCCATCCGTCTCGAAGTGAACGCCGCGAGCTGGCAGGTGCGAGGAGCCGCCATCGACGGCGTGACCTGGGTACGTACCGACCCCACCGGCGCCCACGCCACCGAAGGGAACGCACCCGCTCATGCCTTCACCGGCACGTCCCCCGCGTTCCTCGTCGCCACCACGCGACTGCTGAACCTCACCCCCGCTTCCCCCTCGGCCCGCGTACGCCTGGTCGCCCTGACGGACCCGGTCCTGGCACCCCGCACCCTGGACCAGTCCTGGACTCTGCTGAACAGCGAAGCACACGCCACTGACAACGGCCCCCTCGTCGTGGACGCGTACCAGGTCACGGCCCTGGACACGGGCGAGCAGCACACCGTCCACATCAGCGGCGACGTGGTCCTGGCCGCGCCGGGCGTCGAGCTGGAGGATCTGGAGACACCGCCGTCGGCGTTCGGCTGACGCGGAGGCCCGCAGCCGTCAGGAGGGCGGGGCGAACCCGGTGGCCGACGGCGGCTCGGGCTTCCGGAAGTCCGGCGCGGGCTGCTCAGAAGGCGGGGAGGGCGGCAAGGGCGGCGAGGGCGGGGAGGGCGGCGAGGCGGGCGCGGCCGCAGCCGCCGAACCGAACTGCTGGGGCCCAGGCGCGGGGGCAGGCACGGGCATAGGCACAGGCATAGGCGCGGGCATCGGCGCCGACGCGGGCGGAGCGTAAGCCGCACCCTGCCCACTGGGGCCCGAGCCGAAGGCCCGTCGCACTTCACGCGACTGCCGCTCGTGCATCACCGCCGCCAGGAACGCCGCGGGCGGCACATCGCGCGGCGCGGGCGCACCCGTGTGCGCGGCCAGGTCCCCGGCGAGCCGCTCGGCCATGCCGTACCCGATCTGCGGATCGAGCTGCCCCATCCGCGTCAGGTACTGCCGCACGGCGAGCCACAGCCCTTCGGGCACCGCCGACAGGTCCAGCTGCGCGAACCGCCCCACCAGCCACGGCGGCGGAGGCGGCACGACCGCCGCCTGCCCCGCCGGCACCCGCTCGCGCACGACGAGCGTCCCCGCGAACACGTCGCCGACCCGCCGCCCGCGCGCGGAGACGAGCGAGGCGATGCACGCGACGACCCCGAACGTCATCAGGATCTCCACCACGCCGACGGCCCCCCGCACCAGCGCGTGCCGGAACCGGACCGGCCCCCCGTCGTCCCGCACCACCCGCAGCCCGCACGCGAGCTTCCCGAGCGACCGCCCATGGCTCAGCGTCTCCACGGCGATCGGCACACCGACGAGGACCAGCAGGAACAAGGCCACAGAAAGGGCCGCCGAGGCCGCGTCGTCCATCGACCCGGTCGCGGCGACCACGCCTATGGTCACCGCGATGTAGACGGCGAACGCCACCACCAGATCGATGAGCACAGCGAGCGCACGGCTCGGCAGCTTCGCGGGCCGCAGCTCCAACGCCACTGCCTCGCCCGTCACCAGCTCACTCACGCCGGCCACCCACCCTTCCCTGACCTGCCTCCGGAACCGCCAGTCTGCCAAGCTGAGGGCAGAACGCGCCGCACAGGTGCCGCTATAAGCGAGGAGCAGCAGACCGGATGGACCTCGACGTCTTCGTGTCCGCCCACCGCGCCGAGTGGGACCGCCTGGACGCGCTGCTGCGCCGCCGACGCCGCCTCACCGGCACAGAAGCGGACGAACTGGTGTCCCTCTACCAGCGCACGGCCACCCATCTCTCGCTCATCCAGTCGAGCGCCCCCGACCCGAGGATCATCGGCCGCCTGACCCAACTCGTGGCACGCGCGCGTAGCGCCGTGACCGGCACGCGCCGCGCCTCCTGGCGCGACGTCACCCGCTTCCTCACCCACGGCTTCCCCGCAGCGGTCTACAGGGCACGCCACTGGTGGGTGCCCGTGGCGCTGATATCCACGGCGACAGCCGCCCTGATCGGCTGGTGGATAGGCACCCACCCCGACGTGCAGGCCTCCATCGCCGCCCCGTCCGAACTCCGCGAGATGACCCGTCCGGGCGGTCAGTACGAGACGTACTACTCGAGCCACCCGGCCACGTCCTTCGCGGCCCAGGTGTGGACGAACAATGCGCAGGCCGCAGCGGTGTGCCTGGTCCTCGGCGTCTTCCTGGGCCTGCCGGTCCTGTGGATCCTCTTCCAGAACATGCTCAACGTCGGCGTCGGCATAGGCCTGATGACCTCCGCGGGCCGGCTCGACACCTTCCTCGGCCTGATCCTCCCGCACGGCCTCCTCGAACTGACCGCGGTCTTCGTGGCCGCAGGTACCGGCCTGCGCCTCGGCTGGACCGTCATCGACCCCGGCCCGCGCACGCGCAGGACGGCCCTCGCTGAAGAGGGCCGCGCAGCAATCGGCATGGCCATCGGCATGGCTCTGATCCTCTTCGTCTCCGGCGCGATCGAAGGCTTCGTCACCCCGTCGGGCTTGCCGACATGGGCCCGCATCGGCATCGGCATCGCCGCCGAGCTTGCTTTCCTCATCTACGTGTACGTCCTCGGCGGCCGTGCGGCGCGAGCAGGGGAAACCGGTGACCTGGAGACAGCGGAACGCAGCGCGGCCGTGCCGACCGCTGCGTGATGTGCATACGGCTCATCTGACCTGCTAGTCTCCTCTTCGCCCCGGAAAAACCGTTGACACGGTCAGACCAGGGAGGTAGATTCGAACAGTTGCCCCGAGCTCGACAAGACTCGATCGCAACCGTTAGCATCTATCGCGCTTCACGAAATAACATTCTTCGAGAAGCCCCCCGCTTATTCAGAGGAAAAGCAGCCGGTCAGTCCGGCCGAAAACCTCTGATAAAGTCGGAACCGCCGAAAGGCAAAGGCCCTCCAACGGCCACCGGAAATGAACTCCGAAACCGGAAACGGAACGGAAAACGGATCTGGTAAGGTTGGAAACGCAAGATCGAAGGGAAGCGCCCGGAGGAAAGCCGCGAGAGAGTCTCTCGGGTGAGTACAAAGGAAGCGTCCGTTCCTTGAGAACTCAACAGCGTGCCAAAAGTCAACGCCAGATATGTTGATTACCCCGTCTCCGGCCGTCATCTGATGGTTGGGACGAGGTTCCTTTGAAACAAAACACAGCGAGGACGCTGTGACCGGACGGGACTATTCCTCCCGCCCGGTCCGCTCTCGTGGTGTCACCCCGAGTACGGGGAAACATTCACGGAGAGTTTGATCCTGGCTCAGGACGAACGCTGGCGGCGTGCTTAACACATGCAAGTCGAACGATGAACCACTTCGGTGGGGATTAGTGGCGAACGGGTGAGTAACACGTGGGCAATCTGCCCTTCACTCTGGGACAAGCCCTGGAAACGGGGTCTAATACCGGATAACACTTCCGTCCTCCTGGACGGTGGTTAAAAGCTCCGGCGGTGAAGGATGAGCCCGCGGCCTATCAGCTTGTTGGTGAGGTAATGGCTCACCAAGGCGACGACGGGTAGCCGGCCTGAGAGGGCGACCGGCCACACTGGGACTGAGACACGGCCCAGACTCCTACGGGAGGCAGCAGTGGGGAATATTGCACAATGGGCGAAAGCCTGATGCAGCGACGCCGCGTGAGGGATGACGGCCTTCGGGTTGTAAACCTCTTTCAGCAGGGAAGAAGCGAAAGTGACGGTACCTGCAGAAGAAGCGCCGGCTAACTACGTGCCAGCAGCCGCGGTAATACGTAGGGCGCAAGCGTTGTCCGGAATTATTGGGCGTAAAGAGCTCGTAGGCGGCTTGTCACGTCGGTTGTGAAAGCCCGGGGCTTAACCCCGGGTCTGCAGTCGATACGGGCAGGCTAGAGTGTGGTAGGGGAGATCGGAATTCCTGGTGTAGCGGTGAAATGCGCAGATATCAGGAGGAACACCGGTGGCGAAGGCGGATCTCTGGGCCATTACTGACGCTGAGGAGCGAAAGCGTGGGGAGCGAACAGGATTAGATACCCTGGTAGTCCACGCCGTAAACGGTGGGAACTAGGTGTTGGCGACATTCCACGTCGTCGGTGCCGCAGCTAACGCATTAAGTTCCCCGCCTGGGGAGTACGGCCGCAAGGCTAAAACTCAAAGGAATTGACGGGGGCCCGCACAAGCAGCGGAGCATGTGGCTTAATTCGACGCAACGCGAAGAACCTTACCAAGGCTTGACATACACCGGAAAACCCTGGAGACAGGGTCCCCCTTGTGGTCGGTGTACAGGTGGTGCATGGCTGTCGTCAGCTCGTGTCGTGAGATGTTGGGTTAAGTCCCGCAACGAGCGCAACCCTTGTTCTGTGTTGCCAGCATGCCCTTCGGGGTGATGGGGACTCACAGGAGACCGCCGGGGTCAACTCGGAGGAAGGTGGGGACGACGTCAAGTCATCATGCCCCTTATGTCTTGGGCTGCACACGTGCTACAATGGCCGATACAATGAGCTGCGATACCGCAAGGTGGAGCGAATCTCAAAAAGTCGGTCTCAGTTCGGATTGGGGTCTGCAACTCGACCCCATGAAGTTGGAGTTGCTAGTAATCGCAGATCAGCATTGCTGCGGTGAATACGTTCCCGGGCCTTGTACACACCGCCCGTCACGTCACGAAAGTCGGTAACACCCGAAGCCGGTGGCCCAACCCCTTGTGGGAGGGAGCTGTCGAAGGTGGGACTGGCGATTGGGACGAAGTCGTAACAAGGTAGCCGTACCGGAAGGTGCGGCTGGATCACCTCCTTTCTAAGGAGCATCTAGGCCGCCAAGCTTGCTTGGTGGTCCAGGGCCATAACGTCGGCAAACGTTCGACGGTGGTTGCTCATGGGTGGAACGTTGACTATTCGGCACACCTGACCTGCTCTGGTCGCGAGTACTGCTTCGGCGTGGAAAGTGAACCAGTGAGGTGAGGGTGTCGGGCACGCTGTTGGGTATCTGAGGGTACGGACTTGTTCCCGACCTCAATGCCGGCCCCGGTGAAGATCTGCGTGAGCGGGTTGTGACGGGTGGTTGGTCGTTGTTTGAGAACTGCACAGTGGACGCGAGCATCTGTGGCCAAGTTTTTAAGGGCGCACGGTGGATGCCTTGGCACCAGGAACCGATGAAGGACGTGGGAGGCCACGATAGTCCCCGGGGAGTCGTCAACCAGGCTTTGATCCGGGGGTTTCCGAATGGGGAAACCCGGCAGTCGTCATGGGCTGTCACCCGCTGCTGAACACATAGGCAGTGTGGAGGGAACGCGGGGAAGTGAAACATCTCAGTACCCGCAGGAAGAGAAAACAACCGTGATTCCGGGAGTAGTGGCGAGCGAAACTGGATGAGGCCAAACCTACGACGTGTGAGACCCGGCAGGGGTTGCGTCGTGGGGGTTGTGGGATCTCTCTTTCACAGTCTGCCGGCTGTGAGACGAGTCAGAAACCGTTGATGTAGGCGAAGGACATGCGAAAGGTCCGGCGTAGAGGGTAAGACCCCCGTAGTCGAAACGTCAGCGGCTCGTTTGAGAGACACCCAAGTAGCACGGGGCCCGAGAAATCCCGTGTGAATCTGGCGGGACCACCCGTTAAGCCTAAATATTCCCTGGTGACCGATAGCGGATAGTACCGTGAGGGAATGGTGAAAAGTACCGCGGGAGCGGAGTGAAATAGTACCTGAAACCGTGTGCCTACAAGCCGTGGGAGCGTCGCGCAAGGAACTTGTTCCTTGCGTCGTGACTGCGTGCCTTTTGAAGAATGAGCCTGCGAGTTTGCGGTGTGTTGCGAGGTTAACCCGTGTGGGGAAGCCGTAGCGAAAGCGAGTCCGAACAGGGCGACATAGTAGCGCGCTCAAGACCCGAAGCGGAGTGATCTAGCCATGGGCAGGTTGAAGCGGAGGTAAGACTTCGTGGAGGACCGAACCCACCAGGGTTGAAAACCTGGGGGATGACCTGTGGTTAGGGGTGAAAGGCCAATCAAACTCCGTGATAGCTGGTTCTCCCCGAAATGCATTTAGGTGCAGCGTCGTGTGTTTCTTGCCGGAGGTAGAGCACTGGATAGGCGATGGGCCCTACCGGGTTACTGACCTTAGCCAAACTCCGAATGCCGGTAAGTGAGAGCGCGGCAGTGAGACTGTGGGGGATAAGCTCCATGGTCGAGAGGGAAACAGCCCAGAGCATCGACTAAGGCCCCTAAGCGTACGCTAAGTGGGAAAGGATGTGGAGTCGCACAGACAACCAGGAGGTTGGCTTAGAAGCAGCCACCCTTGAAAGAGTGCGTAATAGCTCACTGGTCTAGTGATTCCGCGCCGACAATGTAGCGGGGCTCAAGCGTACCGCCGAAGTCGTGTCATTCATGCAACAGCCCCAACGGGTGTATGGATGGGTAGGGGAGCGTCGTGTGCCGGGTGAAGCCGCAGCGGAAGCTAGTGGTGGACGGTTCACGAGTGAGAATGCAGGCATGAGTAGCGATACACACGTGAGAAACGTGTGCGCCGATTGACTAAGGGTTCCTGGGTCAAGCTGATCTGCCCAGGGTAAGTCGGGACCTAAGGCGAGGCCGACAGGCGTAGTCGATGGATAACCGGTTGATATTCCGGTACCCGCTGTGAAGCGTCAAACATCGAATCCAGTGATGCTAAGGCCGTGAAGCCGTTCCGGACCCTTCGGGGAAGGAAAGTGGTGGAGCCGCCGGCCCGATCTGGTAGTAGGTGAGTGATGGGGTGACGCAGGAAGGTAGTCCAGCCCGGGCGGTGGTTGTCCCGGGGTAAGGGTGTAGGCCGTGCGGTAGGTAAATCCGTCGCACATCAAGGCTGAGACCTGATGCCGAGCCGATTGTGGTGAAGTGGATGATCCTATGCTGTCGAGAAAAGCCTCTAGCGAGTTTCATGGCGGCCCGTACCCTAAACCGACTCAGGTGGTCAGGTAGAGAATACCGAGGCGTTCGGGTGAACTATGGTTAAGGAACTCGGCAAAATGCCCCCGTAACTTCGGGAGAAGGGGGGCCATCACCGGTGATGAGTCTTGCACTCTGAGCTGGGGGTGGCCGCAGAGACCAGCGAGAAGCGACTGTTTACTAAAAACACAGGTCCGTGCGAAGCCGTAAGGCGATGTATACGGACTGACGCCTGCCCGGTGCTGGAACGTTAAGGGGACCGGTTAGTGCACTTTCGGGTGTGCGAAGCTGAGAACTTAAGCGCCAGTAAACGGCGGTGGTAACTATAACCATCCTAAGGTAGCGAAATTCCTTGTCGGGTAAGTTCCGACCTGCACGAATGGCGTAACGACTTCTCGACTGTCTCAACCATAGGCCCGGTGAAATTGCACTACGAGTAAAGATGCTCGTTTCGCGCAGCAGGACGGAAAGACCCCGGGACCTTTACTACAGTTTGATATTGGTGTTCGGTTCGGCTTGTGTAGGATAGGTGGGAGACTGTGAACTCTGGACGCCAGTTCAGGGGGAGTCGTCGTTGAAATACCACTCTGGTCGTGCTGGATGTCTAACCTGGGTCCGTGATCCGGATCAGGGACAGTGTCTGATGGGTAGTTTAACTGGGGCGGTTGCCTCCTAAAGAGTAACGGAGGCGCCCAAAGGTTCCCTCAGCCTGGTTGGTAATCAGGTGTTGAGTGTAAGTGCACAAGGGAGCTTGACTGTGAGACCGACGGGTCGAGCAGGGACGAAAGTCGGGACTAGTGATCCGGCGGTGGCTTGTGGAAGCGCCGTCGCTCAACGGATAAAAGGTACCCCGGGGATAACAGGCTGATCTTCCCCAAGAGTCCATATCGACGGGATGGTTTGGCACCTCGATGTCGGCTCGTCGCATCCTGGGGCTGGAGTCGGTCCCAAGGGTTGGGCTGTTCGCCCATTAAAGCGGTACGCGAGCTGGGTTTAGAACGTCGTGAGACAGTTCGGTCCCTATCCGCTGTGCGCGTAGGAGTCTTGAGAAGGGCTGTCCCTAGTACGAGAGGACCGGGACGGACGAACCTCTGGTGTGCCAGTTGTCCTGCCAAGGGCATGGCTGGTTGGCTACGTTCGGAAAGGATAACCGCTGAAAGCATCTAAGCGGGAAGCCTGCTTCGAGATGAGGACTCCCACCCCCTTTGAGGGGTTAAGGCTCCCAGTAGACGACTGGGTTGATAGGCCAGATCTGGAAGCCCGGTAACGGGTGGAGGTGACTGGTACTAATAGGCCGAGGGCTTGTCCTCAGTTGCTCGCGTCCACTGTGTTGGTTCTGAAACCACGAACAACCGTCGTAGCCATGGTCACGGCTCCGGTTGACAGTTTCATAGTGTTTCGGTGGTCATAGCGTGAGGGAAACGCCCGGTTACATTCCGAACCCGGAAGCTAAGCCTCACAGCGCCGATGGTACTGCAGGGGGGACCCTGTGGGAGAGTAGGACGCCGCCGAACTATTTGTTAAGGGAAAGCCCCGTGCCATCGGCACGGGGCTTTTCTGCGTTCAGGCGCAATTTGGGCGCTGGGGATGGACGATGTGGCCCGGGTGCGGTTGCACGTGCATGAGGACAACGGGCGGGCCGCGCGGTTCTATGAGCGGTTTGGGTTCGTGCGTGCTGGAGTTAGGGCGCTGGGAGTTCCGCGTTCGGCCAGCGGCTGCGGGCCTGTTCCTGGGAGCGGAGCAGGGCCAGTGTCGGCAGGCCGCGGGACGGGCCGGTGGTGAGCAGCTCGGGCAGCTGGGGGAGGGGGGCCACCGCCGCTACGTCGTCCAGGACGAGCGTCATTGGTGGGTCGAGCCGACCGGCGGGTGACCTGTCGGCCATCCGGCGGCCGTGCTCGACCACGCTTGAGGCGAGCGCCGTCAGCAGGGGCATCGCGCCCGGGTTCGCCTTGGGGTCCTCGATGGGTTCACCCACCACATAAAGCGTGCCCCCTTCGTCCACGAAAGAATCCAGGGTCAGCGCATCAGTTCGGTTCGGGGTGCAGGACTCGCGGATGTGGATCGTGAAGAGTGCGGAGAGGGCGCGGGCCGTCAGTTCCTGGGCCATGTCGCGGCGTTCCGGGTGCGAGGTGAGGGCGGCCTCCAGTTCGCCGGCGGAGCCGCCTGCCGCCTTCGGGTTCGTCCGCAGGATGCGTACGGCGTCTTGGACCTGGTTGCCCTGCGCCCAGCGGTGGACGTGGCGGAACGGTTTGCCGTCGACGGCCGCCGCGTGCAAGTAGCTGCGCAGCAGCGTTTCTGCGGTTTCGGCGAGCGCGGAGTCCAGCCGGGCCTGGGGCCTCGTCGGGGCGAGCAGCGCTGCCGCGCGGGTGGTGGCCGTGGCTCGGTCCGTGCAGCCCGCTGCGGGGTTCCAGTGCATGCGGGCCGGGGTGTCGCACCGGTGCGTCGGGTCGTACAGGAGGAC
Organism: Streptomyces sp. R818; assembly: GCF_056172735.1. Taxonomy (NCBI): domain Bacteria; kingdom Bacillati; phylum Actinomycetota; class Actinomycetes; order Kitasatosporales; family Streptomycetaceae; genus Streptomyces; species Streptomyces sp. R818. The sequence continues at coordinate 376,268 of NZ_JAOCNE010000006.1, forward strand.
CGGGCCCAGTTTGGCCCGGGCGTCCTTGGTCTCCTCCCAGACCTTCGCGGCCGAGGTGATGACGAGGACCGGGCCCTCGGCGTCACGGATGGCCTGTATGGCGTGGGGGTGGCGGTCGGTGGGCGAGCCCAGGAGGAGGGGGCCGAGGGCGCTGCGCGGGCTCGGGACAACTGCCTCCGGCCAGGGGGCGGGGTGGCTGGGCGCGGCGCCGGGTGCCGGTTCGGGCTGGCCGGTGCGCACCGGATCGGCCGGGTTGTGTGGCGGGGGCTGCGCTCCCAGATAGCTCTCGGCGCGGGGCGGGGTGAGGGGTTGCTCGTGCACGGGCCCGGCGGGGTTCGGTGCCTGGCCGAAGGGGGCCGTGGGAGCCGGTGCTTGTCCAGCCGGGCTGGGAACCTGTCCGGGGTAAGCCGTGTTCGGCGTCTGCCCGGTCGGGCTCGATGTGGCAGAGCCCGGTACTTGACCGAGGGGAGCCGTGTTCGATGATGGCCCGGTCGGACTCGGTGTGGCAGAGCCCGGCGCCTGACCGACGTAAGGCGTGCTCGGTGCGGCGGAGCCCGGCGCCTGACCGACGTAAGGCGTGCTCGGTGCGGCGGAGCCCGGCGCCTGACCGACGTAAGGCGTGCTCGGTGCGGCAGAGCCCGGCGCCTGACCGACCCAAGGCGTGCTCGGTGTGGCAGAGCCCGGCGCCTGACCGACGTAAGCCGTGCCAGGCGCGGCGTAACCCGGAACCTGTCCCGCCGGGCTCGCGTCCGGCGCGACGGAGCCTGGGGCCCGCTCGGTGGCACCCGCGTCCATGGCCATGGTCGGCCCGCCGGCACTCGGCACCTGTCCGACCGGCGCCGCCCCCGGCCCGGCCGCTCCCCGTGCCTGCTCACCGGTGCCCGGCGACTGCCGCACGTGATCACGCGAGGGTGGCAGCTGCTCAGCCGGGGCCGGGACCGGGGTCGTCCCCTTCGCGTACTTCCCGGAGCGGCGGACCGCCCGCCAGCGGGCGACCGTTCCCGCCACGAAGATCGCCAGGACCACCAGGATCATCAGCTGGCCGATGAAGAGGCCCCAGAACAGGCCGTAGTTGGAGAGTTCCGTCTTCGGGGTGGCCGGCCAGGCAGCCGGGATGTCGTGGGGTTGTGCGATCAGGGAGCGCATCGCCAGGGGAGTGTGACCGAAGGTGACGTTCGAGGGCCAGGCGCCCTTGGTGAAGAGGCCGGCCAGACCCGTCGCCGACCAGACCATGATCGTCATGCCGAGCAGAAACGCCAGGAGGCCGACGAGCAGGCCGTCGGGGACGCCGCCCCGGCCGCGTTCGTCCCCGTAGCGCCGATCGTCCCCGTAGCGCCGATCGTCCCGCACCATCACCAGGCCACCTGCCTCACGCCACCGTCGACTCGGAGGAGGACGCGTCCGTCAGGCGTTGTTCGACGAACGCCGCCGCCCGCTCCTCCGCCTCCAGCTCGGCCGCGTACAGCGCGTCGTCGCCCGCCGTCGGGTCGGAGGACTCCGTCATCGCGCGGTCGGTGAAGACCAGCGGGCGTTCCGTCTCGGTGATCAGGTGTTTGACCACTTGGACGTTGCCGTTGACGTCCCAGACCGCGATGCCGGGGGTGAGCGTCGGGATGATCTCCACCGCCCAGCGTGGGAGGCCCAGGACGCGGCCCGTGGCGCGTGCCTCGTCCGCCTTCTGCGCGTAGATCGTTCTCGTCGAGGCCATCTTCAGGATCGCCGCCGCCTCCTTCGCGGCCGCGCCGTCGACCACGTCGCTCAGGTGGTGGACGACCGCGACGAAGGACAGGCCGAGGCGGCGCCCGAACTTCAGCAGGCGCTGGAAGAGCTGCGCGACGAACGGGGAGTTGATGATGTGCCACGCCTCCTCCACCAGGAAGATGCGCTTCTTGCGGTCCGGGCGGATCCACGTGTGTTCGAGCCAGACGCCGACGATCGCCATCAGGATCGGCATCGCGATCGAGTTCCGGTCGATGTGGGACAGGTCGAAGACGATGAGCGGCGCGTCCAGGTCGATGCCGACCGTCGTCGGGCCGTCGAACATGCCGCGCAGGTCACCGTCGACCAGGCGGTCCAGGACGAGCGCGACGTCCAGGCCCCAGGCCCGTACGTCCTCTATGGCCACGTTCATCGCCTCGGCGGACTCCGGCTCGGGGTGGCGGAGCTGCTCGACGATGTCGGTCAGGACGGGCTGGCGCTCCACGATCGTCTCGTTGACGTAGGCGTGCGCGACCTTGAGGGCGAAGCCGGAGCGTTCGTCCAGGCCGTGGCCCATCGCCACCTCGATGATCGTGCGGAGCAGCGCCAGCTGGCCCGTGGTGGTGATCGCGGGGTCGAGGGGGTTGAGGCGGATGCCCATGTCCAGGGCGGCCGTCGGGTCGAGGCGGATCGGCGTTATCCCCAGCTCCTCCGCGATGAGGTTCCATTCGCCGACCCCGTCCTCGCCCTGCGCGTCGAGGACGACGACCTGGCGGTCGCGGAAGCGGAGCTGGCGCAGGACGTACGTCTTCTCCAGCGCCGACTTGCCGTTTCCGGACTCGCCGAGGACCAGCCAGTGCGGGGCCGGGAGCTGTTGCCCGTAGAGCTGGAAGGGGTCGTAGATGTAGCCCTTGCCGGAGTAGACCTCGCGGCCGATGATCACGCCGGAGTCGCCGAGGCCCGGCGCGGCGGTCGGCAGGTAGACGGCCTGCGCCTGGCCCGTCGACGTACGCACCGGAAGACGGGTCGTCTCCACCTTCCCGAACAGGAAGGACGTGAAGGCATCCGTGAGGAGGGACAACGGATCCCGCATGAGCAGCGCCTACCTTCTTGCCTTGGGGGAGACCATGGGGGACACCTTGGGGGACGCCTGGAAGGAAATCTGGAAGGACACCTTGAAGGACACGGCTACCGTCGGATTCCGGTGGCGAAAGGCAGGGTGTTCACGAACGCCCGGTGGTGCTCCCGGTCGCACCACTCCAGCTTGAGGTACGACTTTCCGGCGGAGGCCCGGATCGTGCGCTTGTCGCGGGCGAGCGCGTCGGGGTTGCGGGACGAGACGGTGATGTAGCCGACGAGGTTGACCCCGGCCGCGCCGCTGGCCAGGTCCTCGCCGCGCTGGTCGAGGCGGCCGTGGGCGGCGATGTCGCGCGGGTCGACGGTCCGGTTCATCTTGGCGGCGCGGGACGCCTCCGCCTCGTCGTTGGTCTTCTCCGTCAGCATCCGCTCGATGGCGACCTCCGTCGGTTCGAGATCCATCGTGACGGCTACGGTCCTGATCACGTCCGGCGTGTGGACGAGGAGCGGGGCCAGGAAGTTGACGCCGACCGGCGTCATCGGCCACTCCTTGACCCACGCGGTGGCGTGGCACCAGGGCGCGCGCGTGGACGACTCGCGCGTCTTGGCCTGCAGATACGTCGGCTCCATGGCGTCGAGCTCGGCCGGCCAGGCGTTGCGCTTCGTCATCGCCTGGATGTGGTCGATGGGGTGGTCCGGGTCGTACATGGAGTGGATGAGCGAGGCGAGCCGGCCCTGGCCGAGCGGCTGCCGTACGCGGATGTCGGCCTCCTGGAGCCGCGAGCAGATGTCCGTCAGCTCGCGGGCCATGACGACGGCGAGGCCCGCGTCCCGGTCGATCTTCCTGCCGGCCTTGGGGCGGGTGGCGCGGGCCATCGCGTTGGCCTCGGCGGCCAGTTCGCGGTTGAAGTGCATGCAGGCGACGAGGTAGGCGCGGTGCTGCTCGCTGCTGGTGGAGACCATGGACTGGAGCTGGTCGTAGGACTCGCGCAGCCAGCCGAGGGAGCGTTCGTCGCCGCGCATGGCGACGTCCTTGGCGTGCGCGTCCGGGTCGGCGGGCAGGGTGCGGGCGAGCATCTGGAGGCGGGTGACGAACCCGTCGCCGTTCGCCACGTGCTTGAGGAGCGTGCCGAAACGGTCGACCAGCGCCTCCTGGTCCTCGGAGTCGCGCAGGCCGACGCCCGGGCCCTCGATCTCGATGGCGGCGGTGACGGTACGGCGGTCGGCGTGCAGCAGGACGGCGATCTCGTCCGGGCCGAAGGGGGCCGCGAGCCAGGTCAGGCGGCCGATGCCGGGCGGCGGACCGATCTCGACCTCGTGCCCGTCGAGCCGGACCCCGGCCTCCATCGCGCGCGAGCGGTACGCCGTGCCGCGCTTCAGGGACCGCTTGTAACTGCGGTTGATCTCGAACCACTTGTAGAAGGTGCGGTGCTTGTACGGGACGTAGACCGCGGCGATCGCGAGCAGCGGGAAGCCCATGAGCAGCACGATGCGCAAGGAGAGGACGGGGACGAGGAGCCCGCACATCATGCCGAGGAACGCCCCGCCGATGATCAGGGCGATCTCGCCGGTCTCGCGGTTCCTGCCGACGATCGCGTTCGGCCGGGCGCGGCCGATCAGATATGTACGGCGGGGCGTGACCGGAGGGGACACATGGGACTGGGTCGTCAACGCCCTGCACCTCCTTGCGGTTTGCCGTTGCTGTTGAAGCCGGGGTTGCTGCCCCCGCCAGTGCCGCGGTTACCGGCGTGCGGGGTGTTCGTGGGGCTCGTACGGGGCGCGGGTGCGGCGGAGGGGACAGATCCGCCGCCGCCCGCGCCCGAACGGGTGCTGTGCGCGGCGACGCCGCCGGCGACGGGGTTGGCGGGGCGGGACTGCCCGCCTCCCCCGTTGCCGGCGCCGCTGTCCGCGCGGGCGCTGTGGGTCTTGATGCCCTGCGAGACGAGGCTGGCGGGCGAGGTGAAGGCGGCGGCGGCCTTGGACTCGGCGCCCTGCATGAGGCGGTTCTTGCGGACGTTGGCCATCTCGTCGCCGAAGCCGGGGACGAAGCGGTAGATCATGCCGCTGGCGAAGATGGCGAGCAGGACGATGGCGAGCCCGGAGACGATGGCGGCCAGCGAGGAGGGCCCGTCGTCGCTGCTGGAGAGCGCGCCGGCGAGGCCGAGCACGATCACGATGACCGGTTTGACGAGGATGATCGCGACCATGATGCCGACCCAGCGGCGGACGTGGCCCCACAGGTTCTTGTCGACGAGCCCGGAGTAGACGACGACGCCGAGCAGGGCGCCCACGTAGAGCAGGACGGCGCGCAGGTACAGCTCCAGGTAGAGCACGCCCGCGGCGACGATCGACACCAGGGAGACGACGATCAGCATGATCGGGCCGCCGCCGATGTCGTCGCCCTGTTTGAGGGCGTCGGAGAACGTGCCGAAGAACGTGTTCGTCTGGTTGCCCGTCGCGCTCGCCAGGACGTCGGTGACGCCGTCCGTGGCGGATACGACGGTGTAGAGGATCAGCGGGGTGAACGCCGAGGCCAGCACCGTCAGCCACAGGAAGCCGATGGCCTCCGACAGCGCCGTGCTCAGCGGCACGCCGCGCACGGCCCGCTTCGCCACGGCGAGCAGCCACAGCAGGAGGGTCAGGATCGCCGAGGCGGCGAAGACGATGGCGTACTGCTTGCGGAAGTTCGGGTTGGTGAAGTCGACGTCGGCCGTCTTGCGGACCGCTTCGCTGAGTTGGTCGACGGTCCAGGAGGCGGCGTCGGCGCAGCCCTTGGCGAGGCTGGAGAGGGGGTCCAGGGGGTTGGTGGTGTCGGGGGGCATGTCGCCGCCGCCGGAGGAGCCACTGAGGCCCTTGCGACTGCCGTCACCGCGCTGGCAGTAGGCCTTGGCGGGGCCCACGATGAGGTCGCAGTTGTCGTCCGGGGCCGCGAAGGCCCTGGCCGGGAGAAGGACGGCCGCGGTCTGTACGGCGGCGACAGCGCCGGTCAGTTTGAGCGCGAGGCGGCTACCGGGCATACGTGAAGCCTCCGTACTCCTCGACTGCCTTGGCGATCTCGTCGGCGGAGGAGACCTTGTTGTCACCGTTGACCGGGGACGGGCCGTCCTTCTGGGAGAAGCTCTCGACCTTCCAGTCGCCGTCCGTCCAGCGCAGCTTCAGGGTCATGGTGAACCAGTCGTTGGTCACCGGGGTCTTCGAGCCCTCCCCGGCCGTGCCGAAGGCGCCGGTGCACCAGACCTCGGCCGTCGCCGTGCTGTCCGCGTAGGCGGTCGTCCTGGTGCCGACCGGCACGGTGCGGGAGACGTACGTCTGGCCCGCGGCGGCGTTGCCGTGCTCGTCGAGGCCGATCTTGGCCAGGAACTCCTTCGAGTACGCCTTGTCGAACTGCGCCTGGAGGGCGCTCACCTTGTCGGCGACGAACAACTGGCGCACGATGTCGGTCCGGCGGTCCGCCTTGAGGATGTCGGCGGAGACCAGTTGAACCGCGTAATTGGCGGCAGCCGACTGCACCCCCTGCTCATCGTGCGAGAACCCCGAATCCACCGGCTTCGTCCCGGTCGCCGCCGTCGAGGAGGACTTCGGGGCCGAGCCGGAGTTCCCGCTGCCGCCGGAGGCGCTGTCGTCGCCGCGGTTGGCGAACGCGATCGCCGCGATCAGCAGGACCACGACGCCGACCACGGTGATGAGGGAGCGGGACGAGGAGCGGCCCGGTCTGCGCGGCTCGGGGCCGGGCGAGTCGGGGTAGCGGGTCCGGGTCTGGCCGGTGCCGCCGTAGACGTCGTCGCTGTGCCGGTCGTCGAGACTCATCGCGCGCACGTCCCCTCAACCTCGTGCTGAACCGCCGGATACGCCGTATACGACGGTAGCCGTGCTGATTGCCGCGCGGGCGCGGAGTGGTGACTCGACATCAGGGTGACGCAACCTCAGCCGGTGGGCACGACGGAACGGATGGTGTAGGGGACTGTGGGGGTCTGTGGCGATTGGGGGGATCTGGGGACTGGGGGGATCTGGGGACTTGGGGATCTGGGGACTGGGTGCCCCGGGGGACCGGGAGACCGGGGGACCGGGGTATCGGGGTATCGGACATGGTTCGAACAGAGGCATAACCGGCGAGGACCGGCCGGAAACGGACGGTGCGTTCTCCGCCGCGGGACGAGCGGCGGGAGAACGCGGTGCCGACGGGTTAGACGGCCATGCCGTAGACGATCGTGAAGAGCGTGCCGAGGGAGCCGATGATGAAGACTCCGGTGAGGCCCGCGACGATCAGGCCCTTGCCCTGTTCCGCGCTGAACGTGTCGCGCAGCGCCGTCGCCCCGATCCGTTGTTTGGCCGCGCCCCAGATCGCGATGCCGAGGCAGAGCAGGATGGCGATGGCCATCACCACCTCGATCATTACGCGTGCCTCGTTGCCCAGGCTCCCGAACGGGCCCCAGTCGGGGGCGATCCCGCCGATGATGGTCGTGATGTCGCCTTTTTCGGCTGCCAGCAGCATGTGTAACTCACCGCCCCATGTGGGTAGTTCTGTCGCCTCCGCCGCAGCGCAGAGGTCACGCCCATTCTGGCGCAGATTGGCGCGGATGCCTGCACCATTGCCGCCATTCGTTTGGCCGAGTTCGTACGCACCGTCGCTCGCCGGGCCGCCTGGCGGGCGGTTCGGTATGCGCCGTAACGTATCGTCACTCTGTGTATCACGCCTGGTCACGCCGGGCAATCGTCGGGCGATCAAGGTCGCTGGTGTCCGCTGCCTGTCCGGTGCCCGGCGCCCGGTGGTGAATCCCCGATCTTGGGGCCGGAGCCGTTCTAGACTGGAGGGTCGGTGGACTCCCGTGCGGCGAGAGGCGGTTGACGGTGCGTAAGGCGTGGATCGTCGCGGGGTCGGCCGTCGCCGGGGGGACGGGGTTCGTGACCCTGCTCGTCGTGGGGACGTACATGACGGCGGGCAGCCTGACGAACGGGGTGGGGCAGGGGGCCGTCGGGCTCGCCAAGGGCGCCGTGCCCGCCGCCTACCAGCCGCTCGTGCAGAAGTGGGGCAATCTCTGCCCCGCGATCAATCCGGCGCTGCTCGCCGCGCAGCTCTACCAGGAGAGCGGCTTCAACCCGAAGGCCACGTCGCCGGCGAAGGCGTACGGCATAGCGCAGTTCATCGCCGGGACCTGGGCGGCGCACGGCGTCGACGGGGACGGGGACGGCGACCGGGACATCTGGGACCCGAACGACGCGATCCCGTCGGCCGCCTCGTACGACTGCAAGCTCGCCGGTTACGTGAAGGACGCGCCCGGCGACCCGACCAAGAACATGCTCGCGGCGTACAACGCGGGCGCGTACGCCGTCATCAAGTACGGGGGCGTGCCGCCGTACCGCGAGACGCAGAACTATGTGAAGACCATCACGACCCTGGAGAAGAGCTTCGCCCGGCCCGTCGGGCGGGTGCAGCCGTCGCAGCAGGCAGCCGCGGCGATCTACTACGCGCAGAAGAAGCTCGGGACCCCGTACCTGTGGGGCGGGAACGGGACGGCGGACCAGGGCGGGCGGTTCGACTGCTCCGGGCTGACCAAGGCGGCGTACGCGTCGGTCGACATCGAGCTGCCGCGCGTCGCGAACGACCAGTACAACGCGGGTCCGCACCCGAAGCGGGACGAGCTGCTCCCGGGCGACCTCGTGTTCTTCTCCGACGACCTCCAGAACAGCCGCGCCATCCGGCACGTGGGCATCTACGTCGGGGGCGGGTACATGATCGACGCGCCGAGGTCGGGTGCCGTCATCCGGTTCGACCCCGTCGACACGCCGGACTACTTCGGCGCGACCCGGGTCACGGAGGCCGGCGCGGAGGCGTTGCCGACCGCGTCGCCAGAGGTGTGACGTGGCTTGAACTCTCCGTTAACGCCCGGGCCTGAGCTGCGGGTTTGCGTCTCTCTTCGATAACGTCTGCGTGATCATTCGGTGGAGTGCGGAACGTGGGGAAGGTGGACGTGCGTTCCTTTTACTGAATCGGAAACAGACCACGGGGGTGGCTGAGGACGAAGGGGCCGTTGAACCATGGCTGGACTCGAGGCACTCGAGAGTTCCGGGTCGAACCCTGACGTCTCCCTGCTCTACGACATCAACGGGCTGACGGACGCCACCCCGGGCTGGTTCGACCGGGCCATGGAGTTCGTCGGCGAGTACGGGATCCTGTTCGGCCTCGTCCTCGTGGTGCTGTGGTGCTGGTGGGGCGCGCGCAAGCGCGGGGCCCTCGACGACGCGGCGTCCTCGGTCGCCGCCGTGGTGTGGGCGCCGCTCGCCGCCGCCGTCGCGGTCCTGGTGAACGTACCGATCCGGTCCTTCGTCGAGCGGCCACGGCCGTTCAAGGACCACGAAGGGCTCACCGTCCTCGTGGACGGCAAGAACGACTTCTCGTTCGTCAGCGACCACGCGACGCTCGCGATGGCCATGGGCGCCGCGCTCTTCGTCGCCCACCGCAAGCTGGGCCTCGCCGGGCTCGCGCTCGCCGTGGTGGAGGGGTTCTGCCGGGTCTTCATGGGAGTGCACTACCCGACCGACGTGGTCGGCGGCTTCGCGCTCGGCACCGCCGTCGCGCTGCTGCTCTCGCCGCTCGCCTCGGCCCTGCTCACGCCGCTCGCCAGGGCGATCGGCCGGTCCCGCGCGGCGTGGCTCGTGTGGGCGCCTAGGGCTGTGGCGACGGCTCCGGGCGCGGTGGAGCTTCCCGAGGCCCGCGGGTCGTCGGGGACCGCCGAGGAGCGGGATCTGGCGGCGTAGTCGGCCCCTTGCCGCCGCGGATCAGGGTGAGACCACCGGCTCCCGCGGCCGCCGCGACAGCGGCGGAGACCACCAGGAGCGGGCCCGCCTCGGGGTGCGGTGTCCCGTCGTCGAGGGCAGCGGCCGCGGCGGCGCCCAGGGTGAGGACGGCGGCGGTCGCGGTGGTGGCGGCGACTATGCGGGGTCTGTTCATGGTTCCAGGGCACCCCTGCCCGCCCGTCTGGGCCACCCGAGGGCGTGTCGCCTGCTCCATCCGGGGGGAACGGGCGTACGAGGCGGTTAGGACAGCCCTTGGGGACCGGCGCTCACAGCGCCTGCTGGAACGCGAAGAAGCCCGTCGGGTCGTACTGGCGCTTGACCTTGGTGAGGCGGTCGGCCGCCGCCCCGTAATACGCCTTCTTCCAGTCGCTCAGCGTCGAGTCCGTGTAGTTCTGGTACGCCGCGCCCGACGCGTACGGGCCCATCGCGGTGTGCGCCTTTTTCAGCCAGTCCCGTGCCGCCGATCCTGAGGTGCCCGCCCGCCACGACACGATGTACTGGGCGAGCATCCGCGAGCGGCGGTGGACGAACGCCGTGGCCGTCGGGTCGACCCGGTTGACGGCGCCGCCGAGCGCGGTGAACGCGACGGAGCCCGCGCCCGCCGCCACCGACTCCAGCTGCTTGAGCAACGTGCGCACGCCGGCGTCCGACAGGGAGCGGTCGAAGAAGTCCGAGTGGGCCGCGTACGTCTCGCGCTGGAGGTCGCCCGCGACGGAGCGGCCGGGCGTCGGGCCCGGCAGATGGCACTGCTCGTCGTCGGAGAAGGCCGAGCAGCCGGCGTAGACCTCCATCGACTCCTTGTACGAGCGGCGCTTCAGCGAGACCGAGGTGGCCGGGCCCGGGCCGCCGGGGCCGTCGGCGAGGCGGTCGACGGCGTTCTGGAGTTCGGTGTAGGTGCCGAGGGAGAAGGCGGCTACGGAGATCGTGGGGCGACCGCCCGCGGCGTTGGCCACGTGCAGCGTCGACCAGATCTCGTCGGGCTGCTCGGGGCCCCACTTCTGCCACGCCTTGAGGACCGTCGCCGCCTTCGACCAGGGCCACGTCATGTACGCGGAGACCCCCTGCGGCGCCGGGTGGGTCTTGAAGCGCAGCTCGGTGACGACGCCGAACTGGCCGTTGCCCGCTCCGCGCAGGGCCCAGAACAGGTCTTTGTTCGTCGAGGCGTCGGCGGTGAGTTGCCTGCCGTCCGCCGTGATGAGGGTGGCGCCGGTCAGACTGTCGCAGGTCAGGCCGTACGCGCGGGAGACGACGCCGTGGCCGCCGCCGAGCGTGAGGCCACTGATGCCGACCGTCGGGCAGGAGCCCGCCGGGATGGTGACGCCCTTCGCGGCCAGGCCCCGGTAGACGTCGATGAGTTTGGCGCCCGCGCCGACGACCGCCTCGCCGCCCGAGGCGCGGACCGACTTCATGCGGGACACGTCGAGGATCAGCCGTCCGTCGCCGGAGGAGTAGCCCGCGTAGGAGTGCCCGCCGTTGCGTATCGCGACCTTCACCTTGCGGGCGCGGGCGTACGCGAGGGCCGTACGGAGGTCGTCGGGGCCAGCGGCGTACGCGACCGCGCTGGGCCTCAGCTCGTCGAAGCGGGTGTTGTAGAGCTGGCGGGCCGCCGCCCACGCGGACTGTCCGGGGCGGACCAGGGAGCCGTCGAGGTCCTTGGCCAGCGCGTCGAGGTTCGCGGCGGCACGGACGGAAGGGGAGGCGCTCGCGCCCGTGGAGCGGACGGGGCCGGAGGAGGAGGCGCGGGAGGCGGACGACGCGGGCGCCGACGAGTCGTCCGGGGTGCAGGCGGAGGCCGCTCCCGCGGTGAGCGCCGCCGCCGAGGCCGCTATGAACGTACGCCGCTGCATCTGTGTCTCCCTCGGCCACCGGTTGCTTCCCGGTGACGAGACGCGTCACAGGAAGCCGGGGTTCCCCCGGCCGGTCATGTGCCCGTCATGCGGCCTGTGCATGCTCCTCCGCGTCGGAGCGTGCCTTGCTGCGCGCCCGTCTCGCGGGGCCGCGCCAGCCGCAGGTGCACCGGGCCGCCGCGAACCGGCCCTGTTCCTCGACGGTCGTCGCGTGCTCGCGCGTCGCCTGCTCGTGCTGCTGTCGTGCCACCCGGACACGGTAACGGGACCGGGTGAACGGCCCGCGTACACCTCCGTTCGCGTGACGGTCGACCCTACTCGTCGTTAACCGGTCAACAGCGGGGCCGCATTCGCACGGACGGGCTTGGGGGTAGACAAGCGATGGTGGTGCAGCAAAGGCGCCCGACGAGGACAGGGGCGGCGGCCGTGGCCGCGGCGGGCATCATGGCGTGCGCGGCCGGGTGCGGCGGCGGCGCCGAGGCGGGTGACCTGCACGCGAACGCCACGCACGTGGTCCGCCAGGCCGCCGACCGGCTGGTGCGCGAGGGCAGTTCCGAGGCGACCACGTCGATGGAGATGGCGAGCGGCGGCACCCGCGTCACCGTCCGCGGCGAGGGCCTCTACGACTACCGCGCGGGCGTCGGCAGACTGACGGTGCGGCTGCCGCAGGACGCGGCCGGGGCCCAGGAGCACCGGCCGATCACCGAACTCCTCGCCCCCGGCGCCCTCTTCATGAAGAACCGGGGCGCGGGCGTCCCCGCCGACAAGTGGGTCCGGGTCGACACCGCCTCGCTGAGCGACGGCAATCTGGTCACGGGCGGCGCCACCGACCCGCTCGCGGCGGCCGAACTGCTGCGTGGCGCGCGCGAAGTGACGTATGTGGGCGAGAGCGACATCGCGGGCGTACGGACCCGGCACTACCGGGGGACCGTCGACCTCGGGGCCGCCGCGAAGGCCGCGTCCGAGGGGAACAGGGGCGCGCTCGCGGCGGCGGCGAAAGGGTTCGGCGGCTCGGCGGTGCCGTTCGACGTCTACCTCGACGAGGAGGGCCTGATCCGCAAGGTCAGGCACCGCTTCAGCTTCGCGGACACGCAGAACAAGAAGGACGTCGCCGTCGCCTCGACGACGCTGCTCTACGGGTTCGGGAAGTCCGCGAGCGTCCGGCTGCCGCACAAGCGGGACATCTACGCGGGCAAGGTCGCCGAGAAGGCCGGGCCGTAGGCCCCGCCTGGGGCCGGAAATGGTTCTTCCGTGCCATGCGCGGTCCGTAGGGCGCTCCCTACTCTGGGAAGTCGACCGACGATGGCTGGAAGAGGTGATGAGCGTGGCTCCCGTAGGTACGGCTGTTCAGGACCACGTCGCCCTCGCCGAGATCGAGTTGTGCGGTGAACTGATCATCGCGGCGTCCGCCGTCCCCGAGGGGCGGCTCAGCGCGGACCGGATCGACGAGGTGCTGCGAGTCGCCGAGGCGCTGCCCGGCGGCCCGCACGGCGAGACCCGAAGCTGAGGTCACGGATCCAAGGGCCAGGACCCCGCCCGAGGAACGTCCGACAGCCGAACCCTCAGGTAAGCCAGTTGCGTCAGGCACGTCAGTTGCGTCAGGCATGTCAGTTGTGTCAGGTACGCAGCAGCCGCGCGATCGCCTTCGTGGCCTCCTCGACCTTCGCGTCGATCTCGTCGCCGCCCTTGACCGCCGCGTCGGCGACGCAATGACGCAGATGCTCCTCCAGGAGCTGGAGCGCGAAGGACTGCAGGCCCTTGGTGGAGGCCGACACCTGCGTGAGTATGTCGATGCAGTAGACGTCCTCCTCGACCATGCGCTGGAGGCCGCGGATCTGGCCCTCGATCCGGCGCAGGCGCTTGAGGTGCTCGTCCTTCTGGTGGTGGTAGCCGTGGATGCCGCGGTCGTGGTCGGTCACGATCTCGGCGGTGCCCTGCTCCGACCCGCCCTCGGCGGCCGCCGTCGGGCTCGCGTCCGTGGTCATCGTGTCCGACCTCCCGTAGTGGTCCTGTATACCCCCAGTGGGTATAGGATACCGGATTTTGCGCGGGCCCGGCCGGTTCGCGGGACCCCGTGCTGATCACTCTGCCTGATGGGCGACACTGGGGGAACGCCGGTTAGCCGTGGCCGGATGATGCGCCTAGCATCAGCCTGACCCATATCCAGAGCACCCCGAGGACCCCACGTGCGTTTTCGTCTGACCCCCAGGGAGACGAGCTTCTACGACATGTTCGCCGCGTCCGCGGACAACATCGTCACGGGCTCGAAGCTCCTGATGGAACTGCTCGGGGCGGATACCTCCGCCCGGGCCGAGATCGCGGAGCGGATGCGGGCAGCCGAACACGCCGGTGACGACGCCACCCACGCGATCTTCCACCAGCTCAACTCCTCGTTCATCACGCCGTTCGACCGCGAGGACATCTACAACCTCGCCTCGTCGCTCGACGACATCATGGACTTCATGGAGGAGGCCGTCGACCTGGTGGTTCTCTACCAGATCGAGGAGCTCCCGAAGGGCGTGGAGCAGCAGATCGAGGTGCTCGCGCGGGCGGCCGAACTGACGGCCGAGGCGATGCCGAACCTGCGCACGATGTCGAACCTCACCGAGTACTGGATCGAGGTCAACCGGCTCGAGAACCAGGCCGACCAGATCCACCGCAAGCTGCTGGCCCAGCTCTTCAACGGCAAGTACGACGCCATGGAAGTGCTGAAGCTGAAGCAGGTCGTCGATGTGCTGGAAGAGGCGGCCGACGCCTTCGAGCACGTGGCCAACACGGTGGAGACCATCGCCGTGAAGGAGTCCTGAGGCCGGCTCATGGACACCTTCACCCTGATCGTGACGATCGGCGTCGCGCTCGGATTCACGTACACGAACGGCTTCCACGACTCGGCGAACGCCATCGCCACGTCCGTCTCCACCCGTGCCCTGACGCCCCGCGCGGCGCTCGCCATGGCCGCGGTGATGAACCTCGCCGGTGCCTTCCTGGGCAGCGGCGTCGCCAAGACGGTCAGTGAGGGCATCATCGCCACGCCCGAGGGCGACAAGGGGATGGGCATCCTCTTCGCCGCCCTGGCGGGCGCGATCGTGTGGAACCTCATCACCTGGTACTTCGGGCTGCCCTCGTCGTCCTCGCACGCGCTGTTCGGCGGCATGGTCGGCGCGGCGCTCGCCGGGGGTACGACCGTGTACTGGTCCGGGGTGCTCGACAAGATCGTCATCCCGATGTTCACGTCGCCGGTGATCGGTCTCGTCGTCGGTTACCTCGTGATGACGCTCATCATGTGGATGTTCCGGCGCTCTAACCCGCACAAGGCGAAGCGCGGATTCCGGATCGCGCAGACCGTCTCCGCGGCCGGCATGGCGCTCGGCCACGGTCTCCAGGACGCGCAGAAGACCATGGGCATCGTGGTCATGGCGCTCGTCATCGGCGGCCACGAGACGTACAAGGACCCGATCCCGGTCTGGGTCAAGATCGTGTGTGCGGTGATGCTGTCGCTCGGTACGTACGCGGGTGGCTGGCGGATCATGCGGACCCTGGGTCGGAAGATCATCGAACTGGATCCGCCGCAAGGGTTCGCCGCCGAGACGACTGGGGCCTCGATCATGTTCGGGTCGGCGTTCCTGTTCCACGCGCCGATCTCGACGACGCATGTCATCACGTCCGCGATCATGGGTGTGGGGGCGACCAAGCGGGTCAACGCCGTTCGGTGGGGGGTTGCCAAGAACATCGTGGTGGGGTGGTTCATCACGATGCCGGCGGCGGCGCTCGTCGCTGCCGCGAGCTACGGGATTGTCTGGCTGGCCTTCGCTTAAGCCGCCCAGGGGCGCGGGGAACTGCGCGCTCAGCCACGGAAAAGCCGCGGACGCGACTGCTCATGTACCGAGCAGACGCGTCCGCGGCTTTCGTCGTGGCTGGTCGCGCAGTTCCCCGCGCCCCTGGCGGCGATCCTGTCCCCCGGCGTCACGAAGTGAGAGCCCGCCCCCCTACCGGGGGCGGGCTCTCGGGCCTCGTGGCGGCACCGCCATGCAGCGCCACGAGGAGTCCGGGTCAAACGGGCGGCCAGCCCCTAGCCGAAGCGGCCCGAGATGTAGTCCTCCGTCGCCTGGACCGACGGGTTGGAGAAGATGCGCTCCGTCTCGTCGATCTCGATGAGCTTGCCGGGCTGGCCGACCGCCGCGAGGTTGAAGAAGGCGGTGCGGTCCGAGACGCGGGCCGCCTGCTGCATGTTGTGCGTCACGATGACGATCGTGAACTGCTCCTTCAGCTCACCGATCAGGTCCTCGATGGCGAGGGTCGAGATCGGGTCGAGCGCCGAGCAGGGCTCGTCCATGAGCAGCACGTCCGGCTGGACCGCGATGGCGCGGGCGATGCACAGACGCTGCTGCTGGCCGCCGGAGAGGCCGGAGCCCGGCTTGTTCAGACGGTCCTTGACCTCGTTCCAGAGGTTGGCGCCCTTGAGGGACTTCTCGACGACGTCGTTCAGCTCGGACTTCTTGTAGGAGCCGTTGAGCTTCAGGCCCGCCGCCACGTTGTCGAAGATCGACATGGTGGGGAAGGGGTTGGGGCGCTGGAAGACCATGCCGACGGTGCGGCGTACGGCGACCGGGTCGACGTGGGAGCCGTAGAGGTCCTCGTCGTCCAGGAGCACCTTGCCCTCGACGCGGCCGCCGGGGGTGACCTCGTGCATCCGGTTGAGGGTGCGCAGGAAGGTCGACTTGCCGCAGCCGGACGGGCCGATGAAGGCGGTCACGGAGCGGGGCTCGACGGTCATCGAGATGTCGTCGATCGCCTTGTGGGATCCGTAGTAGGCGGTGAGTCCGCTTACGTCGATTCGCTTGGCCATGATGGGTTTCACTACTTCCGGTCGAGTCGCTGAGGGGCGCATGCGCGTTTGAGCGCGTGCGCGGGTAGCCGCGTCAGCGGCTCGTCTTCGGGGCCTTCCAGCGGGCCACGCCGCGGGCCAGAAGGTTGAGGATCATGATGAAGGCGATGAGGACCAGGGCCGCGGCCCAGGCGCGGTCGTACGCCGCCTCGCTGCCGCCGCTGCTCGCGTACTGCTGGTAGATGTAGAGCGGCAGCGACGCCTGGGGGCCGTCGAACGGGTTGCTGTTGATCAGCGGGTTGCCGAAGACCAGGAGCAGCACCGGGGCCGTCTCGCCCGCGATACGGGCGACCGCCAGCATCACACCGGTCGTGATGCCGCCGATCGATGTCGGCAGGACGACCTTGAGGATGGTGCGCCACTTCGGGACGCCGAGGGCGAGCGAGGCCTCGCGCAGCTCGTTGGGTACGAGCTTGAGCATCTCCTCGGTGGAGCGGACCACGACGGGGATCATCAGGATGGACAGGGCCATCGAGCCGGCGAAGCCGGAGAAGCCGAAGCCGAGGATCAGGATCCAGAAGCTGAGGATGAACAGGCCCGCGACGATCGACGGGATGCCCGTCATGACGTCGACGAAGAAGGTGACCGCCTTGGCGAGCTTGCCGCGGCCGTACTCCACCAGGTAGATCGCGGTCAGCAGGCCGATCGGCACGGAGATCAGGGTGGCGAGGCCGACCTGTTCCAGGGTGCCGAGGATCGCGTGGTAGATGCCGCCGCCGGGCTGGTAGGCGGTGACGAAGCCCATCGAGTGCGACAGGAAGTAGAAGTCGAGGACCTTGATGCCGCGCTTGACCGTCTCGAAGACGAGGGAGGCGAGCGGAAGGACAGCCAGGATGAAGGCGACCCAGACGATGCTGGTCGCGGTCCTGTCCTTGGCCTGGCGCTTGCCCTCGACCTTGGCGGCGAGGCCGTAGGTGACGAGGACGAAGAGCAGGGCGGCTATCAGGCCCCACTGGATGCGGCTGCTCAGTCCGGCGCCGAGGCCGATGGCGCAGGCCGCGGCGATCGAGCCGAGGGCGATGGCCCAGGGCGACCAGCGGGGCAGGCGCGCGGCGGAGAGGGACGAGGGGCGCTTCGCGGGTGCGGGCGCGGGCGTCGTCGCGTGGCTCATGCGTTGGCCCCCGAGTACTCGCTGCGGCGGGCGATGATGAACCGGGCCGCGCCGTTGACCAGCAGGGTGATGACGAAGAGGACGAGGCCGGAGGCGATGAGGGCGTCGCGGCCCTGGTCGTTGGCCTCGGAGAACTTCGCGGCGATGTTCTGCGCGAAGGTGCCGCCGCCCGGGTCGAGCAGGCTGGCGTGGATCAGGAAGTCGGGGGAGAGGACCGTGGCGACGGCCATCGTCTCGCCGAGCGCGCGGCCGAGGCCAAGCATCGACGCGGAGATCACACCGGAGCGGCCGAAGGGGATCACCGACATGCGGATGACCTCCCAGCGGGTGGCGCCGAGGGCGAGGGCCGCCTCCTGGTGCATCAGGGGGGCCTGCCGGAAGACCTCGCGGGAGACGTTGGTGATGATCGGCAGGATCATGATCGCGAGCAGGATGCCCACGGTGAGCAGGGTGCGCGGGGCGCCGCCCTGCCAGGAGAAGATCCCGGTCCAGCCGAAGTAGTCGTCGAGCCAGCTGAACAGGCCCGTCATGTGCGGCACCAGGAAGAGGGCGCCCCACAGGCCGTACACGATGGACGGTACGGCGGCGAGCAGGTCGATGACGTAGGCGATGGTGCCGCTGAGCTTCTTCGGCGCGTAGTGCGTGAGGAAGAGCGCGATGCCGACGGCGACCGGGACCGCGATCAGCATGGCGATCACCGAGGTGACGATCGTGCCGAAGGCGAGGACGGCGATGCCGAAGACGGGCGGGTCCGCGGTGGCGTTCCACTCGAAGGTGGTGAGGAAGTTGCCCTCGTTCTTCGAGAGGACCAGCGAGGCGCGGTAGGTGAGGAAGACCGCGATCGCGGCCATGATCACCAGGAGCAGGATGCCCGAGCCGCGCGAGAGACCGAGGAAGACCCGGTCGCCGGGGCGGGTGGCGCCGCGGGCGGCGGCCTTCTCCTGCGCTGGGGTCGGACGGTCGGCGGGCGCCGGTGGCGCGGGTGATTGCGTGGTTATGTCCATGGGGTTCTCCGGTCTGCGAAGCCCTTTCCGCTCACTGCGGTCGCGTACGGGCTTCTGGCGGCGGTGCACCGGACGGTGCGGGCCACCCGCTGGTGGGGGTGGCCCGCACGCGGGCTAGCTGATGCTGGCGACGGTCTCGCGGACCTTGGCGTTGATCTCCGTGGGGATCGGCGCGTAGCCCAGGTCGGAGAGGGCGGCCTGGCCCTCTTCGGAGGCCGTGTAGGTCAGGAAGGACTTGGTCGCGGCGAGGGTGTCGGCCTTGTTGCCCTTGTCGCAGACGATCTCGTACGTGACCAGGGTGATCGGGTAGGCGCCCTCGGCCTTGGTGGCGTAGTTCAGCTCCAGGGCGAGGTCCTTGCCGGTGCCGATGATCTTGGCGTCGGCGATCGCCTTGGAGGCGTTCTCCGTGGTGGCCTTGACCGGGGCGGCGGCGCCCGTGGCGATGTCGACGGTCTTCACGCCGTCCTTGGCGTAGGACAGCTCGAAGTAGGAGATGGCGCCGTCGGTCTGCTTGACCTGCTGGGCGAGGCCGGAGGAGCCCTGCGCGGACTGGCCGCCCTTGGCCTGCCAGGCCTTGCCGCCCTCGTACTTCCAGTCGCTCGGGGAAGCGGCCTTCAGGTACTTGGTGAAGTTGTCCGTGGTGCCGGACTCGTCCGAGCGGTGGTACGCCTGGATCTTGGTGGACGGCAGCTTCGCGTCGGGGTTGAGCTTCTTGATGGCCGCGTCGTCCCACTTGGTGATCTTCGAGTCGAAGATCTGCGCCAGGGTCTTCGCGTCCAGGACGAGGTTGTCGACGCCCGAGACGTTGTAGGCGACGGCGATCGGGCCGCCGACCATCGGCAGGTCGATGCCCTGGCCGGTCTTGCAGACCTTCTTGGAGGCGGTGACCTCGTCGGGCTTGAGCGCCGAGTCGGAGCCGGCGAAGGCGACCTGGCCCTGGTTGAACGCGGTGACGCCGGCGCCGGAACCGTCGGGCTTGTAGTTGATCTGCACGCCCGAGCAGGCCTGGGCGAAGGACTGGCGCCAGGCGTCGATGGCGTTGGCCTGCGCCGAGGAGCCGATGCCGAGGAGCTGGCCCTTGGCGTCGTCGCACTTGATGTTCGAGCCGTCCGCCTTGGCGGAGGAGCTGGCGCCGCCGCCGCTGGTGTTGCCGGTGTCGTCGGAGCCGCACGCCGTGAGGGCCAGGGCGCCGGAGACGGCGAGAGCGCCGAGGGAGAGGGCGCGGAGCCGGTTCTTGCGCTGAAGCTTCACCTTCGGATGTTCCTTCCAGGAGCCGCCGGCCTCTTGTCGTCCGTGGCGGCGTGCGAAGTCTGCGTATGTCTCGGATTTCTCAGTGAACGGTGAGCGGGTCCCTTGTCGCGGGGACTCACCGTCCACGGCCGAAATTAGGCAGATCAGGTGAAGTGACCGATGGCCGTGAATGAACGGAGGGTGAACCTAAGCGGGCGGTGTGGTTAGGTCACGGAGCGATTACGTCAGGTGGGCGTGGAGGGCCGTGAGCAGAGCGTCGACGAGCTTGCGGTCGCGGGGCTCCGTCAGGCGGTTGCGGGCCGCCGCCGGGGGGAGCCACAGGACGCGGTCGACCTCGCGGTTCGGGGTGAACGTGCCCGACGTCGCCTCGGCCGCCCAGTACGCGACCGTCTTGGGGCGGCCCGCGGCCACGTAACGGACGGTGGGCAGAGTGGCCCCCGGGGCGCACTCCTGGCCGGTTTCCTCCCGTACCTCGCGCAGCGCGCCGTCCAGTTCGGACTCGCCGCGCTTCAGCTTGCCCTTCGGGTGCGACCAGTCGTCGTACTTGGGCCGGTGGACGAGGCAGATCTCCAGGCCGTCGTCGAACGGCGAGCGGCGCCACAGGACGCAGCCCGCGGCGCGGACGGTGTGCGTGTTGTCTTCGATGTCGTCATGGCGCACGGTCACGGGGTTCCCACTGTCTCTCGCTGCCATGCCTGCCGGAACGCGGTTCTGGAGGCATCCACCTGATGGCGCTGGTCGGCGTGGAGCACGCCCAGGGCGTACGCGGTCGCGGGCGCGATGCGCGGGGTGCGGGCCGCCTGGGCGGCGGCGGCCGCGGCCTCGGCGGCGTCGCGGTGGGCGTTCAGGGCGTGCGCCGCCTCGTCGTCGGCGGAGCGTCCGCCGCCCGCCGGGGTGCCGAGGGCGACCTCCTGGGCGTACCGGTGCAGCCGGAGCAGCAGCCGTACGTGGTGCCAGGGCGTGTCCGCGTCCGGGTTGTACGGGTGGCCGGCCGGGTGCAGGGCGGCGACCGCCTCGGTGAGCCGGGACTCGGCGGCTGTCGCGAGCTTCTTCAGCCCGGTGTCGGCGCCGCGCAGCGGGACCTCGCTGGCGAGCACGGCGACATTGTCCGCGACGGCGTGGAAGCGGGACGAGCCGAGGGCGCCCAGCGCGGTGCTGTGGGCGCGCGTCTTGGCGAGGGTCAGCTGGCGGTCGAGGAGGGCGGCGGCCTTCGCGGCGCCGAGGGTGAGGGTCTCGCGGGCCGGGGGCGCCCCGGTGTCGGACCGTACGGCGGGGTGGTGGACGGCGGGGCGCGCGGTCACGGTCGTGAGCCGGTGCAGCGCGTCGTTCAGCCGCAGCAGGCGGTCCGCGTACGCGTGCTCCTGCGCCAGGGTGCCGGACAGCCAGGCCAGTTCGGGCCGCAGCGCGTCGGACCAGTCGGCGTCCAGGAGCGGGCGGAACGTGTGCAGGGTGCCGCTGATGCGGCGGGCGGCGCGGCGCAGGGCGCGGGCCGCGCACGCCGTCTCCCCGGCCGCGCCGCTCTCGCGGTGCTGGCGCAGCGCCCGCAGGAACTCGGTGGCCTGGTCCCGCAGATAGGACGCGAGGGCCGAGTCCGCGGTGTCCGCGGCGGCGGCAGGGGCCGGGACGGATTCAAGGTGTCGCTGTGCCACGCCGGCGCCTCCGGGCGTCTATGAGCATCTCCTGTACGTTGCGCAGGGGCCGCCCGTCCGCGTCGAGCGCGTGCCGGGTCCAGTCGCCGTCCGGGCCGAGGTGCCAGGAGGCGGTGTTGTCGGACATCCCCGTCTCGAGCAGCCGGCTGAGGGCCGCCCGGTGGGCCGGGTCCTCGACGCGGACCAGGGCCTCGATGCGGCGGTCGAGGTTGCGGTGCATCATGTCGGCGCTGCCGATCCACACCTCGGGCTCGCCGCCGTTGCCGAAGGCGAAGACCCGGGAGTGCTCCAGGAAGCGGCCGAGGACCGAGCGGACCCGGATGTTCTCGGACAGGCCCGCGACGCCGGGCCGCACCGCGCAGATCCCGCGCACCCACACGTCGACCGGGACGCCTGCCTGCGACGCGCGGTAGAGCGCGTCGATGACGGCCTCGTCGACCATCGAGTTGACCTTGATGCGGACGTACGCGGGGCGGCCCGCGCGGTGGTGCTGGACCTCCTTCTCGATCCGCGTGACCAGGCCCGTGCGCAGGGACCTCGGGGCGACGAGGAGGCGGCGGTAGGTCTCGCGGCGCGAGTAGCCGGAGAGCCGGTTGAAGAGGTCGGAGAGGTCGGCGCCGACCTCCTGGTTCGCGGTGAGCAGCCCCAGGTCCTCGTAGAGCCGGGCCGTCTTCGGGTGGTAGTTGCCGGTGCCGACGTGCGAGTAGCGGACGAGCTGGTCGCCCTCCTGGCGCACGACGAGCGACAGCTTGCAGTGCGTCTTCAGACCGACGAGCCCGTAGACGACGTGGCAGCCGGACTCCTCCAGCTTCCGCGCCCACTTGATGTTGGCCTGCTCGTCGAAGCGGGCCTTGATCTCCACCAGGACGAGGACCTGCTTGCCCGCCTCCGCGGCGTCTATCAGCGCATCCACGATCGGGGAGTCGCCCGACGTCCGGTACAGCGTCTGCTTGATCGCGAGCACGTCCGGGTCGTTGGCCGCCTGCTCAAGGAACGCCTGGACGGAGGTGGAGAAGCTGTCGTACGGGTGGTGGAGCAGGACGTCGTGGGTGCGCAGCGCCGCGAATATGTCGGGCGCCGACGACGACTCGACCTCGGCCAGATCGCGGTGGGTGCCCGCGACGAACTTCGGGTACTTCAGCTCCGGCCGGTCCAGGCCCGCGATCGAGAAGAGGCCGGTCAGATCGAGCGGGCCGGGCAGCGGGTACACCTCCGCCTCGCTGATCTTCAGCTCCCGCACGAGGAGGCTCAGCACCTCGGAGTCGATGGTCTCCTCGACCTCCAGGCGCACCGGCGGTCCGAAGCGGCGCCGCATCAGCTCCTTCTCCAGGGCCTGGAGCAGGTTCTCGGTGTCGTCCTCCTCCACCTCCAGGTCCTCGTTGCGGGTGAGGCGGAACATGTGGTGCTCCTCGACGGTCATGCCGGGGAACAGCTCCGCCAGGTGGCGCGGGGCGGCGATGACGTCCTCTATGGGGACGTAGCGCTGCGGGGACGCCTCCAGGAAACGGGAGAGCAGCGGCGGGACCTTGACGCGGGCGAAGTGCCGGTGGCCCGAGACCGGGTTGGAGACCACGACCGCGAGGTTGAGGGAGAGACCCGAGATGTACGGGAACGGGTGCGCCGGGTCGACCGCGAGGGGCGTGAGCACCGGGAAGATCTGCTGCATGAACAGGGTGTAGAGCCGGGCCTGTTCCTTCTCGGTCAGCTCGTTCCAGCGCACGACGTGGATGCCCTCGTCGGCCAGGGACGGGGCGACCTCGTCCTGATAGCAGGCGGCGTGCCGCGCCATCAGCTCGCGCGAGCGGTTCCAGATCAGCTCCAGGACCTCGCGGGGCTGGAGCCCGGAGGCGGAGCGGGTGGCCACGCCGGTCGCGATGCGGCGCTTCAGCCCCGCCACCCGGACCATGAAGAACTCGTCGAGGTTCGAGGCGAAGATCGCCAGGAAGTTGGCGCGCTCCAGGAGCGGGGTGTTCGGGTCCTCGGCCAGTTCGAGCACCCGCTCGTTGAACGCCAGCCAGCTGCGCTCGCGGTCCAGGAAACGGCCCTGCGGCAGCTCGGCGCCGCTCGCGTCCTGACCCGCGTACTCGTCCTCGTAGTCGTCCGGGTCCGCGTCGATGTCGGCGACGATCCCGGCGAGCTTCGCGGCCGTGCGGTCGTAGTCCGCTCCCGCCACGGGTTGCGGGCGGTGCGCGGCGAGCGAGCCCACGGACGGCTGCGGGGCCGCCGTGGCCTGCGGCGCGGAGGTGGTCGGGTCCTGGGCGGCGTTCGACTGACTCGGCTGGCTCATGGCCCCATTCTTCCGCGCGAGGGCCCGTCCGGGCGCGGCGTGGAGGCGGCCCGGGCGGTCGGGGTCCGGGGTCTGCGCGGGGTCGGGGGCGGGGCGCTGCATTCCGTGAGCGTGTCAAGGCGTTCTGAATCGCTGGTTACGGTGACATGACGTCCCGGGGGCGGGCATGGCGCGGGCGGGTTTTTGTTCGGGGGGTCGGTTCGGCGCCGCGACGGTTGAGGGTTGCCCCCGGGTGCCGGTCGGTGGCCTCTTCCCGCGCCGTTCCCCGCGCCCCTGGCGGGGTGCCTGTCATGCGGCGATTCTTCTGCGCAGGATGCGGTAGGTGAGGGTTACGGCCAGGGCGGTCAGGGCCAGGAGCAGGGCGGTTTCGGTGAGTTGGAGGGGCCAGAAGTGGGCGGGCGGGTGCCCCTCCGTGTAGAAGCCCGTGATGTCGTGCTCGGCGAGGCAGGCGCTGTCGCCGACGCACAGGGGGTCGGCGATGTGCGCGCCCGAGCCGGTGATCGCGCCGTCGCCCGTGACCTCGCCCCGGAAGGAGACGTAGCCCTCCCGGACGCCGCCCGTCACGGTGCTGGTGGGCCACATGTGCGGACGCAGCACATCGGCGCAGAACGCCAGCAGGAGCGTGAGCACGCCGGAGAAGGCCGCCGCGCTGCCCGCCTTGCGCTGGAGCACGGCGCCGAGCGCGCCACAGGCGAGGCCCAGGAGAGGCAGGGCGACGGCCGTGGTCCCCAGGATGTTGTAGGAGGGGCCGGTCCACCACTGGTTGTCGTTGAGGCCGGGTGCGGCGGCGGCGACGGCCCGGCGCAGTGCGAGCAGGAGCCCGGTGCCGGCGATGAGGAGCAGTGCGGGCAGCCCCAGCTTGGCGGCGAGCCAGCGGGCCGGCGTGACGGACTGCGTCCAGGCCAGCTGGGCTGTGCCTCGCTCCAGCTCGCGCCCGAGGAGGACGCCGCCCGCGAAGACGGCGACCAGCAGGGGGAGGGTGCTCAGCGAGGCGTCCACGGCGGTCAGCGCGGTGGTGTACGAGGCGGCGCCCGGTCCGGCCGCGAAGCACGACTGCGAGCCGTCACCCGTCCCGCAGTGTCCGCGGAGCACGAGCCCGTCCGACCCCGGCCCCCACAGCCACAGCAGCACCCCCGCCGCCACCGCCACGTACCCGGTCCACAGCCACAGGGCGATCCGGTGCAGGCGCAGCACCGTCCAGGTCAGGCCCCGGGGGCGGGGCAGCGCGAGGCTCATGCGGAGGCTCCCTTGGGCTGGGTGCGGCGCAGGACGAGGAAGGCGGCCGCGACGGCGAGCACGGTGAGGCCCAGCAGGAGGCCCGTCTCGGTGAGCTGGCGGGGCCAGTAGTCGGGGGAGGGCAGGTAGTGCCGGGTGAAGCCGGTGACGTGGTGCTCGGCGAGGCACTTCAGGTCCTCGTAGCAGCCGGGGTCGCCGGTCTCCGCGCCGCTTGAGGTGATCGCCTTGCTGTGGACGGCCAGCTCGGGCTGCTGGTACCAGCCCTGGAACGGCCAGGAGTTGGAGCGCAGGGCTCCCGCGAGGTACTGGCCGATCCCGGCGATCGCGAGGGCGGGCAGCGTACGGCGGACGAGCAGGGCGACGAGCACGCCGAACGCCAAACCGAACAGAGCATTGGCCACGGTCGCCGGGCCGATGGAGAAAGCGAAGTCGCGCGGGCCGATCCCGGCGACGAGGAGGTGGCCGCGCGCGTCCCACACCCCCTGGTAGAGGAGGACGACGAGCGCCGTGCCGAGCGTGATGAAGAGGGCGGGGACGGCCAGCTTGGCCGCCAGCCAGCGGGCCGGGGTCACGGACTGCGTCCACGCGAGCTGCGCGGTGCCCGACTCCAGTTCCCGCGCGATCAGCGGACCCGCCGCGAACACGGCGACGGCGACCGCCGCGATCCGGGTCAGCGACAGCGGGTTGTAGAAAACGGCGTCGAAGGAGCCGAAGAGGGGGACGGTGGAGGACAGGCCCTGAAAGGCGTTGCCCTGCGCTCCCCGGTAGCCGAACGCGTCGAACGCCTCTCGCGCTTCCGACGAGCCCGGCCCCCACAGCCAGAGCAGCAGGCCGACCGTGATCGCGAGGTAGCCGAGCCACATCCACAGGGCGGTGCGGTGCAGCCGCAGCACCGTCCAGACCAGGCCGTCGGGGCCGGGCGGGGTGCGCCGGGGCTTCCGGGCGGCGGACCCGGGCCGCTCCAGGGTCGTCGTGCTCATGCGGACACCGCCGATCCCGTGGTGGTGCGGGCGGTGGTGCCCGGGGTCAGCAGGGCCGGGGCGTCGGGCGCCCGGAGGTGGGCCAGGAGCAGCTCCTCCAGGGAGGGTTCCTGGACCTGCCAGCTCGCGTCGAGCGGGCCGTCGCGGCGGATCAGGGCGGTGACGCCGCGGCCCGAGGCGCGGGACTCGACGACCGTGTGGCCGGACAGGTCGCCGCGCCCGGTGACGAGGCTGTGCGCGTCCGTCAGGTCGTCCATGCCGCCGCCCAGCCGGATCCGGCCGCCGCCGAGGAGCAGCAGGTGGTCGCAGGCGTCGGCCAGCTCGGCGACGATGTGCGAGGACATCAGGACGGTGGTGCCGTGCTCGGCGGCGTCCGCCATGAGCGTGCCCATCAGCTCGTGCCGGGCGAGCGGGTCCAGGTCGGCCATCGGCTCGTCCAGGAGCATCAGCTCGGGCCGCTTGCCGAGCGCCAGGGCGAGCGCGACGCGGGTGCGCTGGCCGCCGGAGAGCGAGCGGACCCGGGCCCGCGGGTCGAGAGCGCCCTGCTCGACGATTCTCGCGGCGTACGCGGCGTCCCAGCGGCCGGGGTTCAGCTCGGCGCCCATGCGCAGGGTGTCCGCGACGGAGAGCTGGGGGTAGAGCGGCTTGTCCTGGGAGAGGTAGGCGACCTTCGCGCGTGCCTGGCCGGGAGTGCCGTCCAGGACCTCGATCCGGCCCGCGCTCTGCCGCAGCAGGCCCGCGGCGATGGCGAGGAGCGTGGACTTGCCCGCCCCGTTCGGTCCGACGAGGGCGCTGATCCGGCCGGCCGGCAGCCGGAACGAGCAGTCGTCGAGGGCGGCGGCGCCGAGCCGTCCGTACCGCTTGCCGAGGCCGGTCGCCTCGATGGCCGTGCTCATGCAGTCCCCTTGGTGGTGCTGGTGGTGCCGAAGTGTGTGTCCAACGCGCTGCCGAACAGGGCGGCCACGTCCTCGCGGTCGAGCCCCGCCTCCCGTGCCCGTCCCGCCCAGTCGTCGAGCTCCGCCCGCAGCGGTGAGTCGGCCGCTGCGGAGCCGAGGGATCTGCGCACGAAGGTGCCGAGGCCCCTGCGGGCCTCGACGAGTCCGGAACGCTCCAGCTCGCGGTAGGCCTTGAGCACGGTGTTCGGGTTTATGGCCGTCGCCTCCACCACCTCGCGGGCCGTGGGCAGCTTGTCGCCGGGTTCGAGCAGGCCCATCCGCAGGGCCTGCTCCGTCTGGTGGACGATCTGGAGGTAGGTGGCGACGCCGCTGTGGCGGTCGATCCGGAACTCGATCACGTACTCCCGCTCGCCCACTGGCGTACCCCCCTTTCACTAATCAAGTAGTGAAAGGGTGATGCAAGAGAGGGGGTGACGTCAAGCGACGTCACCCCCAGGGGTAGAAGGTGCTGGTCAGGACTCCGTGCGGTACATCAGGTCCGTCTCGTGCGTGCTGAATCCGAGCCGCTCGTACACGCTCACCGCCGCCTTGTTGTCGGCGTCGACGTAGAGCATCGCCGTCGGCAGCCCGGCCGCGGCCAGGTGGCGCAGGCCCGTCGTGGTCAGCGCCTTGCCGAGGCCGCCGCCCTGCTGACCCGGGGCGACGCCCACCACGTACACCTCGCCGAGCCGCTCCTCGGCGTGCACCTTCGTCCAGTGGAAGCCGACCAGTTCGTCGCCCTTGAACGCGAGGAAGAAGCCCGCCGGGTCGAACCACGGCTCCGCCTTGCGGTCGTCGAGGTCGCGCTGGGTGAGGGAGCCCTGCTCGGGGTGGTGCGCGAACGCCGCCGCGTTCACCGCCAGCCAGGCCGCGTCGTCCTGCCCCGGCACGAACGTGCGGACGCGGACGCCCGCGGGCAGTACGGGGTCGGGCAGGTCCAGGCCGGTCAGGGGGCGCCGCATCTGGCGCAGTTCGCGGAACAGGGACAGGCCGAGCACCTGCGCGAGGTGGCGGGCCGCGCCGTGCCCGCCGTGCGCCCACACCCGCAGCCGCTTCCCGGAGGCGGCCAGGAGCGCCGCGCCGAGCGCCCGCCCGTGCCCGCGCCCGCGGAAGCCGGGGTGCACGACCAGCTCGGCGGCCGGGGCCTCGACCGGGTCGGTGTCCTCCAGCTGCGCGTACCCGAGCAGTTCGCCGTCGACGGTGAGCAGCAGGTGGTGCACGCCCTCGCGCTCCCCGCCGCGCAGTTGCAGCCGCCCCTGCTCCGAGACGGCCTGCTGGCCGTCGGCGCGGGCGGCGTCCGTGAGCAGCGCGAGGACGGTCGCGGCCTGCGCGTCGGTCAGGGCGGACAGGGTCTCGATCTGGCGTCCTGGGCGGGCCGGATCGCTGGTGGAGGCGGGGTCGGTGGTCATGGGGTCGAGGGTACGGCGGACCCGTGGCCAGGTGGCGGCAACCAGCGGCAACCAGCTCGTAACCAGCAACCCCCTGTTGCGCTACGCGCGTTGACTCTAGGCTTCCCGCTGTCACGCCGACAGCAGCAAGTCCAGCAGTAAAACCAGCAGCAAAACCACCAGTAGGTCAGCACTAGTCGCACTCGGCCCCAGGGGGACGTATGCCCACATTCAGACCAGTTTCCGGCGCGGGGCCCCGCCCGGTCCGCCGCCGCGTCAAGGCCACGCTCGGCGCGGTCGCCACCCTCGCCACGGCCGGTGCGCTGATCGCCGCGCTTCCGGCGAGCGCGGCCCACGACAAGGGTGAGCGGCACGGCAAGCACGACCAGGGCCGCTACCAGGACATCCAGCTGCTGTCCTTCAACGACCTCCACGGCAACCTGGAGCCGCCGGCCGGATCGTCGGGCCAGGTCACCGAGAAGCAGGCCGACGGCACGACGAAGCAGGTCGACGCGGGTGGCGTCGAGTACCTGGCCACGTCGCTGCGCACGGCGCGCAAGGGGCACCCGTACAGCGTCACGGCCGCCGCCGGTGACCTGATCGGCGCGAGCCCGCTGCTCTCCGGCCTCTTCCACGACGAGCCGACCGTCGAGGCGATGAACAAGCTCGACCTGGACGTCACCGGCGTCGGCAACCACGAGTTCGACGAGGGCGCCACCGAGCTGGCCCGCATCCAGAACGGCGGCTGCCACCCCAAGGACGGCTGCTTCGAGAAGGGCCGGAAGTTCCAGGGCGCGGACTACCCCTACCTCGCGGCGAACGTCACGGACGAGAAGACCGGCAAGCCGATCCTCGCCCCGTACTGGGTGTGGAAGCACAAGGGCGTGAAGGTCGGCTTCATCGGCGTCACCCTCGAAGGCACGCCGAACATCGTGTCGGCGGACGGCGTCAAGGGCCTGAAGTTCCACGACGAGATCGAGACCGTCAACAAGTACGCCAAGATCCTCGACAAGCAGGGCGTGAAGTCGATCGTCGCCCTGATCCACGAGGGCGGGGTGCCGGCCTCGTCCTCGTACAACTACGACTGCGACGCGTCCGGCGCCGGCTCCGGCGTCTCGGGCCCGATCGTCGACATCGCCAAGGGCATCACGCCGAAGGTCGACGCGCTGGTCACGGGCCACACGCACAACGCGTACGTGTGCACGATCCCCGACCCGGCGGGCAACCCGCGCATGGTCACCTCGGCGTCGTCCTACGGAAAGCTCTACACGGACACGGCCCTCACGTACGACCGCCGCACCAAGGACGTCGTGCGCACGTCCGTGAAGTCCTCGATGTCGGCGAAGTCGGTGAACCACGTCGTGACCCGCACCCAGCCCAAGGCGCCCGACATGACCGCGCTGATCGGCCGCTGGAACAAGCTCGCCGCGCCCGTCTCGAACCAGGCCGTCGGCTACATCTCCGGTGACATCCCCGGCCGTGGCGCCGGTACGCCGGAGGAGCCGCTCGGCGACCTCATCGCGGACGCGCAGCTCGCCCACGCCAAGACCCTCGACCCGAAGGCGTCCGTGGCGCTGATGAACCCGGGCGGCGTCCGCTCCGACCTCGTCTACAAGGCGAGCGGCAGCGAGGGCGACGGCGTCGTGACGTACGGCGAGGCGTTCACGGTCCAGCCGTTCAGCAACACGGTCAACCTCGCCGACCTCACCGGCGAGCAGCTCATCACCGCGCTCCAGCAGCAGGTCAGCGGCTCGAACGAGGCCTCGCCGAAGATCCTCCAGCCGTCGGCGGGGCTCACGTACACCCTCGACATGACCAAGTCCGGCGCCGCGCGCGTCGTCGTCGACTCGATCAGGCTGAACGGCGCGGCGATCGACCCCGCCGCCACCTACCGCGTCGCGATGAACTCCTTCCTCGCGGGCGGCGGCGACGGCTTCGCGGCGCTCGGCCAGGGCAAGAACCCGCTGGTCGGCGCCGACGACCTGAAGGCGTTCAACGACTACCTGACCGCCAACTCCTCGGCCGCGAACCCGATCGCCCCGCCGAAGGCGGACCGGATCACGATCGTGAAGTAACCGGGTAGAGCGGGGAAACATGGGGTGGCCTACGGTTGACCGTGGGCCACCCCGTTCGTTGGTCAAGGCCGCTTGCCCGGACGGTGGGGGTGTGTGGTGGAATCGCCCGATGCGTACCCCCCACCGCATAACCAACTACCGCAACCCGTACGAGGAGTTGGCCGCTCTCGCCGACCCGCCGGAGAACCCGCTCGAAGAGGTGCTGCACAGCGAGCCGCCCGCCGCGGACGACCCCGACGACGCGTGGCAGCCGCCCGACCACGGGCGCGGCCGCCGCCGCAACCGGTTCGCCGGGCTCTCGTTCGCCGTCAAAGGCGTGATCGCGGTCTGCGTCCTCACCGCGTTCCTCGTCCTCGCCGACCGCTGGGCCGTCCTCTACGCCGAGCACCGCGCCGCGCAACAGCTCAAGAAGGAGCTGAAGCTGACCGCCGCGCCCGAGGTCGAGATCGAGGGGTTCCCCTTCCTCACGCAGCTCGCCGACCGCCGCGTGGACGAGATGAAGATCACCGTCCCCGACGTCGCCGCCGACCGCGTCACCCTCGCCAAGGTCTCGGCCACCGCCCACGACGTACGGATCGAGGGCTCGGGCCCCACCGACATCAGCGGCGCGTACGTCGACGCCATGCACGGCGAGGTGCTGCTCAGCTTCGCCGACATGAACCGCGAGCTGGGTGCCTCGCAGGTCACCTTCACCGGGCACGGCCGCGACCGGGTCCTCGCCCGCGGCACCCTGCCCGTCGCCGGACACGACGTGCACGTCAGGGCCGACGCCACGATCCGCCGCCTCGGCGCGTCCGGCATCGCCACCGACATCGACGGCATGCGCCTCGACCTCGGCGGCCTCGCCACCTACCGCCCCGGCACCCGCGCCGACGAGGGCCTGCACCTCAGCGCCGCCTCGGTGCGCCGGATCACCGAGGAGACGGACAAGGCGAAGCGGCTGCTCGCCATCCCGGCGATCGCGCACCGCGCCGGGGTGCCCGACTCGGCCGTCCGACAGGCCCTGCGCGGCGACAAGAAGGTCAGTGAGGTGACGGGCGCGCCCCGCTTCGTGCACAGCCTGATGAGGATGAACCTCGTCGACATCGCGCTCGACCACCCGTGGCTGCTCCAGAAGCTGGGCCTCGACCCTGCTCTGTTGAAGGGCCTCTCCCAGCTCACCCGCCCGCAACTCGCCGACCGGCTCTCCCTCGCGTTCCACCTGCCGAAGCTGCCGGGCGACCACGGCTACGTACGTCTGCGCGACGTCCACGTGGAGAGGGACGGGATCAGGGTGGACCTGTCGGGGGCGGGTCTTTCGGTGGGCCGCTGAGGTCAGGGGAGTTCCGGCGGCGGCGTGGGCGCGCCGGGCAGCCGCATCGTCGCGACCGTCCCGCCGCCGTCCGCCGCCGCGAGCGCGACCTCGCCGCCGCTCGCCTCCACCGTCCGCGCCACGATCGACAGACCGAGCCCGGAGCCGGGCAGCGCGCGGGCGGTCGGGGAGCGCCAGAACCGGTCGAAGACGTACGGGAGTTCATCGGCGGGGATGCCGGGCCCGTGGTCCCGGACGGTGAGCGTCCCGCGCATCAGACGGACCTCGACGGTCCCCTTCTCCGGGCTGAACTTCACGGCGTTGTCCAGGAGGTTCACGATGGCCCGCTCCAGTGCCGCCGGTTCCGCGCGGACGTACCAGGGGGCCAGCTCGGCGTCGATGGTCAGCTCGGGGCCGCGCAGGCGGGCGCGTTCGACGGCGCTGCGGACGGTCTCGTGCAGGGAGACGACCTTGACGGGGCCGTCGCCCGCGCTGAGCCCCGTCCGGGACAGCTCCTGGAGATCCCCGATCAGCGCGGCCAGCTCCGTCATCTGCGCCTTCAACGACGCCATCAGCGCCTTGCGGTCGTCCGGGGGGATGGCGCGGCCCGTGTCCTCGCTGCGGGTGAGCAGTTCGATGTTGGTCCGCATCGAGGTCAGCGGCGTACGGAGTTCGTGGCCCGCGTCGGCGATGAGCTGCTGCTGCAGTTCGCGGGAGGAGGCGAGTGAGGCGGTCATCGAGTTGAACGACGCGGACAGGCGGGCGATCTCGTCGTCCCCGTCGACCGGGATACGGACGGTCAGGTCCTCGGTCCTGGCCACGTGCTCGACGGCCTCGGTGAGCTTGTCGACGGGCCGCAGCCCGGTCCGGGCGATCCAGAGCCCGGCGGCGGTGGCACCGAGAACACCGATGCCGCCTACGGCCAGGAGGACCCAGGCCAGCGTGGTGAGGGGCCTGGTGACTTCCTTTATCGGGCTGGCGATCGACACGGCTTGCGGCAGCCGGTTGCGGTCTCCGTCCACAGCGGGCAGCGTCACGACACGCATGGCCGTGCCGTCCTCGGCCTCGGTGGTGTGCTCCGCCGAGTCGCTCGTGCCCTGGGCGACCGCCACGTCGGAGTCCTGCACCGGGATCTTGGGGTCCCCGGGGGACGTGCACGCGGTACCGTCCGACTGGATGATCTGCACCGTCGGGCCCGGGAAGCCCTGGCTTCCCGGCGATGTCCCCGAGTTGCACGTGGCCTGGATGAACTGCAGCTGGGACGTCTTGACGGACGTCGCTTCGGTCCGGAGGTTGTTGTCCATCTGGTTGTACAGCTGGTCCCGCGTGATGAACCAGCACGTCACCGCCACCGCCGCAACCGCCGCCGCAACCGCGACCGCGACCAGCAGCGCCAGCCGCGACCGCAACGGCAACCCGCGCACCCTGCGGAGCACCCCGCTCATTCGGCCCCGCCGGACCGCAGCACGTACCCCACACCCCGCACCGTGTGGACGAGCCGCGGCTCACCCCCGGCCTCGGTCTTGCGCCGCAGGTACATCACGTACACGTCGAGCGAGTTGGACGACGGCTCGAAGTCGAAGCCCCACACGGCCTTGAGGATCTGCTCACGCGTGAGGACCTGACGCGGATGGGCCAGGAACATCTCCAGGAGCGTGAACTCCGTACGGGTCAGTTCAACAGTCCGCTCGCCCCGCGTGACCTCCCGGGTCGCCAGATCCATGCGCAGGTCGGCGAACGACAGGACATCCGTGTCATCGACCCCCCCGACCGCAGCGGCCGCGTACCCGCTGCGCCGCAGCAGCGCCCGCACCCGCGCGAACAGCTCGTCGAGTTCGAACGGCTTGACCAGGTAGTCGTCGGCGCCCGCGTCGAGGCCGGTGACCCGGTCGCCGACGGTGTCGCGGGCGGTGAGCATGAGGATCGGGGTGGTGGACCCGGTGGCGCGGAGGCGACGGGCGGCGGTGAGGCCGTCCATGCGCGGCATCTGGATGTCGAGGACGACGAGGTCGGGCCGGTTGGCGGCGGCCTTCTCCAGTGCGTCGGCGCCGTCGACGGCGACCTCGGTGGCGTAGCCCTCGAAGGCGAGGGAGCGCTGGAGCGCCTCCCGCACCGCGGGCTCGTCGTCGACGATGAGGATGCGGTGCGGGTCGCGGTCGCCTTCGGCGGGGCTCATGAGCTGCGCTTCCTTCACAACGGTGGGGGCGGGCGGGAACGTCTCTCGGAGACAGGCCCTCAGCCTCGCACGACGGCGCGACGCCCGCGTACGGCGCGGCGCGTCGCCGTCGGCACGACTTCGGGCGCGCGGGTGACGGGCGGGTGCAGGGCGGAGACGACGGTGAGGGCGAGGGAGAGGCCGGCGGGGCCGGCGGTGGCGGTCCCCGCGGGATGACGGACGGTACGGATCATGAGGTGCTCCCGGTTCGGGGGACGGTCAGTTGTCGGCGCCCCCGGCGCGCAGCGTGTCGAGGTCGGCCTTGACGGTGTTGATCGGGATGGCGAAGCCGAGCCCGACGCTGCCCGCGCTGGAGGAGTCCCCCGACGAGCCGGAGGAGCCGGAACTGGCGGAGTACATGGCCGAGTTGATGCCGATGACATTGCCGTTCATGTCGATGAGGGCGCCGCCGGAGTTGCCGGGGTTGAGGGACGCGTCGGTCTGCAGCGCCTTGTACGTGGTCGTGGAGGAGCCGGTGTCGCCGTTGAACTCCTGGCCGCCGAACTCGAACGGCCACTGGCCGCCGGAGCCGCCCTGCTGCTGTTGCTGCTGGCCCTCGTCGGTGGAGACGGTGACGTCGCGGTTGAGCGCGGAGACGATGCCGCTGGTGACGGTGCCGGTCAGGCCCTCGGGGGAGCCGATGGCGACGACCTGGTCGCCCACCGCGACGCCGGAGGAGTCGCCGAGCGTGGCGGCCTTCAGCCCTGACGCGTTCTTCAGCTTGATGAGCGCGAGGTCCTTCTTGCTGTCGGTGCCGACGACCTCGGCGGTGTACGACTTCCCGTCGTTCGTCTGCACCTTGATCGAGGAGGCGCCGGAGATGACGTGGTTGTTGGTGAGGATCTCACCGTCGCTGGTCAGGATGACGCCGGAACCGGTGGAGGAACCCGACGACAGCGAGGCGTTGACCTCGACGATCGAGGGGCTGACCGCCGTGGCGACCCCGGAGACGGTCCCCTTCTGGCTGCTCGGCACGACGGTGGTGCTGGTCGAGCTGGACGCCGTGGTGTCCGAGCCGCTCAGCTCCTGGAAGGCGTACGCGGTACCGCCCCCGACCGCGGCCGCCGCGACGGCGACGGCGGCGAGCAGCCCGACCGGCCCGCGCAGCCGCTTGCGCTTCTTCGGAGCGGGGGCGGGAGCGGAGGCGAGGGCGTCGGCCGGGGCCTGCGCCTCGGGCCCGTACGCCGCGAACTGAGCGGTCTGCCCCGACTCGTACGACGAGGCGGACGACGGCTCGTACGACGGCGGGGGAGGGTAGGCGCTCCCCGCGTACGGGGCGCTCCCCCCGTACGGGGCGCTCCCCGAGTACGGGGACTGCTGCGGGGCGGTGCTGTCCTGCTGGTACTCGCCGCTGTGGCGGAAGCTCTCGGTCATGGGACAAGCGTGTGGCCCGTACATGAGAGCCACCTGAGCGCGCCCTGAGAGTCCCGGCAGAACCCTGTTTGCCCGAAATAAAGGAGCGCGGGGCGGGCGAACGGCGGGTGGCCGTGGGGTGTGATCGCGGAGTGCCCCGGACCAACACTTTCCGGACCTGTGTGAACACCGTGTGGGGGGCGGCTGCCGATGCCTACGATCCCCGCCCGTGCACGAACCCGTGTGCGAACTCGTCACACCAGGAGCCCTGAGTGATACGTGCTCACCGCGGCCGTTGGAGACGCCCCGTCACGGCGTTGCCCACGGCCGCTCTCGCGCTGGCCCTGACCTGCGCCGGTGTCCTCTCCGCGCAGCCCGCGGGCGCGGCCGGCACCCCGCCCGGACTGCCCGACGCGGCCGCCGTCGCCGGGGCCGTGAACCCGGCGCCCGCCGCCCCCGACTCCGTTCTGCGCGAGCGGGTCGTCGAGGCCGCGAAGACGCAGGCGACGCCGGAGACGAAGCCGAAGAAGACCCCGTTCATCATCGGCGGCACCACGACGTCGATCTCGTCCGCACCATGGATGGTGCAGCTCTCGTACTACGACGAGGCGGCGGACGAGGGCTACTTCTGCGGCGGCACCCTCGTCGCCCCGAACAAGGTCCTCACCGCGGCCCACTGCGTCGCCGGTCTCGACTGGAAGGCGAACGGCGCGGTCGTGGCCGGCGCCTCCGGGCTGCTCGACGACGCGAACGGCACCGTCGCGGGCGTCTGGCGCCAGTGGAACCACCCGCGCTACGACAGCGCGACCACCCAGCACGACATCGCGGTCCTCACCCTGGACCGCCCCCTGGAACAGCAGTGGACCAAGCTGACCCAGAGCAACGACACCGCCTCGTACAAGGCGGGCACCACCGCCACCGTCTACGGCTGGGGCCTGACCTCGGGCGCCGACGACGCGGACCTGTCGGCGACCCTGCGCAAGGCGACCCTGCCGATGGTCGCCGACTCCACCTGCGACAGCGCGATGCGCTCGGTCCTCGGCGAGGACGACTTCGTCGAGGGCTCGATGTTCTGCGCGGGCACCCCCGCCACGGGCACGGACGCCGGCACGCAGAGCCCGTGCAGCGGTGACTCGGGCGGCCCGGTGATCGTCGGCGGCAAGGTCGTCGGCATCGTCTCGTGGGGCGTCGCGGGCTGCACCGCCGAGGGCGCCTACCCGGTCTTCACCAAGGTGGCCCCGTACGTCTGGGCGGCGCAGCCGCGCATCGACGACACGGACCTGTCCCTCGACGGCCGCGCCGACCTCCTGGCGCGCACCCCCTCCGGCAACCTGTTCGAACAGGACAGCAAGGGCACCTCGCTCACCACCCGCGCCTTCCAGGGCGACGGCTGGCAGTACGCCACCTGGGCCCTCCAGGCCGACCTGGACCGGGACTTCTACCAGGACGTGATCGTCCGCGACAGCACCGACGGCAAGCTGTACCGCAGCTACTACGACCATGCCTCGGACGCCTTCGAGTGGATGCAGATCACGTCGGTGTGGGGCGGCTACAAGTCCTACGCGATCCCCGGCGACATGACCGGCGACTCCCGCCCCGACCTCGTCGCGGTCGACGCCGACGGCTCCACCTACCTCTACCCGGGCAAGGGCGACGGCGAGTTCTACGGCAAGGTCAAGGTCGTCGACAAGTCCTGGAAGGGCGTCAAGGTCTTCGGCCGCGGCGACCTGACCGGCGACGGCAAGGCCGACCTGCTCGTGCGCAACAGCTCCGGCGTCCTCTACCTCTACCGGGGCACGCAGGTCGAGCACACCCCGTTCGCCGCCCGCATCCAGGCGCGTACCGGCTGGAACTTCAACGCGTACGTGAGCAACGGCGACGTGACCGGTGACGGCATCGCCGACGTCATGGCCCGTGACTCGGGCGGCACGCTGTGGCTCTACCCCGGCACCAACAAGGCGTCGGCCGATGTCTTCGGCGCGCGCAAGAGCCTGGGCACCGGCTTCAGCCAGTACAACCTGTTGTTCTGAGCCGTCCGAACCCGCACCCCTGGTCCTGCGGCTGTGACCGCTTCACGCGCAGCCGCAGGACTGCCGGACCACGAGTCGGGACGGGAACAGCTTCAGGCGTTCGCGGCGGGAGCCGGCGACGCGCAGGGAGTCGTCGAGGACCAGGTCGACGGCGGCGCGTGCCATGGCCGAGCGGTCCGAGGCGACCGTGGTCAGCGGCGGGTCGGTGAGGCCCGCCTCCTTCACGTCGTCGAACCCGGCGACGGCCAGTTCGCCCGGCACGTCGATGCGCAGCTCGCGCGCGGCCCGCA
Source organism: Streptomyces sp. R818 (assembly GCF_056172735.1). Classification (NCBI taxonomy): domain Bacteria; kingdom Bacillati; phylum Actinomycetota; class Actinomycetes; order Kitasatosporales; family Streptomycetaceae; genus Streptomyces; species Streptomyces sp. R818. The sequence continues at coordinate 413,665 of NZ_JAOCNE010000006.1, forward strand.
GCACGCCGATGGCCTGGTCGTCGGTGGAGCAGAAGATGGCGGGCGGCCGGTCGGGCCCGGCGAGCAGCCCGAGCGCCACCTGATAGGCGTCGTAGCGGTTGTACGGGGCCTCGAAAAGACGGCCCTCGGTGGGCAGGCCCGCCTCCTGCATCGCGCGGCGCCAGCCCTCGACGTGGTCGGAGACCGGGTCGCCGACGGACGGGGTCTCCGCGGTGCCGCCTAGGCACGCCACGTACGCGTTGCCGTGTTCGAGCAGGTGGCGGGTGGCGAGCTGGGCGCCGCCCACGTCATCGGTGACGACGGCGACGTCGTCGATCGACTCGGGCCGCTCGTGCAGCAGCACCACGCGCGCGTCCCACGCCTCTATCTCGGCGGCGGCCAGATCGTTGAAGCCGTGGCTGACGAGGATCAGCCCCGACACCCGCATACCGAGGAACGCGCGCAGGTAGTGCACCTCGCGGTCGCCCACGTAATCGGAGTTGCCGACGAGGACCATCTTCCCGCGCTCGGACGCCGCCTGTTCCACGGCGTGCGCCATCTCCGCGAAGAACGGCTGGCGCGCGTCCGGCACGATCATGCCTATGAGGTCGGTCCGCCGCGACGCCATGGCCTGGGCGACCCGGTCGGGGCGGTACCCCAGCTCCTTGATCGCGGCGAGCACCCGCTCGCGCGTGGCCGGGGCGACCGGCCGGGGTCCGTTGTTGATCACGTAGGACACGACGGCGGTCGAAGTACCCGCCAGTCGCGCGACGTCGTCCCGAGTCACCTTGGCCACGCGCGGAGTCTACGCGGATGGAACCCGCCGTGGGCAGGGCGTGCGCCCCCTTCTCACGCCTCCGCGGAAACGGCGGTGCGCTCGCTCTTCCGCGCGCCTGTCTCCGCCTTGCCGTCGGCGCCCGGCTCGGCCTTCTTCCCGGCCTTGTCCTCCGACGCGTTCTCCGCCTTCTTCTCCGCTTTCTTCTCCGGCTTCTCCGGGGTGACGAAGCGGTATCCCACGTTGCGCACGGTGCCGATCAGCGACTCGTGCTCGGGGCCGAGCTTGGCGCGCAGGCGCCGTACGTGCACGTCGACGGTGCGGGTGCCGCCGAAGTAGTCGTAGCCCCACACCTCCTGGAGCAGCTGCGCGCGCGTGAAGACGCGGCCGGGGTGCTGCGCCAGGTACTTCAGGAGCTCGAACTCCTTGAAGGTGAGGTCGAGGACGCGGCCCTTGAGCTTGGCGCTGTACGTCGCCTCGTCCACGGAGAGGTCGCCGTTGCGGATCTCCATGGGGGAGTCGTCGGCGACGATCTGCTGGCGGCCCATCGCGAGCCGCAGCCGGGCCTCGACCTCGGCGGGGCCCGCCGTGTCGAGGAGCACGTCGTCGATGCCCCAGTCGGCGGTGACGGCGGCGAGGCCGCCCTCCGTCACGACGAGGACGAGGGGGCAGCCGGGGCCCGTGGAGCGCAGCAGCTGACAGAGGCTGCGGACCTGCGGGAGGTCGCGGCGGCCGTCGATGAGGATGACGTCGGCACCCGGGGTGTCGACGAGTGCGGGGCCCTCGGCGGGGGCGACCCGCACGTTGTGCAGGAGCAGGCCGAGCGCGGGGAGCACCTCCGTCGACGGCTGGAGGGCGTTGGTGAGGAGCAGCAGAGAGCTCATCGCGCCCCACCTACCCGGGTCGTCATACGTTCGTGCACGGTTCGCTGGCCCATAACGTCTGGTTCCTCCTCGGTCCCTGCGAGGACGTTGCGGCACTGCTTCGTACTTCTTCGTGGTGGTGCTGGGGTGGTACTGGGTGGTGCTGAGGTGTGCTCGTGAAAGCACAAAAGGACCCGGGGGCTGCATTGCCCGAGTCCTCTTCACAGCACAATAGCCCACATGACTTGGGGTCCGGCAGATGACGAGAGCGGATCTTCTGTGCGGCCGATCACTGAACGGACACGGCGCGTGATGCTGCGGACACCGGACGGGGTCGCCATCGAGGCGGCCTACGAGCCCGGTCCGGCGCCCGGCGACGACCCCGTGATCGTGCTGGCGCACGGCTTCACGGGCGATCTGGAACGGCCGCACGTACGGCGCGCCGCGGCGGTGTTCGCCCAGCATGCGGCCGTGATCACGTTCTCCTTCCGGGGGCACGGCCGCTCCGGTGGACGCTCGACCGTCGGCGACCGCGAGGTGCTCGATCTCGCCGCTGTCGTCGAGTGGGCGCGCTCGCTCGGCCACGCGCGCGTGGTGACGGTCGGGTTCTCGATGGGCGGTTCCGTCGTTCTCCGGCATGCCGCGTCGCACAGGGGGCGCACAGAAGCGCGCACTGACGCGGTCGTCGCGGTCAGCGCTCCCGCCCGCTGGTTCTACCGCGGCACGGCCCCGATGCGGCGGCTGCACTGGGTGGTGACCCGGCCCACGGGCCGCATGGTCGGCCGGCTCGGGCTCCGGACCCGGATCCACCCCTACGACTGGGACCCGGTGCCGCTGTCGCCGGTCGAGTCGGTCCCGCTGATCGCGCCGACGCCGCTGCTCGTCGTGCACGGCGACCGCGACCCGTACTTCCCCGTCGACCACCCCCGGATGCTCGCCGAGGCGGCGGACGGCGGCGCCGAACTGTGGCTGGAGCCGGGCATGGGCCACGCCGAGCACGCGGCGAGCGACGCGCTGCTGAGGCGGATCGGGGCGTGGGCCGCCACCGCGGGTGCCGCACAATAGGACGCCGACCGCACACGAGGAGAGGAGCCGCCTCCATGGCTCAGGGCACGATCCGCTACTGGGCGGCGGCCAAAGCGGCCGCCGGCGTCGCCGAGGAACCGTACGACGCGGAGACCCTGGCCGCGGCCCTGGACGCGGCCCGCACGCGCCACCCCGGTGATCTCGTACGGGTGCTGCAGCGCTCTTCGTTCCTCATCGACGGGGATCCCGTGGGGACCCGCGGGCATGAGACGGTACGGCTTGCCGAGGGCGGCACGGTCGAGGTGCTCCCGCCGTTCGCAGGAGGGTGACACCCGATGAGCAACGACCAGCAGTATCCGCAGCAGCAGCACTATGCGCAGCAGTATCCACAGCAGCCTCAGTACGAGCAGTACGACCAGTACGGGCGGCCGTACGCGCAGCAGGCGCAGACGTACGACGACGCTCCTGAGACGCAGCAGTGGCAGGGGCAGACCTGGGACACGCAGGTGCAGCCCCCTGTCCGGCCGCAGCAGTCGCAGCCGCAGCAGTCGCAGCCGTATCTGCCGCCGCAGCAGCCGCAGCAGTCGTACGGGGCGCAGCAGTCCTACGGGGCTCAGCAGCCGGGCTGGGCGGGGCACGACGCGGCGCCCGCGCCTGCCCCGGCGCCCGAGACCGCTCCCTCGGCCGAGCCCGGGCCCGGGCCCGAGTACGGGCCGGCGACCGTCACCGGCAACACCCGTGTCACCGACGCGCAGCGCGCCCGCGCCGAGGGCCGGTCGCCGATCATCGAGCCCGGGATCCAGCCGGCCGCGCTGACGGCCGCGCTCGGCGTCCTGATCGCGGGCGGCGCCCTCGTCGGCTCGTACGGGCTGCTCGTGCCGCTGCTGCTGCTCCAGGCGGTCACGGCCGCGGGCTGGTTCCGGCTCAACGGGATGTGGCCCGCCCGCCAGGGCATCGCCCTCGCCTTCCTCGGCGGGGTCGTCGCCGATGTCGCGCTGCTCGCGGCCGGACGGGAGCACGGGCCCGCCGCGATCCTCGGCACCCTCGGGGTCTGGGTGCTGCTCACCCTCGTCCTCCAGCTCCGCTCGCACGCCTCGCCGGACGAGCGGATGTACGGGCTGACGGCGACGGTCACCTCGGCGGCGCTGGCCATCATCGCCACGGGGTGGCTCGCGGCGGAGCCGGACGCGGTGACCGTCGGGGCGGTCGCCGTGGCCGTCGCTGTGGTGGCCCGGGCCTTGCCGTTGCCGACGCCCGCGTCCGTGGTGGTCGCGCTGCTCGCGGCGGCCGGGGCGGGTATCGCGGCCGGGGGTGTCACGGATCTGGGTGCGGGTGGGGCGCTGCTCGGGCTCGGCGCGGGTGTCTGTGCCCTGATCGGCCACCGGGTCGCCTCGTACGACTACCCGTCGCGGTTCGTCCACATGACGGCCGGGGTAGCGCTTCCGCTGGCCGCGGCGTCCCCGGCCATCTACGTGCTGGGCCGCGCCCTCATCTGACCCCACCTGCGGCCCGGCAACCGCTGCTCACCATGGGCCACGCGTTCGACGTACCCGCCGTCGTGGCTGGTCGCGCAGTTCCGCGCGCCCCTGGAGCTTGCGGCTCCGCCGCAGCCCCATGGGGCAGGCGTTCGGCGCACCCGCCGTCGTGGCTGGTCGCGCAGTTCCCCGCGCCCCTGGAGCTTGCGGCTCCGCCGCAGCCCCATGGGGCAGGCGTTCGGCGCACCCGCCGTCGTGGCTGGTCGCGCAGTTCCCCGCGCCCCTGGAGCATGCGGCTCCGCCGCAGCTCCATGGGGGTCCCTGAGATGGTGCACGCAGTGCGCATCTCAGGGGCGCGGGGAACTGCGCGAGCAACCACGACGAGAGACGCGCCCGGCAACGGACAAGGGGGATGTCGCACGCAGTGCGCATTCCAGGGGCGCGGGGAACTGCGCGACCAGCCACGACGTGAGCCGCGCCCGCCGCTCCACACCGGCCGCCCCCAACCCATTCCGCTGATCGACAACTCCGCTACAACCGGGCCCGGCCCCGCCGGACGCGTTCGAGGGGACGTACCCTCGGCCCCGAGATCCACCCCGGCCGGGGGACAAGAGGCGCCGGGTACGTACACACGGCAACTGGGGGGACCCCGATGCGCGCACTGCGAATACTGCTGATCTTCGTCGTCATCGTGGGCGGCCTCTTCGTCATAGCCGACCGCGTCGCAGTCAACTTCGCGGAGGACAAGGCCGCCGACAAGATCCGCACGAGCGAGGCCCTGGCCGACACCCCGGACGTGAACATCAAGGGCTTCCCCTTCCTGACCCAGGTCGTGGGCGGCACCCTGGACGACGTCGAGATCGGCATCAAGGACTACGACGCGAAGAGCGGCGGCGACAGCATCCGCATCGCGGACCTGGACGCCGAGATGCACGGCGTCGAGTTCGACAGCAGCTACAGCTCCGCGACCGCCGACTCGGCCACCGGTACCGCCCGGATCTCCTACGCCGAGCTCCTGAAGGCCGTGAAGAAGCAGGATGTCGCCCAGGTGGCCCCCGGCATCACCGCCCAGATCGACGGGCTCTCGTACGGCGGCGGCGACAAGATCAAGGTCGCGGTGACGGTGAAGACGCCGGTGGGCACGTTGCACCCGACCGTGCTGAGCGCCGTCGAGGTGACCGACGGCAAGGTCTCGGCGCGGGCCGACAGCCTGCCGAAGATCGGCGCGTTCGACCTGGCGGAGGGCCGGGTCCGGGCCGTCACCGACTTCCAGCAGGCGATCGACAACCTGCCCGCGGGCATCGAGCTGGACAACGTCCAGGCGGTGAAGGACGGCGTGGAGATCACGGTGAAGGGTTCGGACCTGAAGCTCGTCGGGTAGGGACGAGCGAGGGCGCCGGACGGGACGCCGGACGAGAAGGCGCACGGGACGACGAGACCGCAGCCGTCCGCACTGCGAGACGAAGCCGTCCGTACCGCAGAAGGCCGAGCCGCAGAAGCGCGCGCACGGCCGCCCCACGGCAACCTCGGCGGCCCTCTCTTCCCGCCATTCGGACGATTACGTCTCAGTATGCGACATGGCGGTGACACGGCGCCCGATGCGTCCTTACGATCGGACGCATGAAGCGACAGGCGGACCTCACGAAGCGGCGGGCAGTAGACCTGTGCCGCGTCGCCGCCATGCTCTGTCGCACTGTCTGAGCGGGACACCCGGCCGCACAGCGTCGGCACCCGCCTTCTCCCAGGCCCCTCGAGTCCGGACTCGGGACTCGGGGCCGCCCCGCGCCCATCCCGCGCACCGAAATCCCGCATGCCCCGCCGCAACTGCCCCGGAGGAAGACAGCATGAGCCGCAGCGACGTCCTGGTCGACGCCGACTGGGTCGAGGCCAACCTCGACAACGAGAACGTGGCGATCGTCGAGGTCGACGAGGACACGTCGGCGTACGACAAGAACCACATCAAGAACGCGATCCGGATCGACTGGACCAAGGACCTCCAGGACCCGGTCCGCCGTGACTTCATCGACCAGGAGGGCTTCGAGAAGCTCCTGTCGGAGAAGGGCATCGGCAACGACACGACCGTCGTCCTCTACGGCGGCAACAACAACTGGTTCGCCTCCTACGCGTACTGGTACTTCAAGCTCTACGGCCACCAGGACGTCAAGCTCCTCGACGGCGGCCGCAAGAAGTGGGAGCTGGACTCCCGCGACCTGGTCGACGGCGCGCAGGTGCCGAACCGCCCGGCCACGCAGTACAAGGCCAAGCCGCAGGACGCCTCGATCCGCGCCTTCCGCGACGACGTCGTGAACGCGATCGGCACCCAGAACCTCGTCGACGTGCGCTCGCCCGACGAGTTCTCCGGCAAGTTGCTCGCCCCGGCCCACCTGCCGCAGGAGCAGTCGCAGCGGCCGGGCCACGTCCCCACCGCGCGCAACATCCCGTGGTCGAAGAACGCCAACGACGACGGCACGTTCAAGTCGGACGACGAGCTCAAGGCCCTCTACGAGGACGAGCAGGTCGACCTCGCCAAGGACACCGTCGCGTACTGCCGTATCGGTGAGCGTTCCGCGCTGACCTGGTTCGTGCTGCACGAGCTGCTCGGCGTCGAGAACGTCAAGAACTACGACGGCTCGTGGACCGAGTACGGCTCCCTCGTCGGCGTGCCGATCGAGCTGGGCGCCGCGAAGTAAGCCCCGAGCAACCCGAACCACGTCCAACTGACCTTTCCTGCCTAGGAGTTACGTATGTGTGGAGCGAAGGCCGGCGGTCCCGACGCCTCGACGATCAAGCCCGGTGAGACCACGATCCAGGGCCAGGTGACCCGCGACGGCGAGCCGGTGACGGGCTACGTCCGTCTCCTGGACTCGACCGGCGAGTTCACCGCCGAGGTCCCGACCTCGGCCACGGGCCAGTTCCGCTTCTACGCGGCCGAGGGCACGTGGACCCTGCGCGCGCTGGTCCCGGGCGGCACGGCGGACCGTACGGTCGTCGCGCAGACCGGCGGACTCGCGGAGGTCGCGATCGCCGTGTGACGGCGGCGCCGCGACGCGCACACCACAGGCTCGAAGGGCCGCATCCCCGGGGGTTGGACGCCACTGGTACGGGGTGCGGTCCTTCGGCTTGCGCGGGGTCCTCGGAGCGGGCCTACGCTGGGGGTATGTCTGCGCGGCGGAAGCGTGTGTACTTCGCCATGATGGGGCTGTGCATCGGCCTCTTCGTCCTGGCGTGGGGGCTCGTGCGGCTCTGGTCCGTGCCCGCCGCCGTCGGGATGTGCGTCGTCGCCATGGTCATCCCGCCGGTCGCCGCCATCGTCGCGAACCGGCGCGGGCCCGAGGACCGCTGGTGGGACGATCCGTCCGGGGACGCCCAGTCCGACGAGTGGTGGGACGAGCTGGACGGGAAGAAGCGGCCCCGTCCCTGAGAGGCGGGCGTGCCGCGCCGGGCACGCGGTTGAAGCGCTTTCGTTATGCGGACGCGTGCAACTCGCACGGGTCTCTGTGGGTCTCCTGTGCGCGCGGATACGGAATCCGCGCGTCGAGTTCCGTGGGGGGACCTGTTGGAAGACGTACAAACCGCGCAGACGGCGCCGCCTGCGCCGCCGGAGTCGACACCTGAGGAGGCGGCACCGGAGCCGGCGCCCCTTCGCCGTCGCCGCCGTGGCCGCACCACCCTGCTGATCGCCTGCGCCGCCGTCCTCGGCGTCGTCGCCGGGGTCTGCACCGGCTACCTCGTGCAGGCCGACCGGGATCCCGACCCGCTGCCGCCGCTCGCCGCGCAGACCGTGGCGCAGGCCCCGGGCGCGGCGCCGCAGGCGTACGCCGCCACCGGCGACCGTCGGGTCCGCACCGACGGTGACCTGCGCAAACTGCTCGTCCGGCGCCCCGCGGGCGCGCAGGAGGCGGACACCACGCAGGGCTGGCGGAACCTGTACGGCTACGCGAACGACTACGAGTCGCCGGACCACATGTTCCGCGAGCTGTCCAACAACTCCTTCCGCCGGGCCGCGGTGACCGCCTGGAAGAAGGGCCGGACCTCGGCCGAGGTCCACCTCATCCAATTCCGCGACGCCGAGCGGCTCGGCTCCCGTGACTTCGTCCTCGGCCAGCAGGAGTACATGTTCGAGAACGCGTGGGCGGGCAACGCCGGCGAGCCGATCCCCGGCAGCCACGGAGGCCGCGTCTATGTCTTCGACCACCCGCGCACCGTGGCCGGGTACTTGCCGCTGTACCAGGTGAGGGCGCTCGCCGCGCGCGGCGACATCGTCATGGACATCTGGCTCTACGGCCCCGATCCCATTCCGAAGAAGTCCGCGATGGACCTCGCCAAGCAGCAGTTGGAGCGTCTGTGAGCGACCAGTTCCCGGCGCCCGGCCCCGCCCCGGAGACACCCGCCGCGCGGAAGCGCAGGCGCTGGCCCGCCGTCGCGGCCGCCTGCGCCGTCGTGCTCGCCGTCGCGGGCGCCACCGGCTACACCGTGACGAAGGTCGACGAGGCCGACCGCACCGTGCCCACCACGGTGTGGGGCAAGCCGGAACAGCAGAAGCAGCGGGCCGGCGGTGAGACCGGCGCGAAGGGCGACCTGATCGAGCGCCTGCTGCCGATGCCCGAGGGGTACATTCCCGGGCCCGACATCGACGAGTTCGGCAACGACAAGGCGATCACCGGCCCGGAGGCCGTGGCCCGCCTCAAGAAGGGCGCCGACGACATGCCCGCCCGCCAGCGCGAGGCCCAGCAGAAGGCCATCGACAAGCTGAAGCTCAAGGGGCTGGCGATGCGCAGCTACGCCTCGGGCGAGTTCGCCCACTCCTGGGCCGACGACGACGCCGACTACGCCGTCGTCGAGATCCAGCTCGCCGAGCTGCAGAACCGGCAGATGGGCCGCCAGCTCCAGGAGTTCAGGTCGGCGTTCCTGCACGCGTTCGCCGGCTTCACCAAGGGGCCGAAGATCAAGGGCCACAAGAACGCGGACTGTTTCCTCGCGCCCCGTGCCAAGGACACCAAGCTCGACCTGCTGATGTGCAACGCGTACGAGGACGACGTCCTGGTCACCGTGACCGCGTACGGCACCAAGGCGATCGACGGCAAGGCCGTCGCCGCGCTGCTCGGCCGGCAGCTCGACCACATCTCGTCGCGGGGAGAACTCGTATGACCCAGCCGACCGAGCAGCCCGGCCCCGTGCCTGAGCCACCGCTCACGACCGAACCCACGACCGAACCCACGACCGAACCCACGACCGAACCCACGACCGAACCCACGACCGAACCCACGACCGAACCCACGACCGAACCCACGACCGAACCCACGACCGAACCCGCGCCCGAGCCCGCTCGCGTGCGCAAGGACCGCCGCGTGCTGCGCGCCGTGCTGCGCTGGACCGCGGCCGTCACCGTGTTCGCCGCGGTCGGCGCCGGGGCCGCGTACGCCGTCACGCAGCAGGACCGCGGCGACCTGCCGGGTCTCGCCACCGAGAGCGACGGCCGCTGGGAGTACCCGGCGATCGAGAAGCCGCCGCTGCCCTCGGGCGCCCCGGCCGCGTTCGCCGAGACGAACGCCCGCGAGGAGCACTTCGCGGACCTGCGCGAGCTGGTCCTGCCCGCGCCGAAGGGCGCGACCTTGGACAAAGAGCTCGCGGGCAAGGACGGCTGGCTGCCCACCGCGGACTACCTGAAGGCGTACGAGAAGGGGGCGCGCGGGGGTCTCGCCCAGTTCCTGAAGGACGGCGGTCTGCGGCACGTGGCCGCCCGCGGCTGGACCATGCCGGACGGCACACACGCCCGTATCTACCTGCTGCGTTTCCAGACGGGAGCCTTCGCGCGCCAGTACGCCGCGCACGTGGCCGGGAACTCCGCCCCGCTGATCGACGCCTTCACCGTCGAGGAGGACTTCTCCTGGACGGGGGACGTGGGCACCCCCGTGCAGTACACGACGCTGCACGTCTACGAGGAGATGCCGCCCTACGACGCCGAGCAGGTCCGGCAGGCCTACATCCAGTCGGGTGACCTGGTCGCCCTCGTCGTGCAGTCCGGCAAGGGCAGTACGCCCAAGGTCCCCTTCCGGCAGACGGTCGCCCTGCAGAACCAGCTCCTCGGCTGAGCCCGGACGCCGCGTGCGGCGGACCTCACCGAGAGCCCCGGGCCCCGCCCGACTACAGTGGGGCCCGGCTCTGTATGTCACCCGAGATGTAATCCGCTCACCGAGGAGCACCCGTGCTTGAGGCCTTCTTCTCCGCTCTCCTTGTCCTGGTCTGCGTCGGCGTCCTCGCCTTCGCCGGTCTGACCGTGAAGAAGCTGTACCAGGGCCAGCGCTGACCTATCGCACCGATTGAGTAACTCCATGATCCAGATCCCGTCCGACCTGCACCCCGACCTCGTCCCGCTCGCGTTCCTCCTGGGGAACTGGGCAGGCGCAGGCGTCACCGACTTCCCGGGCGCCGAGAAGGCCAACTTCGGTCAGGAGGTCTCCTTCACCCACGACGGGCGGGACTTCCTGGAGTACCACTCGCACAGCTGGATCCTCGACAGCGACGGCAACAAGGTGAAGCCGCTGGAGTCGGAGTCCGGCTTCTGGCGCGTCGACAAGGACCGCAAGGTCGAGGTCGTCATGGTCCGCGACGACGGCGTCGTCGAGGTCTGGTACGGCGAGCTGGCCGACAAGAAGCCGCAGATCGACCTGGCCACCGACGCGGTCGCCCGTACGGCCGCCTCCGGCCCGTACAGCGGCGGCAAGCGCCTCTACGGCTACGTGAAGAGCGACCTCATGTGGGTCGGCGAGAAGCAGACCCCCGAGGTCCCGCTGCGCCCCTACATGTCGGCCCAGCTCAAGAAGGTCGTCTCCCCGGAGGAGGTCGCCGAGATGGCGCGCAACCTCCCGGACATGCCCGACGACGGCATTGCCTTCTTCAAGTAGCCGTCCGCGAGTAGTCATACACTCGGCGGTGTGGTGAGCACCGACGGAATCGACTGGAAGAGCGACCTGCGGCAGCGCGGCTACCGGCTGACGCCGCAGCGCCAGCTTGTTCTCGAGGCCGTGGACACCCTGGAGCATGCGACCCCCGACGCCATCCTGGCCGAAGTGCGCAGGACGGCGTCGGGCGTCAACATCTCCACGGTGTACCGGACCCTTGAGCTCCTGGAGGAGCTGGGCCTGGTCAGCCACGCCCACCTCGGGCACGGCGCGCCCACCTACCACCTCGCCGACCGCCACCACCACATCCACATGGTGTGCAGGGACTGCACGGACGTGATCGAGGCCGACGTCGACGTGGCCGCCGAGTTCACCGCCAAGCTGCGCCGCGAGTTCGGCTTCGACACCGACCTGAAGCACTTCGCGATCTTCGGCCGGTGCGCCAAGTGCACGGCCGCCAGGGAAGACAGCCGGGAAGCGGACCGGGCGCAGGAATAAGCGGCCCCGGCTCCTCGTCGTAATGTGGGTGAACATGCAGCGACACTCAACGAGCAGCCCCCTGCTGACCCTGCCCGGCGCGGTCCCCGGCGAGGGCGTGGACGAAGGCGTCGCCGCGCACTACGGCGACCTGTTCCGCGAGCAGCGCTCCCTCGCCGACGGGTCCGGCGTCGTCGACCTCTCGCACCGCGGCGTCATCACGGTCACCGGCGACGACCGGCTGAGCTGGCTGCACCTGCTGCTGACCCAGCACGTCAGCGAGCTGCCCCCGGGGCAGGCGACCGAGGCGCTGATCCTCTCCGCCAACGGCCACATCGAGCACGCCCTGTACCTCGTCGACGACGGTACGACGACGTGGGCGCACGTGGAGCCCGGCACCCAGGACGCCCTCGTGACGTACCTGGAGTCGATGAAGTTCTTCTACCGCGTCGACGTCGCGGACCGCACCGCCGACATCGCCGTCGTGCACCTGCCCGCCGGCTCCATCGCCCCGGTGCCGGACGGGGTGACCGTGCGCGAGACCCCGTACGGGCGTGACCTCTTCCTGCCGCGCGGTGACCTGGAGTCCTACGCGAAGGAGAACGGCCCCGCGGTCGGGCTCCTCGCCTACGAGGCCCTGCGCGTCGAGCAGCACCGCCCGCGCCTCGGCCTCGAGACCGACCACCGCACGATCCCGCACGAGCTGGGCTGGCTGGAGAGCGCCGTCCACCTGCAGAAGGGCTGCTACCGCGGGCAGGAGACCGTCGCCCGCGTGCAGAACCTCGGCAAGCCGCCGCGCCGCCTCGTCTTCCTCCACCTCGACGGCAGCGAGGTCCACCTGCCACCGCACGGCGCCGACGTCCGGCTCGCCGCCGACGGCCCCGAGGGCCGCAAGATCGGCTTCGTGACGACGTCCGTACGCCATCACGAGCTGGGCCCGATCGCCCTCGCCCTGGTGAAGCGGAACGTGCCGGTGGACGCGGAGCTGATGGCGGAGACGACGGCGGCGGCGCAGGAGGTCGTGGTCGAGCCGTAACGGCTCGGCCGCGCTACATCTCCAGGAGCACGGTGAACGGGCCGTCGTTCGTCAGCGACACCCGCATCTGTGCCCCGAACCGGCCCGTCGCCACGGTGGCGCCGAGCGCCCGCAGCTGAGCCACGACCTCGTCGACCAGCGGCTCGGCGACAGGGCCGGGCGCCGCCGCGTTCCACGTGGGGCGGCGCCCCTTGCGGGCGTCGCCGTAGAGCGTGAACTGGCTGATGACCAGCAGGGGCGCGTCGATGTCACTGCACGACTTCTCGTCGGAGAGCATCCGCACGGACCACAGTTTCCGGGCGAGCTGAGCCGCCTTCTCCTCGGTGTCCTCATGGGTGACCCCGACGAGGACGCAGAGCCCCTCGCCCTTGATCTCCCCGACGGTCTCGCCCTCCACGACGACGCTGGCGCCGTCGACTCTCTGTACGACTGCTCGCATGCCCCCATCATGCCGTGACCCGGGGGCCGCTCCGCGCCGCGGTCCAGAACCCCCCATCCGGGGCGGATATGGGGTACTCGCGCACAGAGCGGGCACCGGGAGTGGCACCATGCTCACACGCGGTGCGCCGGTGGCGCGCGGCGGCGGTCCGGTCGAGGGGACGGTAAGCACACACCATGGATGCCCAAGCCATGAGCCACACACCGAGCACGCGTCGGTCCGGGGACCCGGGTGCGGCGCCGGCCCGGCCGCCCGTGCAGCGCGTCGACAGCCCCGCACTGCCGGCCGCCCCCGAACACGATCTGGCCCGGCTCGACCTGCCCGAACTGCGCCGGGTGCGCCGCGAGTCGCAGCAGGACGAGGCGGACCTGAGCTACGTACGCCGCCTGCTGCAGGGCCGTATCGACATCCTGCGTGCCGAACTGGGGCGGCGCCGCGACCCCGAGACGCCCGTCGTGGACCGGCTCTCGGAGATCCTCCGCGACCAGCCGACCCGCCACCGCTCCTCCGCCCGCCACGTCACCCTGGGCACCCCGCACAGCGAGGAGTTCCGCCGCCTCGCGGCCGAGATGCTCTCCGAGGTCGAACTCTCCGACCTGGCGGCCCGCACGGACGACGAACTCCGGGCGGCGATGGGCCGCCTGGTCGGCTACGAACAACAGGTCTCCCGCCGCCGCCAACTCCTCCAGCACACAGCGGACAACTGCACAACAGAGATCGCCCGCCGCTACAGGGACGGCGAGGCCCAGGTGGACGACTTGCTGGTCAACGGCAACTAGTCCGCGGCAGCTTCGCAAACAGCCCCGCCAGGGGCGGGGGGAACTGCGCGCCCAGTCACGACGCACGCGCACTCGAAGACGTAGGCGAGGCAAGCCTGTGCCTCCGCTACCTGGCGAGGCCGCAGACCAGCCCCGCCAGGGGCGCGAGGAACTGCGCGAGCAACCACGACGCACGCGCACTGAACGACGCTGACGAGCGCTCGCGGCGCTGAGGGGCGCGGGGAACTGCGCGCCCAGCCACGACGCACGCGCACCCGACACCGACGACCGGCGCCCGCGGCGCTCCGCCCCGACAGCCCGGGCCCACCGGAATGCCCGCGACACAAAACCCCGCCCCGCCCTAACGTGGCCAAATGATCATCCGCCCCATCACCGACGACGAACTCCCCACCTGGTCCCGCGCCCTGAACGCCGGCTTCCTACGACCCCCCACCACATCCCCGGCCACACTGGCCAAACGCCGAGCCCACTTCGACCTGCGCCGCACCCGCGCAGCCTTCGCCCCGCCCCCCGACCAGCGAGAAGGCAGGGACCAGACCCAGGTAGCCACCTTCCGCTCGTTCGCCCAGACCCTGAGCGTCCCGGGCGGAGCCATCGTCCCGACGGACGCCGTCACGAACGTCACCGTCAGCCCCACGCACCGCCGCCGCGGCCTGCTCAGCCGCATGATGGCCGACGACCTCGCGGAGGCGAAGGCCCGGGGCGACGTCGCGGCGACGCTGATCGCCGCCGAGTACCGGATCTACGGCCGGTACGGCTTCGGCCCCGCGGCCACCACCACCCGGTGGGAGATCGACGTGGCGCGCACCGGCCTGGACCCGCGCTGGTCGGGCCCGGAGGACGGCGCCCGGATCGACCCGGCGGACCCGGACGAGGTGCGCGGGATCGGCCCGGAGCTGCACGCGCGCCTGCGCGCCCGCGTGGCCGGTGTCCCGTCCCGGGACGACTTCTGGTGGCAGCACGCGACCGGCCTCTGGCCGACCCCCGAGGACCCGTGGAACGAGCCGCTCCACGCGGTGTACCGGAACGCGGACGGCGAGGTGGAGGGCCTGGTCGCGTACCGGGCCGACGGCCACTGGGGCGATGCCAAGGTACCGGGCAACACGGCGACCGTGCTGTACCTGATCGGCACCACCCCGGCCGCCGAACGCGCCCTGTGGCACCACCTGTGCTCGATCGACTGGGTCACGACGGTGCGGACGGACGGCCGCGCCCCCGATGACCTGCTGCCCCACCTGCTCCCGGACCCGCGCGCCGCCCGCATCGTGACGCAGGCCGACTATCTGTGGGTGCGGATCCTGGACGTCGTACGGGCGCTGGAGGCACGGTCGTACGCGGCGAGCGGTGAGCTGGTCCTCCAGGTGCGGGACGGGGCGGGCCTCGCCGAGGGCCGGTTCCGGCTGGCGGCGGGGCCCGGGGGAGCGTCCTGCGCCCCGAGCACCGCGGCGCCGCAGCTCACCCTCGACATCGGTGAGCTCGGCGCGCTGTGGCTGGGCGACGTCCCCGCGACGCGGCTGGCCGCCCTGGGCCGGGTCGAGGAGGAGACGGAGGGCGCCGCCGCACTGGCCGACGCCCTGTTCCGTACCCCGAGGCGACCGTGGTGCCTCGACATGTTCTGACCCTGTGGTGCGGTGGTGTACGTGGTCGGAAGACCGACCGGGCTCCCGGCTCCCCTCCGGAAGGGAGCCCGGTCAGCCGCTCTGGGCGAGCAGCAGGACGAGGATGGCCGCCCCGATGCCGCTGATCGTGGTGTTCCTGGCCTTGAGCCCGATGGTGAGCACGACGAAGGCGATGATGCCCATCGGGCCGTACTTCCACTGGATGAGCTGCTCGAATCCGATGGCGAGCGCGGCGATGAGGATGGCGAAGACCGGCATTGGACTTACCCCCTTTGAGTCCGAGTGGTGACCAACTCCGACGCCATGTCGGTGACGTAGACCAACCTGTGTGACCGACGCCAACCCCCGAGGTTGTCCGACCATGTCGCTCAAGTTGGTCACCAACTCACTGATACTTATCTCCGCTGAGGCGCGACTCATAACCACCTTTCCCGCAACTCCCCCAAGATGGCGGGAAGTTGTAGCCTTGGGCTGTGAATGCGGAACATGCCGCCGTCAATGGACGGCCGGAGCCGCGGCGGACGCAGTGGACGTACCGCGAGGTGGCCGACGAGCTGCGCGCCCGGATCCGTTCCGGGGCCCTCAGCGCCGGTCAACGCATGCCGACACAGGCGCAGTTGGCGGAGGACTTCGGCGTGGACCGCTCCGCCGTGCGCCAGGCGCTGCGCATTCTGCAGTCCGAGCATCTGCTGGCCAACGTCTCCAAGGGCAGTCCGGCCACCGTCGCGGACACCAGCAGGGCCGCGCCGAGCGGCCCGGGCGCGCTGCCGCAGCCGACGATGGTCGCGCTGGCACAGCGGGTGTCCGCGGCCTTCCGCCATTCCGATGTGGAGATCGACGCCCTGTGCCTGACCTCGGTCTCGCTGACCCTCGCGATGGGCGAGCCGCTGCGCGAGATCCACGCGGGCCGCATAAAACCGGCCAAGGTGCGGGTGCGGGTGCTGCTGCCGAGCCGGGACATCGACCTCGCCTTCCCCGCCCCGGCCGACGCCGAGGTGGAGGCGGACGGCGTGACCGGCGACCGGCTGCAGCGCTGGTGGCTGGAGCAGCGCAACGCGCAGGGACAGGTCCTGCGCCACAACCTGCTCGGGTTGCGGACCACGCACGGCATCGACGTCGAGGTGGCGTTCCGCGCGCTGCCGTTCACGCCACCGGTCAAGTTGTACCTGCTCAACGACGTCGAGGCGCTGTTCGCGTACTACACGCTGTCGCGGCGCGGCACACAGATCGACCACGAGCGGGTGGACGTCTACGACGCCCAGGGCGTGTCCCAGAAGCTGTTCGGGTTCGAGCAGGGGGCGGGGCTGCGGGACACGACGTTCGTGGAACAGTCCCAGCTCTGGTTCAACAGCCTGTGGAACACGATCAGCGGGGACCTGACGCTCAGCGCACCGGGCTGAGCGGGGTGCGGTCCTGCCCGGTTCCTCAGGTGAGGGCGGGTCCGGCCACCATGATCGCGAGCAGGACGCCGCCGACAGAACTGCACGTGGCGTTCCTCGACTTGGCGCCGACGGCCAGCAGGAGCAGACCGGCGATGCCGGCCGGCCCGTAGTGCCACTGGACGAGCTGCTCGAAGGTGATCACGAACACCGCGGAGAGGAGGCTCAGGAAGGCCATGACGTTTCCTCCTTCATCGGCTACGGCGGAGAAGATGGCTGTACCGGTTGGCCGCAGTTGGCAGCCAACTCTACTGTGGTTGTCCCCACTTGGTCCCAGGACGTAAACAAGTCAACGACCAGTGCCGCCAAGTGACAGGGAGTTGTACCATTTGGTTCGTGACTGGGGAGCGTGGCAGACATGGCTGACATGGCGGACGCGACAATGAACGGCGGGGGCAGGCTTTCGCCCCAGGAGATCGCCGACGACCTGCGGGAGCGCATCAGGGCGGGCCGGCTCCGAGCCGGTGAGCGGCTGCCCACACAGGCCGCGCTCGCCATGGAGTTCGGCGTGGAGCGCGGCACGGTCCGCCAGGCGCTGCACCTCCTGCAGTCGGACGGCCTCCTGAGCAACATCAGCAAGGGCAGCCCGCCCCGCATCGCCACCTCGTCCCCGGCCCGGGACGAGCCACGGCCCACCATGGTCGCGCTCGCACCCCGGCTGGTGCAGGCGTTCTCCCAGCCCAAGGTGCGTATCGACGCCGTCTGCATGACCTCCGAGACGCTGATGCTGGCCCTCGGCGAGCCGCTGCGCATGATCCACGAGGGCCGGATGAAACCCGAGTCCATCGACGTACGCATCCTGCTGCCGAGCCGCAAGATCGACCTGGCCTTCCCGGTGCCGGTCCCCGACGACACGGACGGCACCGACCGCGCGGACGACGAGGCGGTCCACCAGCGCTGGCTCGCCACCCGCAACGCCCAGGGCCAGGTGCTGCGCCACAACCTGCGCTCCCTGCGCTCCTCGCACGGCATCGACGTCCAGGTCACCTTCCGGGCGCTGCCGTTCACCCCGCCGGTCAAGCTCTATCTGCTCAACGACGCGGAGGCGCTCCTCTCGTACTACATGGTCACGCGCCGGGAGGAGGAGATCGACAGCGGCACCAAGCTGGAGATGTACGCCGCCACCGGCTCGCAGGCCCTGCTGTTCTCCTTCGAGCGGAGCGCGGGCCACCGGGACCGGGCGTTCGTGGAGGAGTCGCAGAAGTGGTTCACCGCCCTCTGGGAAACCATCACCTCCGACCTGACACTCTCCTAGTGACTTCAGATGCGACGAAACAAAGCGTTCCCGTGGCCGAAGTGACGGGATCAGCACCCGAGTTGAACGGTTCGGACCGGTCGCTGACCGATCTGGTTAAGGGCGCACGCCATGTGCTCTTCGACTTCGACGGGCCGATCTGCCGCCTCTTCGCGGGGCGCCCGGCCCCCGTGATCGCCCGCGAGCAGGTCGACTGGCTGGACGCCCAGGGCCTCGGCGAGGCCCTGACCCCGGCGGAGCGCACCGACGACGATCCGCACAGCGCCCTGCGCAGCCTGGGGCTGCAACGGCCCGACAGCGACCTCGTCATCGAGATGGAGAAACGTCTCACCGCGCAGGAGCTGAAGGCGGTCCGCTCGGCCTGGCCCACCGAGCACGCGGACCCGCTGATCCGCACCTGGTCCGCGGTCGGCGCCCGGCTGGCCATCACCACCAACAACTCGCCCGAGGCGGCCCGGCGCTACATCGAGGGCCGCGGCCTCGCGCCCTGCTTCGAACCGCACATCTACGGGCGCACCCGTGACCTGCGCCTCCTCAAGCCGGACCCGTACTGCCTGAACCTCGCCCTGCGCGCGATGGGGGCGGCGCCGGCCGCCGCCCTGATGATCGGCGACGCGCCCACGGACCTGCTCGCGGCGCGGGCCGCGGGGGTGCCGTTCCTGGGGTACGCGCGCAATGAACGCAAGGCCGAGCCGTTGCGCGCGGCCGGGGCGCGTCATGTCGTCAGGTCGCTGGAATCGCTGCTCACGATCTTGCGGGGTCCTTAGGGCGGGCCGGGGCGGTCCAGGGCGGAGCCAGGGGAGGGCTGGGACGGTCCGGGGCAGGGCCGGGGCGGCTTCTGCGGAGTGAGAAGTTCCGCGCACGTCCGGTGGAGTTGGCGACCAACTGACGTAGAGTTGAGCCAACTTGGCAAGGCGGAATCTTGCCGAGGCGGGACGGGAGTACGTCGCGGTGAACGGCAAGAGCAACGTGGTGCACGGCAGCAGCAGTCCCACCCCCCGAGCCACCGCCGACGAGATCGCCGGCGTTCTGCGCGAGCGCATCAGAGGGGGCGACCTCAGGGCGGGCGACCGGCTGCCCACGCAGGCCGCGCTCGCCGAGCAGTTCGGTGTGGAGCGCGGCACGATCCGGCACGCGTTGCAGCGCCTGCGCTCGGACGGCCTCCTGACCAACGTCAGCAAGGGCAGCCCGCCACAGGTCGCGGGCGCCCCGGCCGCCCAGGGCCCCGGCGGCTCCCGCGCGGCCCGCTCCATCCTCGGCCCGCGCCTCGTGGCGGCGTTCGGGCAGCCGCGCGTGCGGATCGATGTCGCCTGCCTGACGGCGGAGACCCTGATGACCGCGCTCGGCGAACCACTGCGCCGCCTGTACGAGGGCACCGACCGCCCGGACTCCGTCCACCTCCGGGTCCTGCTCCCCGTCCTCGACCAGGACCTCGACTACCCCTCACCCGACAAGGGCTGGGGCCACGACGAGGCCCTCGACCGCGCCGTCAAGGAACGCAGCCGCGCCCAGCGCGCCGCCCAGCAGACGGTCCTCACCAACACGGTCACGGGCCTGCGCCGCAGCGGCATCGACGCCCGCGTCGAATTCCGCCACACCCTCGGCACACCGACCAGGAAGGTCTACCTCCTCAACCAGCGCGTGGCCCTGGTCGGGCACTACATTCCGGGGCGGTTCCTGCGGGAGGTGGAGGATTACGAGGGGGCGAATCCGGTGGCGTTGTGCGATGTGGAGGGGTTCGATACGCCGATGTTCGTGTTCGACGCGGACGAACACGGGGACGCGGCGGCCTTCGCACAGGCCGAGCAGGCCATGTTCGACGGCATCTGGGAACACGTGGCGCGGGCTCAGGCCTGAGCCAGGACCAGGAAGGCGAGCGCGACCCCGGTGAAGGCCAGCGGAGTGGACTTGCGCTCGGCCGACCACAGGAGGGTCAGGAGGGCGAGCGCGAAGACGCCGAAAACCCCGTACTGGGACTGCAGGAACTGCTCGACGCCGTAGCCGAGCAGAGGCGTCAGGATCTGCCACACCGGATTCATGTACCCCACCCCTTGTGATGTCGTGTCGGTGCCGTCACCTACTGGTCCAATTGGACTGGTTGACTTGGATTGGTACTCCCCGGCCGTGCAGATCCTTAATCAACCCCTGCCCACTGGCGGTAAGTTGACTGAAACCGGTGTGCTGGTGGCCTGACGGAGGTACGTTCCCCCTGTGGCGAGCGGCCGAAGCGATGCGAGTGGCGGCAGCGCGGTCTTCCGCGTCGTCGAGGATCTGCGTGCGCGGATGGCGGGAGGTGACTTCCCGCTCGGCTCACCGCTGCCCGCCCAGCGCCAACTGGCCGACGACTACGACGTGTCGCGCGACACCGTGCAGAGGGCTCTCCAGCAGCTTCGTGACGAAGGGTGGGTCGAGTCCCGGCAGGGCAGCGGGACCCGCGTGATCAAGGCCCAACAGGTCCAGTCGTACACGGCGAAGGCGGCCAAAGAGGGCCGGGTGACGCTGCGGGAGTTCTTCGACGAGGCGTTCGCCCTGCAGGACGTGGCACTCGACGTCTTCACACTGACGTCGGAGTCGCTGGACACCCAGGTGCGGGGGCAGATCGAGCGGATCAGATCCGGGGCGAGGCCGCCACGCAACATCACCATCCGGATGCTGCTGCCCTCGGAATCCCTCGATCTGCCGTATCCACGGGCGCTCAAGGATCCGGACGGCCGGCTGACGGCGCGGCTGCAGAAGAGACTGCTCGGGATCACGCACCGGCACAGCGGCTCACTGGAGGTGCAGTTGCGACAGTTGGAGGCCGAAGGCTTGGTGGAGTCCGCCCGGATCGAGACACGCCATGTCGATCTGGCACCGGCCTTCAAGCTGTACCTGATCAACGGCGAGCAGGCCCTGCACGGCCCGTACGAGGTGCTTGAGCGACCTATCGTCCTGAGCAACAAGGAGACGGTCGAGGCCCTGGACGTGCTCGGCCTCGGCGCGATGCTGACGCACTACCTCAAGGACGGCAATCCGGACTCGCGCGGGTCCGTCTTCATGGCGGCGTGGCAGGCGTGGTTCGACTCGGTCTGGACCCGCTTGGCGTACTGAATCGGTCGTCGTCCGAACGCGGGGCCCCGGAAGAGTGTCTTTACGCCGCCCGAACCCGGCACTAGCGGTCTCCGGTCGTGGGCTCCAGCGGCCCGGTCTACGCTGTGCCCCGTTACGGCCGTACGCATGAGTATTCAGGAGTGACCGGTGGGCGCAGATCTCGCCCTGAGGTCCCAGCAGCCACAAGTGGTCCGTGAGGTAGGGGCGCGTTGGCTGTGGGACGGCGTCGTCGAGGGCGCGCGACACCGTGGTGAGGAGCTGAGCGGGCACCACAACCACAACCAGGTGGTGCAGCTCTCCGCCGAGGAGGCGGCGGAGCTGGGCCGTCCGCCCGGATCCCGCGTCATGGTCAGACGCCGGAAGAAGGACGCGCCCTCGGTGGTGATCAGGACGTGGCGGGACGAACGGACGGTCCTGGACGCGATCGGCGGCACCCTCGGTCACGTACCGCAGTGTCTGGCGCAGCGCGATGACGTCGCCATCCACAGCTATATGGAGGGCACGCCCCTGTCCGGTGTCTGCCGGGACGGTAAACCGGTTGATTCGGTGCTGATCGACGCCTTCACCCATCTGCTGGCGGACATGACGCGTGTACCCGAGGGGCGCCTGCCGGCGAGGCCGCTCCACTGGCCCCGCGACCGGGACAGCCGAGGATTCTTACGGAGACTGGCGCTGGCCACCGACGAACAAGTGCGCCAGCCCAATTGGGCTGCCTTCGGTGGCCTCTTCGTGGCGTTGGGCGTACCGGAGAACGCACTGAGGCTGTATGCCCACTGGGCGCCGAAGCTGACTCCCCGTCCGTTCAGTCTGCTCCATGGTGATCTGCACCGCGACAACGTCATCGTCACCTATGACGGCGTACCCCCGCTGATGTGTGTGGACTGGGAGCTGGCGACCTACGGCGATCCGCTGCACGACCTGGCGGTCCACCTGGTGCGGATGCGCTATCCGCGGGAGCAGTGGGTGGAGGTGATCGAGCGCTGGCGCGAGGCGATGCTCCGGGTGCGTCCGGCAGCGGTCGAGGGGCTCGACGACGATCTGCGGCACTACATCGACTTCGAGCGGGCCCAGTCCGTGTACCCGGATGTGATCAGGGCCGTTGGTTCCCTCGGCGACACGTTCACGCAGAGCGATCTGGAAGTGGCGTCGCAGGAGGTCCACCGGGCGCTGGTCGTGGCCCGGCAGCCGCTCCGGTTGCGTGACGTCATGGACGCGGCATCGATCGAGCCGCTGCTGTTCCGCTGGCGGGTGGCCCAGGGCTCCCGGCACCGGGGGAGAGTTCCCTACCCGGCCATACACTGGAAGCGCGACGTCCGGGTGCCGCTCCGCGCCTCGTTCCCCAAGGAGAAGGTGGAGGCGGCGCTGTGGGCGGAGGGCGCGGCGACGGCGCGGCAGGTCTTCAAGGGCACGGCCCACCTGGGCACAGTGGTCGAAGTCGACGATTACCCCGCCCCCGTCATGGTGCGCAGGAAAGTCGGCACGGACAGACCGATCGAGCCGAGGTTCCTCGATGAGCACGCGGTCCTGCGGGCCATCGAGGACTCGGGTGTGGACGTGCGCGTGCCCAAGGTTCTCGCTCTGGGGAAGAGCGACTTCGGGGAGCCATTCACCATCCACACCTATGTCGGTCCGTCCGACGCGGGCCATCGCCCGGTCCATCCCGTGCACGGGTTGCTGCAGGGAGAGGCCCACGACCTCGTCGACCAGCTGCGAAGACTGACGCAACTGGAGGCGCAGCCGTTGGCGCAGGACATGGGCGGGTCGCGTTTCTACGGTTGGCTCTGCGACCAGCTCGTCCTCCTGGTCACCGGACTCTCCCGCACATCGAAGGACCTGGCCGCCCGCCTCGGCCTGCCGGACGCCACCGGGCTCGCGGAGCGCTTGGACCGGCATGAGGTGCGGGAACGCCCGAATGTCCTGCTGCACGGCGACCTCAACCCTTGGAACCTGGTGCGGGGCGAGCGGGGCTTCGGCCTCACGCTCATCGACTGGGAGATGGCCATGGTGGGCGACCCGCTCTACGACCTCGTACGGCACATCCACCTGACCCCGACGACCCGCGAGATCCGGGAGCGGATGTACGCCCGCTGGGAGCGGCTGCTCCCGCCCCGCCACACGACCGGCTATCGGCGGGACGTGCCCGTGTACCAGGGCCTGGAGGTCGTCCGCTCGGCCTACGTCGACCTGGACCGCCTCGTCACCGGATCCGGCCTCGACGCCCCCAACGTCCGGCGCGCCGTGGGCTCCTACACGACGACCCTTCACAAGGCCCTCACATGGCTGGGCATGCCCCAGCTCTCCCGGGCCGCGGCCAACCCGTACCTCGCCCTCGCCCTGCCGCACGCGGAACCGGCCCCCGTACCCTCCCTCCCATGACGACCCCCGCCCCGCCCCCCGGCCTCCGTGAGCGCAAGAAGCAGCGGACTCGGCAGATGCTTTCCGATGCCGCTGTGCGGATGTTTCTGGAGAAGGGGTACGACAAGGTGTCCGTCGCGGAGGTCGCCGCGGCGGCGGAGGTGTCGAAGCCGACGTTGTTCCGGTACTTCCCGGCCAAGGAGGACCTGGTGCTGCACCGGTTCGCCGATCATGAGGACGAGGCGGCCCGGGTCGTGGCGGGGCGGGCGGCGGGCGAGGCGCCGGTTCAGGCGTTGCGGCGGCATTTTCTGGAGGGGCTGGAGCGCCGGGATCCCGTTACCGGGCTGTGTGATCATCCGGCGGTGCTCGCCTATCAGGAGCTGTTGTACGGGACTCCGGCCCTGGTGGCGCGGTTGGCCGGGTACCGGGAGCGGTCCGAGTCGGCGTTGGCCGACGCCCTCGGGGGGCCGGTCGTCGAGGCGCGGCTCGCCGCCGGGCAGATCGTGGCCGTGCAGCGGATCCTGGCCGAGGAGAACGTGCGGCGGATCCGGAGCGGGGAGGCGGCGGACGCGGTGGCGGCGGATGCGGTGCGCGCCGCCGAGGTGGGGTTCGGGCAGTTGGGGGAGGGGCTGGGGCGGCGGTTCTGTGCGGGTGGGTGAGTGTCGATAGTTTGCGGCTCGATAGTTTATGGCTGAGTTAAAAACTTAACTCGGTAACGTTTTGTGCGTTACCTTGGGGCGTATGGACCAGCCCTCCCTCCTCGCCGAACGCCGTTTCCACGACGCCTGCCGCGCCGCCCTCGACGCCATGGTCGAAGGCGCCGACGAGCAGGTCGTCATCGGGGAGAACGCCTCCGCGTCCGGCGCCGACGCCGAAGTCCTCGGGTATCAACTGCGCAGCCTCGCCGCGGGGTTGCGGGAGCTGCCGCCGGGGCCGTTGTTCTTCGGGCGCCTCGACTTCGGGGCAGGCGGTGAGCACGCGGGGCAGAGCTATCACGTCGGGCGGCTGCGGATCACCGAGGATCCGGCGGCGCCGCCTCTCGTCGTCGACTGGCGGGCGCCGGTGTCGCGGGCGTTCTACCAGGCGGGCGCCAACGATCCACAGGGTGTGGACGTACGGCGCCGGTTCGGCTGGGCGCCGGGCAGTCAGGGCGATTCGGCCGATCTGACCAGCATGGAGGACGAGCGGCTCGGCGCCGGTGAGGGCAGTGGTGGCGGCGGCCGGATCCTCGCCGGGGAGATCGAACGGCCCCGGGTCGGCCCCATGCGCGACATCGCCGCGACCATCCAGCCCGAGCAGGACGACCTCGTACGGGCCGGGCTCGGCACGTCGTTGTGCGTGCAGGGCGCGCCCGGCACCGGCAAGACGGCCGTCGGGCTGCACCGGGCCGCGTACCTGCTCTACACGTATCCGCAGCGCATCCAGCGCGGGGGCCTCCTGGTCCTCGGGCCCAACCGGACCTTCCTGTCGTACATCTCCGCCGTGCTCCCCGCCCTCGGTGAGAGCGGGGTGCGGCAGTCGACCGTCGAGGAGTTGGTCGGGAGAGGGCGGTCGGTAGGGGACGACAGTGATGTTGCGGCCGTCGTCAAGCACGATGCGCGGATGGCGGAGGTGTTGCGGCGTGCGCTTTATGCCCGGGTATCGTCCGAGGTCCAGGTCCAGGTCCAGGTCCAGGTTCAGGTCCAGGTCGAGGTCGATACCGTCGCCGATGTGGGCGGTGGCGCGCTCGTCGTGTCCGACGGGGCCTATCGCTGGCGCGTGCCCCTCGTCGAACTGCGGCGCATCGTCGACGACGTACGACGTGAGGAGCCGCCGTACGCCGCGGGACGCGAGCGCGTACGCAGCCGGGTCGTCCGCTGCGTCCAGGAGCGGGCCGAACGGCGTGGCGTCGCGGCGACCCGTGCCTGGGTGCAGAAGGTCGGGCGGTCACGGGCCGTGCGGGCGTACGTGGATGCCGTCTGGCCCAGGGTCCGGCCGGAGGAAGTGCTGTGGGGGCTGCTGTCCGACGCCGACGCGTTGGCTGTCGCCGCGGAGGGGGTGCTCAGCGGTGCGGAGCAGAAGGCGCTGCTTTGGGAGCGGCCCTCGCGTTCGTACAGGTCCGCGAAGTGGTCGAGTGCCGATCTCGTGCTGCTCGACGAGGTCGCCGGGCTGATCGAACACCCCGAGGGGTACGGGCACATCGTCGTCGACGAGGCGCAGGATCTGTCGCCCATGCAGGCTCGGGTCGTCGCCCGGCGGGCCGTCTTCGGGTCGTTGACCGTGCTGGGGGATCTGGCGCAGGGCACCACGCCCTGGGCTGCGCGCGCGTGGGGCGAGCTGTTGGTTCACCTGGGCAAGCCCGGGGCGGAGGTGGTGGCGTTGACCACCGGGTTCCGGGTGCCGGCCGGTGTCGTCGAGCTGGCCAACCAGGTGCTGGCACGTATCGATGTCGATGTGCCGGCGGCGCGGTCGCTGCGGGCGGACGGGGAGGTGCGGGTCGAGCGTGCCGAGGATGTGGTGGGCGGGGTGGTGCGGGCCGTGCGGCGGGCGCTCACGTATGAGGGGTCGGTGGGGGTGATCGCCGCCGAGGGGGACGTGGCTCGGGTGCGGGGGGCGCTTCGCGCGGCGGGTGTTTCGGTGGGCGGGGTCGAGGAGCTCGGGGCGCGGGTCGTGGTTCTGGGCGCCGGGGAGGCCAAGGGGCTTGAGTACGACCATGTCGTCGTTGTTGAGCCGGCGGCTGTGGTGGAGGGGGAGCCCTGGGGGATGCGGCGGCTGTATGTGGTGTTGACCCGGGCGGTTTCCCGGCTTGATGTTGTGCATGGGCTGCCCCTGCCGTTCGCTCCGCGGTAGGGCTGGACACTTCGGCCGGTATCGCGGGTGCGGGTGCGTCGTGGCTGGGCGCGCAGTTCCCCGCGCCCCTGGCGGGGTTGCCCCCTTGCGTCCATCTCCCGGGTGCGGGTGCGTCGTGGCTGGGTGCGCAGTTCCTCGCGCCCCTGGCGGGGTCGTTCCTGGCGGCGTCGTTCGCACCGCCCCTTCTCAACCCCGTTGCCTCGGGCGGCGCGTCGGGGACGGGGTCGGGGTGGACAGGTGGTCTGTTGTCAGGTGGGTCAGGAGGCGGAGGAATGTCTCCCGGTCGGCCGGAGGGAATGCCGCCAGGGCCTCCTCGTGGACCCGGTCCACGATCTCCTGGCTGCGGGCCGCCGTCCGGGCGCCGGCCTCCGTCACCGCGATGATCCGCGCCCGCCGGTCCGTGCTGGACGGGCGGCGTTCGGCGAGGCCCGCCTTCTCCAGGGCGTCGACGGTCACCACCATCGTCGTCTTGTCCATGTCGCCGATCTCGGCCAGTTGGTTCTGCGTGCGCTCCTCCTCCAGCGCGTGCACGAGCACGCAGTGCATGCGCGCCGTCAGGCCGATCTCGGCGAGCGCCGCCGCCATCTGCGTACGCAGCACGTGGCTGGTGTGGTCCAGGAGGTAGGAGAGGTCGGGCCTGGTCCGGGTCGGGGCGGGCGTCATGGCGGTCATGGGATTCAGGGTAGTCGGTTTCTCGTCCGTACTTCCGTCGTAGATAGTCTGCAACGGAACTATCTGTTACGGTCGTGCTGTCGTCGCCGCCCGGTGGGGGTGGTGGCCCGACCCAGGAGGACCGTTCGACGTGTCCGCCCTCCCCGCGACCGAAGCCGCGCGCCCCGCGCCGCCCCGCACCCGTTCCCGCTGGCTCGCCCTCGGCGTCATCGCCACCGGGACCCTGATGATCATCCTCGACGGTTCGATCGTCACCGTCGCCATGCCCGCCGTCCAGGACGACCTCGGCTTCTCGCCCGGTGGTCTGAGCTGGGTGGTCAACGCCTACCTCATCGCCTTCGGCAGCCTGCTCCTGCTCGCCGGGCGCCTCGGCGACCTCGTCGGCCGCAAGCGGATGTTTCTGACCGGCACCGCCGTGTTCACCGCCGCCTCGCTCCTCGCCGGGTTCGCCACGAGCCCCGGCGTCCTGCTC
Source organism: Streptomyces sp. R818 (assembly GCF_056172735.1). NCBI lineage: Bacteria > Bacillati > Actinomycetota > Actinomycetes > Kitasatosporales > Streptomycetaceae > Streptomyces > Streptomyces sp. R818. The sequence continues at coordinate 441,147 of NZ_JAOCNE010000006.1, forward strand.
GCCGCCCGCTTCCTGCAAGGGGTCGGCAGCGCGATGGCCGCCGCCGTCGGGCTCGGCATCCTCGTCACCCTCTTCACCGACCCGCGCGAACGGGCCCGTGCCATCGGCGTGTTCAGCTTCACCGGCGCCGCCGGGGCCTCGATCGGGCAGGTGCTCGGCGGCGTACTGACCGATGCCCTCGACTGGCACTGGATCTTCTTCATCAACCTGCCCATCGGCGCCGCCGTCCTCGCCCTCGCCGTGCCCGCGCTCCCCGCCGACCGCGGCCTCGGACTGCGCGCGGGCGCCGACGCGTGGGGCGCGCTGCTGATCACCGGCGGGCTGATGCTCGGGATCTACGGCGTCGTGAAGATCGAGGAGTACGGGGCGTTCGCCGGGCGGACCCTCGGGCTGATCGGCGGCTCGCTCGCCCTGGTCGCGGGGTTCGTCGTGCGGCAGGCGCGGGCCCGTACCCCGCTGATGCCGTTGCGCGTCCTGCGCTCGCGGGCCGTCATCGGCGCGGGCGTCACCCAGATCCTCACGCTCGCCGCGATGTTCGCCTTCCAGGTACTGGCCGCGCTCTACATGCAGCAGGTGCTCGGTTACGGGGCCCTGGCCACCGGGCTTGCCATGCTGCCCGCCGCCGTCATGATCGGGGCGGTGTCGCTCGGCGTCTCGGCGCGGCTCGCGCACCGGTTCGGGGAGCGGCAGGTGCTCCTCGCCGGGCTCGTACTGCTCGCGGGCGCCCTCGGCTACCTCGCGCGCGTGCCCGTCCAGGGCTCGTACGTCCCTGATCTGCTCCCCGTGATGCTGCTGGTCTCCGGCGGCGGGCTCGTCCTCCCGGCGCTCGCCGGGCTCGGCATGTCCGCGGCGGGGGAGGAGGACGCGGGGCTCACCTCCGGCCTCTTCAACACCACCCAGCAGATCGGCATGGCGCTCGGCGTCGCCGTCCTGTCCACCCTCGCGGCGTCCCGCACCGACGCGCTGCTCGCCGCGGGCGCCACCAGGGAAACGGCTCTGACCAGCGGATACCGGCTGGCGTTCGCCGTCGGGGCGGGACTGATCGGGGCGGCGTTCGTGGTGGCGCTGCTGGTGCTGCGCAGGCCCGCGCGGCCTGTCCAGGAAGACGCCCGTACGGCCGCACCCACCGCCGCCTGAACCCGCAAGCAGCCACGAACCCGCAAGCAGCCACGAACCCGCAAGCAACCACGAACCCACAAGCAACCACGAACCCGTCAGCAGCCACGAACCCGTCAGCAGTTTAAAGAAGGAGCACCCCGATGCCCGGCCCCGCACCCCGTTCCCTCACCGAGCCCGAGCTGTCGAAGATTCTCCAGGACGGCCGTTTCGGCACCCTCGCGAGCGTCCGTTCCACCGGCCACCCGCACCTCTCCACGGTCCTCTACGACTGGAACCCGGCCGAGCGCCTGCTCCGCGTCTCCACCACCCGGGACCGCCTCAAACCACGTCATTACCGCGCCGACCCGCACGCCGCCCTGCACGTCAGACGCGACGATTTCGCCTTCGCCGTGGCCGAGGGGGAGGCGGAGGTGACGTCACCGAGCACGTCGCCCGGCGACGCCGTGGGGCGTGAACTTCTTGCCGTCGCGCGGCAGTTCGTCGCCGAAGGCGCCGAGGAGGAGTTCTACGCGGAAATGGTCGCCGAGCACCGGATCGTCATCCGCATCAAGGTGACACGGCTCTATGGGACGGCGCTCGACGGGGCGGTGTGACTCGTCGTGGAAGCTCAACGCGCGTGGCGTGGAACACTTTTGCAAGCGGTCGCTTGCAAAAGTTAGCGCGGGTGCGGCACCATCGAAGGCATGGCATCGCTCAACGTCGTCGGCAATCTCGGCGAGTACCTGCGGGAGCAGCGCCGAAACGCGCAGCTGTCGCTTCGTCAGCTCGCCGATGCCGCCGGTGTGTCCAACCCGTACCTGAGTCAGATCGAGCGCGGGTTGCGCAAGCCGAGCGCGGAGGTGTTGCAGCAGGTCGCGAAGGCGCTGCGGATCTCCGCCGAGACGCTGTACGTACGCGCCGGCATTCTCGACGCGGAGCGGGAGCGGGACGACGTGGAGACGCGTGCGGTGATCCTCGCCGACCCCTCGCTCAACGAGCGCCAGAAGCAGGTGCTGTTGCAGATATACGACTCGTTCCGGCATGAGAACGGGACCAGCGACCACCGCGCCGGCAGCAATGGCGACCATGACCACGGTTCCGACGGCGATGCCGAGCCCTCGACGACGTAAGCAGATGTGATCCGGGAGGACCACGCAATGGCCATCAAGGACGACCTGCGCAAGACCTTCTCCGACCCGACCCCGCTCTACTTCGCCGCGGGCACGGCCGAGTTGGCGTTCCAGCAGGCCAAGAAGGTGCCCGGGCTCGTGGAGCAGTTGCGGGCCGAGGCGCCCGCGCGGTTCGAGGCCGTGCGCAACACCGACCCCAAGGACGTGCAGGACAAGGCCGCCGCGCGCGCCAAGGAGGCGCAGGCGGTCGTCACCTCGAAGTTCTCCGAGTTCGTCGCCACGCTCGACACCGATCTGAAGAAGCTCGGCGAGAGCGCTCAGGACATCGCCCTGCGCGGAGTCGGACTCGCCGCCGAGGCCGCCGTCAAGGCGCGCGAGGCGTACGAGAAGGTCGCCGAGCACGGCGAGGAGGCCGTGAAGGCGTGGCGCGGCGAGGCCGCCGAGGAGATCAACGAGATCGCCGTGGCCGTCGAGCCGGACCCGGAGCCCGCGGAGGGCGCCGCCGCCGACAAGCCCGCCGCCGCGACGACCACCGCCAAGAAGGCCCCCGCCGCCAAGAAGGCACCGGCCAAGAAGACCGCCACCGCCAAGAAGAGCGCGGAGAGCACGGGCGGCGCCGGCGGCACGGGCGGCGCCGAGTAACCGCACAACCCGCACGACCCGCACGACCCGCACCATCACGAGCCGGGCACGAGACGCGTGTCCGGCTCGTTGTACGGGTACGGTGGCCGCAGGTCACTGGATGGAAATGGCAGACGATTTTGGTGGTGGCGTTGTGCTGATGCAGGGGTTCGCCAATGTGATGTGGCTGCTGAGCCTTGCGCTGATCGTCTTCAGTGGCTTCGCGCTCGTCGACGCCGCCATCCGGCGCGAGGACGCCTACCGCGCGGCCGACAAGAAGACCAAGCCGTTCTGGCTGGTCATCCTCGGGCTGGCGTTCGTCGTGAACCTGCTCTTCCCGATCCTGTCGTTCCTGCCGATCATCGGGCTCGTCGCGACCATCGTGTACATGGTGGACGTGCGGCCCGCCGTCCGGCAGATCACTGGTGGCGGGGGCCGCAGGGGGCGCGGCTCCAGCAGCGACGGCCCGTACGGCCCGTACAACGGCGGACGCTGACCCCCGAGCGGGAGAGGTCGGTCAGCGGTCCAGGAGCAGGATCGCCACGTCGTCCGTCAGGTCGCCGCCGTTGAGGTCGCGGACCTCGTTCATCGCGGCTTCCAGGAGCTCCTCGCCGCCGAGGCCGTCCGCCTGCCGCCGCCGGATCAGTTCGAGCATGCCCTCCTGGCCGAGGCGCTGGTTGCCCTCGCCGATCCGGCCCTCGATCAGGCCGTCCGTGTAGAGCATCAGGCTCCAGGACGCGCCCAGCTCCACCTGCGTACGCGGCCAGCGCGCCTTCGGCAGCAGCCCGAGCGCCGGGCCGCCGTTCTCGTACGGGAGCAGCGACGCCGGGCGTCCCGGGCTCGCGATCAGCGGCGCCGGGTGGCCCGCCAGGCACAGGCCCGCGCGGCGCCCGTCCGGCGATATGTCCACCGTGCACAGGGTCGCGAAGATCTCGTCGTTCTCGCGCTCGTGCTCCAGGACCTGCTGGAGGGTGGAGAGCAGCTCGTCGCCGCAGAGCCCGGCGAACGTCAACGCCCGCCACGCTATGCGCAGTTCGACGCCGAGCGCCGCCTCGTCGGGGCCGTGCCCGCAGACGTCGCCGATCATCGCGTGGACCGTGCCGTCCGGGGTGCGGACCGTGTCGTAGAAGTCGCCGCCGAGCAGCGCGCGGGAGCGGCCGGGCCGGTAGCGGGCGGCGAACCGCAGGGGCGAGCCTTCGAGCAGCGGCGTCGGCAGCAGGCCGCGCTCCAGGCGGGCGTTCTCCTGCGCGCGGATGCGGGACTCGGTGAGCTTGCGCTGGGCGATGTCGGCGCGCTTGCGCTCGACGGCGTAGCGGACGGCGCGGCCGAGGAGGCGCGCGTCCAGCTCGTCGCGGAACAGGTAGTCCTGGGCGCCGACCCGGACCGCCTCGGCGGCGCGCTCGGCGTCGCCGGACGTGGTCAGCGCGAGCACGGCGTGGCGCGGCGCGAGGCGCAGGACGTGCCGGAGGGTCTCCAGCTCGTCGGAGACGGCGTCGGTACCGGACCCGGCGTCGGCGACCGCTCCGGCCTTCGCGCCGCCGGGCGCGGGCAGCGCCAGGTCGAGCAGGACGCAGTGCACGTCGTGGGTGAGCAGCCGCTCGGCCTCGGTGAGGTTGCGGGCGGTGCGCACCCGTATAGGCCGCCCCGCGGCGTCCGGCATCTCCGGGATGGTGAACGAGCCGGCCGGGTCGTCCTCGATGACGAGGAGCGTCAGGAGGGAGTCGGCCGTCGTCTTGCCCGGCTTCGGCGGAGGCGTAGGCGTATGCGGCTGCGTATGCGGCTGCGTATGCGTGTCGGTGCTGGTGGCTTGCGTGGTGGGCGGGGTGTGCGTCGTGGTCGGCTTCGGTCGGGGCGGTTCCGCGGCCTGCGTGGTAGCGGTCGTGGTCGCTCCGGTCGGCGCAGCGTGAGCCTGACCACCTTCCACGGCGGGGATCGCTCTCTGCCGCGGTACGGGTACGGGCATCGCTCGGTTTCCTTCCCTCCCCCGAGGGCGCGGTGGGACGAAGGTCGTCGGCCACCAGACGGGGACCTTAGCGGTACCCGGCGCGTCAACGGAATGGCGAACGGCAAACGGCCAGCGTCATATGCCGCAAGGAGTACCGGAATTGGGCAGGTTGCGGAGGCGAACGCCTGACACGGAATGACGAACATCACGCCGTGCCGCCGGAACCGTACGCGACCGAGTGCGATCGGTCACGTGTCCCAGGTCACCGCGCGCGGGGAAGAGGTGCGGGGGGTGCTGGGGGGGGGTGCGCGGGCTCAGGCGTCCGGCCGCACGACTCCGAGGAGGTCCATGGAACCGGCGCCCGCGACCGTCACGTTCCGCCCCGGGCGGGGGGCGTGGATGATCGCCCCGTCGCCCACGTACATGCCCACATGGCTGGCGTCGTCGAAGTAGATGACCAGGTCACCGGGGCGCATGTCCTGGACGGCGATGTGCTTGAGCTGCTTCCACTGCTCCTGCGACGTGCGCGGGATCGGCTTCCCGGCCGCCGCCCACGCCTGCGAGGTCAGCCCGGAGCAGTCGAACGACTTCGGGCCCTCGGCGCCCCACACGTACGGCTTGCCGATCTGGGCGGTCGCGAACTTCACCGCCTCCTTGCCCGCCTGCGTCGCCTTGCCGTCGATCTCCTTCAGGACGCCCGAGGAGAGCCAGGCGGTCTGCGCCTTCTCCGCCGCCTCGGCCTCCAGCTTGGCGAGCCGCTCGAGCTCCTCCTTCTCGAGCCTGCTCTCCAGCGCCTGCGCCTCCTTGATCTGCTTCTCGACCTTCTTCTTCGCGGCCGCCTTCTTCTTGCGCCCCTGCTCAAGGTCCTTCCACTTGGCGGAGGCGTCGGCGGCGTACGCGGAGAGGTCCTCCTGCGTCTGCTCCAACTGTCCGAGCAGATTCTTGGTGGCGAGCTGGCCCTGGTGCAGCCGCCCCGCGTTGTCGAGGAACTGCTGCGGGTCGCCGGAGAGCAGGAACTGCGCCTCGCGCGGGATGCCGCCCGTGCGGTACTGCTCGCGCGCCGCGGCGGCCGCGCTCGCCTCCAGGCGGTCCAGCTTCTTCTGGCCCGCCGCGATCTTCTGGGCCAGTTTCACGATCTCGACGGACTGCTTGTCGGCCTTCTCCTCCGCCGCGTTGTACGCATCGGTGGCGACCGCGGCGTCGTGGTACAGCTTCTCGATCTTCTTGCGGACGGCTTCGAGGTCCTTGGTCTCGACGGGTGCCGAGGCGGACGCGGACGGCGACCCGGAGGGAGACGCGGACGGGGACGACGACGGGTCCGGGGAGGCGGGCGGTGCCGGTGCCGCGAACGCCGCGCCCGGCGCCGCCAGCACGGTCACGGCGCAGACGACCGCCACGGCCGCCATCGTCATCGTGCTCCGCTTGCTCATCCGCTCCGCCCCCACAGCCACAGCCGACACCACCGGCCCACACCTGATTTACCGTCAGTAACTTGTGTGCGCTCCGGGGATCGTGCCACGTGAGCGCCACATGCGACAGACCCCGCACGGTGTGACGAACGGAACGCGGTGAACGTTCCCGGAGACGGGTGAACGTCCGAGGGTCAGCCGGTGAACGGCCCGCGCGGCGCCAAGGTCAGCCGGTGAACGGCCCGCGCGGTGCCAACGCGCCCCATTCGACCGTCAGTTCCCCCTGCCGCCACCGCCCGGGACCGTCCACCACCGGCCACTCGCCCGACAGGGCCCACGCCGTGCGGATCCAGCGCTGCCGCGCCCCGTACGAGGCATAGGGCGCCGCCGCGGCCCAGGCCCGGTCGAAGTCGCGCAGGAAGGCGTGGACGGGTTCGCCGGGCACGTTGCGGTGGATCAGCGCTTTGGGGAAGCGTTCGGCCAGGTCGGAGGGGGTGTGCAGGGAGCCGAGCCGGGTAGCGAACGTCACCGTGCGCGGACCCTCGGGGCCAAGGGCCACCCACACGTGGCGCCGCCCGATCTCGTCGCAGGTCCCCTCGACCAGGAGGCCGCCCGGCGCGAGCCGCCCGCACAGCCGTTCCCAGACCCCGGTGACCTGGTCCTCGTCGTACTGGCGGAGCACGTTCGCGGCGCGGATCAGCACGGGCGGCGCGGCGAGGGGCAGCTCGAAGCCGCCGTGCCGGAACGTGAGCCCCTCGCGCTCGTACGGCTTCGCGGCCGCCACCCGCGCCGGTTCGATCTCGATGCCGACCACGCGCGCGTGGGGCGCGGTCTCCCGCAGACGGGCGAGCAGCTCGACAGCGGTCCAGGGCGCCGCCCCGTAGCCGAGGTCGACGGCGACCGGGTCGTCGGCGCGGCGCAATGCGGCGCCGTGCGTGGCGGCGATCCAGCGGTCCATGCGGCGCAGCCGGTTGGGGTTGGTGGTTCCCCGCGTCACCGTTCCCACGGGACGGGAAGGGGTACGCGGGTTCATGGCTACGAGGGTATGCGGTGCGGGAGGAGGGACCTCGGTGGGGATTTTGGTTGAGCCCGGGACGGTAATGATTCGGCAAACTGGAAATGGAGGCGGCCCCTCCGGTGTTGCCGCTCTTGGACGAGGGCCCCTGCCCTCTCCGAGCCGTGCCCGCGCCCGCGCAGGCTCCACCGTCCGTCCGCCCCACCGAGGAGGGCCCGCCACGTGAGCCAGTACGTGACCAGGTTCCGCCGGTCCGGTTCCGGGGCGCCCGCGGCCCGGCTGCGGTTCCCCGGCGGCTCCCGGCGCCCCCGCCGGATCGCCATGCTCAGCGTGCACACCTCACCGCTGCACCAGCCCGGCACGGGCGACGCGGGCGGCATGAACGTCTACATCGTGGAGCTGGCCAAGCGCCTCGCCGCGATCAACATCGACGTCGAGATCTTCACCCGGGCCACCACCGGCGGCCTGCCCCCCGAGGTCGAGCTGGCCCCCGGCGTCCTGGTCCGCCACGTGGACGCGGGCCCCTACGAGGGCCTCGCCAAGGAGGAGCTGCCCGCCCAGCTCTGCGCCTTCACGCACGGCGTGATGCAGGCGTGGGCGGGCCACCGCCCCGGCTACTACGACCTCGTGCACTCGCACTACTGGCTCTCCGGGCACGTCGGCTGGCTGGCCGCCGAGCGCTGGGGCGTCCCGCTCGTGCACGCCATGCACACCATGGCCAAGGTCAAGAACGCGGCGCTCGCCGAGGGCGACACCCCCGAGCCGCCCGCGCGCGTGATCGGCGAGACCCAGATCGTGCGCGCCGCCGACCGCCTCGTCGCGAACACCGCCGAGGAGGCCGACGAGCTGATCCGGCACTACGACGCCGAGCCCGGCAAGGTCGCCGTCGTCCACCCCGGCGTCAACCTGGACCGCTTCCGCCCCGCCGACGGCCGTGCCGCCGCCCGCGCCCGCCTCGGCCTGCCGCAGGACGCCCTCGTGCCGTTGTTCGCGGGCCGCATCCAGCCGCTCAAGGCCCCCGACATCCTGCTCAGGGCGGTCGCCGTACTCCTCGACGAGCGGCCAGAGCTGCGCTCGCGGATCGTCGTCCCGGTCGTCGGCGGCCCCAGCGGCAGCGGCCTCGCCAAGCCCGCCGCCCTGCAGAAGCTCGCCGCGCGCCTCGGCATCGCCGATGTCGTCCGCTTCCACCCGCCGGTCGGCCAGGACCAGCTCGCGGACTGGTTCCGGGCCGCGTCCGTCCTCGTCATGCCCTCCTACAACGAGTCGTTCGGGCTCGTCGCCATAGAGGCGCAGGCCGCGGGCACGCCCGTACTCGCCGCGTCCGTGGGCGGCCTGCCCGTAGCCGTACGGCACGACGAGACGGGCTTCCTTGTCGACGGCCACGAACCTGCCCGCTACGCGCGCGTGCTCCGCGAATTCGCCGACCACCCCCACCTCGTCGACACGATGGGCGCCGCGGCGGCCCGGCACGCCAAGGGCTTCGGCTGGGACGCGTCGGCGGCGCGGACCGCCGACGTGTACACGGCCGCGATGCAGGAACACCGCCGTCACGTACCCTCGCACCATGGCTGACCACGACCTTCCCACCGCCGCGGCGACCGTCGAGGCCGTGCTCAAGGACGCCGAGCTGGAGTGGGAGAGCCCGGAGCCCGGCTCGTACGTGGTCAAGCTCCCCGGCACGCGCAAGCTCTCCACGACGCTCTCGCTCCGCGTCGGACAGCACAGCCTCTCGCTGAACGCCTTCGTGATCCGCCACCCCGACGAGAACGAGGCGGGCGTCCACCGCTGGCTCCTCGAACGCAATCTCCGCCTCTATGGCGTCAGTTACGCGGTCGATCAGCTCGGCGACATCTACCTCGCCGGCAAGCTCCCTCTCGCGGCCGTCACCCCGGCCGAGCTCGACCGTCTGCTCGGCTCGGTCCTGGAGGCCGCCGACGGCGCCTTCAACACCCTCCTCGAACTCGGCTTCGCGAGCGCGATCCGCAGGGAGTACGAGTGGCGGGTGTCGCGCGGGGAGTCGACGCGCAACCTGGACGCGTTCGCGCACCTGATCGAGCGCCCGTCGAAGTAGCCGCCGGAGGGGCGTGGGGTCAGTGGGGTCAGCCGAGGGCGACCATCCGTACGACGGTGACGGTCAGCACGGTCCCCGACACGTAGTACAGGACGATCGCCCCGCCGATCGTGGCCTCGCGGCGGTCCCGCTCACCGGCGACCGAGCTGGACCCGTGCCCGTACGGATCATGCGCGAGCGTGCGGCTCATCTCGGCGCGGAACGCGTCCCCGTTCGCCATCTTGGCCAGGGTGTCGTCGGCGGGCGGTGCGTATGCGATGCGGCAGGCGCTGCGCCTGCGACGACGGCTCAAGCCGGGCCCCGCCTCTCCGCCTCGTCCCGGGCGAGCCGGGCGAGGATCGCGTCGGCCTCCGGATCGGGCACGGCCTCCAGCATCCAGTGGCGCATCACGGCGTGGATCTCGTCGACCCCGGCCTCGTTGATGGCACGGTCGAACTCCGTACGGCGCTTCAGGGGGAGCGCGGCGCGGATGGCGGGGATGCTGTTGGGCACGTCGACCTCGACGCCGGCGACGAGGGTGCGGGGCGGTTCATCGGTTCTGCCGGTGTCTGTGCCGGTGCCGGTGCCCGTACCCGTGGCTGCTCCGGTGCCGTCGGTTCTGGCGACTTCGGACATGTGGGGTTCCGTACCCGTCGGGGGGCCGGGTCAAGCGGGGGTGTTGGTGACGGCGGTGGTGGCGGCGGCGTTGTCGGGGGCGGGGACGGCGGCGCTGTCCAGGATGGGGACGGCGGCTTCCTGCCCGGCCGCGACCCGGGTCCCGTCGCCCAGGCCGCGCATCAGCACCCAGTACCCGACCGAGGTGACGGTCCCGAGCACCGCGCATCCGGCCCACAGCCAGCCCGCGCCCGCGGAGTCGAGCACCCAGCCGCCGGCGAGCGGGGCGACGAGCGCCGCCGCCGACCACGACGTCGTATAGACGCCCTGGTACCGCCCGCGCCCCTCGGCGGGGGAGAGCCGGGCGACGAGCCCGGACTGGGTCGGCGCGTTGACCATCTCCCCGAGGGTCCACACGGCGACGGTCAGCGCGTACGTGTACAGGGACCCGGCGAACGCGGTGAGGGCGAAACCGAATCCGATGAGGAGCGAGGAGACGGTCAACAGCCGTCCTGGGTCGCGGCGTTCGATGAACCGGGTGAGCGGGATCTGCAGCGCGACGATGATGACCCCGTTGACCGCGGCGACGAGCCCGACGTCCGAGCTGGACAGCCCTTCCTGCCCCATGACGATCGGCAGCCCGACCGAGCTCTGCGTGAAGACGACGGCGACGAGGAAGGACAGCCCGACCATGAGCATGAAGCGCCGGTCGCGCAGGACGGTGGCCATGGTGACGGCGGAGGAGGCCGACGCGCGGGCGCTGCCCCTGACGGTGTCCATGGTGGTGTCCATGGTGGTGTCCGGCCGGGTCTCCTTCACCTTGACGAAGACGACGAGGGCGCAGGCGAGCGTCATGGCGGCCTCGACGAGGAAGCCGAGGGTGTAGCTCTGTGCGACGAGGAAGCCCGCGTACACGGACGAGACGGCGAACCCGAGGTTGATGGCCCAGTAGTTGAGCGAGAAGGCCCGCACCCGGTCCTCGGGCCGGACGATGTCGGCCATCATGGCCTGGATCGCGGGCCGGGAGGCGTTCGAGGCGAGGCCGAGCGCGAAGCCGGTGGCGGCGATGGCGACGGGGTCGCGCACGAAGGCGAGGACGGCGACGGTCGCGGCGGTCGCGAGCTGCGCCCAGAGGAGTGTGGGCCGCCGCCCGATCCGGTCGGCGAGGACCCCGCCGAGGATCGAGGCGATGACGCCGCCGAGCCCGATGAGCGAGGCGACGAGCCCGGCGTAAGCGGCGGAGAACCCGCGCTGCGCGGTCAGGTACAGGGCGAGGAACGTAAGAACGAACCCGCCGAGCCGGTTCACGAGAGTGCTGGTCCACAGCCACCAGAAGGCGCGGGGGAGCCCGGCGACGGATGCGACGACGGATGCGACGACGGATTGCGTGGCGGCACGTCTGAGCGCGGCGACTGTCATGGGTGCGTCCCCCGGGGCGAAATGGCGTCGATGTAAGCGGTGCGGCAGCGCGACACAACTTACGACCGGGGTGTCTCGCCGGGCCACTCAATTGACGGGGACCGTCAATCGGCGCGGCCCGGGGCGGCCGATTAGTCTTGGCCCCATGGCCGACGCACCGTACAAGCTGATCCTCCTCCGCCACGGCGAGAGCGAATGGAACGCGAAGAACCTGTTCACCGGCTGGGTGGACGTCAACCTGAACGAGAAGGGCGAGAAGGAGGCGGTCCGCGGCGGTGAGCTGCTCAAGGACGCCGGCCTGCTCCCCGACGTGGTCCACACCTCGCTCCAGAAGCGCGCGATCCGCACCGCGCAGCTGGCCCTCGAGGCCGCCGACCGCCACTGGATCCCGGTCCACCGTTCGTGGCGCCTGAACGAGCGCCACTACGGCGCCCTCCAGGGCAAGGACAAGGCGCAGACCCTCGCGGAGTTCGGCGAGGAGCAGTTCATGCTTTGGCGCCGCTCCTACGACACGCCCCCGCCGCCGCTCGACCGCGACGCGGAGTACTCCCAGTTCTCCGACCCGCGCTACGCGACGCTCCCCCCTGAGCTGCGCCCCCGCACGGAGTGCCTCAAGGACGTCGTCGTCCGCATGCTCCCGTACTGGTTCGACGGCATCGTCCCCGACCTCCTGACGGGCCGCACGGTCCTGGTAGCGGCCCACGGCAACTCGCTGCGCGCCCTGGTCAAGCACCTGGACGGCATCTCGGACACCGACATCGCGGGCCTCAACATCCCGACGGGCATCCCGCTCACGTACGAACTCGACGCGGAGTTCAAGCCCCTGAACCCGGGCGGCACCTACCTGGACGCGGACGCGGCAGCGGCGGCGATCGAGGCGGTCAAGAACCAGGGCAAGAGGAAGTAAGCGCGACGTAGTAAGCCCCCTGCCTGCGGTTTCTCCGCTGGCAGGGGGCTTCTTGCTGTGCTGGGGCCGTGGCTGGGCCGTCAGGTGCGACGGTGCCAGCGGTGGAAGCGGATGTCGAGGACGATCAGCAGGACGACGGGCACGGTGATCTCGACGGGAGCTTCGGCCCAGCGGGCGAGTGCGCCGCCGGCCGAGCCGATGAGCGCCATAGGCAGGTCGCGCAGGCCGATGTCGACCGTGACGCCTGTGCGTGGGACCATTGAGTCTCCAACTGGGTTCGGTTTCCTAGCGAGGGATTCTGGACACGGCAAAGGAGCCGAATGCCGCCCCACCACGGGCGGCATTCGCATGCCATCGAGACTTTCTCATAGCGGTCGTGGGTCAATCAAACGAGCAGGTGAATTGGGGTGCGAGGTGCGGTTGCACTTTTACCCTTACGCCTGCAAAAGCTCTCACCACCCCGCAGAATCGTTCCTCCGTCCCTTTTCTGTAGACGTTTTGTCTACAGAAAAGGACAGGTCAGCGCCTCGCGGATCTGTGTGCCACTCCAGGATGGTGCGAAATACCTCCCTAGCAAGGGAGCTTTCTTGCTAGCAAGAAAGAAAGCTAGTGAGAGTCGCGAGTAGGGCGACTTCGTTCCATCCTTGGATGGAACGAAGCCGCCCCAGAAGAAAGAGCAGTGGATCTTCGCGTGATGCTCAATCTTCGTAAAATTCCTGGTAGGTCGCGGCGATGGCCTTACGTGTGCGCGCCTGGCTGGACGGCATCAGGTGCGCGTACACCCGGAGCGTCAGCCCCGGGTCCGAGTGGCCCAGGTACTCGGCGAGAGCCTCGATGTTCTCGCCCGCGTCAAGGAGCACCGAGGCGTAGAAGTGCCGGAGCGCATGCATGCCGTTCTCGCGAGACTCGGCGTACGGCTGTCCGTGCTCCGGAACCGGGATCACCCCGGCGCTGGCCAGCGCCCGTTTCCACGCCTCCTCGTTCAGCGACGTACGCCAGACGTGACCGCCCCGAGGCCCAGTAAAGATCAGCCGCTTGGTCACTGGCGGACCATCCGCGACCTTCCACGGCAAGGTGATCTCGACCGGCGGGAACCGCTTCATGTGAGCGCAGAGCGCGTCAGCGACCGGACCGGGCAGCGGCACGTCCCGGAGCTTGCCGCCCTTGGGCGGGCGAACACGGCCTTGCTGCGGCTCAGTTTGAGTTGCTGGACGACGTGGAGTGCGTCCGTCTCGAAGTCGACCGCGTCGACAGCAACGCCGAGGATCTCCCCCTGTCGGAGCCCACAACCGGCGCCCAGGTCCACCATCGCTTGGAACCGATCAGGCATGGCGGCCCGGACAGCGAAGACCCGTTCCGGCGTCCACGGGATCACACGCTTCGTGTCGACGGTCGGCGGCCGGACAGAGCGGGCAGCGCACGGGTTCCGGGGAAGATGCCCGTCGTCCACCGCAGCGCTCAGCGCGGCCCGAACGTTGGAGTAGATCGTCCGGGCATACGACCCCCTGACGCCGTTCTCCTGGAGTTGCCGCACCCAGTCGCGGACGTGCGCAGGCTGGAAGGATCCGAGCGGACGCGTACCCAGGTACGGGAAGGCGTGCAGCCGTAGCTGTGACACCATCGAGGCTTGGGTGTTCGGGTCGGCCCCCTGTGTGGCCACCCAGCGCTCGGCGTACTGCTGGAACGTGATCCGGGCAGCACGAGGGTCGATGTACTGCCCGCGCGCCATGTCAGCCTCGATGTGGGCCAACCACTGTTCCGCCAGGCGCTTTTGCCGGTCGGGGAAGCTCTTGGACTTCTCGGTACCGTCCGGGCCGACGTAACGAGCGCGGTAACGCTGCCCTGTCCCGTACCGGTCGGGTTTGACCTTGCGCGACTTCCCATCCGGGCCGGTCTCGGCTCTGTACCAGCGGTCTTGGATGTGCCCGGCCATCAGGCGGCGGCCCCTTCGCGCAGGGACTCGACCCAGGCCCGGACGTCCACGGGGTCGTAACGGAGATGCCGGCCGACCCGGAAGCCTCGCGGGCCCGTGCGCTTGCGACGCCACTGATAGACCGTCTCGACGCTGGGCAGGTCGAACATCGCCACCAGGTCATCAGGAGTCAGGAACCGCGATGGCAGGGTCCGCGACTCGGCAGCCACGTCGGTGACGGCGAGGTGCCGGCTAGCCATGGGTGGGCTCTCCTTCTGTTCCTGGGGCGGGTTCGAGGGTTTCGGCGAGCCAGGTTTCGGTGTCGGTGAGGCCAGTTCCGGCGTAGACCCAGTGAGCGAGGACGAGGGTCGTGCCCGGGGCATACGGATTTTCGTAGGTGGCGGGGCCGTTGCTCGCTGTTGTGGTTTGAGCGCGGCGCCATTCGGCTCGGGAGTTGCGGAGGGCGCCGAGGGTGACGGAGTAGCGGCGGCTCTTGGTGGAGAAGTGGCCGCAGAAGCCGAGCATGTGGGCCCAGGCGCGGAGCCGGAGGTCTTCGAGTTCCTTTCGTGCACCGAGAGTCCATGCGGTGCGGACCATGCGGCGGGCGTGGTCGTTGATGTCGAGTTGGGCGAGTTCGGCGAGGAACTTGAGCGGGCGGTCGAGGGCGCCTGTCGCGGTTTCGGCCCCCTTGGTGGCGTACTTGGCGATGTACGCCGCGACGGCCCGTTCGGTGAGTTCTTGGCCGGGGTCGAAGTCGGCGGAGCGGATGGTGCGGACGTCGAGTTGGCGGCCGAAGGCGAAGGCGTGCGTGCGGTCGTCGATGACCGGTCCGTCCACGCGGGCAGCGGTCGCGGCGGCGCGGATCGCATCGGTCAGCAGCTCGGCGCTCGCCCAGGCGGGCGGTGGGGTGTCGCCGCCGTCCGGGCCGTCGATACGGATGACGGCGTGGAAGTGGACCGCGCCGCGATTCTGGTACTCGGCGACCTTGGCGAAGGAGACGCGGGCGTAGTCGCGCGCTTGGCGACCTCGCGGCGGAGGTAGATGGAGAAGCGGCGCCAGAGCAGGCCCGCGTGTGCGTTCCAGAGGACGGCGGCTTCGTAGTCGTAGGTGTCGGGGTCGAGGGGTGTGCCGAGGGCGGGGTCGTCCTGGTCGTGGAGGACGCCGCACCGGCAGGGGCGGACCGTTCGGGCCGGACCGGTGGGGCGGTTGTGGACCGGGCCGAAGCCGGGGGCGGTGAAGGTGGCGAAGACGCGGGGGTGGGTGGCGACGCGTTCGGGGACGCCCTTGCCGCCGCGCAGGCCGGAGATGATCAGGTGAAAGGTGTCGCGGCGGTAGACCTCGGCGCAGGCCGGGCAGCGGGTCGTGCGGCGGTTGTTGCAGCGGACCAGGAGGTGACCGGCGGGGAGGTCGGTGGAGTCGAGGCGGTGGAGGACGTTGCCGATCTCGCCGGTACGGGTGTCGACGGCGTGCTCGGTGCGGCGGCCGTCGAGGCGGATGGGGTGCGTGCAGCCGCCGAGGCCGGAGAGCTGGCGCAGGAGCGCGGGCATGGTGCCGGAGGCGGCCAGTTGACCCAGTTCGGGCAGCGGGGGCGGGGTGGCGCGGGTAATGATGGGTTCTCCTTCTGGC
Organism: Streptomyces sp. R818; assembly: GCF_056172735.1. Classification (NCBI taxonomy): domain Bacteria; kingdom Bacillati; phylum Actinomycetota; class Actinomycetes; order Kitasatosporales; family Streptomycetaceae; genus Streptomyces; species Streptomyces sp. R818. The sequence goes on from NZ_JAOCNE010000006.1 coordinate 456,894, forward strand.
TTCGGTCAGGAGGGACAGGGCTCCCGGGGCGGTGGATGCTTGGCGGTATCGAGGCCGCCCCGGGGGTCTGCGTACGGGCTTGAGCCCGGGTGGATCAGCGGTGCCGCTGGTCGCGGAGCATCGAGCGCAGGACCACGGCGGCGACGGCCACGGAGATGGCCGAGACGGCGACGGCGGCCAGGAGCGCGGTCAGCACGACACCGCCGACGAGGACGGTCACGACCGCGCCGGTACTGACGGAGATCTGCGGCACCGGTCGCCGGGCGGGAGCCAAGTCGCTGGGCGCGTGCGTGTGGACGGGCGGCGGCGTCGGGCTGTAGGGGTACGTCGTGGCTGGGGCGGTCGGCTCCACGGCTTTACGGAGCCACTTTGGCGCGAGCCTCGCAGATCATGGCCCCAACGTCGTGCTTTACCGGGCAGGTCCACAGACTGCCCGACGCGCCGAAAGCTTACGGGGCCATGATCACTCGCGCCAAAGCAGCGCCACCCCAAAGCCGCTCCGCCGCCCTGCATCGTCACTGATCGGTCTCTGTTGCACAAGGCTCGTACCGCGGACTCAAAAGGAGATATGTTGTAAGCCCTCCGGGACATGGGGAGGTACTCCAGTGAAAGGCAGAACGTGAAGGCGTACGCACTGTGGAACAACAAGGGTGGGGTAGGGAAAAGCTTCCTGTGCTTCGTCGCTGCTTGCCAGTACGCGGAGACTTTTCCCGAATCCGACGTATACGTGATCGATCTGTGCCCGCAAGCTAACGTGAGCGAAACCCTACTGGGAGGGTATCAGCCGACTTCGCCGCCAATTCGCAAGATCACCGCAAAAACACCTAGGGCCACGATCGCAGGGTACCTTGAGGCCCGCCTCAATTCACCCTTCCAGATGATCGACGATATCGAGCCCTTCGTCGTACAGCCGAAGAAGTACAACTCCAAGATTCCAGAAAATCTGTACCTTTCGTGCGGAGACAGCCTCCTGGAACTCTTGAGCGAAGCAATTCGACAGACATCCCAGCTAACAATCCCATTCAATGCTTGGCGTCAGGTAATTGAGTGGGTGCGAGACCTCTGCGAGGCCCTCTCCGCGAGGAGTGGCGATCGCGATACGGTGATCTTTATCGACTGCAACCCGAGTTTCGCGGTTTTCACACAGCAGGCACTTGTGGCCGCAGATTACCTGGTGGTGCCATTTACTGCGGATGACAGTTCTCGCCGCGCAATCGAGAATGTTATGGCGCTGCTCTATGGCGCAAGCATCGGTGAAGATATTGCTCAGTACGCGAGGATTAACTTCTCTCAGCGAGCTATTTCTGAGGGGGTGACCACCCCCAAGCTCCACACTTTCGTAAGTAACCGAGTCACTACGTATGGCCAAACGGCCAGCAAAGCATTCCAGGCGGTTAGGAACGCAATTGAATCGACCCTGAACGGAATCTACAAAAAGCACCGCTCGTACTTCGTATCCACGAAATCTCCCGGAGATAGCTTTGTAGAGGTTCCGGACTACCACAGCGCATGCATTGTTTCGGCAGTAACAGGCACACCCGTACACTCGCTGAAGGCTGGCCCTCATGTCGTGAACGGCGAGAGGATTCAGATCAACCTTGACCCTTTGAAGCGGTACAAGAAGGCGCTCTCTGAATTTGTGGAGCGCCTCTGATGCCCTCTCTGGCGCAAACCAACTTCAGGAGAGCGATCGATCGCGCCGTCCTTCTACGCAAATCCTGCTGTCAACAGCGCCGAGGAAAGAGGCTGTCAGATGACGTGCGGCAAGTTCATTACCACTCACATCTCGCTGCATGTGTTGCCGCCTGGGAGGCGTACATCGAGTCAATTGCATTGGAGTTCATCGACCGAGCCGCCCGGCCTCTAGATCCCGCATTCTCGGAATTTCGAACCCTTCTTCGCGATTGTGCAGTCAACGCCAACAAAAAATTCAACACACCCAATTGGGATAATTGCCGCAATCACCTCGTAAAATACACCGGATTCGATCCAATCCCCTCTTGGTCCACCGCGCGCCGCGGAACTAACTCCATCTCGGCGAAGAATTTTCTGAACGATGTCTTGCTAGTTCGCCATTCTTTCGCGCACGGATTTCCGCTGCCATCTACGGTGTCATGGCTCACCGTTGACGGCCCCAAGAGGCTGCTCAGTGTACGAAACCTGAAGGAAGTTGAATCTTTTCTGAAGTCGCTGACGGTTGCCACTGACGCTGGCTTGAGTGCGCGACTATTCAGCGTCTTTGCTGTGCAGGTCAATTGGTGAAGCGCAAGCCAATCAGGCGGTCGGCCTAGACAACCCATTCAGATACTCACACAGCCGACCTACGTGCTCCCCTTCGGCTGGAAGGTTGGCAGCCGGCTCAAGGTCCCAGTCACAGGCGAGACGGCTCATCGCGTCCGCCGGACAGCGATGCGACAGACTTTGCGGTCCGCGCTCAGCGGCCCGGCATGATGACCTGCACATGCTCCAGCGAGGCCAGCGTCATACTGTGCGTCGCGATGATGAACTGACACCCGTCTTCGACACGACCATTCATCCAGGAGACAAGTTCTTCGGTGATTGACCGGTCGAGCCCGGCTTCCGGTTCATCCAGCAGGTAAAGCACCCCTGGTTTGGGGCTCATCTCCGCCAACGCAATACGGAAAGATTCCCACGCGCTAAGATGCGGGTCGCGCCTTTCTCGGAGACTCAAGTAGGAGGCGTACCACACATCCTGGGGCCGCGGACGATGATGAAAAGTGATCTCCAAGGCGGCAGCCAGCCGTCGACTTAGCGGGCGGTAGCCGAAGGCTCTACCTGCTCTTTCCCCCGGTAAAGCGTGCGAGAGCGCCTCAAGGACCACGCTCTTTCCCACGCCATTGGGACCTGCCAGCACGGTGATTCCCGGGGCGATGGTGATGCCCTGACGTAGAAGTCCGATCATCGGTACAGTCAGCACACGATCACTTCCCGGCTCCATGACAGCATCAGTCATGCCTTCCGGAAGGAAGCGCTCAGGCGTAAGGCGCTCTGTATCTATGCACACCGCCCGCAAGAAGCCACCCCCCGTGTAATGGGGGTCAGGTTCAATAAGCTCTTTGTTGAAGCTGGCCGGAATCGAAGCAGAGCCGCCTAGTTCACGGGTGATCTGGGCAACGTCTTGGTCAAGTTCCCGCAGGGTCGTCTCTATTGCCTCGGAGAGACTCACTCCAGTGTCTCCGGCTGGCGCCGCCCCTATCTCTTCCTGGCGGACGAGGACCTGGGCGAAGCGCGCAATCCGACGAGCCCACTCTTCGAGCAGGTGTGCTGTTTGTTCATCAGCTTCCGCACACGTCGGCTCCTGTGGTGCCGAAGGATGCGGCCGTGACAGCGATTCGCCAAACGTTGCCTGTCCTCGCTTCGCACGCAGTGCAGAGATGCGGGTACGCATCTGTTGGCAGGTCATGACTAACGCCCAGGACAGATTCTGATCCTCTGCCCGCAGGTCTGCCAGGCGACGATGCATTTCTCGGAGCTCATGGGAAAGATCGAGCATCTCGCGCATAGTGGCGACGATGTCCGTGGTCGAATTAGCTTCCTCTCGTTCGGCGTTCGCAAGGACCCGCTCCCACAGAGGTCGTGCTGCCGCGAGCAGTTTCTGGTGTTCTGCTGCACTCGGCGTGATCACGTCAGCGACAGCTTCGACAAATTCCCAGGTAATGCCCACTCCAGCGAGCCTCATATAGGTCGCAGTACGCCCAGGCGGTGATTCGCCAGAGAAATGCTCTGCTGTGAAGCGGCTGATCACCTTGCTGACCGTCACGTCTCGGTCATCCAGCCACCGGCGGAGCAAACGGGCGAGCTCGTTCTCTTCCTTGGTGCCCTGCGGTGGTCGCCACTGTCGACGAGCTCCCCTCCCCATGGCCGCGCTACTCCTCTCTCCCGGATGTTCCTGAGTCATCGTGCCGTATAGGTCCGCCGTCCGGAGCCGTCCGGCGAACCTCACGGACGACTGGTCCTGATCAATCCCGTCGCGCCATTGTTGTCAGCGCCGCGATCACCCGAACACGGTCATGTAGAGAGGTAGTTGGTTCGGTTGATCACGTTCTAAGGGACTGGGGTGCTCTCTCTCCCGTCTGTTCACACCCGATGCGAAGGACGTGCATGTCTCAGCCGCACACCCACCAGGACTGTCAGCGACCGCCGTCCACGGACATCCCAGCTGCCGTACTGCCTCTGTTGGCCCTGACCTTCGTCCCGCTCCTCCTTGTCGTCGGCGGTGGACTTGTGTACGTGACTCTCACGCATCCGTCCGTTGCTGTACCTCTAACCGTCGCCACTGCTGGCGTCACGTTCGTGGTCACCATCGCAAGCACCCTCGTCGCTCTGGTTACGCGGCGGCGATGAGGCCAGGCCGAGGAAGCTGTTCGGTCCCGGAATGCACCCGAGCGAGTACCGCAGGCTGCCGCCGACTCCTACCGGCAAGAGGCGTCAGCGTGACCACAACTGGCCGCCGAGAGCCCTCCGCGGCTGGCTGACCAGCTCGCTGGACCGCAATGACCTCACTGCCGAGAGGTCGGGACGAAAAGGTCGTGCCAGACGCGTGCCAGATCCGGCGGGGAACCACGGGGGCCACCGGGAAATCAACCGGCCCGTTCACCATGCGTCGACACCTTCCACCGCAGGCCGGCCACCCAGCAAACCCCAGGTCACCTCAGCTTCCCAAGCTGATGTCTTATAGACCGGACCTGCAGCCGCGAGGCGCGGTTGTCCCGGTTGACGCCCTTAGTTACGTGAGCCCTGCCAGACTCCACTCATGAGGCGTTGTGGGGGCGTGACACGGCAAGGGCGAATGTGCGGTAACCCAGCGGGGCGGAGTGGCTATTGCCATTTGCATGGTGGTGGTCGCCGAAGTCCGAGCCCCAGTGTCCATCCTCCGCGCCGGTCTTCACGTGTGACAGTCAGTCCGCAGCCCCAGAGACAGCGACGTGGTTTGTGGTGGCGACTGCGGTGGCTCTTGATGAGCTGGCTTGAGATGCTGCGGGACCTCATCAGCCGTCGAAGACAAGGCTGTGGCTGGGCCGTCTCTGGGCCGTCCGAAGCCGCTCAAGGCCGGCCGACAACGACAGGTGATGACCAGTCAGGTGTCAGTGTTCGGGCCCCGGATCTGCAGAAACGCAGGCTGCCAAGATCCCCGACAAGACCCAGGGCAAGAAGAAGTAGCTTTTCTGATCATGCCCCTGAGCTGCGCAGACGGCGCAGCTCAGGGGCATCTTCACGGCCTGGGACCACTCTGGACCCTCAGCCCTCCGGGTGCTGAGGCCCGTCATGTCGGTGCGCAGACTGGCCCGCGTCGCTGTGAGTGCCTCTCAGTAATCTGCGACAGTCAGCCCTGGCTCGGCGTCGGGAGGCTCCGTGGAGAAGACTGCCCTCGTCCGTCCCGATCGGCTGTGGTCCGCGCGGGAGGTGCTGACGCGGCCGAGTCCTGTCCCCGCGGCGCCTGGGGTCTACGGATGGCACTTCGAGCAGTCGCCCCATCCGGAGCTGGAAGCCGGGCGGCTGCTCTACGTGGGGATAGCGCCGCGGTACATGGCGAACCGGACCAGCACGCAGGACCTGCGCAAGCGGGTGCGCTACCACTACCGGGGCAACGCGGCCGGCTCAACGCTTCGGCTGACCCTCGGGTGTCTGCTCGGACTTGAACTGCGCCGCGTAGGCAGCGGCAAGCGTATGACCTTCGGCAAGGCCGGCGAAGCCACCCTGAGCCAGTGGATGGCGGACAACGCGCTTGTGTGCTGGATCGAGCAAGGCGAGCCATGGGACCTGGAGTCACAGCTCATCTACCAACTCGACGTTCCGCTGAACCTCGACCAGAATCGCCACAACGCGTTTCACAGTCGTTTGAAGGAGCTACGGGCACAAGCTCGGCAGCGAGCACGGGAGTTGCCCGTCAGCTCCTAGGCCGCCGAGCTGCCGCAGGGCCGTTTCCTGGACCGCGAGCCCACCGCCTCTGACTTCCTGATCGTGCAACCCAGCGTCCGTGATGGCCACGCGGCTGCATCCCTCTAGGCTTTGCCATCGGTCCGCCTCTCCGATATGGCCCGGACCAGTCTGACGCTGACTGCCCGTAGGGATGCCTGCACTGGGCCGGCTCCGATGCAGTGGCAATTCCCGGGTCGTCGTACGCGTGATCAGGCTGCGCTCACAGCAGCCAGGCGTCGGCCATCTCGAAGGAGACCACCGTCCCGCCGAAACGGCTGGCTCCGTAGTGCCACGAGTCGGCGATGGCGTCGACCAGGAGTAGGCCGCGCCCGTGCGGGTCGTCGGCGTCGGGGCATCCGAGGCGCACGTTCGCCGGGGATCCAGGGTTGTGGACCTCGACGCGTAGGGAGGTTCCTTCGCGGAACCACTGCACTCGGACGACTCCGGGCTCGTCCGACTTTCCGTGGACGATCGCGTTGGTCACCAGTTCAGAGATGAGGAGAACGCAATCGTCGACCCGGCGACCGAGCTCGTAGGGGGCGATGAACTTCCGGCAAGTGAGCCGTCAACCTGTGGCCTAAGGTGTCTAGAGATGAGAGGAGGCCCGCGGGATGGCCAACACCGACAACGACCGTCGGCCCAAGTACCAGCGGATCGCGGACGCTCTGCGTGAGGCGATCCAGGCGGGCGAGTACGGTCCCGGTGATCGGCTCCCCGGGGAGAACGACCTCATGGCCACGTACGGCGTGGCCCGCATGACAGCGCGTCAGGCCCTGGGCGTCCTGCGGGACGAAGGTGTGGCCGAAGCCCGTAAGGGTGCCGGTGTGTTCGTACGGGAGTACCGGCCGTTGCGGCGACGCGGCATCCAGCGTCTCGCACAGCAGCAGTGGGGCAACGGTCGTTCCATCTGGTCGACAGATGTCGAGGACCGCGATCTGGTGGTCGACCAGGTCTCGGTGTCGGACGAGGTGGCACCCGAAGGCGTTGGAGCGGTTCTCGACCTGGCCCCGCAGGACACCGTGTGTGTCAGGCGCCGGCGCTTCGTGCTGGATGGCAAGCCCGTCCTGCTCGCGACGAGCTATCTCCCCTCGTCCCTGGTGGCCGGCACCGCGATCACCCGACCGGACACCGGGCCGGGCGGAACGTACGCCAGGCTCGCCGAACTCGGTTACGAGCCGGTGCACTTCCGTGAGGAGATCCGTTCACGGATGCCCTCGAAGGACGAGGCGGCGGAGCTGGGCATGTCCACAGGGACCCCGGTTTTCCTCATCTGCCGCACCGCTTATACGGCCGAGGGCCGCCCCGTCGAGATCAACGAAATGACGGCGGACGCCGCCTCCTACATCCTCGAGTACGACTTCGAGGCGTAAGCGACAAGCAGGTGGTGTCCTGGGTGTGGGACGGTCGGTCGCGCGGGAGCTGAACGTCCCGCCTCTCAGGTGACGTTTTTCGCGATCTCTCGGGCGCAGTCCAGCGCCTCCGCGCGGGTCGTGTCCACCACCACGTCGTACGTGACCCCCTTGTGCACCAGCTCCGCCTGCTGCGCCGCCATTCCTGTGATGCGGTTGCCCCGGGCCAGTTCGCGGGCCGTTGCCGCTTCCGCGTCGCAATGGACCCCGACCCAGAGCACGTCCAGGGTGCGGAGGGCTTCTCGCCAGCGGGACTGGGATTCCGCGCCGCCCAAGAAGATTTCGTCGACCACGATCTTCGCCCCGGCCCGCGCCATCGCCGCCACCCCCGCGATCCACGCCCGTTCCAGCTCACGGAAGGCCGGGCCCACCGTCACCGAGCCGTCGGGGCTGAAGTCGATCCCCGCTCCCGACGCCGGCATCGCCTCGATCAGCGTGTCCGTGCCCAGCGTCAGCCATGCGCCCGGGAGTACGGACTGGAGGCAGCGGGCGATGCCGGACTTGCCGGAGCTCGAGCCGCCGTTGAGGACGATCACGTCAGTCATCGTCGCACCGTAGAGCCGGGTGCGGCCGGGGCGCCAACGCGTTTCCGCGCGCTCATGCGCCGTTGATGCGCCCGCCCCCGCGGGCATGCAATGGGAGCAGACCCGTTGAGCACCGCATCCGTACCCGTACCCGTATCCGTATCCGTATCCAGGAGGGAAGCCCATGGCTGCCGAGTCCCCCAGGCCCGACCGGACACCCGACGCGTCCGCCGCCGCCCCAACCCCCCGCCCCGCACCCCGGCTGGTGCTGCTCGGGGCCTGTGGCTGCGGCTCGGGCTGCGGCTGCGGCTGCCAGTCGGGCGCCCCCTGCCAGTGCGGCGGCTGCTGCGGCTGACCGACAACCCGGACAGCCCGGAAGACCGAGGGGCCCCGCACATCCGCGCCTGCGGGGCCCCGTCAACCGGAGATCAGCGGGCCTCAGGCCGTCTCCGCCGCCGTCACCACCGACGACGATGCCGACGACGCCGACTGCACGTCCGCGTGTTCGCCCGTCACCAGGTACACCACCCGCTTCGCCACCGACACCGCATGATCCGCGAACCGCTCGTAGTAGCGGCCGAGCAGCGTCACGTCGACCGCCGTCTCGATGCCGTGCTTCCACTTCTCGTCCATGAGGTGCTGGAAGAGGGTGCGGTGCAGCAGGTCCATCTCGTCGTCGTCCTGCTCCAGCTGCATCGCCAGGTCGACGTCCTTGGTGATGATGACCTCGGCCGCCTTCGCCATGAGGCGCTGCGCGAGCTGGCCCATCTCCAGGATGGTCGCGTGCAGGTCGTGGGGGACGGCCCGGTCCGGGAAGCGGAGCCGGGCCAGCTTGGCGACGTGCTGGGCGAGGTCGCCGCTGCGCTCCAGGTCCGCGCTCATCCGCAGCGAGGTGACGACGATCCGCAGATCGGTCGCCACCGGCTGCTGCCGGGCGAGCAGCGCGATGGCCCGCGCCTCCAGGTCGTGCTGCAGATCGTCGACCTTCTGATCGGCGGCGATCACGCTCTCGGCGAGCTTCAGGTCGGCGTCGAGCATGGCCGTGGTGGCGCGCCCGATCGCCGACCCGACAAGGCGGGCCATCTCGACCAGGCCCTCGCCGATCGAGTCAAGTTCCTCGTGGTACGCGTCACGCATACGAACGTTCCCTCTCTGTACGTGAGGCTCTCTCCGTGAGGCTCTCTGTGGGGCTCCGCGGGGCCGCGTCAGCCCCACGCTCCCACGTTCGGGCCCGTACGCGTCCGGATCCGGCATCCCAAGTGAACCGGCCCCGTATCCAAGGTGAACTCTGGGCGACGAGTGTTCGAGCGACCACCCGGACGGCTGTGGAGGACCCGGTCGGGCCGCATATCGTTGAAGACATGGACGTGAACGCGGCGGTCGCCGCAGCGGCAGCGATCGCCGGAGTGTGTACCGGTGTCATCGCCATGCTGGCGTTCCGCTGGAGCGAACGCGAACAGAAACGCCCCACCCGTACCTCCCTGCACACGGACCCGGTCCTTCCGCCCGGCGTCGACACCGTGCTGTCGGTCCTGCGCTCCTCCGCTGTCGTCCTCGACGAGGCGGACAGCGTGGTCAAGGCCAGCTCGGCGGCGTACGCCCTCGGTCTCGTACGGGGCGGGAAGCTGGCCGTCGAGCCGATGCTGCTCATGGCCCGCGACACCCGGCGCGACGGCGAGATACGCCAGGTCGAGCTGGACCTGCCCCGGCGCGGCACCGGGCGCGGCGACGCCCTCGCGGTCTCCGCGCGGGTCGCCCCGCTCGGCTCCCGCCTGGTGCTCCTGCTCGTCGAGGACCTGACCGAGGCGCGGCGCATCGAGGCCGTACGGCGCGACTTCGTCGCCAATGTGAGCCATGAGCTGAAGACGCCGGTCGGCGCTCTGTCGCTGCTGTCCGAGGCCGTCATGGACGCCTCCGACGATCCCGAGGCCGTCGAGCGGTTCGCCGGCCGCATGCAGATCGAGGCGACCCGCCTGACCAACCTCGTCCAGGAGCTCATCGACCTCTCCCGGGTGCAGAACGACGACCCGCTTGAGGACGCCGAACCGGTCCGCGTCGACGAACTCGTCGCCGAGGCCATCGACCGCTGCCGCCAGCCCGCCTCCACCAAACAGATCACCATGGCCGCGGGCGGCACCGCCGACCTGCAGATCTGGGGCAACCGCGGTCAGCTCGCCGCCGCCCTCGGCAACCTCGTCGAGAACGCGGTCAACTACTCACCCGCGCGCACGCGCGTGGGCATAGCCGCCCGCCGGGTGGCCGCCCCGGGCGGCGATCTCATCGAGGTCGCCGTCACCGACCAGGGCATCGGCATATCCGACAAGGACAAGGAGCGCGTCTTCGAGCGCTTCTACCGCGTCGACCCGGCCCGTTCCCGTGCCACCGGCGGCACCGGCCTCGGCCTCGCCATCGTCAAGCACGTGGCCGCCTCGCACGGCGGGGAGGTCACCGTGTGGAGCTCGGAGGGGCAGGGCTCCACGTTCACCCTGCGGCTGCCCGAAGCGGCCGCGACCCGCGCCCCGCGCAAGACACCGGCTGCCTCCGGCCCCAGAGACGTACGCGACGAAGACGACGCATTCGGGCCCGACCGCACCACCACCGCCTACGCATCCATCCCCGCCGCCCCGGAGGTCCTTCCGTGACCCGAGTGCTCGTCGTCGAGGACGAGGAGTCCTTCTCCGACGCCCTGTCCTACATGCTCCGCAAGGAGGGGTTCGAGGTCGCCATCGCGGCCACCGGGCCCGACGGCCTGGACGAGTTCGAGCGCAACGGCGCCGACCTCGTCCTGCTCGACCTGATGCTGCCCGGCCTGCCCGGCACCGAGGTCTGCCGCCAGCTGCGCGGCCGCTCGAACGTGCCGGTCATCATGGTGACCGCCAAGGACAGCGAGATCGACAAGGTCGTCGGCCTGGAGATAGGAGCCGACGACTATGTCACCAAGCCCTTCTCCTCGCGCGAGCTGGTCGCCCGCATCCGCGCCGTCCTGCGCCGCCGCGGCGAGCCCGAGGAGGTCGCCCCGCAGGCGCTGGAGGCGGGCCCTGTCCGGATGGACGTGGACCGGCACGTCGTCACCGTCGCCGGTGCCAAGGTCGACCTGCCGCTCAAGGAGTTCGACCTGCTCGAAATGCTGCTGCGCAACGCGGGGCGCGTCCTGACCCGTATGCAGCTCATCGACCGGGTCTGGGGCGCGGACTACGTCGGCGACACCAAGACCCTGGACGTCCACGTGAAGCGGCTGCGCGCCAAGATCGAGCCGGACCCGGGCGCCCCGCGCTACCTGGTGACGGTGCGCGGCCTCGGCTACAAGTTCGAGCCGTAGGCCGGATCCGGCGCCGAGTACGCGTATGGCTGAGGGCGGGCCCCGATCCCCGGGGCCCGCCCTCAGCCGTGTGCGTCCATACGCGGCTCAGTGGCCGCAGCGACCTCAGTGGCCGCAGCGACCTCAGTGGCCGGACGACTCCGTCTGCTCGTCGGCGGAGGCATTGCCGGAGGCCGCGCCCGACGGGGACGCGGAGTTCGACGCGCCGGCCGCCGGCGAGCCGCCGGTCTCCGCCGAGGAGGAGGCCGACGAGGACGCCGACGTGGACGGCTTCGCGCCCTCCTTCGGCGTGGCGGGCGCCTTGCTCGGGCCCCACTTCTCGAAGTAGCTCTCGGCGGGCACGACGAAGCCGCGGATCTTGACGTCGCCGGTCTTGCTGAAGCCGAATGTGATCAGCTGCGCGTTGCCGTCGAGGATCGCGGCGTCGCTGTTGGGCAGCTCGGCGGAGGCGTTGTCCTTGCCGCCGAGGACGACCGAGCCGCCGGCCGGGACCGTGATCTTCGAGCCGCCCTTGGCGCCGGTCAGCTTGGCGGCCTCGGAGACGCCGTCCAGCTTGACCGAGTCGAGGGTCTCGTCGGTCGAGCCGTTGTTGAACAGCGTGACGTTGAGGACGGCGGGGCCCTCGGACGTGCGGTCCGGCTGTGTGATGACGGTGGCGTTCTGGATCTTGATGTCGCCGACCGAGGTCTCGGCGTTGTCCGGCTTGATCTGCAGTGTCTGGGCGTTGTTGCCGGCACCGCACGCGGCGAGCGAGGCGATCGAGAACGCGATGGCGGCGGCGGCGAGGGCGCCGCGTCGAAGGCTGCTGCTCACGGCGGCGGCATCTCCTTGAACGTGGGCGAAGCGGACGGCCCCCCTGGTAGCACAGCAGCACTGGCAGCAGGGGTGTAAAGCCGTCCTAAGGGACTGTCAGCGGCCTTAGGCTACCGAGCCGTTCCCGGGTCGCCGCACCCGACCCGCCCCTACGTGCCCCCGGGCCTCGCACGCGCCCCCGGTCAGCCGCATCGGCCGCCGCCTCCCCGCGCGCCCCGTTCGCCATTCACATAACCTTCCGCGCGCCGTAGTGCGCTCTTGTGCGCTCGCGCGTGGGGATTTCCGGTAAGGAATGCATGGCGGTTCGGAAAAACGATCATCCGACGGCGGAAATCCCGTGGATTGCCGGCGGAGTGACGTAGATCAATTCCCGGGATCGCGGGGTTCTCGAAGGGTTCCGGAAGGGATTCGGCTCGAACGGACCACCGCGACCCCGAACGGAGTAGCGGAACTTCGACGCTTCGAACTACACAAAACGGGACGTTCCTCCCCTCCTGACCCTGTTCCGGCGTCTGTGACGCGGACGTTTCGGGCCCGCCGGAGAGCACCTCCGACCTGCGAATACCGTGCTCCGCTACCCCTCCGCAGCACGTTCCTGTTGTTGTTGTCAAGCCCCGAGATATGCCCTGACCTGCGAAAACGCCATTCAGAACCCGCCGTTTCCGTGTTACCCTGGATAGCCACGGAAGGGGTACCTGTCACATGACGTTCAAGGTTGGCGACACCGTGGTCTATCCCCATCACGGGGCCGCGCTGATCGAGGCTATCGAAACTCGCCAGATCAAAGGCGTGGACAAGACCTACTTGGTGCTGAAGGTCGCCCAGGGCGACCTGACGGTACGTGTGCCAGCGGACAATGCGGAGTTCGTCGGCGTGCGTGATGTGGTCGGTCAGGACGGGCTCGACCGGGTCTTCGAGGTACTGCGCGCGCCGTATGCCGAGGAGCCCACGAACTGGTCGCGCCGTTACAAGGCAAACCTGGAGAAGCTCGCCTCTGGCGATGTCATCAAGGTCGCGGAAGTCGTCCGTGACCTGTGGCGTCGTGAGCGCGAGCGCGGACTGTCCGCGGGTGAGAAGCGCATGCTCGCCAAGGCTCGCCAGATCCTGGTGAGCGAGCTCGCTCTCGCGGAGAACACGAACGAGGACAAGGCCGAGGCCCTGCTCGACGAGGTTCTCGCGTCCTGATACGCGCCGCCTGATCGACCCGCGGAGTTTTCCGCGCAGCCTGATCAGGCACAGCCGTCGCGTAGAACAATGCCGTGGTGCCCGATGACCCTGATGGTGTCGCCGGGCGCTGCGGCATGTTCGTACCCATCTGTGTTTTTGTGGGTGTGCCGGGCCCGGACAGCTGGCTCGACCAGTGTCACGGAAGGGTCCGGTCAAGAAGTCGCGCCCGACACGATGTGGCCATACCCACCACCCCCGAGCGTACAAACCTGAACGGAAGCGATGTCTGACGAAACGCGTCCCGTCGCCGGCGGCGCCCGCACCGCGGCCGTGATTCCGGCCGCCGGACGGGGCGTACGCCTCGGTCCTGGCGCCCCCAAAGCGCTCCGCGCGCTGAACGGCACCCCGATGCTGATCCACGCCGTCCGCGCGATGGCGGCGTCCCGCTCCGTCTCCCTCGTCGTGGTCGTCGCGCCGCCGGACGGCGCCGCCGAGGTGAAGACGCTCCTCGCCGACCACGCGCTCCCCGAGAGGACCGACTTCGTGGTCGTGCCCGGCGGTGAGACGCGCCAGGAGTCCGTCAAGCTCGGGCTCGACGCGCTGCCCGCCGGTATCGACATCGTGCTCGTGCACGACGCGGCCCGGCCGCTCGTCCCGGTCGACACCGTCGACGCGGTCATCGAGGCCGTGCGCGACGGAGCGCCCGCCGTCGTCCCGGCGCTGCCGCTCACCGACACGGTGAAGGAGGTCGTGCCGACCGCGGACGGATCGCCCGAGCCGGTCGTCGCCACACCGCCGCGGGCCCGGCTGCGCGCCGTGCAGACGCCGCAGGGCTTCGAGCACGCCACGCTCGTCCGCGCCCACGAGACCGTCACGGACGACGTCACCGACTGCGCCGGGATGGTCGAGAAGCTCGGCCTCCAGGTCGTGCTGGTGCCCGGCCACGAAGAGGCGTTCAAGGTGACCCGGCCGCTCGACCTGGTGCTCGCCGAGGCCGTGCTCGCCCGCAGGAGGGCCAACGATGGGTTCTGAACACCACCTCCCCCCGCAGGTCGTGCTGCCGCAGGTCGGCATCGGGACCGACATCCACGCCTTCGAGGACGGGCGCGAGCTGTGGTGCGCCGGGCTGAAGTGGGAGGGCGAGGGTCCCGGTCTCGCCGGGCACTCCGACGCCGACGTCGTCGCGCACGCCGCGTGCAACGCGCTGTTCTCGGCCGCCGGGCTCGGCGACCTCGGCCGGCACTTCGGCACCGGCCGCCCGGAGTGGTCGGGGGCCAGTGGTCTCACGCTGCTGACCGAGGCGGCGCGGATCGTGCGGGACGCCGGGTTCGTCATCGGGAACGTGGCCGTGCAGGTCGTCGGCGCGCGGCCCAAGATCGGCAAGCGGCGCGACGAGGCGCAGAAGGTGCTCTCCGAGGCCGCCGGGGCGCCGGTCTCCGTCTCGGGGGCGACGACGGACGGGCTCGGGTTCCCCGGACGGGACGAGGGACTCATGGCCATCGCGACGGCGCTCGTGGTGAAGGCGCAGGTCAGCTAGGGCCGGGCGGCTTACTGCACATCCCTTGCAGTTAGCATGGTCGGGCAGGTGCCCGGTCGTGGTGACCGTGCTGGTCCGGGATGGTCGTGGTGAAGGCAGTGTCAGGCAATGGGTGAGTACGAGATCCGCGCGGCCGGTGACGGCGACGTGGACGGAGCCCGCGCCGTCATGCTGGACACCGTCTACCGCGACCTGCGCTCCGGGTACGTGCCGCGCTGGCACGCCGACATCATCGACCCCGCCGGCGCTTATCTGCGCCCCGAGCGCTGCACCCTGCTCGTCGCCGAGCACACGGCGAGCGGCGAGATCGTCGCCACCGGCGCGGTGCGCGACCGCGGGCCCGCCTCGCCGCCGAACCCGCGCTGGGTCGCCGACCGCTTCCCCTCCGGCTCCACCGCCCAGCTGTGCCGCATCTACGTACGCCCCGCCCACCGCCGCAACGGCCTCGCCCGCGCCCTCGTCCGCGAGCTGACCGGATTCGTCGCCACGGTGGGCGGCTACGAGCGGCTCTACCTGCACACCGACCCGGCCGTGCCCGGCGCCGAACCGTTCTGGCGCTCCCTCGCGCACGAGGTCTGCGACGAGCGGGAGCTGCCCGGCGGCGGACAGGGCATCGTCCACTTCGAACTGCCGCTGCCCGCCCCCGTAACCGTCCCCGCCCGGTGATGCGCCGCCGCGGCTTCCTCCTCGCGGCGGCCGGGGCGGGGCTGACCAGTGCCTGCGGCTCTTTCACCGGGACCGCGCGGGGCGGCCGGATCGCCGTCGACCTCGCCTTCGCGCCGACGCAGGGCCTGTCCCCGTACGGCGACGACGGGCTGCTGCTCAGCCGGCTCGCGGTCGTCGACGGGCTCACGCGGATGGACACCGACGGCGTGATCCATCCCGCGCTGGCCGCGAAATGGACCCGTACGAACGCCACGACCTGGGAGTTCACGCTGCGGGAGGCCCGGTTCCAGGACGGGCGGCCGGTCACCGCCGACGCCGTCGTGGGGGCGCTGCGGGCCGCCGGGCGGGCGAAGGTGAAGCCGCGCGTGCTGAGCGATGTGGAGCTGACGGTGGCGGCGGCGGGGGAGCGGACCGTACGGATCACGACCGGGACCGGCGATCCCCTGCTGCCCGCGCGGCTCGCCAACCCGTCCTTGGCGGTCTTCTCCCCGGCCGCGTACGGGAAGGGTTCCTCCAAGGACGCGGAGGTCGATCCGATCGGGCACGCCACCGGGCCCTTCACCCTCACCCACTTGAACGGCGCCGTCTCCGCCACCCTCGACCGCTTCGACGGGCACTGGCGCGGCAAGGCGGCGGCGCGCGGGATCGACGTGACCTTCGTCGCCGACAACAACGCCCGCGCCAACGCCCTGCGCTCCGGACAGATCGAGCTCGCCGAGTTCGTCCCCGCCGCGCAGGCGCTCGTCCTCGGCGGCAGGGCCCGCAAGGTCGCCACCGTCCGCACCACCACCCTGTACCTGAACACGCGGAAGGGGCCGCTCGCCGATCCCGGTCTGCGCGCCGCCGTGCGCGCGAGCGCCGACACGTCCGCGCTGGCCAAGAGCGTGTACGAGGGCTACGCCGAGCGCGCCACCGGGCTGCTCGGCCCCGGGTTCGCCTGGGCCGACGGCAAGCAGCTCCCCGTCACCGGGCGCGCGAAGGCGGCGAAGCCGCGCGGGCAGCGCCTCACCCTCGCCACCTACACCAACCGGGCCGAGCTTCCGGAAGTCGCCGCCGCGCTCCAGCAGCAGCTCGGGCGGGCCGGGTTCGACGTCCGGCTCGTCGTCAAGGACTACGCGCGCCTGGAGTCCGGGGCGCTCGACGGCGACTACGACGCGTTCCTGATGTCCCGCTCCACCGCGCTCGACACCGGCGATCCGGTCTCGTACCTGGCCTCCGACTTCACCAGCGGCGGCAGCTTCAACATCTCCCAGCTCGGCGACCCGGCCGTCGACGCCGCCGTGCGCAAGGCCGCCGCGCTCGACGACACCGCCCGGCAGCGGGCCGTGCTCGCCGCCGAGGCCGCGATCCTGCGCACCGACGCGGCCGTGCCCGTCGTCCACGAGGAGCACCTCCAGGGCGTCGGCGCCGGGGTGCGCGGAACCGTCCTCGACCCCTATGAGCGACAGTTCGTCGGTCTGGAGACCCGCGCCGCATGAAGAACGCGAGCGTCGTCGCCGGGCGCGTGGCAGCGGCGGGCGGACTGCTCCTGCTCACCGCGCTGCTGCCCTGGCTGACCCGCACCGACCCGGCGCTCACCGTCCTGCACGCGCGGTACGGCGACGCGCCCACGACCCCGCGACAGCTCGCCGAGGTGCGCGACCAGCTCGGCCTCGGCGAGGGCCCCTTCACGTTCCTGGGCCAGTGGGTACGGGACCTGGTCCACGGCGATCTCGGCTCCTCCTGGGTGACCGGCGCCGACGTCGGCGCGGACGTGGGCGCCGCCTTCGGGGTCTCCCTCTCGCTCATGGCCTACGCGATGGTGGTCGCCGTCGCCCTGGCCGTCGCCCTGTGCCTGCCGACGCTGTGGCGGGGGACCACCCGCACCCGGCCGCCGAGCGGGGTCGGCGCGGGAGTGCTCGCCGCGCTCCCCGAGTTCCTCCTCGCCTCCGTCCTGGCGACGCTGTTCGCTGTGCGGCTCGGCTGGTTCCCCGCGCAGGGCTGGCAGTCGCCCGTCTCCGCCGTGCTGCCCGCGCTCGCGCTCGGCATCCCCGCCGGGGCGGTCCTCGGACGCCTCGCGCAGGACGCGCTGCCCGCCGCGTTCGCCGAACCCTGGGTGCGGACCTGGCGGGCCAGCGGCATGCCACGGTCCCGCATCGCCCGGCACGCGGCGCGCCGCGCCCTGCCCGCCGTACTCCCGCAGGCCGGGCTCACCGTCGTGGGGCTGACCGGCGCGGCGGCGGCCGTCGAGGCGGTCTTCGCGATCCCCGGACTCGGCGGGACGGCGGTCGCCGCCGCGCTCGACCTCGACCTGCCGCTCCTCCAGGGCTGCCTTCTCGTCCTGCTCGTGCTGGGCGTGGCGGCGGCCGTGACCGTCGGACTCCTTCGCCGATGGCTGCTCGGGCCCGCGCTCAAGGCGGGCGCGCTCCCCGGCCTGGCCCGGCCGACCGGCGGCGGACGCGCACGCCTCTACGCGGCCGGAGCCCTGGCCGCCGTACTCCTCGCGGTGATCGTCTGGGGCCTCACCCGGGACGCCCTCCACGTCGACCTCGCGGCGCGCCTGGCTCCGCCCTCCGCAGCGCACCCGTTCGGCACGGACGCACTGGGCCGCGACGTGCTGGCCCGGCTCGGCCACGGGGCGCTCCGCACCCTGGCGGTCGCGGCGGCGGTCTGCGCGGCGTGCTTCGTCATCGGCGTCGCGCTCGGCCTCGCCCGCTGGACCAGGGGCCTGACCGAGGTCGCCAACGCCATGCCCGCGATCCTCGCCGGGCTCCTGGTCACCGGCGTCTTCGGCGCGGGCCTGACGGGGGCGGCGGTCGCCGTCGCGGCGGTCGGCTGGGCGCCGCTCGCCGCGCACACGGCGGCCCTGGCCGAGACGGAACGGGCCTCCGGCCACGTGGAAGCGGCCCTTGTGCACGGTGCGGGCCGCTGGCACATCCTCCGCCACCACGTCCTGACCGGCGTCCTCCCCCAGGTGGCCCGCCACGCGACGCTCCGCCTGGCCCCCACGACCCTGGCCCTGGCCTCCCTCAGCTTCCTGGGCCTCGGCACCCAGCCGCCCACGCCGGAGTGGGGCCGCCTCCTGATGGAGAACCTCCCGTACGCGGAACGGGCCCCGTGGTCAGTACTGGCCCCGGCCCTGGCACTGGCGTGCGTGGGCGCCTGCTTGGCACTGGCGTCCAGTACAACCCCCCAGGGGCGCGGGGAACGGCGCGACCAGCCACGACGAGACCGCACCCGGCGAACAACGGAACCGGCCACGGCGAGTCTCCCGTGAGAGCAAGCTGCCTCCACCTTCGCGACACCCCGCGCTATATCCGCCTGCTCACCACAACTCAGCTCGCCTTCAACATCGGCTTCTACGCCGTCCTCCCCTACCTCGCGGCCCACCTCACCGACAGCCTCGCCCTGGCCGGCTGGGCGGTGGGCCTGGTCCTGGGCCTGCGCACCTTCAGCCAGCAGGGCCTGTTCATGATCGGCGGCGCGCTGACAGACCGCTACGGCCCGCGCCCGGTCGTGCTGGCAGGCTGCACCCTCCGCATCGCCGGGTTCACCTGGCTGGCCTTCGCCGACCGCACAGGGACCGTCATCGCGGCAGTCGTCCTCGTCGGGTTCGCCGCCGCGCTGTTCTCCCCGGCGGTCGAGTCGGAGACGGCCCGCGAGGCGGTCGCGCACGAACGGGCCACCGGCACCCCCCGCGCCCAGATCCTCGGCCTGTTCTCGGCCGCGGGCCAGGCGGGCGCCTTCCTCGGCCCGCTGCTCGGCACGGCCCTGCTCTTCGTGAGCTTCCGGGCGGCGTGCCTGGCGGGCGCCTGCGTCTTCGTGGCGGTACTGATCGGCCACGCCCGTCTGATGCCTGGCAGAAAGCCGGACCGCACGGCGGCACCCGGCACGGCAGCACCCCGCACCGGACAGACCGGCGGAGCCCTCCGCCAGGTCTTCGCCCGCCCCCGCTTCCTGGCCCTCTGCCTCGCCTACAGCGGCTACCTCATCGCCTACAACCAGCTCTACCTCGCCCTCCCCGTCGAGCTGACCCGCGCCACCGGCTCCCAGGACGGGGTCGGCGTGCTGTTCGCGCTGTCCTCGCTGCTCGTCGTCGGGGCGCAGCTGCCGGTCACGCGCTGGTCGGCGGCGAGGCTCGCCCCGCGCACCGCGCTCACCGCCGGACTCGTCCTCGTAGCCCTCGGATTCCTGGCGGTCGCCTGGCTGCCGGGGCGGGGCGCGTACGTGTACCTCCCGGCCGGGGTCCTCGTCGTCCTGCTCACTCTCGGCCAGATGCTGCTCGTGCCCGCCGCGCGCGGCCTCGTCCCCGATCTCGTCGACGCGCGCCACCTCGGCCTGGCCACCGGCGCCCTCTCCTCCGTCTCCGGGCTCGCGGTCCTGGGCGGCAGCGCGGCCACGGGCGCGCTGCTCTCGCTGCCCGCCCCCGCCCTGTGGACGGCGCTCGCGGCGGTGCCGCTGGCGGCGGCGGGAATCGGCCGACTTGTGACCCCGGGGCACTCCAGTCACGTAAATGCCGCCCAGCCGCACGGTGTTGGCGCAGGATCGGGTACACGACACCCGTCGCCGGCCCGGCAGAGGGCCGGGCAAGCAGAAAAAGAGGAGTGAGGCCATGTCCGCCCAGCTGTCCGAGGAGCTGAAGGCGCTGCTCGACACCAAGGTCTTCATCAACGTCGCCACGATCCAGCCCGACGGCAGCCCGCAGGTCTCCCCGGTCTGGGTCAAGCGCGACGGCGACGACGTCCTCTTCTCCACGACCGTCGACCGCCGCAAGGAGCGGAACCTGCGCCGCGACCCGCGCGTGACGGTCCTGGTCCAGCCCGCCGACAACCCGTACACGTACGCCGAGATCCGCGGCACCGCCGAGATCACCACCGAGGGCGGCCAGGAACTCATCGACGAGCTGTCCGTCAAGTACACCGGCAAGAAGTACGCGGAGTTCAACCCGGCCTCCGCCCAGGACGGCGAGCGGGTCGTCGTCCGCGTCCGGGCCCGCAAAGTCGTCGGCGGCCTGTAGGAGCCTTCGTCGTCGCCCCGGTCGGGGCGATGACACAGCCTGTGACACCGTCGGGCCCCTGGCACCCCTCCGGGCCCACTACCCTGGAGGGGTGACTATTCGCCTGTACGACACCAGCGCCCGGCAGACTCGTGACTTCTCCCCGCTCACGCCGGGCTGCGTCTCGATCTACCTGTGTGGCGCCACCGTGCAGGCGGCCCCGCACATCGGGCACATCCGCTCGGGCCTGAACTTCGACATCATGCGCCGCTGGTTCACGTACCGCGGCTATGACGTGACGTTTGTGCGGAACGTGACGGACATCGACGACAAGATCATCAAGAAGGCGGCCGAGCAGAACCGCCCCTGGTGGTCGATCGGGTACGAGAACGAGCGGGCGTTCAACGACGCGTACACCGCCCTCGGTTGCCTGCCGCCCACCTACGAGCCGCGCGCCACCGGCCATGTCACCGAGATGGTCGAGATGATGCGCGGCCTCATCGAGCGCGGCCACGCCTACGAGGCCGACGGGAACGTCTACTTCGACGTCCGCTCCTTCCCCGGCTACCTCCAGCTGTCCAACCAGGACATCGACGGCCTGCGCCAGCCCCCGGAGGACGGCGTCACCGGCAAGCGCGACTCCCGCGACTTCGCCATGTGGAAGGCGGCCAAGGAGGGCGAGCCCAGCTGGGAGACGCCGTGGGGCCGCGGCCGGCCCGGCTGGCACCTGGAGTGCTCGGCGATGGCCCACAAGTACCTGGGCTCCGCCTTCGACATCCACGGTGGCGGCATCGACCTGATCTTCCCGCACCACGAGAACGAGATCGCGCAGGCCAAGGCGTACGGGGACGAGTTCGCCCGGTACTGGGTGCACAACTCCTGGGTCACCATGGCCGGCGAGAAGATGTCGAAGTCGCTGGGCAACAGCGTCCTCGTCGCCGAGATGGTCAAGCACTGGCGGCCCATCGTGCTCCGGTACTACCTGGGCACCCCGCACTACCGCTCGACCATCGAGTACAGCGAGGACGCGCTGCGCGAGGCCGAGTCCGCGTTCGCCCGCATCGAGGGGTTCATCCAGCGCGTCGCCGAGAAGGCGGGCGGCGTCGTGGACCCGGCGGACGAGGTGCCGCCCGCGTTCGCCGAGGCCATGGACGACGACCTCGGGGTGCCGCAGGCGCTCGCCATCGTGCACACCGCCGTCCGGCAGGGGAACTCGGCGCTCGCCGCCGACGACAAGGAAGCCGCCGTGGCCCGCCTCGCCGAGGTCCGCGCCATGCTCGGCGTCCTCGGCCTCGACCCGCTCGACCCGCACTGGGCCGGGGAGAGCGACCGCGGCGAGGACCTGCACGGCGTCGTCGACACGCTCGTCCGCCTCGTGCTCGACCAGCGTGAGTCGGCCCGCGCCCGCAAGGACTGGGCCACCGCCGACGCCATCCGCGATCAGCTCGGCCAGTCCGGGCTCGTCATCGAGGACGGCCCGAGCGGGCCGCGCTGGAGCCTCGGCCCCCGCTGAGACCCCTGAATGTGCCGCCCGCGCCGTCGGGCGGCACACTTCATAGACGTACACGCACTGAACACTCACGCAGAGACAGGTAGGTCATGGCCGCCAACAACAACCGCCGCATGTCCGGCAAGAAGGGCGCGCAGGTCGGCAGTGGCGGCCAGCGGCGCAAGGGCCTGGAGGGCAAGGGCCCCACCCCGCCCGCCGAGGCGCGCAAGGGCCACAAGAAGAACCGGATCGCCAACGCGGCGGCCAAGCAGGCCGCCCGCCGTCCCACCAGCCGCACCGGCGGCCCGCGCGGCAAGTCGGCGTCCGAGATGGTCGTCGGCCGCAACCCGGTCGTGGAGGCGCTGCGCGGCGGCGTGCCCGCCTCCACGCTCTACGTCCAGCAGTTCATCGACAACGACGAGCGCGTGCGCGAGGCGCTGCAGCTCGCCGGTGAGCGCGGCGGCATCCACCTCATGGAGGCCCCGCGCCCCGAGCTGGACCGCATGACCAACGGCCTCAACCACCAGGGCCTCGTCCTCCAGGTCCCGCCGTACGAGTACGCGCACCCGGAGGACCTCGTCGCCGCCGCCTTCGACCAGGGCGAGGACCCGCTGATCGTCGCCCTCGACGGCGTCACCGACCCGCGCAACCTCGGCGCCGTCGTCCGCTCCGTCTCCGCGTTCGGCGGCCACGGCGTGGTCGTGCCCGAGCGCCGGGCGGCCGGGATGACCGCCGGTGCGTGGAAGACGTCGGCCGGTACCGCCGCCCGTACGCCCGTGGCCCGCGCGACCAACCTGACCCGCGCCCTGGAGCAGTACAAGAAGGCGGGCGTCGCGATCGTGGGCCTCGCCGCCGACGGCGACCGCGAGGTCGGCGACCTCGAAGCGCTCTCCGGGCCCGTCGTCATCGTGGTCGGCAGCGAGGGCAAGGGCCTGTCCCGGCTCGTCGGCGAGACCTGCGACTTCCGCGTCCGCATCCCGATGCCGGGCGGCGCCGAGTCGCTGAACGCCGGTGTCGCCGCCGGTGTCGTGCTGTACGAGGCGGCGCGCCGCCGCGCCTGACCGGCGCGCACGGTCCGGGTCCCGCCCCCTCTGACGAGGCGCGTTACAGGTTTGACGGGGCCCGGACATTTCGGTGCGGTCAAGGCAGTGTCCTAAACACACATCACTCGGTTAGATGAGTGTGGACACCAGAACGCCCCGCACACCCTCGGGGGACCGCTCGTCGGGCTACGACGACGCTCCCGCGCTGAGCATGGTGAAGGTTCCGTGCGACCCGGCGCAGGTCATCGTCAACCACGCGAGTTTCCGCGTGCAGCTCCCCAGGGCGCAGCAGACGCAACTCCCGCGCATCGCACGGCACTTGGACGCCGTGGGGATGGCCGGAGCCGAAGCGTCGACCACCCGTATCCCCGTCATCACCGGCGCCGGCACGCCCGGCGCCCGGCGCCGCCCCGTCGTCATGCGCGGCGCCCAGGACCTCGCCGCCAGCGGCCTGCTGCAGTCCGCGCGCCGCGTGGGCGAGCCCGACGACGGTGGTGCCACACAGGTCATCCCGCGCGTCGACATGGACCGCGATCTCGCCGACGAGATGTACGCGGGCGAGCCGACCGAGGAGACGCCCGTCGTCATCGGCCGCCAGGGCGGCGGCCCCGGCACCCGGATCCTGCCGCAGATGCGCCAGTCCGGCGCGGCCTTCGAGGACACCGGCGAACTCCAGCAGTTCTCGTACGGGGACGAGGAGTTCGACGGCCCAGGCGGCCCCGGCGGCTCCCGCGGCGGCGAGGAGACACCGGACGAGACCACCGCCGCCCGGCGCTACGGTCCCGTCCGGCACGCCTACTACCCCGGCCGCCGGATGAACCTCGGCGTCGTCCTGCTCCCGCTCCGCGTCTTCCTCGGCTTCATCTCCATCTACGCGGGCATGGGCAAGCTCTGCGACCCCGTCTACTTCGACGGCGGCGAGCGCGGCTCCATGGTCAAGTGGCTGAACTCGCTGCACCCGTGGGCGCTCGCCGAACCCATGCGCGACTGGGCGCTCCAGCACCCCGTCGGCGCCGGGCTCGTCATCGCCTTCGCCCAGGTCATCGTCGGTGTCCTCACCGTCCTCGGCCTGTGGCAGCGGATCGCCGCCGTGTTCGGCGCGCTGCTCTCCGCCGCGCTCCTGCTCACCGTGAGCTGGAAGACCGTCCCCGCCTACGACGCGCCCGACATCATCTACCTCGCCGCCTGGTCCCCGCTGATCATCGCGGGCGCCCCGGTCTACTCGGTCGACGGGCGTCTCGCCGCCGGTGCCTGGCGGCGCCTCGGACCCCGCACCGCCCTGTGGGACCTGCGCCGCTACGTGCTGCGCCGGGGCACCGTCATCGCCACCCTCGTCATCGGCTCCACGCTGCTCGTCGGCTCCCTGCTCGGCAGCGCCGTCCGCGACGCCGACCGCGTCACGGCCCCCGGGCCCGGCGACGCCCCGCGCAACGAGCTGCCGGGCTCCCCGCTCCCGTCCACCCCGGGCGCCAAGCAGCGCCACTCGCAGTCCCCGTCGGCCTCGTCGAGCTCCCCGGCGCAGGGCGGCACCACCGCGAGCCCGTCCGGCGCGGCCAGTTCGCCGGGCGCCACGCGCGAGTCCGGCACGGTCAGCGGCACGACGACCACGCCGACGCAGGGCGCCACGGCCGGCCAGGCCCCGCCCCGCCAGACGACCCCGCAGCAGCCCCCGGCCAGCACGACGGCGGGCCCGGCCGCGAGCGCCGGTGGCACGTCCGGCGGCGAGGGCGGCAGCACGTCCGACGGCGGCGCGTCCTCCTCCGGCGGAGGCGGCGGCGCCCCCGAGCAAGGCGGCGGCGGCAACGGCGGAGGCGGCAGGCTGGTGGGCGGCCTCCTCGGCTGACCCGTTCCTCTCCGCCCGTACGAAGACGGGGCCCCGCACGACCATCGTGCGGGGCCCCGTCCTCGTACTCGCAGGTGTCAGCGGGTGAGCGCCTTGAGCTCCTTCGCCGCCTCGCTGAGGTCCTTCGCCGTGTCGATCGCCCGCCAGTACGCGCCCTGCGGGATCGGGAAACCGGCGAGGCGCTTGGCGCGGGCCAGGCGCGGGAACGTGGTGCGCTCGTGGTCGCCGGTGTCGGGGAGCAGCGAGGCGAACTCGGGGGAGAGGACGTACAGGCCCGCGTTGATCAGGTACGGCGACGGCGGGGCCTCGACGAAGTCCGTGATGTGGCCGAACGTGTCCGTCTCGACGGCGCCCCACGGGATGCGCGGCCGGGCGAGGGCGAGCGTCGCCGTGGCCTCGCGCTCGTGGTGGAAGTCGGCCATGTCGCGCAGCGAGAAGCGGGTCCAGATGTCACCGTTCGTCGCGTACCAGGGCCGGTCCTGGTGCGGCAGGTGCCGGGCCGCGAACTTCAGGCCGCCGCCCCGGCCGAGCGGCTCCTTCTCGACGACGGTCGTGACGCGCAGCGGCAGGTCCGCCCGCGCGAGCCACTCCTGGAGGACTTCGGCGAGGTGCCCGCACGACACCACGGCGTCCGTGACGCCCTCCTCGGCGAGCCAGGCCAGCTGGTGCCCGATGATCGGCGTCCCCGTGCCCGGGATCTCCACCATCGGCTTCGGCCGGTCGTCGGTGTACGGGCGCAGCCGCGAGCCCTGGCCCCCCGCGAGGACGACGGCCTGGGTGGGGCGGTGGGCAAGAGAGTGCGGGCCGTGCGCGGACGGTTCAACGGTCGTCATGACCGGAACTGTACGTGCGCACGGCCCGCCGGGGCTGCGGACGGCAGATGGCTCAGGCCCGGAACCCGGCCACCCCCGAGGCGAAGGAGGTGTCACAGACCGGGCGGGCGTACGACTGGGCGCGCGCCGGGCCGTAGGCCTGCACCGCCGCGCGGCCGAGGGCCTTCGCGATCGACATGCAGTGCTTGGCGAGCGACGGGCGCCGGTCGACCTCCTGCTGGAGATGGGTCAGCGCGATGCCGGGGTTGTCCTCCTGGAGCTCCTGGAGGAGCCGGTCGCGCAGGACGTCCTGCGGGGCGCGCGACTTGGCGCGGGCGGAGACATCCTGTGAGGAAGCCGTGAGGATGGAGTCCGCGTCGTTCCCGGACCAGTTGACTCGGGTGACCGCGAGGGTCCCGGAGAGCACCAGCATCACCGGCAGGACGAACGCGAGCGTGCGGGCGGCGCGGCGGGCGGGGCCCTGGCCCCGGGCTCGGCGCGGCTTCTGGGTGTAGTCAGCGGAGTGCGTCACGCGAGTGAGCGTAGCGGTCAGTGATGATTTGGCGACATTTCGTCACTCGACCGAGGGACGGGTAACTAGGTTTCTTTGCTTACGCGTTGACGCCACTGGCCTATATGTCCTACTTGCCGGGGAATTTGTCGACACCGCAGGGGTGCGGAGGCTTGCGGAGGCATGGGAAGAGCCCCGCGCGGGTAGCGCGGGGCCCTTCGGTCGTGTGTCGTGCGGTGGCTCAGTCGGAGAGACGCTCGCCCGTCGAGGTCGAGAAGACGTGGGTCTCGCCCGGACGCGGGACGACGTGCAGCTGCGCGCCCTTCTCCGGCACCTGGCGGCCGTTGACACGGACGACCAGGTCCTTGTGCTCGCCGCCGACCTGCGCGGCACCGTAGACGTAGCCGTCGGCGCCGAGCTCCTCCACCACGTTCACGGAGACCGCGAGGCCCGCCGGGGCGTCGGTGGCGTCCTTGGTGAGGGTCCTGGCGGCCTCGCCGCCGTGCTCGACGATGTCGAAGTGCTCGGGGCGGACGCCGACCGTGACCGTGGTGTCGCCCTTGTCGGCGGCGGCCTTGAGGGCCTCACGGTTGACCGGGACGACCGAGTTGCCGAACTTCACGCCGCCGTCGGTGATCGGGACCTCGACCAGGTTCATGGCGGGGGAGCCGATGAAGCCGGCGACGAAGAGGTTGGCCGGGCGGTCGTACATGTTGCGCGGCGAGTCGACCTGCTGGAGCAGACCGTCCTTGAGCACGGCCACACGGTCGCCCATGGTCATGGCCTCGACCTGGTCGTGCGTGACGTACACGGTGGTGATGCCGAGGCGGCGCTGGAGCGAGGCGATCTGCGTACGGGTCGACACACGGAGCTTGGCGTCGAGGTTCGACAGCGGCTCGTCCATGAGGAACACCTGGGGCTCACGCACGATGGCGCGGCCCATGGCGACACGCTGGCGCTGACCACCGGAGAGCGCCTTCGGCTTGCGGTCCAGGTACTCGGTCAGGTCGAGGATCTTCGCGGCCTCCTCGACCTTCTGCCGGATCTCCGCCTTGTTGACGCCGGCGATCTTGAGCGCGAAGCCCATGTTGTCGGCGACGGTCATGTGCGGGTACAGCGCGTAGTTCTGGAACACCATGGCGATGTCCCGGTCCTTCGGCGGGAGGTGCGTGACGTCGCGGTCGCCGATGCGGATGGCGCCGCCGTTGACGTCCTCCAGACCCGCGAGCATGCGCAGGGAGGTCGACTTGCCGCAGCCGGACGGGCCGACCAGGACGAGGAACTCGCCGTCCTCGATCTCGATGTCCAGGCCGTCGACGGCGGGCTTGGTCGAACCCGGGTACACGCGGGTCGCCTTGTCGAACGTGACAGATGCCATGG
The DNA here is from genome assembly GCF_056172735.1 of Streptomyces sp. R818. Taxonomy (NCBI): domain Bacteria; kingdom Bacillati; phylum Actinomycetota; class Actinomycetes; order Kitasatosporales; family Streptomycetaceae; genus Streptomyces; species Streptomyces sp. R818. Next base: position 484,322 of record NZ_JAOCNE010000006.1, read on the forward strand.
CTGTGAAGCCCCCTTCACCGGCAGGAACGTGCCGGACGATCCGTTGTAAAGGCGGGGCCGCCCTGGCTCGTGCCACGGCGGCGTGAAGCATGGTGGAGCGCTGGATGAAGCACTGGTGTAGTCCACGTGGGTGAACTGAACGGACCGTACCTGGCAGGTGGCCGATCTGTCAGCAGTCCTGAGCTTGTGAGATTCGCCGAAATATTCGACGGGGCGGGCTCCGGCGTTGGTTACACTGCTCGGGCTGCCTCCTTAGCTCAGATGGCCAGAGCAACGCACTTGTAATGCGTAGGTCGTCGGTTCGAATCCGACAGGGGGCTCCGCGCAGGTCAGGAAGGGCCCCGCTCCTCGGTCGGAGGAGCGGGGCCCTTTCGTTCGGTCAGTGGCGGCCCGTGATCCGGTCGGCCGCTCTGGCCAGGCGGGACGAGGTCGCGGTGTGAGTGGTCCGTTCGCGGTGGTCCGCTGTGCGGTACGTGGCGTAGAGGCCGTGGACGCCGAGCCAGCGGAAGGGTTCCGGTTCCCACTTGCGGACCTTGTGGTTGACCCAGGGGAGGGTCGTCAGGTCGGTGGGTCCTGACTGGCCCGAGTCCTGCTGGACGAGGTCGCGCAGAGTGCGGGCGGCCAGGTTCGACGTGGCCACGCCCGAGCCCACGTAGCCGCCTGCCCAGCCGAGGCCGGTCGAGCGGTCCAGGGCGACGGTGGCGCACCAGTCGCGGGGGACGCCCAGGACGCCGGACCAGGTGTGGGTGACAGGGACTCCGGTCAGCTGGGGGAAGAGGTGGGTGAGGAGCTGGGTCAGGGAGGCGACCGTCGCCGGGTGCGTGCGGCCGTCGGTGTCGGTGCGGGAGGCGTAGCGGTAGGGGTGGCCCCGGCCGCCGAGGGCGATGCGGCCGTCCGCTGTGCGCTGGGCGTAGAGGTAGGCGTGGGCCATGTCGCCGAGGGTCTCGCGGCCTTCCCAGCCGATGGATTCCCACTGGGCGGGGGTGAGGGGGGCCGTGGCGATCATGGAGGAGTTCATGGGCAGCCAGGAGCGGCGGTGGCCCTTGAGGGACGCGGTGAAGCCCTCCGTGCAGCGCAGGATGTAGGGGGCGCGGACGGTGCCGTAGGGGGTGACCGCGTGTTTGGGCTTGATCTCGATGACCGGGGTTGATTCGTGGAGGGTGACGCCGAGGGCTTCTACCGTCCTGGCCAGGCCCTTCAGGAGCTTCACCGGGTGCAGGCGGGCGCCGTGCGGGGTCCAGGTGGAGCCGACCGCGCCGGCGACGCGGACGCGGTCGGTGGTCTCGCGGGCGCCGTGCAGGGTGCGGTCCTTCTCGCCGTACGAGAGCTCCGTGGCGTGGAAGGACTTCAGACGCGCCAACTGGGCGGGGGTGCAGGCCACTTCCAGGACGCCGCCCTGGTGGATGTCCGCGTCGATGGCTTCCGTCCGGGCCACGTCGACGACCTCGGTCACCGTGGCGTTCATGGCCTGCTGGAGGCGGACGGCGGCGTCGTGGCCGTGGAGGGCGGCGTAGCGGTCGCGGCCGGCGATGCCGTTGTAGAGCCAGCCGCCGTTGCGGCCGGAGGCGCCGTAGCCGCAGAACTTCTGTTCAAGGACGGTGATGCGGAGGAAGGGGGCGGCCTTCTTCAGGTAGTACGCCGTCCACAGGCCCGTGTAGCCGCCGCCGACGATGACGACGTCGGCGGTGGCGTCGCCGGTGAGGGGCTCGCGGGGGGCGGGCAGGCCGTCGTCCGCGTACCAGAACGATATGCCGCCGTTGGCGGGGCCCGCCGCGCCGCTGCCGATGCTGTTCGCGCTGCTCATGGCGGTGGACGTTACTGCGCGGCACGGGTTCGCGGCAGGGGTTGGGCGCGACCCCGCGTGAGGGGCCGGCAGGCGAGGCCGATCAGGAGGGCGGTGAGGTGGCCGAGGTCGGTGAAGGTGCGGGCGACGGCGAGCGGGGCGGCGTAGACGAGGAGGGTCGCGGCCAGGTACACGTGGCGCCACGGGGGTGCGATGCGGTACGTGAGAACGCCGATGCTGCCCGCCAGGGCGTAACTGACGCCGATGTCCACGGTGTTGACGGCCGAGACGGGGGCGTGGCCGGAGCCGATGGCCCAGAGCAGGGCGCCTTCGCTGATGAGGGTGGCCAGGATGTGCGCGGCGGCGACGACGACGAGCCAGCGCGGGGTGGAGAGCCAGCGTTCGGCCTGGGCGTGGAAGACGGTGTAGAGGACGGCGTACGGCCACCAGCTGCCGTCGGTCCACAGGGCGGAGGAGACGAGGACGCGGACGGGGTGCGTCGCGAGCTCGTGCAGGTTGGTCGAGCGCTGGCGCAGGAAGTCGTGCTCGGAGTGCGGGTTCATGTGGTGCGCGGCGAGGGTGGTGAGGAAGAGCGCGGTCAGCCAGAGGTATGTGCAGGGGGCGCGGCGGATGTACGACCCGACGTGGGTCCCTGCGCGGCGGAGGAAAAGGCGCATGGTCGATTCAGGCACGCGGGTAGGGTCGGCCGGGTGATCGACATTCCGGAGGGGCTCGCACGGTCGCAGGCGGAGTACGCGGGGGAGGCGGGCCGCGCGTTCGTCGCGGCGCTGCCCGCGCTGGTGGAGGAGTTCGTCGAGCGGTGGGGGCTGCGGCTCGACGGGGCGCCGATGCACGGGGTCGCGGCGCTGGTGCTGCCGGTGGTGCGGCGGGCGGACGGGGTGCCCGCGGTCGCCAAGTTCCAGCTGCTCGACGAGGAGACCGAGGGCGAGCCGGTCGCGCTGCGGGTGTGGGACGGCGACGGGGCGGTCCGGCTTCTCGACCATGACGCCCGTACGGGCACGATGCTGCTCGAACGGCTCGACGCCGGGCGGATGTTGAGCACCGTCGAGGATTCTCGGAAGGCCGTTCTCGTGATCGCCGGGCTGCTCGCGCGGCTGACGGCGGGGCCCGCGCCCGAGGGGGTGCGGCGTCTGGACGACATCGCGGCGCGGATGCTCGCGGACGTGCCGGCGGCGCTGCCGAGGATCTCCGATCCGGGGCGGCGGGCGGTGATCGCGTCCTGCGCGGCGGCGCTGCGGGAGGTCGCGGCCGAGCCCGTGGGGGACCGGCTGCTCCACTGGGACCTGCACTTCGAGAACGTCCTCGCGAGCGAGCGGGAGCCCTGGCTCGCCATCGACCCGAAGCCGCTGGCCGGGGACCCGGGGTTCGATCTGTGGCCCGCGCTCGACAACCGGTTCGAGCCGGACGAGGTGCTCTGGCGGTTCGACGCGATGACGGACGTGCTCGGCCTCGACCGGGGGCGGGCGCGGGCGTGGACGCTGGGGCGGGTGCTGCAGAACGCGTTGTGGGACGTCGCGGACGGGCGTGCGCTGTCGGCGGACGATCTGGAGATCGCCGGGCGGTTGCTGGGCGGCTGAACCGCTGTGGACGGCAGCCGTTAGCCTGCGCGCATGATTCGAACCGCCGCCCCCGCCGATGTGTCCGTCATCCACGCCATGGTGCGTGAACTCGCCGAGTACGAGCGCTGCCTCGACGAGGCGGTGGCGACCGAGGAGCAACTGCACGAGGCGCTGTTCGGTGCGCGTCCGGCGGCGTTCGCGCACATCGCCGAGGACGACGGGAGCGGGGAGCCGGTCGGGTTCGCGCTGTGGTTCCTGAACTTCTCCACGTGGCGCGGGGTGCACGGGATCTACCTGGAGGACCTGTACGTGCGTCCGGGCGCGCGGGGCGGCGGGCACGGGAAGGCGCTGCTCACCGAGTTGGCGCGGATCTGTGTGGAGCGCGGGTACGGGCGCCTGGAGTGGTCCGTCCTGAACTGGAACGAGCCGTCCATCGCGTTCTACCGCGCGCTCGGGGCGCGCCCGCAGGACGAGTGGAGCGTGTACCGGCTGACGGGGGAGGCGCTCGACAAGCTCGGGGGATGACCTTCCACGACTTCCTGAGCATGGCTTCCTGGCGATTCAGGGTTCCAGGACCACCTTGCCCGTCGTGCCGCGTGTCTCCAGGGCGTGATGTGCCGCCGCCGCCTGCGCGAGCGGGAAGCGGTGGACGGCGGGGGTGAGGACGCCGCGGGCCGCCAGGTCGAGGGCGGCGAGTTCCAGGGTGCGGACGGGGTTGTCGCCGCCCGCCTTGCGCATCATCGCCTGGCCGAGGACCTCTTCCTGGACGATGCCGCGCCGGGCGCGTTCGGTCTCGTCGAGGAGGTGCGGGCCGCTGTCGGCGCCGATGCCCTGGCCGGACCAGCCGAAGATGAGGTGGTGGCCGCCCGGGCCGAGCAGGTCGAGGGCGGCGGTGGCGGCGGGGCCGCCGACACCGTCGTGGAGGACGGTGGCTTTGCGGCCGAGGTGGACGAGGAAGTCGGCTGCCCGTGTCGTCCAGTCGGGGTCCTTGTAGTCGAGGGCGAGGTCCGCGCCGTTGGCCGCGACCTGCGCTGTCTTCGCCGGGCCGCCGGCCAGGCCGATGACCGTGCCGCCCGCGTGCTTGACGTACTGGACGAGGAGGGTGCCGATGCCGCCCGCCGCCGCGGGGACGATCGCGACGGTGTCGGGGGTGGTCTCGGTGAAGTTGAGGATGCCGAGGGCGGTGCGGCCGGTGCCGATCATGGCTACGGCCTGGGCGGCGTCCAGCCGGGCCGGGATGTCGTGGAGCCGGCCGGCGTCCGTGACGGCGAGTTCGGCGTATCCGCCCGGGGCGAAGCCGAGGTGGGAGACGACCTTGCGGCCCAGCCAGGCCGGGTCGGTGTCCGGGCCGAGTGCTTCGACGGTGCCCGCGACTTCGCGGCCGGGGATGGTCGGCAGGTCGGGGAGGCGGGGGAGCGGGCCTTGTACGCCGCTGCGGATGGCGGTGTCGAGGAGGTGCACGCCCGCGGCCTCGACGGCGATGCGGACCTGGCCGGGGCCGGGCTCGGGGTCGTCGGTCTTCTCGTAGGTCAGGTTCTCGGCGGGGCCGAAGGCGTGGAGGCGGATGGCGTGCACGGCTGCTCCCTTGGCTGACTGGGTGGTGAGGGGTGCGCGGGTGGTCCGGACGCCAGTGTTCGACCTCAAGCTTGGTTGAGGTCAAGGGCGGGCGGCCGGTCCCCGGGCGTTGTCAGTGGGGGAGGGCAGCATGGGGGCATGGCAGCGGACAGGAGTGGCGGGGCGGCGAAGGTGAAGAGGGCGCGGCGGGCGGAGGTGCGGCTGCCCCCGCTGGTGCCGTGGGAGGAGGGCGGCCGCCTCGAGCCGGACGGGGACTACGACGGTATCGAGTTCGACGGGGCGGACTTCGCGGGCCAGGACGGGGCCGGGGCGCGGTTCATGGACTGCGCGGTCCGGGCCTGCGGCTTCGACGACGCGGGGTTGCGGCGGGCGCGGATCCTGGACTCGGCGCTGACCGGGATCAGAGGCGTCGGCACGGATCTCGCGGAGGCGACGCTGCGGGACGTGGAGGTGACGGACGCGCGGCTCGGCGGGGTGCAGCTGCACGGGGCCGTGCTCGAACGGGTCGTCATCAGGGGCGGGAAGATCGATTACCTGAACCTGCGCAAGGCGCGGCTGAAGGACGTCGTCTTCGACGGCTGTGTGCTGGTGGAGCCGGACTTCGGCGGTGCGCGCCTGGAGCGGGTGGAGTTTCCCGGGTGCGTGCTGAAGGGGGCGGACCTGACGGGGGTGACGATGACGGACGTCGACCTGCGGGACGCGGCGGAGCTCGGTGTCGCGCGGGGGGTGGACCGGCTGGGCGGCGCCGTGATCTCGCCGCCGCAGCTCTTCGACCTGGCTCCGGCGTTCGCGGCGCAGTTGGGGGTGCGGGTGGTGGGGTGAGCGTTCCGTTCCCGAGCGGGGCTCAGCGGGGCTCAGCGGTTGTCGGGGACGCGGGGGAAGCGGGCCTGGAGGTCCCAGATCGCCGGGTTCTCCGCGAGGTCCTCGTGCATGTCCGCGAGGTCGGCGATCAGGTCGTGCAGGAAGTCGCGGGCCTCGCGGCGCAGTTCCGCGTGGGAGAAGGTCAGCGGGGGTTCGTCGCCGGGCATCCAGTCGGCCTCGACGTCGACCCAGCCGAAGCGGCGCTCGAACAGCATGCGGTCGGTGGACTCCGTGAAGTCCAGGTCCGCGTACTGGGGGGTGGCGCTGCGGCTGCCGCGCGGGTCGCGGTCGAGCTGCTCGACGATGTCGCACAGCGCCCACGCGAAGTCGAGCACCGGCACCCATCCCCAGGCTGTGGACAGCTCCCGGTCGGCCTTGGTGTCGGCCAGGTACACGTCGCCGCAGAACAGGTCGTGGCGCAGCGCGTGGACGTCCGCGCGGCGGTAGTCCGTCTGCGGCGGGTCCGGGAAGCGGCGGGAGAGGGCGTAACCGATGTCGAGCACGTAGGGATGGTGTCACGCCGCGTGGGTGCGGCACGCAGGCCGGGCTTGTCACGCGGACGCCGCCTGGGTGCGGCGCGCCGCCCGGGTGCGGCGCGCCGCCCGGGTGCTCACGGCAGCAGGCGTTGTTCCTTCGCCACCGCGACCGCGCCCGCCCGCGTGTCCACGCCGAGTTTGTCGTAGATGCGGCCCAGGTGGGTCTTGACCGTGGCCTCGCTGATGAAGAGGGCCTTGGCGATGTCGCGGTTGCCGAGGCCGTGGGCGAGCTGGGCGAGGATGTCGCGTTCGCGGTCGGTGAGGGTGGGGCGCGGCTTGCGCATGTTGGCCATGACACGGCTGGCGACCGGGGCGGAGAGCGTCGTACGGCCCTGCGCCGCGGCGTGGATCGCGGCGAACAGCTCCTCCGGGCGCTCCGCCTTCAGCAGGTAGCCGGTCGCGCCGGCCTCGATGGCGCGGGTGATGTCCGCGTCGGTGTCGTACGTGGTCAGGACCAGGACGTGCGGGGTGGGGGCCGGGCCCGAGGTGAGGCGGCGGGTCGTCTCGACGCCGTCGATGCCGTCGCCCAGCTGGAGGTCCATGAGGACCACGTCGGGGGTGAGCTTGGCGCTGAGCGCGAGGGCTTCTTCGCCGGTGCCTGCCTCGCCGATCACCTCGATGTTCTCGGCGCTGTCGAGGAGGGCCAGCAGGCCTGCGCGGATCACTACGTGGTCGTCGCAGAGGATGATCCGGGTCGGGGTCAAGGGGGCTCCTCTTCGAGGCGTGGTCGGGGTCGGGGTGGCCCCCGCCTGTGCGCCGTGGGGGCGATTGTCGTCTCGCGGGTGCGGGTTCGTCGTGGCTGGTCGCGCAGTTCCCCGCGCCCCTTCAGGGCGCTGGTCGCCGCGGGGCCGCCGAAGCCCGGCCCCTTTGGGGCGCGCCTTTTACGGGTCCGTCAGGGTCCGTCAGCGGGATTGCCGCCGACAGGACCGTGCCGTCGCCTCGTGTTGACTCGATCGTGATCGTGCCGCCCAGCTGGTGGGCGCGGGCGTGGATGGCCGGGAGGCCGTGGCCGCGGACTCCGGTGGGGGTGTCGGGGAGGGCGGCGGGGGTGAAACCGTGGCCGTCGTCGGCGATGTCGAGGACGACCTGGTCGTCGAGGAGCGTCAGGGTGAGCGCGGCGGTGGTGGCGCCGGAGTGTTCCCGTACGTTGGCGAGCGCGCCCTGGGCGATCCGCAGGAGCGCCGACTGGACGCGATCGGGCAGGACCGGGGCGGGGCCCGTCGCGTGCTCCGGTTCGATGGTCACCCGCACGGTAAGGGCATCCGTCGATGCGCGTGCCGCCACCGCGCGCAGCGCCTCTTCAAGGCCGTGCGCCAGGTCCGCGGGGGCGAGGTCGTGGACGAAGCGGCGCGCCTCCGTGAGGTTGTGCTCGGCCACCGACTCGGCGGTGCGGACGTGCGCGCGGGCCTTCGCCGGTTCGGTGTCCCACACCCGCTCGGCGGCCTGCAACAGCATCTGTTGGCTGGACAGGCCTTGCGCGAGCGTGTCGTGGATCTCCATCGACAGGCGCTGGCGCTCGGCGAGGGTCCCCGCGCGGCGTTCGGCGGCGGCGAGTTCGCGCCGGGTGCGGATCAGGTCGTCGATGAGGGCCCGCTGGCGTACGGCCTGCCGCTGCATCTGGAGGAAGACGGCGGTGGCGATGACGACGACGGCGGGCGGGCCGAGCACCAGGTCCGGGTCCCAGCGGCCCGCGAGCCGCAGTTGCGCCGCGATGACCAGGGCCGTCAGGAGCGCGACCAGGACGAGCGCGGCGCGGGTCGGCAGTGTGCGCAGGCCGGTGTAGAAGAGCGGCACCGCGCACCAGGCGAAGCTGGGGGCGAGCACGACGAGCGCCACCCAGACGGCGACGACGAGCAGCAGCCACACCCGTCGCCCGGCCGTCGTGCGGGAACGGGCCGCGAAACCGGTGACGTACACCGCCGCGAGCACGGCGCACAGGGCGATGATCCACGGCGTGCGGTCCTCGCCGGGGTGGCGCAGGAGGAAGCGGGCGAGGGCGACGGCGAGGAGCAGGAAGAACGCCGCGTGCATGACGGCGGTCAGGCGCCGGGTGTCGGTCTCGTAGCTCCGGTCGACGCCGTCCGTGCCGCCCGCCCTGTCCACATGTGGCCACGGCTTCTCGGACACGGCCGCCTCCCTCCACTGTTGAGGCCCACTGCTACAGCCCACTGCTACCGCTCACTGCTACGGCTTTGAACTGGGCAAACACTTCCATTGTCGGGCCGCTGACCGCCCCCGGGGTCAACCGATCGGATGACCCGGGTGTCGGCCGCTCGGCAGCCCGGGAGCAGCCGGAACGGCGACGGCCGCGCCCCTTCCCCGGGCCCAGGCTGGATGCAGACGGACCCACCCCGAACACACGAGGAACTCCCATGAAGAAGCTCTCCCGCCGTTCCACCCTCGTCACCAGCGGCGCCGTCCTCGCCGCCGTTGCCGCCGGAACGGTCGGCGCCGTCAGCGCGAACGCCTCCGCCCCGGCCGCCCCGGCCGCCGCGCCCGCCGCCGCCTCGGCCGCGAAGGGCGGCACCACCATGTCGACGACGCACCTGACGCTGGCGTCCGCCACCAAGGCCGCGCAGGCCGCGCTCGACGCCGCGAAGAAGGAGAACCAGAAGGTCTCCGTCGCCGTCGTCGACCGTGACGGCAACACGATCCTGACGCTGCGCGGCGACGGCGCGGGCCCGCAGGCGTACGAGGCGGCCGAGAAGAAGGCGTTCACCGCCGTCTCCTGGAACGCCCCGACGTCCGAGCTGGTCAAGCGCCTGGACAAGGCGCCGACCCTGAAGGACATCCCCGGCACGCTGTTCCTCGGCGGCGGCGCGCCCGTGGCCGCGAAGGGTGCCCCGATCGCCGGTATCGGTGTCGCGGGCGCGCCGTCGGGCGACCTGGACGAGAAGTTCGCCCAGGCGGGCGTGGCCGCTCTCCGCTAGACCCCGGTCGCCGGTGACCCCGCGCCCTTGAGGGGCGCGGGGAACGGCGCGACCAGCCACGATGGTGGCGCACCCGCTGTAGATCCCTGATGGAGCTGTTCCCCATGCGCAACCCCGCCCACGGCGCCCTGCTCTCCGCCGCGTCCACGGGTGACCTCGGCGGTGTCCGCGCCGCCCTCGCCGCCGGGGCCGACACCGAGGCCCGCGACGAGCACCGCCGCACCGCCCTGCTGCTCGCGTCCGCGCACGACCACGTGGCCGTCGCCCAGGCGCTGGTCGCGGCCGGGGCCGACCCCGACGCCCAGGACGACCGTGCCGACAGCGCGTGGCTGGTCACCGGCGTCACCGGCAGCGTCGCCATGATGCGGGTGCTGCTGCCCGCCCGCCCGGACCTGAAGGTGGTCAACCGGTTCGGCGGGATCTCCCTCATCCCCGCCGCCGAACGCGGCCACGTCGACTACGTACGGGCCGTGCTGCGCGAGACCGACATCGACGTCGACCACGTCAACCGCCTCGGCTGGACCGCCTTGTTGGAGGCGGTGATCCTGGGCGACGGCGGCCGCGCGCACCAGGAGATCGTCGAGCTGCTGATCACAGCGGGCGCCACGCCCGGCCTGCCGGACGGCGACGGTGTCACGGCCCTCGCCCACGCCGAGCGGCGCGGTTTCACGGAGATCGCCGGTCTGCTGAGGGCCGTACGGTGAGGCGCGCGGCGGCGGCGCTGCTGGCGGCGACGGCGGCCGCGGTGATCGCCGGATGCGGTACGACGACGACCCCGGAACCGGCCCCGGACCCGCCCCGAGACCCCACCCGGACAGCCACGCCGCCCCCGACCGGGCAACGCGGGACGCCGAAGGACACGCCGAAAAACACGCCGAGAGGCACGCCGGGAGGCACGCCCAGAGCCACCCTCCTCCTCACCGACTTCGGCTCCGACACCGTCACCTTCCTGAACCCGGACGCGACCGACCCCGCCGCACGGACCACCGGCACCGTCCGCGTCGGCACCGCCCCCTACGGCCTCGCCGTCGGCGACGACGGGCGCGCCTGGGTCGCCACGGCCGAGGGCGTCGCGGTCGTGGACACCGCCGGCCGTACGAGAACCGCGCTCGTCCCGTACGAGACGGGCAAGGAGCGGGACCTGGGCGAACCCACGCACGGCGAGTACCGCGGCGGCGGCATGGGCATCGCCCTCGCCCCGGACGGCGAGCACGTCTACGTCGGTGTCAACGTCCCCGGCGGCCCGGGCACCCTGGAGGCCATCGACACCCGCACGCTGAAGGTCACCGGCACCGCCGACGTCGGCCGCCGCCCCTTCGACGTCGATGTCTCGCGCGACGGGACGGAGGTGTACGCGACGGGCCACGACTCCTTCGACGTCACGGTCGTCGACACGGTCGCCGGCACGGGGGACCTCGCCGGCACGCGCCGCGTCGAGGTCGCGCCGTACGGCACCGAGGGCGGGCTCGGCTCCTGGCTGAAGCCGCACTACGCGGCCGTGCGGCCCGGCGACGGCAGGCTCCTCCTGCCCTTCGAGGGCGAGCGGCTGGTGGTCGTCGACCCGGACACCGGACGTGCGACGGTCGGGCGGATGACGGCGAACACCCATCAGCACGGCGTCACGCTCACCCCGGACGGCACGCTCCTCGTCGTCGGCACCGGCCCCATCGACCCCGCCCGGGACGAGGGCCCCTCCCTCACGGTCCGCGCGCCCGACGGCACGGAGCGGGTGATCCCGCTCGACGGCCCGCACGAGGACGTCACGGTGTCCGCGGACGGTCGTACGGCGTACGTGACCGGCGGTTTCACACGGGACGGGTACTGGAACGGGATCACCGTCGTCGACCTCGACAGCGGCGACACGCGTCGACTGGCCGTCGGGGAGCGGCCGTTGGGCGTCGCGGTGCTCCAGCCGCCGACCCGGACATAGGGGGCAATAGGATCGCGGGGTGCGCCCTATCCTCCCGGTCCTGGTCAGCCTCGTCGCCCTCACCGCCTGTTCCGGCGGCGTCCACGGCACCCCGGGCGCCGCCGGTCTGCGCGACCCGTACTTCCCCCGCCTCGGCAACGACGGCTACGACGTCACCCACTACACGCTCACCCTCACCTACGACCCGGACACGCGCCGCCTGACCGGCAGGGCCGACATCACCGCGACCGCGCGCCAGGCGCTGAGCGCGTTCGACCTCGACCTCAAGGGGCTGACGGTGGACGGCGTCACGGTCGACGGGAAGCGCGCGGCGGGCAGCAGAGTCGGGCACGAGCTGAAGGTGCGCCCGCGCGACGAGCTGCGCGAGGGCGCCACGTTCCGCACGACCGTCCGCTACTCGGGCGAGCCGGTGACGATCACCGACCCGGACGGGTCGGAGGAGGGCTGGCTGCGCACCGCCGACGGCGCCCTCGCCCTCGGCGAACCCACCGGCTCCATGGCGTGGTTCCCCGGCAACCATCACCCGTCCGACAAGGCGACGTACGACATCGCGGTCACCGTCCCGAGGGGGCTGAAGGCCGTCTCCAACGGCGAGTTGAGGCGCGAGCGGACCTCCGCCGACGGGCGGCGCACGACCTACGCCTGGCACGTCGCCCAGCCCATGGCGAGCTACCTGGCGACCGTGGCGATCGGCCAGTTCACGACACGGACGTACACGACCCCGTCCGGCCTCCCCGTCCACACCGCCGTCGATCCGCACGAGGCAAAGGCGAGCGCGAAGGTCCTCGCACGGCTGCCGGAGGTGGTCGAGTGGGGGACGAGGACGTTCGGGGCGTACCCGTTCTCGTCGACCGGCGTGATCGTCGACCGGGCGGGCGACGCCGAGTACGCCCTGGAGACGCAGAACCGGCCCGTCTTCCCCGGCGCCCCCGACCTCGGCACCCTCGTACACGAGCTGGCCCACCAGTGGTACGGCGACTCGGTCTCGCCGAAGTCGTGGCGCGACATGTGGCTCAACGAGGGCTTCGCCACGTACGCGGAGTGGCTCTGGAACGAGGAGCACGACGGGCCGACGGCCCAGGAGACGTTCGACGCGCTGTACGAGAGCCCCCGCTCCGACCCCGTCTGGGCCTTCCCGCCCGCCGCCCCGTCCACCGCCGCGCAGATCTCCGACCCGCCGGTCTACCAGCGCGGCGCCATGGTCCTGCACAAGATCCGCCGGACGATCGGCGACCAGAAATTCCGCTCCCTGCTGCGCGGCTGGGCCGCCGACCACAAGTACGGCAACGCCTCCACCGACGACTTCACGGCGTACGTCGAGGCGAAGAACCCCGGCCGGGTGAAGGAGCTGGCGGGCGTCTGGAAGGTGTGGCTGTACGGGGACGGCAAGCCGGGCCGCGCCTGATCAGGGCGCGAGCGGCTTGCGCAGCACCCGGCAGGGGCGGCCCCGCTCAAGATCGGGCCGCCGGTCGATCTCCTCGTAGCCGAGCGCGGTCCAGAAGGCGAGCGCCGCGGGGTTGGCGTCGAGCACGGCGAGCCGGATCCCGGTGCGTCCCGCCGCCCGGAACCGGTCCTCGACCGCGGTGGCCAACTCTCGCCCGTATCCGCGCCGTTGCTGGTCGCCCGCGATCATCAGCAGGCCGATCCACGGGTCCGGGTCGTCCCGCTCGGCCGCCTCGGGGTGGTGCGCGAGCGTGACGGCGAGGCCGACGAGGCGGCCCCGGGCCCGCGCGAGCAGCACCTCCGCGCCGGGCTGAGCCAGCTCGTCGGCGAGCGCGACGGCGACCTGTGCGCTCGTGATGGCGTCCGGGTCGGGGAAGTCGCCGCTGAGGGCGAAGAACGCGCGGTTGGCGGCGTAGACCTCGGTCACCTCGGTGAGCAGTTCGCCGGGCAGGGCGTGGTCGGGGCCTGGGTCGAGCGGTTCGAGGATCATGCGGTGAGCGTAGGGAGCGGTTTATCGCGTTGCGCGGGCGGCGCGCGGCCGCGCAGCATTTCGGGTATGACCTCGTACCGGCACGCCCCGCGTCCGCTGTCCGCCGTCGCCCTCGTGGCGCGGCGACAGCAGCGTGCCGCCCGCCGCCGGAGGCCGATCCCGCCGCTGACGTGAGCGGGGCCCTGGTCGCGGGGGTGCTCGCCGGGTACGGCATCGCCGTGCCGGTCGGCGCCGTCGGGGCCTATCTGGTCGCCCTCACGGCCCGGACGAATCTGCGGACCGGTGCCTGTGCCGCGCTCGGGGTCGCCACGGCGGACGGGCTCTACGCGCTGGCCGCCGTCGCGGGCGGGGCCGCGCTCGCCCCGCTGATCCGGACCGTGCGGACGCCGCTGAGCTGGGGCGCGGCGGCCGTTCTCCTCGCCCTGGCCGTGCACGGCACCGTACGGGCGCTGCGCGCCACCGGTGCGGCGCCCGCACCCCGGCCGGCCGCCGCCCGCGCCTACTGGGGGCTGCTCGGCCTGACGCTGCTCAACCCCATGACGGTGATCTACTTCGCCGCGCTCGTCCTCGGCGGCGGCGACACCGTCACCGGGACGGGGCCGCGCGTCGCGTTCACCGTGGCCGCGTTCGCCGCGTCGGCGAGCTGGCAACTGCTGCTCGCGGGCGGCGGCGCGCTGCTCGGCCGCGCGCTGACCGGCGTACGGGGGCGGAGGGCGACGGGGCTGCTGTCGAGCGCGCTCGTCGCGGGGCTGGCGGTGCGGCTGGTGGTGACGGGGTAGCGGGTCTGCGGCGCAGCTGCCGGGACAGGTGCAGCCGGCGGAACGGGGGCAGCTGCCGGAACAGGTGCGGCTGTCGGAACGGGGGCGGCGGGCCTCGGGTGTACGCACCCGGGGCCCGCCGCCCTTCAGTTCGTCACCGTCAGACGTTGACGCCGAAGTCCTGCGCGATGCCCGTCAGGCCCGAGGCGTAGCCCTGGCCGACGGCGCGGAACTTCCACTCCGCCCCGTTCCGGTAGAGCTCGCCGAAGACCATCGCCGTCTCCGTCGCCGCGTCCTCGGAGAGGTCGTAGCGGGCGATCTCGGTGCCGCCGGCCTGGTTGACGATGCGGATGTACGCGTTGCGCACCTGGCCGAAGTTCTGCGAGCGGGTCTCCGCGTCGTAGATCGAGACCGGGAAGACGATCTTGTCGACGTCGGCGGGGAGGCCCGCCAGGTTGACGTTGATCGCCTCGTCGTCGCCGGCGCCCTCGCCCGTGCGGTTGTCGCCGGTGTGGACGATGGTCTGGTCCGGCGTCTGCTTGTTGTTGAAGAAGACGAAGTGGCCGTCCGAGTAGACCTTGCCCTGCGGGTTCACCGCGATCGCGGAGGCGTCGAGGTCGAAGTCGGTGCCCGTGGTGGTGCGGACGTCCCAGCCGAGGCCCACGGTGACGGCGGTCAGGCCCGGAGCCTCCTTGGTGAGCGAGACGTTGCCACCCTTGGACAGGCTTACAGCCATTGCGGGAGTCCTTCCCTCGTTAAGTCTTTGCGTGCGTAGCCGAAGCTACTCGTACCCCTATGAACGCGGAGGGGGTACCGGAGGTTCCAGCTCTCTTTACTTTCTTTACCCGGGCGAAAACCGGGTGACGCGGGTGGGGCGGGCGCGCGACCATGGACGCATGTCCGGTCCCTATCCCATCCGCGGTTCGGTCGTCCTCCCGGAGGCCGAGCTCCAGTGGCGTTTCTCGCGGTCGTCCGGGCCGGGCGGGCAGCACGTCAACACCAGCGACTCGCAGGTGGAGCTGCGGTTCGACCTGGCCGGTACGAAGGCGCTGCCCGAGGTGTGGAAGGAGCGCGCGCTCGAACGGCTCGCGTCCCGTCTTGTGGACGGGGTGGTGTCCGTGCGGGCGTCCGAGCACCGCTCGCAGTGGCGGAACAGGGAGACCGCGGCGGTTCGCCTCGCGGCGCTGTTGGGGGAGGCTACGGCGCCGCCGCCCAAGCCGCGGCGGGCCACGCGTATCCCTCGCGGGATCAACGAGCGCCGGTTGCGGGAGAAGAAGGCTCGCGCCGAGACCAAGCGAGGGCGCTCCGGCCGGGACTGGTAGGCGACCACGGGGGTGCCGCCTACCAGCCCCTGACCGGGGGTACGCAAGCCCGGCCCCCCGAGGCCGCTCGCACCCCCGAGCGCCTGCCCCTTAGGCACCGCTTCCGTGTGCGCGCACGCCGTGGCTGGCCGCGCAGTTCCCCGCGCCCCTGAGCGTCTGCCCCTGGCGCACCGTTTCCGTGTGCACGCACGCCGTGGTTGCTCGCGCAGTTCCCCGCGCCCCTGAAATGCGCACTACGTGCGCCATTTCAACGCCCGATGGAGCTGCGGCGAAGCCGCACGCTCCAGGGGCGCGGGGAACTGCGCGATCAGCCACGACGCGTCCGCAGTCGACGACGTTTCCGCTAGCTCAGGTTGCGGTATTTGCCGCGGAAATACATCAGCGGGCCCCCGTCCGCGCTGGGGAGCGCCGCGCTCAGGACACGGCCGATGACCAGGGTGTGGTCACCCGCGGGGACCAGCTTCTCCGTGCGGCACTCCAGCGTGGCCAGGGCGCCACCCACCAGCGGCGCCCCGGTGTGGGCACCCCGCACATAAGGGATGTCCTCGAAGAGCAGGCGGTCGCTGATCCGGCCCTTCATCGCGAAGCGTCCCGCGATGTGGGACTGGGACTCCGTGAGCAGGGACACCGCCCAGAGGGGCTGATCGTCGAGGAGGTCGTCCATGCGGGACCCGTTCCGGATGGAGACCAGCACGAGGGGCGGGTCCAGGGAGACGGACATGAACGCCGTGGCCGTCATACCCGCGTCCTCCCCGGCGGGCCCGTCCGGATCGAGCGGCGGCTCGTGCGCGGTCAGCAGGACGACCCCGGAGGCGAGACGGGACAGGGCGGCGCGGAAATCGTCGGAGCTCACGCCTTCAGCATGCACAGGCGTCACAGGGGAAGTCTTCAACACGCTCCCGACGCTAGCCCGGCCCGGGCACACCCCACATCGGACGGAGGACCGAGAACGGCGGAGATGAGGCCTAGGACCCTCCCAGGACCCGGAAACGGAAAGTAAGCAAACTCACAGGGTTCCCCCAGGTAACCGATTCAATCCCCCTGCACAGCTTGTGACTTGAGTCACAGGAGCCATATTTTGTTGACCCTGTGTACCGAGTGGGCAGCTCGCTGTGATTCAGTGGCGTGGACGCTGCGAGAGGAACGTGCCCCTGCACGTGCGCGTAGAGAGCCGATCAGAATTCTGGAGTGCTGTCGAGGTCTCGGGGAGAACTGAGCATGGAGACCGAGTCGGAGCCCTACGTCCGTCTTGCGACCCTGCATCAGCTGCATCAGGTGATGGCGGACATGAACACCGCCCGCAGCCTGGCCGACACCTTGCAGACGGTCGCCGACGGCGTCGTCACCGGGCTCGGTTACGAGCTGGCCTGCGTCAACCTCGTACGCCCGGACGGCGACCTGGTCGTCGCCGCGTTCGCCGGGAACTCCGCCGCGGAGGCGCTGATCACCGGCCGCGTCGGCTCCAAGGAGTCCTGGGAGCGCCGCCTGAACATGGGCGAGGCCTGGGGCGACCTGCGGTTCATCCCGTACACCGAGGGCTGGGTCCTCGACGAGGACGACGTGCCGCAATGGTTCACCGACGGGCCGCCGCCCCGCTTCGAGGACGAGTGGCACCCCTCCGACCGCCTCTTCGCCCCCATGTATGCGACGGGCGGCTCCGGCGGCGAACTGCTCGGCGTGATCTCCGTCGACCGCCCGCGCAACGGCCGCAGGCCCGGCGCCTGGGGCCGCGAGGCGCTGCAGATGTACGCGTTCCAAGCCGCCATCGCGATCAGCAACGCCCGTCTTCGGGCCAACATGCAGCGCGCCCTGGTCCGCCTGGAGCGGGAGCAGCAGGCGCTGCGGGCCAGTGAGGAATCCTTCCGCCAGGCCTTCGAGTACGCGCCTTCAGGCATGGCCGTCGCCGAGATGGGCGGTGATCAGCACGGGCTGATCCTGCGCACCAACGACGCGCTGTGCCGCCTCCTCGGCCGGCACTCCACCGCGATGCGCCGCTACTCCTTCGCCGACCTCGTGCACCCGGAGGACATAGGCACCCTGCTCCGCACCTCCGCCGAGGGCGGGCGGGCCGAGCTGCGGCTCGCGCGGCGCGACGGCAGCTACGTCTGGGTCAGCCTGCGCAACTCCGTCGTCGCCGACGCCACCGACGGGCCCCGCTTCCTGCTCACCCACGTCGAGGACATCGAGGAGCGCAAGCGCCGCGAGCTGGCGCTCGCCCACCGCGCCTCGCACGACTCCCTGACCGGCCTGCCGAACTCGGCGGAGCTGCGCTCGCGGCTCTCCGCCCGGCTCTGCCAGCGCCCGCTTGAGACCGGCAGGCCGAGCGCGATCGACTCGCTGGACGCCGCCTACGGCGATCACGGCCCGCACGGCCCTCATGCGACGCACGGGCACGACTTCGACTACGGAGCGATCGGTTCCGCCGGGTCCGGCGGGTCCGTCCCGGCCGTCCCGCACCAGTCCGGCCTCTACGACGGCTTCGAGAGCGACCACCACGTGCACCTGACGTCCCCCGACGGGCCGGACGGCTCCGGGACCGGCGTCGACGACGGCACCAAAGGCCTCGCCGTCCTCTTCTGCGACCTCGACGGCTTCAAGTCGATCAACGACCGGTTCGGGCACAACGCGGGCGACGCCGTCCTCATCGAGGTGGCCCGCAGGCTGACCAACGGCGTGCGGGACGGCGACACGGTCGCCCGGCTCGGCGGCGACGAGTTCGTGGTCCTCGCCGACGGGCTCGGCGCCGCCGACGCGCAGGATCTCGCCGTCAGGTTGCGGAACGCCATCATTCCGCCGATCCGCGTGGACGGCAGGGCGGTGCGCGTGGGGGCGAGTTTCGGCATCGGCTGGGCCCATTGCGGCATGACGGCCGAAGAAGTCCTCAGCTCGGCTGACCAGCGCATGTACGTGGAGAAAAGATCACGTGCGAAGCAGCACCGGCGGGCGGGCTGACCGGCGAGAACGGCTGATTCCACAGGTTTCGGTGAGGTCAAGGCCACGTCTTCGGGGTCCCCGCAGCGGGTACGCTCGCCCGGTAGGCAAACGCGTGAGGAGTGATCAGGGATGGCGCCCGGCAACAACGGCGCGAGCACCACGCCCGAGGACGACGATCCGTTCGGCTATCTGTACGCCGACGGACAGGCGGCCGGGGCGACCCCGCCCAGCGGTGGGGGCGGTTACGGCTACCCGCACACCCGCTCCTCGCACCACCACGTCCGCGCGGTCGGTGAGCGCCAGTACGGGCAGCAGCAGGTGCCGCAGCAACAGCAACAGCAACAGCATCAGCAGCAGACAGCCGCGTACCAGCAGCCCAACGCCTACAACCAGCCGAACGCCTACTACCAGGCACCGGAGACGCTGCCCGGCGGTGGCGCGCCCTCGCAGCCGGGTCCGCCGCAGGCCGGGCGCGGCGGTGGCGGCCGGGGCCGCGGCCCCAACACCAAGGCGCTGCTGATCGGCGCGGTCGCCGTGGTGGCGGCCGTCGTCATCGGCATCGGCATCGCCATGCTGAGCAACGGCTCGGACGACGACAAGAAGAACGACGCGGGCAGCACCCCGTCCGCGGACTCGCAGACGGTGGAGCCGAGCGCGACGCCGTCGAAGTCGGCCACGGCCGAGGAGCCGGCCGATCTGCCGAAGACCGACGCGAAGGCGCTGAAGCTGGACGGCGGCACGACGACGGCGTCCGACGTGCAGGGCGCGAAGGCGGCCGGCGGGGTCTATGTCGCGGGGTTCAACAAGGTCGGCGCGAGCGTGACCTGGACCGTCAACGACATCCCGAAGGACGGCCAGTACCGGCTGTACGTGAACTACGGCGTGCCCGGCAAGGACTCCGACGCCACGATCAACGTGAACGGCACGAAGCAGACCCGGCCGCTCAACATGACGAACTTCGCCCACGCCAAGGAAGGCGACTGGGAGAAGGGCTGGACCAACACGTGGGCGATAGTCCAGCTCACGAAGGGGACGAACGCGATCAGCGTCTCCTGCGAAGCGGGCAACAAGTGCGACGCCAACATCGATCAGATGTGGCTCACGACCAACCCTCCCAGCTGAGTTCCCCGTGACGGATCAGGCCGCGCTGGCCTGGTCCGTCACGCGTACCTCGTGCACAAGGCGCTCGTAGGTCGGGCCGTCGAACTCGCCCGCCACCGGGGCCACCACCGTCGCCGCCGACAGCGCGACCGCGCGGGCGAGCCGCTGCGGCCACGGCAGGTGCTCGACACAGCCGGAGATCAGGCCCGCGACCGCCGAGTCGCCCGCGCCCGTCGGATTGCCGCTGAGCCGGTCGGGGGCGGGTGCCTGCCAGGAGCCGTCCGGGGTGAGCGCGCGCAGCCCCTCCGCGCCGAGCGAGGCGACGACGGCGTGCGCGCCGCGTCTGCGGGCGTCCTTCATGGCCTGCGCCGGTTCGTGGCTGCCGGTCAGCTCGGCCAGCTCGTCCGCGTTCGGCTTGACGATGTCGGGGCGGGCCGCGATGCCGCGCCGCAGGGGTTCGCCGCTGGTGTCCAGGAGTACGGGCACGGAGGCGGAGCGGGCCGCGCGGATCAGGGTCGCGTAGGCGTTCACCGGGACGCCGGGCGGCAGGCTGCCGCACAGGGCCACCGCCGAGGCCGAGC
The DNA here is from genome assembly GCF_056172735.1 of Streptomyces sp. R818. Classification (NCBI taxonomy): domain Bacteria; kingdom Bacillati; phylum Actinomycetota; class Actinomycetes; order Kitasatosporales; family Streptomycetaceae; genus Streptomyces; species Streptomyces sp. R818. Next base: position 504,146 of record NZ_JAOCNE010000006.1, read on the forward strand.
CGAGCAGGTCCTCGTACGCCTCCTGGAAGGCGGTCCACTCGGCGGAGGAGATGAGCGGGCCCGGCTCGTTGAGCTGGGTCGTGTCGCCGCTCGCCGCGTCGACGACCGCGATCGTGCGGCGGGTCGGGCCGCTGACGGGGACGAGGGCGTCCCGGATGCCGTCGGCGCCGAGCAACTGCTCCTGAAGGGTGCGTCCCGTGGCGCCCCCGGCGAACCCCGTGACCGTCACCTCGTGGCCGAGGGCGGCGAGCACCCGGGCCACGTTGAGCCCCTTGCCGCCGGGGCGTTCGGTGACCTCGCGGACGCGGTGCGAGGCGTGCGGGCGCAGGGCGTCGACCCGGTGGGTGATGTCGAGCGCGGTGTTCAAGGTGACTGTGAGGATCACAGGACCTCCCCCCAGTGGAAAGGACGCGTGGAGACGCGGTGCGGGCGCGACCGGCACGCGTACGTACGGTGTCGCTTTCAGTTACGGGGGTTGATCATGCCAAAGTCAAGGCGGTTGGCCCAGTCCGCGGACCAACCGCCCTCTTTCCCGGCCCAGTTGAGGGTCGGCTTCAGCCCAGTTGGGGAGCGACGATCCACTCGCCCTTGCGCATGACGCCCTTGAGGTCGAACGCGGCGTCCAGGACGACGAGATCGGCGTCCTTGCCGGGCTCCAGGGAGCCCACCTTGTCGTCGATGCCGAGGAGCCGGGCCGGGTTGGCGGAGATCGCCCGGACGACGTCGTCGACCGCGATCCTGTCGATGGTCACGGCCCGCTTGAACGCGCGGTCCAGGGTCAGGGTCGAGCCCGCGATGGAGCCGCCCTCGACGAGCCGCGCCACGCTGTCCTTCACCTCGACCTCCATCGGGCCGAGCATGTAGCGGCCGTCGCCGAAGCCCGCCGCGTCCATCGCGTCGGTGATGAAGGCGACGCGCTCACCGCCCTTGTGGTGGAAGGCGAGTTCGAGCGCGGCCGGGTGCAGATGCGTGCCGTCGTTGATCAGCTCGACGGTGATCCGCTCGTCCTCCAGGAGCGCGGCGATCGGGCCCGGCGCGCGGTGGCCGAGGGCGGGCATCGCGTTGAAGAGGTGCGTGGCGACGGTGGCGCCCGCGTCGATGGCCTCCGCCGTCTGCTCGTACGTGGCGTCGGTGTGGCCGATCGCGGCGATCACGCCCTGTTCGGCCAGAAGGCGTACGGAGTCGATGCCGCCGGGCAGTTCGGTGGCGAGGGTGACCATCTTGGCCTTGCCGCGCGCCGCGTCGATCAGCTTGCGGACCTCGGCCGGGTCGGGGTCGCGGAGCAGCGTCTCGTCGTGGGCGCCCTTGCGGCACGGCGAGATGAACGGGCCCTCGAAGTGGATGCCCGCGATCTCGCCCTGCTCGGCCAGCTCCGAGAGCAGGCCCGCGCGCTGGACGAGGAAGTCGCTCTCACCGGTCACGAACGAGGTGACGACCGTCGTGGTGCCGTGCAGGCGGTGGGTGTGGACGCCCTTGAGGATCTCCTCGACGGTGCCGGAGGTGAAGGACGCGCCGCCACCGCCGTGGTTGTGCATGTCGACGAAGCCGGGCACCACCCAGTGGCCGGAGAGATCGACGCGCTCGGCGTCCGCGGGAGCGCTCCCCACGATCCGCTTGCCGTCGACGATGACGCGTCCGTCGGTGACGGTCCCGGTGGGCAGTACCACCCGGGCACCGGCGAGCACCTTTGCTGTGGCCATCAGGCGGTTACCTCCGCGCTATCGGTGGATGGGTTTCGGAGCAGGTCCCAGGCGAGCAGACCCGCGCCCAGGCAGCCGGCGGTGTCCCCGAGGACGGCCGGGACGATCGTGGGCCTGGCCTGGAACGTGACGCGCTCCGCGACCGCCGCCCGCAGGGGCGTGAACAACGTTTCCCCGGCCTCGGCGAGACCGCCACCGACGATCATGGTGCGGGGGTCCAGGAGAGTGAGCGCCATGACGAGCCCGTCCGCGAGCGCGTCCACGGCGTCCTGCCACACCTTGACGGCGATCGGGTCCCCGGCGTCGACCGCGCGGGCGCAGTCCGCCGCCGTGGCCGTCTCGTCGCCGCTCGCCGCCTGCCAGGCCAGGGTGACGGCGGACGCGGAGGCGTACCGCTCCAGGCAGCCGCGCTGGCCGCAGCCGCAGGGCACACCGCCAGGCCGTACGACGACATGGCCGATCTCCCCGGCCGAGCCGTGCGCGCCGGGCTCAATCCGGCCGTCGATGCCGATGGCCCCGGCGATCCCGGTGCCGAGCGGCATGAACAGGAACCGGTCGGCGTCCTTGCCCGCGCCGAGGCGGCCCTCGCCGAGCCCGCCGGTGCGCACGTCATGGCCGAGGGCGACGGGGATCGCGCCGAGCCGCTCGCTCAGCAGGGCCCGCATCGGCACGTCCCGCCAGCCGAGGTTGGCGGCGAACACCGCGATGCCGTCCTTCTCGTCGACGACACCCGGCACGGCGACACCGGCGGCCACGGCGGGCTCGCCGAAGTGCTTCTCGCCGTACGCGCGCAGGTCGGCGGCGAAGCCGAGTATCGACTCGACGACCGCGTCGGGGCCGCGCTCGCGCAGGGTCGCCCGGCGCGCCTGGTGCAGCAGCGTGCCGTCCGCCCCGACCAGGGCGGCTTTCATCCCGGTGCCGCCCACGTCCAGGGCGATGACATGTTCCACGGGGCACAGTGTCGCGCGAACACCCTTGAGAGGTCTAGTCCATTCGCACGATCTTGCGCGCGAACGGCCCTGTTTTCCGACCCGGGCGCGGGGTGGTGTAGACCTTATGTTCGACTCCGGGCGACCCCCGGCGACGGAACGTACGAGATCACACGTGACACACGGCGTGACACACATACGAGGGTGGGAACAGCGGTGCAGCGGTACATCACCGGTCTGACGGCGGCAGCGGTCGCACTCGGCATGGCGGGCACGCTCACCGCCTGCGGCGGCTCCGGCTCGGGCGACGTCACCCTGAAGCTCGTCGCCGCCGACTACGGCGACTCCAAGGCGAACAGCAGCCAGAAGTACTGGGACAAGCTGGCCGCCGCCTACGAGAAGGACCACCCGAACACCAAGGTCGACGTCGACGTCTACTCCTGGAACGACGTCGACGCCAAGGTCAAGGCCATGGTCGACGCGGGCCACGCCCCCGACCTGGCACAGATAGGCGCCTACGCCGACTACGCCGCCGCCGGCAAGCTCTACCCGGTCAGCGAGCTGCTCAACGTGCCCACCCAGGCCGACTACCTGCCCCAGCTCGCCGACGCGGGCAAGGTCGACAGCATCCAGTACGGGATGCCGTTCGCCTCCTCCACGCGCCTGCTCTTCTACAACAAGAAGCTCTTCAAGGACGCCGGCCTCACCCCGCCGACCACCTGGAACGAGCTGGAGGCCGACGCCAAGGCGCTCAAGGCGAAGGGCGTGAAGTACCCCTACGCGCTGCCCCTCGGCCGCGAGGAGGCCCAGGCCGAGACCATGATCTGGATGCTGAGCGGCGGTGACGGCTACACCGATGACGTCGGCACGTACACCATCGACTCCAAGCAGAACGTCGCCACGTTCGACTGGCTGAAGAACGACCTCGTCGGCAAGGGCCTCACCGGGCCCACCGCGCCCGGGAGCCTCAACCGGGCCGGTGCCTTCGCCGCGTTCGCCAAGGGCGAGGTCGGCATGCTCAACGGCCACCCCACGCTGATGCGGATGGCCGCCGCGCAGGGCGTCGACTACGGCACCGTGCCGCTGCCCGGACCCGACGGGCGGGCCGCGTCCACCATGGGCGTCGCCGACTGGATGATGGCGTTCAAGCAGAACGGCCACCGCAAGGAGGTCGGCGACTTCCTCAACTACGTCTACAGCGAGAAGAACGTCCTCGACTTCTCCCGCGAGTACGACCTCCTGCCCGTCACCAGGAGCGCCTCCGAGACGATGTCCGCCGCCGACCGGGACAAGAAGCTCTGGCCGTTCCTGGAGAGCCTCACCAGCGCCGAGATCTACCCCGTCGGCAAGACGTCCTGGGCGTCCGTCAGCGCCGAGATCAAGGACCAGATCGGCACGGCCGTCTCGCCGAACAACAGCGCGGGTGCCGTCCTCGGCCGGATCCAGAACCAGGCGGCGGCGGCCGAGGCCGCCGAGTAGCGTGACGGGCATGGACGCTTCCGGCTCCTCCGACCCCTCCGGCTCCTCTGGCTCTCTTGGTGAACGCGAGCGGGCCGTGCTCGCGTTCGAGGGGCGCGGCTGGGAGACGCCCGGCGCGAAGGAGCGCGCGATCCGTGAGGAGCTGGACCTCGCGCCGGTCCGCTACTACCAGCTCCTCAACGCGCTCCTCGACGATCCGCGGGCGCTCGAACTGGCGCCGGTGACGGTGAACAGGCTGCGGCGGGTGCGGGAGAGCCGGCGGCGCGAGCGCTGAGCCCTCCGGGCGGGGTGCGGGTGTGTCGCCGGGCCGCGATTAGCGCGGCCCCCTGTGGATAAAGTCGATCGCATGGGCAGCCATCACACGGACGACCACCGGGACGATCACTGGGACGACCTTCCCACCCCTTCCACCGCCGCCGGGCGGGACGGGCTCGCGGCCATCGTGGCGCGGCCCGGGCGGAGTGTCATCGCCGTCGACTTCGACGGGACGCTGGCGCCCATCGTCGCCGACCCCGAGCAGGCCCGGGCCCACCCCGACGCGGTGCCCGCACTTGCCGCGCTCGCGCCCCGGGTGCTTTCCGTGGCCGTCGTCACGGGGCGGCCGGCGGGCGTCGCGGTCCGCCACGGGGGGTTCGCGGGCGTACCCGGCCTGGAGCACCTCGTCGTGCTCGGGCACTACGGGGCGGAGCGGTGGGACGCGGTGACCGGCACGGTCCGCGCGCCCGCGCCGCATCCCGGGGTGGCGGCCGTCCGCTCGGAGCTGCCAGGGGTGCTGCACGAGGCCGGTCTCTGGCACGACACGTACGTCGAGGAGAAGGGGCGGGCGGTCGCGGTCCACACGCGCCGGGCGGCGGATCCGCAGGGTGCGTTCGACGCGCTGCGGGCGCCTCTTACGGCGCTGGCGGCGCGCCACGGCCTGGTGGTCGAGCCCGGCCGGATGGTGCTGGAGCTGCGCCCGCCGGGGGTCGACAAGGGTGTGGCCCTGACGGAGTACGTGCGTGAGGTGGGCGCCGAAGCGGTGCTGTACGCGGGCGACGACCTCGGTGACCTCCCGGCTTTCGCGGCGGTCGAGAAACTCCGCCTGGACGGGGTCCCGGGAGTCCTGGTCTGCAGCGGCAGCGCGGAGGTCCCGGAGCTGTCGGACAGAGCGGACCTGGTCGTCCCCGGCCCGGCCCAGGTGGCATCCCTGCTGTCCCAGCTGGCCCGGAGAGTGGCGCACTGACCTCCAGGCCACACGCGCGTCGTGGCTGCTCGCGCAGTTCCCCGCGCCCCTGAGCGTCTGCCCCGTCCGCACCTGCCCAGGGCGCACGCTTCGTCGTGGTTGCTCGCGCAGTTCCCCGCGCCCCTGAGGCATGCGGCTCCGCCGCAGCCCCATGGGGCGCGCGCGTCTCACACGCGCCTCTCTGAGATGGCGCACGCAGTGCGCATCTCAGGGGCGCGGGGAACTGCGCGACCAGCCACGACGGTGCCGCAGTCGTGAACGGTGGGGAATGGCGCACGCAGTGCGCGTTCCAGGGGCGCGGGGAACTGCGCGACCAGCCACGACGTGACCCGCACCCGGCAACGGGACCCGGCGTTCAGTCCCGCAGGGCTGACAGCTGGTCCAGGAACCAGGCCCCGGGGGGTAGCGCCGTGCCCGCCGCGGACAAGCGTTTCGTGCGTTCCGCCCGTTCGTCGGGCGACATCGCGAGCGCCGAGGCCAGGGCCTCACACGTCCCGCTCACGTCATACGGGTTCACGACAAGCGCGTCATCGCCCAGCTCCTCGTACGCCCCCGCCTCCCGCGACAGCACCAGCACGCAGCCCTCGTCGGAGACGACCGGCACCTCCTTCGCCACCAGGTTCATGCCGTCGCGGATCGGGTTGACCAACGCCACGTCCGCGAGGCGATACGCCGCCAGCGACCTCGCGAAGTCGTCCTTCACGTGGAGGACGACCGGCGTCCAGCCAGGCGTGCCGAAGCGCTCGTTGATGGACTCCGCGACCCGCGACACCTCGGCGGTGTAGTCCCGGTACACGGCGAGATCCTGCCGCGAGGGATACGCGAAGGCGACGTGGACGACCTTTTCGTGCAACTCGGGCCGGGTCTCCAACAGCAACTCGTACGCCCGCAGCCCCCGCACGATGTTCTTCGACAGCTCCGTACGGTCCACCCGGACGATGACCTTGCGGTCCGGGCCCACCTGTTCCCGCAGCGCGGCGAGCCGCTCGTCGACGTCGGGACGACCCGCCCGCTCCCGGAGGAAGTCCGCGTCGGCGCCCAGCCCGTGCACCCCGATCCGCGTGCCGGACGTACCCCCGAGGATGCGCGTAGCGCAGTCGGTGAAGGCGTCCGCCCAGCGCCGGGTCAGGAAGCCGAGCCGGTCCGCGCCGAGCATGCCTTGCAGGATCTTCTCGGCGATGTCGTCGGGGAGCATCCGGAAGTAGTCGACGGGCGCCCAGGGCGTGTGGGAGAAGTGCCCGATGCGCAGGTCGTCGCGGAGTTCGCGGAGCATCCCGGGGACGAGCGTGAGGTGGTAGTCCTGCACGACGACGGTCGCCCCGGGCGCGGCCTCCTCGGCGAGCGCTTCGGCGAAGGCCCGGTTGTACGCCTCGTAGGAGGCCCACTGGCGCCGGAACTCCGGGCCGAACGACGGCTCGAGAGGCGTCTGGTACAGCATGTGGTGCACGAACCACAGCACGGAGTTGGCGACGCCGTTGTACGCCTCCGCGTGCACCTCCGCGTCGATGTCCAGCATGCGCACGCCGGGCTCGGACACGCCGCGCCGCACGGCCTCCCGGTCGCCGTCGGTGAGGGCCGAGCAGACCCACAGCTTGTCCTCGACGACGCTGAGCGCGGAGACCAGTCCGCCGCCGCCGCGTTTCGCCTCGATCCCCGCCCCGCCGGCGCCGTCGGCACCGTCCTTCAGGACGTACGAGACGGGGCCGCGGTTGGACGCGACGAGAACCTCAGCAGCACCTTGCGTGGAAGCCATAGGGGCACGCTAGCCCGGTCGGAGGGGGTTCAAACGCGCCGACGGCTGCGTGCCGCCGCGAGGGCGAGCGCGCCGAGGACACAGAGCGCGATGGCGAGCCCGCCGTACAGCCACAGCCGTGGATGGTCGGAGCCGGTCGCGGCGAGCGCCGCCCATTCCGCGCGATGAGTGAGCCACATAGGGGGCAATCTAGACAGAAAGCATGATTAACCCACGTCTATGCCACGCGACGCTCCGCATACTCACCGATCTCGGCCATCGGTGGCCGCTCCACCGTGTCCACGGCGTACGTCCGCGGCACGAAGCCGCCCTCGCCCCGCTCGAACTGGGTGAGCTCCGGCCGCACCAGATGGCCGCGCGCGAGCCGGAGCTGGGCCGTGCGGTAGATCGCCGCCGCCATCCGGCCGAGCGCGAGGCCGTCCTGGTGGCGGTGTTTGCGCACCCCCACGTCGACCTGGGCGAGCGCGTCCAGGCCGACGGTGTGCAGCGCGTCGACGAGCAGCCCGAGCTCGACCCCGTACCCGACCGGGAACGGCAGGCGTTCGAGGAGCGACCTGCGCGCCGCGTACTCACCGCCGAGCGGCTGGACGAAACCGGCCAGGCGCGGCCAGTGCAGGTTGAGGATCGGGCGCGCCATCAGCTCGGTGACCCGGCCGCCCTGCCCGGCCGCCTCGCCGAGCGGGCGGTCGTACATCGCCTTGACGAAGCTGACGCCCGGGTCGGTCAGGAGCGGGCCGACGATCCCGGAGACGAAGTCCGCCGAGAACTCCTTCAGGTCGGCGTCGACGTAGCAGACGATGTCGCCGCTCGTGACGTACAGGGAGCGCCACAGCACCTCGCCCTTGCCCGGCTTGGCCGGGATGCGCGGCAGGATCGTGTCCCGGTGCACGACGCGCGCCCCGGCCGCCGCCGCGACCTCGGCGGTGCGGTCCGTGGAGCCGGAGTCCAGGACCACGAGATCGTCGACGAGCGGCACCTCCTCCGTCATCAGCTCGCGCCGGATGACGGTGGCGATCTGGCCGACCGTCGCCTCCTCGTCGAGCGCGGGCAGCACGACGCTCACCGTCTGGCCGGACGCGCGCTTCGCCGCGACCAGCTGGTGCGGCGGGCGGTCGGCCACCGACCAGGAGCGCTGCTCAAGCCAGCGTTCGACTTCTTCCAGCACGGTCTGTGGCTCCTCACGGGGGTCATCGATGTGATCCATCTCGCGGTGCGGACGACTATCTCAAGCGTCCGTGCCTTCGGTTACAGTCTTGAACAAGGCCGGTGACCATCGCATGCCGGGGTCGCCGCCGACACAACTGCCACAAACAACCGAATACCGCTCATCCAGAGGGGCAGAGGGATACGGCCCGTTGAAGCCCCGGCAACCCTCCAGCCGGTCTCGTACGCACACCGCAGTGCGCTCGCGAGGCTCCCGGCTAGGGAAGGTGCCAAATCCGTCTCGCGGCGAGATGCGTCGCGAGGAAGATGAGGAGAAAGGGCCTCGCCTCTCATGGCTGTACAGACTGTCGCCACCACGGACGCCACCGCCGCCGTGGACACCACCGCCGCCAAGGCCGTCGATCTCGGCCCCGCTTCCGGGCTCTCCTGCCGCGAGTGCGGCACCACTTTCGACCTTGGCCCCATCTTCGCCTGTGCCGAGTGTTTCGGCCCGCTGGAAGTCGCGTACGACCTTCCCGTCGGCGACCCCGAGGCGCTCCGCAAGCAGATCGAGGCGGGCCCGGCCAACGTGTGGCGCTACGCCCCGCTGCTGCCCGTCCCGGCCGACGTCGCCGAGAAGCCGAACCTGAACCCCGGCTGGACCAAGCTCGTCAAGGCCGACAACCTCGCCCGCGAACTCGGCGTCGAGCAGGGCAAGTTGTTCGTCAAGGACGACTCCGGCAACCCCACGCACTCCTTCAAGGACCGCGTCGTCGCCCAGGCCATCGAGGCCGCGCGGGCCTTCGGCTTCACCACCCTCTCCTGCTCCTCCACCGGCAACCTGGCCGGCGCCGTCGGCGCCGCCGCCGCCCGCGCCGGCTTCCGGTCCTGCGTGTTCATCCCGCACGACCTGGAGCAGGGCAAGGTCGTCATGGCCGGTGTCTACGGCGGTGACCTCGTCGCCATCGAGGGCAACTACGACGACGTGAACCGCTTCTGCTCCGAGCTGATCGGCGACCCGCTGGGCGAGGGCTGGGGCTTCGTCAACGTGAACCTGCGCCCGTACTACGGCGAGGGCTCCAAGACGCTGGCCTACGAGATCTGCGAGCAGCTCGGCTGGCGACTGCCGGACCAGCTCGTCATCCCGATCGCCTCCGGATCGCAGTTCACGAAGATCGACAAGGGGCTGCAGGAGCTGATCAAGCTCGGGCTCGTCGAGGACAAGCCGTACAAGCTGTTCGGTGCGCAGGCCGAGGGGTGCTCGCCGGTCTCCGTCGCGTACAAGGGCGGGCACGACGTCGTCCGGCCGCAGAAGCCGAACACCATCGCCAAGTCGCTCGCCATCGGCAACCCGGCCGACGGTCCGTACGTGCTCGACATCGCGCGCCGCACCGGGGGTGCCGTGGAGGACGTCGACGACGAGCAGGTCGTCGAGGCGATCAAGCTGCTTGCGCAGACGGAGGGGATCTTCGCGGAGACCGCCGGCGGGGTGACGGTCGGGGTCACCAAGAAGCTGATCGAGGCGGGGCTCATCGATCCGGCTCTCACGACTGTTGTGCTGAACACCGGTGACGGGCTCAAGACGCTTGACGCTGTCGCTGAGACTTCGCAGGCCACCGCGACCATCAAGCCGTCTCTTGAGGCGTTCCGGGACGCTGGGCTCGCCGCCGAGTAGGTTTCCCCTCCCCGCCCCTTCCCGTAACCGGGGGCTCTGCCCCCGGACCCCCGCTCCTCAATCGCCGGAGGGGCTGACTAGTGCTGAGGTGAGTTGTGAGCGTCAACGTTCGGATTCCTACCATTCTGCGTACCTATACCGGTGGGCAGGCCGAGGTCGCCGCCGAGGGCGGCACCCTCGGTGAGGTCATCGCCGATCTCGAGAAGAACCACACCGGGATCGCCGCCCGGGTCCTCGACGATCAGGGCAAGCTGCGCCGGTTCGTCAACGTCTACGTCAATGACGATGACGTCCGCTTCGAGCAGGGTCTGGAGACCGCCACGCCGGACGGCGCGGGCGTGTCGATCATTCCCGCCGTCGCCGGCGGCTGAGCGAACGCTGAGTTACCCCTGTTGCCCCCTCCGCGAGAGAAACGGAGGGGGCAATTCTGCTTGGTTGAGCGCGGTACAGTTGGGGAAGTCGCTTCCTTTCCCCGCCTGGTGCATGACGGGCGCATATGAGTTTCCGCTCGGGACGCGACAAGAAGCAGCCAAAGTGTCCAGCCCCTTCGAGCCTTTTATGGCATTTGCCTGGCCCGAGTTGCCCTGAGATCCGGTGAGTTGGCCCGGTTTCCCCGTTCGAGGGTGCCCAGATTTCTCGTCCGATTGACCTGTTGCAGACGGCAGTTGGGCAGATACATTCAGCCGCGGTCGACGCGTTCCGGCGCACACCCCCACCCATTGGGGAGGGTGAGGTCTGACCCGGATCCGCGAAGTGCGGGTCTGTGCAAGGGCCAGTAATAGGGGAGTTAGGCATGGCTCAGGGCACCGTCAAGTGGTTCAACGCGGAGAAGGGGTACGGCTTCATCGCGGTCGACGGTGGTGCGGATGTATTCGTCCACTACAGCGCGATTCAGATGGACGGCTACCGCACCCTCGAAGAGGGTCAGCGAGTGGAATTCGAGATCTCGCAGGGCCAGAAGGGGCCGCAGGCAGACATGGTCCGCCTGGCCGCCGCCGGCTGAAGCGCGTCGCGACTGACAGGCTTCGTACGAGACGAAGGGTCCGCGTTCCCCGAGGGGGCGCGGGCCCTTCGTCGTGCCCGGCGCCCCTCGCGCGCTGTGCGCGCCCCCGCCCGATCTGTGGTAGCCGCTTGCGCCCGCCCGTCGCCCGACCACCACCCCTCAACGATCCCGCTTCGCGGGAGCACCTTGCACTCTCCGGGGTCGAGTGCTAATCATTGGGCTTAGCACTCTCCCAGTGAGAGTGACAGAACTTGGATCGGGTCGGTGAGGTCCGGGGGCCGGTGGGGCAAGGAACCACGAGGCTCGGGGGCCGTCCGTCGCGGGCACCAGCACGGTCCGTTTGCTTGCTTTTCCACCCCGTCCGGGAGGACCACTTCACATGGCCAAGATCATCGCGTTCGACGAGGAGGCACGGCGCGGCCTCGAGCGCGGCATGAACCAGCTCGCCGACGCCGTCAAGGTGACCCTGGGCCCCAAGGGTCGCAACGTCGTCCTCGAGAAGAAGTGGGGCGCCCCCACGATCACCAACGATGGTGTGTCCATCGCCAAGGAGATCGAGCTCGAGGACCCGTACGAGAAGATCGGCGCCGAGCTGGTCAAGGAGGTCGCGAAGAAGACGGACGACGTCGCCGGTGACGGCACGACGACCGCGACCGTCCTGGCCCAGGCCCTGGTGCGCGAGGGTCTGCGCAACGTGGCCGCCGGTGCCAACCCGATGGCCCTCAAGCGCGGCATCGAGAAGGCCGTCGAGGCCGTCTCCGCCGCCCTGCTCGAGCAGGCCAAGGATGTCGAGACCAAGGAGCAGATCGCTTCCACGGCCTCCATCTCCGCCGCCGACACCCAGATCGGCGAGCTCATCGCCGAGGCCATGGACAAGGTCGGCAAGGAAGGCGTCATCACCGTCGAGGAGTCCCAGACCTTCGGTCTGGAGCTGGAGCTCACCGAGGGTATGCGCTTCGACAAGGGCTACATCTCGGCGTACTTCGCCACCGACATGGAGCGGATGGAGGCGTCGCTCGACGACCCGTACATCCTCATCGTCAACTCCAAGATCGGCAACGTGAAGGACCTGCTCCCGCTCCTGGAGAAGGTCATGCAGTCGGGCAAGCCGCTGCTGATCATCGCCGAGGACGTCGAGGGCGAGGCCCTGTCGACCCTGGTCGTCAACAAGATCCGTGGCACCTTCAAGTCCGTCGCCGTCAAGGCCCCGGGCTTCGGTGACCGCCGCAAGGCCATGCTCGGCGACATCGCCATCCTCACCGGTGGCACCGTCATCTCCGAGGAGGTCGGCCTCAAGCTGGAGAACGCCGGTCTCGACCTGCTCGGTCGCGCCCGCAAGGTCGTCATCACCAAGGACGAGACGACGATCGTCGACGGCGCCGGTGACACCGACCAGGTCCAGGGCCGTGTCAACCAGATCCGTGCCGAGATCGAGAACAGCGACTCGGACTACGACCGCGAGAAGCTCCAGGAGCGTCTGGCGAAGCTGGCCGGCGGCGTGGCCGTCATCAAGGCCGGTGCCGCCACCGAGGTCGAGCTCAAGGAGCGCAAGCACCGCATCGAGGACGCCGTCCGCAACGCGAAGGCGGCCGTCGAGGAGGGCATCGTCGCCGGTGGTGGCGTGGCCCTGCTCCAGGCCTCCGCGGTCTTCGAGAAGCTGGAGCTCGACGGTGACGAGGCGACCGGCGCCAACGCCGTGAAGCTCGCCCTGGAGGCCCCGCTCAAGCAGATCGCCGTCAACGGTGGCCTTGAGGGTGGCGTCGTCGTGGAGAAGGTGCGCAACCTGGCCGTCGGCCACGGTCTGAACGCCGCCACGGGTGAGTACGTCGACATGATCGCCGAGGGCATCCTCGACCCGGCCAAGGTGACGCGCTCCGCGCTCCAGAACGCCGCGTCGATCGCCGCGCTGTTCCTCACCACCGAGGCCGTCATCGCCGACAAGCCGGAGAAGGCCGCTGCCGCGGGCGCTCCGGGCGGTATGCCGGGCGGTGACATGGACTTCTGATCCGGTTCGTTCCGGTTCAGCTCGTCTGTTCGTCCCGAGGGCGGCACTTCCTCTTCAGGAGGGGGTGCCGCCCTCGGGCGTTGTCGGGTTAAAGTCCCCGGGCACTTCACGGGGCAGGCATATGACAGAAGCGGGGGACGGTATGGGAGACGAAGGCGGCAGATCCGAGGACTCCTTCGCCTGGGGGCAGGCGGTGGCGGCCATAGCCGTCGTCGGAGCGCTGGGCCTCGGCCTCTGGGCGCAGCAACTGCGCACCGGGGACACGGCCTCGGGGCAGAGCGCGGCGGAGCCCGCCACCTGCTCGGACTACGACAAGGCGGACGGCGCGAAGAACAAGGCGGCGGGGCGGGTCTCGGGCGCCGAGCTGTGCGCGGCCCTCAACCGGAAGGACCTCGCGACCCTCCTCGGCACGCCCACCGAGATCCCCACCACCGCGTCGGGCAGCAACACCGCGATCACGATGGCGGGCGCCCGCAAGATCCCCACGCCGTCGGCGCGGATCGAGTTCGAGACGTACACCGTGACCCTCGAAGGCACCTACGACGACCATCCGGTCGCCCTCACCGCGGGCCTCTTCGACGACCCGCAGGAGAACCGCCGGTTCCACGGCCACCGCGCGGTGCTCTACGCCGACCGCACCCTCAACCTGCAGTTCAGGCTCGACGGCAGTGACTCAAGCAGCGGCCCTGGCGTGCCCGCCCGCGTGCTGTCGGTGGCGCAGGACGCCAAGGACTCGGGCGGCTCCTTCGAGCTGACGCTGTGGCGCGAGGACGGGGCCGTGCCGGACGACCGCGTGCTGTTCGACGTCGCCGAGCGGGTGCTGCCGACGATCCCCGGGTGGGCCTCCTGATTTTCCTCTCACACGTGTCACCCGGCGCCCTGAGGCGTCCCCCCACACCCCGCACACTCCGAACGGAGCTCCCGTATGTCCGCGGCCCTTCTGGAAGCGCCGTCCATATCCACCCGGCCCGCCGAGCCGCAGCAGCGCCGCCGGTCGAGACGGCCGCGGCTGAACCCGCTCGACCGGACCGTGCTGCGGATCTACCTGCTCACCCGGCTCGGGCTGCTCCTCACCGCGTACTGCGTGACCCGGCTCTTCCCCGCCTCCCCGGACACCAAGGAGGCCAGGCCGCTGCTCTCCGCGTTCCAGCAGTGGGACTGGGCGCACTACCGGTCCATAGCCGAGTTCGGCTACTTCCACACGCAGGACAACTCCGAGGCGTTCTTCCCCGGCTTCCCGCTCGCGCTGCGCGCCGTGCACATGGTCGTACCCGACTGGAACGCCGCCGGGCTGCTCATCTCGCTCGTGTCGGGCGGCGTCGCCGTGCTCGCCCTCGCCCGCATAGCCGGCCCGGTGCTAGGCGGCCGGACGGTGCTGCTCCTGCTGATGTCGCCGTGCGCCGTCTTCCTGGCCGCCGGGTACACCGAGTCGCTGTTCCTCGCGTTCGCCCTGCCCGCGTGGCTGGCGGCGCGGCGCGAGAAGTGGGCGCTCGCGGCGCTCCTCACCGCGACCGCGACGGCCGTCCGGGTCAGCGGGCTCTTCCTCGCGGCGGCGCTGCTCGTGCAGTTCCTCGTGGCGCACGGCCCCGGCCGGCGGTGGCGGCGGCTGCCCTGGCTGGCGCTGCCCGCCCTCGCCCCGCTCGCCTACTCGGCGTACCTGCACGCCGAGACCGGTGACTGGATGGCGTGGAAGCACGCGGAGGAACGCGGCTGGTACCGCACGTTCCACGCGCCGTGGGAGGCGTGGTCGCACACCTGGGACGCGGCCTTCGGCGGCGGCTACGCCACCGGGTACGCCGTCATGTGCCAGGCCGAACTCCTCGGGATGCTGCTCGGGCTCGGGCTGCTCGGGTGGCTGCTGCGCCGTCGCCGCTGGGCCGAGGCGACGTACGTCGCGCTGAGCCTGTGGGCGCTCGGCACGTCCTACTGGTACACATCGGTGCCGCGCGCGACGCTGCTCTGGTGGCCGCTGTGGATCGGCCTCGCCGCGTGGACGCTCCGCAGCCAGCGGGCGATGCACGCCTGCCTGTGCGTGCTCGCGCCGATGTCGACGTTGTACGCGGTGACGTTCCTGTCGGGCCGCTGGGCGGGGTAGCCGAGGCCGTCGCTTTCAGCGGAGCGGCGTCTCCTGGTAGCTCAGCCACGCGTCCCGGCCCGCCTGCGCCGCGCTCTGCGCCTGGTGGAAGGCGCGCGACGCCATCTCGCCCGGCGGCACCTCCCAGCTCCCGGTCCACGTGCGACCGGCCCGCACCAGCTCGTACGCGAGGACGCCGACGCCGACCGTCGAGACGAGCAGCCCGGCGCCCCACAGCGTGGCGCCTGTGGTGAGCCGCCGCTGGTTCGGCCGGAACTCCGTCCAGGAAATCTTCGAAAACGTACTGTCAGCCATGCAGCCAGGATGCGCGTGTGACGGCGGGGCCGCATGTGGAGCCGGGACCGGCGCGGTCTCACACCCGTGTCTCTTCGCGGCCGAAGGCCATGGCCCTGCGGATCTGCGTCGCGTGGCTCCGGACGGTCTCCGGGGCGAGGGTCGTCAGGGGCCTCGACGTGGGGTGCGCGCCTCGGCACAGGGAGCAGGTTCCGCCGGGCAGCAGCTCCGGGTGGCCGGGTGTGCCGCACGTGGAGCACTCGATCATGCGCAGGATCGGGCGGGCCGAGACCGGGGCCGGGGGCGGGAGCTTGTCGACGAGGCGCCGGTGCAGCAGGGCCGCCGGGCTGTGGACTCGCGCCGGGAGCCCTGCGGTCAGCGCGTGCCGCATGTCGTCCTCGCTCGCGCCCCGCGTGAACCACCTCTCCGCCTCCGGCGCGAGCCGCGCGCACTCCGCCGCCGACAGCGCCAGCGAGGGAGCGTGGCGGCCCAGCGCCGCGAGCAGCAGGAACGCGCGGGTCCGCGTCGGGCGCTGCGTGGGTTCGGCCTCTGCCGGTGTCTCCTCCGGTACGTCGCCCATCGCGTACGCCGTCCACCACGCGTCGCCCCTCGCGGTCCGGGAGAACCACGTCCGCGTCACCCAGCGCGCACTGCCCGACCCGTGCACATGCTCGCGCCCGCGCCGCAAGTGTCCGGCTCGCTGGAGGTTGTTGAGCGCCGTACGCATCGCCGCCTGGCCGTACGGGAGGCAGCGCGAAAGAAGCTTCACCGACATCTCCGAGCCGTCGGGCAGCCGGTCGATGAACCCGGCGATGTGCGCTTCCCGCTCGGGGAGGTGGGTGAAGTCGTGCCCTGTGCGGGGCTGTTGCTCGGGTGCGGAACGTTTTCCGTAACCCGGGTTCGCCATTGGGTGCGACGGGGTGGGGGCGGCACTAAACTCGGCGTCAGCCATGAGGATCTCCTGGAAAGATCTTCGTTGGTTAGGCCCCCGCGTGTGTTTGCAGCACCGCGGGGGTTGTTCGTTATCCGGTGACGTTAGGGCTTGGTCACCCTGCGTGGCAAGCCGGTCCCGGAAAGTGCCCGGTGTGGCGAACGCGCAGGGAGGGAGGGTGGGTTGAGACCCACCCCCCAATCCCTACAAGCAGCGCTCGGGCCTCGGGGCTTGAGCCCCGGGTCAGCCCCGCCGCAGGTCGGCGACGAACGCGGACCAGCTCTCCGCCCGGAGCACGAGCCTCGGGCCGGCCGGGTTCTTGGAGTCGCGGACCGGGACGATTCCGGGGAGGTCGGTGGTGACTTCCAGGCAGTCGCCGCCGCTGCCGCCGCTGTAGGAGGACTTTCGCCAAGTGGCCGAGGTCAGGTCAGGCGCGGGGATCGTCGTGATCTTCATATGCGTAATCCTCCGCCACTGATGTGATCAGGGCCAGGGATTGCTTCGGCGTGAGCGCTTCGGCCCTGAGTAGATCGTAGGACAGGTGGTGGCGCGCGACGGTCGCCGGATCGTCCACCAGTTGCCCGACGTCGGACGCCTCGATGAAGGACAGCGGGGGCGCGTCGTCGAAGTGCATGATCTTGAGCGGGCCGTCCAGCGACGCGTGCGCGCCCGCCGCGAATGGCACTACCTGCACGATGATCCGGCGCTTCTGCGCCAGGGTGGCGACGTGGGAGAGCGCCTCCGCCATCACGGCGGAGCCGCCCACAGGTCGTCGCAGGGCGGCCTCGTCAAGGACGGTCCACAACAACGGTTTTGCTGGGTTGTCGAGGATGTGCGCGCGCTCCATGCGAGTGGCCACCAGGTTGTCGATGACCTCGTTCGGCGCTGTCGGCTGGTAGGCCAGGAAGACCGCGCGGGCGTAGGCCGGGGTCTGTAGCAGCCCTGGAATCAGCAGCGCCTGGTACTGCCTGATCTCGATCGCCAGGGCCTCCGCCTCGGCGGCCTCCGCGAAGTGCTCGGGGTGTTTTGATGCGTTCGCCTTGACGCAATGGCGTACGAAAAAGCTCCCCATGCCCAGGGTCTCGTCCAGGCGCGGCGCCATGTCCGGCAGGACGCGTCGCGTACCCGCCTCCATCTGGCCGATGTAGGAGCCGCTCACGAACAGGCGCTCGCCCAGCGCTTGTTGGGTGAGGCCCGCTCTTTCGCGGGCGTGGCGGAGTTCTTCGCCGATCATGACGCGGCGCGCGGCGGGGTCGAGGTCCTTGGGTCCGGTCATCTGCATCAGCTCCGGTGCAGCAGGTGCGGCTGTTGGGGGGTGCCCCCTGGCCAGCGTAGGGATTCAGCCATCACGCTGTGTGGTGAAAGCGCAACTTGGCGTGAAGGAGTGGAGCATGGTGGTGCGGGATGCGGAGCGGTTGCGGGTGGTGGAGGACGCGATCGAGCAATTGCGGGCGGAGCTGGGGGTGTTGGGTGTGACGCTGCCGTCGCTGCGGGTGGACGCGGTGTCGGCGGCGGGGGATGTCGCGTATCCGCTGGTGAACCTCGGGTGCGTCAACCTGGACATGACGCTGCGGATGGTGGCGGTGCTGCACGAGAGGAACGTGCGATGAGCCTCGGCCCGTATGTGATCGACACCCGGGACGGGCGCGTCGGGCAGGTGATGGCGCGCGACGGCGGGTTCCTGCAACTGCGGCCACCGGGCGGCGGGGTCGAGTGGGACTGCCCGCCGGAGGCGGTGACGCCCGCGCCCGTGCTCGATGAGCTACGGGCGCGGGTCCGGGTCGTCAATCAGGAGGGGCGACTGCCCTGAGCGGGCGTGGCCGGGTCAGACCTTGGCCGGGGCGGGCGGGGCCGGGGTGGTCGCGCCGGGGGCGGACTCGGCGCGGGCCGTCGGGGACTCGCCCGCGTCCACGTCCTGGTTCAGCTCGGAGAGCATCTGCTTGCTGAAGCCGAAGAAGTACGTGGCCAGGAAGCCGACCGCGTAGCCGATGAGGAGGCCGCCGCCGTAGATGAGGCAGGTCGTGCCGAGGCCGTGGTTGCCCTTGAGGAGGGGGAACAGGGCCCAGCCGGACGGGCCGATCGCCGTCGAGCCGACCTTCGTGCCGAGCATCGAGAAGAGTCCGACGAACGCGCCGCCCGCCGCGCCGCCGACGCACGCCGTGATGAAAGGGCGGCCCAGGGGGAGCGAGACACCGTAGATGAGGGGTTCGCCGACGCCCAGGAAACCGGCGGGCAGCGCCGACTTGATCGTCGTACGGATCGACTTGTTGTGCCTGAGCCGCTTGAAGACCGCGATCGCGCAGCCGACCTGGCCCGCGCCCGCCATCGCCAGGATCGGGAGGAGGACCGTGTAACCCTGCTGCTCGATCAGAGTGGTGTGGATGGGGATCAGGGCCTGGTGGAGGCCCAGCATGACCAAGGGGAGGAACAGGCCGCCCAGGACGAGGCCCGCGAACGCGCCCGTGTTGTCCAGGAGCCAGTTCGCCGCCGTGCCGATGCCGGTGGAGACCTCACCGGCGACGTACATCAGACCGAAGATCGTGACCAGACCGGAGACGAGGACCGTCAGGGTGGGCGTGACCAGGACGTCCACCGCCTCCGGCACCCACTTGCGGCACCACTTCTCCACGTACACCGCGAGGACCGCCGCGCCGAGCGCGCCCAGGACACCGCCCTGGCCGGGGCTCAGCTTCTGGCCGAACGCCGAGATGTTCGCGACGCCCGCGTACACGATGATCGCCGCGACCGCGCCGCCGAGGATCGGGGTGCCGCCGAACTCCTTCGCCGTGTTGTAGCCGACGAACACCGCGATCAGCGCCATGAAGCCGGAGGCGATCGCGGCGAGGGCGGGGGTGACGCCCGGCAGCCACTCCAGGTTGATCAGCAGGCCGTTGATGCCGGCGATGATGCCGCAGCCGATCAGGGCCGGGATCAGCGGAACGAAGATGTTGGCGATGCGGCGCAGGAAGAGCTTGAAGGGCGTGGCGTTCTTCGCCTTGCGGGCCGCCCGCAGCTCGGCGCCCTGGGCGGCGAGTTCGTCGGCGGTCGTGCTGTGCGCGGGGGTGGAGCTGTGCGCGGGGGCGGAGGCCGGGGCTTGCGCCCTCTCCTCCTCCACCAGCGCCTCGAACTCCGGCGTCACCCGGGCGACCTTCCCCGGGCCGAGGACGATCTGGTACGTCTCGTCCTCGACCACGCCCATGACGTCGGGCAGCGCCTTCAGCGCCTCGTCCTGGACGAGTGAACGGTCCGCCAGACCCAGCCGGAGCCGGGTCATGCAGTGGACGACGGAGGTGACGTTCGCGGCGCCGCCCACAAGAGGGAGGATCGAGGCCGCCACGTCGCGGTTCTTGTTCTCAGCCATGGTGCGTGCTGCCTTGCTGTGCGGTGGTTCGGTTCAGGGGGTGGTCTTGGTCGCCGCGGCGAGCGCCGCGCGCAGGTGGCCGTCGGACTCGGCCAGGAGACGGGCCGCCGTCTCCCCGTCGACCTCGCCGAGCACGACGAGGATCGCGTTCTTCACCTCCCCGTCCGTCGCGGCGAGCGCGGCCTCGATGACGGCGTCGTCGGCGCCCGTGGCCAGGGAGACGATGCGGCGGGAGCGGGCCCGCAGCTTCTCGTTCGACGCGCGTACGTCGACCATCAGGTTTCCGTACGTCTTGCCGAGCCGGATCATGGTGATCGTCGACAGCATGTTGAGGACGAGCTTCTGGGCGGTGCCCGCCTTGAGGCGGGTCGAGCCGGTGAGCAGCTCGGGGCCGACGACCACCTCGATGCCGTGGTCCGCCGCCGCCGCGAGGGCGCTGTCCGCGTTGCAGGACAGGCCGATGGTCAGGGCGCCGACGCTCGTGCGCGCGTGCTCGACGGCGCCGATCGCGTACGGGGTGCGGCCCGAGGCCGAGATGCCCACGACGATGTCGTTCTCGGTGAGGTCGAGCGCGGTCAGGTCTTCTGCCGCCAGGTCCTTGGAGTCCTCGGCGCCTTCCACTGCCGTGATCATCGCGGAGGGGCCGCCCGCGATCAGGCCGACGACCTCGCCGGGGGTGGTGTTGAAGGTGGGCGGGCACTCGGAGGCGTCGAGCACGCCGAGGCGGCCTGCCGTGCCCGCGCCGGTGTAGATCAGGCGGCCGCCGCGGGACATGCGGTCCGCCGTGCCGTCGATCGCGGCGGCGATCTGGGGGAGCTGGGCCGCCACGGCGGTGGGGACCGTGGCGTCCTCACCGTTCATGATCTGGGCGATCTCCAGGGTGGAGCGCTGGTCGATCTCGGCGAGTTCCGGGCGGAAGGCCTCTGTGGTGAGGGTGGCGAGCTGGGCCTGCAGGGCGGTGTAGTCCGTGGTCGTCATTGGGGGGCGGCTCTTTCCGGTACGGAGGGTTGTGGTCGGGTGCGGCTCGCTTTGTGGCCGGTCGCGCAGTTCCCCGCGCCCCTGGAATGCGCACTCCGTGCGGCATTCGTCGGCCGTCGGTCGGGTGCGGCTCGCGTCGTGGCTGGTCGCGCAGTTCCCCGCGCCCCCGAGTGCGCACTTCGTGCGGCACTCCTGCCGTCTTCGCGTGCGGGTCGCGTCGTGGCTGGTCGCGCAGTTCCTCGCGCCCCTTGAGTGCGCACTTCGTGCGCCGTCTCAGAGGGGCGCGCGTGATGCGTGGCCTAGGGGGCTGCGGCGAAGCCGCATGCTCCAGGGGCGCGGGGAACTGCGCGACCAGCCACGACGGTGGGGGAGTCGGGTGAATGCCTCCGGGGGCTGGGCGGTGACCCGGGTTCATGACCTGGACGCTCGTGGCGCCGCGCGATGCCGGTGGGCCAAGGCCTCGTAGGACGCCGAGAGCGCCGGGGCCGCTGTTTCGTAGGAGCGCTGGGCCACGCCCACGAACAGGCAGTCCACCACCAGGAGCTGGCTCGTCCGGGACGACATCGCCGCGGGACGCAGCTCGCTTTCCCGGGCGATGGAGGTCGTCAGGACGTGGTCCGCGTACTGGGAGACCGGCCCGTCCGGACGGCCGGTGATCGCGATCGTCGTGGCGCCGTGCTCGAACGCGACGCGGAGGGGCTCGATCACGTCGCCCGTCGCCCCCGAGTGCGTGATCGAGACCGCCACATCCCCCGAGCGGAGCGTCACCGCATTCGTGATCGCCAGGTGCGGGTCCGAGTGCGCGTGCGCCACCTGTCCTATGCGGAGCAGTTTCTGGGCCAGGTCCTGGGCGACCAGCCCGGACGCCCCGACCCCGTACACGTCGACGCGCCGGGCCCCGGCAAGCGCGCTCACCGCTGCGGCCAGCTGCACCGTGTCAAGCCCCGCCGCGGTGTCGGCCAGCGTCTGCTGCTCGTCGTAGGCCAGCTTCGCGACCACGTCCGCTATCGGGTCGTCGACCGCGATGTCGGCCGTGACGGCGGGCGCCCGGCCCGACTGCTGCTGGGCGGCGAGCCCGGCGAGGGCGAGGCGCAGGTCGCGGTAGCCCGGGTAGCCGAGGATGCGGGCGGTGCGGACCACCGTCGCCTCGCTCGTGCTGGTGAGCTCGGCGAGGCCGGTGACGGTGAGGGCGGCGCAGCCGGCCGGATCGGCGGCGACGGCCTCGGCGACCCGCTGCATGGAGCGGGTCATCGACGGCGCGAGCGTGCGCACCTTGGCGGCGAGGGCCGCGGGCGCGGGCGGCGCATCGCTTGAGAAACTTTCCTTCACGTCATTGCTCACGGCTGAAAGATATTTTCAAATACCGGAGGGGTCAAGAGGCGCACAATTGATGCATGGACACCATCAGCCCCCTGGAGCAGGCCCTGCACGCGGCCCGCGCACTCGTGCTCGCGGACCTGAAGGCGGCGGACGTCGCCGACCCGGACGTCGTCTCGCTCGTCGAGGAGTCGATCGCGTCCCGCCGCTGGTGGGTCGAGCAGTGGCCGGACGGTGTGGAGTACGTCTCCGGGCTCGTCGCGCAGGACGTGAAGGACGGGCTCCTTGAGCGGCACGGGCGCTGGCCGCTCTGCCCCGTGTGCGGGCCGGGCTCGGGCGCGGAGGGCCCGCACGCCCTGGACGTCGAGCCGGAACTGGGCGCCGACCCGCACTGGGTGTGCTCGGAGGCGGGCGTGGTGGTCGCGCCGGTGGGGTCGCTCGGCGCGGTCGGCCGGTGACGCCGGTGACCGTGTACATCGACCCGCCGACCTGGCCCGGCCACGGCCGCATGTGGTCGCACCTGGTCAGCGACGTGTCGTTCGACGAACTCCACGCCTTCGCCGAGCGCTTGGGCGCCCCGCGCCGCGCCTTCGAACGCGACCACTACGACATCCCGTCGCACCGCTACGAGGACGCGGTGCGGGCCGGGGCCGTCGCGGTCGGCTCGAAGGAACTGGTCCGCAGGATCACGGAGGCGGGGCTGCGGCGGCCGAAGCATCCCCGGTAGGTCAGGGACGGTCCGAGGTCAGCAGGTCAGCAGGTCAGCAGGTCAGCGGGTCAGCGCGTCAGCGGGTCAGCAGGTCGAGTTCCGTCGTCAGGTTGTCGCGGGCCGGGGACTCCCAGTGCGCCGCGCCGTGCGGCGTGCGGAACAGGCGGGGCAGGGCGAGGAGTTGGCGCAGGACCGCGGCGCGGCCCTCGCGGAACGCCTCGTCGGGCACGAAGGCGTACTCCGCGCGGACCGCCTTCGTGTACGCGGCGTACGCCTCCGGGGGCGAGGCGAGGATGGCCAGGTCGGCGTCGCACAGGGTCTCGCCGTTGGTGTCGCCGTCGGCCGGGTCGTGGCCGACCGTGAGCCGGACCAGGCGCGCGACCTCCGCGACCGCCGCCTCCGGCAGACCCGCCTCCGTCAGCGCGCGTTCGGCGAGCGCCGCCGAGCGCTCCTCGTTCTCGGAGCGGTCCGGGCGGTACACCGCGTCGTGGAACCAGGCGGCGAGCCGCACCAGCGCGGGGTCGTCGGCGTGGTCCGCGAGGACGTCGACGCGGGCCAGGACGGCCGTCAGGTGCTCGGTGGTGTGGTACTTGCGCTGAGGCTCGGCCCAGCGGGACAGCAGGTTGTCGGCGTACGGGTACGGGTCGAGGTCCGTCGCCCCGGCGCTTGCCGCGCGCAGGGCGCGGGCCCAGTGCTCACGCAGTTCCTGTGGGTCCTCGTACGGGGTGGTCATGGCCCGAACCCTAGAGCCTGGAGGCCGGTGTCAGTGGTGGCGGACCACGCCCGCGTCCCGGTACAGCGTGCTGTCGGTGTCGCCCAGGACGACGACCGAGAACACCGCCGAGGCGAACGCCCGGACGGCCCGCGCGGCGTCGCCGACGCGGTGCGGACGGGGGGCTCCGGTCGTCGCCGAGGCGCCGGAGGGGGCCGTGGTGCAGGTCGCTGTGCTCATGTATCCATCATGCGAATCCGGGCATACCCGCACATCGGTCCCGGGAGGGAACCCGGGTACGACCTGCGGGGGATGCCGACCCTGAGGGACCCCGGGGAAAAGTGTTGGCCCCGGCCATGGGGCGTCCCGTACACTCGCGCGTCTGCCCGCCTCCCTTCACCGCGTCGCGGTCGCCGAAGCCGGAGCGCCGCCGGCCGGACGGAAACCGGCCGGATCTCCCACCCGCGTACCCGCGTATCCGCGTACCCGTAGCCGGAGGCAACCCGTGAGCACGTCCACGCCGCTCGACCGTGAGCGCGCGCATCTCCATTCGTCCCGCGCCGCCCTGCGCGCCATGCGCGAGGACGCCGAGTCGCTCGACATCCGCGACGTCACCGCGAACTGGGTCAACGCCGAGGTGCTCCAGCGCCAGATCGACGACCGGATCAAGGCGCTCGCCGACCTCAGCCACACCCCGCTCTTCTTCGGCCGCCTCGACTACCTGCACGCACCCGGCGTCGACCTCGCCGAAGGCGCCGACGGCGAGCAGTTCTACATCGGGCGGCGGCACGTGCACGACGCCGAGGGCGACCCGATGGTCATCGACTGGCGCGCCCCCGTCTCGCAGCCGTTCTACCGGGCCTCGAAGAAGGACCCGATGGACGTCGCGCTGCGCCGCCGGTTCGGTTACACCGGCGGCGAGCTGAGCGCGTACGAGGACGAGCACCTCTCCGACCCGGACGAGGCCGAGCGCACCAGCAAGCTGCTCCAGCAGGAGATCGAGCGGCCCCGCGTCGGCCCGATGCGGGACATCGTCGCCACGATCCAACCCGAGCAGGACGAGATCGTGCGCAGCGGGCTCGCCGGATCGGTGTGCGTCCAGGGTGGTCCGGGGACCGGGAAGACGGCGGTCGGCCTGCACCGGGTCGCCTATCTGCTGTACGCGCACCGCGAGCGGCTCGCCCGCACCGGGACGCTCGTCATCGGGCCGAACGCGTCCTTCCTCCACTACATCGAGCAAGTGCTGCCCGCGCTCGGCGAGTTGGAGGTCAAGCAGGCGACCGTCGACGACCTCGTGGGGACGCACGTGGAGGTGCGGGGCGTCGACAGCGCCGAAGCGGCCCTCGTGAAGGGGGACGCGCGGATGGCGGAGGTCGTGCGGCGGGCGCTGCGGTCGCACATCACGATGCCGGACGAGGGGGTCGTGGTCGTCCGCGGATCGCGCCGGTGGCGGGTCGCCTCGTACGAACTGGAGGAGATCGTCCGCGAGTTGATGGCCCGCGACATGCGGTACGGGGCCGCGCGCGACGCCCTCTCGCAGCGCATCGCGCACGCCGTGCTCGTCCAGATGGAGCGGGCGGGGGAGGCGCCGGACGACCGGGTGCAGGACGCGGTCGCGCGGAACGCGGCGGTCAAGGCCGTGGTGAAGGCGGTCTGGCCGGCCGTCGACCCGGCCAAGCTCGTGCTGCGGCTGCTGTCCGACGCGGAGTTCCTGGCGGAGCACGCGGAGGGTGTGCTGAGCGGGGACGAGCAGAAGGCCGTGCTGTGGGAGAAGCCCGCGCGGAGCGTGAAAAGCGCCAAGTGGTCCGTCGCGGACGCGGTGCTCATCGACGAGGCGAGCGATCTCGTCGCCCGTACGCACTCGCTCGGGCATGTCGTTCTCGACGAGGCGCAGGATCTGTCGCCGATGCAGTACCGGGCGGTGGGGCGGCGGGCGACGACCGGGTCCGTGACCGTGCTCGGGGATCTGGCGCAGGGGACGACGCCGTGGGCGACGCGGAGCTGGGGTGAGGCGCTGGAGCACCTCGGCAAGCCGGACGCGGTGATCGAGGAACTGACGGCCGGGTTCCGCGTCCCGACGGATGTCATCCGGTACGCGTCCCGGCTGCTTCCGTCGATCGCGCCGGGGCTGGCGCCGGTGGAGTCGGTTCGTGAGAACCCGGGGGCGTTCGAGGTGCGTGCGGTGGCGGGGGCGGAGGGGGTGGTCGGGGCGTGTGTCGAGCTGCTGCGGCATGAGGGGTCGGTGGGGCTCATCGCGGCGGATGGGCGGTGCGCTGCGCTGGCTGAGGCGTTGGCGGGGGCGGGCCTGTCGTTTCTGGCCCCGGGCGAGGAAACGACGGCGGAGGCCCGTCTGACCCTGGTTCCGGCGTCCCTGGCGAAGGGGTTGGAGTACGACTACGTGGTCCTGGACGATCCGGCGTCGATCGTCGCTGGGGAGCCGGACGAACGCACAGGCCTCCGGCGGTTGTATGTGTCGCTGACCCGCGCGGTATCGGGCCTGTTGGTAACCCACACGACCCCACTACCGCTCCATCTGGCCTGACCCCCATCGCCGTAGGGCTTCCCCTTGGGGGCGGCCGCGCGTCGCGTCGTGGCTGGTCGCGCAGTTCCCCGCGCCCCTGAAGCATGCGGCTCCGCCGCAGCTTCATGGAGGGCCGCGTCACGCGCGCCTCACTGAGATGGCGCACGAAGTGCGCATCTCAGGGGCGCGGGGAACTGCGCGACCAGCCACGACGAGAGTCGCGCCCGAAAATCAACCGAAGAATGCCGCACGCAGTGCGCATTCCAGGGCCCGCGGTCGAGGACGGGGGTGCGTGGTGGCGGGCACCCGCTGGGGTCACGCGTCCAGGGTCTCGCGCCAGACCCGGACCGCTTCCGGCGAGACCGGGCCGTTCCAGCCGTCGGGGCGGGACGCGCCGCCGATGTGGAAGGCCGTGATGCCCGCGGCTCGTAGGCCCGCTACATGTTCCAGGCGCAGGCCGCCGCCCACCAGGAGCTGCTGCTCATACCCGGGGTCACCGGAGCGCGCCGCCTCGGCGACCAGGACGCCGAGCCCGGCGTCGACCCCCTCCGAGGACCCGGCGGTCAGATACGTGTCGAGGCCGGGCAGAAACGCCAGCTGCTTGCGCAGGGCATCCCGATCGGCGGCCCGGTCGATGGCCCGGTGGAACGTCCACCGGCATCCGTCCAGCTCACCCACGATCGCCTCGACAGCCGCGAGGTCGACCCCGCCCTGCTCGTCGAGGAACCCGAGCACGAACTCCTCCGCCCCCTCGCCGCGCAGCGCCCGAGCCGCCCCCACCAGCTCCCCGACCCGCGCGGAGCCCCCCGCCGAGAAGCCGTCCGAGAGCCGCAGCATCACGCGCAGCGGGATGTCCACGGCGGCGCGGATCGCCGCGAACGTCTCCACCGACGGCGTCAGACCGTCCGCCGCCATGTCGGTGACCAGCTCCAGGCGGTCCGCGCCCCCGGCCTGGGCCGCGGTCGCGTCCTGGGCGTCGAGGGCGATCACCTCCAGGACTGCGCGCTCGCTCATCGGGCTCCCGTCGTCTTCGTCACGTCGTCACACAAGGTCTAGGCACACAGGTCTAGTCCAATAACGTCGCTCAGCCTACGCCGCGTGCACCGTGAACGCAGCCGTCCTGACCTTCCCGCCGTGCTTGAAGTCCAGGAACAGCCGGTACGTCCCTTCGCTGGGAGCCGTCGCCGTGAACGAGACCTCGGGCCCCGCCGCGCCGTCGTGCGGGTGAACGTGGAGGTACGCGAGGTCGCCCGAGCGCAGCGCGACCAGATGCCCGTACGCGCCGAGGTACGGCTCCAGATCGGTGACCGGGCGCCCGTTGTGGCTGATACGCAACGTCAGCTCACGCGCCGCGCCCGGCTTCAGCGCGCCCTCGACCCGGACCTCGTACCCGTCCGCCACACGTGCCGTGGAGGCGCGCGAGGGCAGCGCGGCCGGTGCGTACCGCCCGGCGACCCCGAGTCCCGCGCCGAGCGTGAGCCCTTCCTTCTCGCCGCTCGGCGTGAAGTCCGCGAAGACCCGGTAGTCGCCCGCCTTCGGCAGCGAGACGGGCGTCGACCACGTGTCGTCGGCGTCGCGCACGGGGTGCAGATGGCGGTACGCGGTGAGGTCCCGCGAGGCCACGATCAGATGCAGCTCCTTGTCGTGCTCCTTCTCGTACGAGGTCACGGGCGCGCCGGTGCTGTCCTTGCGGATGGTGAAGCGGATCTCGCCGGTGCGGGCGGGCAGCCGGTCGCGCTCCAGGTCGAGCGTGTAGCCGCGTTCGGAGACCTGCAGCCCGCCCGGCACGGTCGACGCCGCGGGGGCCGTGGCCGGCTCCGCGTGGGCCCCGTGCTCCGGCGCCCGCGACTCCTTCGCGGTGATGGGGGCGGCGCCCGTCCCCACCCCGTACGCGGCGCCGAACGCTGTCGCGAGACCGGCGGCGAACGCGGTGATCTTCAGTCCGGTGTGCATGCGGGCTCCTCCGTCGGATCCGATCCGGGGGTGCAGTGGGTCGTAGGCCGTGGCACCCGAATGTTGTCCGACGATACCCCTGGGGGGTACCAAGTCAAGCCCTGTTCGTGCTTGCGGACGATACCCCCCAGGGGTATAAGGTGGAGTCGTTGCCGGGTACCCACCCCGGGTATCGGATTCCGAAGGAGGCCACCATGCAGGCGGAGCTCGTCATCGGCGGCATGACCTGCGCGTCGTGCGCCGCCCGTATCGAGAAGAAGCTGAACCGGATGGACGGTGTCGAGGCGACCGTCAACTACGCCACCGAGAAGGCGCGGGTCAGCTATGACGGCGACCGAGGCGTACAGGTCGCGGATCTGATCGCCACCGTCGAGGCCACCGGGTACACGGCCCAGGAGCCCGCGCCGCCGGAACCGCGGGACACGGGCGCCACGGACACCACGTCCGCCCCGGACGCCGGGGCGGACGAGCTGCGGCCCTTGCGGCAGCGGCTCGTCACCGCCGTCGTGCTCGCCGTGCCCGTCATCGCCATGGCCATGGTCCCGGCCCTCCAGTTCGAGTACTGGCAGTGGCTCTCGCTGACCCTCGCCGCGCCCGTCGTCACCTACGCGGCCTGGCCCTTCCACAAGGCGGCCTTCACTAACGCGCGGCACGGCGCCGCCACGATGGACACGCTGATCTCCGTCGGCACGTCGGCCGCGTTCCTGTGGTCGCTGTGGGCCCTGTTCTTCGGCACGGCCGGAGAGCCCGGCATGACGCACCCCTTCGAGCTGACCATCGCGCGCGGCGACGGCGCCGGGAACATCTACCTGGAGGCCGCCGCCGGGGTCACCGCCTTCATCCTCGCGGGCCGCTACTTCGAGGCCCGCTCCAAGCGGAAGGCCGGCGCCGCGCTGCGGGCGCTGCTCGAACTCGGCGCCAAGGACGTCACCGTCGTACGGGACGGCGGGCGAGAGGTCACCGTGCCGGTCGGCGAGCTGACGGTCGGCGAGCGCTTCCTCGTACGGCCCGGCGAGAAGATCGCCACCGACGGCACCGTGGTGGAGGGGGCGTCCGCCGTCGACGCGTCCATGCTCACCGGGGAGTCCGTACCGGTCGAGGTAGCCGTCGGCGACAGCGTCACCGGGGCCACCCTCAACGTGGGCGGGCGGCTCGTCGTCGAGGCCACCCGCGTCGGCGCCGACACGCAGCTCGCGCGCATGGCGCGGCTCGTCGAGGACGCGCAGAACGGCAAGGCCGCCGCCCAGCGGCTCGCCGACCGCATCTCCGCCGTCTTCGTGCCCGTCGTCATCGCGCTCGCCGTCGCCACGCTCGGTTTCTGGCTCGGCAACGGGGCCGGTCTGACCGCCGCGTTCACCGCCGCCGTCGCCGTCCTGATCATCGCCTGCCCGTGCGCCCTCGGGCTCGCCACACCTACCGCGCTCATGGTCGGTACGGGGCGGGGGGCCCAGCTCGGCATCCTGATCAAGGGCCCCGAGGTCCTCGAAAGCACGCGGAAGGCCGACACGATCGTCCTCGACAAGACCGGGACCGTCACGACCGGGCGGATGACGCTGCTCGCCACGCGTGTCGCCGACGGGGCGTTCGACGACGCCGATGGCGAAGCCGCTGACGAAGCCGAAGTCGAAGCCGAAGTTCTGCGGCTCGCCGGGGCCCTTGAGCACTCCTCCGAGCACCCCATCGCCCGCGCCGTCGCCGACGGCGCCGCCGAGCGCGTCGGGGCGCTTCCCGTTCCGGAGAGCTTCGCGAACGTCGCCGGGCGCGGCGTCCAGGGCGTCGTCGACGGGCACGCCGTCCTCGTCGGGCGGGAGGAACTCCTCGCCGCGTGGGAGATCCGGCTGCCCGAGGACCTCGCCCGCGCCAAGTCCGACGCGGAGGCCGCCGGGCGTACGGCCATCTGCGTCGCCTGGGACGGGGAGGCCCGCGCCGTGCTCGAAGTCGCCGACGCCGTGAAGGAGACCAGCGCGGAGGCCGTGCGGCGGCTGCGCGCGCTCGGGCTCCGGCCCGTGCTGCTCACCGGGGACAACGAGGCGGTCGCCCGGAGCGTCGCCGCCGAGGTCGGGATCGGGGCGGAGGACGTCGTCGCGGAGGTGCTGCCGCAGGACAAGGTCGATGTCGTGAAGCGGCTGCAGGGGGAAGGGCGGTCCGTCGCCATGGTGGGGGACGGGGTCAACGACGCGGCGGCGCTGGCGCAGGCCGATCTCGGGCTCGCCATGGGGACCGGGACCGATGCGGCCATCGAGGCGGGGGATCTCACGCTGGTGCGGGGGGATCTGCGGGTTGCCGCGGATGCGATCCGGCTGGCCCGGCGGACGCTGGGGACCATCCGGTCCAATCTGTTCTGGGCGTTCGCGTACAACGTGGCGGCGTTGCCGCTTGCCGCGGCGGGTCTCTTGAACCCGATGATCGCGGGGGCGGCGATGGCGTTCTCGTCCGTGTTCGTGGTGGGCAACAGCTTGAGGCTGCGGCGTTTCGGCTGAGGCCACGGGGCTCCGCCCCGGACCCCGCTGCCTCTCGTTCAAAGGCGGGGCTTGAGTTGGTTTGGGTTATCGTTGCGGCGCGTGTTCAGTCGTAAGCGTTGCGCAGTCGTCCTGCTCTGTGTGTCCGTCACCGCCCTCCTCGTTCTGTGCGGCGTCCAGCACGTTCCGATGGCCGATCTTCTCGTCTACCGGGCCGAAGGCGTCGCCGCCGCGAGCGGGGGCGGTGCGCTGTACGGGTTCACCGTCACGGAGTGGGGGCTGCCCGCCACCTATCCGCCGTTCGCCGCGCTGCTGTTCGTGCCGCTGGGCTGGGTGCCCCTCCTCCCGCTCAAAGGGCTGTTCCTCCTCGGCAACATCGCCCTCGCCGGGCTCCTCGTCCAGCTCTCCTGCCGGGCGGCCGGGCTGCGGGTCTCCCCGGCTGCCCGCTGCGCGTTCACGGGCGCGGCCCTCTGGCTCGAACCCGTCTTCCAGACCATCGTGTTCGGGCAGATCAACCTCGCCCTGGCCTGCCTGATCCTCTGGGATCTGGGGCGGCCCGCCGGTGCCCGCGGCAAGGGGATCGCCCTCGGCGTCGCGGCCGGGGTCAAGCTGACCCCGGCCGTCTTCCTCGTGTACCTGGTCCTCCGCGGGCGGCGGCGCGAGGCGTCGTACGCGGTCGCGGGCGCTGCCGGCACCGCCGTCCTCGGCGCGGTTCTTCTCCCGTACGCCAGCTGGGAGTTCTGGACTCGGCGGGTCTTCGAGACCGGGCGGGTCGGCAAAGCGTGGATCGTCGACAACCAGGCGTTGCAGGGGTTCGTCGCCCGGCTGCTCCATAGCGCCGAGCCCGGGGTTCTCTGGGGGCTTCCCGCCGTCCTTGCTGCCTTCGGCGGGCTGCTCGTCGCCGTTCGCGCCCGACACCA
Source organism: Streptomyces sp. R818 (assembly GCF_056172735.1). Taxonomy (NCBI): domain Bacteria; kingdom Bacillati; phylum Actinomycetota; class Actinomycetes; order Kitasatosporales; family Streptomycetaceae; genus Streptomyces; species Streptomyces sp. R818. Next base: position 535,284 of record NZ_JAOCNE010000006.1, read on the forward strand.
TGCCCAGGGTGTCGTCCTCGCGGCCCTCACCGGGCTGCTCGTCTCGCCCGTCAGCTGGTCCCACCACTGGGTGTGGTGCGTGCCGCTGCTCGCGCTCCTGTGGGCCGGTGGTCATCGGCGTACGACCGTCGCCGTCGCCCTCCTCTTCACCGCGCGGAGCATGTGGCTGCTGCCCCACCAGGGCGATCTCGATCTGCATCTGCCCTGGTGGCAGCAGCCGTTGGCCGCTCCCTATCCGGTTCTCGCCGTCGGGCTGCTCGTCGCGGCCGGGCTCCGTCAGCCCTCCGCGAGGAGTTCGTCCGCGTCGACGATCCGGTACGCGTAACCCTGCTCCGCCAGGAAACGCTGGCGGTGCGCCGCGAAGTCCTGGTCGATCGTGTCGCGGGCGACCACCGAGTAGAAGCGGGCCTCGTGGCCGTCCGCCTTCGGGCGCAGGACGCGGCCGAGGCGCTGCGCCTCCTCCTGGCGGGAGCCGAACGTGCCCGACACCTGGATCGCGACCGTCGCCTCGGGGAGATCGATGGAGAAGTTCGCGACCTTCGAGACCACCAGGACCGAGATCTCGCCCTGGCGGAACGACTCGAACAGCTTCTCGCGGACCGCGTTCGTCGTCTCTCCCTTGATCACCGGGGCGTCCAGGTGCGCGCCCAGCTCGTCGAGCTGGTCGATGTACTGGCCGATGACGAGCGTCTGCTCGCCCGCGTGCTTGCGGACCAGCGCCTCGGTGACCTTCCGCTTCGTCGCCGTCGTCGCGCAGAAGCGGTACTTCTCCTCCGTCTCGGCCGTCGCGTACGCGAGCCGCTCGGAGTCGGTGAGGTTCACCCGGACCTCGACACAGTCGGCGGGCGCGATGTAGCCCTGCGCCTCGATCTCCTTCCACGGCGCGTCGAACCGCTTCGGGCCGATGAGGGAGAAGACGTCCGACTCGCGGCCGTCCTCACGGACCAGCGTCGCCGTCAGGCCGAGGCGGCGGCGCGCCTGGAGGTCCGCCGTGAACTTGAAGACCGGCGCGGGCAGCAGGTGCACCTCGTCGTAGACGACCAGGCCCCAGTCGCGGGAGTCGAACAGCTCCAGGTGCGGGTAGACACCCTTCCGCTTCGTCGTCAGGACCTGGTACGTGGCGATCGTGACCGGGCGGATCTCCTTCTTCGTCCCGCTGTACTCGCCGATCTCGTCCTCGGTCAGGCTCGTGCGCTTGACCAGCTCGTGCTTCCACTGGCGGGCCGACACCGTGTTCGTGACCAGGATCAGGGTCGTTGCTTTCGCTTGCGCCATCGCGCCCGCGCCCACGAGGGTCTTGCCCGCGCCGCAGGGGAGCACCACGACGCCCGAGCCGCCGTGCCAGAAGCCCTCCACCGCCTGCTTCTGGTACGGGCGCAGCGACCAGCCCTCCTCGTCCAGGTCGATCGGGTGCGCCTCGCCGTCCACGTACCCCGCGAGGTCCTCGGCCGGCCAGCCCAGCTTGAGCAGCGTCTGCTTGATCTGGCCCCGCTCCGAGGGGTGCACCGCCACCGTGTCCGCGTCGATCCGGGCGCCGACCAGCGGCTGCACCTTCTTCGAGCGCAGGATCTCCTCCAGGACCGGGCGGTCCGTGCTCGTCAGGACCAGGCCGTGCGCCGGGTGCTTGGAGAGCGTCAGCCTGCCGTAGCGGTCCATCGTCTCCGCGATGTCCACCAGCAGCGCGTGCGGCACCGGGTAGCGGCTGAACTGCACCAGGGCGTCCACCACCTGCTCCGCGTCGTGGCCCGCCGCCCGCGCGTTCCACAGGCCGAGCGGCGTCAGACGGTAGGTGTGGATGTGCTCCGGCGCCCGCTCCAGCTCCGCGAACGGGGCGATCGCCCGGCGGCAGTCGTCGGCCTGCTCGTGGTCGACCTCCAGGAGCAGGGTCTTGTCCGACTGGACGATGAGTGGACCGTTCACGCGCGGCACCCTTTCTGCATGGGCCAGGCCCCCGGACTCGGTATGGCCAAACGTCCAGTGTGCCGCATTGCCCAGGGTGCGCGGAGTGACTCAGGTCGCGTCCGGTTCCTGGCACGGAGTGACTCAGGTCGCGTCCGGTTCCAGCTCCGCCACGCCCGTCACCCTGTGCAGGGGGTACGTGCGGACCTCGTCCGCCGTGTGGTCGTACGCCGTCACGTAGCCGCCCTCCACCCGGATCGGCGCGATCACCCGCTGGCTCGCCGCGCCCTCCGCGTTCACGTACCCGATCCACAGCGCGTCGCCGGTCATCACCGCCGCCTGCATCGTGGCCAGCGTCTCCGCCGCCGCCGTACGGGGCAGCTCCCCGCCGCCGGGGTGCGCGGGCGCCGTCCTGCGCGGGGCCGTCGCCGCCAGGTCGCCCGCCCTGATCGCCCTGATCGCCGCGTCGAGCAGCGTCCCGTCGGGCAGCGGCGGGCCGTCCGGCACCGGCTCGGGCGCCGTGCGCGGCGGTGTGCGGTGCGCGTGGGCGCGGGTGATCAGGACGTCGCCCTCGGGGGTCTCCGCCGCCGGGGCGAAGCCCATCGCGCGCAGGCCCTCCAGGAGGCTGCCCGGGTCCACCTGCGCGGCGAGCACCGTGGGCGCGAGGCGGCGCAGACGCAGCGCCGCCGCCCGCTTGTCCGCCAGGATCTCGCCCAGTACCGCGTCGTCGTCGCAGCGGACGTACGCCGACGCCGCCCCGATCCGCAGGTGGCCGTGGCGCCTCGCCACGTCGTCGATCAGGTACGTCAAGGGCTGGGGGACCGGGGTGCGGCTGTGTTCCGCCAGGAAGACGTGCAGGTCGGAGGCTGTCCGGCCGGAGTCGAGTGCGCGGCGCACCGAGCCCGGGGTGAACCGGTAGACCGTCGCCCCGCCCTTCGACTCCACGTCCGCGAAGATCGCCAGGGCGTCCGCCAGGGGGCGGATCAGCGGGCCCGGGGCCACCGCCGTCAGGTCCGCCTGGAGGAGGACGTGGTCCAAGGGCTCCGGGAGCAGCGGCTCGATCAGTTTTCGCGCGCGCGCCGTCGCCGTCGCCCGTTCCGCCTGCGTCGCGTCCGCGTCCGTGAGCAGTGCCCTGCCGTGTGCCGACAGCGCCCCGCGGCCCGTCACGCCCAGGAACTCCGCCTCCGACAGCGTCCACTCCGCCAGCTTCGTCCGCAGCTCCCGCGCCGCCGGTGACGGGCGCTCCCACGTCAGCCGCGCCGTGATCGACTCCGGGTCCGGGGCCGTGCCCTCCGGGAGCGCGGCGAGGAGCGTGAGCACTCGGTGGCGTACCTCCGGCGCCGCCGAGCGGTCCAGGTGCGGGCCCAGCGCCGACAGCGTCCTGTCCTTGCCGTCCCTGCCGCCCACCACGCCCGCCGTGCGCGTCGCCGCCAGCCACGCCTCCGCCAGGCGCGTCCAGCGCTCCGCCGGCGGGCGCTCCATCCACTCGTCGTACGCCGGTGTCGCCGCGTACCGCTCGTCCGCCTCACCGTCCGACGCCACCAGGCCCGCCGCGTACGCCAGCTCCACCCAGAACGCCGCCTGGGGTTCTGTCACGTCGAGCGCCGCCGCCGTGCGCTTCAGGTCCCGCACGCTCAGGCCGCCCGCCCGCAGCACCGCCGGGCCGCCCTCGTCCCAGTCCTTCAGCAGCTCCTCCACCGTCGACAGCGCCGTGTACGCCTGCGCCGCCGCCGTCGCGTCCACCACCTGCGGACGGGGCGCCGTCCCCTCCCGCACCTCCGGCGCCACCGGCTCCAGCTCCCTGTGCGCCCGGCCGCCGCGCAGATGCAGCGCCGCCTCCCTCGGCAGCACCACCGTGCCCGGCGCCGTCGGAAGCAGCAGGCCCCGGTCGAGCAGCCAGCGCAGGTGCGCCGCGGGCTGCGCCGTCACCTGGCCGTACGGCGGGCCCCACACCAGCCTGTTCAGGACGTCGAGGGACTCCATCGGCGCCTCGTCGAGCAGCGCCGACATGCGCTCCGCGTCCGTGAACAGGTCTGTCAGCTCCGCCACCGCCGAGACGCCGTCATGCGTCGTCGGGAGGCCCGCCGTCGTGATGATCTCCTGCAGGCGGGTGGGGGAGATGCCCGCCGTCGCCTCCGCGATCGTCGGGCCCAGGCCCGTGGGGGACGGGTGCTGCGGGGTCGGCGCCAAAAGCTCCCTCGCCGTTCGCACCAGGCGGAGCTGGTCGTCGCCGCCCCAGAGCAGGGCCTGTTCGCGGAGGGTCGCCACCGCTTCGGGCAGCGCTTGCGTCGCCTCCTCCGTCGGGAGGAGCGTGCGCAGCGTTTCGTGGGGTGTCGGCTCCGGTGCCACCGCCAGCGCCTGCGCCACCTGTTGCGTGAAGCGGTCCAGGCGGTCGAGCGCCCGTACCACCGACGCCCTCGTGCCCGCGCGCGTCGCCAGCTGCGTCAGGTCGTTCGGGACCGGGCCGAGCAGATCCGGGCGGGCCCGCAGCAGCCGGGCCAGGGACGCGTCGTCCCTCGCGCGCAATGCCTCCGCCAAGGAGCGGGGGGCTGACGTCGGCGCCGCCGGGGTCTGCTCGTTCGGGCTCATTCGACCCACGGTAGCGGGCCCGTTCTCCGGGGCGGGGATCCCGTGCTCTGACGGGTCCCGGCATTCGCGATACCGTCGACGCAACAACTGCTGCACCCCGGAGGGGACTTCGTGGGGATCGAGAGTGATCAGCTCGTCTTCGACTATCTGAGCCGCGTCGGCGACCTGGCCCAGCAGCGGCAGCTGCCCTCGGCCGCCCGGATGCGGCTCGTCAGCGAGTTGCGCGGGGAGATCGACCGGCGTCGCGCCAAGGTCACCGTCGACAGTCCTGCCGCCGTGCGCCGCATCATCGATCGGCTCGGGGATCCTGATCGGGTCGTCAGCGGGGCGCAGGAAGGGGGTGGTGGGGGTGGTCAGGGCGGTGGTCGTGTTGATCCCGCTGGTTCTCTGTCCCGGCCCGTGCCTTCGCAGCCTGGGCCCTCGGACGCGGGCAAGCCCAAGCCCAATCTGAGCAAGCTGCTGCGGAAAGTGCCGCCTCAGCAGCGGGACGGCGCTTCCGACGCGCCCTCTCCGCCTCATCTCGCCGGGACCGAGGAGCTCGGGGCCTCCGGCGGGGAGACCGACTGGTGGCGGGTCGGGGTCGGGCAGTCGCTCGCCGATACGGATTCCGTGCCCGGGTTCACCGGGGGGATCGAGATTCCGGAGATTCTCAAGCCGCCTGCCGGTGAGGGGACCGAGCTGCGGAAGTCTGAGGTTGCGGAGCCGGTTCAGCCTGTTCAGCCTGTGGCTGGTAAAGCGCGGCGGTTCTTGCCTGAGGGGGGACTCAGCAATCCGCTGCTTCTGCTTGCCGCCGGGCTTCTTGTCGTGGGGGCCGTGCTGGGGAATGTCATCGCCCTGCTTGTGGGGTGGGCGCTCGTCTATCTGTCCCGGCGGCTCACCCTCGGGCAGAAGAAACTCGCCGTCTTCGTGCTGCCGGGGCTCGCCGTCGCGGGGGGTGTCTGCTGGCTGTGGGGGCGCAGCGCCGGGAAGTTCGGGGCGCCCATCGCGGAGGGGCAGATGAGCGGGGCCTTTCAGGAGACGTGGCCCTGGGTTCTGCGGTGTGCCGCCGTCGCCTCGGCCCTGTATCTCGTGTGGCGGTCGCAGCGGGTCGCGCGCTCGCGATGAAGGGAGGGTGGCCGTCTGGTGCTTCTTGGCGGCCGACCGTCTCCGTCCGACAGGTGTCGGGGTGGGTACGGGGCCGGTCGGGGCATGTCCGTGCTCGCCATCTTGATGGCATCGCCCCTTGTGATGCGTTTCGTCACCGCGTGAACTGTGCTGCGCGCGGACATGCCCCGACCGGCCCCTCCCGTCTCGTACGTCTCTGAACGGCCGGTACGTGTAGCGGGCACAATTGGGGTCATGGCTGCTCCCCTCCTCATAGGCCCCACCGTCGGCTTCGATCTCGATATGACGCTCATCGACTCGCGTCCCGGTATTCGGGCCACCTGGGTCGCCCTGTCCGAGCGGACCGGTGTGTACGTCGATGCCGATCTCGCCATTTCGCGGCTCGGGCCGCCGCTGGTCGACGAACTCGCCGAGTGGTTTCCCGCCGAGCGGATTCCAGCGATGGCCGATCTCTACCGCGAGATGTATCCCTCGTACGCCATTGAAGCCACGCTTGCGATGCCCGGTGTCCATGAGGCGATGGACGCTGTGCACGCGGGAGGTGGGCGCACCGTCGTCGTCACCGCCAAGTTCGAGCCCAACGCCAAGCTGCACCTGGCGCATCTGGGGATCGACGCCGATGTGGTGGTCGGTGATCTGTGGGCCGAGGGGAAGGCCGCCGCCCTGCGCGAGCACCAGGCCAGTGTCTATGTCGGGGATCACGTGGGCGATGTTCGCGGGGCTCGTGCCGGCGGCGCGTTCTCCGTGGCCGTGGCCACCGGGCCCTGTGACGGTGAGGAGCTGGTGGCCGCCGGTGCCGATGTCGTGCTGGACGATCTCCGGGCGTTTCCGGACTGGTTCTCGGGCTACGTCGAGCGGGCCGCTCGGCGTTGAGCCGCCACTCCTCGTAGGACGCCTGCCGCGGCGATGAGGAAACCCACGCCCATGAGCATGCAGACCGCATAGGCGAGGGGCGGGAACGGTGTGGTGTTCAGGAAGAGTGGGGCCACCGTTGCCAGCGTGGCGATCGCTCCCACGATGAAGACGATGCCGCCCGCTTTCACGAGGCCGTCGCCGGGTCCTGTCTCGGTCGCCCGGGAAATGACTTGGGTTTTGTCACGCACCCGGCCAGGGTAGTTCCTGGCCCGAGAGAACATTTCGGCGCCGTCTTGCCAGCGGCCCCGGGACCCATAGTCTTGGTGGCGGCGGGTCGTACCACGACCCGCTGTACTGCTATCCAGAGCGTTTTCTTTCTAGTACGAGGACGAGGACTTCACGTGCCTACCGGCAAGGTCAAGTGGTTCAACAGCGAGAAGGGCTTCGGCTTCCTCTCCCGCGACGACGGCGGCGACGTCTTCGTGCACTCCTCCGTACTTCCCGACGGTGTCGACGCCCTCAAGCCCGGCCAGCGCGTCGAGTTCGGGGTCGTCGCCGGTCAGCGTGGTGACCAGGCGCTCTCCGTTGCCATCCTCGATCCGACCCCCTCGGTCGCGGCGGCCCAGCGCCGCAAGCCCGATGAACTCGCCTCCATCGTGCAGGACTTGACCACTCTGCTCGAGAACATCACGCCGATGCTCGAGCGCGGGCGCTATCCCGACAAGGCCGCCGGGGCGAAGATCGCCGGGCTGTTGCGGGCCGTCGCCGATCAGTTGGACGTCTGAGGGGCGGTTGGGGACCCTTCTACGGGAAGCGCAGCGCGTCGGGGGCCAGTGGTGGGACCAGGCCCTCGGCCGCCGCCCGTGTGAGCAGGCCGCGGATCGCCGCGTAGCCGTCCTCGCCCAGGTCCGCCGTGAACTCGTTGACGTACAGGCCGATGTGCTGGTCCGCCACCGACGGGTCCATCTCCTGGGCGTGCGCCATCACGTACGGGCGTGAGGTCTCCGGGTCGTCCCATGCCTGGCGGACCGATGCGCGGATCGTGTCCGTGATGGCGGTCAGGGTCTCCGCGCCCAGGTCGCGGCGGGCGATGATCGCGCCCAGCGGGATCGGCAGGCCCGTCGTCGCCTCCCAGTGCTCGCCCATGTCCGCCAGCTTGTGCAGGCCGTAGTTCTGGTACGTGAAGCGCGCCTCGTGGATCACCAGGCCCGCGTCGATCTTCCCGTCCCGTACCGCCGGCATGATCTCGTGGAACGGCATCACGACGATCTCGCCCACCCCGCCGCCGGGGACCGTGTCCGCCGCCCACAGGCGGAAGAGGAGGTAGGCGGTCGACGTCTCGCTCGGCACCGCGACCCTCTTGTCCGAGAGGTCGACGTTTGGTTCGCGGGTCAGGACCAGCGGGCCGCAGCCCCTGCCCAGCGCGCCGCCGCACGGCAGCAGCGCGTAGTCGTCGAGCACGTACGGCAGGACCGCGTAGCTCACCTTCAGGACGTCGAACGCCTCCTCGCGGCGCTCCGCGATCCCGTTGGTGATGTCGATGTCCGCGAAGGTCACGTCCAGGGCCGGGGCGCCCGGCACCCGGCCGTGGGCCCAGGCGTCGAAGACGAACGTGTCGTTCGGGCAAGGGGAGAAGGCGATGCGGGTGGGGGGCTTGGGGGTGGGGGTGGGGGAGTCGGTGGTGGGGAAGTCGGTGGTGGGGGCTTCGCTTGCTTCGTTCGTTTCGTGCGGTGTCGTCATGTGTTTCTCCAACTCTGCAGAACCGGCGTTGCCTTCCCGAACGCCTCGGTGAGGGCCGCCAGCGCGTCGGGTATGCGCCAGGCCGCGCGGTCGCGGGGGCCCACGGCGTTGGAGACAGTGCGGATCTCGGCCACCGGCACCCCGTGCGCGGCGGCGGCCTCGGCCACGCCGAAGCCCTCCATCGCCTCCGCCACGGCGCCGGGGTGGCGCTGGGCCAGGAGCGCGGCGCGGTCGGCGGTGCCGGTCACCGTGGAGACCGTCAGGACCGGGCCGGTCGTCGCGGCGCCGGTCGCCTCGGCGAGGTCTCGTACGAGGGACGGCGGTGGACGGTGGGTGACGGTGCCGAAGCCCAGTTCGGTGACCGGGACGAAGCCCTCCGGGGTCTCGGCGCCGAGGTCGGCCACGGTGATCGCGTCGGCGATCAGGACCGTGCCGGGCGGGGCGCTGAAGCCGCCGCCGATGCCGGCCGAGACGACCAGCGTGTACGGGCTGCCGGACAGGGCGGCTGTGGTGAGGGCGGTCGCTGTGCCGGCGGCCGCCGCGGCGGGGCCGACGCCCACGGCGATCACATCGATCGTGCCGGCTGCCTCGGTTGTCTCGGTCGCCGGGTGGTGCGTGCGCACTCCGCGCGCCACCGCGTCCCGTTCCGCGGGGACTGCGGTGGCGATCAGTACGCGGCTGCGCGCGGTGCCGGTGTCCGTCAGCTGTCCTTCTTCTTCTCGAGCTTGAACGACCACAGGCCGTACGCCTTGGAGTCGCCGCCCTGGAGGATCGTCACCGTGGTGCTGTTGCCCGTGGCGCCGTACTGCTGGTTGAAGAACACGCTGCCCGGGACCGTGCGGTAGGTCTTCTTGCTGGACTCGGTGAGCGGCTGACCGTTCATCAGGAGGGTCCAGCCCTTGTCCGCGATCTCCGGGTCGACGCCGAAGCGGACCGTCTCGTCGGTGTCGACCTTGATGGTCTTCGCGTCCTTGTCCTTCAGGCAGCCCTCCAGGGAGGACGAGGCGAGCGCCTTGCCGTCCTTGTAGCAGGAGGCCTCGGAGTTCACCGTGTCGCGGCCCACCGTGACGGTGGCCAGCGGGGTCGGCTTGTCGCAGGCGGAGAGCACGAGCAGTCCGGCGCCGACGGCACCGACGGCGGCCACGGTGCGCCTGTGGCGCACAACGAAACGCTGGGAGGTCATGGGCGCAGGTTATCTGGCGCCCCGGGAACGGTTGCCAGCCGGGTACGGCGCGCCGCACATGGGTACGGCTGCGCCGAGGTCCGGGGGGCGAGTTGCCGCCCGCGGCCCCGGGTGCGTCGGCTGCGCCGTGGCCTCGGGGGGTGCGTTGTCGGGTGACACGTGCGTCGTGGCTGGTCGCGCAGTTCCCCGCGCCCCTGGAGCGTGCGGCTGCGCCGCAGCTCCCCAGGGGTGCGTGAGATGGCGGACGCGCGATGCGCCTCTCTGAGATGGCGCACGTAGTGCGCATCTCAGGGGCGCGGGGAACTGCGCGACCAGCCACGACGGTGCCGCAGTCGTGAACGGTGGGGAATGGCGCACGTAGTGCGCATTCCAGGGGCGCGGGGAACTGCGCGGCCAGCCACGATGGCGCCGCAGTCGTGGACGGTGGGGAATGGCGCACGTAGTGCGCATTCCAGGGGCGCGGGGAACTGCGCGGCCAGCCACGACGGTGCCGCAGTCGCGAACGGCAGGGATGGCGCTAGAGCACTCGGGCTCGCGCGGGGCCGCCATGACGCGCCGCCGAGAGAAGACCCCGCACCGTCGTCAGCCAACCCAGCGCCACGATCCCCGCCGCCACCGAGAGGCCAAGCGCCCCGTTCAGTGGCAGCGCAATGCCGATCGCCCCGCCGAACACCCACGCCACCTGCAACAACGTCTCCGAGCGCGCGAACGCCGACGTACGGACCGCCTCCGGCACATCCCGCTGGATCGTCGCGTCCAGCGAGAGCTTGGCGAGGGCCTGCGCGAAACCGGCGAATGCCGCCAGGCACGCTGTCATGACCGCCCCGAAGAAGACCGCCGAGGTCACCGCGACCCCGAGCACGACCGCGACCACCGTCACGATGATGATCTCCGGCGCCCGGGATCTCAGCCACGCCCCCACGGCAGTGCCCAGCGCGTTGCCCGCCCCGGCCGACACGCCGACGAGCCCGAGCGAGACCGCCGCGCTCTGCCCGGTCAGCGGATGCTCGCGCAGCAGGAACGCGAGGAAGAAGATCAGGAACCCGGAGAGGCACCGCAGCGCCGCGTTGGCGGCCAGGGCGTGGGTGACGGCCGTGCCGACGGTGCGCAGGCCCGGCTTGCGCTGTTTCTTCACGGGGCCGTGCAGATGCGCCTCGTCGGCTGCCAGCAGCGCCTTGTCCTCGCCCTTCGCCGAGTCCACCTTGGGTGGCAGGGAGAAGGACAGGAACATGCCCGCCATGAAGATCACGAAGGCGCCGTAGAGCGGATAGCGCGGGCCGAGGGCCTGGAGGCCCGCCCCGATGGGCGCCGCAGCCCCGGTGGCGAGGAGCCCGCCCAGCGTCACCCGCGAATTCGCCTTGACCAGAGAGAAGCGCGGCGGCAGCAGCCTCGGCACCACCGCCGAACGGACCACCCCGTACGCCTTCGACGACACGAGGACGCCCAGGGCCGCCGGATACAGCTCGATCCCGCCCGTCACCACCGCGCTGGAGAGGACGAGGGCCAGGAGCGCCCGCGCCAGCATCGAGCCCGCCATCGCCGCCCGCCGCCCGTGCGGCAGCCGGTCCAGGAGCGGGCCGATCACCGGGGCCAGCAGGGTGAAGGGCGCCATCGTGATCGCCAGGTACAGGGCGACCCGGCCGCGCGCCTCGTCCGTCGGCACGGAGAAGAACACGGTCGAGGCGAGCGCGACCGTGATCATGACATCGCCCGCGCCGTTCACCGCGTGGAGTTCGATGAGTTTTCCGAGGCCCGACTCGCCCGCGCCGTGCGCGTGTGTCGCTTTCCTGATTCCGCGCGCCGTGCCTGTGAACGGCAGCCTCAGGGCGCGCCCGACCTTGCGGACGGCCCCGCGCACCGGGCCCGAACCGCTGTGTTCGTACGCCGACCTTGCGGTTGCCACGCAGTCATAGTGCCCCGGGAACGGGCGTACTAGTGCCGATATGAGTACGCGGGTCGGCTTTCGCGTCGGGTGCGGCTCGTACGTCGGTGTGGGCGACGGGCGTGGAACGAGGTAGCGTGCGTAGCGCGCCCGCGGCGGTTGTTATCGGCCGCGCGCCTCTCGGCCATCCCGCAGAATGGATGACGTAGGTGCGCCCGGAACGCTCGGGTGCGGACGTCGACGCGGCCCTCAGGTCCGCTCCGTCCGCGCTCCCGCACACAGGACGGCGCACTCGAGAGACGGCGTAGGAGAGAAGCGATACCTGTGAGCGCAGCGACAACGCGAAGCCGCACCCCTGACCGTCTGTGCGCCGAGGCGGTCGATCTCGCCCGCACGGCGGCCGAGGAGGCCGCCGCGCCCGGTGTGGTCGGCGAGCACGTCGAGATGGTCGTCGAGGGCGATCGCGTCGTCACGCACCTCTTCGAGTGCAAGGAGTCCGGGTACCGGGGCTGGCGCTGGGCCGTCACCGTGGCCCGCGCCTCCCGCGCCCGGTACGTCACCCTCGACGAGACCGTGCTGCTGCCGGGCCCCGATGCCCTTCTCGCGCCCGAGTGGGTGCCGTGGAGCGAGCGGCTCCGGCCCGGTGACATGGGGCCCGGTGATCTTCTGCCCACCGAGGCGGACGACCTTCGGCTGGAGCCCGGTTACAGCGGGGACGACGGGCCGCCGCCGAACTCGCCGCTGTCCGAGGACATGGCCGAGCTCGTCGAGGCGGAGGACGCCGAGGTCACGGACGGGCCCGTCGCCGAGTTGCCGGTCGCCCCGGCCCGGGGGTCCATCGCGTCCGTCGCCGAGGAGCTGGGGATGCGCCGGGCGCGGGTCCTCTCCCGGTACGGGCTGCATGTCGCCGCCGACCGGTGGGAGGAGTCGTACGGGGCGAAGACGCCCATGGCGATGGCGGCGCCCGCGACCTGTGTCTCCTGCGGGTTCCTTCAGCCCATCGGCGGGTCGCTCGGGCAGGCGTTCGGGGTCTGTGCCAATGAGTTCTCGCCGGCGGACGGGCGGGTCGTGTCGCTCTCGTACGGGTGTGGAGGGCACTCCGAGGCTGCCGTCATGCCGAGCGCTCCGCGTCCCGCGCCGCCGGTGATCGACGAAAACCTGGTCGACGTCCTGCCCCTGCGCCCGGCCCCCGCCGAGGGGTCGGTCACCCCGACCCCGACCGAGGCGCCGGACGACTTGGGCCACTCGTAGCGACCCGACTGCCGTCGCCGGCGCGCGTCGCGCTGGCCGCGCAGTTCCCCGCCCCCGTGAGGCATGCGGCTGCGCCACACCCCCATGGGGGTGCGTGGACAGGTGGCGCGTGCGTCGTGGCTGGTCGCGCCGTTCCCCGCGCCCCTGAGGCGTGCGGCTGCGCCACAGCCCCATGCGTGTGCGTGGACAGGTGGCGCGTGCGTCGTGGCTGGTCGCGCCGTTCCCCGCGCCCCTGGAGCGTGCGGCTGCGCCGCAGCTCCATCGGGCGCGTCACGTGGGCGCCTCTGAGGCATGCGTTCCGCCGCTTTCTCTGAGGCGTGCGTCACGCGGGGCTCTCTCTGGTCGCATCCGCGTCGCGCGCGCCTCTCTGAGATGGCGCACGTAGTGCGCATCTCAGGGGCGCGGGGAACTGCGCGACCAGCCACGACGGCGCCGCAGTCGCGAACGGTGGGGAATGGCGCGAGCCGCCACGGCGAGAGTCGCGGGTGGGGACCAGGCTGGTCGGGGTGGGGGCCGGGCCGCGATAGCGTGCGGGCCGACCGATGACCGCGCCCCGAAGGAGACACTGGTGAGCGTCAGCAACATCGCGCCGGGGGACTCAGACCCGTTCGGCACCGCCAACTTGCGGCGCGGCGTGCTGGACGCCTGGTCCACAAGCGCGGCCCGGTTCCGGGAGGACGCCAACGCCGAGGAGGACCTCGCGCTGGGCGGCTACCGGGACCGCCTCGTCGTCGAGCTGGCCCAGAACGCCGCCGACGCCGCCGCCCGCGCCAAGACGGAGGGCCGCCTCGCCCTCACCCTCCGCGACGGAGTCCTGGCCGCCGCGAACACGGGCGCCCCGCTGGACGCCGCCGGCGTCGAGTCGCTGTCCACGCTGCGCGCGTCGGCGAAGCGCGAGGACGCCGAGGGGGCTGTCGGACGGTTCGGCGTCGGGTTCGCCGCCGTGCTCGCCGTCAGCGACGAGCCCGCCGTCGTGGGGCGGACGGGGGGAGTCAGGTGGTCGCTCGGAGAGGCCCGGCTCGCCGCCGCCGACGCCGCCCTGCACAGCCCCGCCCTCGGCGACGAGCTCCGCCGCCGCGACGGCCACGTACCGCTGCTGCGGCTGCCGTTCGCGGCCGAGGGACAGGCACCGGAGGGCTACGACACCGTCGTCATCCTGCCGCTGCGCGACGAGGCCGCCGAGGCGCTCGCCGGGCGCCTGCTCGACGAGATCGACGACACACTGCTGCTCGCCCTGCCGGGGCTCACCGAGGTCACCGTCACCACCGACGCCGGGACGCGCGTGCTGCGGCGGCGGGCCGAGGGCGCGTACACCGTCGTCTCGGACGACGCCCGCGAACCCGTCGAGCTGCGCTGGCGCACCGTCACCCGGACCGGCGCGCTCGCGCCCGAGCTGCTGGCCGACCGGCCCGTCGAGGAGCGGCTGCGTCCGCACTGGTCGCTCACCTGGGCGGTGCCCGTCGACGCCGAGGGCGCCCCGGCGCGGCCGGTCAGCGCGCCCGTGCTGTACGCCCCGACCCCGAGCGACGAGGCCCTCGGTGTGCCCGCGCTGCTCATCGCGTCCTTCCCGCTCGACACCGCCCGGCGCCACGTCGCGCCCGGCCCGCTCACCGGCTTCCTCACCGAGCGCGCCGCCGACGCCTACGCCGAACTGCTCGGCGACTGGTCGCCCGTCGGCACCGGCATCCTCGACCTCGTCCCCGGACCGCTCGGCAAGAGCGAGCTGGACGGGGCGCTGCGCGCCGCCATCCTGGACCGGCTGCCCCGCACCGCGTTCCTGCCGCCCGCGCTCGCGCCCGGCTCCGAGGACGACGAGCGGCCCGTCTCCCTCCGCCCGCGCGACGCCGAGGTCGTCGAGGGCGTCGGCGCCGACACCGTACGGGTCCTCGCCGAGGTGCTGCCCAGCCTGCTGCCCGCCGGGCTCGAACGCCGTACCGAGCTGCGGACGGTCGGCGTCGCGCGCGTACCGCTGACCGAGGCCATCGACCGGCTCGCCGGCCTGGAGAAGGAGCCGGGCTGGTGGCGGCGGCTCTACGACTCCCTCGCCGGTGTCGACCCCGACCGGCTCAGCGGCCTTCCCGTACCGCTCGCCGGGGGCCGCACCGTCATCGGCCCGCGCCAGGTCCTGCTGCCGACCGCCGAGGCGTCCGCCGTGCCCGGCGAGGCGCTCGCCCGGCTCGGCCTCAAGGTCGCCCACCCGGACGCCACCCATCCGCTCCTGGAGAAGCTGGGCGCGCTGCCCGCCACGCCCCGCGCCGTCCTGACGACGCCGCAGCTGCGGGCCGCCGTCGCCGCCTCCCTGGACGACGAGCCCGCCTGGGACGACGATGGCGCCCTGGGCGCCGACGAGCTGGCCGACGTCGTGCTCACCCTCGTGCGCGACGCCCACCTCGACGTCGGCGACGAACCCTGGCTCGGCGCCCTCGCCCTCCCCGACGAGCACGGCGAACTCGCCCCCGCCGCCGAACTGGTCCTCCCCGGCAGCCCCATCGCCTCCGTCCTGCGGGAAGGGGAACTCCCCTACGTCGACGAGGAGCTGGCCGGGCGGTTCGGCGAGCAGCCGCTGGCCGCATGCGGGGTGCTCGCCACGTTCGCGCTGGTCCGCGCCACCGACGTCGTCCTCGACCCCGACGAGCTCGAACCCCGCGACAGCGACTTCCCCGAGCCCGACGACGCCGGGCTCCTCGACGCCGTCGACGTGTGGTGCGAGGACGTCCTCGACCGGCTGCCCGACACGCCCGTGCCGCCCGTCGCCACCGAGCTGATCGCCGTGCGCGACCTCGACCTCGTCGACGAGGACCGCTGGCCGCAGGCGCTCGCGCTCCTCTCGCAGCCGCCGTTGCGCGACGCCCTCACCCAGCCCGTCCGGGTCCTGCTGCCCGACGGCACCCACGAGACCGTCCGCCCGTACACCGCCTGGTGGCTGCGCGGCCACCCGGTCCTCGACGGCCGCCGCCCCGCCGGGCTGCGCGCCGAGGGCTCCGACCCGCTCCTCGACGGCCTGTACGAGGCCGCCGACGCCCGCGGCTTCGAGGACGAGCAGGTGCTGCGCGCCCTGGGCGTACGGACCTCCGTCGCCGCCCTCCTCGACGAGCCGGGCGGCGCGGCCGAGCTGCTCGACCGGCTCGCCGATCCCGAGCTGCCCGTGGGCGCCGCTCAACTGCACGCGCTGTACGGCAAGTTGGCCGATCTCGAACCCGAGCAGGTGACCCTGCCCGACGAGCTGCGTGCCGTGCGGGACGGGGCCGTGGTCGTCGTCGACGCGCCGGACGCGGTCGTCGCCGACGCGCCCGATCTGCTGCCGCTCGCCGCCGGGCGCGCGCTGCTGCCCGTCGCCCCGGCCGGCGCCGCGCACCTCGCCGAGCTGTTCCAGGTGCGGCGGCTGAGCGAGGCCGTCGACGCGGAGGTGGGCGGGGAGGGTGTCGAGCACCCCGTCCCGGACTCCGTGCGCACCCTGCTCGGGCCCGCGACCCCGGCCTCGTACGTCGAGCACGAGGAGCTGTACGTCGCCGGGACCGAGGTCGACTGGCGGCGCGCGCCCGACGGCACGGTGCATGCGGCGACGCTTGAGGGGGTCGCCGCCGGGCTCGCGTGGGCCGCGGGGCAGTGGCCTCGGCGGTTCGAGGTGGCGGCGCTTCTGGAGGACCCGTCCCGTACGGAGGAGCTGGCGCGGGACCGGTGGTTCGACTGAGGCGCGTCGCGCGCGCCCTGCTTCGCGGTGAGATGTAGATCACGTGAAGATCCGGCGAAGTCGGTGCAACCAGTTGATCGATTGACAGGTCTATTTCACGAGTCAACAGACTCCTAGACCCTTTGGGACCCGCGTGACAGCGCAAGCACCGCGGGTCCCCCTCCTCACCATGGGGAACACATGCGCATTCGTGCCACCGCGGCCGCCGTGACAGTCTCCGGCGCCCTGGCCCTCACCGCATTCGCCGTCCCGGCGCAGGCCGACGGATTCGGTTCCGTCGCCGCCTCCGTCGCCGGCAAGACCCAGTCGTTCGTCTCGGACGCCGCCGCCGCCAAGGCCCAGCACCACAGCGCCGGCCGGTCGCTGGCCCGCTCCGCCAACGACGACAGCGTCGGTGACACCACCATCTCCAACGTCGTCGTCAACGGCGGCAAGGACATGGTGGCGGGCACCTCTGCCACGCTCAAGGTCAAGGTCACCTTCACGGTCAAGGACAACTCCGGTGTCCTCAACGCCCAGACGATCCTCTGGCGGGGTTCCGCCCTCGACGACACCGCCATCGGCTGGTTCCCGACCGAGGACGACGCCACCTGCAACGTCGTGAACGCCACGACCTCCACCTGCACGCAGTACTACCAGGCCAGCCCGAAGCTCGACCTGTACAACGGTGTCGAGGGCAGCAACTGGCACGTGTGGGCGATCGCCCAGGGCAACGACTACGACTACGTGACGAAGGACAACTACAAGAACACCGCCCTCAAGCGGTACTCCAAGCTCACCACCAACGCCGCGCCCGAGCCCGTCAAGAAGAACGCGACCCTCACGGTCACCGGCTCGCTCGTGCGCGCCAACTGGGACACCAACAAGTACGCGGGCTACACCAAGCAGAAGGTGACGCTCCAGTACCGGGCGAAGACGTCGAGCACGTACTCGAACGTCAAGACCGTCACCACGGACACCAAGGGCAACCTGAAGACCACGGTCAAGGCGTCCGCCGACGGCTACTACCGGTACAAGTTCGCCGGTACCTCCACCACCCCGGCGGCCACCTCGGCCAGCGACTTCGTCGACGTCCGCTAGACGGGAAAGCGGCGGCCGACCCACTTCCACAGGAGTTCCAGGACGGCCGCCGCCACCACCGCCACCCCGACGGCAGTCCACGGCATCGCCGTCCCCACCAGCTTCAGCGCGAAGAAGTCCTGCAGCCACGGCACCGCCAGGACCAGCAGGAACCCGAGCCCCATCGCCGCCACCAGGCACACCCGCCACCCCGTGTACGGGCGGGCGATGATCGCGAGCACCCACATCGAGATCAGGAACAGCGTCAGCGTCGCCGAACTGGTCTCCGCGTCGAGCGCCCCGTCGCCCGTGTAGAAGTGCCGGGCGATCATGTACATCGCGAACGTGGCGAGCCCCGCGACGACGCCGCCCGGGATCGCGTACCGCATCACCCGTTTCACGAAGTGCGGCTTCGCGCGCTCCTTGTTGGGCGCCAGCGCGAGGAAGAACGCCGGGACGCCGATCGTCAGGGTCGAGAGCAGGGTGAGGTGCCTCGGCAGGAACGGGTACTCCACCTGGCAGCAGACCACAAGCAGCGCCAGGATCACCGAGTACACCGTCTTGACCAGGAACAGCGTCGCCACGCGCGTGATGTTGCCGATGACGCGCCGGCCCTCCGCGACGACCGAGGGCAGCGTCGAGAACGAGTTGTTCAGGAGCACGATCTGGGCGACCGCGCGCGTCGCCTCCGAGCCCGAGCCCATCGAGACGCCGATGTCGGCGTCCTTCAGGGCGAGGACGTCGTTCACGCCGTCGCCGGTCATCGCGACCGTGTGGCCGTGCGACTGGAGCGCGCCCACCATGTCCCGCTTCTGCTGCGGCGTGACCCGGCCGAACACCGTGCCCGCGTCGAGCGCGTCGGCCATCTCGGCGTGGTCCGTGGGCAGGTTCCGCGCGTCGACCGTGTTCTCCGCGCCGTCTAGGCCGAGCTTGCCCGCCACCGCGCCGACGGAGACCGCGTTGTCACCGGAGACGACCTTGGCCCGTACGTCCTGCTCGGCGAAGTAGCGCAGGGTGTCGGCGGCGTCGGGGCGCAGACGCTGCTCCAGGACGACGAGGGCGGCGGGCTCGGCGCCTCGTGTGATCTCCGGGTTCTCCAGATCGCCGTGCACGCGGGCCAGGAGCAGGACCCGCAGGCCCTGCTTGTTGAGGTCGTCGGTCTCCGCGAGCGCCGGGTGGTCGTCGGGGAGCAGCACGTCCGGCGCTCCGAGCAGCCACGCGCTGTCCGTGCCGTCGCCCTCGCTGAACGCCGCGCCGCTGTACTTGCGGGCCGAGGAGAAGGGGAGGGCGTGCGTGCAGCACCAGCCCGCCTCGTCCGGGTAGGCGTCGATGACTGCCTGGAGGGAGGCGTTCGGGCGCGGGTCGGAGGCGCCGAGCGCGCCGAGGACCTTGCGTACGTAGGACTCGTCGGCGCCGGCCGCCCCGTTCAGGGGACGCAGCTCGGCCACGTCCATGCCGCCCTCGGTGAGCGTGCCCGTCTTGTCCAGGCACACCGTGTCCACGCGGGCCAGCCCCTCGATGGCGGGCAGCTCCTGCACCAGGCACTGCTGGCGGCCGAGGCGGACGACGCCGATCGCGAAGGCGACCGAGGTGAGCAGGACCAGGCCCTCGGGGACCATGGGGACGATGCCGCCGACCGTGCGCGCGACCGAGTCCTTGAAGCCGTGCTCCTTCACGAAGAGCTGGCTGATGACCAGGCCGATCGCGGTCGGGATCATCATCCACTGCACGTACTTGAGGATCGTGGAGATGCCGGAGCGCAGCTCGGAGTGGACGAGCGTGAACCGGCTGGCCTCCTCGGCGAGCTGCGCCGCGTACGCCTCGCGCCCGACCTTCGTCGCGGTGAACGCGCCGCCGCCCGCGACGACGAACGACCCCGACATGACCTCGTCGCCGGGCCGCTTCACGACCGGGTCGGCCTCACCGGTGAGCAGCGACTCGTCGATCTCCAGGCCGTCGGCCTCGGCACAGGTGCCGTCCACGACGACCTTGTCCCCGGGGCCGATCTCGATGAGGTCGCCGAGGACGATCTCCGAGGTGGCGATCTCGGTGGCCGCCCCGTCGCGCCGTACCGTGGGCCGGGACTCGCCGATCACGGCGAGGGAGTCCAGGGTCTTCTTCGCGCGCCACTCCTGGACGATGCCGATGCCGGTGTTGGCGATGATGACGAAGCCGAAGAGGCTGTCCTGGATCGGCGCGACGAACAGCATGATCAGCCACAGGACGCCGATGATCGCGTTGAACCGGGTGAAGACGTTGGCCCGGACGATCTCGGTGAGCGAGCGCGAGCTGCGCACGGGGACGTCGTTGACCTCGCCGCGGGCGACACGCTCCGCGACCTCCTCGCCGGTGAGCCCCTTCGCGCGCTCCGGGACGGGTACCGGGTGCACCGGGTCCAGTTCGGCGCCCGCGTCGATGTGCGTCATGCGTTCGACAGTACGGGCGAATTCGCGGTGATGCGCGGCTTTACGCCGCTTCTGCGGCCGCCCTCTGCGCGGCAGCCCGCTTGATCGCCGCGTCGCGCTTGCGCACGTACCAGATGCCGATGAGGCCGAGGCCGGCGCCGGCCAGGCACGTCCAGACCCACCAGGTGTGCCCGCGGTCGTCGAACCAGCCGTAGAACGGCAGCTGTACGAGGAAGAGGACGAACCACAGGATCGTGCCGCCGGTGATGGTGGCGACCACGGGACCCTCCAGGGGTTCCGGTGCCTCGTGCTGCGGGGTCCACTTCGCCATGTCCCTAGCTTACGAGGACCGCTCCCGAGTGGGTTCGCAGCCCCTCCTGCCCAGGCGCCGCATGGGTCTACGCGCGGAGATAGCGATTTCTGGCTCATATGTTCATACTGAAACCGCCTGAGTCTGGCCACTTCTGTTCGTACGAAACGCCAACGGAACATCGGGGAAACCGGTTGGCGGTCACGCGAGGATCAGACTCGATCACGTTCCCGCCCGCAGAAGCACCGCCGCTTCGATGGCACCCTCCGAATACCGCTGAGGTCATCCATGTCCACTTCGGCCACCGCCCCGGTCGATGCCCACGAACAGCCGCCGTCGGCGCCGAAGAACGGCTTCGACCGGTACTTCAAGATCTCCGAGCGCGGCTCGACGGTCGGCCGTGAGATCCGTGGCGGGTTCGCCACCTTCTTCGCGATGGCCTACATCATCGTGCTGAACCCGATCATCCTCGGCAGCGCGAAGGACATGTACGGGCACCAGCTCGACAACGGCCAGCTGGTCACCGCGACCGCGCTGACCGCCGCGTTCACCACGCTGCTCATGGGCGTCATCGGCAACGTCCCGATCGCGCTCGCCGCGGGCCTCGGCGTCAACACCGTCGTCGCCCTGCAACTCGCGCCGCGCATGTCGTGGCCGGACGCGATGGGCATGGTCGTCCTCGCGGGCTTCGTGGTCATGCTCCTCGTCGCCACCGGGCTCCGTGAGCGCGTCATGAACGCCGTGCCGCTCGGCCTGCGCAAGGGCATCGCGATCGGTATCGGCCTCTTCATCATGATGATCGGCCTCGTCGACTCCGGCTTCGTCTCCCGGATGCCCGACGCCGCGCACACCACCGTGCCGCTCCAGCTCGGCGCCGACGGCCACCTCAACGGCTGGCCCGTCCTGATCTTCGTCCTCGGTGTGCTGCTGACCCTCGCGCTCCTCGTGCGCAAGGTGCCGGGCGCGATCCTGATCTCGATCGTCGTGATGACCGTCGTCGCCGTGATCGTCGAGGCCGTCGCCGACATCCCCTCCTGGGGTCTGACCTCCCCGAAGTGGCCCGGCAACCCCGTCTCCACGCCCGACTTCGGCCTCGTCGGCGACGTCAGCCTCTTCGGCGGCTTCGAGAAGGTCGGCATCCTGACCGGTGTCCTCTTCGTCTTCACCGTGCTGCTCTCGTGCTTCTTCGACGCCATGGGCACGATCATGGGCATCAGCGACGAGGCGCACCTGACCGACGAGCACGGCCAGATGCCCGGCATGAACAAGGTCCTCTTCATCGACGGCATCGCCGTCGCCGCGGGCGGCGCCTCCTCGGCCTCCGCCACCACCTGCTTCGTCGAGTCCACGGCGGGCGTCGGCGAGGGCGCCCGCACCGGCTTCGCCAACGTGATCACCGGCGGCCTCTTCGCCGTCGCGCTGTTCCTCACGCCGATCGCCACGATGGTCCCGTCCCAGGCGGCCACCCCGGCGCTGCTCGCGGTCGGCTTCCTGATCCTGTCCGGCGGCATCCGCGCCATCGACTGGGGCGACTACACCATCGCGATCCCGGCGTTCGTGACGATGCTGATGATGCCGTTCACGTACTCGATCACGAACGGCATCGGCATGGGCTTCATCACCTTCACCGTGCTGCGGGTCGTCGCGGGCCGCGCCAAGGAGGTGCCGGTCGCCATGTACGCGGTCTCGGCCGTCTTCGCCTTCTACTACCTGATGCCGGCGCTCGGCCTGACCTGAGCCGCCGATCCCCCTCGCGGGGCGGCTGCTCAGGCCGCCCCGTAGAACTTCTCCGTCTCCTCGACCGCCGATTTGAAGCGTTCGTCGAAGTCGTCTCGAATGAGCGTCCGGGCCACGTAGTCCTGGACGCTCATTCCCCTTTTCGCGGCATGCCCCTTGAGCCGGTCGAGCAGCTCACCGTCTATCCGCAGGCTGAGCACTGTCGATCCCATGCGGAACAGGGTCGCGGCCCCGACACGCCCGGCGGGTCACTTTTTGCTGTCGTCTCACTCGTACGGGTGATGAGCGCCGTGGTGGCGCGTATCACGGGCCTCTCGTGCCCCACCTGGTAGTCGTTAGACACAGTAATGAGTTATGCTAACGAACATGCCGGACCTCTCCCATGGCGATGACGTAGCCGCCGTGAACTCCCTGCGCTCCGCCGTGATGCGCCTGTCCCGTCGACTCAAGCACCAGCGGGTCGACGAATCGCTGAGCCCCACCGAGATGTCGGTGCTCGGCACCCTGGCCGGCTGCGGCTCGGCGACCCCGGGCGAACTGGCCCGCAAGGAGCACGTGCAGCCGCCGTCGATGACCCGCATCGTCGCGCTGCTCGAGGCCAAGGGTCTTGTCGGGCTCGAACCGCACCCCGAGGACCGCAGGCAGAAGGTCGTCACGTCGACCGAGCGCGCCGAGACCATGCTCGCCGAGTCCCGCCGCAAGCGGAACGCGTGGCTGGCCGACCTCGCCGTCGGCCTCGACGAGGACGAGTGGGCCAAGCTGCGCGCTGCCGCGCCCGTCCTGGAGAAGCTCGCCCATCTTTAGCACCCCCGCTTCAGTACGACCCCCCGCCGAGGAGGCGAACCCACTTTGAGTACGGGATCCGGAGCAGACTCCGCCCCCGCACCAGCCGCCCACGATGAAACCACCCGCCCCCGCAAGACCTCGATGTTCGCGAGCCTGAAGGTACGCAACTACCGCCTCTTCGCGACCGGGGCAGTCATCTCCAACACCGGCACCTGGATGGCCCGCATCACCCAGGACTGGCTGGTCCTGTCCCTCACGGGCTCCTCCGCCGCCGTCGGTGTCACCACGGCGATGCAGTTCCTGCCGATGCTCCTCTTCGGCCTGTACGGCGGCGTCATCGCCGACCGGTTCGCCAAGCGGAACCTGCTCTTCTGCACCCAGGGCGCGATGAGCCTGTCCGGTCTGTTCCTGGCCGCGCTGACGCTCTCCGGCCACGTACAGGTCTGGCACGTCTACGTCGCCGCGTTCTTCACCGGCCTCGTCACCGTCGTCGACAACCCGACCCGGCAGTCCTTCGTGTCGGAGATGGTCGGCCCCGACCAGGTCCGCAACGCGGTCTCCCTCAACTCCGCGAACTTCCAGTCCGCCCGGCTCATCGGCCCCGCCGTCGCCTCCGCGCTGACCGCCGCCGTCGGCCCCGGCTGGGCGTTCCTCGCCAACGGCCTGTCCTTCCTCGCGCCGCTCACCGGCCTCGCGCTGATGCGGACGCGCGAGCTGCACGAGACGAAGCGGACCCCGCGCGGCAAGGGCCAGCTCCGGGAGGGCCTGCGGTACGTGTCCGCGCTCCCCGAGCTGATCTGGCCGATCGTGCTCGTCGGATTCGTCGGCACCTTCGGCTTCAACTTCCCGATCTGGCTCAGCGCGTACGCGGACGACGTCTACCACGGCGGTGTCGGCCAGTACGGCATGTTCAACACGCTCATGGCGATCGGCTCCCTCGCCGGCGCCCTGCTCGCGGCACGTCGCCGCTCGACCCGGCTCCGGGTCCTGGTCGGCGCCGCGATCGGCTTCGGTGTCCTGGAGGTGCTGGCCGCGTGGGCGCCGGGCGTCTGGGCGTTCGCCCCGCTGATCGTGCTGCTCGGCATCCTCGGCCTGACCGTCAACGTGACGGCCAACTCCACGGTCCAGATGGGCACGGACCCGGAGATGCGCGGGCGCGTCATGTCCCTGTTCATGATGGTCTTCACCGGCGGCACCCCGCTGGGCGGCCCGCTCTTCGGCTGGCTCGCCGATGCCTACGGGGTCCGGGTCAGCTTCATGCTGGGCGGGGTGATCTGCGGGGCCGCGGCGGTCGGGGTCGGGCTCATGCTGGCCCGCGCCGCGAATCTGCGGCTCAAGGTCGATCTGCGGCGCGGTGAGCGGCATGTGCAGTTCGTGCCCCGGGATGCGCGGGAGCTGGCCGCGGTGGCTTAGGGCGGGTCGCGGTCGCGCCGTCGCGGGTTCGGGTTGTCCGCGGTCTGCCGGCCGGCGGGGCTTCTCGCGCAGTTCCCCGCGCCCCTGAAGCGTGCGCTGCGCGCAGCTTTTCTAGGGGCCGCGGGTGGGTGCGGGGCGGACCTCATCGTCTGCGGGCCGGTGGGGGCTGGTCGCGCAGTTCCCCGCGCCCCTGGAGCGTGCGCTGCGCGCGGCTTTTTTAGGGGCCGCGGGTGGTGTGGGGCTGAGCGCGTCGTCTGCGGGGCGGTGGGGCTTCTCGCGCAGTTCCTCGCGCCCCTGGAGCGTGCGGCTTCGCCGCAGCCCCAGAAGGCTGAGATGGCGCACGAAGTGCGCATCTCAGGGGCGCGGGGAACTGCGCGACCAGCCCCCACCGGCCCGCGCGTGCGAGCGAGACTGCCTCCGTGAGACTTTTCGCCGCCGAGCCGGCGCTCGTACGCAGCGACCTTCCGGTGTCCGGGGTGGTGGGTGAGCAGCCGCGTTGCGAGAAGGTCGACGCCTGGGCGCTGGGCGGCGCGCGTTAGGCTCGGGGGTGTGGACCCGAAGACGCGGAACCGGATCATGGCCGGGGTGCTTGTGCTGATGTTCGTCGTGGTGGCCGTGGCGGCGGCCGTCGGCGCGTAACACCTCCGGCCGCCGCCCCGTACCCGTGCGTGCCCGGGCGGCGCCGCTACCAGGCGAACGCCTCCGGGGACGGGCCCGGCCCCGGGAAGATCTCGTCGAGGCCCGTCAGGACCTCCTCGCCCAGTTCGAGCTCGACCGCCCGCAGCGCCGAGTCGAGCTGCTCCTGGGTGCGCGGGCCGACGATCGGGCCCGTGACGCCGGGCCGGGTGAGCAGCCACGCCAGGGCCGCCTCGCCGGGCTCGATGCCGTGCTTGCCGAGCAGGTCCTCGTAACGCTGGACCTTCTCGCGCACCTTGCTGTTCTTCAGGGCGCCCGCGCTGCGGCCTTCGTTGCGTCGGCTGCCCTCGCTCTCCTTCTTGAGGACGCCGCCGAGCAGGCCGCCGCCCAGCGGGGACCACGGGATGACGCCGACGCCGTAGTCCTGCGCCGCCGGGATGACCTCCATCTCGGCGCGGCGCTCGGCCAGGTTGTACAGGCACTGCTCGCTGACGAGGCCGAGCCGGCCGTGGCGGGCGGCCACCTCGTTGGCCTGGGCGATCTTGTAGCCGGGGAAGTTCGACGAACCCGCGTACAGGATCTTGCCCTGCTGGACGAGGACCTCGATCGCCTGCCAGATCTCCTCGAACGGGGTGGCGCGGTCGATGTGGTGGAACTGGTAGATGTCGATGTAGTCCGTCTGGAGCCGCTTGAGGCTGGCGTCGACGGCGCGGCGGATGTTCACCGCGCTGAGCCGGTCGTGGTTGGGCCAGACCGGCGTGGTCCCGGCCATGTTGCCGTAGACCTTGGTGGCGAGGACGGTCTTGTCCCGCCGGTCACCGCCCTTGGCGAACCAGTTGCCGATGATCTCCTCGGTACGGCCCTTCTCGCTGCGGCCGTACACGTTCGCGGTGTCGAAGTAGTTGATGCCACTGGCCAGCGCCGCGTCCATGATGGAGTGGCTGTCGGCCTCGTCGGTCTCGGGCCCGAAGTTCATCGTGCCGAGAACGAGCCTACTGACCTTGAGTCCCGTGCGTCCGAGCTGCGTGTACTTCATGGTCCTCAGCCAAGAACGTGGAGTGCGCTCTAAGCAAGGGGATCAGGACATCGCGGCATGTCAGTCGCGGGGGAAGTCGGCGGTGTCGAGGGTCAGGTCGAGGACGGTGTGGCTCAGGTCGATCCGGTCGCCGAAGTCGATCCGTGACTGAGTGCGGTACTCGCCTTCCTTGGGGTCCGTGTAGAGGTGGCAGCGGCCCTGGTACGGGTCGGCGATGAGGTAGACAGGGACCTCGGCCTGCGCGTACGCGGTCTTCTTCGGGCCGTAGTCGTTGATCGCGGTGCCACGCGAGATGACTTCCGCGACGAATTCGACGTCCTGGTGGCGCCAGCGGCCTTCGCCGTCCGGCTCGGCGTCCTCACGGAACTTCGCGATGTCCGGGCAGAAGCCGTTCTGGTGGCCGGGGAAGTCGATGCGTACGTCCGACAGCAGCCGCGAGTCGCGTCCGAATCTGTCGGTCAGCGCGTACACAAGCGCCAAGGTGATGTCCCAGTGCACCTTGCGCTGCGCCACCATGTGCAGGGCGCCCTCGACGACCTCCGCTTTGAACCCTTCGGGGACGATCCGTTCGAGCAGGTCGAACCATTCGTCCAGTTGCTTCGCGTCGTCGTAGGACATGCCCGTACAACGCTACGCACGGGTACCTGGGCACGCCGGGATCAAGCGATGCTGAGCGGGGCCGCGTACGGGGCGCCTATGGACCACGCCTGGTGCAGGGCGTTCGCGAAGGCCGCCGCCAGTTTGTGTTCGCCCGTGGCGTTGGGGTGGGTGCCGTCGTAGGTGTCCGTGTGGATGTCGTACGTGGGCGGGACCGAGGCCAGGAGGAGCGGGGAGCGGGGTTCGTCCAGGTCCGCGATCGTTTTGGCGAGCAGGGTGTTGAAGTGGGCGACCTGCTCGGCGAAGGGGGCGTCGGACTCCGCGCGGATGTTGGGGATCACGGGGAGCGTGATCATGCGCAGGGCCGGGTTGGCGGCGCGGGCGCCGGTGATGAAGCGGCGGACGTTCACCGCCGTCTGCTCGGCGTTCGTGTAGAAGCCGAGGTCTATCAGGCCCAGGGAGATCAGGAGGATGTCGGCGCGGGACGCGGTGACCGCCTCCCCGATCGCCGGGGCCATGTGCTGCCAGCCCTCGCCCCAGCCCGCGAAGTGCGCCTGCGGGAAATCCGGGTCGGCGTAGGCGTGGCCGCCGCCGTGCAAGGCCGTGCGCGGGCCGACGAACGCGCAGTCGGTGCCGGTGGCGCGCAGGTGGAGCCACATGCGGTGGCGCCAGGTGTGCTCGCCCGCGCTTCCTATCGTCATCGAGTCGCCGACGCACATGAACCTGAGCATCCGCTCATCATCGTCGATCACCCGGACCGCGTGCGTGTGAGACCGAACACGCCTGGCAAGCTGGGGCCATGCGTTCGTTGCGTTCGTACAAGCTGTCCTCGCGGGTGGGGCCGGTCGCCGCCGTCGTCGTGCTGCTCGGCGGGATCGCCGCCGGTCCGGCGCTCGCCGACGACCGGCCCGCCGGGTCCGACGGCTTCACCATCCAGGACCCGCGCATCACCGAGTCCAGCGGCCTCGCCGCATCCCGCGCCCACCCCGGCGTCTACTGGACCCACAACGACAGCGACGACGGCCCGTACCTCTACGCCGTCGACGGGCGCACGGGCAGGACCGTCGCCCGGCTCACCCTCACCGGCATCGGCGACCCGCGCGACGTCGAGGCGATCTCCATCGGCCCCGACGGGAACATCTACGTCGGCGACATCGGCGACAACCTCGGCGGCACGTGGAAATACGTGTGGATCTACAAGCTCCCCGAGCCGAAGGAGCTGCGCGACCAGACCGTCCGCGCCACCCAGTACGTCGTGAAGTACGCGGACGGGCCGCGCAACGCCGAGGCGCTGATGGTCCATCCGAAGACCGGCCGCGTCTACATCGTCGAGAAGGACGAGAACGGCGGCGGCCTCTACGAGGGCCCCGACCCGCTCGACTCGTCGGGCACGAACGTCTTCAAGCGCGTCGCCGACATCGACCTGTACGTGACCGACGGCGCCTTCTCGCCCGACGGCGAGCAGCTCGCCCTGCGCAGTTACTTCGGCGGCGTCTCGTATGCCTGGAACAACGGGAAGCCCAAGCGCGAGGGGCAGTTGAGCGTGCCGATCCAGCGGCAGGGCGAATCGGTGACGTACACGACCGACGGCCGGACGCTGCTCTACGGGAGCGAGGGCGCGGGCAGCTCGGTGGAGCCGGTGGAGGTCGAGGGCGCGGGTGGGTCCGGCTCCGGGTCCGGGTCCGGCTCGGGGGGCGGCGACTCGTCCGGCGGGGACGGCGGCGGCGACGGGATCACCGGGAAGGCCGGTGCCGTCGGGGCGGCCGTGATCCTGCTTCTGGTGCTCGGGGTGGGGCGGGTCGCGCGGAAGCCCAAGGGAAAGTAAACCGGGGGAAAGTGACCCGAGGGGAAGTGACCCGAGGGGAAATGAACCGCGCCACTGGGGGGTTCGCGTGGTGCGTCCCTCCAGTGGCGCGGTGTGCGTCAGAGCTGCTTGGTCAGAGCTTCTCGATCACGTAGTCGACGCAGGCCGTCAGCGCCTGCACGTCCGCCGGGTCGATCGCCGGGAACATCGCGACGCGCAGCTGGTTGCGGCCCAGCTTGCGGTACGGCTCCGTGTCGACGATGCCGTTGGCGCGGAGCACCTTCGCGACGGCGGCCGCGTCGATGTCGTCCGAGAAGTCGATCGTGCCGATGACCTGCGAACGCTTCGCCGGGTCCGTGACGAACGGCGTCGCGTGCTTCGACTCCTCCGCCCACGAGTACAGGCGGGTCGAGCTGTCCTTCGTCCGCGACGTCGACCAGTCCAGGCCGCCCTGGCCGTTGATCCAGTCGAGCTGCTCGCCGAGCAGGAAGAGGGTGGCGAGCGCCGGGGTGTTGTACGTCTGGTTCTTGCGGGAGTTGTCGATCGCCGTCGGCAGCGAGAAGAACTCCGGGACGTGGCGGCCCGACGCGTGGATGCGCTCGGCGCGCTCGATCGCCGCCGGGGAGAAGATGCCGATCCACAGGCCGCCGTCCGATGCGAACGACTTCTGCGGGGCGAAGTAGTAGACGTCCGTCTCGGCGATGTCGACGGGCAGGCCGCCCGCGCCGGACGTCGCGTCGACCAGGACGAGGGCGCCCTCGTCGGCGCCCGCGACGCGCTTGATCGGGGCGGCGACGCCGGTCGAGGTCTCGTTGTGCGTCAGGCCGTAGACGTCGACGCCGGACTCGGCCTTCGGCTCCGGGTGCGTGCCCGGGTCCGAGGCGATCACGGTGGGCTCCGCCAGCCACGGGGCCAGCTTCGACGCCTTCGCGAACTTGGAGGAGAACTCGCCGAAGTTCAGGTGCTGCGACTTGTTCTCGATCAGGCCGTGCGTCGCCACGTCCCAGAAGGCCGTGGAGCCGCCGTTGCCCAGGACGACCTCGTAGCCCTCGGGGAGGGAGAACAGGTCCTTCACGCCCTCGCGCACGCGGCCGACCAGGTTCTTCACCGGGGCCTGGCGGTGGGACGTGCCGAGCAGGGAGGTACCGGTGGCGGCCAGGGCGTCCAGCGCCTCGGTCCGCACCTTGGAGGGGCCAGCGCCGAAACGTCCGTCGGCGGGCTTGATGTCAGCGGGAATCTGGATCTCAGCCACGTGTGCGAGGGTAGCGGGTGCTTTTGGCGGGGCTTGGGCGTGTCCGGCGTCTGAGATACCGGGTCCCACCGGGTGCGTTCCCGGGTGCGGGTCGGGTTGTGGCTGGTCGCGCCGTTCCCCGCGCATCCGCGCCGCGGGCTCGGGGGTGTTGTCGGGTGGCACGTGCGTCGTGGCTGGGCGCGCAGTTCCCCGCGCCCCCGGGATGCGCACTTCGTGCGCCATCCCCGGGGGCGCCTCGGAGGGGCGCACGGTGGACGCGCCCATGGGGCTGCGGCGGAGCCGCACGCCTCAGGGGCGCGGGGAACGGCGCGCCCAGCCACGACGCACGTGTCACCCGACAACACACCCCCCAAGACAGCGGCGCAGCCGCGTCGCAGGGGCGCGGGGAACTGCGCGAGTAACCACGATGGCGTCGCAGTCGATGACGTACCCGGGGGCGCGGGGAACTGCGCGAGCGGTCCCCGCCGGGCCGCAGGCATGCTGGGGGCATGGTTGATGACGGTCTTGAGAAGGCGCTGCGGGGGGTCGTCCGGGGGGACGTCGATCTCGGGGTGCGGGCCCGGGCGTTGAACACCATGGACGCGTCCAACTACCGCCGCGTCCCCCGCGGCATCGTCGCGCCCAGGGACGGCGACGACCTCCGCGCGGTCCTCGCCCTCTGCGCGGAGAGAGGACTCCCCGTCGTCGGACGCGGCGGCGGCACCTCCATCGCCGGCCAGGCGACAGGCACCGGCGTCGTCGTCGACTTCACCCGGTACATGAACCGGGTCGTCGAGATCGATCCCGCCGCGCGGATCGCCCGTGTGCAGCCCGGGGTCGTCCTCGACCGGTTGCAGGAGGCGGCCAGACCCCATGGGCTCCGGTTCGGGCCCGACCCCTCCACGCACAGCCGCTGCACCCTCGGCGGCATGATCGGCAACAACTCGTGCGGCTCGCACTCCGTGGCCTGGGGGACGACCGCCGACAGTGTCGTCGAGTTGGACGTCGTGGGCGGGGACGGCACCTCGTACCGGCTGGGAGGGAAGGGCAAGGGGAAGGGGTGGGACGGCGCGCCCCGCGGCCTGCGCGAACTCGTCGCGCGTGAGCTGGGTGCCATCCGGACCGGGTTCGCCCCGTACACCGACCTGCCCCGGCGCATCTCCGGCTACGCCCTGGACGCCCTGCTGCCCGAGCACGGCCCCGACCTCGCCCGCTTCTTCTGCGGCAGCGAAGGCACCCTCGGCCTCGTGACCGAGGCGACGGTCAGGCTGGTGGAGGCCCCGGCGGCCACCGCCCTCGCCGTGCTCGCCCACGGCGACGAGAGCGCCGCCGCCGAGGCCGCCGCGGGCCTGCTCCCGTACGGGCCGCTGACCGTGGAGGGCATGGCCGCCGACCTCGTACCGAAGGACACCGCGGGGCTGCCCGAGGGCGGCGCGTGGCTGTTCGTCGAGACCGGCGGTGCGACGCCCGCCGAGGCGCGGGCCGCCGCCGAGCGGATCGTCCGGGCGGCGGACGCGCACGATGCCCTGGTGGTCGACGACCCGGCGGGGCAGCGCGCCCTGTGGCGCATCCGCGAGGACGCCAGCGGCACCGCGACGCGGATGCCGGACGGCAGCGAGGCGTGGCCCGGCTGGGAGGACTGCGCGGTGCCGCCCGCACGGCTCGGCGCGTACCTGCGGGAGTTCCGGGGCCTGCTGCGGGAGCACGGGCTGCGCGGAACCCCGTACGGGCACTTCGGGGACGGGTGCATCCACGTCCGGATCGACTTCGACCTGCTGACGGGCGGCGGCGTCGCGCGGTTCCGGCGGTTCTCCGAGGAGCTGACCGCACTGGTCGTCGCGCACGGCGGGTCGCTCTCCGGTGAGCACGGGGACGGGCAGGCGCGCGCGGAGCTGCTCCCCGCGATGTACGGGGAGGGGCTCGTGTCCCTCTTCGAGCGGGTCAAGGGCGTGTGGGACCCGGGCGACGTGCTCAATCCCGGCATCCTCGTCCGGCCCGCCCGGCTCGACGAGAACCTGCGGTTCGCCGTGCTGCCGCGCGAACCGGTGGACGTCGTCTTCGGGTATCCGCAGGACGGCGGGGACTTCGCGGCCGCCGTGCGGCGGTGCGTCGGTGTCGCCAAGTGCCGGACGGAGAGCGCCGGTCCGGGCGGCGGGGTCATGTGTCCCTCGTTCCGGGTCACCAAGGACGAGGCGCACTCCACGCGCGGGCGGGCGCGGCTGCTGCACGAGATGCTCGCCGGTGAGGTCGTCACCGACGGCTGGCGGTCCACGGAGGTGCGGGACGCGCTCGATCTGTGCCTGTCCTGCAAGGGGTGCAGGAGCGACTGCCCGGTCGGCGTCGACATGGCCACGTACAAGGCCGAGTTCCTGCACCACCGCTACGCGGGGCGGCGCCGCCCGATGGCGCACTACGCGATGGGGTGGCTGCCGCGCTGGCTCCGCCTCGTCGAGCGGACGCGGACGGCGCGGATGGTCAATTGGGTGGCGGGTGTGCGGGGGCTCGCCTCCCTCGTGAAGCGGGTCGGTGGGATCGCCGGGGAGCGGGAGCTGCCCCGGCTCGCGCCGAGGACGTTCAGCCGCGTCCGGCGCCATGGGCGCGCCGGGGGCGGACCGGCCGTCGTGCTGTGGCCCGACACGTTCACCGACCACCTCGCGCCGGGCGTCGCGGACGCGGCCGTACGGGTCCTGGAGGCGGCCGGGATCACGGTGACGCTGCCGCCGGGCCGGGTCTGCTGCGGCCTGACCTATGTGTCGACCGGGCAGCTCGACCGCGCCCGCGCCGTGCAGCGCCGCACCCTGGAGCTGCTCGGACCGGTGCTCGTCGGTGAGCTGCCCGTCGTCGTCCTGGAGCCCTCCTGCGCGGCGGCGCTCCGTGCCGACCTGCCCGAGCTGCTGCCCGGCGATCCGCGGGCGGCGGCGCTCGCGGAGCGCGTCGTCACCTTCGCCGAGGCGCTGGAGCGGCTCGCGCCGGAGTGGACGCCGCCCCGGATCGGCCGCCCGGTCGTCGGCCAGACGCACTGCCACCAGCACGCGGTGCTCGGGGACGCGGCCGACCGGCGGCTGCGGGAGAGGGCGGGTCTGGAGGGGGAGCTGAGCGGCGGGTGCTGCGGGCTCGCCGGGAACTTCGGGTTCGAGCGCGGGCATTACGAGGTGTCGGTCGCCTGCGCGGAGGAGTCGCTGCTGCCGGGCGTCCGGGCGGCGGGGGAGGACGCGCTGGTCCTCGCCGACGGGTTCTCGTGCCGGACCCAGGTGGAGCAGTTGGCGGGCGTACGGGCCCGGCACCTGGCGGAGGTCCTCGCCGAGGGCCTGCCCGAGTGACGCTCAGCCCCGGCCGGCCGCCGCGATCTCGTGCGCCAGCGCGATGAGGTCGGCCGTCGCCGGATGCCCGGGGCCCTCGCGGCGGGCCAGGTGGACCGGCAGGTGCGGGGCGTCCGTGACGGGGACGTAGACGACGCCGGGGTGCGGGTGCATCCGCTCCGTGGCGGTCGAGGTGACGCCGACGGCCTGGTCGGCGGCGATCGCGGCGAGCCAGTCGTCGGTGTTGGCGACCGGCAGCGTCCGGGCGGGCCGGGCGGCGGGCGGCCACAGGTCCAGGGTCGTGGTGCCGGAGACCGTGTTCAGGGCGATGGTCTCGCCGCGCAGGTCGGCCAGGGTGAGAGCGGGGCGGCGCGCGAGCGGGCTGTCGGCGGGGAGCGCCGCCACCCGCGGCTCACGGTGCAGGAGTTCGGTGACGAGGCCGGGCGCGTCGACCGGGCCGCGCAGGAGAGCCACGTCCACGGTGCCGCGGAGCAGGCCCGCCGTGCGGTCGTCGATCCGCAGCAGTTCGAGCGGCACGTCCGGGTGGGCGCGGCGCCAGCGGCGCAGGAGCGGGGTCGTGAAGTCGCCCGCCGCCGACCACGCGTGGCCGAGGCGCAGCGGCCGGCGCACCGTGCGGGCGGCGGCGAGGGCCTCCTCGAACGCGGCGACGGCGACCGCCGCCTTGTCGCGGAACGCGTGGCCCTCCGGGGTGAGCGCGAGGTGGTGCGTGGAGCGGTCGACGAGGCGGACGCCGAGCGCGTCCTCCAGCGCGGCGAGGGTGCGCGAGACGGCGGGCTGGGTGAGGCGCAGCCGTTCGGCGGCGCGGGTGACGGCGCCCTCCTCGGCGATCGCGAGGAAGCAGCGCAGGTGGCGCAGTTCGATGGTGCGCTCTCGGTCCCGGCTCATGTCTGCGGAGCATAACTGGAGCGCAGAAGGCATTTCACAGGCCGCGCCCCGGGCTTCTAGCGTGGAGGTTCACGCGTGGTGCGCAGTGCAGTACCGTAGACGTGCAAGTTCAAAATAATGGACTGACTGGATACGAGGAGAGGAACGAAGCCCTGTGAACGGCTC
Organism: Streptomyces sp. R818; assembly: GCF_056172735.1. NCBI lineage: Bacteria > Bacillati > Actinomycetota > Actinomycetes > Kitasatosporales > Streptomycetaceae > Streptomyces > Streptomyces sp. R818. The sequence continues at coordinate 568,862 of NZ_JAOCNE010000006.1, forward strand.
GCGCACCGAACAGCAGCAGCCGGCCGTGCCCGAGGCTGCCGCCCTGGCCGAGCTCGACGGCACCAGATCCGGCGGCACGGGTAAGCGGCACACCTCCCTCGGGCCCGTCGGCCTCGTCCTCGCGGGATGCGTCTCCGTGCAGTTCGGCGGGGCGCTCGCCGTCAGCCTGATGCCGCGCACCGGCGCCGTCGGTGTCGTGACGCTGCGCCTGGTCGTGGCGGCGCTGGTGCTGATGGTCGTCTGCAGGCCGAAGCTGCGCGGACACTCGCGGGCCGACTGGGGCACGGTGATCGCGTTCGGCATCGCCATGGGCGGGATGAACCTGATCTTCTACCAGGCCGCCGCCCGTATTCCGCTAGGTCTCGCCGTCACCTTCGAGGTGCTCGGCCCGCTCGCGCTCTCCGTCATCGCCTCGCGCCGCCTGATCAACTTCCTGTGGGCGGGGCTCGCCCTGTGCGGTGTCTTCCTGCTCGGCGGCGCCGGGGAGAGCGTCGGCGGCCTGGACATGGTCGGCGTGGCCTGCGCGCTCGCCGCCGGTGGCATGTGGGCGGCGTACATCATCTTCAGCGCCCGTACGGGCCGCCGCTTCCCGCAGGCCGACGGGCTCGCCCTCGCGATGGCGGTGGCGGCCGTGCTCAGCCTCCCGCTCGGCATCACCACGGCGGGCAGCCGGCTCCTCGACCCGGTGACGATCGGTCTCGGCGCGGCCGTCGCCGTCCTCTCCTCGGTCCTGCCCTACACGCTCGAACTCATCGCGCTGCGCCGCCTGCCCGCGTCCACGTTCGCCGTGCTCATGAGCCTCGAACCGGCGATCGCCGCGCTGGCCGGGTTCCTCGTCCTGAGTCAGGCCCTGACGTGGTTGCAGGCCGTGGCGATCGCTCTGGTCATCGGGGCGAGCATGGGGGCGGTGCGGACGCAGGTGGGGCGACGCCCGCAGAAGGGCTGAGCCGCGCGGCTCAGAGCAGGTGGTCGGCCTTGCCCGCCTTGATGTCGCGGATGAGGGCGCGGAGTGCGTCGTGGGTGTCGGTGAGGTAGGTGTGTTCGGCGCCGTTGAGGGTGATGTAGGCGTTGCCGTGGTCGTCGGTGCCGAGGCGGAAGCAGTTGTTGCCTTCGGCGCAGAAGGGTTCTTCCCAGGTGATGTCGGGCTCGGGCATGGCAGGTCCTTTCAGAGTTGGCGGGCGATCGCGTGGATGAAGTCCTGGGACTCGCGCGGTGCCAGCGAGTGGGCGTGCCACCAGTCCACGTGGGCGCGGTACTTGGACAGCTGTGCGTCGGCGTGGGTGAACTCGCCGCCATGGGCTGAGTCCAGCTGCACGGTGTCCAGCTGGGGGACCGCTCCGTCGGCGTACAGCACCGCGTGTCCCGCGCCGGGGAAGGCGCCGGCCTCGGCCGTCAGGACGCGTACCTCCACGTTGTCCCGATCGGAGGCGGAGCACAGGTGCTCAAGCTGCTCACGGGCGGCGCGGCGGCCACCGAACTGCATGCGCAGAGCCAGCTCGTGGATGTACGCGGTGTAGGGGATCGGGGCGTCGCCGTCGAGCACCTGCTGGCGCTGCATGCGGTGGACGACGCGCAGCTCCACCTCGGACCGTGGCAGGCGGGGGAGTGCCGAGTCGAAGACGGCCCGCGCGTAGCTGCTCAGTTGGAGCAGCCCGGGCACGTGCACCGTCTGCAGGGTGTGCAGGCGCTCGGCGAACCACTCCAGCTCCGCGACGTCGAGGAGGCCGTGCGGCAGCGTTCCCCGGAACTGCTCCCACCAGCCCCGCTTGCGTGTGTCGGCCATGGCCGTGAGCGCGTCGACGTACGCCTCGTCCGCGCAGTCGTAATTGCTGGCCAGTATCCGGATCCGCTCGGGGGACGTGGCGCGGACCCCTGACTCCATGTTGGACACCTTCGTCCGGTCCACCCCCAGGAGCCCGGCCGCGTAATCGGTGGTCACACCTGCCGCCAGACGCATTTTGCGCAACTCGGCGCCCAGTCGGCGCTGCCGTTCCGTGGGTGTGCTCCGTGTGGGCATCCGTGCCTTTCCTCCCCGCGTTGCGGTCAGTCTGCCTCGTGCGAGGAGCGCTGGTCCAACGCAGAGGAGGCAATTTTCGCGACCGTGTGGCACGAGTGCCACGCGAGCCGCTACCTTCGGTGATGCACCGCATACGCAACGCGCCCGAACCGGAAGCGCATCGCGCGAGCCTGCCCGCGAACTCCTGCCCTGGGAGGGGTGGCCCGCGTCAGGGAGACAGGCCACCGGATGGGCACACCCCGAACTCCTCTCACCGAGAACGGACTTCCGCATGCCCGTGATGCCCGCCGCCTGCCCCGACCAACTGACCGGCGATCCGGCGAAGGCCCTTCCCGAAGGCCTGGCCTACAGCCTCACCCTCCCGGCCGCGCCCCGAACCCCCGCGATCGCCCGCGCAGCAACCCGCAGCGCTCTGCAAGCTCACGGGCTGGCCGACCTGACCGACGCCGCACTGCAAGCGGTCGGTGAACTGACCGCCTGCGCCTGCCGGTTCGCCGCGTCGGACGACATCTACGTCTCGCTGCGCTACCGCGACGACCGCCTGCGCGTGATCCTCTACGACCGGCACCCCCGACACGCATCCCCACGACTCACCGCCCACTGCGACGCCCGCCGCCGCGCGGCCCTCCGACTCCTCGCCTGCGTCACACGGGCCTGCGGAGGCGGCTGGGGTTTCGGGGAGTCCCGGGAGCCCGGAGGCGGGACGCGGATGTGGGCGGTGCTGCCGAGGGCGGGGGCTGTCGCGTACGGGGTCGGCTGAGGCGGGGGCGCGGGCGGCGGGCACTCGTGGTCGTCGCCCGGGCAGGGTCAGGGAGTGCAGGCCGGCTCCTCCGAGATTTCCATGCAAGCACGCTTGATTGTTTCCTGGCCCGCTGCCATGCTCCCAACCAACCGCGCCACGTAACGCCCCGGAGGGGAGCGCCCCGTGTCCGAACCGCTGTCCGTCTTCGACGACCTGCGGGCCGAGAGTCAGGAACTGGACGAACTGGTACGGGACTTGGAGCCCGGCCGGTGGGCGCTGGAGACGCCCGCGCCGCGCTGGACCGTCGCCCACCAGATCGCCCATCTCGCCTGGACCGACCGCGCCGCGCTGCTTGCGATGAACGATTCGGACGCGTTCGCCAACGAAGTCGAGAAGGCCATCGCCGCGCCGGACTCGTTCGTGGACGACGGCGCCGACGCCGGGGCCGCGCAAGAGCCCGCGGCCCTGCTCGCGCAATGGCGTGACGGTCGCGAGGAGTTGCAGAAGGTGCTGCGCGGCGCCGCCGCCACCAAAACCAAGTTCCCCTGGTACGGGCCGCCGATGTCCGCCGCGTCCATGGCCACCGGGCGGCTCATGGAGACGTGGGCGCACGGCCAGGACGTCGCCGACGCGCTCGGCGTCGTGCGCCCGCCCACCGACCGGCTGCGGCACGTCGCCCGGATCGGTATACGGGCGCGGGACTTCGCGTACGCCGTGCACGGGCTGCCCGCACCTGGCGCCGAGTTCCGCATCGAACTCGTATCGCCGAGCGGGGAGGCGTGGACGTACGGGCCCGGCGACGCCGCCCAGCGCGTCACCGGGACCGCCCTCGACTTCTGCCTCCTCGTCACCCAGCGCGCCCACCGCGCCGACCTCGGCCTGCGCGCCGAAGGGCCGGACGCCGACCGCTGGCTCGACATCGCCCAGGCCTTCGCCGGGCCGCCAGGACAGGGGCGGGCACCCGGACAGGGGCGTTCCCCGAAGGGTGCCGTCTCATGAACGGCCCCGCCGGTAAAAGCCCGCTCCGCATCGGCAACGCCTCCGGTTTCTACGGCGACCGCTTCGACGCCATGAAGGAGATGCTCACCGGCGGCCCCCTCGACGTCCTCACCGGTGACTACCTCGCCGAGCTGACCATGCTCATCCTCGGCCGCGACCGGCTCAAGGACCCCGAGCGCGGGTACGCCCGTACGTTCCTGAAGCAGATGGAGGAGTGTCTCGGGCTCGCCGTCGAGCGCGGGGTCAAGGTCGTCACCAACGCCGGGGGGCTCAACCCCGCCGGGCTCGCCGCCGCCGTACGCGGCTTGGCCGACCGCCTCTCCCTCCCCCTCCGCGTCGCCCACGTCGAGGGCGACGACCTGCTCCCCACCGGCCGCTTCCCCGGCGCCCTCACCGCCAACGCCTACCTGGGCGGCGCCGGCATCACCGCCTGCCTGGACGCCGGTGCCGACGTCGTGGTCACCGGCCGCGTCACCGACGCCGCCCTGGTCAGCGGGTCGGCCGCCTGGCACTTCGGCTGGGCCCCCGACGCGTACGACCGGCTGGCCGGGGCGGTCGTCGCCGGGCACGTCCTGGAGTGCGGCACCCAGGCCACCGGCGGCAACTACTCCCAGTTCGCCCGCCACGAACCCCGCACCCTGCGCCACCCCGGCTTCCCCCTCGCCGAGATCCACGAGGACGGGTCCGCCGTCATCACCAAACACCCCGGCACCGGCGGCTTCGTCGACACCGGCACCGTCACCGCCCAGATCCTGTACGAGACCGGCGGCGCCCGGTACGCCGGGCCCGACGTCACCGCCCGGCTCGACACGGTCCGGCTCCAGCAGCTCGGCGAGGACCGCGTCCGCATCCACGGCGTACGCGGCGAAGCCCCGCCGCCCACCCTCAAGGTCGGCCTCAACCGGCTCGGCGGCTTCCGCAACGAGGTCGTCTTCGTCCTCACCGGGCTCGACATCGAGGCCAAGGCCGCGCTCGTGCACGAGCAGATGAACGACATCCTGTCCGCCGCCAAGACCCGGCCCAGCGACATCCGCTGGGAACTCGTCCGCACCGACCACCCCGACTCCGGGGCCGAGGAGACCTCCAGCGCCCTGCTCCGCCTCGTCGTGCGAGACCAGGACCAGGACGTTGTCGGCCGAGCTCTCAGCAGCGCCGCCGTCGAGCTGGCCCTCGGCTCCTACCCGGGGTTCCACGTCACGGCCCCGCCCGGCAAGGGCACCCCGTACGGCGTCTTCGAGGCCGCGTACGTCGCCCGCGAGGACGTACCGCACATCGCCGTGCTGCCGGACGGGGAGCGCCACGACCTGAGCGACCGCACCGGGCCCACCCGTGCCCTCGTCCCCGTCGGCGAACCCGCACTTCCACAGGCGCCACCGGATGGACCCACCCGCCGAGCCCCTCTCGGCCGTCTCACCGGCGCCCGCAGCGGCGACAAGGGCGGCGACGCCAACATCGGCGTCTGGGCGACCACCGAGGACGCCTGGCCGTGGCTCGTCCACACCCTCACCGTCGACCGGCTCCGCGCACTCCTCCCCGAGACCGCCGGCCTGCCCGTCACCCGCCATGTCCTGCCCCACCTCCGCGCCCTGAACTTCACCGTCGAGGGGATCCTCGGCGAGGGCGTCGCCGCGCAGGCCCGCTTCGACCCGCAGGCCAAAGGGCTCGGCGAATGGCTGCGCTCCCGCCACCTCGACCTACCGGAGGCACTCCTGTGACCGTCCTGGCCAGCGCCCTGGACACCCGGTCCGACGACTACGCCACCCACCGCGCGGCCCTCCTCGACAAGCTCGCCGCGCTCGACGCCGAGCACGCGAAAGCCCTCGCGGGGGGCGGCGAGAAGTACGTCCAGCGGCACCGCAAACGCGGCAAACTCCTCGCCCGCGAACGCATCGAGCTGCTCCTCGACCCCGACACGCCCTTCCTCGAACTGTCGCCGCTCGCCGCCTGGGGCAGCGACTACGCCGTGGGCGCCTCCCTCGTCACCGGGATCGGGGTCGTCGAGGGCGTCGAGTGCCTCATCACCGCCAACGACCCCACCGTGCGCGGCGGCGCCAGCAACCCCTGGTCCCTGAAGAAGGCCCTGCGCGCCAACGAGATCGCCTTCGCCAACCGCCTCCCCTGCATCTCCCTCGTCGAGTCCGGCGGCGCCGACCTGCCCTCCCAGAAGGAGATCTTCATCCCGGGCGGGGCGATCTTCCGCGACCTCACGCGCCTCTCCGCCGCCGGGATACCGACCGTCGCCGTCGTCTTCGGGAACAGCACCGCCGGCGGCGCGTACATCCCCGGCATGTCCGACCACGTGATCATGGTCAAGGAGAAGGCCAAGGTCTTCCTCGGCGGACCGCCGCTGGTGAAGATGGCGACCGGCGAGGAGAGCGACGACGAATCGCTCGGCGGCGCCGAGATGCACGCCCGCACCTCGGGCCTCGCCGACTACTTCGCCCTCGACGAGCAGGACGCGATCCGCCAGGCCCGCCGCGTCGTCGCCCGCCTCAACCACCGCAAGGCGTACGCGGATCCGCCGGTGGCGGCCGAGCCGCCGAAGTACGACCCCGAGGAGCTGCTCGGGATCGTGCCGGGCGATCTGAAGGTGCCGTTCGACCCGCGCGAGGTCATCGCCCGTGTCGTCGACGCCTCCGACTTCGACGAGTTCAAGCCGCTGTACGGGGCGTCCCTCGTCACCGGCTGGGCCCGCCTCCACGGCTATCCCGTCGGCATCCTCGCCAACGCCCAGGGCGTCCTCTTCAGCGAGGAGTCGCAGAAGGCGGCCCAGTTCATCCAGCTCGCCAACCAGCGCGACATCCCCCTCCTCTTCCTCCACAACACCACCGGCTACATGGTCGGCAAGGAGTACGAGCAGGGCGGCATCATCAAGCACGGCTCGATGATGATCAACGCGGTCAGCAACAGCCGCGTCCCGCACCTCTCCGTCCTCATGGGCGCCTCCTACGGCGCCGGGCACTACGGCATGTGCGGCCGCGCCTACGACCCCCGCTTCCTCTTCGCCTGGCCCAGCGCCAAGGCCGCCGTCATGGGGCCGCAGCAGCTCGCGGGCGTCCTGTCGATCGTGGCCCGCCAGTCCGCCGCCGCGAAGGGGCAGCCCTACGACGACGAGGCCGACGCCGCGCTCCGCGCCATGGTCGAGCAGCAGATCGAGTCCGAGTCCCTGCCGATGTTCCTCTCCGGACGCCTCTACGACGACGGCGTCATCGACCCCCGCGACACCCGCACCGTCCTCGGCATCTGCCTCTCCGCCCTGCACACCGCGCCGTACGAGGGTGCGCGCGGCGGCTTCGGCGTCTTCCGGATGTGAGCCCCCATGACTCCAATGATCTCCTCCGTACTGGTCGCCAACCGTGGCGAAATCGCCTGCCGCGTCTTCCGCACCTGCCGTGACCTGGGCATCCGTACCGTCGCCGTGCACTCGGACCCGGACGCCGACGCCCTCCACGTCCGGGAGGCGGACCTCGCCGTCCGCCTCCCGGGCGCCACTCCCGCCGACACCTACCTCCGCGCCGACCTCGTCGTGAAGGCCGCCCTCGACGCGGGCGCCGACGCCGTCCACCCCGGCTACGGCTTCCTCTCCGAGAACGCCGCGTTCGCGCGCGCCGTCACCGACGCCGGGCTCGTCTGGATCGGACCGCCGCCCGAGGCGATCGAGGCGATGGCGTCCAAGACGCGCGCCAAGGAGCTGATGGGCATCGCGCCGCTCGGCGAGGTCACGGAGGCCGACCTGCCCGTTCTCGTGAAGGCGGCCGCCGGTGGTGGCGGGCGCGGGATGAGGGTCGTACGCGAACTGGGGGACCTGAAGGCCGAGTTGGAGGCTGCCCGCGCCGAAGCCCTCTCCGCCTTCGGTGACGGCGAGGTGTTCGTCGAGCCGTACGTCGAGGGCGGACGCCACGTCGAGGTGCAGGTCCTCGCCGACGCGCACGGCACCGTGTGGACGCTCGGCACCCGCGACTGCTCGCTCCAGCGACGGCACCAGAAGGTGATCGAGGAGGCGCCCGCTCCGGGGTTGTCGCCGCAGGTCACGGCGCACGTGTACGAGCTGGCCGAGCGCGCCGTACGGGCCACGGGCTACATCGGTGCCGGAACCGTCGAGTTCCTCGTGGCGGACGACGGCACCGCGCACTTCCTGGAGATGAACACCCGCCTCCAGGTCGAACACCCGGTGACGGAGGCCGTGTTCGGGGTCGACCTCGTCGCGCTGCAACTGGCGGTCGCCGAGGGCGACGCGCTCGACCCCGAGCCGCCCGCCCCGCGCGGCCACGCCGTCGAGGCCCGCCTGTACGCCGAGGACCCGGCCGCCGCCTTCGCGCCGCAGACCGGCACCCTGCACCGCCTGGCCGTACCGGCGGGCGTGCGCCTCGACACCGGGTACACCGACGGCGACACCATCGGCGTCCACTACGACGCCATGCTCGCCAAGGCCGTCGCACACGCGCCGACCCGCGCCGCCGCCGTCCGCGCCCTCGCCGGAGCCCTGGAACGCGCCGAGGTGCACGGCCCGGTCACCAACCGCGACCTGCTCGTACGGTCCCTGCGCCACCCCGAGTTCACCGGCGCCCGCATGGACACCGGGTTCTACGGGCGGCACCTCGCCGACCTGACGGCCCCGGACCCGGACCCGTACGCCCCGCTCGCCGCCGCCCTGGCCACGGCTCCCCGCCACCGCTTCGGCGGCTTCCGCAACGTGCCCTCGCAGCCCCAGCTCAAGCGCTACCGCACCGAACCCGACGGCGCCGAGCACGAGGTCCGCTACCGCCACACCCGCGCCGGGCTCGAAGCCGACGGCGTACGCGTCGTGCACGCCGCCCCCGGCCGTGTCGTCCTCGAAGTCGGCGGCGTGCGGCGCACGTACGCGGTCGCGTCGTACGGCGGCGACCGCGTGTACGTGAACGGCGCCGCCCTCACCGCCCTGCCCCGCTTCACCGACCCCAGCGCGCAACGCGCCCCGGGCTCCCTGCTCGCGCCGATGCCCGGCACCGTCGTCCGCGTCGCCGACGGGCTCGCCGAGGGGGCGGCCGTCACCGCCGGACAGCCCCTGATCTGGCTGGAGGCGATGAAGATGGAGCACCGCATCGCCGCCCCCGCCACCGGAACGCTCACCGCTCTGCACGCCGCCGTCGGCCGCCAGGTCGAGGTCGGCGCTCTGCTCGCCGTGGTCCAGGCCCAGGCCGAGGCCGTAGTCCAGGAGGAAGCGTCGTGAACAGCCCCGTCCTTGAGACCGAAGAGCACCAGGCGCTGCGCGCCGCCGTCGCCGCGCTCGGCAAGCGGTTCGGCCGCGACTACATGAACAGGGTCACCGCCGCCCAGGGCCACCCCGAGGAGCTGTGGGCCGAGGCCGCCAAACTCGGCTACCTCGGCGTGAACCTGCCCGAGGAGTACGGCGGCGGGGGCGGCGGCATCAGCGAACTCTCCATCGTCCTGGAGGAGCTGGGCGCGGCCGGGTCGCCGCTGCTCATGATGGTCGTCTCACCCGCCATCTGCGGCACCGTCATCGCCCGCTTCGGCACCGACGAGCAGAAGCGTGCCTGGCTGCCGGGGCTCGCCGACGGCAGCCGCACCATGGCGTTCGGCATCACGGAGCCCGACGCCGGTTCGAACTCGCACCGCATCACCACCACCGCCCGCAAGGACGACGACGGCTCCTGGGTCCTCACCGGCCGCAAGGTCTTCATATCCGGCGTCGACATCGCCGACGCGACGCTCATCGTGGGCCGCACCTCCGACGCCCGTACGGGAAAGCTCAAGCCCTGCCTCTTCATCGTCGAGCGCGACACCCCCGGCTTCCAGCGGCGGCAGATCGACATGGAACTGCAAGCCCCGGAGAAGCAGTTCGAGCTGACCCTCGACGAGGTGCGGCTGCCCCCGGAGGCTCTCGTGGGTGACGAGGACGCGGGGCTGCTCCAGTTGTTCGCCGGGCTCAACCCGGAGCGCGTGATGACGGCCGCGTTCGCCATCGGCATGGGCCGCTACGCGCTGCGCCGCGCCGTCGAGTACGCCAACGAACGCACCGTGTGGAAGGCCCCGATCGGCGCCCACCAGGCCATCGCCCACCCGCTCGCCCAGGTCCACATCGAGCTGGAGCTGGCCCGCCTGATGATGCAGAAAGCGGCCCGCCTGTACGACGCGGGCGACGACCTCGGCGCGGGCGAGGCCGCCAACATGGCCAAGTACGCCGCCGCCGAGGCCTGCGTACGCGCCGTCGACCAGGCCGTCCACACGCTCGGCGGCAACGGCCTGACCCGCGAGTTCGGCCTCGCCTCGCTCATCACCGGCTCACGCGTGGCCCGGATCGCGCCCGTGAGCCGCGAAATGATCCTCAACTACGTGTCCCACCAGAGCCTGGGACTGCCCAAGTCGTACTGAGCCGCCCATCTCCGTCTCTCTCAATGGCGAGGAGTTCAGCATGGTGCACAGGAGTGCGTACGACGACGTGGCCGTCGTCGACCAGGCCATCCACGACGCCGTGCTCGGGGGCGCCGCCGCCCGGGGCGACACCCCGGCCCTCGTCGACGGGGTGGCCGGCACGACGCTCACGTACGCCCAGGTCGACCAGTTCCACCGCAAGATCGCCGCAGGGCTCGCGGAGGCGGGCGTGCGCAAGGGGGACATCGTCGCCCTGCACAGCCCCAACACGGTCGCCTACCCGGTGGCCTTCTACGCGGCCACGCGCGCGGGCGCCGCCGTGACGACGGTGCACCCGCTGGCCACGCCCGACGAGTTCGCCAAGCAGCTACGGGACTCCGCCGCGTCCTGGATCGTCACCGTCACCCCGCTCCTCGACGCGGCCCGCGCCGCCGCCGAACTCGCGGGCGGCGTACGGGAGATCTTCGTCTGCGACCCGGCGGGGGAGTCCGGCCACCGCTCGCTCCTCGACATGCTCGGCACGGACGCGCCCGACCCCGCCGTCACCCTCGACCCGGCCGAGGACGTGGCGGCGCTGCCCTACTCCTCCGGCACCACCGGCGTCCCCAAGGGCGTCATGCTCACCCACCGCAACATCGCCACCAACCTCTCCCAGCTCGAACCCCTCATCCCGATGGGCCCCGGCGAACGCATCCTCGCCGTCCTCCCCTTCTTCCACATCTACGGCCTGACCGCGCTCATGAACGCCCCGCTGCGGCAGGGCGCGACCGTGGTCGTCCTCCCGCGCTTCGAGCTCGACACGTTCCTCGCCGCGATCGAGAAGCACCGCATCAGCGCGCTCTACGTGGCCCCGCCCATCGTCCTGGCCCTCGCCAAGCACCCGGCCGTGGAGGGCTACGACCTCTCCTCGCTCCGCTACATCATCAGCGCGGCGGCGCCCCTGGACGCCGAACTCGCCCTGGCCTGCTCGCGCCGGCTCGGCCTGCCGCCCGTCGGCCAGGCGTACGGCATGACGGAGCTCTCGCCCGGCACCCACGTCGTCCCGCTGAACGCCGAGGACGCACCGCCCGGCACCGTCGGCAGACTCATCGCCTCCACCGAGATGCGGCTGCTCTCCCTCGACGACCCGGCGAAGGACGCGGCGCCCGGCGAACCCGGAGAGGTCCTCATCCGGGGCCCGCAGGTCATGAAGGGCTACCTGGGGCGCCCGCAGGCCACCGTCGACATGATCGACCGCGACGGCTGGCTGCACACGGGCGACGTCGGCCACGTGGACGCGGATGGCTGGCTCTTCATCGTCGACCGGGTGAAGGAGCTGATCAAGTACAAGGGCTTCCAGGTCGCCCCCGCCGAATTGGAGGCGCTCCTGCTCACCCACGACGGCATCGCGGACGCGGCCGTCATCGGGGTGACCGACGAGGACGGGAACGAGGTCCCGAAGGCGTTCGTCGTCCGCAACGACAAGGGGCTCGGCGACAAGGCGCTCACCGCCGAGGACGTGACGGCGTACGTCGCCGAACGCGTCGCCCCCTACAAGAAGGTCCGCCGCGTCGCCTTCATCGACGACGTGCCGCGCGCGGCGTCGGGCAAGATCCTGCGCCGCGAGCTGAGGGAGGGCTAGTGCCGACGGCGAACCTGGTGCGGACGGCGCACGAGCGCGGCGTCACGACCCTCACGCTCGACTCACCGGGCAACCGCAACGCGCTGTCGGCGGGGCTGGTGGGCGAGCTGGCGGGCTCTTTGCGGGAGGCCGAGGCGGACGGTGACGTACGGGCCGTGGTCCTGACCCACACAGGCAACACCTTCTGCGCGGGCGCGGACCTGCGCGACCCGCCGGACCCGGACGCGCTGGTCGGGCTCCTGCGGCAGATCGTCGAACTGCGCAAACCGGTGGTGGCGCGGGTGGACGGGCACGTGCGGGCGGGCGGGCTCGGGCTGCTCGGCGCGTGCGACATCTCGGTCGCCTCGCAGGCCTCCACCTTCGCCTTCACCGAGGTCCGCATCGGGGTCGCGCCCGCCGTGATCTCCCTGCCGCTGCTGCCCCGGGTCGACCCGCGCGCGGTCGCCCGGTACTACCTGACGGGGGAGAGGTTCGGCGCGGCGGAGGCGGCGCGCATGGGGCTGGTGACGGTGGCGGCGCCGGCCGGGTCGGACGCGGACGAGGCCCTCGCCCCCGTCCTGGCGGGGCTGCGCAAGGCGTCCCCCCAGGGGCTGGCCGAGACGAAGGCCCTGCTCACCGTTAAGGTCTTGGAAACCTTCGACCGGGACGCCGAGTCCCTGACGGCACTGTCGGCGCGGCTGTTCGGCTCGCCCCAGGCCCGCGAAGGGATGACCGCCTTTCTCGAACGACGGGACCCCGCATGGGTGTGGTGACCCCACCGAAGCAGGACCGCTCGCGCGCGACCCGGCAGAAGCTGCTCGAGTCGGCCGTGGCGTGCCTCGCCGCGCACGGCTGGTCCGGCTCGACCGTCTCCGTCGTCGCCGAGCACGCCGGGGTCTCGCGCGGCGCCGCCCAGCACCACTTCCCCACCCGGGAGGACCTGTTCACCGCGGCGGTCGAGTACGTCGCGGAGGAACGGTCCACGGCTCTGCGCGGGCTGCGTCCGCAGGGGCGGGCGGAGGCGGTCGCGGCGCTGGTCGATCTCTACACCGGGCCGTTGTTCCGGGCGGCGCTGCACCTGTGGGTGGCGGCGTCCAACGAGCCCGCGCTGGGCGAGCGGGTCGCGGAGCTCGAGGCGCGGGTCGGCCGGGAGACGCACCGGATCGCTGTCCGCCTCCTCGACGCGGACGAGTCGGTTCCCGGGGTGCGGGAAGTGGTCCAGGGCCTGCTGGACATGGCCCGCGGCCTGGGCCTGGCCCACCTCCTGACGAACGACACCGCGCGCCGCGCCAGGGTCGTGGGGGAATGGACCGCAATCGTGGACCGGACGCTCTCGCCGTAGCCCTCGCGGCAGCGACAACGCGCGACACCATCGTGGTTGCTCGCGCAGTTCCCCGCGCCCCTGGAATGCGCACTGCGTGCGCCATCTCAGGGGCCCATGGGGCTGCGGCGCAGCCGCATGCTCCAGGGGCGCGGGGAACTGCGCGAGCAACCACGACGCGACCGGCACTCGAAGGCGGCGCGACGGGGGCAGACGCTCAGGGGCGCGGGGAACTGCGCGACCAGCCACGACGGTCCCGCAGCCGACAACCGAGGGGACAGACCCCACCCGCCCGCGCCCCGCGCACCCCGCGCACCCCCGCGCTACTCCGAGATACCCGCGTACCCGGAAATGTCCCGAGGCGACCGAACCCCCGGCCCCACATACCGCGCCGAGGGACGAACAAGCCGCCCCGTCCGCTTCTGCTCAAGAATGTGCGCACTCCACCCGGCAGTCCGCGCACACGTGAACATCGACGTGAACATGTGCGCCGGCACCTCAGCGAAGTCAAGAACGATCGCCGCCCAGAACTCCACGTTGGTGGCGAGCACACGATCGGGCCGCCGAGCGTGCAGCTCAGCGAGCGCCGCCTTCTCCAGCGCCTCGGCGACCTCGAAGCGCGGCGCACCCAGTTCACGGGCGGTCCTGCGGAGCACCCGCGCACGAGGATCCTCGGCCCGGTACACCCGGTGCCCGAACCCCATGAGCCGCTCACCCTTGTCCAGCGCCTTGCGGACGAACCCCTCCGCGTCCCCGGTCCGCTCGATCTCCTCGATCATCCCGAGCACCCGCGACGGCGCCCCGCCGTGCAACGGCCCGGACATGGCCCCCACGGCCCCGGACAGCGCGGCAGCGACATCCGCCCCGGTGGAGGCGATCACCCGCGCCGTGAACGTGGACGCGTTCATCCCGTGCTCGGCGGCGCTGGTCCAGTACGCGTCGACGGCCGCGACATGCTTCGGGTCGGGCTCCCCGCGCCACCGGATCATGAACCGCTCGACGACCGACTCCGCCTTGTCGATCTCGCTCTGCGGCACCATAGCGACCCCTTGCCCGCGCGCGGACTGGGCGACGTAGGAGAGGGCCATGACGGCGGCACGGGCGAGGTCGTCGCGGGCCTGCGCCTCGTCGATGTCGAGCAGCGGTTTGAGGCCCCAGACGGGCGCGAGCATGGCGAGCGCGGACTGCACGTCCACCCGGATGTCACCGGAGTGGACGGGGATGGGGAACGGCTCGGCCGGCGGCAGCCCGGGGTCGAAGGCGCCGTCGACGAGCAGCCCCCAGACGTTCCCGAACGACACATGGCCGACGAGATCCTCGATGTCGACGCCCCGGTACCGCAGGGCGCCGCCCTCCTTGTCCGGTTCGGCGATCTCCGTCTCGAACGCGACGATTCCTTCGAGGCCAGGTACAAAGCCGGGGTCGGACATGAGGCGGCTCCTCTGCATACGTGGGCTGCTACAGCGTGAACGTGGACGTGTGCGACGTGTGCGACGTGTGCGGCGAACAGGACGGTGCGGACTGTGCTGGCTACTCTGCTCCTCCGAGGCGTCGGATGCGCGGCCGCTGAGGCTCGCGCTCCGGGTCGGTAACCCCGTGATGCCCCGTGAACCGCGGCGTCACTCGGCCCCTGGACGATAACCCTCAGTGCCACGATTGGCGAGAGTCGGCGGCACTGAGTGCCATGTCTCACCCCCGGGGTGTCCGCTGCGGCAGGATGACGCTGTGAACGCCCACGACGCCGATGGTTACCGCGCCCCCGACCCCGCCGCCATGCGCAGGCAGTACCGCCCGGACGACGGCGGCCTCCTGGAGTCCGATCTCGCTCCGCACCCCATGGAACAGTTCACGCGCTGGTTCAAGCAGGCGGCGTCCCCCGGCGCCCTGTCGGCCGAGCCGAACGCGATGGTGGTCTCCACCGCCGACGACCGGGGCCGCCCCAGCTCCCGTACGGTCCTGCTGAAGTCCTACGACGACGACGGCTTCGTCTTCTACACCAACTACGGCTCCCGCAAGGCCCGCGACCTGGCCGCGAACCCGCACATCGCGCTGGTCTTCCCCTGGCACCCGATGTACCGCCAGGTCCTCGTCACCGGCACCGCCGCCCGTACGTCGCGGGAGGAGACGGCCGCGTACTTCCACTCCCGGCCGCACGGCTCCCAGCTCGGCGCCTGGGCCAGCGCACAGTCGACCGTCCTCGCCGACCGGTCCGAACTCGACGCCTCGTACGCCGAGTTGACCCGCCGCTACCCGCCGGGCGCGGAGATCCCGGTGCCGCCGCACTGGGGCGGCTTCCGTGTCACCCCGACGGAGGTCGAGTTCTGGCAGGGCCGCGAGAACCGGCTCCACGACCGCCTGCGGTACGTCGCCACCGGGGACGGCGCCTGGCGTGTCGAACGCCTGAGCCCGTGAGCGAGCGGGGTCCGGGCCGGGCCCGGACTCACAACTCCGCGAGGACCCCGTCCAGGAACGGCTCGATCGCCGTGCGCCACGCCTCGGGCTGGTCGTAGTGGACGAGATGGCCCGCGTCGGCCACCTCCGCGTACTGTCCGCGCGGCAGCACCCGGACCATCTCCTGCGCCTCGGCCCGCCCCAGCTCCCCGTCGAGCCCGCGCACGACGAGCGCCGGGCACTGCACGGCGGCCAGCTCCTCCCAGTGCGCGTCGTACACCCACGTCGAGCGGGCCTCCAGCATCTGGCGGCGGGAGAACACCGGCCGCCAGCCGTCGGGGGTCTCCGTCATCACCTCGGCGTAGAACTCCCCGCGCGCCGGGTTCGGCCGCTCCACCCACGGATCGTCCTCGCCGAACCACTTTCGTACGTCGGCGAGCGTGGAGAACGGCAGCGGCCACGCCTTGAACCAGTCCTCCCACTCGCGCTGGGAGGCGGCGCCGAGCGCGGAGGCCCGCATGTCGCAGATGACGAGGCCGCGGACGAGGTCGGGGCGGCGGGCGGCGAGCTGCCACGCGGTCAGCGCGCCCATCGAGTGCCCGATGAGCACGGCGGGCTCAAGACCGAGCTGGACGAGCGCCGCCTCCGCGTCGAGGACGTACGCCTCCCGGTCGTACGGGCCCTGCGGCGGCTTGTCGCTCTGCCCGTGGCCGCGCTGGTCGAGGGCGACCGCCCGGTGCCGCTCGGCGAGCCAGCGCGCGGTACCCGCCCAATGGGACGCCCGCCCCATTAAGCCGTGCAGCAGCAGGACCCCCGGTGTGCGCACGCCGTTGCCCGGCTTGGGCGGGTCGGCGAACTCCCAAGCGGCCAGACGGGCCCCGCCCGCCCCGGTCACGTCGATGCGCTGCGCCATAGGCCCTGGCACCCCCTTGTGGTCGCGCCTGCGGTCGCGTACCCGTGCACGCTATCGAACATTGTTTCGAAAGCGCGGTGCTGTCCATGAAGCGGCGGGGCAACACCCCTCGTTTGAGTGACGTCGCTCAAGGAATGACCTGCGTCGCCGAGGGGATCTTTCCCTCGGGAGGCGGACCGCTCGGGGATGAGGGTCCGAAGGGGATGACCCTGGGAGCTCGGGGCTCCGGGTCAGCACAGGGGAGGACAGGCCCCGGCGCCGCAAGGCGCCGGGGCCCTCGCTTTCTCGTGCACCCCGCACTGCCCGAACCCGTCGCGCGCCGAACGGCAGGTCCATACCAGGCCCCCTCCGGTCATATGCCTCACGCGACAGCCTTGCACGCCCGCCGTCCCGCCGCTGCGATTCCGCACAGTGAATCTTGTTTTCTGCGCGCGAGCGCCGCGGCGGGCGCCGCACGTGCGGCGACGCTTCAACCACCCGCTCCCGCGCGCCCGTTGACGCACGGCCCGGAGAGCCCGGAACCCGGCGCTCCGGCCTCAGCGCTTGGCGACGAAGACGTGCGAGGCGATGTCCGAGGCCAGCTCCGCCGCCTCGCCGCTGCTCCCCACCAGGACCCCGCCCGGCGACTGCGTCACGCTGACCACCGAACCCGGCTGCACACCCGCCCGCCGCAGCGTGTACATCAGCTGCGCGTCCGTCTGGATCGGCTCACCGATCCGGCGTACGACGACCGTCTTGCCGTCCCCGCCCGCGTCCAGATCCGCCAGCGAGACCATGCCCTCGTCCAGGAACGGGTCCGCCCCGTCCTTCTCGCCCAGCTCCTCCAGGCCCGGGATCGGGTTCCCGTACGGCGACTCCGTCGGGTGACGGAGGAGTTCGAGGACGCGCCGCTCCACGGCCTCGCTCATCACGTGCTCCCACCGGCAGGCCTCCGCGTGCACCTGCTCCCACTCCAGGCCGATCACATCGACCAGGAGACACTCGGCGAGCCGGTGCTTGCGCATCACGCGCGTGGCCAGGCGGCGCCCCTCGTCGGTCAGCTCCAGGTGCCGGTCGGCGGCGACGGCCACCAGGCCGTCCCGCTCCATGCGGGCCACGGTCTGGCTCACCGTCGGGCCGCTCTGGTCGAGCCGCTCGGCGATCCGGGCGCGCATGGGGACCACACCTTCCTCTTCGAGCTCGAGGATGGTGCGGAGGTACATCTCCGTGGTGTCGATCAGTCCGGACATACGTGCCCCTCGTGTAGCTTCCTGCTCCGCGTGCGGCCCCGCTGGTCGCCACGGCGCTCCTGCGCTCGGGCCGTGCCCACGGATCTCCGCCCTCGCAGGGGGAATCGTCAGCAGGGCCCCGCCCTCCCCTCAATTCTGACGCATACCGCTGACAACCGTCCCGCACCAGGGAAACGGCGGCCCCGCGGGCCCTGGGACGTATTGACACGACACTGGTCCAGACCGCACCGTGATCCGCGACACCACGACTCAAGGGGTTACGCCGATGCGCGAGAGCAAGCCGGCCACGCAGTACCTCGACGCCGCGATCGGCCTGCTCCAGCGGGTCCGCGACGAGGAGACGGAGAACATCGCCGCCGCCGGCACCCTCCTCGCCGACACCGTCGTCGCCGGGGGCCGCCTCTTCGCCTTCGGCGCCGGACACTCCTCGCTCGCCGCCCAGGACGTCGTCTACCGCGCGGGCAGCCTCGCCCTGATGAACCTGCTCGCCGTCCCCGGCGCCGTCGGCGTCGACGTCATGCCCGCCACGCTCGGCTCCGCCCTGGAGCGGGTCGACGGCCTCGCCGCCGCCGTCCTCGACTCCAGCCCCGCCACCGCGGGCGACGCGCTCGTCATCATTTCCCTCTCCGGGCGCAACGCCCTCCCCGTCGAGATGGCCATGAACGCCCGCGCCCTCGGCCTCAAGGTCATCGGCGTCACCTCCCTCGCCTACGCGAGCGGGCCCGACGCCCCGACATCACGCCACGCCTCCGGCACCTACCTGCGCGACCACTGCGACATCGTCCTGGACTCCAAGATCGACGTCGGCGACGCGGAACTCGGCCACGAGGGCGTCGACGCGCCCTTCGCCTCCGCCTCCACCGTCACCACCAGCGCCCTCATGCAGGCCACCCTCGCCACCTGCGCCACCACCCTCGCCGAACGCGGCATCCAGCCGCCCCTGCTCCGCTCGGGCAACGTGGACGGCGGCCACGCCTGGAACGCCAAGGTCTTCGCGGAGTACCGGGACCGCATCTTCTACCAGCACTGAGCCCCGCCGGCGGGCGCCTTCAGGAGGCCCCCGGGCCCTCCGCCGCCAGCAGCGCCAGGTCCACCGCGGCGGCGATCCGCACCGCCACGCTCTCCGCGTACATCGCGTCCCCCCGCTCGAAACCCGCCCGGCTCGTGCCCCGCAGGAACGTCACCACGCCCAGCGTCCGGCCCCGGCTGCGCAGCGCCGAGCAGAGCGCGTACACCGAATCCTCCGGCCATTGCCGCGCCGCGGCCCAGCGCGCCGCGCCCGCCCCGTCGGGGTCGGGCGCCGCGGCCCGCACCGAACCGGCCCGGTCCACGCACTGCAACGCCGGGTGCCCCTCCCCGTACCGCACCGGCACTGTGCTCCGCGTCGCAAGGAGCGTCGCCCCGGGCGCGCCCGACGGCGTCACCGCCGCCCGCACGAGCCGCAACGGCTCCTCGCCCACCACCAGATCTATCACCGCGTGGTCCGCGAACCCGGCCAGCGCGAAGTCCAGCTGCACGGTGGCCGCCTCGCCCGGATCCTCGCACTCGGCCGCGGCCCGCGCCGCCCGGTGCAACTGGTGCGCCCGGAAACGCAGTTGCGCGGCCTCCTGCTCGATGAGCTTGGCCTCGGTCACGTCCTGGAACAGCCACCCGACCCCGAGCGGCACCGGCTCCTCGGCCAGCGGCGACGCGAGCCGCACGAACCCGCTCCGCCAGCACCTGCGCTCCTGCCGCGCCCCCTCCTCACCGGGCAGCCGCAGGGTTACCCACACCTCCGTCGGAGGCGGCGGCACCCCTTCCGACAGGACGTGGGTGAGCGCGCTCTCCAGCTCCTCCACACCCTGGGCGATCAGATCACCGAGGGGCCGTCCGAGCAGCGCCGTACGGCCGGAACCGAGCGCCTTCGCGGCGTGCGCGTTCACCACGGCGGGCCGCAGATCGGCGTCGACCAGGACCACACCCCACACCGCGTCCTCGAACAGCGCCTCGCTGAGCGCGATGGACCGCTCCAGATCGATCTGCGCGTGCACCTCGCTGAAGGCGCAGTACACCCCGGCGGGCTTCCCGTCGGCGCCCCGCACGACAGCGGACTGCGTCCGTACGAGGACGCGCCCGCCGTCCTTGGTGACCAGCGCGAACTCGTTCACCTGCCGCCCCGGCGCGTGCATGGCGGCCAGCAGCCGCTCCTGCACCTCGTCGGCGTCGGCGGGCCGCACGGCCCACCCCGAGAAGCCGGTCCGGCCCACGGCCTCCGCCGCCGACCAGCCCAGAATGCGCTCGGCCTCCCGGTTCCAATGGGTCACGACCCCGTCGGCGTCGAAGGCGCAGAGCGCGGCGTCCATCCCGTCCAGCAACGCGGCCAGCAGATCGGCCCCGTCCCGCTCGGGCTCGTCGGGCCCGAGCGCGTCGGTGGTCCCACTACGCCGGGAAGCACTCACCTGGCACCCCCTGCAGGCTGTGTGTACTGCTCCAGATCATTCAACTCGAACGTGACGCATCCCACACGGAGTTCGGTCAACTTCGCGAAATCCCGTGAGCACACTCCACCAGCATGCCCGGTCCCGCGCGCTTCAGTTCCGGCGGGCCAGCAAGTGGGCGTCGAGAAACCCGCGCTCGGACGCCGGATCATGCACAAGCCGGGCGAACGGCTCGACCCCGGCCCCCACCAGCAACTCGG
The DNA here is from genome assembly GCF_056172735.1 of Streptomyces sp. R818. Taxonomy (NCBI): domain Bacteria; kingdom Bacillati; phylum Actinomycetota; class Actinomycetes; order Kitasatosporales; family Streptomycetaceae; genus Streptomyces; species Streptomyces sp. R818. Next base: position 589,123 of record NZ_JAOCNE010000006.1, read on the forward strand.
CGAACCGCTCGACGGGCCAGCTGAAAGCGGGAGCCACCTTGTGCGCGAAGGGCACGGCTTCCCCGCTCCCCTCCACGGCGAAGAACGACACCAACAGCAACCCGCCGGGGGCCAGCACCCGCACCAGCTCCCCGAGCAGCGCGGGCACCTCCGCGGGCGGCGTATGGATCACGGAGTAATGCGCGAGGACCCCGCCGAACGCCCCGTCCGCCACCGGCAGGTCCTCCATCCGCCCCACCTCGAACCGCACCCCGGGCTCGGCCCGCCGCGCGTACTCCACCATCCCCGCCGAAAGATCGAACCCGACGGCCTCGACCCCCATCTCCCGCAGCAGCCCGGTCACATGCCCCGGCCCGCACCCCACATCGGCGACCGGCCCCACCCCGGCCTTCCGCACCAGCTCGGCGAACGTGGACACCATCCCGCGCGAGAACGGCTGATCCTCCAGCCGCCCCCCGAACAACGACGCGTACACCTCGACGACCCCGTCGTACCCGGCCCTGGTCCGCTCCTGCTGCTCGGTCATGGGCGGGAAGCTAGCAGCCGAACTCCAAGGTCTCGAAAAACCGGTTGAAGCGTGGAGAGGGTCTTCTTAAGGTGGGTGGTACACGAGAAGGGAGGTGGTTCGGCAGATGTATGAATACCGGACGCGTGAGGTGACTGCGGGCTAGCGGCCCGACGTCGCATCTCGAATTCGGCGCCGGACCAGCGCGTGTGTTGTGCGTGCAGCCGGCCCTATTCCCAAGCAGTCACCCGACCCGCGAGCCGCCGGTACGTCCGGCCGGCTTCCGACCGTCTCGTACGGGAGGAACCATGGCTCGCGGGTCGTCTGCGTCTGCCGCAGGACCTAGCCCTTGCTCACCGCCGTCAGGATCTCCGGGAGGCGGGCCGCCGTGCGGGGGGCCGCCAGGCGCAGGCCCAGGTAGGTGGCCGCCGCGCCGTAGGCCGCTCCGACGGGGAGCAGGGTCCAGGTCCAGGGGTCGGCGCCCGTGGCGTGGAGCGTGATCGTGAGGGCCAGGACGGGGGCGCAGAGGAGGGCCGCCGCCACCATGCCGCCGAAGATCCCTATCCAGGCCAGGCCCGCCTGACCGGGGGCCACGTTCTTGTAGCCCTCCTGCGGGATGGAGTACGGGAAGCGGGCCGAGGACCAGGCGCCCGTCGCGAGCATCGCGCCGAGCAGCGCGAAGGAGAGGCCCAGGACCTCGGGGAGGTCGGCCCAAGCGCCGAGCATCGCCGTCGTGAGGACGGTGACCAGGGTCGCGTAGGGGAGCGTGATCAGGAGGAGGGCCAGGGTTCTGGCGCGGAGTTCCTCGTAGGCGTCGCGCGGGGTGGAGATCGTCATCGCGACCGTCCAGAACGCCGACGTGTCCTGCCCGAACTGGTTGTACATCTGGATGCCGAGCATTCCGGCGGCGAAGCAGGCGAAGTAGACGGAGCCGGTGCCCTGGAGCGCGTTGAAGACCGGCACGATCAGACCGATGGCCAGGGACGTCACCCAGGCCGCCTTCGTCTTCGGGTCGCGCCAGATGTAGCGCAGGCCGCGTTCCATGACCGCGCCCGTGCGGCCCTCGGGGAGCAGGCGGCGGCGCGGGGCGGATGTGCGGCGGTCGCGGCGGGTGGGCTCCGCGGCCTGGAGTGTCGAGCCGTCGGGGGCCGTCATCAGGCGGGTCAGGGCCCGCCGCCAGACGACCAGGAGGGCCAGGAATCCGGCCGCCGTCAGGAGCAGGCGCGCCGCCGCCACCGCGTACGCGCCCCGCTCCGCCGCCTCCACCGCGCCCATCGCCGACGCCGGGGGGATCCAGTGCAGCACCCGCGCGACCGGGTCAAGGGCACCCACTCCGCCTGCCGAACTCAGCCTCTGCGCGCCGAAGTTCACGAGCTGTGCGCCGATCGCCACGACGAGTCCGCTGAGGACCGCCAGGTCGCGGCCCCTGCGGCTGGTCAGGAGGCGGATGTTCGCGGCGGCCACGGCGCGGGCCAGCGCGACGCAGGTGAGGACCGTGAGGGGAGCCGCGAGCACCGCTACGACCGTGGAGGCCGGGTCGCCCGCTGCCGCGTACGCCGCTCCCGCCGCCAGGGTGAGTGTGAACAGCGGGCCGATGCCGACCAGGGACGCCACGAGCAGGCCCCGTACGAGCTGGTCCGGGTGGAGGGGGAGCATCACCAGGCGCGTCGGGTCGAGGGTCTCGTCGCCGCTCGGGAAGAAGAGGGGGAACACCGCCCAGCCGAGCGCGAGCACGGCCGTGAGCAGCGTGGCGACGGTGGCCGCGTGCGCGCTGCCGTGGAGGAGGATCAGGCCGAGGAGCTGGAGCGCCGCGACGAGCAGGACGGCGACGGCCGAGGCGATCCAGGCCGCGCGGCGCCCGGCGGACTGGCGCAGGCCGTTGCGGAGCAGCGCGAGTTTGAGCTGGACGAGGACGCGGGTCAGCGAGGGGCGACGAGCCGGTTCCCGTACGAGGGCGGGGCTCGTCATCGCTTGCCGCCCAGCCAGTCCAGGGAGGTGCCGTCGTCGCGGCCGCTCGCTCCGACCAGGGTGAGGAAGGCCTCCTGGAGGGAGCGTGCCTCGCCCTGCACCTCGGCCAGCGGGCCCTGTGCGCGGATGCGGCCCGCGGCCATCACGGCGACCCAGTCGCACAGCGACTCGACCAGCTCCATGACGTGGGAGGAGAAGACGACGGTCGCGCCGCCCCGGGTGAAGCGTTCCAGGACGCCGCGGATGGTCTGCGCGGAGACCGGGTCGACGCCCTCGAACGGTTCGTCCAGGAAGAGGACCTCGGGGTTGTGGAGCAGGGCCGCGGCGAGCCCGATCTTCTTGCGCATGCCGGTCGAGTAGTCGACGACGAGTTTGTGCTGGGCCTGCGCGAGGTCGAGCACGTCCAGGAGCTGGGCCGCGCGTTTGTCGACCTCCGCGCCGGGCAGTCCGCGCAAGCGGCCCGTGTAGGCGAGGAGTTCGCGCCCCGAGAGGCGTTCGAAGAGGCGCAGGCCCTCGGGCAGAACACCGATCCTGGCCTTGACCTCGGCGGGGTCGGCCCACACGTCGTGCCCGGCGACGTGCACGGTGCCGCGGTCGGGGCGCAGCAGCCCGGTGACCATGGAGAGCGTGGTGGTCTTGCCTGCCCCGTTCGGTCCGACGAGCCCGATGAACCGGCCCGCCGGGAGCGTGAGTTCGATCCCGGCGACGGCGGTCTGCTGTCCGAAGGACTTCCAGAGGTCGTGGACGCGTACGGCTGCGGTCTCCTCGGCGGAGGTCACCTGGGGGCGCTCCCTTCGTCGGCGTACGTCTGCGCACCCTACGCGGACCGCCCCCGTGACCGGGTGCCGAGCACCCGCGATCCTCAGCCGCGTCGTCCCTCGCGCCCGCACGCGTAGGCCAGCGGGGAGATCAGCTCCTCCGCGTCGGGCAGCCAGCGGTTGGCGGCGGTGGGGCGGCAGGCCCACTGGGCGGCGCCCTTGCTGCCGAAGCGGGTCGGGGGCGCCGCCACGTAGCCGCCCTCGCCGAGGGTCGTCAGGTCAAGGGAGGCGGGCGGCCAGCCGAGCTTGCGGACGAGGTCGGGGACCTTGAGGCCGGCGCCGGGCAGGACGAAGAACTGCATACGGCGGTCGGGGGTGCAGGTGACCGGGCCGAGCGTCAGCTCCATCCGCTTCATGCGGGCGAGCGCGAGGAACCCGGCGGTCTCCGGGACGTCGATCGCGTCGAACGTGCGGCCGGTGGGGAGCAGGATCGACGCCCTCGGGGTCTTGGCCCACAGGCGGCGGGCGGCCGTGGCGCTGCCGGTGGCCTGCGCCGCCCAGTCGGGGCGCGCGGGGTGGGAGCCGGGCGCCGGGCAGCGGGCGTCGCCGCACGAGCAGCGCTGCACGCCGTCGTCGAACTCCAGCCAGGTGCCCGGAAACACGTCCCAGTGCCGCTCCTCCGCGTAGCGCACGGCCGTGTCGAGCAGGGAATCCCCGCGCTGTTGCGGGATCTGCCCGGCAGCGGCGGCGGGTGCGGTGACATCTGATGTGCCTGCTGTACCTGCTGTACCTGCGATGGTCTCTTCCACGACGTTCTCAACTCCCGCCGCCCATCCGGGTTACGGGCGTGCGCGAGGGCGGCACGGGAGCATCGTTCCCGCATGTGGGGCGCATGGATGCATGGGTGGGGGCGCGCACGCGAGGCGGCCGCGGGCGGTGGGTAGTGCGGTGGGAGAACAGGTGGAGAGCAGACGGAGAGCAGACGGAGAACGAGGCAGAGACCGTGAGGAGTCCGCCATGAGCGGCGCCGTACCCGAGTTCCAACCGGTGCACGGTTTGGTACCCGTTTGTGGTGCATCTTCCGATTCTCCGCCGGGCAGTGATCCAACGACCGGCTGCCGGAGCAGCCGGATTCCGGGAGACGGGCACAGCAGGGGGTACGCCATGGCCGCACGGCCACTCGTCGCGCGACAGCCCAACGAACGGCTGCAAGCACTCATCCAGGAAGCGGGTTGCTCCAACGCGGGCCTGGCCCGCCGGGTCAACATGTGCGGAGCGGAGCACGGTCTCGATCTGCGGTACGACAAGACGTCGGTGGCCCGGTGGCTGCGCGGGCAGCAGCCGCGCGGCAGGGCGCCGGGCATCATCGCCGAGGCCCTCGGCCGCAAGCTGGGCCGGACCGTGACGATCGACGAGATCGGCATGGCCAACGGCAAGAACCTCGCCTCCGGCGTCGGCCTGCAGTTCTCGCCGACCGTCGTCGGCGCCGTCGAGCAGGTGTGTGAGCTGTGGCGCAGTGACGTGGGACGCAGGGACTTCCTGTCCGGCGCCTCGGTCGCGTCGTCCGCGCTCGTGGAGCCGAGCCGCGACTGGCTGATCTCCGTGCCGGACTCGCAGGTCGCGCGGGCCGCCGGGGCGCGGGTCGGCCCCTCCGACGTGGCGGCGGTACGGGCGATGACGCGCGCGCTCACCGAACTCGACCACCAGTACGGCAGCGGGCACGTCCGCCCGGTGCTCGTGCACTACCTGAACAGTGTCGTGAGCGGGCTGCTCGCCGGGGCCTACCGGGAGTCGGTCGGGCGCGAACTGTTCGGCGCCGTCGCGCGGTTGACGGAGCTGGCCGGGTACATGGCGGTCGACACCGGGCAGCCGGGCCTCGCGCAGCGCTACTACATCCAGGCGCTGCGCCTCGCCCAGGCCGCGGGCGACCGGGGCTACGGCGGGTACGTACTGGCCGCGTCCATGAGCCACTTGGCGGCGCAGCTCGGCAACCCGCGCGAGATCGCACAGCTCGCCCGCGCGGCGCAGGAGGGGGCGCGCGGGCGCGTGACACCGCGTGCGGAGGCGATGTTCCATGCCGCCGAAGCGCGCGGGCACGCCCTTCTCGGGGACGCCCGGTCGGCGCAGTCCGCGGCCGGAGCGGCGGTCGCCGCGATGGAGCGGGCCGACGGCCGGGCGGACTCCGGGGACGACCCGGCGTGGATCAGCCATTTCGACCACGCGTATCTGGCCGACGAACTGGCGCACTGCCACCGCGACTTGGGGCAGCCCGCGGACGCGGCGCGGTGCGCGCAGGAGTCGCTCGACGGGCATCCGGAGTCGCGGGCCAGGCGGCGCGCGATCGGCCTGATCCTGCTCGCCACGGCCCAGGTGCAGCAGCGCGAGGTGGAGCAGGGCTGTGCCACGGGGGTGCGGGCCGTGGAGCTGCTCGGCACGCTGCGGTCCAACCGGGGCGCGGAGTACCTGGAGGACTTCAAGGAACGGCTGGAACCGTTCGGCGAGGAGGCCGTGGTACGGGAGTTCGGGGCGCGGATGGAGCTGCAGGCCGCCTGAAATTCCCGGGGACGTGGCGAGGATCTCGGGGCGCCTGGGTAAACAGCGCTCACCAGGCCTGTTTCGTTACTCCTGGCGCGGGGGAGGCTCCCCGGATTTGAGGTGCGTAGCACGGGCGTCCGGGGACCCGGTAGCGTGAGCCGACGATTCCGACCCCCCTACGTAGGAGTCCCGGTGACGCAGCAGCGCGGACAGGGTGAAGATCCGCATCTTCCCGCGGCACGGCAGGCGCATGAAGGCGTCGTGCTGCCCGCCGACGGCGGTGCGCCCCTGTTGCCGGGCACGTTCGGTGATCAGGCGGGGCCCACGGGCGCGTCCCCGTGGGGCCAGCCGTGGGGGCCCGAGTCGCAGCAGGCGCAGGCGGCCGGGCCGATGCCGACGTACGAGTGGGGCCGGCCGGCCGCGCCGCAATCGCAGCAGCAGCCCCAGGCGCAGCCGCTGCCGCCCGCCGTGCCCGGTGGGTACGACGCGTCGCAGGGCGGGGCGTACGGCGCTCCGTACGGCGGTGCTCCCGGCGGCCCCGGCGGCGTCTCGGACAGCGACGCGACGCAGTACATAGCGCCGATACCCGCGTCATCGGCGATGCCGTCCATACCCCAGCAGCCGCAGGCACAGCACCAGCAGCCGCCGCACCAGCAGCATCAGCAATACCCGCCGCAGCACCAGCCGCACCAGCCGCATCAGTACCAGCAGCAGGCTCAGCAGCCCGCCGCCGCGCCGCTGCCGCCCGAGGCGCCCGCGCCCGACGCCACCCAGTTCCTCGGCCGCGCGGTCAGCCGGCCGATGCCGGGGGCGCTGCCCGACGCGGTGCCGGGCGGCCCGGACAGCGAGGCGACGCAGTACATCCCGCCGGTGCCCGCGCAGCCCTCCTCACCGTCGCAGCCGATGCATCAGGCCCAGCAACACCAGCAGCACCAGCAGCACCAGCAGCCGCAGGGCGCCGGCTACGACCTACGGCCGGGTGAGCCCGGTGAGCGGCAGCCGCCGGCCGAGTTCGACGCCCTCTTCCGTACGGAGCCGGAGAGCGAGGCCGGGGCGACGCAGCAGATGCCGCGTTTCGACCCGCACGCCCAGCAGGCGCCGCAGCAGCAGTACGGCCGGCCCCAGCAGCCCGCGCAGCCCCAGCAGCCGTACGGGCAGCAGCAGGCGTACGAGCCCGAGCCGCCGCGGCGCAAGAGCCGGACCGGTTCGAAGCTGCCGATGATCGCGGCGGTCGGCGTCGGCCTGCTCGTCGTCGGGATCGGCGCGGGCGCCATGCTCAGCGGCGGCGGTGACGACGACAAGAAGGCGGACTCGACCGAGACCGTCTCGAACTCCTCGCCCGCGGCCTCCGCCGCGTCCTCGGCGCCCGCCGCCGACCCGGCCAAGGAGCAGGCCGTCGCCCTCGACAAGCTGCTCGCGGACTCGGGCAACAGCCGCTCGGCCGTCGTCGGGGCCGTCGCCGACATCGGCGCCTGCAAGAAGCTCGGCCCGGCGTCGCAGTCCCTGCGGGACGCCGCGACCCAGCGCAACAACCTGGTGACGCGGCTCAACGGCCTCGCGGTCGACAAGCTCCCGGCCAACGCCGAGCTGAAGCAGGCGCTCACCGCCGCGTGGCAGGCGTCCGCGTCGGCGGACACCCACTACGCGGCGTGGGGCGACCAGGCGGCCGGGAAGAAGGGCTGCCACAAGGGGCACGCCAAGGTGACCGGGGAGCGCCACGCGGGCGACTCCGCCAGCTCGACGGCGTCCACGCAGAAGGCGAAGGCCGCGAAGCTGTGGAACGAGATCGCCGCGAAGTACGGCCTCACGCAGCGGACCGCCGTACAGCTGTGAGCGGGGCGGGCCAGGCGTTCAGGGCGCCTTCGCCAGGATGTCCGTCACGTCGACCAGGCCCTTGCGGGTCGCGACGAGGCGGCCCTGGCGGACCTGCTGGAAGGTGACCCGCGCGTTGACCAGGCGCGGGTAGCCGGCGGCCGCCGACAGGTGGGCGTAGCTCCAGCGCAGCGGCGGGGTGAGGCCGCCCGTCGTGACCTGCCGGCCCTTGTCGAGGGCGATCCGGACGGCGCGCGCGGACACCTCGCCGTCCCCGAGCCCCTCGATGACCTGCTTGAGGACGGTGTACGCGATCCAGGTCGTCTGCACGCCCGCGTCCGCCGGGTCGATCCGGTTGTCGCCGAACGCCTGCTCGTTGACGGCCTTGCGCATCGTGTTCCAGCGCGTGTCGTCGGCCGCCGGGTACCAGCCGGTGACGTACGCGCCCTCGTACGGGCTCTTCGCGCCGCCCGTGCGGTTGATGACGGACTGGTCGATGCTGCCGAGGACCGTCGCCGTACGCACCGCCGGATAGTCCGCGCGCAGCCGCCGGAACGAGTCGAAGAACGTGTCCGTACGGTCCCCGAGCACGGCGGCGACGCAGCCCTCGCCGGTGGGGTCGCCGCTCGTGGTGGTCAGCGCCTCGCGCGCCTTGTCGCCGTAGTCGGTGGCGTCCTCCGGGGCGCGCAGGTCGTGCGCGGCGGGCCGGTCGCCGAGGGCGAGGCCGGTGCTGAGCAGGGCGGCGAGGCCGTCGCCCGTGATGGTGTCGGGGCGGACGAGGACGGTGCGGTCGCAGTCGGCGCGAGCTGTTCGCCGTTGCCCGCGAGCAGGGCCGCCTGGCCGCCGTTGACCGGGTAGGACAGCGGGCTGGTGAACTCCGCGTCGCTGACCCCGTAGCCGCCGATGTACGGGATGCCCGCGGACTCCAGGGGGGAGAGGAACGCGCGGCCGTGCTCGCTGTAGGAGCCGACGACGGCGACGACGTGCTGCTCGACGGCCGAACGGGCGCACTTCGCGGCGGCCACGCTGTCGTTCTCGTCGTTGCAGGTCAGGACCTTTAGCTTGCGGCCGCCGATGCCGCCGTGGGCGTTGACCCAGCGCGCGTACGCCTGCGCCATGGCGGGCATGCCGGGCTTGTTCGTCGCGGGGGTCCGCTCCGGGGCCCAGGTCATCACGGTGATCGTGTCGTCCTCGGCGGACGCGTCGGTCCCGGGGACAAGGCCGCAGCCGGCGACCAGGGCCGCGCCCGCGGCGAGGGCGGTGAGGCGGAGGAGGTTCTTGAGCGTGGCGTGGTGCTTGCGCGGGGTGTGGCGCCGACCGGTCATGCCCCCGCACGATTCCCCCGCATCTTCAACCACCGAGTGACCCGGGGGCAACACATGGTGACGCGCAGGTGAAATACGGGGGCAGATCGGGGCCCGCGCGCATGGGACGTACGATCGATGACCGTGCAAAGCTCGGAGAAGTCTTCCCGTCGTGGCCGTCGCTCGTCGAAAATGGACGGCATGCCACTCAACGACATGCCGTGGTGGCGCTGGCGCAGCAATGTGCGCTCCGCGCTGCACATGCTCTCCGACCCCTCGTTCCAGCGGGATGTCTGGCTGGCGGGCGTCGACGGGTACGGGGACGTCACCGACGCCGTGTACCGCCTCGTCGAGGACACCTGGCTGGACAACTGGTCCGCCGAGAAATACGTCGGCACGATCTTCCGGGACGTGCAGGAGGCAGCCCTCGTCGACACGGCCGTGCTGCGCGTGCTGCGGATCATGCACCAGGTCGGGCCCGACGCGCCCGTCTCCGCCTACCTCGACGACCCCGGCTGGCCGGACGCCGTCCGCTCCGCACGCGACGCGCACGTACGGCTCGCCACGAGCGACGGGGACGACCCGGACGCGGCGCCGCACACCCTCGACGTGCTGCGGATCATGACGCGGGCGGCGTAGGACCTCGCTTGAATGGAGCGAGCGGGAAGTGATGTGCGAACCTTTTCGCATGAACTCGTCCGCGCCTGTCGCCACCGGCCCCGAGCAGTACGTCCTCACCCTCTCCTGCCCCGACAAGCAGGGCATCGTGCACGCCGTGTCGAGCTACCTCTTCATGACCGGCTGCAACATCGAGGACAGCCAGCAGTTCGGTGACCATGACACCGGGCTGTTCTTCATGCGCGTCCACTTCAGCGCGGACGCGCCCGTCACCGTCGACAAGCTGCGGGCCAGCTTCGCCGCGATCGGGGACTCCTTCCGGATGGACTGGCAGATCCACCGTGCCTCCGACCGGATGAAGGTCATCCTCATGGTCAGCAAGTTCGGGCACTGCCTGAACGACCTCCTGTTCCGGGCGCGGATCGGGGCGCTGCCCGTCGACATCGCCGCGGTCGTCTCCAACCACACCGAGTTCCGCGAGCTCGTCGCCTCGTACGACATTCCGTTCCACCACATCCCGGTCACCAAGGACACCAAGCCCGAGGCCGAGCAGCAGGTGCTCGATCTGGTGCGGGAGGAGGGGGTCGAGCTCGTCGTCCTCGCCCGGTACATGCAGGTGCTGTCGGACGATCTGTGCAAGCAGCTCAGCGGGCGGATCATCAACATCCACCACTCGTTCCTGCCGAGCTTCAAGGGGGCGAAGCCCTATCACCAGGCTCATGCGCGGGGGGTGAAGCTGATCGGGGCTACGGCGCACTATGTCACCGCGGATCTCGATGAGGGGCCGATCATCGAGCAGGAGGTCGAGCGGGTGGGGCATGACGTCACGCCGGATCAGCTGGTGGCGATCGGGCGGGACGTCGAGTGCCAGGCGCTGGCGCGGGCCGTCAAGTGGCATGCGGAGCGGCGCATCCTCCTGAACGGGCGCCGCACGGTGGTGTTCGCCTAGGTCCGTTGGCGACCGCGGCGCCGTCGTGGCTGGTCGCGCAGTTCCCTGCGCCCCTGGGGTGCCGGTTTTTCGGGTGCGGCGCCGTCGTGGTTGCTCGCGCCGTTCCCCGCGCCCCTGAGATGCGCACTGCGTGCGCCATCTCAGGGGCCGCGTCGTCCACATGAGCCGCGCGACGGGGGAGGCGCGGCGAAGCCGCAGCCTCCAGGGGCGCGGGGAACTGCGCGACCAGCCACGATGAGAGGCGCGGTCGGGGACGCGGGAAGTCCCTGCGGCGGGGTGCCGGTTGTTCAGGGGTGCGGGGAACTGTGCGGACAGCACAGCGTGCCCGTACCCGGGAAGGGTCAGAGGCGGCTCAGGGACGCCGTCGCCGAGAGGACGTCCCTGATGGCCTGGCGGTCGCCCACCTGGCCCGCCGCCGCCTCGTCCGGCGATACATGCCCCGCGGCGAGGCGGCAGAACTCGACGCCGTCCAGGGCGACATGGGCCACTTCCCGCCCCGGCGCATCCCCGTCGAGGGCGATCAGCCATTCCCCGCCACCCGCACCCTCGATCTCCAGCCGGACATTGCGCCCACCCCCGCCGGAGGCACCTCGCGCGGCCAAAGACCCGGGAAGCATCCGAGCCGCAAGGTCGATCATGCGGTTGAGATGGCGCGGAGCGGGCGGCTCGTACGGGTAGTCGACCGCGTCGGCGATGTCCCCGGCGTGGATCCAGCACTCGAAGGCCCGGTCGATCATGGCGTCGCGCAGGGCGAGGTCGAAGTCGCCGTAGGGGACGGGGAGACCGCCGGAGCCACCCGTGTCGGCCCCGGTGAAGGAGACCGTGCGGATCAGGGCGTGGGACTGGTCCCGCCAGGGCCCGCGGACCGTACGGGTGGGCGGGGCGGAGGCCGCCTTCCAGTGGGCCTCGGTGCGCGCGGCCGGTCCGAGCCCGTCGAGGGACCCGGCGGCGCCCGACGACGGGTCGTCGAGCCCGAGGGCGCGGGAGACCAGGCCGTCGACGCTGGTGAGGTGGGCGATCACCCCGGCGACGGTGGTGCGGCGGCTGACCGGCTCGTCGTGCTCGTACCAGCGCAACCGCACCGGCGCGTGCCACTCGCTGTCCCCGATGTCCTTGAGCAGCGCGTCGAGGCGCGCGGTCTCGGCGTCGTACGGGGTGGCCCAGTCGGGGACCGGGATGCGCGCGGGCCGCCGGCTGAGGCAGCTCTCCAGGACGCGGGAGCGCAGCATCGGGTCGAGGTCGAGGGACTCCTCGGCGTGCAGGAGCCCGACCGCGTCGCGCAGCCGCAGCGCTTCTTCGGCGCAGTCGCCGCACTCGTCCAGGTGGACGTCGACGGCCGCCGCCTCCTCGGGCGAGCAGGCGGCGAGCGCCCACGCGCCGAGCAGGGACTTCAGGACGCGGTGTTCCAGCACGAGGGGTTCCACCGCCGGTAGGTCGGGGAGGGGCCCGCCGTCCTCGACGGAGACGCGCGGGACCGGTATGCGGAGCGCGTCCGCGGCGCCGCCGTGCTGCCCGCGCTCCGGCTCGTCGTCGTAGGGGCCGGGGCGGCCGGGACCGTGCGGCCCGCTCATGCCGGCCTCCCGTACCGGTCGGGCGGCGTACCGCTGTCGTGCGCCGTGGAGAGGAGCTGGAGGCCGAGGCGGAGGCGGCGGCGCGCCTCGTCCTCGGTGACGCCGAGGTCGGCGGCGGTCTGGCGGTAGTCGCGGCGCTGGAAGTAGGCGAGCTCCAGAGCGGCGCGCAGCGGGGCGGGCATCGATGTCACGATGTAGTCGGCGCGGGCCGCGGCGGAGGCCTGGCGGACCTTGCGCTCCAGGTCCTCGGTGGTGCCGAGGCCGGTGCGGACGAGGGCGGCGGACTCGGTCTGGCGGAGCAGCTGGACGGCCTGGTGGTGCGCGAGCGTCGCGATGAAGGAGCGCAGCGGGCCGCGCTTGGGCTCGTACGCCTCGGGGTTCTCCCAGATCCGGGCGAAGACCTCGCGGGTGATCTGGTCGGCCGCGTCCTCGTCCTCCAGGACGCGGTGGGCGAGGCCGTGCACCAGGGACGCGAACCGGTCGTACAGCTCACCGAGCGCGGCGGCCTCGCCGTGCGCCAGGCGCTGCTGCATCCTCCGGTCCCAGCGGGACGGAGTGTCCTTGGGCATGGGGCCCCCTCACCGACCGCCCGTACTCCTGAAATGCTGCCCTGTACGTGGAACTGTCCGACGCTGAACTGCTTGCCTGCATAGTCGAATGTAGTCCGCGGGGCCGACAACGCACGCTCCTTTGCCGCATTGCGGGTCGTGAGACGGTGGTGGGTGATAAAGGGAACCGGCCGCGCCGGGTGTTTCGGCGCGGTGCGGGCCGGGCAGCCGCGCAGTGCAAACGTAATCAGCAGTTCCGGTTCGGTGGTGGTGCGAGAGGAGGCGTGGCGCGTGACGCTCAGGGTGAGCGAGACAGGGCGTGGCGAGTGGGCCGTCGTACGGGTCTCGGGCGAGATGGACCTCGTGACCTCCCCGGCGCTGCGCCAGCGGGTCCACGACGCGGTCGCCGACGGCCGCCGCAGCCTCGTGCTCGACCTCTCCGACGTGCTGTTCTGCGATTCCAGCGGGGTCAGCGTCCTGGTGGCCGCCCGCCGCCTCATGCGCTCCTGCCAGGGCCGCCTGCGCCTGATACTTCCGGCGCAGGGCGCGGTCGACGGCTCGCACGTGAACCGCGTCCTCGGCGCCCTCGGCGTCCGCCGCCTCTTCGAGTGCTACCCGGACGTCACGGCGGCGGTGGACGACGAGGCGGAGCCATTGTCGGCCTGACCCGGCCAGGCGCCCCCGGTCCGACGTACGCTCCCTGGTGGACAGGCCCCATGACCCAGGACCACCGATGTGAGAGGCGGCTCAAGCGCATGGACGAGCGGAGGATCGCGGACCGGTTCGCCGGCTTCGACCAGGACGGCAACGGCTACATCGACCGCGAGGACTTCTACGTAGCGGCGAAGGCGGTGCTCGCCGAGTTCGACACCACGGCCCGCTGCGACAAGGGCCAGGATCTGTTCGCCGGGGCGGAGGCGTTCTGGCAGGGCATGGCCGGGATCGCGGACGTCGACGGGGACCAGCGGGTCACCCGGGGCGAGTTCGTGACCGGCGCCGTGAAGCGGCTGCGGGACAGCCCCGAGCGGTTCGCGGAGATCGCGCGGCCGTTCCTGCGGGCCACCGTCGCGATCGCCGACCCGGAGGGCGCGGGCGTCGGCGCGGACGCGGCGCGGCGCGTGCTGAAGGCCCTCGGCGTCGAGGAGGAGACCGCCGCCACGGCCGTCGCCGCGCTCGACGCGGACGGCGACGGGCGGATCTCCGAGGACGACGTGGTCCAGGGCTTCGCCCGGTACTTCACCGTCCCCGAGTGACCTCCCGGCCCTCCTCGCGCGCGTAGCGCTCCCGCAGCTTGTACTTGAGGACCTTGCGGAGCGTCTCGTTGCGCGGGAGGGCGTCGAGCACCTCCAGTTGTTCGGGCAGCTTGAACGGGGACAGGCCCTGGTCGCGCAGGTACGCCGTGAGCGCGGTCAGCGTCAAGGGTTCGGCGCCCGGCCGGAGTTCGAGGACGGCGCAGACCCGTTCCCCGCGCTCCGCGTCGGGCAGGCCGATCACCGCCGCGTCCTGCACGGCCGGGTGCCGGTGCAGCAGGTCCTCGATCTCCTTCGCGGAGATGTTCTCGCCCTTGCGGATGATGATGTCCTTGGCCCGGCCGGTGAGCACCAGATGGCCGGACGGCAGGACATGGCCCAGGTCGCCGGTGATCAGGAAGCCGTCCGCGTCGAAGGCGTCCGCGTTCTGGCGCGGGTCCAGATAGCCCTGGCAGACCGCCTCCCCGCGCAGCCGCACCGCGCCGTCGATCCCGGCCGGGACCTCCTTGCCGCCCTCGGCCTCGTCGACGATGCGGATCTCCATGCCCTCGGGCGGGCGGCCCTCCGTCGTCGCCAGGTGGTGCGCCGTGTCGTCCGGCGCCCCCATCGTGATCATCGGCACCTCGGTCATGCCGTAGCCGTGTGTCAGCTGGACGCCCATCTCCCGCACCACGGCGTGGTAGATCTCGGGCGGCTTGGGCGCCCCGCCGCCCGCGAGGAGACGCAGCGTCGGGATCAACTTCTCCCCCGGGGTTTTGCGTTGCTCGGCCAGGAACATCGAGTAGAACGCCGTCGAGCCGCCCGCGACCGTGACGCCGTGGCGCCGGTACTCGACCAGCGCCTCCGGCAGCGCGAAGTGCTCGAACATCACCGCCGGGAACCCGTACAGGAGCAGCATCACCGTGTAGTCGGGGCCCGCGATGTGCGCGTACGGGAAGGCCATCGAGCCGACGTCCGCGGCGGACAGGCGCAGCGCGTGCGCGAGGCACGAGCCGCCCGCGATGAGGGAGCGGTCGGTGTGCAGGACGCCCTTGGGGTCCGAGGTGGTGCCCGAGGTCCAGTAGATCCAGCGGACCGTGGTGCCGTCGGAGGGCGGGGCGGGGAGGACGGCGGGGTCGTCCTCGGGCAGGTCCTCGTACGCCTCGAAGACGCCGCGAGCCCCGAGCCGGTGCGCCATCTCCGTGTGGTCGAAGCCGCGCCACACGCCCGGGGTCGCGAAGAAGCCGGCCTCGGACTCCCGTAGCGCGAAGCCGACCTCTCGGTCCCGGTAGAACGGGATGACGGGCGTCTGCACCGCGCCGATGCGGGCGAGGGCGAAGGAGAGCAGGGCCGTCTCGATCCGGGTCGGGAGCTGCCAGGCGACGACCGTGCCGGGGCGTACGCCGAGACGGTACAGCCCCGCCGCCACGCGCTCGGCCCGTTCCCGCAGCTCGCCGAAGGTGAGGGTCCGGTCGCCCTGGAGGAGGACCGGGCGGTCGGGGGTCAGCGCGGCGCGGCGCTCGACCAGCTCCCAGAGGGTGCGGGAGGTGCCGAGGGCGTGTGCGGTGTCTTGTGTCATGGCGGCGACTCCCGGTGCGGACGCGGGCGGGTCCATCGGCTGACTGGTCCATCGGCTGACTGGTCCATTAACTGACTGGTCCACTGGCTGACGGGCCGTCAGAAATTGAGCCGAGCGTAAGACCGCGCTCCTTGTCGGTCCAGGGGTGCGGGGCTAGTCTGCGTCCGTCTGACGGGTCATCAGTTGTGGCGGAGGGGGCCCATGGACCTCACGTACACCGAGGAGGAAGAGGCGTTCCGGGCGCGGCTGCGGGAGTGGCTGCGGGCCGTGCTGCCGGGACTGCCCGCCAAGCCGTCGCCCGGTGACTGGCCCGGACGGCGCGCCTACGACACCGGGTGGCAGCGCCGGCTCCACGACGCCGGGTACGGCGATGTGCACTGGGACGCCTCGCCGACCGTGCGGCTGATCTTCCTGGAGGAGACGGAGAAGGCGGGCGCGCCGTACGTGGGCGCCAACTTCGTCGGCCTCCTGCACGCCGGGCCGACCGTCGCCGCCGAGGGCGCCGAGGCCCAGCGGGCGCGCTGGCTGGCCCCGATCCTGCGCGGCGACGAGGTGTGGTGCCAGGGGTTCAGCGAGCCGGACGCCGGGTCCGATCTCGCCGCCCTGCGGACGCGCGCGGTGCGCGACGGCGACACGTACGTCGTCAACGGGTCCAAGATCTGGACCTCCCACGCCGAGGTCGCCGACTGGTGCGAGCTGCTCGTCCGCACCGACCCGGACGCGCCCAGGCACCGCGGCATCTCCTGGCTGGCCATGCCGATGGACGCGCCCGGGATCACCGTACGGCCGCTGCGCACGCTCGCCGGGTCGACGGAGTTCGCGGAGATGTTCCTCGACGACGTACGGGTGCCGGTCGCCCACCGGGTCGGCGCCGAGAACGACGGGTGGCGCGTCACCATGGTGACCCTGTCGTTCGAGCGCGGGACGGCGTTCGTGGGGGAGGTCGTCGCCTGCCGGCGGGTCCTCGGCGAGCTGGCCCGGCATGCCCGGAAGAGTGGGCGGTGGGACGATGCCGGGCTGCGGCGTGAACTTGCGGTGCTGAACGCTGAGTTCATCGCCCTGTGGCGGCTTACCCAGTGGAACGTGAGCGAGGCGCAGGCCAGTGGGGGTGTGCCGGGCGCCGGCGGGTCCGTCTTCAAGCTGCGGTACTCGCACGCCCGGCAGCGGCTGTACGACGTAGCCGCCCTGGTGCTCGGTCGTGCCGGGGCGCTGGATGCCGGGCAGGAGTGGACGCTCGACCGGCTGTCGTCGCTGTCGTACACCATCGCCGCCGGGACGTCCCAGATCCAGCGGAACATCGTCGCCGAGCGCATCCTCGGGCTACCCAGGGAGGGCAAGGCGGGGGGAGGGGACTGACGTGGATTTCCGGCTGTCGGCCGAACAGGTCGACCTGCGGCGCGGTATGCGGGAGCTGCTCGCCCGGCGGTTCGGGCGGGACGCCTTGCGGAGCGCGGTGGAGCGGCCCGTGCTCGACCGTGCCCTGTGGCGGGAGCTCGGCGCGGCCGGGCTGTTCTCGCTCTGCCTGCCCGAGGCGGAGGGGGCACCGGGCTCGGGCTCCCGGAGGCCGTCGTCGTCTTCGAGGAGTGCGGGCGGGCGCTGCTGCCCGGGCCCGTCGTGGCGACGTTCCTCGCCGCGAGGGAGGTGGCGGGGGCGGCTCGGGGGAGGTGGTCGTGACGGAGGTCAGCGGAGGGCTGGTGCCGTGGTTGGACGCGGCCGACGTTGTGCGGGGGGTTGCCTCGGGGAGGGGGAGGGGCCAGGGGGTTGGTGCGGGGCAGGGGGTCACTTCGGGCAGGGGGCAGAGCGTTGGTGCTGCGGCGACGGGGCAGGGCGCCTCCGCCGTGCCCTTCGACTCCGCCGCGTCCCTCGACTCCGCCGTGCCCTTCGACTCCGTCGATCCGCTCACACCGCTGCACGCCGTGCCGGACCACGCGGGGCCCGGTTCACCCGAGGCGCGGCTCCTGTACGCCGCCGAGCAGCTCGGGTCCGCCGGGCGGAGCCTCGACATGGCCGTGCAACACGCGCGGCGGCGGGTGCAGTTCGGGCGGCCCGTCGGGGCGTTCCAGGCAATAAAACACCTGTGCGCCGACATGCTCGTACGGGTCGAGCTGGCCCGCGTCGCCGTCTACGCCGCCGCCGTCACCCGGGACCCCGTGGAGATCGCCGCCGCCGGGCTGCTCGCCGACGAGGCCGCCGTGCGCGGTGCCCGCGACTGCCTCCAGGTGCACGGCGGCATGGGCTTCACCTGGGAAGCCGACATCCATCTGCATCTGAAGCGGGCCTGGGTGCGCGCCGAGTTGGGCGGCGGTGCGCGGGCCGCCGAGGAGACGCTCGCCGCCGCCCTGTGCACGCCTTGAGGAAGGGTGTACGCACAGTGACCGTGCGTCGATATCGGGTTGTGTCCTTCGGGAGGCTCGTCACGGCGCGGAGTCGGCCGTCGGCTCGGGTACCTTGTGGCAGATGCGAGTGGTGCTGAACCCCGACGACGGTGTCGGCGTCGCCTCAGAGGCGGCTCCGGGACCAGGGATGTGTGCCGCTCGCAGCGCAGGACGGAGCCGCATGCCCGCCTGTTCGACCCCCCGCGAGACGCGTCGCACAGTATGCCGCACGCGTACTCCTTCGCGCTGGAATATGCCCGAAGCGCTTGTTGGGGTGACTGTACGTCAACCATGCTGTGCAGCAACGGGATCACGGACCGTGATCCCTGGCAGTGTCCAGGATGGTCAGTGGCGCGAGGCAGAACTCCAGCGGTCCCGCCGGATTCGGATGGTGTGAGCGGTGCAGGTGCTTCAGGTTCAGTTGGATGTCGGGGCGGACCCCGCGGAAGTGGGACGGGCCCGCAGGTGGGTGCGGTCCCGCCTCGCCGGTTCCGGGATACAGGACGACGAGCCGCTGGCCGAGACGCTGATCCTGCTCGTCTCCGAACTCGTCACCAACGCCGTCGTGCACACCGGCCGGCCCGCCGTCCTGCGCATGGTGCTGCCCGGCGTCCAGGAGCAGTGTCCGGGCACGGTGCGCGTCGAGGTCGCCGACGCCAGCGCCCGGCCGCCCACGCCCCGGCACGCGGACCGCGAGGAGACCAACGGACGGGGGCTCGAACTCGTCGAAGGGCTCGCCGACCGGTGGGGGTGGCGGGCCGAGGGCGGTGGCAAAGCCATCTGGTGCGAGCTCGACCGGTGTGCGGGGGCCGTCGTGGGCGGGGTCGGGGTCGGTGGGGTCGGGGCGTACGGCGGGGCCGCGTTCGAAGCCGTCTGACCGGTCTCCGACGGTCCTGTGGGCTCGGTCTCCCTCGGTCCTGTGTGCGCCGGGTCCGCACCCCGGCCGTGCTTCTGTGCGCGGTCGGAGAATTGGCGCATAAACCGCAAATAACCGGCAAGGTGTTGACGGTCAGTGTCCGTTTGATCACGCTTGTGGTCGGCGATTCGCTGTGAGGGGACGTCGAGGGCCCTTGTGACGGGGGCCCTCGGCGACGTTCGAGTCGCTCGTGCCGTGGAGGTGCTCTGGCCTGGTTCAGAGCACCGCCACCGGGGACACCGGGGTGCCGGTCCCGCCTGTGAAGGGTTCCGGCATCGCCGCCAGGAAGAAGGCGTACCTGTTGTGCTGTCCACAGGCTGTGGACAAGGTTTCCAAGTTCCAGTTCTGGCCCTGCAGCATCCCCATCTCCACCAGGTGCAGCGCGTGCACCGGGAGCCACAGGTTCTCCCTCTCCGGCGGGAAAATCTCGAACGTCAGGGTGTCGTTCGCGACCGCCGCCACGTCGCGGGCGTGGAACCACTCCGGGGTACGCACCGACAGACCCGGTGACGGGTAGGCGTAGCCGTGCTTGTCGCCGGACAGGTACACCTGCATCTGGCCCGTGCGGACCAGCGCGATGTCGCCCGCGCGGACCGACACCCGGCCGAACTCCGCCGCCTCGTCCAGGTCTTCCGGCGTCACCGCGTGGTCGCCCGGCAGGCGGTCCACGCCCTTCGCCGCCGCCACGTCCAGGAGCACGCCGCGCGAGACGACGTACGGGGCCTTGTCGATGCCGGCCCACTCCGCGCCGCCGTGCGCCGTGATCGTGTCCGCCGGGCGGCCGTTGTAGAGGTGGCCCGAGTGCGAGACGTGGGTGAGCGCGTCCCAGTGCGTCGCCGCCTGCAGGCCCATCGTCACGGAGTCGTCGCTGGTCGCCACCGTGTCCGGGCCGAAGATCTGCTGGTTGATCTGCACCATCGTGTGGTGCGGGTTGATTCTTCCCGGGATCAGGCCCGACTGGACTCCGTCCTCCTGGAGTGGGAGGGCCAGGGGGACCCTGTGGCCTGTGCGGATCTCTGCCGCCGCCTTGTGGACCGTCTCGTTCGTGATCAGGTTCAGGGTTCCCGTCTCGTCCTCACTTCCCCAACGGCCCCAGTTGTTCACGCGCTTCGCGATCTCTTGGAACTCGGCGGGCATCGGCATCGACGGCCTCCCGGGTCTTGTGTTCCCGTATCTGACGGGTCGTAGAATCTGGGTCCCCAGAGAATCTAACGGGTCGTCAGAAACTGCGGGAAGGGGACGGACGTGGGGAACTTCCTGGACGGCAAGGTCATCGCCGTGACGGGCGCCGGGCGGGGGATCGGGCGGGCGGTCGCCCTCGCGTGTGCCGCGGAGGGGGCGAAGGTCGTCGTCAACGACTACGGGGTCGGGGTGGATGGTGCCGAGCCCGCCTCCGAAGTGGCCCTCGGAGTCGTCAAGGAGATCGAGGCGGGGGGCGGGGTTGCCGTTGCCGTTGCTGATGACGTTTCCACCATGCGTGGGGGGCAGCGGGTTGTTGACGTGGCTGTGGAGAGGTTCGGGCGGGTTGACGGGGTTGTTTGTGTTGCCGGGATTTTGCGGGAGCGGATGCTTTTCAATATGTCCGAGGAGGAATTTGATTCTGTTGTTGCCACTCATTTGAAAGGGACTTTTACTGTTTTCCGGGCTGCCTCTGCTGTAATGCGCAAGCAGGGTGGGGGTGTGCTGGTGGGGTTCACCAGTGGGAATCATCAGGGGTCTGTCTCGCAGGCCAACTACAGTGCCGCGAAAGGGGGCATTATTTCGTTGGTGCGCAGTGCTGCTCTGGGGTTGCACAAGTATGGGGTGCTTGCCAATGCGGTGGCGCCTGTTGCTCGTACGCGGATGTCCGTGAAGGTTCCTGTGGCGTTGAAGGAGATCGGGGAGCCCGAGGATGTTGCCGCGTTTGTTGTGTATTTGCTCAGTGAACGGGCCCGGGAGGCCGGGATCACCGGGCAGGTGTACACCGTTGCCGGGTCGAAGATTGCCTTGTGGGCTCAGCCTCGGGAAGTGCGGGCCGTTTACGGGGAGGGGCCTTGGACTCCCTCGCGGATCGCCGATGTTCTGCCCTCGGTCGTGGGGAGTGAGCCCATGCCGATGCTTGCCGTTCTGGAGGAGATGGCTCGGGCTGCGCGTGCCGCAGAGCGGCCCAATCAGTGAGGGGTGGGGTGGGTTGTGGAGTTTTGGTTTGGGGATGATGGTTCGGCTTTTCGGGAAGAAGTCAGGGAGTGGCTTGCCTCGCGGGTCGGGCAGTCTCGGTTTGGTGGTCTTGGCGGGCGGCGGGAGTGGGAGCGGGAGCTGGGGCGGGGTGGGTGGATCGGGCTCTCCTGGGGGCGGGGTGGGTTTGGGAATCGGGTTGCTGGTTTGAGTCAGCAGGTTTTATTTGCTGAGGAGTATGCGCGGGCCCGGGCCCCTGGGCGGTGTGGGCATATCGGGGAGAATTTGCTTGCCCCTATTTTGCTTGCCTATGGGAGTGAGGCGCAGCAGCGGCGGTTCTTGCCGGGGATCGCGCGGGGGAGGAGCTCTGGTGTCAGGGGTACAGCGAGCCGGGGGCCGGGTCTGATCTTGCCTCGTTGCGGACCGTGGGGGTGCGGGACGGTGACGGGCGGTGGCGGGTCAGCGGGCAGAAAGTGTGGACCTCGCTTGCGCAGGAAGCCGACTGGTGTTTTGTGCTGGCCCGGACCGAGGCTGGGGCTCGGAGGCATCGGGGGCTTTCTTTTCTGCTTGTGTCCATGGATCAGCCTGGGCTTGTTGAAGTGCGGCCCATTCGGCAGATCACCGGGGGGTGTGAGTTCAATGAGGTGTTTTTTGATGGGGCCGTTGCTGAGGATGTTGTGGGGGAGGTGGGGGGTGGGTGGGGCGTTGCCATGGGGTTGCTCGGTGTTGAGCGGGGGGTTTCTACGCTTGCGCAGCAGATTGGGTTCGAGGAGGAGTTGCGGGGGGTTGTGCGGGTGGCTGTGGAGAGTGGGGCTGTACGGGATTCTGTTGTGCGGGGGGAATGTGTGCGGTTGTGGGCCGAGTTGCGGGTCATGCGGTGGAACTCGTTGCGGGTGCTGGGTGGGCAGGCGGTTGGGGAAAGCTCCAGTGTTGCCAAGCTGCTTTGGGGGCGGTGGCATCAGCGGCTCGGGGAGCTTGCTGTGCGGGTTCAGGGGGCCGCCGGGGGTGTTTCTTCGGTTGCGTGGTCCGCTGAGTCCCCTTATGAGCTGGGGGAGTTGCAGCGGCTTTTTCTGTTCAGCCGCGCCGACACCATTTATGGCGGGTCCGATGAAATTCAGCGCACCATCATCGCCGAGCGGGTGCTCGGTCTGCCCAGGGAGGCGTCGTTGTGAGAGGTGTTCTGTTCGACGGGCGGCGGGTTCGTGTCTGTGATGATCTTGAGGTGCGGGATCCTTCGGGCGGTGAGGTTCTTGTTCGGGTTGTCGCTGCTGGGCTCTGTCACTCCGATGTGAGTGTTGTTGACGGGACCATTCCGTTTCCTCGGCCTGTTGTGCTCGGGCATGAGGGGGCCGGGGTCGTCGAGGGCGTGGGCAGCGGTGTGACGCATGTGGGGGTGGGGGATCACGTCGCCCTTTCCACGCTGGCCAACTGCGGGGTCTGCGCCGAGTGCGATCGGGGGCGGCCCACCATGTGCCGGAAGGCCATCGGGGCGCCGGGGCAGCCGTTCTCGGTCGGTGGGGAGGCCGTGTACCAGTTCGCGTCCAACTCCGCCTTTGCCGAGCGGACTGTGGTCAAGGCCGTGCAGGCCGTCAAGATTCCCAAGGAGATTCCGCTGACCTCCGCCGCGTTGATCGGGTGCGGGGTGCTTACCGGGGTGGGGGCCGTGCTGAATCGGGCGCGGGTTGATCGGGGGGACTCCGTTGTGGTCATCGGGGCCGGGGGTGTGGGGCTCAATGTGCTGCAAGGGGCGCGGATCGCTGGGGCGTTGCGGGTTGTTGCCGTTGACTCCAATCCGGGGAAGGAGGGTGTTGCTCGGCAGTTCGGGGCCACCGAGTTTCTGAGCGATGTGGGGGATGTGCGGGCTCTTCTGCCTGAGGGGGCCGATCACGTTTTTGAGTGCGTGGGGCGCGTTGAGCTGGTGCGGGCCGCCATCGATCTGCTCGATCGGCATGGGCAGGCTGTGTTGCTCGGGATGCCGGCGGCCGATGCGGAGGCGTCTTTTGTGCCTGCCGCGTTGTTCCTCGACAAGTCGGTGCTCGGGTGCCGGTACGGGTCGTCCCGGCCGCAGCGGGATATTCGGCTGTATGCCGAGCTGTATCGGGAAGGGCGGCTGCTGCTCGATGAGTTGGTCAGCCGGGTGTATCCGGTCGAGGAGTTCGAAGTGGCTGTTGCGGATGCTCTGGGTGGGCGGGTTGCTCGGGGGGTTCTTACCTTTTGACGTGCGTGTGCGCGATGAAGGGAGGGTGGCCGTCTGGTGTTTCTTGGCGGCCAACCGTCTTCGTCCGACAGGTGTCGGGGTGGGTACGGGGCCGGTCGGGGCATGTCCGTGCTCGCCATCTTGATGGCATCGCCCCTTGTGATGCGTTTCGTCACCGCGTGAACTGTGCTGCGCGCGGACATGCCCCGACCGGCCCCTCCCGTCTCGCGTCCGGCTGAGCGGCCGGTGGTGCGTGCGCATACGCGCAGGGCTGCTCCCTCCGTTCCGTACACGGCTGAACCCTCAGGTCTCCACTGTTGCCCTGAACGTTCTGCGGTAGGTCGTCGGTGTGACGCCCAGTGCTGTTTGCAGGTGCTGGCGCATTGATTGGGCCGTGCCGAAGCCTGCGTCTCTGGCCACCTGGTCGATGGAGAGGGTTGATGTCTCCAGGAGGTGGCGGGCCCGTTCTATGCGTTGCTGCGTGAGCCACTGGCCGGGGCTGATGCCGGCCTCCTCGCGGAAGCGGCGGGTGAACGTGCGGACCGACATGGCGTCCTGTGCCGCCATGTCGCGCAGTTGGATGGGGGTGTGGAGGTGCGCCAGGGCCCAGGCCCGGGATCTTGTGGTCGTCGCTGTGTGGGGGCTCGGGACCGGGCGCTGGATGAACTGGGCCTGGCCGCCGTCCCTGTGCGGGGGGACCACTGTGCGGCGGGCCACGTCGTTGGCGACGGCCGCGCCGTGGTCGCGGCGCACGATGTGGAGGCACAGGTCGATGCCCGCGGCCACTCCGGCGGAGGTCAGTACGTCCCCGTCGTCGATGAAGAGGACGTCGGGGTCGACCCGGACCGCCGGGAACATGCGCTGGAACGCGGCCGCGTCGGCCCAGTGCGTCGTCGCCGGGCGGTTGTCCAGGTGGCCCGCCGCTGCCAGGACCCAGCTGCCCGTGCAGATCGACACCAGGCGCGTGCCAGGGCGGATGTGGGCCATCGCCCTTTTCAGGTCCGGGGTCAGGCGGCCCTGCTCGTAGACCTCGCCCAGTTCGTAGGAGGCCGGGATGATCACCGTGTCGGCCTCGGCCAGCGCTTCCGGGCCGTGTTCCAGGAGGATCGCGAAATCCGCGTCCGTACGGACCGGGCCCGGCTCCCGGACCGCGCAGGTGATGACGGAGTAGACCGGGTCGTTGTTCTGTGTTCTTGCGCGGCCGAAGATGCGTTGCGGGATGCCCAGTTCGAACGGGATCACCCCGTCCAGGGCCAGGACTACTACGCGATGCATGGCCCGATCCTAGCGAAGGGTGGCAGTCCGGCCACTCGATCGGGGGTGGGGGGTGGGGGAGTCTTCGGTCGTGACGACGCAGACTCAGCAAGTCGATTCGTTCGGTCCGGCTACTTCTCGACGCCGGTGGCCCCATCGGGCGTGGGCCGTCGCCGCTGTCACCTTTGTGACGATCATCGGCGCCGCCGCCTTCGCCTCACTGCCCGGACTGCTCATCGAGCCCCTGCACGATGAATTCGGCTGGTCCCGCGGGACCATCGGGTTCGCCGTCTCCGTGAATCTGGCGCTTTACGGGGTCACCGCTCCGTTCGCTGCCTCTTTGATGGATCGGTTCGGTATGCGGCGGGTTGTTGCCTCTGCCCTTGTCGTTATCGCCGTTGGGTCGTTGTGCACCGTGTGGATGCGTGCCGCCTGGCAGCTTGTGATGTGTTGGGGGGTGCTTGTCGGGCTCGGGAGTGGGGCCATGGCGCTCGCGTTCGCCGCCACTGTCACCAATCGGTGGTTCGTTGCTCGGCGTGGGCTTGTCACTGGGCTTCTGACCGCCGCTGGGGCGTCTGGGCAGTTGATTTTTCTGCCCTTGCTCGCCTGGATCGTCGAGGAGCATTCTTGGCGGCCTGCCGCCGTCATAGTCGCGCTCGCGGCTGTGTCGGTGGTGCCTTTTGTCTGGTTGTTGTTGCGGGATCATCCTGCTGATGTCGGCGTTGCGCCCTATGGGGCCGATGAGTTCGTTCCCAAACCCCCTGTCGGTGTCGGTGCCGCCCGGCGGGCCGTCGGTGTGCTTTTCCGTGCCGCTCGTATGGGGCCCTTCTGGCTGCTCGCCGGGGCCTTCGCCATCTGTGGCGCCTCCACCAACGGGCTCGTCAAGACGCACTTCGTGCCCGCCGCCCACGATCACGGCATGCCTGTGCCCGCCGCCGCCTCGCTGCTCGCCGTCATCGGGGTCTTCGACATCGTCGGCACCGTCGCCTCCGGGTGGTTCACCGACCGGTTCGAGGCGCGGCGGCTGCTCGCCGGGTATTACGCGCTGCGCGGGATCTCGCTGCTGTTCCTGCCGATCCTGCTCGCGCCCAGCGTGCATCCGCCGATGGTGTTCTTCGTGGTTTTCTACGGGCTCGACTGGGTTGCCACCGTGCCGCCCACCATTGCCTTGTGCCGTGAGCATTACGGGGACGACAGCGCCATTGTTTTTGGGTGGGTGCTGGCCTCTCATCAGGTGGGCGCTGCTGTTGTTGCTTTTCTCGGGGGGCTCGCGCGTGATGTTTTCGGGGCCTATGACGTCGTCTGGTATGGCGCCGGGGCTCTGTGTGCTGTCGCCGCTCTCATGTCGCTCGTCATCCGGCGGGGTTCTTCCGTCAGTCGCTGAGGCGCTTGAAGCTGCCCCGGTGGAAGAGGAGCGGGGTGCGGTCCTCCTCGTGCGTGCCCAGGGCCGTGACCCTGCCCACCACGATCAGGTGGTCGCCGCCCGTGTGGACCGCGTGGATCGCACAGTCGATCCACGCCGCCGCCCCGTCCAGCCTCGGCGCGCCCGACACCGGCGCCGCGCTGTGGCCGACGCCCGCGTACTTGTCCGCCCCGCTGACCGCGAAGGCGCGGCAGAGCTCGTCCTGGTTCGCGCTCAGGACGTTGACGCAGAAGGCGCCGGCGCGGGCGATCCGCGGCCATGTCGTGGAGGTGCGCGCCACCATGAACGCCACCAGCGGCGGGTCCAGGGAGAGCGACGCGAAGGACTGGCAGGCGAAACCGGCCGGGCTCTCGTCTGGCAGTGCCGCCGTGATGATCGTGACGCCCGTCGCGAACGTGCCGAGGACCCGGCGGAACTCGGCCGGATCCACCGGAGCGCGTTCGTCGTCGCCGACCGCGCGCAGGTCCGGGCGGGGCAGCGCCTCCACCGGGCCCGCCGTGGTGGGGGAGCCGACCGACCTGAGGTAGCGGACCACCGTGGCCGCCATACCCGCGTGTCCCATCATGGGCAGCAGTAGAGCTGACGAAGCGTCAGATGGGAAGGGTCGGTGGGGGTAGAGATTCAGTGGCCCTCGAAGTGGGGGTGGCGGCGGTTCCTGAAGCTCGCCACGCCCTCGTTCGCGTCGTGGGTCGCCATGTTCAGCTCCTGGGCCGCCGCCTCCGCGGCGAACGCCGTGGCCCGGTCCGTCGACAGCGAGGCGTTGACGAGTTGCTTGGTGAGGCACAGCGCGCGGGTCGGGCCTGTCGCCAGGCGTTCCGCCCACTCCCGTGCCGTCCTCGGCAGGGCCTCGTCCGGTACGACCCTGTTGACCAGGCCCATCCGCTCCGCCTCCGCGGCGGGCAGCGCGTCGCCGAAGAACATCAGCTCCTTCGCGCGCTGGGGGCCTATCAGGCGGGGGAGCAGGTAGGCGCCGCCGCCGTCGGGGACCAGGCCGCGGCGGGCGAAGACCTCGATGAAGCGGGCCGACTCCGCCGCCAGGACCAGGTCGCAGGCGAGCGCCAGGTGCGCGCCGATGCCGGCCGCCGTGCCGTTGACCGCCGCCACCACCGGCTTCTCGCAGTCGAGCACCGCGGTGATCAGGCGCTGGGCTCCCTCGCGGATCGTGCGGGAGACGTCACCGGTCACGCGTGGGCTCGTCGGTGGTGGTGTGTCGCGCAGGTCCGCTCCTGCGCAGAAGCCCTTGCCCGTCGCCGTCAGGACCACCGCGCGGATTGTGGGGGTCGAGGACGCCTCTTGGAGGAGTTCTATGACGTGCTCTCGTTGGGGGGCGGTGAGCGCGTTCAGCGACTCCGGGCGGTTCAGCGTGATCCAGGAGACGTTGTTCTCCGTCGTGTGCAGGGTGTGGGGGCGCATGGCGTCGTCTGTTTCCTCGCGTCAGTGGCAGACGGCCAGTGCGTCCAGAGCCACCGCGCCCTGGCCGCGCTCCAGGACCATCAGCGGGTTGATGTCCAGCTCCGCCAGGTCGGCGCCGAGTTCCAGCGCCATGCGCTGGACGCGCAGGACCACCTCGACCAGTGCGTCCATGTCGGCGGGCGGTGCACCTCGCACGCCGTCGAGAAGGGCGCGGCCCCGTAGCCGGTCGAGCGCCGCGCGTGCCTGGTGCTCCGTGAAGGGCGGCACGCACACCGCCGTGTCCCGCAGGACCTCCACCAGTACGCCGCCCAGGCCCACGGTCACGGTCGGGCCGAACAGGTCGTCGTGCGTCACCCCTACGACCATCTCGACCCCGCGCTCGATCATCTGGCAGACCAGGACGCCGTCCAGGTCGATGCCCTCGTAGCGGGCGATGTCGGTCAGGTCGCGGTAGGCGTCCCTGACCTGGCTCGCCGAGGTCAGGCCGATCTTGACCAGGCCCAGCTCCGACTTGTGCGCCAGCTGGGGTGCCGAGGCCTTCATCACCACCGGGTAGCCGACCAGGGAGGCGGCGCGCACGGCCGCTGCCGCGCTGGTCACGAGCTGTTCACGCGGTACGCGGATGCCGTACGCCCGCAGCAGTTGTTTCGCCGCGTGTTCGCTGAGCTGCTTGCCGGGGCGCATCAGGGCCTGCGCCTTGCGGAAGGAGGGGGACGGGGTGCGCGGCGCCTCGTCGAAGGGGGAGCGGTAGGCGGCCCTGAAGTGGTGGTGGGACAGGTAGGCGCGGACCGCCGTGACGCAGTTCGCGAACGTGCGGAAGGTCGCTACGCGGGAGGAGTTGAGGAGCGTTTCGCGGTAGGCGCGTTCGGTGCCGACTGGTGAGCCCCATATGACGCAGACCAGTTTGTCCGTTCCCTCGGCCGCCTCCACCAAGTCCTGCGCCAGCTTGTCGCTCATCGGGGGGAAGGGGCCTGTGATCGGGCAGATCAGGACGCCTACGGCGGGGTCGGCGAGGATCGCGTCGATGATCTTCCGGCCTCGCCAGTCGCCGACCGGGTGGCCGCCGTTGTCCACCGGGTTCGCCACGTTCAGGTAGTCGGGGATCCACTGGTGCAGCTCGGTCTGTTTCGTTTGCGAGAGGGGTGGGATGTGCAGGCCTGCCGCTGTCGCCAGGTCCGCGAAGTGGGCTCCTGTGCCGCCGGAGATCGAGTACACCGCCACGCCCTCCGCCTGCGGCGGCCTCGCGCGGGCGAGGAGCGTCGCCGTGTCCTGGAGTTCGTCCAGGCCGTCCACGCGGACCACGCCGAACTGGCGCATCGCCGCGTCCACCACGGTGTCCGCGCCCGTCAGCTTTCCGGTGTGCGAGGCGGCCGTGCGGGCGCCCGTCTCCGTGCGGCCCACCTTCACCGCCACGACGGGCACGCCCTCACGTGCGGCCCGGTCGGCGGCGAGGAGGAAGGAGCGGCCGTCCTTCAGGCCCTCTATGTAGGCGGCTATCGCGCCCACCTCGGGCTGCCGCGCGAAGTACTGGATGAAGTCGGCGGTCTCCAGGTCCGCCTCGTTGCCCGTCGGGGCCCAGTGCGAGAGGCGGATGCCCAGTTCCTGGAGGGCGAAGACGGGGCGGCCCTGGTGGCCGGACTGCGTGATGAGCGCGATCGCCGGGCCGTCGAGATCGTCGCGGAAGTGCTCGAAGGCGTTCAGGTTGGTGTTCGGGCCCAGGAGGCGCAGGCCCGAGCGTTCGACCGCCTCCGCCATGCGCCGCTGGGCTTCCGCGCCCTCGTCTCCCGTCTCCGCGAAACCCGAGGCGAAGGCCACCGCGAACCTGACCTTGGCGTCCGCCAGCTGCTCGATCACCGGGAGCGGGTCGGCGATCAGGAGCACCGCCAGGTCGACCTGGACCGGCAGGTCCGGCACCGACCGGGAGCAGGGCAGGCCGAAGACCGTCTCGCGCGTCGGATGCACCGGGTACAGGCGTGCTCCCACCCGCTCCGCCCAGCGCGTCAGCTGGCGCGTGATGCCTGTGTTGGGGCGGCCCTCCGTGTCCGACGCGCCCACGACGGCGACGGTCTCGGGGCGGAAGAAGCGGTCCAGGTCCGGTGCGTCGGAGTGCAGGGGGCGGCCGCTCACGTCGCGGTCGTCGGTGCCGGTCCTGCCGTGCACGGCGGGACCGGGGCGCTCACCGCAGGCGATCACGCGGGCCCGGCGGGAATCGGTGGTCAGGGTGCCGTATGTCGATCCAAGCATCGGTCCGCCCGCTCCTGTGTGACAGCGACAACGCGAAGTAACTGACGCTCAGTCAGTTTACTTAACTGACGCTCCGTCAGGAACAGGCGTGCAGGTAAAGGTGGACGCCCTAGCGGGCCGCCTTCGCCAGTGCCTTGCCTATGCGGTCCGCGTCCAGGGCCAGTTCGCGGAGCATGCCGCTGATCGGGTTCGTGTAGCCGGTGAAGTAGAGGCCGGGCGCGGAGGGCAAGGTGCGGCGGCCGTGCGGGCGGGGGCGGCCGGTCGCCGGGTCCAGGACGTCCAGGTGGCCCACCAGGGAGTGCAGGCCGTGGTCGTAGCCCGTCGCCGCGATCACCGTGTCCGGGGTGAGGCGGGTGCCGTCGGCGAGGACCACCTCCGCTCCGTCGAAGGACTCGACCGCCGCCACCGGTTCCACCTCGCCCGCGCGCACCGCCGCTATGAGGCCCACGTCCTGCACCGGGATCGAGCCCGTGCGGGCCCTCGAGTACAGGCCCGTCTCGGGGCGCGGCAGGCCCCGCGCCGACAGGTCCGGCACGCTCAGTCTCGCCAGCGGGCGGGCCATCCGGTCGACGAGCCGTACCGGCAGGCGGCGGCAGAGGATGCCGGTGCGCTGGGCCGGCCAGCCGAGCGTGGAGCGGCGCACGATGTGCGGTGCGGTGCGCACGGCCAGGCGGACGCGCGCGGCGCCGCCCTCGGCCAGGTCCACGGCGATCTCGGCCCCGGTGTTGCCGACGCCGACGACCAGCACGTCCTGACCCGCGTACGGGCCGGGGGCGCGGTACTCGCTCGCGTGCAGCAACCGCCCGGTGTACGAGGAGGCGCCCGGCCAGTCGGGGAGGCGCGGGGTGTGGTTGTAGCCCGTGGCGATCACCACGGCGGTCGCCGTCAGCTCCCGGCCGCCCGTCGCCCGCAGCAGCCATCCGGTGCCGTCGGGCGCGCGGTCGACGCGGGTGACCTCGACGCCGGTCACCACCTCCAGGTCGTGGTGTTCCGCGTACTTCTCCAGGTAGCGCACGACGTTGTCGC
Source organism: Streptomyces sp. R818 (assembly GCF_056172735.1). Lineage (NCBI taxonomy): Bacteria > Bacillati > Actinomycetota > Actinomycetes > Kitasatosporales > Streptomycetaceae > Streptomyces > Streptomyces sp. R818. The sequence goes on from NZ_JAOCNE010000006.1 coordinate 619,501, forward strand.
GGGCCACCCAGCGGCCGAAGCGGCGCGGCATCGGCAGCCCGGGGAGAGCGGAGAGGCGGCGCGTGGTGTGCAGGTGGAGGCGGTCGTAGTGGCGGCGCCAGGAGGCGCCCACCCGGTCGGACTTCTCCAGGACCACGGCCCGCACGCCGTGCGCCTTGAGGCCGGCGGCCGCCGCGAGTCCGCCTGGTCCGCCGCCGATCACGTACACGGGCGGACGTTCATGGCTGCGGGCGGCCTGTGGGGGTGTGGGGGCGGTCATGTGCGGGAGCGTAATCGCGTGCTTACTCGATGGGTCTCGGTCGCGACCGGAATCGGTTGCGAATCGATCACGGGGGGTGGGGCGGGGGTGTGGGGGTGTGTACGGGCTCTTGCGCGTCCGGCGGGCGTGCGCTGAACTGACGTACCGTCAGAAGTGGTGGTGCGGTGCACCTCGTGGGAGGCGGCTGACGCGCATGGACGCGATAGGGCTCAGCGGCGCCGAATGGTTCGCCGTGCTCCGTATCGGCCTCGGCCTGTGGTGGCTGGAGAGCTGGCGGCACAAGGACAAGAAGGGGTGGTTCGAGCGCGGCACCGGGATCGCGTGGGCGGCGGAGGTGGCGGAAAGACATCGCTGGAACGCCGTCCGCAGCGGGTTCGACATCGTCGTGAAACCCCGGCCTCGGACCATGGCGTACATCGTCGTCTACGCCGAGCTGGCCCTCGGGCTGGGGCTCGTGGTGGGGTTCCTGACGCCCGTCGCGCTCGTGGGCGGGCTGCTGCTCAACCTTCTGTACTTCACCCTCATGATCCACGACTGGGCCGAGCAGGGGCAGAACGCGATGATGGCCCTCATCTCGGTCGTCGCGCTGTTCGCCGTGGCCTGGCAGAGCTGGTCGCTCGATGCCGCGCTGGGGTTGTTCTGATGGGGGCGGCAGGAGCGGTGCGGTTCGACGTTCCTGAAGTCGATACCTTCACGCGGGTCTACTGGGACGCCTGTGCCGAAGGGCGGTTGCTGCTTCGGCAGTGCG
>NZ_JAOCNE010000006.1:621966-1117456 GCF_056172735.1 Streptomyces sp. R818
TGCAGGCACTCGCCCTTGCGGAAGGGGGCGTTCGAGGTGGTGCGGAAGCGGTAGACGCGGTTGTCGTCGGGCGGGTGGGTGGCGCGCGGGCTCCGGCAGTCGTGCCCGGGGTCCGGGGCCAGGACGATGCGGCCCTGGTAGCCGGATGCGCGCAGGGCGGTGATGTCCGCCTGCTGGTCCGGGCCGTCGGCCAGGTAGACGGTGTCGGGGGCGGCGCGGTCGAGGAGGGCGCGGAGGTCGGTCTTGGACTGGGCGTGGAGCGGGGTCCTGTACGGCGTGTGGGCGTGGCCGAAACGGGTCGCCAGCGGCGCGAGGCTCTTGGTGTCGGGGGCCAGCAGTCTGTGCGTGCGCAGGCCGCGTTCCAGGTAGGAGGCGAACTGGTCGACCAGGGCGGTCGGCCGTTCCGCCGGAGTTGGGCAGGTGGGCAGGGTCGGGGTGCCGGGTGGGAGGGTGGGCGCGGGCGCACTGGTCCCGATGAGCGCGATGACGTCGGCGTACTTGTGCGCGGTCTCCGCCGGGGACTGGTGGCCGTCCCCCGCCGGCACGGCCACCGCCTCCAGGGGGAGGGGCCCGGCGTAGTCGTCGAGGGCCTGTTGCACGGCGCGGGTGTCGGGGTGGTCGGCTGTGCCGGTGACTACGGCGATGCGGAACGTCGTGCCCGCTGCGGCGGCTGGGGGCATCGCCTCCAGGTGCCTCGGAGGCGGGCCCTGCCCCTCGCCCCGCATGGCTACGGGGACCGCTGTCCCGGCGCCGACACAGATCAGCGAGATGGCGCCGAGCAGCAGACGGCGAGGACGCGTCCGGCGCCGGGGGGAGTGCCCTGGTGCCGGGTTCGGCGGGGCCGGGGTCGGTGGCGTCGGGGGTGCTTCCGGTGCGGGACTCGGCACCGCCGGGGTTGATTGCCGTGCCGGGTTCGGGGTGGCCTGGGGTGACTTCCGTGCCGGGTTCGGCGGGGCCGGGGTCGGTTGTCGTGCCGACGGTACCCCCGGGGACGCTTCCGGTGTGGGGCTCGGCACCGCCGGAATTGATCCCCGTGCCGTGTTCAGTGCCGTCCGCGCCGGGTTCAGGGCCCGTGCCTCCGCCAGCCGCGCCCCCACCTCCGCCGCGTCCCCCGGGCGGTCGTCCGGGCTCTTCGACAGCAGGTCGGCGAGCAAGTCCGCGACCGCGGCGGGGACTTCGGGGCGTATGCGGCTCACCCGCATCGGGGTGTCGTGCAGGTGGTTGTACATGACCCCGGCCGCCGGGCCCAGGAACGGGGGGCGGCCCACCAGGCACTCGTGCAGGACGCAGCCGAGTGCGTAGAGGTCGGTGCGGGCGTCGGGCGGGGCCTGGTGGAAGCGTTCCGGGGCCATGTAGGGCACGCTCCCGAGCGGCAGCGACCCCGTGCGGGTGAGGCGGGTCGCCGCCTCCGCGCCCTCCAGGAACGCGGCGATCCCGAAGTCGAGGATCTTGAGGGTGCCGGCCGGTGTGACCATGAGGTTCGCGGGCTTGATGTCCCGGTGGACGATGCCCGCCCCGTGCGCGGCGGCGAGACCGAGCGCGGCCTGGTGGCTCAGGGCCAGGGCCCGGTCGACCGGGAGGCGGACCTCGCGGCGCAGGATCACCTGCAGCGACTTCCCGGCGATCAGCTCCATCACCAGGTAGGGGACGGGCGCGCCGGTCGCGCTGTCCGTGCCGTGGTCGTGGACCGTCACCACGTGTGCGCTGGACAGGGCCGCCACCGCCCGCGCCTCCCGGCGGAAGCGGCGCACCAGTTCCCGGCGCTCGCCCGCCTCGATGTCGTCCGGCGGCGCGAACAGCTTCACGGCGACCTCGCGGCCCAGGTCCTCGTCGCGGGCGCGCCACACCTCGCCCATGCCGCCGGAGCCGATGGTCTCCAGGAGCCGGTAGCGGCCGTTGATCGCTCGTCCCCCCACAGCAACCGAAGGTAAGGGCGGAAGCGGAGAGTCGGCATATCGGGCAGGGGGCCCAATCCGTAACGGTTGTGCCTCGGGCCCGGCGCCCGCCGTCAGTCCCGGCCCAGGACCACCGTGCCCGCCGAGCAGAACCAGCCGCCCGTGCCGGAGGCCACCGCGAGCGCGGGCGCGCTGCCGTCCGCCCGCAGCACCTGATGGCCGCCCGCCTCCCCGCGCAACTGGCGTACCGCCTCCACCAGGAGGAACAGGCCGCGCATACCGGGGTGCTGGGCGGAGAGGCCGCCGCCGTCCGTGTTCGTCGGCAGCTCACCGTCGTACCGCAGGCGGCCCTTCTCCACGAAGGCGCCGCCCTCGCCCTTGGCGCAGAAGCCGAGGTCTTCGAGGGTCACCAGCGTCATGTACGTGAACGCGTCGTAGAGCTCCGCCACGTCGATCTCGGACGGGGCGACCCCGGCCCGTTCGAAGGCCAGACGGCCGCTGACGGCCGCCGGGGAGACCGTGAAGTCCTCCCACTGCGACATCGTGGTGTGCGAGACGTACTCGCCCGTGCCCAGGATCCAGGCCGGTGGCTTCGCGCAGTCCGGTACGAGGTCCTCCGCCACCATCAGCACCGCCGCGCCGCCGTCGGAGCGCAGGCAGCAGTGCAGCTTGGTGAACGGGTCCGCGATCATCGGGCCCGACAGGACGTCCTCGACGGTGATGGGGGCGCGGAACATCGCGTCGGGGTTCCGGGCCGCGTTCTGCCGCGCCTGGACCGCCACTTGGGCCAGCTGGTCCAGCGTCGTGCCGTACGCGTGCATGTGGCGCCGGGCCGCCATCGCGTACTTGGCGACGAGCGTGTGGCCGTAGGGGACCTCGAACTGGAGCGGGCCGCGCGCCCCGAACGACAGGTTCGCCGTGCGCCGCCCAGCCTTGACGTCGGCGCGGGCCGTCGAACCGTAGACGAGCAGCACGGCGCGGGCGTGCCCGGCGGCGATCGCGTCCGCCGCGTGCGCCGCCATGACCTCCCAGGTGGCGCCGCCCACCGACGTCGAGTCGACCCAGCGGGGGCGCAGACCCAGGTACTCGGCCACCTCCACCGGGGCGAGCGTGCCGAGGCCCGCGCTCGCGAAGCCGTCGACGGCGTCCGGGGTGAGACCCGCGTCGGCCAGCGCGCGGCGCGCGGCCTGGGCATGCAGGGTGTACGGGGTGGCTTCGTCCACTCGGCCGCAGTCGGAGAGGGCGATGCCCGTGATGGCGGCCTTGCGATGGGCACCAGTCATGCGAGCTGACGGTACATCAGATTCCGTGGTTTCGGGTGCCCCTCGGAGCGTGGTGTCCGGCTCTGGGAATCCTGCTTCGTCCCGCTTAATATGACGGGCCGTCAGGAAGGGGCCCGCATGGACGCCAGATTCACCGACGAGCAGCAGGAGATCCGCCGCACCCTGCGCGAACTCACCACCAAACGCTGCACCCCGGACGACGTCAAAGCCGCTGTCCGCACCCCCGGCGGGCACGACCTCGCCCTGTGGAACACCCTCGGGGGCGAACTCGGGCTGCCCGGAATCGCGCTGCCGGAGCGGCGGGGCGGGGCCGGGGCCTCGATCACCGAGCTGGCGCTGGCCGAGGAGGAGCTGGGGCGGGCCCTCGCACCGACCCCGCTGCTCGCCACCAGCGGGCTCGTCGCCCCGCTGATCACCGCCCTCGGCACCGAGGAGCAGCGGGCCGCGCTGCTCCCGCGCATCGCCGACGGCGGCCTGACCGCCGCGCTCGCCGTGCCCGGCACCGGGCTCGCCACCGCCCTCGGGCTCGTCGCCGACAACGCGGGCGACTGGGCCGGCGGCGGACGCGCGGGCGGCATCCAGGCCACCCGGCACGGCACCGGCTGGCGGCTGTACGGGCAGGCCGAGCAGGTGCTCGACGGGCACAGCGCCGGGCTGCTCCTCGTCGCCGCGCACACCGGCGGCTTCGCCCGGTCCCGGACGCTGCTGTTCCTCGTACCGGGCGACGCGTCCGGTGTCGTACGCACGCGGCAGACCTCCCTCGACGAGACCCGGCCGCGGGCGAGAATCGAACTGCGCGATGTCGACGCCGCGTTGTGCGGCCAGGAGGAGGGGGAGGCGGGCGAGGTCGTCGAGGCGCTCGCCGCTGTCGGGGACGGGGTCGCCACCCTGCTCGCCGCCGAGGCCGTCGGCGCCGCCGACCGGGCCCTTGAGCGGACCGTCGAGTACGTCAAGGAGCGCGAGCAGTTCGGGCGGCCCATCGGGTCGTTCCAGGCGGTCAAGCACCGGCTCGCCGACGTGTACGTCCAGGTGCAGGCGGCGCGGTCGGCCGCGTACTACGCCGCCTGGGCCGCGGGCGTCGAGGGCGGTGAGCGGGTCGGCGGGCTCGCGCTCGCGCAGGGTCTCGAAGCGCTGCGCACCGCCGCCGCCGAGGCCGTACAACTGCACGGCGGCATCGGGTTCACCTGGGAGCACGACGCGCATCTCTACCTCAAGCGGGCCGCCGGGGACGAGCTGCTCTTCGGGCCCGTGCATCTGCTGCGGGCGCGGGCCGCGCACGCGGCCGAGCTGTTCGTGGGCGCCGCGGGGGTGAGCGTCTGATGGCCGCCGCACCGGCCGGCGTCCGGTTCGTCCAGAAGGTGTCCTCGACCCGTGCCTTCGGCCGCGTCGCCCCGCACGTCGTCCCCGCGCTCGATCGCGCCGTGCACCGCCTCACCCGGGGGAAGGTGCTGCTCAGCGCGCAGATGCTGCCGGGCGTCGTGCTCAGCGTCCGCGGCGCGAGGAGCGGGATCGTACGGCGTACCCCGCTCGCCTGCATGCCCGAGGACGGCGGGACCTGGCTGCTGATCGGGTCGAACTTCGGGCGGCCCGGGCATCCGGCCTGGACCGCGAACCTGCTGGCGCATCCCGACGCCGAGATCAGCCTGCGGGGCGAGGACATCGCCGTGACGGCCCGGCTGCTCGACTCCCGGGAGCGGGAGGAGGCGTGGGCCGCCGCGCTGGAGTTCTGGCCGCCGTACGCGGCCTACCAGGCGCGGGTGGAACGGGAGATCCGGCTGTTCCGGCTGGTGAGGAGGGTCGGCCCCTAACGGCAACGGCGGCGGTTCACGCGTCACACGCGAACCGCCGCCGTACGACAGGACCGGAAAAAGGGAAAGTAAAAGGGGCTGGTGCGGTGCTATCTCGTCGGCTTCTTGCCCGTCACACCCAGGTACACCAACAGCGCGAGGTTCGGCCGGAGTTCGGTCTGCTTCACGCCCCAGGACTGGAAGCCCTTCTGGTGCGAGGCGACCGCCGCGAGCATCGCGACCAGCGAACCGGCCACCGCCGCCGGGCTCACGTCCTTGTCGACCTTGCCCTTGCCCTGCAGCTCCTTCACCGCGTCCGCAAGGGAGTTGTTGACCGAGTTGAGGATCTTCATACGGAGCTTGTAGAAGCGCTTGTCGCCCTCGGCCGCGCCGAGGTCGACGACGCGCAGGATCGCGTCGTTGCGGCGCCAGAACTCCAGGAAGCCGTCGACCAGCTCCTGGGCCGTCGCCCAGCCCGCCTTGCCGACCCACGAGCGGTCGGCGACCAGGTCGGTCAACCCGGCGCCCTCGGCCGCCATTTGCTCGGCGATCTCCAGGACGGCGCCCTCGACGTCCGGGAAGTACTGGTAGAACGTCGCCGGGGACGTGCCTGCCTTCCGGGCCACATCGATGACTTTGACGTCCCGGTAGGGCGAGGAGCTGAGCATCTCGCCGAGGCAGTCGAGCAGCTTCTGACGTGTTGCCTGACCACGCCGTCCGGCCACACGGCCGTCGACGGTACGTACTTGTCCTGTCATGCCGTCAGCTTACCGAGGGGTGATCGGAGCGCGATCTGGCCGACTGCAAATGGGGTTGGGACCCCCGAGGGGGCGCCCGCGGGGGCGGGAAATGGCCAGAGGTTCGGAACTCAAGTACAGCCCCCCGGCCCCCCTCGCTAGCGTGCTGCCATGCTGCCGGACCACCCCGAGGGCGCCCCGTGCTGGGCCGACGCCCGGCTGCCCGACGTCGAGGCGGGGAAGCGGTTCTACGGGGACCTCTTCGGGTGGACCTTCGACGAGGGCGCGGGCGCCGAGCGCGGCTACTACACCGCCGCCTACAGCCATGACCTGGCCGTCGCCGCCCTCGCCCCGGGCGGGCGCGGCTGGACCGTGCACTTCGCGGTGCGGGACGCCTACGCCGCCGCCGAGCGGACCGTCGCGGCCGGCGGCTACCTCCTGTCGGGCCCGCTGTCGGCCGGCACCGTCGCCACCGTCGCCCTCGCCGGGGGCCCCGACGGCGCGGTCTTCGGTCTGTGGCAGGCGGGCAGCCACCAGGGCTTCGAGCGGGCCGGGGCGCCGGGCGCCGTCTGCCGGGCCGAACTGTGGACCCCCGAGGCGGCCCTCAGCGACGCCTTCTACGCGGCGGTCCTCGGCTATCCGGCCGAGCCGCTCGGCGGCGCCGACCTGCGCTTATGGCGGGCCGCGACCCCGGCGGAGAGCGGACGCGCCGCCCCCGGGGCGGGGCGGCGCCGGGTCCCTGAGTGGCCCGCGCGGTTCCTGGTGTACTTCGGCTCCGCCGACCTCGCGGGGAGCTGCGCCGAGGCGGTCCGGCTCGGCGGGCACGTCCGGGTGGCGCCGCATCCGACCCCGTACGGGCACGTCGCCGTCCTCGCCGACGACCAGGGGACGGACTTCGTGCTGCTCGGGCCCGTCTGAGGCGCTTCCGCACGGCCGGGACACCCCGATTTGCCCCCAGGTTCGCCACCGGGGCTCCGGACAGGAAGAATCAGGGTGCGCGCCGCCGTAGGGCTGCGGTGGTGAGACGCTGACGGGGGCCGTATGTGCGATGTACCTGGAAACCCGGGGGTTCCGGCATCGCTCGGGGAGGTGGCAGGCAAGTGATGGATCAGCTGACGCAGCACGATCCGAGAAGGATCGGTCCGTTCGAGGTGCTCGGACGGCTCGGCGCGGGCGGCATGGGTCTGGTCTATCTGGCACGCTCGGCGTCCGGCCGGCGCGTGGCCATCAAGACGGTGCGCACGGAACTGGCCGAGGACCAGCTGTTCCGGGTGCGCTTCACCCGCGAGGTCGAGGCGGCCCGCGCGGTGTCCGGTTTCTACACGGCCGCCGTCGTCGACGCCGACCCGCGCGCGGCCGTGCCGTGGCTCGCCACCGCCTATGTGCCCGCGCCCTCGCTCGAGGAGATAGTGAATGAGTGCGGGCCGCTGCCCGCGCAGGCCGTGCGCTGGCTGGCGGCGGGCGTCGCCGAGGCGCTCCAGTCCATCCACGGCGCGGGCCTGGTCCACCGCGACCTCAAGCCGTCCAACGTCCTCGTCGTCGAGGACGGGCCGCGCGTCATCGACTTCGGTATCGCCTCCGGCGTCTCCAACACCCGCCTGACCATGACGAACGTGGCCGTGGGCACGCCCGCGTACATGTCGCCCGAGCAGGCGAAGGACTCCCGCAGCGTCACCGGCGCCAGCGACGTCTTCTCGCTGGGCTCGACGCTCGTCTTCGCCGCCACCGGGCACGCGCCCTTCCACGGCGCGAACCCCGTCGAGACGGTCTTCATGCTCCTGCGCGAGGGCCCCGACCTGGAGGGGCTGCCCGCCGAGCTGCGGCCGCTCATCGAGTCGTGCATGCAGATGGACCCCACGCTGCGGCCCTCGCCGGCCGACCTCCAGGCCCAGCTCGCCCCGCACCTCTTCGGGCCCGGCAGCGACGACAGCGGCACGGCGTCCGCCTGGCTGCCCGAGCGGTCCGTCGCCCTGATCGAGGCGCGGCGCGGCGTCCGCACCATCGCCAAGCCGCAGCCCGGCCGCACCCCGGGCCACGGCGCCCGGGTCCCCGCCATGCCCGCGCAGCCGCCGGGCCCCGTGTCGAGCGACGGGCTCGCGCAGCCCGCGCCGGTCCTCGCGGGCACGGGCGTCGCCGACGGCCCGGTCCGCCTCGCCGGGGCCCAGGTGCCGATCGGGCCCGGACCCCGCGTCGCCGACGCCCGCGCCGCCGCCGTCAAGGCGCCCCCGGCCGAGTCCGGACTCGTCGCGTCCTGGACCCGCGCCAAACCCGCCGCGCCCGCCGTCAACGGGACGCAGGACCCGGTCGTCCCGCCGCCCGCCCAGGCGGAGGGCTCGGCCTGGCGCCCCTGGCGTTTCCGCATGTCGAACGATGTGTGGGGCACCCCGAAGGTCGCCGGTGACCTCGTCTACGTCACCTCCTTCGAGGTCCACGCGCTCGACGTCGCCACCGGCCGCCGCCGCTTCAAGACCCGCGACGTCGCCTGGTCCATGGCCGTCGCCGACGGCCGCATCCACGCCTCCGACGGCCCCACCCTGTGGGCGCTCGACGCCCGCGAGGGCGGCGACCTGTGGCGCCTGCAGACCGACGCCTGGGTCTACGCGCTCCAGGCCGACCGCGGCACCGTCGTCACCGGCACCCGCGGCGGCGGCGTCCAGGCCCGCGAAGCCGTCACCGGCGACAAACTGTGGGAGATCACCGGCTGCCAGACCGACTTCGAGACCCCGGAGGCCGGGCCCGTCGTCCACGACGGCACCGTCTACGTGTGGCAGAACGCCCGGCTGCGCGCCCTCGAAGCGCGTACGGGCGAGGAGCGCTGGTCCTACCCGGTCGGCGACGCGGCCTCCTGCGGCGGCGTCCCCCTCCGGCTCACCCCCGCGCCCGACGGCTACGTCTACGTCTCCGCCGGCACCCGCGTCCTCGCCATCGAGGCCGGCTCCGGGCACGTCCGCTGGCACTTCGAGGCGCCCGCGGTGTTCCTGTCGCCGCCCGCCTTCGCCCCCGGCCCGGCCGTGACCGGCGGCGGCATCTACCTCGCCGACCACCTCGGCACCGTCTACGCCCTGGACGCCACCGACGGCCGCGACCGCTGGCGCATCGCGACGGAGTCGCGGCCCGCCGCCGTCGACCCCGTGCTCGTCGCCCACGGCCACGTCCACGTCGGCAGCGGGCAGGGCCTCTACACCCTCGACGCCGTCGCCGGGACGCCGAAGTGGCGGTTCCAGGCGGGCGGCGAGATCGTCGGCTCCCCGGTCGTCGCCGACGGCCGCGTCCACTTCGGCTCCACGGACCACCTGCTGTACACGCTGAAGGCCGACGACGGGCGGCTGCGGTGGAAGCTGGCCACCGGTGGCGAGATCACCGGGACGCCGGTCGTGCGGGACGGCGTCGTGTACGCGTGCAGCAAGGACCGGTGCGTGTACGCGCTGGACGCGGAGAAGGGCACCGGCACGAGTCGCTAGGCGCCGGCCTCAGCCGTTTCGTGTGGGTGTGCTGCCGCCCTGGGGTGGCTGGACGCGGGGCTGGGGCCGGGTCGTGGTGAGGTCCTCGTCGATGGCGGCCGGGCCGGGGTCCACCGGCGGCAGGTTCTGCGTCCGGTCGAGGTCCGGGTCGGGGGCCTGGCCCCGTGTACGGGGCTGGTCGTACCCGGCGGTGCCCCAGGTGACGGGGGGCTGGGCGGTGGTCGGCGGGTTCTGCCAGGTGGACGGCTGGTCGTAGCCGTCCCCGGGCTCGTACCCGCCGTGCTCCCCGTACCCCCTTTGCTCCCCGTACCCCCTTTGCTCCCCGTGCTCCCCGTGCTCCCCGTGCTCCCCGGCCGGAGCATGGCTGTGGCGGCCCTGATGGGGATGGCGGCCGCTCATCACCAGCGCGCCGAGCAGCAGGAGCACGCCACCGCCGAGCGAGGCGGCGACCCCGTCCCCGAGCCCGTTGCCGTTGGCGGTGAGGACGAGCTGGTCCTCCGCCTGGGCCACCCGGACCATCCACAGCACCGTGCAGCCGATCACGACGACGCCCGCGAAGGCGACCAGGAGCCGCGAGCGCACCACCAGACCGACCAGCGCGAGCAGCGCCAGGATCACGAACGGCAGGAAGAGGGAGCCGAACAGTTCGGCGCGGGCGCTCGTGACGCCGCCGCCCGAGAACAGCTCCTGGAGCCGGTAGCCGCGCCCCTGCCTGCCGTTGTTCCAGACGCGGAAGGGGCTCCACACGGCCGCCGCCGCTCCGGCGAGGGCGAGGACCGATCCGACGACGTTGCGCAGCATCAGCAGCCTCCTCGGTCTCGTTACGACGCTACGCCCGGTCCGTGCGGGGTGCCATGCGGCAGTCCTGTGACGGTAGGGTCCCCGCGTGATGAAACGGGGAATGAAGCTGACGGCTGTCGCGACGCTGGTGGTACTGGCCCTGACGGGGTTCTCCACCGGCCGGGGGCACGGAGGTTCGCACCACGGGGGGAGTGGCGGGGGCGGCGGGTGCAGCAGCTCGTCGCAGGACCATGACAGCTCGTCGAGTTCGTCGGGCTCGTCGGGCTCGTCCGGTTCCGGGGGTTCTTCCGGCTACGACGACGATGACGACGACTATCCGTACGGGGACGACTCCTCGTACGGGGACGGCTCCTCGGCGTCGACGTCGTCCTCGGGCGGCAGCGGGTACACGCGGCGGCCCGGGTACCGGTCGACGCCGTCGTCGTCCAGCGGGCACGGGTCCCGGCAGAACGCCGAGGCACGGCTCGTCCGCTGCGCGAGCGTGCAGCAGCCGTACGCCACGGTCGAGGTCACCAACCCGAACAGCCGCACCGACACGTTCACGGTGACCGTGACCTTCCGCGACGTGAAGGGCATCGCGTTGGACGCGAGTTCGGCGGACGTCAAGGTCGGCGGCAACGACAAGGCGACGGTGAAGGTGCCGGTCGATTCCGGTGTGGTGCGGGTCAGCGAGGTGGACCGCTGCACGGTCGACCCCGAGGCGCGGCCGTAGAGCCGGCTCACCGGAGCCGGAACTCCCGGGCCGACCGCCCGCGGAACAGTTCCTCCTGTTCCGCGGTCGGCAGGTTGCCGAGCGCGATCAGGTGCGGGGCCTGGGCGAAGGCGTGGGCGCGGGCGGTCTCCGTGGCCGCCCACACCGCCCGCACCGTCCCCTGCACCGCCGCCGTCGGACACCCGGCGATCGTCTCCGCGCACCGCAGCGCCGCCTCCAGGGCGGCGCCCGGCGCGGTGACCTCCGAGACCAGGCCCGTCTCGTAGGCCCGCCGCGCCGACATCCGTTCCGCCGCGCCCATCAGGGCCAGACGGGCCACCTCGCCGGGCGGCATCCGCTGGGCCAGGTGCATCGACTCGTACGCGCTGACCATGCCGTACGTGGTGTGCGGGTCGAAGAAGGTGGCCGTCTCGTCGGCGATGACGAACTCCGCCTCGCCGAGCAGGTAGAACGCCCCGCCGCACGCCATCCCCGCCACCGCCGCGATCACCGGTTTCCACAGGTCGTTCGCCTTCGGGCCGATGGAGAGCAGCGGGTCGTCCGTGGAGTAGGGGGAGCGGGGCTGCGGTACGGCGGTGTCGCGGTCGATGCCCGTGCAGAACGCGCGGCCCCCGGCGCCGGTCAGGACGACGGCCCGTACGTCGTCGTCGAAGCGGAAACCCTGCCAGGTGGTGCGCAGTGCGGAGGCCAGGACTGTGTCGATCGCGTTCAGGCGGTCCGGTCTGTCCAGGGTGACCACTGCTACGCCGGTCGCCGCGTTCTTCTCCGTGCGCAGGGTCATGGGCGTTCCAGGACCCAGCGGGGGAGCGTGATGCCGTCGGTCTCCGTGAAGACCACCTGGACGCGGGCGCCGATCCGGATGCGGTCCGGGTCCACCGAGTCGAGGCGGGCGTCGGGGGCGGCGACCAGGTTGCCGACCAGTCGTATGCGGGGGGCTTCCGCCAGTTCTACGAGGATGGTGTTGTACGGGGCTTGGGCCGCGTAGGCCGGGAGCAGTGGGGGGTGCGGGATGACGTAGGACCAGATTCTTCCCCGGCCGGTCATGCGGCGCCATGCGGTGTCGAAGCTGTGGCAGGTGGGGCAGCAGGGGCGTGGTGGAAAGCGGAGTTCTTGGCAGGCGGGGTTGGCGCAGGCCTGGACTCTCAGTTCGCCCTGCCTTGCGTAGGCCCAGAAGGGGGCGCCGTCGTCGTCGACGGTGGGGGTCAGCAGGGGTGGTCGCGTCGCGTCTGCCATGTGCCGTCCTTGGTCGGGTGCCGGTCTCGTTGTGGCTGGTCGCGCAGTTCCCCGCGCCCCTAGGCGCTTCTCAGGAGCACCGCCGATGTGGGGACTCCCTCGCCCGCTGTCACCAGGCATGTGCGTGCGTTCGGGATCTGGGACGTGCTGGTGCCGCGTAGTTGCTTCACGCCCTCGGTGATCAGGTTGAAGCCGTGGACGTAGGCCTCCGAGAGGCCGCCGCCGGCCGTGTTGATGGGGAGGCGGCCGCCTGTCTCCAGGGCGCCGCCCTCCGTGAACGCGCCGCCCTCGCCGCGTGCGCAGAAGCCGTAGCCCTCAAGGGAGAGCGGGATGAGCGGAGTGAACGCGTCGTAGATCTGGGCGACGTCGACGTCCTCGGGGGTGAGGTCGGAGTGCTTCCAGAGGTGGCGGGCGGCGGTCCAGGCGGGGCCGGTCAGCGGGTCGTCGTTCCAGTAATTGACCATGCCGTGGTGCTGGGCGGGCAGCCCCTGCGCGGCGGAGTGGATGTAGACGGGCTTCCGGCGGCAGTCGCGGGCCCGTTCGGCGGAGACCACGACGCAGGCCAGCGCCCCGTCCGTCTCCAGGCAGTTGTCGTAGAGACAGAGCGGCTCGCTGATCCAGCGGGCGTTCATGTACATGTCGCGGGTGAGGGGGCGCTCGTACATCATCGCGGCCGGGTTCTGGTTGGCGCGGTTGCGGCAGGCGAGGGCGACGTTGAAGAGGTGGTCGCGGGTGGCGCCGTACTCGTGCATGTAGCGGCGGGCCAGCATGGCTATCTCGTCGGCGGGGCGGAGCAGGCCGAAGGGGCGGGTCCACTGGGCGGGCGTGGGGAGTTGGACCGCCGTGTTCCTCCAGGGGCGGGGGCCGCTGCCGCGCTTGCGGGAGCGCCACGCGACGCCGACGCCCGCCTGGCCCGTGACGATCGCGGCGGCGAGATGGGCGAGGGTCGCGCAGGAACCGCCGCCGCCGTAGCCGACCTTGCTGAAGTGGGTGACGTCGCCCGCGCCGATCGCCTTCGCGATCTCGACCTCGTCCGTCTCCTCCATCGTGTACGAGGCGAAGCCGTCGACCTCGGACGGCTCGATGCCCGCGTCGTCGAGAGCGGCGAGGATCGCGCGGCACGCCAGCGTCTTCTCCGACTCGGGAAGGCTCTTGGCGAAGCCGGTCTGCCCGATGCCGACGACGGCCGTCGCGTCCTTGAGCCCGGACGCGAGAGTGCTCGGAGCGCCGGATGTCGTGTGCGCCATGGGTACCCGCCCCTGCCTGTACCAAGACCCGGTCTGCTGACAGCGCGTCAGGCTACAGCTAATCTGACGGGTAGTCAGCTACGGCGTGCGTGGGCGGTGCGGAAGGCGGCGGGCGATGGAGACCGGTGGCGGACGGCGGACGATCCCGCAGCTCGTACGGGACGCGGCGGCGCGGTACGGCGGGCGCGAGGCGGTCGTCGACGGGCGCGCCCGGATCACGTACGCGGAGCTCGGTCAGCGCGTCGAGCGGTCCGCCGCCGCCTGTCTCGCCGCCGGGATCGAGCCCGGCGACCGCGTCGCGATCTGGGCGCCGAACACCCTCGACTGGATCGTCTCCGCACTCGGCGCGGTCACCTCCGGCGCCGTCCTCGTGCCCCTCAACACCCGGTTCAAGGGCGCCGAGGCCGCCGACATCCTCGCCAGGTCGCAGGCCAGAATCCTCTTCGTCACCGGTACGTTCCTCGGCACGTCGTACGTGGCCTCGCTGCGCCGCGCCCACCAGGCGGGCGCCGAACTCCCGGCCCTGGAACAGGTGGTGGTGCTCGGCGACACCGCTCCCGACGTGCCCGGGTACCGGAGCTGGAAGGAGTTCCTCGCGGCCGGGGACAAGGTGACGGGCGCGGAGGTGCGCCGGCGGGCCGACGCCGTCGCCCCGTCCGCCGCGTCCGACATCGTCTTCACCTCGGGCACCACCGGGCGGCCCAAGGGCGCGGTCATCACGCACGCGCAGACCCTGCGCGGCTACGAGATCTGGGCCGACCTCGCGGGCCTGCGCGCGGGCGACCGCTATCTGATCGTGAACCCCTTCTTCCACACCTTCGGCTACAAGGCCGGGATCATCGCCTGCCTGATACGCGGCGCGACGATGATCCCGCAGCCCGTCTTCGACGTGGACACGGTCCTCGCCAACATCGCCGCCGAACGCGTCTCCGTCCTGCCCGGACCGCCCACCCTCCACCAGTCCCTGCTCGACCACCCGGGCCGCGACGCCCACGACCTGTCGGCGCTGCGGCTCGTCGTGACCGGGGCGGCGGTCGTGCCGTTGCGCCTGGTCGAGCGGTTGCGCGGCGAGCTGCACATCGACACCGTGCTCACCGCGTACGGGCTCTCCGAGGCCGGCGGCATCGTCACCATGTGCCGCCGCGGCGACCCCGCGGAGCGGATCGCGGCGACCTCGGGGCGGGCCATCCCCGGCACCGAGGTCCGGGTCGCGTCGGCCGGGCCCGGGGAGCCGGGGGAGGTACTGGTCCGGGGCTTCAACGTCATGCGCGAGTACTACGAGGACCCGGCGGCGACGGCCGAGGCGATCACGGCGGACGGGTGGCTGCGCACGGGCGATGTCGGCGTCCTCGACGCCGACGGCTACCTCCGGATCACCGACCGCATCAAGGACATGTTCATCGTCGGCGGCTTCAACGCCTACCCCGCCGAGATAGAGCAGCTCCTCGGACTGCACCCCGGCGTCGCCGACGTGGCCGTCGTCGGCGTTCCGGACGGCCGTCTCGGCGAGGTCGGCAAGGCGTACGTCGTCCGCCGCCCCGACGCCGTCCTCACCGGCGACGACCTGATCGCCTGGGCCCGGCGCGAGATGGCCAACTTCAAGGTGCCGAGGGAGATCGCCTTCGTGAACGAACTGCCGCGCAACGCGAGCGGGAAGGTGGTGAAGGGGCGGTTGCGGAGGGACTGATCGCGGGGCGCCGGCCGTGCTGGTCGCGGGGGACTGATCGCGGGGTGCTGACCGTGCCGGTCGCGGGAGGGCTCGTCACCGGGCGTTCAGCGTGCTGGTCGCGGGAGGGCTCGTCACGGGGTGCCGACCGTGCCGGTCGCGCGGAAGGGCTCGTCACCGGGGGTCCACCGCTCCCCGGTCGACGTCCACGACCACGTCCGCCCGCGCCCGGCCGGAGGCCACGCGGTGGGCGTTCGCCTCGTCCGAGCGGAGGACCCAGTCGCGGGCCGCCCGCGGGGACTTGCCGAAGGTGATGTGGCGGGCGATCAGGCGGTCGACCCGTACGGTCTCGTCCACCGCCACCCACCACACCTCGTCCAGCGCCGGACGCACCGCCGTGGACCAGGGGGCCTCCTCCAGGAGGAGGTAGTTGCCCTCCGTCACGATCAGCGGGGTCTCCGGAGCCACCGGGAGCGCGCCCGCCAGGGGTTGTTCCAGGGTGCGTTCGAAGGACGGGGCGTAGACCGTCTCCCCGGGGCGCGGTGCGCGCAGCCGGGCGAGGAGCGCCGCGTAGCCGTACGCGTCGAACGTGTCCGGGGCACCCTTGCGGTCGGCGCGGCCGAGCCGGTCCAGCTCCGCGTCGGCGAGGTGGAAGCCGTCCATGGGACGAGCGCGGCCAGCCCGTCCAGGGCGTCCACGACCGCCGCCGCCAGCGTCGACTTGCCCGCGCCGGGCGGGCCCGCGATGCCGAGGACACGGCGGGGGCCCGCCGCCCGCGCCAGGGCGCGTGCGCGGGCCGCCAGTTCGTCTACGTAGTCCATGAGGAGCAGTTTTCCAGCCCTGCGGAGGCGAGGCGTCACCACATCAGCGCGGCGTCCATCTCCGTCTGCCAGTACGTGACCTTCAGGGTGTCGTCGACCCAGACGCCCTTCGCGGGCAGCGCGGGCCGCGCGGCCTCGCCGTCGTGGTCGGACGCGCCCTTGGGGCCCGCGAAGTAGACGGAGAGGGACTTCGCCCAGTAGCCGTGCGCGCCGCTGTCGTCGGTCGCGGAGAGGGTGACGCCCGCGTAGCCGGACCGGCCCGGCTCCAGGGAGACGACGGCCTGCGGCTGCGAGTCCTCGATGACCGGCGGCACCGACTGCGCCTCGCCGAACCGGACCGCCGGGTAGTAGTAGAGGTCGCAGGCGGTGGAGCCGGTGTTGGTGACCGTGAGGAGCATGTGGTTCACGGGGCGGTTGACCGGCGCGGCGGTGGTGCGGGTGTTGGAGCCGTCGCAGACCGCCCGCTCGGTGGAGGCCTGCTCGGACGCGGCCGGCTTCGGCGCGTCGGCGGTGGTGTCGGCGGTGGGCTTCGCGACCGGCTGCTTCGTGGCCGGCCGCTTCGTGGCGGCCGAAGTGTCCGGCGTGGAAGCGGTGGGCTTCGAACCGGCCGGGGCCGGCTTCGCGTCCGTGGTGGGGGAGGCGGCGCGGGTCGGCGTCGAGGACGTGCTCGAACCGGCCGGCGCGCCCTCGTCCTCGACGCCCGCACCGTCGTTGCAGGCGGTCAGTGCGAACGCCGCGAGTGCGACGGTCGCGGCGGCGGTGGCGAGACGGGCACGGCGGACACGGCGGGTACGGGAGGTACGGATGCTGGACATTCTGGTGGTCCCCTTCGGTGCTGCGGTGGCTGTGGTGCTTGGATGACCAGAGCTTGTGCGGTGATCCGTCCCAGCCGCCACGATCCGCGGGCAGTACGGGACACTGGAACGCTGGAACAGGCTCTGACCTGGGGAAATGCGCACTGCCTGGAACGCCCGGGCGGGACGCGGGGGAACGGAGGAACGGGTGTCAGGGGATCTGCCGGGGGACAGCGCGGAGGCGTTCGCGACGCTGCTGCGGGGGCTGAAGGACCGTTCGGGGCTCAGCTACGGGACGCTGGCCAAGCGCCTGCACATGAGCACGTCGACGCTGCACCGCTACTGCAACGGCACGGCGGTACCGACGGACTACGCCCCGGTGGAGCGCCTCGCCCGCCTCTGCAAGGCGACCCCGCAGGAACTGGTCGAACTCCACCGGGCGTGGATCCTGGCGGACGCGGGCCGGGGGCGGAAGACGACGCCGAGCCCGGCCCCGGAGGCGACGCCAAGCCCGGCCCCGGAGGCGACGGCGAGCCCGGCCCCGGGGGTGACGCCGAGCATGGCTCCGGAGGCGACGGCGAGCGCGGCTCCGGAGAGGACGCCGGGCACGGCCCAGCAGGCGACGGCGAGCGCGGCACCGGAGAGGACGCCGGGCACGGCCCAGGAGGCGACGCCGGGCGCGGCTCCGGAGGCGGCCAGTACCGCTGTTGACCCGGAGCCGCCCGCCGCGTCCCCGGAGGCGCCCGCCTCCGTCGACCTCCCCGGCGCCGCCCAGGCCCGCCCCCACCCCCGGCCCCGCCGCAAGCGCACCGTGCTCATCGCCGGGATCGCCGTCGCCGCCGTGCTCGGGGCCGTCGCGCTGACGGTGAATCTGAAGGCGGGGGACGACGGGAGCGGCGCCGCGCCGCAGGCGGCCGGGGCCACGGCCTCCGGGGAACGGGGGGCCGCCGACCGAGCCCCGTCCACGTCGCCCTCCGCGTCCTCGTCCCCCTCCACGTCGGCGTCCGGGTCCGCCGATCCCTCGGCATCCGCCTCCGCCCGCACGGGCACCTCGCCCGCCGCCCCCTCCCGCACCACCGGCGGGGCCAAGGGCGGAGCCGATGGCCGGGCCACGGGCGCGCCGCTCACCGTCGCCACCCGCCCCTACGTCTACGAGAGCCCGTGCAGCCAGCACTTCCTCGTCGACAGCGAACCCGCGCAGGTCGGCCCGCCCGCCACCGAGCCGGAGGCCACCCGCTGGGCGGCGGCGTACGGCGCGGTCGCGTCCGGGGAGCAGCGCGTGGCGCTGACCGTGCAGGGCACCGGGCACGACACCGTCGTCCTGGAGGCGCTGCACGTCCGCGTCGTCAGCAGCAACGCCCCGCTCGCCTGGAACGACTACTCGATGGGCGTCGGCTGCGGCGGCGGCGTCGGGACCAAGTCGTTCGACGTGAACCTGGACGCGGGCAGCCCGACCGCCGACGGCAGGAACGGGCAGCGGGACTTCCCCTACAAGGTCAGCGAGTCCGACCCCGAGGTCTTCTACGTCACGGCGCACACCACGACCCGCGACGTCCGCTGGGACCTCAGCCTGGAGTGGTCCAGCGGCGACCGCCGAGGCACCGTCCACATCGACAACGCGGGCACCCCGTTCCGCACCAGCGCCGACGCCGGCCGCGCCGGCTACGACTACCCGCTCGGCACCAACGAGTGGATCAAGAGGGAGGAGCAGAGCGCCGGTTGAGGGCGGGCACCCGTGGCGGGCGAACGGCTCACGTCCGTATCCCGAAACGGCAGGTGCACAGGACACCTACTTCTTTAGGGTTCCGGACAACCGCCGCCCGCCCGGAAGGACTCGTGCCCATGACCGCCACCACGTCCGTGGACCCCGCCCCGCTCGCCGCCCGCGTCGCCACCGTCGGCGGCTCCCCGATCCGGGACATCCTCGCGGTCACCGCCCGGCCCGAAGTCATCAACTTCGCGGGCGGCCTCCCGGCCCCCGAACTCTTCGACACCGACGGCATCGCGGCCGCGTTCGCCCACGTCCTCCAAGCCGATCCGCGGCGCGCGCTCCAGTACTCCACCACCGAGGGCGAACCCGCCCTGCGCGAGGCGCTCGCCGCCCGCACCACCGCCCGCGCGCTGCCCACCACCGCCGACGACCTGCTGATCACCACCGGCTCCCAGCAGGCGCTGTCCCTCCTCACGACCGCGCTGATCGAACCCGGCGACACCGTCCTCGTCGAGAACCCCTGTTACCTGGCCGCCCTGCAGGCCTTCGGCCTCGCGGGCGCCCGCATCGTCCCCGTCCCCTGCGACACCGACGGCATCGACCCCGACGCCCTCGACGCGCTCGCCGCCGAGCACTCGCCCAAGCTCCTCTACACGGTGCCCACGTTCCAGAACCCGACCGGCCGCACCCTGCCCGCAGGACGCCGCGCCGCCGTCGCCCGGATCGCCGCGCGGCGCGGACTGTGGATCATCGAGGACGACCCGTACGGCGAACTCCGCTTCGAGGGCGAGCGCGTGCCCTGGATCGCCAGTCACGAGGACGCCCGCGACCGCACCGTGCTGCTCGGCTCGTTCTCCAAGGTCATGGCGCCGGGCCTGCGCCTCGGCTGGCTGCGCGCGCCCGCCGCGCTGCGCCGCGCCTGCGCCGTCGCCAAACAGGCCGCCGACCTGCACACCCCGACCGTCACCCAGCTCGCCGCCGCCCGCTACCTCGCAGACTCCGACCTCGACGCGCATGTCGCCAAGGTCGCCGCCGCGTACGGCAGCCGCCGCGACGCGATGCTCGCGGGGATCGCCGACGCGCTTCCGGAGGGGTCGACGTGGACCCGGCCCGAGGGCGGCATGTTCCTGTGGGCCCGGCTGCCCGGCACCGGCGGACACGACACGACCGCCCTGCTCGGCAAGGCGGTCGCGTACGAGGTGGCGTACGTCCCGGGCGATCCGTTCCACATCGCCGACGCCGACTCCACGACCCTCCGGCTCTGCTTCGTGACGCAGGAACCGGAGGAGATCGCGGAAGGGCTGCGGCGGCTCGGCCGCGCCCTCAAGGGCTGAGCGCTCAGAGGCGCTCGGGGGTCCGGATGCCGAGCAGGGCCATGCCCTGGTGGAGCGTCCGGGCCGTCAGGTCGCACAGGAACAGCCGGTTCTCCACGACCTCCTGCTCCGGACGCGGCTTGATCACCGGGCACTGGTCGTAGAACGTCGTGAACAGCGACGCCAGCTGGTACAGGTACGCGGCCAGCTTGTGCGGCGCGTACTCCGCCGACGCCTCGAAGACGAGGTCGCCGAACGCGTCCAGGTGCAGGCCGAGGGCGCGCTCGGCCGGGGCGAGCGCCAGCTCCGGGTGGGCGGCCGGGGTGTCGCCCTCGGACTTGCGCAGGATCGACTTGATCCGGGCGTACGCGTACTGCAGGTACACGCTCGTGTCGCCGTTCAGCGACACCATCTGGTCCAGGTCGAACTTGTAGTCCCGGTTCGCCGACGTCGACAGGTCCGCGTACTTCACGGCGCCGATCCCGACGTACCGCCCGTTCTCGACGATCTCCTCCTCGGAGAGGCCGATCTTCTCCGCCTTCTCCCGCACCACGGCCGTCGCCCGCTCGGCCGCCTCGTCGAGGAGGTCCTCCAGGCGCACGGTCTCGCCCGCGCGGGTCTTGAACGGCTTGCCGTCGGCGCCGAGCACCGTGCCGTAGCCCATGTTGTGCGCGGTGACGTCGTCGCTCAGCCAGCCCATCCGGCGGGCCGCCTCGAAGACCATCTTGAAGTGCAGCGACTGGCGGACGTCCACGACGTACAGCAGCGTCGTCGCGTTCAGGTCCTGGACGCGGTTGCGGATCGCGGAAAGGTCGGAGGCCGCGTAGCCGAAGCCGCCGTCCGCCTTCTGCACGATCAGCGGCACCGGCTCGCCGTCCTTGCCGCGGATCTCGTCGAAGAACACGACGAGCGCGCCCTCGGAGCGCACCGCGACACCCGACTCCTCCAGGAGCCGCGCCGTCTCCGGCATCAGGTCGTTGTACGCCGACTCGCCGACGATCTCGTCGTCCCGGATCTCCATGTCGAGCTTCTCGAAGACCGAGTAGAAGTAGACCTTCGACTCGTCCACGAACCGCTGCCACAGGTCGAGCGTCTCCTTGTCGCCGGACTGCAGCGCCACGACCCGCTTGCGGGCCCGCTCCTTGAACTGCTCGTCCGAGTCGAAGACGGCGCGCGACGCCTTGTAGATCCGGTTCAGGTTCGACATGGCCTGCTCGCCGTCGACCTCGTCGGCCGGGGCCAGCTCGCCCGGGTGCTCGGTCAGGTACTGGATGAGCATGCCGAACTGGGTGCCCCAGTCGCCGATGTGGTGGCGGCCGACCGTCTTCTCACCGGTGAAGTCGAGCATGGCGCGCAGCGCGTCACCGATGACCGCCGAGCGCAGGTGGCCGACGTGCATCTCCTTCGCCACGTTCGGCTGCGCGTAGTCGATGACCGTCGTGCCCGGGTGCTCCTTCAGGGGCACGCCGAGCCGGTCGCCGTCGGCGGCGCGGGCGGCGAGGGTCTCGGTGATCGCACGGTCGGTGACCGTCACGTTCAGGAAGCCGGGGCCCGAGACCTCGACATCGGCGAGGAGATCACCATTGACGATCTTCTCCACGACCTGCGTGGCCAGCTCCCGCGGGTTCGCCTTCGCCTTCTTGGCGAGCGCCAGGATCCCGTTGGCCTGGTAGTCGGCCCGGTCGCTACGTCGCAGCAGCGGGTCCGCGCCCGCACCGGCCTCGGGGAGGGCGGCGCTGAGGGCGTCGGCGAGACGCTGGTGGACGGAGGACGTGAGGGACGTGACCGAGGCCATGGAGTAGATGCCGTTCCGCTCGTAGGTGTCAGGAGACAGGGTCCAGGGGCCAGGTGTACTGAGTTCTGAACCGGGTCCAGTCTCCCACGGGGGCGGACGGGCGGTCGCATGGATTCCCGCCCGCCCCCGCTCTCCACCACGTCAGGACACGGGCGCCAGCGCCACCGCCGCGAGGGCCGGGGCCGACTCGGTGCCGTCCGCGAACACCGCGCTCACGCGGTAGTAGGCGGCGGTGCCGGACGGGGCGTCCTCGTCACGGAAGAGCCGGAACTCCTCCGCGTACGGGTTCGGCATCGGGCCCTCGGCGATCCGCTCGTAGACGCCCGCCGCCCGGTCCCAGCGATAGACCCGGTAACTGGTGGCGCCGTCGAGCGTGTCCCAGTTCAGGACCGTGTCACCGGCGTTCTCCGCGGCGTCCAGGCCGGTCACCGGGGAGCCCGGCGCGGTCGCCTCGGCGGGGCGGGTGTCCTGCTCGGCCGCGTAGACGGTGACCGACTCGCTGTAGTTGTTCGAGCCGTCCACGGCGTACAGCTCCCAGCAGCGCTCCTCGCCGTCCGGCAGCCCCTTGGTGTCCTGGTAGGACGTGACGATGCGCGGGAGGGGCTGCCAGTTCCCGTCCCCGCAGGTGCGCACGCCGTCGACCGTCACCGGGCGGCCGGCACGCAGCCGGTAGGAGCCCAGGTCGGCGACGGCGACCGGGTCCCAGCGCAGGGTCGCGCCCCACGGCTCGGGCGTCGCGGTGAACCCGGCGGGGACCGGCGGCGCGGCCGTGTCCTCGTACCGCACCGCCTTGGCGTAGCTGGACATCACGCCGTTCCCGGCGACGGCGACAACCGTGACATAGCTGTCCGACGAACCGCCGAAATCGGTGAGCGCGCAGGTGTACTCGACGTACAGGGAGGTCCGGAACACCTCCTGCGGGGCACAGGCGCGCGCATGGGTGCGCACCGTGGACGCGCTGGAGCCCGACCAGACCTTGAAGCCGCCGCTGTGGTCGTTGTCCGCCGCGACTCTGATGGTCAGCACGGGGCGGCCCTGCGCGTCCGGCCGCAGGCCCACGGGCATCGCGGGCGCCACCTGGCGGGCCGCCGTGACGGTCGCCGGCTTCGACTTGTTCCCCGCCGCGTCGAACGCGTACACCGTGTACGTGCGCCGCACGCCCGGCTTCGCCGTGGTGTCCCGGTACTCGGCGGCCGAGGCGGTGCCCAGCAGGGTCGGAGCCGCGCTGCCGTCCGCGCCGTACACCTCCCAGCGCACCGCGCCGTCGGACGACGGGCCCCACGTCAGCACGTTCTTGTCGGTGTCCGGCGTGGCCGTGAGGCCCGCCACGGCCCCCGGCGCCGTCACGTCCGGCGTGCTCACCTTGACGGCCTTGGTGCGCGCCGAGGTGTTGCCCGCGGCGTCGCTCGCCGACGCCGCGTAGTAGTACGTCTTCCCCTCGCCGGGCTCCTCGTCGTACAGGTACTGCTCACCCGGCGTCCTGCGCAGGTCCATCGTCGCGACCTTGGTGAACGGGCCCGCCGCGGCCGTGGCCCGCCACAGCGTGAAGACGGGGCCCTCGGCAGGCTGCACCTGACCCAGCCACACGTTGACGCGCGGCCCGTAGAGGCCCTTCGAGACCGTGACGTCGGAGGCGGGCACGTAGGGGACGGGCGGGGCCGTCTTGTCCGACGGCGTGACGTACGGGCCGCAGGCGGCCTTGCCGTAGTTCGTCCACTTGTCGACGGCCTGGACGCAGAACCGGTACTTCAGGCCGTCCTTCGGCAGCGTGTACGTGGCGCTGGTGCCGGTGGTCCTCCACCTCGACACACCCGACCCGGGAGTCTCCACCAAGACCTCGTAGCGGGCGATGTCCAGCTCGCGGTTCTTCGTCCAGCGGGCGGACGCCTTGCCGGTCGACGTGGAGTACGACGTCGTGATGCCGGTCGGGGCCAGCGGCGCCTTGCTGTCGGACGAGGCGGGCCACGTGAACTTCACCCGGGAGAGCCCGGTCCAGTTCGTGTGGTCGACACGGACCGTGTGCTTGCCCGAGCCGATGCAGAACGTGCCCGGGACGCTGTTGCCACTGTCACCCGTGTTCGTCCACTTGTTCACCTTGCGGACGTTGTCCACGTACAGGCGCAGACCGTCCGTACCGGAGAGCCGGTAGGTGAAGCAGCCGCCCGAACCGAAGTCACGGGTGAGCGAGTAGCGCACCGAGAAGTTGTTCGTGGCCATCCCGGAGAGCGGCGCGCCGGTCCACTTCTGGTCGATGGTGGTGTCGCAGTCCGTCTTCTTCGGCGTCCCGGAGAAGGTGGTGTTGCTGTAGAACGTCCTCTTGAACGTGGTGTCGCCGCAGGTGACGGCGGCTTCGGCGGAAGGCGCCGCGAGGACGAGGCAAGCCGACGGCAGGGCTATCGAGAGCCCGGCGGCCCCCAGACGCAGCCCCGCGCGGAATCTGTCTGTGATCACGAAGTGAGGACACCCGAGGGGACCCCGGGGTTGTACGGCTGCGCTATCCGTTTTCCGGGACGAACCACGGCGGGTGACAATGGGCGGGTACTCCGTACGAGACGAACGAGGAGAGAAGGACGTGCCGACCGTGGCTGACAGCAGCGCTCCCGGCGCCCAGCAGGACTGGGTGTCGCGCTACGCGGACGAAGTGATCGCCGAGTCCGAGCGTCGTGCCCCGGGCAAACCGGTCGTCGTCGCCTCCGGCCTCTCCCCGTCCGGCCCGATCCACCTGGGCAACCTGCGCGAGGTCATGACCCCGCACCTGGTCGCCGACGAGATCCGCCGCCGCGGCCACGAGGTCCGCCACCTGATCTCCTGGGACGACTACGACCGCTACCGCAAGGTCCCGAACGGCGTGCCCGGCACCGACGCGTCCTGGGCCGAGCACATCGGCAAGCCCCTGACCTCGGTCCCGGCACCCGCCGGATCCGCGTACCCGAACTGGGCCGAGCACTTCAAGGCCGCCATGGTCGAGGCGCTCGGCGCCCTCGGCGTGGAGTTCGACGGGATCAGCCAGACCGCGCAGTACACGTCCGGCGTCTACCGCGAGCAGATCCTGCACGCCATGAAGCACCGCGGCGACATCGACGCGATCCTCGCCCAGTACCGCACCAAGAAGGCCCCGGCCAAGCAACAGCAGAAGCCCAAGGACGAGGCCGAGGTCGAGGCCGCCGAGGGCTCCGGCGCCGCGTCCGAGGACGACGGCAGCGGCGGCGCGGGCGGCTACTACCCGTACAAGCCGTTCTGCGGCCAGTGCGGCAAGGACCTCACCACGGTCACCTCGTACGACGACGAGAGCACCGAACTGGCCTACACCTGCACCCTCGACGGCTACACCGAGATCGTCCGCCTCAGCGAGTTCAACCGCGGCAAGCTCGTGTGGAAGGTCGACTGGCCGATGCGCTGGGCGTACGAGGGCGTGATCTTCGAGCCGTCCGGCGTCGACCACTCGTCCCCGGGCTCCTCGTTCCAGGTCGGCGGCCAGATCGTGTCGATCTTCGGCGGCGAGCAGCCCATCGGCCCGATGTACGCGTTCGTCGGCATCAGCGGCATGGCCAAGATGTCGTCCAGCAAGGGCGGCGTCCCGACCCCCGGCGACGCGCTGGAGATCATGGAGCCGCAGATCCTGCGCTGGCTCTACGCCCGCCGCCGCCCCAACCAGTCCTTCAAGATCGCCTTCGACCAGGAGATCCAGCGCCTCTACGACGAGTGGGACAAGCTCGCCGGAAAGGTCGCCGACGGCTCCGTGCTCCCCGCCGACGCCGCCGCCTACAGCCGCGCCGTCGGCACCGCCGCCGGAGAACTGCCGCGCACCGAGCGCCCGCTGCCCTACCGCACACTGGCCTCCGTCGCCGACGTCACCGCCGGCGACGAGCGGCAGACACTGCGCATCCTCGCCGAACTCGACCCGGAGAACCCGGTCACGGACCTCGCCACGGTCCGCCCCCGGCTCGACAAGGCCGAGACCTGGATCTCCAAGTACGTGCCCGCCGAGTCCCGCACCATCGTCCGCTCCGAGCCCGACACCGAGGCGCTCGCCGCGCTCGACGAGGAGAGCCGCAAGTCCCTCGCCCTCCTCCTGGACGGCCTGGACTCCCACTGGTCCCTCGACGGCCTCACCCACCTCGTCTACGGCGTCCCCAAGGTGCAGGCAGGCTTCCCCGCCGACGCCACCGCCAAGGAACTCCCGGCCGAGATCAAGGTCGCCCAGCGCACCTTCTTCGCCCTGCTCTACCACCTGCTCGTGGGCCGCGACACCGGCCCGCGCCTGCCCACGCTGCTGCTCGCGGTCGGCGCGGACCGGGTGCGGACGCTCCTCGGGGCGTAACCCGGCGAACGAAAAGGGGCGGCACCGGATCCCTCCGGTGCCGCCCCTTCCCGTTCCTGACCGCCGCGCTCAGGCGATGTGGTCCTCCATGAGCTCGGCGCTGTAACGGGCCTCGAACTGCTCCGCGTACCGGTTCACGTCACGCGGCGAAAGCCGGATGCCGAACGAGTCCTCGACGTCCGCGGCGAACGTCCCCGGCGACGGAACCCCCTCACCCTGTATGCCCTGCCGGTAGACCCGGTACAGGTCCTCCTCGGTGGGCGCGGCGGCCGCGGCGTCCTGCGCGCCGTCACCGAGCGGACGCGTTCCCCCGGCACCGTTCGGCACGGGGAACTGCTGCTCGGGTGCGGGTACGGGAGCGGATGCGGGCGCGGGTACGGATGCGGGCTCAGGCGCGGGCTCGGCCGCGCGGGGCCTCGGCACCGGGATCTGCTGGGGCTGCTCCTCGTACCAGTCCTGATGCTCCTGCTCCGGGACGAACGTGGGCGGCTCGAAGTTCGGGTCGTAATCCCCCTGGTACGCCACCTCGCGCGGCGTGGCGAACCACTGGCTCGGCGCGTCGGCTGCGGCCACCTCGTCGACCACCGCCGCACCCGCCGACGGCTCCAGCTCCGGCACGGACTCCCGGCCGCCCTGCGCCGCGACCGGCGGCGCGGGCGGCAGAAGCTGCGGCTCGATCCCGGCGGCGGCCAGCCCGGCCGGGGCGGTCTCGGCGAGCGGCACCCCGTAGCGGGCGAGGCGCAACGGCATCAACGACTCCACCGGGGCCTTGCGGCGCCAGGCCCGGCCGAAACGGGAACGCAGGCGGGCCTGGTAGACGAGACGCTCCTGCTCCAGCTTGATCGTCGCGTCGTAGGAGCGCAGCTCCCACAGCTTCATCCGGCGCCACAGCAGGAACGTGGGGAGCGGGGAGAGCAGCCAGCGCGTGATGCGCACGCCCTCCATGTGCTTGTCGGCGGTGATGTCCGCGATCCGCCCGATCGCGTGCCGGGCCGCCTCGACCGCGACGACGAACAGGATCGGGATCACGGCGTGCATGCCGGTGCCGAGCGGGTCCGGCCAGGCGGCGGCGCCGTTGAACGCGATGGTCGCGGCGGTCAGCAGCCAGGCCGTCTGCCGCAGGAGCGGGAACGGGATCCGGATCCAGGTCAGCAGCAGATCGAGCGCGAGCAGCACACAGATACCCGCGTCGATACCGATCGGGAAGACGTAGGAGAAGTTCCCGAACCCCTTCTCCAGGGCCAGTTCGCGGACGGCCGCGTAGGAACCGGCGAAACCGATCCCCGCGATGACGACCGCACCGGCCACCACCAGACCGATGAGTATCCGGTGCGTCCGTGTCAGCTTCAGTGGCGCGGCCACTCCAGTTCCCCTCCCAGTTCGGCATGTTGCGCCCAACAGACTGGCACACGTGTGCGGACGGCCGTGGGCCGGTACGCCCGGAGCCCGGCGCCCAAAAGGGGCCGGGCTCCGCAAACCGCTTGTTGCGCAGGCTAGTTGTCCTTCTTGTCGCCCGCCTTGTCGTCGGCCTCGCCGCCGGCCTTCTTCGAAGCGGAGGCCGAGGCGGACGCCTTCGGCTTCGCCGACGAGGAGGCAGACGAGGACGACGAGGACGACGCCGACGCGGAAGGCGACTCCTTCGAGTCCACCACCGACGCCACGACCTCCTTGGCCGCCTTCTCCGCGTCCTTCACCAGACCGTCCGCGGCCGGCGTCTTCTCACCCGCGAGACCCGAACCGTTGTAGTGCACGGTGACGACCACGTTGTCCACACGCGAGACGACCGTCTGCTGCCGGGACGTGACGCTCTTCTTCTTCTTTTCCTCGTACGTGCTGTCGAAGCGCACCAGCGTCGCCTCGTCACCCGTGCCCGCGACCGGCTCGGTCTTCACGTTCTTCGCGCCCTCGGTCGCCTGCGCGTCCTTGACCTGCTTCGCGTAGTACTCCGTCGCCAGCTTGTCGCCGCTGCCCCGGTTCAGATCCGACTCGAAACGGACCATCGAGACATTCAGCCAGCGGAACTGGGAGCCCTTGACGCCGTTGTTGTCCAGGCTCGACCAGGAGCAGTTGTCCCGCGTCGACTCGTCGTCCGACGCGCCCGCCTTGCTGTCACCCTTCGGGACCAGCTCGCCGAGCGTCTTCTTCGACAGCGACGAGCACGCCTTCGGCAGCGCCTTGTACGTCGCCGGAGCCACCTTCTTCGCCGCGTCCGCGGCCGTCGAGGCGGAGGACCTGGCCGAGGACGCCTCGGACGCCTTGCCCGCCTTGTCACCGGAGCCGGAACCGGAGTCGGAGGAGCAGCCTGCCGCGAGGAGAACCACCGGCACGGCGGCTGCGCAGGTGAGTATGCGGGTGAGTCGCTTGGTCGGACGGTGCATGGTTCCTCTACATAGGACGCTGGCTGGAGCACGGTCCCGGAAAAGCGGCGGCTTCCTTCACAGAGCCACCACGAACCCGGGTCCGATGGGCCACCGTACGCCGTGGCCACCCCGCACGCCTCGACTTCACCAGAGCCGCGACGGCCACCCGGACCGCCCTACTCGTCGAACTTCCCGACCAGCTTCTGCGCCAGTTCCTGCGCTCTGTCCTGCGATTCCTTGCTGTCCGGGGCCTCTCCGGAGGTCGCCGACTGGGCCATGTACTGGACGGTCACCAAGGCGTTCGACGTGCGGAACACCACAGTCACCGTCCGGCTCCGGGACGCCAGCGGGCCCGACAGCTCGTCGTCGATGAAGGCTTCGTCGCCGAGCCCCTCCAGCATCCGCGGCTGCAGTTCGGCGGCGGACACGGAGGACGAGGGGGAGGCGGTGCCGGCGCCGGTGTCCCCGCCGGTGTCCGCGCCGGGGGAGGACTTCCCGTCGCCGTCAGCGTCATCGCTTGCCGTGCCGCTCGACGGCGTGACGGAACCGGTCGGCGCCGTCGTCGGCACGCCCGCCTTCGCCACCTTCGCCGCGAACACGTCCTGCGCGCGCGTGTCGTCGCTGACCGCCGCGTCGTAGGAGACGACCCGCTCGAAGTCGAGCGTGAGCCGGTGTGTGCCGCCCGTCGCCGACTGGTCCTTCCAGCCGCACCCGGCCCGGCGGGCCGTGTCGTACGTGGCCGTCGCCGTCCCCTCGTACGCCTTCTCCCGCGTCCGCTCGTCCGTCAGCTCCTTGATGCCGGGGAGCATCGCGTCGAGCATCCCCTGGTCGGGCTGGGCGCACGGCTCGGGCAGCGTGCGGTACTTGCCGGGCTTGGCCGACGACGCGGTGGCGCTCAGGCCGCCCGGCTTGGAGTCGCCCGCGCTGTCGTCGGAGCCGGAGCCTCCGGAGCACCCGGCGAGCAGTGCCGTCAGGAGTACGGCGACGCCCGGCACGTACGCGTACGACTTCCGCTGCACCGTAAGGGCTCCTCTCGGCGGGTTGCGCCTGGTTAATCGGTTGCCGCGGTGAGGCGGCCGATGATGACAATGTCTATCGCACGCACTGCCGTGGACGCCGGTCCGGCGACCGTTTCGTCGACCTTGGCTCCGGTATCTGCGTTTCCGAACTTCAAAGAACTTCAGCCGCTTTCGGTGGAGTTCAGCAGGCTTCATCACCTTTCGGGGGATTTCATGTCGTACGTAGAGGTACCGGGTGCGAAGGTCCCCATCCGGATGTGGGCGGACCCGGCGTCCGTCGAGGACGCGGCGATGCAGCAGCTCCGCAATGTCGCGACCCTGCCCTGGATCAAGGGCCTGGCCGTCATGCCCGACGTCCACTACGGCAAGGGCGCCACGGTCGGCTCGGTGATCGCGATGCAGGGGGCCGTGTGCCCGGCGGCGGTCGGGGTCGACATCGGCTGCGGCATGAGCGCGGTGAAGACCTCCCTCACCGCCAACGACCTCCCCGGCGACCTCTCCCGCCTCCGCTCCAAGATCGAGCAGGCGATCCCGGTAGGCCGAGGCATGCACGACGACCCGGTCGACCCGACCCGCCTGCACGGCTTCGGTACGGCGGGGTGGGACGACTTCTGGGGGCGGTTCGGGGGTGTTGCGGAGGCGGTGAAGTTCCGGGAGGGGCGGGCGCGCAAGCAGATAGGAACACTTGGCCGAGGAAACCATTTTGCTGAGCTTTGTGTTGATATGTCCGATTCGGTTTGGCTCATGCTGCACTCCGGTTCCCGCAACATCGGCAAGGAGCTGGCCGACCATCACATCGGCGTCGCGCAGAAGCTGCCGCACAACCAGAACCTCGTCGACCGCGACCTGGCCGTCTTCATCTCGGAGACCCCGCAGATGGCGGCGTACCGCAACGACCTGTTCTGGGCGCAGGAGTACGCGAAGTACAACCGGTCGATCATGATGGCGCTCTTCAAGGACGTGGTCCGGCGGGAGTTCAAGAAGGCGAAGGTGACCTTCGAGCCGGAGATCAGCGCGCACCACAACTACGTGAGCGAGGAGCGCTACGACGGGATGGACCTGCTGGTCACCCGTAAGGGAGCGATCCGCGCGGGCTCGGGCGAGTACGGGATCATCCCCGGCTCCATGGGCACGGGTTCGTACATCGTGAAGGGCCTCGGCAACGCGGCGTCCTTCAACTCCGCCTCGCACGGCGCGGGCCGCAAGATGAGCCGGAACGCGGCGAAGCGGCGCTTCTCGACGCGGGACCTGGAGGAGCAGACGCGGGGCGTGGAGTGCCGCAAGGACTCCGGCGTCGTGGACGAGATCCCGGGCGCGTACAAGCCGATCGAGCAGGTCATCGACCAGCAGCGGGACCTGGTGGAGGTCGTGGCGAAGCTGAAGCAGGTCGTCTGCGTGAAGGGCTGAGTCCGTGAGAGGCCCGAGTCGTCGCCGACTCGGGCCCCGAGCGTCACTCCGGCATCGGGATCTTGCCGCTGCGCAGACGCCACAGGCGTAGATGGCAGCTCTTCTCCGTACGGCCCAGCTCCTCGGCGGCGGAGGCCGCGTTGTTGTGCCGGAGGAGTACCCGGTCCTCCCATTCCTTCCAGCGACGTGCCGTGTGTGCGGCCCGCATGTCAGCAGGGCGGGTCCAGGTGGCCAGAGAGTCGGCGGCCGTTTGTTTGCGATCCAGAGCCAGGCAGCCGGGGTAGTAGAGGTGGGCGCCGAGCTTCTGGCCCGCCTCCATCGCGAACAGGATGTTGTAGATGCCGTCGCGGGTGTTGCGCTTCGGAATGCGCTGAACCTCGGTGATCTTCTTCGCGTAGAAGCAGAGGTAGGCCGCGATGGCGGTGCTCTGCGTGGTGAGCGAGACGAAAGGGAAGCCGCGACTCGTGTAGCCGACGGAGCCGTCCGCGTCGATGACCCCTCGCAGGTAGTCGCGTCGTGAGAACGGGACGCGCGGGGGCGTGATCTGCTTCGACTTGCGGCCGTAGGGCAGCCCCAGTCCGTTGAGCGTCGTGCGTGCCTCCAGGGCGCAAAGCGTCCAGGTCGCCGAGTGGTGCGAAGCGGCGAAGTTGGTCGCGCGAACTCGCTCCGTGATGCTGGTGGGGTAGGGCGTCAACTGCTGGAAGCGACGCAGGATTTCGATGTCCCTGATGTTGATTTCGGCGGTGATTCGGCCCTTCTGCCCGGCTCCCGCCGCCATGTGTCCGTCCATCTGCAAGAACCCGAACATGTACGCGTACTCGGGCACCTCCAGGTCCATGAACCCCGGCGCCGACGCGCCGGATGGTTCAAGGTCGAGCGCCTCGTCGAATGTGAACTGGTGAGCGCTAGGCTCGCGTGCAGCCATGGGGAAGCTCTTCTCTTCCTCGGTGGTCAGGCCCCCGGCCGGGACGGCTATCCCGTGCCGGGGGTCGCACTGTGTGCGGTCCTGTTGGCGTGAACGTAGCCAGCCCGTTCCCCTGCCGCGCACGCAATCGATCGGCGTCACCCGTTCGAGGGGGAGCGCCGAAGCGCGGTGCGCGCCCCCGGGCCGCTGCGGCGCATGACACCCTGGCCCTCATGATCGTCGCCCGTTCCGTCGTCCTGTTCGTGCTTGCCGCGCTCTTCGAGATCGGGGGTGCGTGGCTGGTGTGGCAGGGGGTGCGGGAGCAGCGGGGGTGGGTGTGGGTCGGGGGTGGGGTGATCGCGCTCGGGGTGTACGGGTTCGTGGCGACGTTGCAGCCGGACGCCGAGTTCGGGCGGATCCTGGCCGCGTACGGCGGGGTTTTCGTGGCGGGCTCGATCGCGTGGGGCATGGTCGCGGACGGGTACCGGCCGACCCGCTGGGACGTGGTCGGCGCGCTGATCTGCCTGGCCGGCATGGCGGTGATCATGTACGCGCCGAGGAACGACTGACCCGGCGATCTTCGCGACGTACGCTGGGCGGAAGTCCCGATATCCCGCAGTCCCGCCGTCCGAGGAGTAGCTCATGGCCCCCGCCGCGTCTTCCCGTATCGCCGTCGTCACCGGCGCGAGCAGCGGTATCGGCGCCGCCACCGCGCGGCAGCTGGCCGCCGCCGGGTACCGGGTGGTGCTGACGGCCCGCCGCAAGGACCGGATCGAGGCGCTGGCCGAGGAGATCAACGGCGCCGGGCACCAGGCCACCGCGTATGCCCTGGACATCACCGACCGGGCGGCGGTCGACGAGTTCGCCACGGCGTTCAAGACGGTCGGCGTCCTGGTGAACAACGCGGGTGGTGCGCTCGGCGCGGACCCGGTGGCCACCGGTGACCCGGAGCAGTGGCGGCAGATGTACGAGACGAACGTCATCGGCACCCTGAACATCACGCAGGCGCTCCTCCCGGCGCTCACCGACTCCGGTGACGGCACGGTCGTCGTCCTCTCCTCGACCGCCGGGTTCAGCACGTACGAGGGTGGCGCGGGTTATGTGGCGGCCAAGCACGCCGAGCATGTCCTCGCGGAGACGCTGCGCCTGGAGATCGTCGGCACGCCGGTCCGGGTGATCGAGGTGGCGCCCGGCATGGTGAAGACGGAGGAGTTCGCGCTGACCCGGTTCGGCGGCGACCAGGAGAAGGCGGCGAAGGTGTACGCGGGTGTCGCCGAGCCGCTCACCGCGGACGACGTCGCGGACACGATCACTTGGGCGGTGACCCGGCCGAGCCACGTCAACATCGACCTGCTCGTGGTCCGGCCGCGCGCCCAGGCGTCGAACTCGAAGGTCCACCGCGAGCAGTAGGACGGCCCCAGCGGCTACGAGGTCGGGTACGCCGTCGGTGGGACGCCGACCGTCGCCGTGAAGTCGCGGACCAGGTGTGCCTGGTCCGCGTAGCCGAGGTCGGCGGCGAGTGCGGCCCAGTCGACTCCGCGGGCCCCGCCGGTCCCGTCGGGGTCCGCGTGTGCGGCGGCCGTCTCCAGCGCCTCGTGGATGCGGTAGCGCAGGATGCACCACTTGGGGCTGACGCCGACGTGGCCGGAGAACAGCCGTTGCAGCGATCGCACCGACATCCCTTCCTCCCGTGCGAGATCCGCGACGCGGCGCACTCCGCGCCCGGCCCTGATCCGTGCGACGAGCCCGCGCGCCAGTTCGGCCGCCGGGTCGGGCTCGGCGGGGAGCAGGGGGAGGAGGTAGTGGTCGAGGGCGGCGACGCGGGCCCGGTCGTCCTCCGGGTCGGGGTCGGGCGCGACGACCGCCGCCGCGTCCGTCGCCGGGAACACCTCCTCGTACGGCAGCACTCGGCCGGTCCACTCGGCGACCGGTACCTCGGGGACGAACGGCCGGAACGCCCCCGGCCAGAACTTCGCCCCGCACACCCGCCCCCGCCCGCCGATCTTGCGGGTGTAGAGGCCGGGCGCGGAGACGCCGGTCAGCTCTCCGTAGGGCGGTCCGTCCTCCTCGTCCCACTGGAACGTCAGGTTCACGGAGGGGTGCGGCACGATGTGCGAGGCGTAGGGCGCGGGCAGGTCCCAGTCGATGAGCCAGTAGTTCTCGACGTACGGGCGCAGGGGTTCGGCGGGTTCGTGCCGCCGGAAGCGGACGCGCGTGAGCAGCGCGGCCGGATCGACGATCCCTCGGGTGTCCCGGGTGTCCCGCTCCATGTCCGGATCGTACGGCGGGGCACTGACAGCGGCCCGTCGCGTTTGTTCAAGAGGCGTGGGGCGGTGCGCTCGTAGCGTCGGACGTATGGACACACACGAGCAGCAGATGCAGACGGCCCGGCCGGTCGGGGATCTCCTCCGCCTCGCCGCCGACCGCGCGGCCCCGGTCGTCGCCGGTATCCCCGACTCCGCGCTCGCCGCCCCCACGCCCTGTGCGGACTACGACGTGAAAGCCCTGGTCAACCACCTTTTCCAGGTGGTCGTCGAGTTCCGGAAGCTTGCGGCGAAGCAGGACTCCGACTTCGCGGCGACGCCGGACCGGGTGGGGGAGGGCGGCGACTGGCGGGAGCGGTTCGCGGGCGCGGCGGAGGAGTTGGTCGGCGCGTGGTCGGTGCCCGGTGCCGAGGACGGGACGAGCGGTGCGATGGACATGCCCGCGCGTCTCGTCGGTGCGATGGCGCTGCTGGATCTCACCGTGCACGGGTGGGATCTGGCGCGGGCCACGGGGCAGTCCTACGAGGCTCCGCCGGTGGTGGTCGGCGTGCTGGCGGACGCGGTGGCGGAGCTGGCGCCGACGGCCAGGGCGATGGGTGTCTTCGGGGAGCCCGTACCGGCCGGGACGGACGCGTCCGTGTTCGACCGGCTCCTGGCGGCGACGGGTCGCCATCCGCTCCAGCGGCGCTGACCGGACCGTATGGCGGTCGGGAATAGGTGCGGCGGCACATCCGTTCCGGGGTATAGTTGAACAGTCAACAAAAACCCGGGAAGGGTGAGCATCATGCAGTTCGGAATCTTCACCGTCGGCGACGTCACGGTCGACCCGACCACCGGACGCGCGCCGAGCGAGCACGAGCGCATCAAGGCGATGCTCGCCATCGCGCAGAAGGCCGAGGAGGTCGGCCTGGACGTCTTCGCGACCGGGGAGCACCACAACCCGCCGTTCGTGCCGTCGTCCCCGACGACGATGCTCGGCTACATCGCCGCGCGCACCGAGAACCTGATCCTCTCCACCTCCACCACGCTGATCACCACGAACGACCCGGTGAAGATCGCCGAGGACTTCGCGATGCTCCAGCACGTCGCGGAGGGCCGCGTCGACGTGATGATGGGCCGTGGCAACACCGGCCCGGTCTACCCCTGGTTCGGCAAGGACATCCGGGACGGCATCGACCTCGCCGTCGAGAACTACGCGCTCCTGCGCCGCCTCTGGGACGAGGACGTCGTGACGTGGAAGGGCAAGTTCCGTACGCCGCTGCAGTCCTTCACCTCGACCCCGCGCCCGCTGGACGGCGTCGCGCCGTTCGTCTGGCACGGTTCGATCCGCTCGCCCGAGATCGCCGAGCAGGCCGCCTACTACGGTGACGGCTTCTTCCACAACAACATCTTCTGGCCCGCCAGCCACACCAAGCAGATGGTGAACCTGTACCGCACGCGCTACGCCCACTACGGGCACGGCACCCCGGAGCAGGCCATCGTCGGCCTCGGCGGCCAGGTGTTCATGCGGAAGAACTCGCAGGACGCGGTGCGCGAGTTCCGCCCCTACTTCGACAACGCGCCGGTCTACGGCCACGGCCCGTCCCTTGAGGAGTTCACCTCGCAGACGCCACTGACCGTCGGCTCGCCGCAGGAGGTCATCGAGCGGACCCTGTCCTTCCGGGACGTCGTCGGCGACTACCAGCGCCAGCTGTTCCTGATGGACCACGCGGGCCTGCCGCTGAAGACCGTCCTCGAACAGCTCGACCTGCTCGGTGAGGAGGTCGTGCCGGTGCTGCGCAAGGAGTTCGCCAACCTGCGCCCGGCGAACGTCCCGGACGCGCCGACCCACGCGGCCCGCGTCGCCGCCCAGGCCGAAAGCAAGTAGGGAGTCCACGGCCATGAAGCTCGTAGTCGTCTCGGCGGGGCTCAGCTCCCCCTCCTCCACCCGGCTGCTCGCCGACCGGCTCGCGGTCGCGACCGTGCGGCAGGCCGGCACCGTCGAGGTCGAGGTCATCGAGTTGCGGGACCTCGCGACGGAGATCGCTCAGCACTTCGTCACCGGCTTCCCGCCCGCCCGCCTGGCCGCCGCGCTCGACGCGGTGGCCGCGGCGGACGGCCTGATCGCGGTGACCCCGGTGTTCGCGGCGTCGTACAGCGGTCTGTTCAAGTCGTTCTTCGACGTGATCGACAAGGACGCGCTGACCGGCAAGCCGGTCCTCGTCGGTGCGACGGGCGGCACGGCCCGGCACTCGCTCGTCACCGAGCACGCGCTGCGGCCGCTCTTCACCTACCTGCGCGCCCTCACCCTGCCGACCGCCGTGTTCGCGGCGTCGGAGGACTGGGGCGAGGAGGGCCTGGAGCGGCGCATCGCCCGCGCGGGCGCCGAACTGGCCCGCTTCATGGGCCCGTCCGCCGCCGACGCGGCGCCGGACGTCGACACGGCCGCCGCGATCGCGCCCCGCTCGCTGACGGGGGCGATCACGTCGGTGGACCCGGCGGACGGGTTCGAGGTGACCCCGTTCGCGGAGCGCCTCGCGGCCCTGCGGGCCGAGTGAGAGGCGCTGTTCAGGGCCGGTCCGGCGCATGGTTCAGGGCCGGTCCGGCGTGGGCGCCTTCCACGCCGTCCAGCCCCGGGTGTGCGGAAGCTCGTACGGGGTCCAGTCCCTGGCGTACTTCGGGGGCCGGTGGCCGCGCTCGGTGAGGACGGCCGTCGGCACCTCGGCGGCGCGGCGCAGCAGTTCAGCGCGGGTCGTCGACTTGTTGTTGCCGCGCGTCTGCGCCGACGCGCATCCGGCCGCGTAGCCGACGGGCAGCGCGCGCGGGCCCGTCACCAGGCACGGCGGTGTCAGGCCGAGGGCGCGCAGGCCGTCGGCGGCGGCGATGTAGCGGGCGTCCGTGCGGGCCGTCGAGGCGACCTCGCGGTGCAGCACGGCGAGTTGGCTGCCCAGCTGGAGCACGACCAGGGCGACGGCCACGACCGCGAGCGCCCGATGACGCCGCATCCGGCGCAGCAGTACCGCCACCGGCAGCGAGAGCAGCGCGTACGTGGGCAGCAGGAAGCGCGGCGCCGAGTAGCCGATGAGCAGGAGGTACGGGACCGAGAGCGCGGCGGCGCAGGCGACCGGGACCAGGGTCGGCGCGGGGCGGCGTCCGCGCAGCGCGACGGTCACGGCCGCCGCCGTGAGCAGGGGCAGGGCGAGCCACCACAGGGCGAGTTCGGGGTGGGCGGGGCTGCCCGTGGCGCAGGGGCGGCAGAGCAGCGGGCCGTTGACCGCGCGCCAGGCGGTGCCGAAGTTGGGGTGCAGGCCCATGTCGCCCTCGGTGGCGCTGGACACGCGCAGCCGCTCGGCGACGCCGCCCCAGCGCATGTACGCCTCGACGACCCATTGCGCGAGACCGGCGACGAGGCCCGCCGCGAGGTAGGGCAGGGTGCGCCGGCGTTCGCGCGTCAGCAGCGCCACGACGCCGAGCGGCAGCACGAGCCAGGCCGCGTCCGGTGCCCGGAACAGTGCGACGGCGGCGACGCATCCCGCGAGCCACCATCCCGCGCTCCTGCCCGGGTCCCCGCCGCCGTACCGCAGGAACCAGCCGACGGCGCCGACCGAGCCGAACGCCACCCACAGGTTGGGCATGGCCATCGCGCCGGAGAGGACGGCGATCCACAGCCCGGCGAAGAGCAGCGCCGCGAACGCCGTCGTGCGCGCCCCGACCAGCGGCCGCCACACGCGGAACGCGGCGTACAGCGCGGCCGACGAGAGGACCGCGAGGGCGGTGCGGAGGGCGACGGTGGAGTCGGTCACCGCGATCAGCGGCGCGGTCAGCAAGCTGGTGCCGCGTGAGCGCGGGGCGCTGAAGAAGACGGTCGGGTTGCGGGGGTCGTGCTGGGACACGTACACCGACTCGTCCCAGCCGAGCCCGTGCCCGAGCCGGGTCACGACGAGCGCGAGCTGTGCCAGGAGGTACAGGACGGCGACGACCGCCAGCCAGTCGCCGTCCCGCAGGGACCGGAGCGCGGAACCGAACCGGCCGCCCGGTGCGGAGGCGGGCGTTCCCGGTGGCGCGGACGGGGCGTTCAGGGTGCTCTGCGTGTGCACCTCAGGAACGTCCGGGCTGCGCGGTGCCATGGGCGCGGCTGCGTCGGCCGTCATGCGAAGTCCCCCCTCGGCCGCCCGGCCGCGCTGCACGCAGCGAGCGGACCTTCCTGCGCGCCCAGTTGGTGGCCCGGGCACGGAACCGTCGCCCTGCTCGACGGAATCGGGAGGCCCTGAGTTCCGCGAAAAGGGTGTGATATCGCGCCACAATGGGCTCAGGGTCGAACCGGTGTGCGGAGGCGAGCGCCGCCGCGCCCATCCTTTCCCTGGTCGCCGCGTCCTCGATCAGCTCGGTCATCGCCTCGGCGAGCGCGTGCACGCTGCCGACCGGGACGAGCCGTCCGTCGACGCCGTCGGTGATGATCTCGGCGGGGCCGAGCGGCGCGTCGGTGCTGATGACGGGGACCGCGCAGCGCATCGCCTCGACGAGGGTCATGCCGAACGACTCGGCGTCGGAGGCGCTCACCACGAGCGCCGCGCGGGCGAACTCCGGTTCGATCGGCGAGACGGTGCCCATGAGCCGGGCCCGCCCCGTCAGGCCGAACCGGTCGATGAGCGCCCGCAGATGCGGTTCCTGCGCGCCGCCGCCGTAGATCCGCAGCTCCCACCCCGGGGCGTGCGGGGCGACCTCGGCGAACGCCTCCAGGAGCAGGTCGTAGCGCTTGCCGGGGGCGAGCCGGCCCGCCGCTGCGATGATCCGCGAGGAGCCGTCGGAGGGCGGGGCCGACGTGGGCGGCACGATGTTCGGCACGGAGAGCACCCGCACCCCCGGCAGCGGCACCCGCGCCCGGTAGACCGCCGCGTCCGCCTCGGTCATCGTCACGAGCGCGTCGAGCCGCCGGTAGTGCCGGGCGAGTTCGGTGCGCAGCTTCTTGGAGTGCGCGTCGTGGCGCAGGTGCTCCTGCCCGATCCGCAGGGCCCGCCGAGGGCCCCACTTGGCGAGGTAGACGTTGATGCCGGGCCGGGTGCCGATGACGACGTCCGCGTCGCACCGCTCCTCCAGGTACGCGCGGACCCGCTGGTCGTGCAGGAGCGAGTACTGCTTGTACCGCTTCTCGGCGGCCGGGAAGTCCCGCGACGGCTCCGCGTATGCGGCCTGCCGGGTGTCCGCGCCGTCGGCCCGCGTGTCCACCAGCGGTACGAGGGTGATCCGCGGGTCGACGGTGAACCTCGGGCTCTCCCGGTGCCGCGACATCGAGACGATCTCCACCTCGTGGCCGCCGTGCTCGGCGAGCGCGGCGGCGAGGTTGAGCGTGGTGCGCACGGTGCCGCCGACCGCGTAGGCGTTGTGCAGCAGGAACACGATCTTCATAGGTAGTGCCTTCCCCGGCGGGCGCCCGGTACGGACCCGCACAACCCTTGATGTACCGGCCCAGTCTGCTCGCGCCGGGTAAGCCGCCCGTCTGGACCGGGGCAGGCCCGGGTAAAAAGCCCATTGGCGGTCGCCCGATCAGGGGACGGGGTGTGGGCGGGGCGGGTTCACGGGCGGGTGTACGGGGGTTCCGGGCGCGGGGTTCCGGGCGCGGTCCCGCCGGATCGGGGCAGGACCGCCGCAACTGTGGACCCTCAGGTCCCCGCTGGGACGGTCGTGGCCCGGCCGGTCAGGACCGGGGTTGTCAGGACCGGGGTTGTCAGGATCGGGGTTGTCAGGACCGGGGTTGTCAGGACCGGGGTTGTCAGGGCCAGACCAGGCAGTAGGCCTGGTGCCCGGCGTCGTGCAGCCGGTGGCTGAAGTCCTGCCACTCGTGGAGCAACTGGTACACGTTGAACGCGTCCCGGGGGCCGCCGCGGTCCGGGACCGTCGACCAGATGAACGCCGCCGCGCCGACGGCCTCCTCGCCCACCCCGCGCAGGGGGTCGACGACCGTCATCGGCAGCTTCACCACCGCGTAGTCCGGGTGCAGGACGACGAGTTCGAGCGGCGGCACCTTGTGCAGGGGTATGCCCTCGATACCGGTGAGGACCATCGCGGCCATCGTCTCCGGCTTGATCTTCGTGAACATGCCGCCCATGCCCAGCTCGTCACCGCCGAGCTCCTCGGGGCGCATGGAGATCGGAACGCGGGCCGCCGTCGCGCCGTCCGGCGCGCCGAAGTACTTGTACGTCACCCCCACCCGGCCACCATTCCCGCTGTCCCCGCCGCCTGTCGCTCTCTGGACCCGTGCCACCGTCTCGTCGTGGCCCTCGCGCCGGTGCCTCCCCCGCCGGGCACGCCGGGGGCCCAGGTCGTCGGTCCCCTCGCCCAGTCCGCCGCCACCGCGATGCATATCTCCACCCGACTGCTGTTCTCAGGGCGCTGGCCCTTTTCTAGGCCGCGCGACCGCCGACGCGCAACCCGATCATCGTGTCAGTGACCTCCCCCACGGTCACCCGCCGAAACGTCCGAGTGGGACAACTGCGCGAGTGGCCGGCCCCGGACGCCGTACAGAAGCGGTACAGCGCCCTGACAGCCCGAGTCTAGGGCGCCCGGGAGCCGCGCGCGGGGGGCCGGGGAAGCGGGCCGTACGCTGAGAGGCATGGCAGAGGCGAACAACACCCCCTATCCCTATGAGGCACCCGTTTCGCAGGGGCTCTTCGACCGTGCGGCCGTGGTCACGCCCGGTGGCGTGAACTCGCCCGTGCGCGCGTTCCGAGCCGTGGGCGGTACGCCCCGTTTCATGGTGTCCGGTACCGGTCCGTATCTGACGGACGCCGACGGCCGCGAGTACGTCGACCTCGTGTGCTCGTGGGGGCCGATGATCCTCGGCCACTCCCACCCCGAGGTCAT
The DNA here is from genome assembly GCF_056172735.1 of Streptomyces sp. R818. Taxonomy (NCBI): domain Bacteria; kingdom Bacillati; phylum Actinomycetota; class Actinomycetes; order Kitasatosporales; family Streptomycetaceae; genus Streptomyces; species Streptomyces sp. R818. The sequence continues at coordinate 662,338 of NZ_JAOCNE010000006.1, forward strand.
CGCGGCCGTGCAGAAGGCCGTCGCCCGGGGCACCTCCTTCGGGACGCCGGGTGAGGGCGAGGTCGAGCTCGCCGAGGCGATCGTCGAGCGGATCGCGCCGGTCGAGCAGGTACGGCTCGTCTCCTCGGGCACCGAGGCGACCATGTCCGCCATCCGCCTCGCCCGCGGCTTCACCGGCCGCGCGAAGGTGATCAAGTTCGCCGGGTGCTACCACGGGCACGTGGACGCGCTGCTCGCCGCCGCCGGGTCCGGCGTCGCCACCTTCGCCCTGCCGGACACGCCCGGGGTCACGGGCGCCCAGGCCGTCGACACGATCGTGCTGCCGTACAACGACCTCGAGGCCGTCCGCGAGGCGTTCGCCGCGCACCCCGGCGAGATCGCCTGCGTGATCACCGAGGCCTCGCCGGGCAACATGGGCGTCGTCCCGCCGCTCGACGGCTTCAACGCCGGGCTGAAGGCGGTCTGCCAGGAGAACGGCGCGCTCTACATCTCCGACGAGGTCATGACCGGCTTCCGTACGTCGAAGGCCGGCTGGTTCGGCGTCGACGGCGTCGTGCCGGACCTGATGACCTTCGGCAAGGTCATGGGCGGCGGTTTCCCCGCCGCCGCGTTCGGCGGGCGCGCCGACGTGATGGCCCACCTCGCCCCGGCCGGCCCTGTCTACCAGGCGGGCACGCTCTCCGGTAACCCGGTCGCCACCGCCGCGGGCGTCGCCCAGCTGCGCCTCCTCGACGACGCCGCGTACGCCAAGGTCGACGCGGTCAGTGAGCAGCTGCGAGCCCTCGTCACCGAGGCGTTCACCAAGGAGGGCGTCGCGCACCGCGTGCAGAACGCCTCCAACATGTTCTCGGTCTTCTTCACGGAGAACGAAGTGCGGGACTACGAGGGCGCCAAGGCCCAGGAGTCCTTCCGCTTCACCGCCTTCTTCCACTCGATGCTGGAGCAAGGCGTCTACCTCCCGCCCTCGGCGTTCGAGTCCTGGTTCGTCTCGACCGCCCACGACGAGCGGGCGGTCGAGCGGATCGCCGCCGCGCTCCCTGCCGCCGCCCGCGCGGCCGCGGAGGCCACGGCATGAGCGAGAACACCGAGAAGAAGACGACCAAGAGCGACGACGACATCACTGTCGTCCACCTCATGCGCCACGGCGAGGTGGAGAACCCCGAGGGGATCCTCTACGGGCGGCTGCCCGACTACCACCTCTCCGAGCTGGGCCGGCAGATGGCCGACCGGGTCGCCGAGCACCTGTCCTCCCGTGACATCACGCATGTGGTCGCCTCCCCGCTGGAGCGGGCGCAGGAGACGGCGACGCCGATCGCCAAGGTGCACGGCCTGGACCTGGGCAGCGACGAGCGTCTCATCGAGGCGGGCAACGTCTTCCAGGGCAAGACCTTCGGCGTCGGCGACGGCGCCCTGCGCAACCCGGACAACTGGAAGCACCTCGTCAACCCCTTCAAGCCGTCGTGGGGCGAGCCCTATGTCGAGCAGGTCGTGCGGATGATGGGAGCGCTCGACGCCGCCAAGGACGCGGCCCGCGGCCACGAGGCGGTCTGCGTCAGCCACCAGCTGCCGATCTGGACGGTGCGCAGCTTCGTCGAGAAGCGGCGCCTGTGGCACGACCCGCGCAAGCGGCAGTGCACGCTGGCCTCGCTGACCACGTTCACGTACCAGGGTGACAAGATCGTCTCGGTTGGTTACACCGAGCCCGCGCGCGATCTCGTCCCCGCCCATCTGCTGGCGGGCGGCAAGAAGGGCGCCAGGCAGCCCCAGGGCGGCAAGGCGTTCGGCGCCTAGGGCCTGACCTGCGGGGCACGGGCCGCCGTTGATCGACGGCGGCCTTTGCCATTCCCGCACAAAACCCCGCAAATACCTACGACTTGTCGGAACCCGCGTCTTCGTCGAGCCCTCTAACTGTGTGCCCGCCATGAATGGGTGCACAGTGCGACGAATGAGGACGTTATGCGCGATGTCAGCCGTAGGGGACTTCTCGGTCTGGGGGCCGGGGCAGCGACCGCGGTGGCGCTCGCCGGGTGCGGATCCGGCGGCTCGGGCGGAGCCCCGACCGTCTCGCCCGGCGGCCACTCCGGGACCACCCAGGGGCCGAAGCGCCCGGCCGCGAAGCCGATCGGGGACGGCTCGACCGCGTACACCGGGAAGCAGCCGCACCAGCCCGCCGCGCCCGCGCGGCTCGAACCGGGACAGAAGCCGCCGCAGTTCGTGGTCTTCTCCTGGGACGGCGCGGGCGAGGTCGGCAACGGCCTCTTCCCGCGCTTCCTCAAGCTCGCCAAGGACCACGGCGCGCACATGACCTTCTTCCTCTCGGGCCTGTACCTGCTGCCCGAGTCGAAGAAGCGGCTCTACCACGGGCCGAACAACCCGGTCGGCGCCTCCGACATCGGCTACCTCACCGACGAGCACATCAAGGCGACGCTCACCCACGTCCGCCAGGCCTGGCTCGACGGGCACGAGATAGGCACCCACTTCAACGGCCACTTCTGCGGCGGCTCCGGCACCGTGGCCAACTGGACACCGCAGCAGTGGCGCGACGAGATCGACCAGGCCACGTCCTTCGTCAAGCAGTGGCGGACCAACACGGGCTGGCACGACGAGCCCCCGCTCCCTTTCGACTACGACAAGGAGCTGGTCGGCGGGCGCACCCCCTGCCTGCTCGGCCAGGACAACCTGCTGCCCACCGCCCGCGAGCTCGGCTGGCGCTACGACGCCTCCTCGCCCGGCGGCCGCCAGCGCTGGCCCGACAAGAAGAACGGCGTCTGGGACCTGCCGCTGCAGGCCGTCCCGTTCCCCGGGCACAGCTTCGAGGTCCTGTCGATGGACTACAACATGCTGGCCAACCAGTCCCTCAACTCCACCAAGGCGCCCGCACACAACTACCCGGGCTGGCGCAAGCAGGCCACCGACGCCTACATATCCGGCTTCAAGCGGGCCTACGAGACGAACCGCGCGCCGTTCTTCATAGGCAACCACTTCGAGGAGTGGAACGGCGGCATCTACATGGACGCCGTCGAGGAAGCGCTCAAGCACATCGCCGCGACTGCCGACAAGCACAGCGACGTACGGCTCGTCTCCTTCCGGCAGTATGTCGACTGGATGGACGCGCAGGACCCCGAGGTGCTCGCGAAGCTCCGCACGCTCGACGTCGGGCAGCAGCCCGCCGAAGGCTGGCGGACGTTCCTCACGGAGCCGGCCGGGAAGCAGTCCGCGGGCTCGCCTGCGAATCCGTCCTGAAACACCGCCTGAAATGGGGTTTTCCGTCCATGAGGGGGGTGCGGAAGATCCCCTAAACAGACATGCGAAACTTTTCACATGAGTGCCGCCCGCCGCACCCCGCGCACCCCCGCGACCTCGCGCCGCGCCGCCAAGCTGACCGTAGCCGCCGCCGTCGCGGCCCTCGCGCTGACCGCGTGCGGCTCCGGCGGCACCTACGGTGGCGGCGACAACACCAACTTCGTGACCAGCTCCGGCGGCATCGCCACCGTCAAGAAGGGGGAGCGGCACGACGCCCCCAACCTGACCGGCGAGGACCTGGAGGGCAAGGCCCTCAAGCTCTCCGACTACAAGGGCAAGGTCGTCGTCCTCAACGTGTGGGGCTCCTGGTGCCCGCCCTGCCGCGCCGAAGCACCCAACTTCGTGAAGGTCGCCAAGGCCAGCGAGAAGCAGGGCGTCCAGTTCCTCGGCATCAACACGCGGGACACCAGCACCAGCCCGGCCAAGGAGTTCGAGAAGAGCTTCGACGTCACGTACCCGAGCTACTACGACCCGACGGGCAAGCTGCTCCTCAGCTTCGAGAAGGGCACGCTCAACCCGCAGGCCATCCCGTCCACGATCATCGTCGACAAGGACGGCAAGATCGCCGCGCGCTCGCTGAAGCCGCTCAGCGAGGAGAACCTGCGCAAGATGCTCGACCCGGTCGTCGCGGAGAAGTGAGCGACGGTGTCCCCCACGCTCTCCACCCTCGCCGCCGGTGACACGGTCACGGACGGTGCGCTCCTCCTCGCCATCCCGATCGCCCTCATCGGCGGGCTCGTCTCCTTCTTCTCGCCCTGCGTCCTGCCGCTCGTCCCCGGTTACCTCTCCTACGTGACCGGTATCACCGGCACCGACCTCATGGAGCAGCGGCGGGGGCGGATGGCGGCCGGCGCCGGACTCTTCGTGCTCGGCTTCACCGCCGTGTTCGTCTCGGGCGGGGCGCTGTTCGGCTACTTCGGCTCCACGCTCCTGGACTACCAGTCCGCGCTGACCAAGGTCCTCGGCGTCCTCATGATCCTCATGGGTGTCTTCTTCCTCGGCCTCATGCCGTGGATGACGCAGCGCGAGTTCCGCTTCCACAAGCGGCCCGTGACCGGGCTCGCCGGGGCGCCGCTGCTCGGCGCCCTGTTCGGCATCGGCTGGACCCCCTGCATCGGCCCGACGCTCGCCTCGGTCAACACCCTCGCCATCAACGAGGGAAGCGCGGGGCGCGGCGCCATACTGATGGTCGCGTACTGCCTCGGACTCGGTCTGCCGTTCGTCCTCGCCGCGATCGCCTTCCGCAAGGCCCTCGGCGCCTTCGGCTGGGTCAAGAAGCACTACACATGGGTGATGCGCATCGGCGGCATCATGATGATCCTGACCGGAATCCTCCTGCTCACAGGGGCTTGGGACAGCCTCGTCGGGCAGATGCGGACCTGGTCCACCGGCTTCCAGGTGGGAATCTGACTTATGAGCAAGACGCGTACCCCTGAGAGCACGCAGAGCCCGGACGGCCCCGGTACGGAGAGCACGGCGAGCACGGAGAGCACGGAGAGCACCGAGCAGGAGGCCGGCTCCCAGCTGTCCACGGCGCCGCTCGAGGACCGGGCGCCGAACCTCCCGAAGCTCGGCGTCGTCGGCTGGGTCCGCTGGTTCTGGCGGCAGCTCACCTCGATGCGGGTCGCGCTGATCCTGCTGTTCCTGCTCTCGCTCGGCGCCATCCCCGGCTCGCTGATCCCGCAGTCCGGCACCGACCCGCTCAAGGTCAGCGACTTCCAGAAGGCCCACACCACGCTCGGGCCGCTCTACGAGAAGCTCGGCCTCTTCCACGTCTACAGCTCGGTGTGGTTCTCCGCGATCTACATCCTGCTGTTCATCTCGCTCATCGGCTGCATCGTGCCCCGCACCTGGCAGTTCGTCGGGCAGCTGCGCGGCCGCCCGCCGGGCGCCCCGAAGCGCCTGGACCGGCTGCCCGCCTATGCGACCTGGCGCACCGAGAGCGACCCCGAGCAGGTGCGTACCGCCGCGCTCGCGATGATGAAGAAGAGCCGCTACCGCTCGCACCTCGCCGGGAACGCCGTCGCCGCCGAGAAGGGCTACCTGCGCGAGGTCGGCAACCTGGCCTTCCACATGGCGCTGATCGTCATGCTGGTCGCCTTCGCCTGGGGCCAGCTCTTCAAGTTCGAGGGCGGCAAGCTCGTCGTCGAGGGCGACGGCTTCTCCAACGTGCTGCCGCAATACGACGACTTCAAGTCCGGCAACCTCTTCGACAGCGACCGCGACCTCTCGCCGTTCAACTTCACCCTCGACAAGTTCACCGCGACCTACGCGCGCACCGGCCCCGAGAAGGGCACCCCGCGCACCTTCCGGGCGAACGTCAGCTACAGCCAGGGTGCCGACGGCACGGTGAAGAAGACCGCCATCCAGTCCAACCACCCGCTGGACATCGACGGCACCAAGATCTTCCTCAACGGCCACGGCTACGCCGTGAACGTCACCGTCCGCGACGGCAAGGGCAAGGTCGTCTCCCAGCAGGCCGTGCCGATGCTGCCGATCGACTCCAACATCTCCTCGCAGGGCGCGATCAAGGTGATGGACGGCTACCGCAATGCCAAGGGCGAGAAGGAGCAGCTCGGCTTCAGCGCCTGGTTCGTGCCGACCTTCGCGGGCGCGGGCAAGGGCACGATGTTCTCCCAGTTCCCCGCCCTGGACTTCCCCGTGCTGGCGCTCAACGCGCTCCACGGTGACCTCGGGGTGGATGCGGGACTGCCGCAGAACGTGTACCAACTCGACACCTCTCACATGAAGGAGTTCAAGGACTCCAAGGGCAAGGCCCTGAAGACCCGTCTGCTGCCGGGGGAGACGATGAAGCTGCCGAACGGGGCGGGCTCCATCACCTTCGACAAGGACATCAAGGAGTGGGTCACCTTCCAGATCTCGCACCAGCCCGCGCAGGGCTGGGCGCTCGGCGGCGCCATCGTCGCCATCTTCGGTCTGGCCGGTTCCCTGTTCATCCAGCGCCGCCGGGTCTGGGTGCGCGCCGTCGAGGGCCCCGACGGGGTCACCGTCGTCGAGATGGCCGGCCTCGGCCGCAGCGAGTCCGCGAAGCTCCCCGAGGAGCTGGGCGACCTGGTCGGCCGGCTGCACACCCAGGCGCCGAGCGCCCCCGAGACCCCCGCATCATCCACTGCTGTTTCCGCCGAAGGGGCTGAGAAGTGACTCTCGCCGCCGCAACCAACGAATCACTGGCGCACACGAGTAACGTCCTCATCTACTCGTCCATGGCCGTGTATCTGCTGGCGTTCTTCGCCAACATGGCCGAGTGGATCTTCGGCAGCCGCAGCAAGGTCGGCCGTACCGCCGCCGCCCTGACCGGCAAGGCGCAGGCCGCCGAGACCGCCGCCGCGGTGCAGGTCCAGGTCAAGCAGAAGAACGGCGCCACCGCGGTCCTGGAGCGGCCCAAGGTCGTGACCCGGGCCGCCGCGGGCTCGCGCGACGTGCCCGACGGGCCCGGTGCCTCCGGCGGTGATGAGCAGGGCGACCTCTACGGGCGTATCGCCATCTCGCTCACCGCGCTCGCGTTCCTCATCGAGTTCGCCGGGGTTCTCACCCGCGCCCTGTCGGTGCAGCGCGCGCCGTGGGGCAACATGTACGAGTTCAACATCACCTTCTCCACCGTCGCCGTCGGGGTGTACCTGGCGCTGCTCGCGCTGAAGAAGAACGTCCGCTGGCTGGGCCTTCCGCTGGTCACCACGGTCCTCCTCGACCTCGGTCTCGCTGTCACCGTCTTGTACACCGCCAGCGACCAGTTGGTTCCCGCCCTGCACTCGTACTGGCTGTACATCCACGTCTCCACGGCGATCTTCTGCGGCGCGGTGTTCTACGTGGGCGCGGTCGGCACGATCCTGTACCTGTTCAAGGACTCCTACGAGAACAAGCTGGCGGGCGGCGGTCAGCCGGGCAGGTTCGCGACCTCGGTGATGGAACGGCTGCCCGCCTCGCAGTCGCTGGACAAGTTCTCCTACCGGGTCAACGCGGCGGTCTTCCCGCTGTGGACGTTCACGATCATCGCGGGCGCGATCTGGGCCGGTGACGCGTGGGGCCGGTACTGGGGCTGGGACCCCAAGGAGACCTGGTCCTTCATCACGTGGGTGGCGTACGCCGCCTACCTGCACGCCCGCGCGACCGCCGGGTGGAAGGGCCGCAAGGCCGCCTACCTGGCGCTGGTCGCGTTCGGCTGCTGGCTGTTCAACTACTACGGCGTGAACATCTTCGTCACCGGCAAGCACTCGTACGCGGGCGTCTGAGGCGTCGCCCCGGCAAGCTGGACCCATGACCGAGCCGCGCGAGAACGCCGAGCACGCCGAGCACGCCGAGGATTCCGTACCTGCCGGTGTCAGCCGCACCGAGGGCACCGCCCACACCCTGTTCTTCACCCTGCGCCTGCCGCACCCGGTCGAACAGGTGTGGCGGGCGGTCGCCACCCCGGAAGGCCTCGAAGGGTGGCTGGCGGCGGCCGACGTCCTCGAGCCCCGGCTCGGCGGCGCCGTCACGCTTCGCTGGCTCAACGGGGGCGGCGCGCATCCGGGCCGGATCACCGCCTGGGACGTCGAGCGCGTCGCCGAGTACACCCTCGGTGGCGTGCACGGCCGCATCCGCGGCCACCTGGAACCGGCCACGACCCTGCGCTTCACCAACGAGTTCGAGGGTGACGACGCCCTGCGCCTGGACTGCCTGGCCGGCTGGCACGACCACTTCCTGCACCTGCTCGACGCGCTCGACGGCCGTCCCATGACGCACGACGCCTGGCAGGCATGGACCCCGGAGCGCTGGCGGAGGCTGCGCGAGCGGTACGCGGCGGCCCGCTAGAAGCCGTCTCCCAGCCACCGGCCGCTCACCGCCCGATGGCCTCGTTCCGCCACCGGGCTCGGCCGGGGCGCCTCAGCTCTCGCCCTGCTCCTTCTCGCGCCGCTTCAGCTCCTCCTCGCGGCGGCGCAGGTCCGCCTCCCAGTCCTTCAGGAGCGCCTCGTCCTTCTTGTTCTCCTCCTTGAGGGAGTCCAGGAAGTCGGGGTTGTCGTCGGGCGCGACGAACCGGGTGCGGTGGTTGCGGTGCCACTCCGAGGGGGTCGAGCCACCGGCCGGGGCGTGGCGCCGCTTACCGGCGGCGAGCCAGGCGATCGGCCCGACGAGGACCTCGCCGAAGAGCAGGATGATGATCACCCACACCACCTTCGGCAGCCCGCGCACCTCCTCCTCGGGGGTGTTCAGGCAGTCGATGAACGCGTAGATCCACAGTGCCAGGACCAATAGGAACGGCAGATACCTGAGCATGAGACGCGGTCCCCCCGGGAGATGTGGCGCAGGTGCTGGGTGCGCGAGAGCGGGGCCAGGGTAGCGTCTGGCCGACGTCGCACGAGAACTGCCTGCGGGGAACCGCGCGGCGGGACAGGGGGAGCCATGACGGGGGCACAGCATCCGGCGGTGGTCGAGGACCGCTTCCGCATCCGCGCCGAGCGGCAGCGGGCGTGGGGCGTGGGCCTGCTCGTCGCGGCCGGGGTCTGCTGGGGATACGCCGCCTTCCAGATGTTCGTGCCGTACGAGACCAAGGTCTGGAGCGTCGACTGCTCCGGGCCCGCCGTCGCCGACCGGGCCGGCGTGTACGACGCGGGCGGCACCCGCGACGAGATCGTCCGGCGCAAGGTCACCCTGTGCGCGGAGGAGCGGGACTGGCCCGCCCCGCTGACCGCGCTGCTGGTCAGCGCCCCGCTCGCGGCCGTCGGCGCCTGCCTGTGCACCGCCGGTTCCGTCGCCCTCTCCCTGCGGGCCCACGCCGCCGAGCTGGCCCGCGCGGAGCGCTGAGCCGCTCAGGACCAGCCGGAGCCCGGCCGGAGCCCGGCCGGAGCCCGGCAGAAGAACGGCAAAGGACCGGCAGAGGACCGGCGGGAGCCCGGCCCCCGGCAAGATCCGCCACCAGGGATGACAAACTGGATGGCATGGCTTATGACGATCTTCGCTCCCTGCTCCGGGCGCTGGAGCGCGAGGGTGACCTCAAGCGCATCAAGGCTGAGGTCGATCCGCACCTGGAGGTCGGTGAGATCGTCGACCGCGTGCAGAAGTCCGGCGGCCCCGCCCTGCTGTTCGAGAACGTGAAGGGCTCGGCGATGCCCCTCGCGATGAACGTGTACGGCACCGACCGGCGGCTGTTGAAGGCGCTCGGCCTGAAGTCGTACAGCGAGATCAGCGACAAGATCGGCGGCCTGCTCAAGCCCGAGCTGCCGCACGGGTTCGTCGGCGTCCGGGAGGCGTTCGGCAAGCTCGGCGCGATGACCCACGTACCGCCGCGCAAGGTCAAGGACGCGCCCGTGCAGGAGGTCGTCCTGCACGGCGACCACGTCGACCTGGAGAAGCTGCCCGCGCTGTTCACCTGGCCCGAGGACGGCGGCTCCTTCTTCAACCTGGGCCTGACCCACACCAAGGACCCCGAGTCCGGCGTGCGCAACCTGGGCCTGTACCGCCTCCAGCGCCACGACAAGCGCACCATCGGCATGCACTGGCAGATCCACAAGGACAGCCGGAACCACTACCAGATGGCCGCCCGCAAGGGCGAGAAGCTGCCCGTCGCCATCGCCTTCGGCTGCCCGCCCGCCGTCACGTACGCGTCGACGGCGCCGCTGCCTGGCGACATGGACGAGTACATGCTGGCCGGGTTCCTGCAGGGCAAGCGCGTGGAGATGGTGGACTGCAAGACGGTCCCGCTCCAGGTCCCGGCCAACGCCGAGGTCGTCCTCGAAGGCTGGCTGGAGCCGGGCGAGATGCTGCCCGAGGGGCCGTTCGGCGACCACACGGGGTTCTACACCCCGCAGGAACCGTTCCCCGCACTGACGATCGACTGCGTCACGATGCGCAGGCGCCCGCTGCTCCAGTCCATCGTCGTCGGCCGCCCGCCGACCGAGGACGGGCCGCTCGGCCGCGCCACGGAGCGGTTCTTCCTCCCGCTCCTCAAGGTGATCGTCCCGGACATCGTCGACTACCACCTGCCGGAGTCGGGCGGCTTCCACAACTGCGCGATCGTCTCGATCGACAAGAAATACCCCAAGCACGCCCAGAAGGTCATGCACGCCATCTGGGGCGCGCACATGATGTCGCTGACCAAGCTGATCATCGTCGTCGACTCCGATTGCGACGTCCACGATCTTCATGAAGTCTCGTGGCGCGCGCTCGGCAACACCGACTACGCGCGCGACCTGACCGTCGTCGAAGGCCCGGTCGACCACCTCGACCACGCCTCCTACCAGCAGTTCTGGGGCGGCAAGGCAGGCATCGACGCCACGCGGAAGCTGCCCGAGGAGGGGTACACGCGGGACGGGGGCTGGCCCGAGATGGTCGTCTCGGACCCCCGAACGGCGGCCCTCGTGGACCGCCGCTGGAAGGAGTACGGACTCTAGTGAGCGCCGCTGAAGGAATCCTGCCGCAGCAGCCGGGGCGCACCAAGGCATTCCTGCGCCTGGTGATGATCGAGCACTCGGTCTTCGCGCTGCCCTTCGCCTACATCGCGGCGCTGACCGCGATGTTCGAGTGGGACAAGAACATCCACTGGGGCCGGCTGATCCTGGTCACCATCTGCATGGTGGGCCTGCGGACGTTCGCGATGGCGGCGAACCGGATCATCGACCGGGAGATCGACGCCCGCAACCCGCGCACCAAGCACCGCGAGCTGGTCACGGGCGCGGTGTCGGTGAAGTCGGCGTGGACCGGCGCCCTGATCGCGCTGGTGATCTTCCTTGCCTCGGCCGCGCTCCTGAACCCGCTCTGCCTGGCGCTCGCGCCGCTCGCCGTGATCCCGATGGTGGTCTATCCGTACGGCAAGCGGTTCACGAACTTCCCGCAGGCCATCCTCGGTCTCGCGCAGGCGATCGGGCCGATCGGGGCGTGGCTGGCGATCACCGGTTCGTGGTCGTGGGACGCGGTGATCCTCGGTCTCGCGGTCGGCATCTGGATCGGCGGCTTCGACCTGATCTACGCGTGCCAGGACGTGGAGACCGACCGTGAGGTCGGCGTCATGTCGGTCCCGGCCCGCTTCGGCATCCCGGCGGCGATCTGGGGCGCCCGCGTCTGCCACATCGTCGTCACGGCCCTGTTCGTCTGGTACGCGCTCGCCACCGGCGCCGGGGTCTTCTTCTGGGTCGGCCTCGTGATCGTCGCGGGCGCGTTCCTGTACGAGCACACGATCGTGAAGCCGCACGACCTGTCCCGTCTGAACCGGGCGTTCTTCCAGGTCAACGGCTTCATCGGCATCGCCCTCTTCGTGTGCGCGCTCCTCGATTTGCTGGTGCGCGGCCTCACGGTGTGAGGCCTCCTCTCATGCGGTGGGGCCGAGGTCGGCGCGGACCAGGCGGAGGAACGCCTTGAGCCCGCCGATGATCTCCTGGTTGTCGGTGAGGCGGTTCACGACCGCCTCGAACTCGCGGCCGAGCGCGTCGATGCGCTGATCCGTGCGGTCGGCGCGCTCGTGGGCGGAGTAACCGACGGCGTCCACGGAGGCGCGCAGTTCGCCGAGGGCCCGGTACGTTTCCTCGGCCTTCTCCTCCAGGACGGTGACGCCCGTCTGCAGCCCGGACACGGCGGCGCGCACCGTGGCCACGTCGTCGCGCGGGAAGCGCACCTCGCCGTGGAGTGTGGTGAGCCGGCGCCGCAGTGCGGAGAACCAGGCGCCGGCCGGCCGGAACAGGGTGCTGGCCAGGTAGCCGCCCGCGAGCCAGTAGCCGGCCTCGCGCCCGGTGGCCCAGGCGGCGCACACCGTGGCGGCGCCGGTGACGACATGCGCGCCGACGGCCAGGCGCAGCATCACCTTGGCGATCCGCCCGGCCTCCGCGTCCCGGTCGGCCGGAACGGCGAGCCCCTTCTCCCGGCTGACGCCCGCCTCGTGCACGACGGAACGGGCGCGGAAGTACAGGTTCCAGGGCACGGTGAGCAGCAGCACGAGCCACATCAGGGAGACTGCGCCGCCGAGGACGAGCAGCAGGGTCTCGGCGGGGATGCTGAGGACGTGGACCAGGACGAGGGCGACGACGGCGGCCGCCCCGCTGAGCACGATGTAGAGGGCCTTCATGGCCCAACTGTCCGGCGCCCGGGCGGCCGGCGCATGGGCCCGCGTACTCAGCCGGATACTCAGCCGGGCAACGCCGTGCGCTTCGGCTCGGGGCGCCGCCGGACCACGAACGCCGCCGCCACCCCCGCCATCAGCCCGATCAGATGCCCCTGCCAGCTCACGCCCTCGTTCGCCGGGGAGAGGCCCGCCAGGATCGTCGTGCCCCAGTACGCGGCTATGAGGACGCCGACGACGATGCCGAGGGGTCTGCGCTCGACGAAGCCGCTGAGGACGACGAAGCCGAACAGGCCGAAGATGAGCCCGGAGGCGCCCGCCGTGTTCGAGTGGGCGGGGGCGACCAGCCACACCCCGAGCCCGTCCGCGACGACGATCAGGGCGCAGGCGATCAGGAAGCGGCGCAGTCCGGAGAGCGCGGCGACGAAGCCCAGGACGAGCAGCGGTATCGAGTTCGCCGCGACGTGGTCGAAGCCGAAGTGGATGAAGGACGCCGGGACGACGTCGGCCAGTTCGGCGGGGTCGCGTGGCTGGATGCCGAAGCGGTCGAGGCTGTGCCCCGACGCCGTGTCGACGATCTCGAGCAGCCACAGCAGGGCGACCCACCCGACCATGAGCTTGCCCGCGGCCAGCGCACGGCCCGTGCCCGTGCCGCGTACACCGCCGCCCGTACGGCTCGTGCTGTCCGTCATCTCGGCCCCACCCCCCGGGGAATGAACGACCACGGCCCCTGCTCAAGTTCCCCTGTGGGGGCGCCGGATAGGCTCGTGGTGTGGAGCACGTTAACGCACCGAGCCGCAGGCCCTGGGTGGTCGGGGTGTCCGGCGCATCCGGGACCCCGTACGCCGCCGCCGTGCTGCGTGCGCTCATTGCCGCGGGCGAGGCCGTGGACCTGGTCGTCTCGCGCGCGTCGCGGCTCACCCTGCTCGACGAGACAGGCATCGCGTTCCGCGACGCGCACTGGCGCGAGGACCTCGCGCAGTGGCTGGCGCGGGGCGCGGACGGCAAGCCGGACACGTTCGGGGACCTCGACACCGGCGCCGTGGAGTACTGGCCGGCCGGTGATCTGGCGGCGGGCCCGTCCTCAGGCTCGTACCAGGTCAAGGGCATGATCATTGTTCCGGCGTCGACGGCGTGCGTGGCCGGGGTGGCGCTCGGTCTGTCGAAGGACCTGTTGCAGCGCGCGGCGAGCGTGACGCTCAAGGAGCGGCGCAGGCTGGTCGTCGCGGTCCGGGAGACGCCGCTGAACGGGCAGACTCTCAAGCACCTCGTGACGCTCGACGAGGCGGGCGCGATCGTGCTGCCCGCGTCCCCGGCGTTCTACGCGGGCGCGACGCACATCCAGGATCTGGTGGACTTCGTCGCGGGCCGGGCGCTCGACGCGGCAGGGGTGCCGCACACGCTGTACCGCCGCTGGGAGGGTGAGCTGGGGGGAGGCTCGCGTCAGCCGTAGCGTCGCGCGCCCCCACCTCTCGGACCTCCGGCTTCAGTTGTTCCAGGCGTTATCCCTGTACGCCTTGGTTTCCGTACGTAAGCTCGCGTCAACGCTGAACAATGAAAGGCTTTGGACCTATGGACGCCGTGGACAGGCAGCTCATCCAGGCCCTGCGCGAGAACGGCCGCGCCTCGTATGCGGAGTTGGGCCGACTCGTCGGCCTGTCCGGGCCGAGCGTCACGGACCGCATCAACCGCCTGGAGGCGGCCGGCGTCATCACCGGCTACCGGGCCACCGTCGACTCCGCCTCGCTGGGCCTCGGCGTGACCGCGCTCATCGGCATCTCGCTCTCCGACGCCGCCGACCACGAGGACGTGGCGCACCGTCTGAAGGACCTGCACGAGATCGAGGACTGCTGGTTCATCGCGGGCGACGACTCGTACATGCTCAAGGTGCGCGTCGGCGACGTGGACGGTCTGGAGAAGACGATCCGCCGCCTCAGCGGCACCAAGGGCGTCTCCCGCACCCGCACCACCATCGTGCTCTCCACGAAGTGGGAGAACCGGGTGGGGGAGCTGCCCGAAGAGGTCTGAGAGGTGTGGGCGCGGCGCTGTCGGAGGCTGGGCGTACGGTGGAGCGGACTCGCGGGCCAAAGGCGGTCACAAGGGTCGAAGGGTCGCTGGTGAGGAGAGGTACGGGCATGGACGCAGGGCTCAAGCGCGAGCTGGAGCAGAAGGTCAGGGACGGTGAGCGGCTGTCCCGCGAGGACGGCATCGCGCTGTACGGGTCGGACGACCTGGCCTGGCTCGGCGGTCTCGCCCACGAGGTGCGCACGCGCAAGAACGGCGACGTGGTGCACTTCAACGTCAACCGGCACCTCAACATGACCAATGTGTGCACCGCCTCGTGCGCCTACTGCTCGTTCCAGCGCAAGCCGGGCGAGAAGGACGCGTACACGATGCGCATCGAGGAGGCGGTGAAGCTCGCCAAGGCGATGGAGTCGGAGAACCTCACCGAGCTGCACATCGTCAACGGCCTGCACCCCAACCTGCCGTGGCGCTACTACCCGCGCTCGCTGAAGGCGCTCAAGGAGGCGCTGCCGAACGTCGGCCTGAAGGCGTTCACAGCCACCGAGATCCACCACTTCGAGAAGATCTCGGGCCTCACCGCGTCCGAGATCCTCGACGAGCTGATCGAGGCGGGCCTGGAGTCGCTGACCGGCGGCGGCGCGGAGATCTTCGACTGGGAGATCCGGCAGCACATCGTCGACCACGACACCCACTGGGAGGACTGGTCGCGCATCCACCGCCTGGCGCACGAGAAGGGCCTCAAGACGCCCTCGACGATGCTCTACGGGCACATCGAGGAGCCGCGCCACCGCGTCGACCACGTGCTTCGCCTGCGGGAACTGCAGGACGAGACCGGCGGCTTCCAGGTCTTCATCCCGCTGCGCTACCAGCACGACTTCGTCGACATGAAGGACGGCAAGGTCAGGAACCGCCTCCAGGCGCGCACCACGATGGCGACGGGCGCGGAGGCGCTGAAGACGTTCGCCGTCTCCCGCCTCCTTTTCGACAATGTGCCGCACGTGAAGTGCTTCTGGGTCATGCACGGCCTGCACACCACGCAGCTCGCGCTCCAGCACGGCGCGGACGACATGGACGGCTCGGTCGTCGAGTACAAGATCACGCACGACGCGGACAACTACGGCACGCCGTCCAAGCTGACCCGCGAGGACCTCCTCGACCTGATCCGCGACGCCGGGTTCAAGCCGGTCGAGCGCAACACGCGCTACGAGATCATCCGTGAGTACGAGGGCCCGGACCCGGCCCGCCGCGACGAGCCGCAGCCGATGCGGGTCTGAGGACGCCGTCGGGGGCTCAGTTCAGCGGCAGCATCATGTGGACGTCGTCCCGGTCGTCCCCCGGGGCGACCCGGATGGCGCCCGGGATCCGGCCGACCTCCTTGTAGCCGCACCCCGCGTAGAAGCGGTCCGCGCCCGTGCCGCCCCGGCAGGTCAGGCGCAGCGCCTCGACCCCGTCGAAGGCGCGGGCCGCCTCCTCCGCCGCCGCCATGAGGGCGCGGCCCTGCCCCTGGCCCTGCAGTCGCGGGTGGACCATCACCACGTAGAGCCACAGGTGGTGCTTCATCAGGCGGTGCGGGTTGTACGCGAGGAACGCCGTGGCCACCACGGTGCCGTGCTCGTCGCGGCCGACGAGGAGCCGGGTGCGGCCCTCCGCGATCTCGGTCAGGCGCCTGTCCAGCTCGGGCCGGACGTCGTCGGGCGTGACGGGCGGGACGAAGCCGACGGCTCCGCCGGCGTTCGACACGTCGGTCCACAGGGCGAGGACCTGCTCGCACAGAGCGCGGTCCACGACGGGGTCCAGCGTGAAGGTAAGTGTCATGGGCGGACAGTACCTATTACAAGCGGGCCGCTCAACAAGAGACCGCGGGCGCGTGCTTCACTGGAGGGACCATTTCGCAACGGAAGAGTGGATTGAGATGCTCCGCTACACGCTGATGCGCCTCGGGATCTTCGCGGGCTGCTTCCTCGTCGTCTGGGGTCTCGTCGCCACCGGCATCGTTCCGCGCGGCCTGGGCGGCTCCAACTACCTGTGGGTCGCGCTGCTCGCCCTGGTCGTCTCCGCGCCCCTCAGCTTCGTGCTGCTGCGCGGCGAGCGCGACCGGGCCTCCGAGAAGATCGTCGCCCGCGTCGACCGCGCGAAGGCGAACATGGAGGCCAACCGCTCCATGGAGGACGAGGCGGACGACGCCGCCCGCGCCCACGGCGCGTAAGGTACCTCACAGCTTCACCGCCCCCGTCACCGAGCAGGTGGCGGGGGCTCCTGCGTTTTCAAGGCATATGCGGCCTATGGCGCCACGACCTCTGCTTATTCCCCAAAGTATCCCTTTGATGTTCTCAAAGCACTGGTGTTAACGTGCTTGTCATGAAGACAGCAGCCGCGCACCGCACAGACCCGAGCGTTCCGCTCGTGGCGCGCCTGCATGTCGATCTCTGCCGCTGCGTGTCCGCGGCGTGTCGCGCCTGACGCGACCCCTCCCGCAGCGGCGCCGCTGACCTGAACCTCCCTTTCACGGTCGCCGCTCCCGGACGCATGTACGTCCCTGCCATGTCCCCGCGCGTCATCACTGGAGTGCTTCCGTGTCCGCAGACACCACCGCCGAGCCGAAGTCCGGCTTCCGCATACCGAAGATCCCGTTCTGGGCGCAGATCCTGGGCGGTCTCGTCCTCGGTGTGCTGCTCGGCTGGCTCGCCCGCAGCCAGGACATCGCCTGGCTGGTCACGACCCTCGACAAGGTCGGCCACATCTTCGTCCAGCTCCTGAAGCTGGCGGTCGCCCCGCTCGTCTTCTTCGCGATCCTGGTGTCGATCACCAACCTCCGCAAGGTCAACAACGCGGCGCGGCTCGCGACGCGCACCCTGCTCTGGTTCATGATCACGTCGCTGATCGCGGTCGCCATCGGCCTCGTCATCGGCCTGGTCACCAACCCGGGCGCGGGCACAGGACTCACCCCGAAGGACGGCGCCAAGCCGGACCACGCGGGCTCCTGGCTCGACTTCCTGACCGGCATCATCCCGACCGACGTCATCACGCCGTTCACTGAGCTGAACGTCCTGCAGATCGTCTTCATGGCCGTCGTCGCCGGTATCGCGATCCTGCAGATCGGCGAGAAGGCCAAGCCGATCCTCACCCTCTCCGAGTCGGTCCTCGAGCTGCTCCAGAAGGCCCTGTGGTGGGTCATCAAGCTGGCGCCGATCGGCACCATCGGTCTCATCGGCTACGCGATCGCCACCTACGGCTGGGACCTGATCAGCAAGTACGCGACGTTCACCGCCGACATCTACGTCGGCTGCGCCCTGGTCCTCTTCGGCGTCTACCCGCTGCTGCTCGCGACCGTCGCCAAGCTGAACCCCCTCCAGTTCTTCAAGGGCGCCTGGCCCGCCATTCAGCTGGCCTTCGTCTCCCGCTCCTCGGTCGGCACCATGCCGCTGACCCAGAAGGTCACCGAGCGCCTCGGCGTCCCGAAGGAGTACGCCTCCTTCTCCGTGCCGTTCGGCGCCACGACCAAGATGGACGGCTGCGCCGCGATCTACCCGGCGATCGCCGCGATCTTCGTCGCGCAGATCTTCGACATCGACCTCTCCGTCGGTGACTACCTGCTCATCGCCTTCGTCTCGGTGATCGGCTCCGCCGCCACGGCCGGCCTGACCGGCGCCACGGTCATGCTGACCCTGACGCTGTCCACGCTCGGCCTGCCGATGGAGGGCGTCGGCCTGCTCCTCGCGATCGACCCGATCCTGGACATGATGCGCACGGCCACGAACGTCGCCGGACAGGCGCTCGTCCCGGTCATCGTCTCGGCCCGCGAGAAGATCCTCGACCACGACGCCTACGACAACGCCTCCTCCTCCCCGGTGGACGAGCCGCAGCAGACGGCGCCGGTCTCGGTCGCCGCCTGACCGTCCCCCCGGTTCACACACCGGCCCGTGCCCCGCTCCCGGACTCCGGGGGCGGGGCACGGTCGTAGGCTGACCTGTGGAGAAGCAGGATCGGCAGGTGCGGTGGAAGGCGGCAGGGGTGGGCGGGGACGTGCGGGCCGGGGCGGGGCAGAAGCGGATGCCGCGGGCCGAGCGGGAGCGGCAGATGCTCGACGCGGCGGTACGGGTGTTCGGGCAGCGGGGCTACCGGGCGGCGTCGATGGACGACATCGCCGAGCTCGCCGGGGTCTCCAAACCGCTGGTGTACCTGTACCTGAACTCGAAGGAAGACCTGTTCACCGCCTGCATCCGGCGCGAGGCGGCGGCGCTGGTCGCGGCCGTGCGAGCGGGGGTCCGCACGGACGTCCCCGCCGACCAGCAGCTCTGGGACGGCCTCACCGCGTTCTTCGCGCACACCGCCGAGCGGCCCGACGGCTGGGCCGTGCTGCACAGCCAGGCGCGCTCGGGCGGTGACCCGTTCGTCGCGGAGGTCGGGGCGATGCGCGAGGAGATCGTCGCGTTCGTGACGTCCCTGATCGCGCGGGCGGCGCGCGAGGCGCACCAGGCCCCGGGCCCGGCCGAGCGCGAGGTCACCGGGCTCGCGCTCGCCCTGGTCGGCGCGGCGGAGGCGCTCGCGGGCTGGGCCGACACCGACCCGTCCGTCTCGGCCAAGGAGGCCGCCACGACGATGATGAACTTCGCGTGGTCGGGCCTCGGCAACCTCATGGACGGCCGCCGCTGGTCAGCCCAGCGCTGACACCTCCCCGGCCACGTGCACCCGGCCGCCCTTCGCCGCCCGCAGCTCGAAGGCGGTCTCCTTGGCGGCGTACGTCACCGTGCCCGGCAGCAGCACGGGCGCCTTGAACCGCGCCTGTACGTGGACGGGCCCGGCCGCGCCGAACTCCGCGAGGCACCGGGCGACGGTCCACATGCCGTGGGCGATGGCACGCGGGAAGCCGAAGAGGCGGGCGGTCAGCGGGTGCAGGTGGATGGGGTTGCGGTCCCCGGACGCGGCCCCGTACCGCCGCCCGAGATCACCGGAGAGCGCCCACTCGTGGAGCGCGGGCAGCGGCTCGTACAGGTCGGGCTGCTCCGGCGCCCGGTCCCCACCGGTCCGGTGCCGCGCCAGATACGTACTCGTGGACCCCCAGACGAGATCCCCGCCCGAGCGGAACTCGGTCCGCACGACGGCCTCGGTGCCGCGCCGGTGCCCCCGCAGCCCTTCCACGTACACGGTGAGCCCGTACGTCTCCTCGGCGGACAGGCTCCGCCACTGCGTGATGTCGATCGACGTGTGGACGAGCCCGAGCAGCGGCAGCGGGAACGCCCGCTCCGACATCAGCCGCATCGCCGCCGGGAACGCGAGGACGTGCGGATACGTGACCGGCAGCTCGGCCCGCCCGGTCGGAAAGGCGCAGACCCGCTCGTACGCGGCGAGATGCGCCTGCGACACCCGGAGCCCGGGAAGAACGAGCCGCGTACCGGGCACCTCGGCGTCCGCCCGGGGCCGCTTCAGGGGTGACAGGAGCGCGCCGCGGGCCATGAGGGGGAGTAGGGACGGGAGGGAGGTGAGGGTGAGGGTGGCGGTACGAGGAGCGGTCATGGCGGGTCCTCCGGAAGGGGGCAGGGCCAGGGCAGATCGCGAGGCCGACGGGGCTGCCGCGACACGCGCTGGGCGGCGGCGAATGGCGCCGATCGCTGTGCGCCGAGCGCTGATCGCCGAGCGCCGAGCGGGGACGGCGGCCGGCCGTGACGGACGGCCGGCGGTGGCGGGCGGTTGGCCAGGGCGGCGGTTGGGCGTGACGGACGGTCGGCGGCGGGCGGTTGGCCATGGCGGCGGCTGGGCGTGACGGACGGCTGGCGGCTACGGGCGGGTTCGCCGCGGCGCTGCTGCGGCGCGAGCGAACGGGCCGGGGCGCGGTCGTGGACGTCTCCCTGCTCGGCAGCGGCATGTGGGCCATAGGGGCCATGGCGGCGGCCGGCCGTGACGGGCGGTCGGCGGCAGCGGGCGGTTGGCCATGGCGGCGGCTGGGTGTGACGGGCGGCCGGCGGCAGCGGGCTCTCCGCGGGCTCACGCGCCCAGCAGGCTCTGCCCGCACACCCGGACCACCTGCCCGTTCACCGCGCCGGAGGCCGGGGAGGCGAACCAGGCGGTCGTCTCCGCGACGTCGACCGGGAGCCCGCCCTGGCCGAGGGAGTTCATGCGGCGTCCGGCCTCGCGGATGAAGAGAGGGACGGCCGCGGTCATCTTCGTCTCGATGAACCCGGGGGCCACCGCGTTCACGGTGACGCCGTGCTCGGCGAGGGCGCGGGGCGCGAGGGAGCGGACGAGGCCGATGACGCCGGCCTTGCTGGCCGCGTAATTGGTCTGGCCGGTGTTGCCCGCGATGCCCGCGATGGAGGCCGTGGCGACGACGGAGCCACCGCGCCGCAATGCGCCCGCTTTCAACAGGGAATCCGTGGTCCGCAGCACGCTGGCGAGGTTCACGTCGAGCACCGAACTCCACCGCTCGGCGGGCATGTTGGCGAGGCGCCGGTCGCGCGTGATGCCCGCGTTGTGCACGAGGACGTCGAGCCCGCCCTCACGGGTGAACTCGGCGATGCGCTCACCGGCGTCCTCGGCCGTGATGTCCAGCGGAAGGGCCCGCCCGGCAAGCCGCTCCGCGACCTTCGCGAGGTCGGCCTCGGCGGACGGCACATCGAGCAGGACGACGTGGGCCCCGTCCCGTACGAGGGTCTCGGCGACGGCCTCGCCGATGCCGCGCGCGGCGCCGGTGACGAGCGCGGTGCGCCCGGCGAGGGGATCGGCCCAGTCCTCGGGAAGGACCGGCTCCGCATCCGGCGCGCCGACCTCGATCACCTGCCCGCTCACGTACGCGGACCGCGGCGAGAGCAGGAACCGCAGCGTGGACTCGGCCGCGCCGACAGGGCCGGCGACCCGCACCAGGTTCACCGTGCGGCCGCGCCCGATCTCCTTGCCGAGGGAGCGGACGAACCCTTCGAGCCCCTGCTGCACGGCCGCCTGATGGTGATCGTCGGGGGAGGGCGGCGCCCCCAGCACGACCACGCGCCCGCTCGTGGCGAGGGAGCGGACGACGGGATGGAGCGCGGCGTGCACCTCGGCGAGCCCGTCCAGGTCCGCGACGGCGGTGGCGTCGACGACGACGCCGACGGGACGCACCGCCGCCAGGTCCCGCCCGGAGAGGGACCCGCGCACGTCGAGCCCGGTTCGCCCGAGCAGCTCCGAAAGCGCACCGCGATGCGCGGAGGACCCGGCGGTGAAGTGCAGCAACTGACCGCTGAACGTCGGCTGTTGTGCGGACCAGCGGCGCAGGGGTACGGGCTGCGGCAGACCTGTACGCCGGGTCAGGAAGCGGCCGGGGGCCGTGCCGGTGAAGTTCAGATAGCGATCGGCCATTGTCCAACTCCCTGCGCGGTCGTAAATTTACTTCGGAGTAAGGTTACTCAGTAGTCAGGAGTTGTCGAGATGGTACGCCCCGCCAAAACCCCGGCACTGCCCCGCCGAGTCGCCGTCATCGGCGGCAGCCGCATTCCGTTCGCGCGCTCCGACGGCCCGTACGCGACCGCCTCCAACCAGGAGATGCTGACCGTGGCCCTGGACGGTCTCGTGGGCCGCTACGACCTCCAGGAGCCGGGCGCCATAGGCGAGTTCGTGGCCGGGGCCGTGCTCAAGCACAGCCGTGACTTCAACCTCGCGCGCGAGACCGTGCTCGGCTCGATGCTGGACCCGCGCACCCCCGCCTACGACATCCAGCAGGCGTGCGGCACGGGCCTCCAGGCGGTGATCGCCGCCGCCAACAAGATCGCCCTCGGCCAGACGGAGAGCGCGGTCGCGGGCGGCTCGGACACGGCGAGCGACGCCCCGCTCGGCGTCAACGACAACCTGCGCAAGATCCTGCTCGAGGCCCGCCGCGCCACGTCGGCGGGCGCCCGCCTCAAGGCGCTGTCCCGGATCCGCCCCGGCCACCTCGTACCGGACATCCCGCGCAACGCGGAGCCCCGTACCGGCCTGTCGATGGGAGAGCACGCGGCGGTCACGGCCCGCGAGTGGGGCATCGCCCGCGAGGACCAGGACGCGCTCGCCGCCGCCAGCCACCAGCGCCTGGCGGCGGCGTACGACCGCGGCTTCCTCGACGACCTGGTGGTCGCCTACCGCGGCCTGGAACGCGACCAGAACCTGCGCCCGGGCTCAACGGTCGAGAAGCTGGCAACACTCAAGCCCGTCTTCGGCGTGAAGGACCCGAACCCCACCATGACGGCGGGCAATTCGACACCGCTGACGGACGGCGCGGCGGTGGTGCTCCTGGCCGGCGAGGAGTGGGCGAAGGCGCGCGGCCTGGAACCGCTCGCGTATCTGACGGCGTACGAGACGGCGGCGGTCGACTTCGTCGGCGGCGACGTCACCGGGGGAGGCGGCGACGGACTGCTCATGGCGCCCGCGTACGCGGTGCCGCGGATGCTGGAACGGGCCGGGCTCGGCATCGAGGACTTCGACCTGATCGAGGTGCACGAGGCGTTCGCGTCCCAGGTCCTGGCGACGCTGGCCGCCTGGGAGAAGCAGGGCCTGGCGCCGGTCGACCGGGAGCGCCTGAACGTGGCCGGCTCGTCCCTGGCGACCGGCCACCCCTTCGCGGCGACGGGAGCGAGGATCGTGGCGACGCTCGCCAAACTGCTGTCCGAGCGCGGCGGCCCGGCCCGCGGCCTGATCTCCATCTGCGCGGCGGGCGGCCAGGGCGTGACGGCGATCCTGGAACGCGCGTAGTCGTCTCTCAGGCGCGCGCGGCGGGATCGAGCCCGAGCAGCGCCTCCTCGTCCGGGGACCCGGCCGGTGCCTGGTAGACGACCAGGCGCTGGCCGCCCGTCCGGGCAAGCTGCATGACCTCGTACGTAAGGGTCATCCCGCCGACCTTCGGATGATCGAAGGTCTTGGTACCGCCACTGCGCTCGCACACGTCGTACCGATCCCACATCCGCGCGAAGTCCGGGGACTTCAGAAGCAGCTCCCCCACGAGGCGGGCCATCCTCGGATCGTCGGGATCGGTCCCGCCCACAGCCCGCAGGTGGGCGACCGACTTGGCGACGGTCTCCTCCCACGGCACGTACAGGGACCGCCCGGCCGGGTGCAGGAAGAGGTAGCGGGTCACATTGCGCTCCTCGGGCGGCAGATCCCACATACCGGGCAGCAGGCGGCGCCCCGCCGGATTGGCGGCCAGCATGTAGCTGTGCCGGCTGACCACGTACGCGGGCATGGGCCGCAGCGCCTCCAGCATCTGCAGCACGGACTCGCGCACCGTGTCGTCGCTCGTCGGATGCGGAACGGTGAGCCGCCCCGACGCCAACTCGGCCAGCTCGTGCAGGCGTTCGTGCGCGTCGCCCCGCAGGCGCAGGGCGCGGCTGAGGGCGTCGATCACGGCGGTGGACGGGTTGGTCTCGCGCCCCCGCTCCAGCCGGGTGTAGTAGTCGACGCTCACCCCGGCGAGAGTCGCCAGCTCCTCGCGGCGCAGGCCCGGGGTGCGGCGCAGCCCCGTCCCGGCGGGCAGCCCCGCGTCGGCCGGGGTGACCTGCGCCCTGCGGGCCCGCAGGTATCTGCCCAATTCCGTGGTGTCAGCCATACGTTCATTGTCCACAGGGCGCCAGGGGCCCGGGGGGCCGTGTCAGGGCCAGGAACGCGGCGCCCCGGCGGGGAGCGGCCTGCCACTTCGCGCGGGGCGCCACGAGAGTGGAGGGCGTTGCGGGTGGCGGGGCCACCGGGCCCAGGGAGTGCACGTCACAGGTCCGCGGCCGGACGACCCCGCCCACCCGCACACCACCCCTACCCCACTCCGGAGGTTGACGTGACGCTCACCTACTCAGGCACCCGTGCCGCAGCGGTCCCCACGCGCAAGGCGACACCAGGCGGCGGAACGGCACTCGTGGCGGCGCTGCTCGGCTTCACGATCATCACCGTCGACGTGTCGGCTGTGAACATCGCGCTGCCCGGCATCCGGGCGTCGCTGCACGGCGGCATCACCGGACTGCAATGGGTGGTGGACGCGTACACGCTGATGTTCGCGGGCCTGATGCTGTCCGCCGGGGCCCTCTCCGACCGGGCCGGGGCGCGCCGCGCCTACGCCTGGGGCACGGCCCTCTTCACCCTCGCCTCCCTGGCCTGCGCACTGGCCCCGTCCATCGGGGCGCTCGTGACGGCCCGGGTCGTACAGGGCGGAGCCGCGGCGATCCTCATGCCGGCGTCCCTGGCGCTGATCAGACAGGCGTACGAGGACGCGCGGCGCAGGGCGCGGGCGATCGCGCTGTGGACGGTGGGCGGTTCGGTGGCGATGGCGGCGGGCCCGGTGCTCGGCGGTGCGCTGACGGAGACGATGAGCTGGCGAGCGGTGTTCGTCCTGAACCTTCCGGTCGGCGCGCTGATCATCGGTCTGCTCACCAAGGTGGCGCCGTCACCGCGCAGGCCGGCACCGCTGGACGTGCCGGGCCAGCTGACGGCGGTGCTGGCCCTCGCCGGACTGACCTTCGCGGTGATCGAGGGCGGGCACGCGGGCTGGACGTCGACGCCGGCCCTGCTCTCGGCCGGGGTGGCCGTCCTCTCGGCCGTCGCGTTCTACGTGACCGAGAAGCGGCACCGGGCGCCCATGGTGCCGCTGCCCATGCTCCGCTCGCGCACCGTCTCCGTCGCCCTCGCGGTCGGGTTCGCGATCAACGTGGCGTTCTACGGGCTCGTCTTCATGCTCGGGCTCTAACTTCAGCAGGCGCGAGGCATGTCGGCGCTGACGGCGGGGCTGGTGTTCGTGCCACTGGCGGTGATCATCACGGGGACGAACCTGATATCGCCGCGCATGGCGGAACGCTTCGGCCGGAGGCCGGTCATCGTGACGGGTCAACTAATCCTGGCGGCAGCCATGTTCGTACTCCTCCCCTTGTCGGCGCACACGCCGATGTGGGTGCTGCTGCTGATGCTCGTCCCTACGGGGTTGGGCGGGGCGTTCGCCATTCCGGCGGTGACGGCGATGCTGATGGACTCCGTCCCTGGGGCGCGGGTCGGGACGGCGTCCGGGCTCTTGAACGCGTTTCGGCAGACGGGCGGGGCGCTGGCCGTGGCCTTGTTCGGAACGCTCGTCGTGACGAGTGACGGGGCGGCGGCCCCCTTCTCCCTACCAGGCATGCAAGCAAGCCTCCTCACAGCAGGCACCCTCCTCTCGGCAACAGCAGCACTGGCCGCATGGCACCTGCCCCGCCGCGCCTCATGACCGGACGGGGGCGTACGCCCGGCGAAGCGAAGCCCTGATACGGGCCTGCCTCCTACGCTGCCCCGAGACGCCGAACCCTGCCGAGGGCCTGTTTGGGCGGTGCCCCGGCGCTGGGGTGCCGCCTTGCCCACCCTGCCGCCCCAGGCGGCAGATTGCCCAAGGCGGGGCGGGGTGGGGAGGTGCGGGGAGCGGCAGGTTGCCCGAGGCGGGGTGCATGGCACTCGGGGTGGCAGGTTGCCCTAGGCGGGGTGCATGGCACTCGGGGTGGCAGGTTGTCCGAGGCGGGGTGCATGGCGCCCGGGGTGCCGCCTCAGGACGGGGCACCGGTCCGCACTCGCGATTCGGCCGGAGGGGACGCGTCGGGGTGCCCCCGCAGGACTCCGCTGGAATGGAGTGCAGGACGACTCGCCTATGGCGGACCGTGGGGGATGAGGCCTATCCGGCCGAGGAGGCGCCCCGGCGCGGCCCCGCCCCACCGCTCGACGGAACGCGCACTACAGCGCCCTCGGACCGCGGGCGTAACGGCCCGGTGGCGTGCCCACCACTCGTTTGAAGTGGCGGGACAAGTGCGACTGGTCGTAGAAGCCGCATTGCGCCGCCACCTCAGCCGCCGAAACACCGTCCAGCAGCAGCCGCCGCGCCCGATCCACCCGCCGCGCCATCAAGTACTGGTGCGGAGCAATCCCATACGCCGCCCCGAACGACCGAACCAAATGCGCCGGATGCGCATGCACGAGCGCAGCCGCCTCCCCCAGCTCAACCCCCTCCACCACCCGCGCATCAAGCAACTCCCGCAACGCCCCGGCCACCCGCCGATCCACCCCGCGCCGACGCCCCTCCGAACGCAGCAGCGGCCGCAACCGCTCCCGCAACCGCTCCCCGACAAACTCCAGCCGAGACGCCGCCTCCAGCTCATCCCCCCGCCGCGCCAGCGACGCATGCAGCTGACTGATCCGGTGCCGCAACAGCGGATCCGCCAGATCCGGCGTATCGACCGCGAGCCCGATGAACGACGAGTCGAGCGGCCCGCACCCCGCGTCGAGGTAGAGCACCCGCTTCCGGAAGCCGAGCGGAGTCGCCGCGGACCCGTTGTGGGGCACCTGCGGGGGCAGCAGGGACACGGTCCCGAGCGGCGTACCGTGCTGGTGCCGCTCCAGGTCGTAGCGGACAGCACCCTCGTCGACGATGAGGAGCGTCCACGTGTCGTGGACGTGCATCGGATAGGCGTGCCGGGTGAAGTGGGCGTGGAAGACCTCGGTGACGCCCGCGACCTCGGGACGCCAAGCGGTGATCTCCTCAGAACGGGACCCGGAAGCGGCGGCCATGCAAAAAACGTACAAGACGGAACCCGACGCCGACCGACAGTCTCAAAGCATGAGCACACAGACCGCATCCGAGACCCAGACCGACACCATCCGCTTCGACACGAAGATCGCCGTCCTCCTCCGCGACGACCTGGAGACCTGGCAGCGGCTCAACGTGACGGCGTTCCTGGTGAGCGGCCTCGGCACGCAGCTCCCGGAGGTGATCGGGGAACCGTACGCGGACGCGGACGACACGGCGTACCTGCCGATGTTCCGGCAGCCGGTACTGGTCTTCGAGGCCGGCAAGGAGGTCCTGAAGGCGGCGCACGAGCGGGCGCTGCGGCGCGCGCTGCCGCGCTCGGTGTTCACGTCGGACCTGTTCGCGACGGGCAACGACAGGGACAACAGGGCGGCGGTCCGGGCGGTGACGGCGGCGGACCTGGACCTGGTGGGCATCGCCGTGTACGGCCCGCGCAACGCGGTGGACAAGACGCTGAAGGGCGCACGCATGCACAGCTGAACGAACGAACAGACCAACGGACGAACGGACGAACGGACGGACGAACGAGGAAGAGAAAAGGCAGGAGCCCCGTCTCACCCCACCGGCAAGCCGGGACGGGGAAGCGGGGCTCCTTGGGTACTGCGCTAGGTTCCGGATCGGGTCACGGCGCCTGCCGTGCGGCGATCACGAAGGAATTAGGCGGGGGTGACGTTCTCCGCCTGCGGGCCCTTCGGACCCTGCGTGACGTCAAAGGTCACGGCCTGGTTCTCCTCGAGGGAGCGGAAGCCGTTCGCGTTGATCGCCGAGTAGTGGACGAAGACGTCCGGGCCGCCGCCTTCCTGGGCGATGAAGCCGAAGCCCTTTTCAGCGTTGAACCACTTCACGGTTCCGGTAGCCATAAGCCCTCCTATGGGCCAAAGGGTCGCCCTGCTCCAGAACCTGCAAATGCGCTTGCGAACAACTGCAAAAGTCTGAATACGACGAGAGCCTGCGGTTACATGCTCCGCAGGCTCTGTACTGCAAGGGAAACCAAACTGCAACTTGCGGCGAGCCTAGCACGTAGGCAGCCGAAAGCAATAGAGGGCAAGATCACTTCACCCGGAGGTTTGACAGCGTCGGTGAGGCTGCTTGACGGCGGCGCGGATCGCCGCTTCGCGTCCGGCCGGGGACCGGCGTCCCGTACGGCCCGGAGCCTGCACCGTACCCCATGGGGCTAGCCTCGCCGATGTGGACAATTCTCCCGAGACTCCTCAGGCCGCGCGGCGCACCCGTCCCCGCGTGGGCCACATCCAGTTCCTGAACTGCATGCCCCTCTACTGGGGCCTCGCGCGGACGGGATCGCTCCTCGACTTCGAGCTGACGAAGGACACCCCGGAGAAGCTCAGCGAGCGCCTGGTCCAGGGCGACCTGGACATCGGCCCGATCACCCTCGTCGAGTTCCTGAAGGCGGCGGACCAGCTGGTCGCCTTCCCCGATCTGGCGGTGGGCTGCGACGGCCCGGTGATGTCCTGCGTGATCGTGTCGCAGGTGCCGCTGGAACAGCTCGACGGGCGGCGTGTGGCGCTGGGTTCGACGTCCCGTACGTCCGTCCGGCTGGCGCAGTTGCTGCTCGCGGAGCGGGTCGGCGTGGAGCCGGAGTACTACACGTGCCCGCCGGACCTGGGCCTGATGATGCAGGACGCGGAGGCGGCGGTACTGATCGGGGACGCGGCGCTGCGCGCGAACCTGCACGACGCGCCACGCCTCGGGCTCCAGGTGCACGACCTGGGCGCGATGTGGAAGGAGTGGACGGGACTGCCGTTCGTGTTCGCGGTGTGGGCGGCGCGCAAGGAGTACGCGGCGCGGGAGCCGGTGATCACGCACCAGGTGCACGAGGCGTTCCTGCGGTCGCGGGACGTGTCGCTCGAGGAGGTCACGAAGGTCGCGGAGCAGGCGGCGCGCTGGGAGGTGTTCGACGAGCAGGTCCTGGAGGAGTACTTCACGACGCTCGACTTCCGCTTCGGCCCCGCACAACTGGAAGGGGTCACGGAGTTCGCGCGCAGGGTCGGCCCGTCGACCGGATTCGCTTCCGACGTGAAGGTGGACTTGCTCTCACGCTGAAGCGCACGGAATTCCGCCAGGCCCGGGCCTGGCGGAATTCCGTGAACGCCGAACCAGAATTCCCCGGCACCGGTATGCCACCGGGACGGCACCGCTATGGCGTCAGTATGAAATCAACGTGAACACACGACATTCACGCGACGCGGCTACGCTGCTGCACCAGAAGCGCCGCAAGAGCACGGAACGGGCACGGAACGGGCACGAGGCGGCATGAGGCGGCACGGGGGAGGTACCGGATGCATCCGCTGGCGGCCGACGATCCGACGACGGTCGGTCCGTACCGGCTCCTCGGCAGGCTGGGCCACGGCGGAATGGGCCGCGTGTACCTGGGCCGCAGCACCGGCGGCCGGACCGTCGCGGTGAAGGTGGTGCACCCGCACTTCGCGCTGGACGAGGAGTTCCGGGCGCGGTTCCGGCGCGAGGTGGACGCGGCGCGCCGGGTCGGCGGCGCGTGGACCGCCCCGGTCCTGGACGCGGACCCGGACGCGCAGGTGCCGTGGGTGGCGACGGGGTACGTCGCGGGGCCCTCGCTCACGCAGGCGGTCGCCGACGGCAGGCCGCTGCCCGAGCACTCCGTACGGGTCCTGGGCGCGGGCCTCGCCGAGGCGCTGACGGCGGTGCACGGCCTGGGCCTCGTACACCGGGACGTGAAGCCGTCGAACGTGCTGCTGACGGTGGACGGGCCGCGGCTGATCGACTTCGGCATCGCGCGGGCCGTCGGGGGCACCTCGCGGACGGGGCTCGGGGGCGGCGCGACGTCGCTGACCGGCACCGGCGTCTCCATCGGCTCGCCCGGCTACATGGCGCCCGAGCAGATCCTCGGCGAGGGCGTGACCGGCGCGGCGGACGTGTTCTCGCTCGGCGCGGTCCTGGTGTACGCGGCGCAGGGCGAGCCCCCGTTCCCCGGTGACTCGTCGGCGGCGTTGCTCTACAAGGTCGTCCACGAGGAACCAGAACTGGGCGCACTGACGGGTGAGGCGCGGGACGTGGCGGCGGCGTGCCTGGCGAAGAACCCGGCGGAGCGGCCCGCGCCGGAGGAGATCGCGCGGCGCCTCGCGCCCGAGGGGGCGGCGCGGCTCGTCGCGGCGGGCTGGCTGCCCGGGGCCCTGGTCGAGCAGGTGTCGCGCAGCGCGGTGCAGCTCCTGGACCTGGAGGGGGCGCCGGCGCCGGTGCCGCAGTCGGGCCCGGTCGGCTTCAGCAGCCCGTCGGTGACCGGGGGCCCGGCCCCCGCCCCGGCGGGGGTCTTCGGTCCGCCGGACCCGGGGTACGCGTCGGTGCCACCGCCGCGCCCGCAGTCACCGCCACAGACCCCAGGGCCATCGACACAGACGCAGGACGCCACGCCGGGCCGCTTCTCCGTCTCCGTGTCGGCGACGTCCTCGCCCACGTCGGCCGACGGTAGGGGCCGCAGGGTGAGCTGCTCGGTGGCGCTCGCGGTGGCCGGGGCGCTCGCGGCGGTCACGGTCGGCGGGATCCTCGTGGTGAACATGCTGCCGGACGAGGGGAACAAGGAGGCCGGCTCGGCCCCTTCGACAGCCACATCGGCCCCGCCGATGGACTCGGCCCCGCCCACAGGAACGCGACCGCCCACGGGATCGACGCGAACGCCCTCGGGATCGGCGCAGCCGTCCACATCCGGACCCGTACCGGAGTTCTACCTGGGCGCGTGGAACGGCCCGGCGGTGCAGGCGGGCATGCCCTTCGGCACGTTCCGGGTCGATCTGGAACAGGCCGCGGTCGGCAAGGAGGTCGGCAAGGTGACCTCGACCGATCCGCTGGGCATCCAGTGCGTCGACGTACTGACGCTGAAGTCGGTCGACGGCAAGGAGCTGGTCGCGGCAGGCGAGGCCGCACCGGACAACCCGGGGACGTGCGCGCAGGGCACCCACACCGTGCACCTGACACGCGACGGCGGCGGCGACGGCGACGGCGACGCACTGAACGACACACTGAAGTACACGTCGCAGTACCCCCAGGCGGGCAACCCGACGGCGGACCTCCAGCGCGTCCAGCGCGTCCCGAAAGGCTGACGAGATGGCTGACGGGGTGGAGGAAACCGCGCTGATCACGCTCGCCGCCCTCTGGGGCGCCGCCGCGGGGACGCTGCTGCCGCGCCCCGCCTACCGCCTCTCCGTGGAGCCGGACGAGCCCTGGAGGTCCGAGGACCCGTCCGGCCGGCCGATCCGGGGCTGGATCGGGACGGCGCGGTACGGCCCCGGCACCGTGGCTCTCGCCGTCTGCACGGCGCTGGTCTGCGCCCTGCTCGCCGCCGCCACCGGCACCCGCCCCGAACTGGCCGCCTGGCTGCTGCTCGCGCCGCTCTGCGTGCTGCTCGCCACGGTCGACTTCGCGGTGCACCGGCTGCCGGACGTCCTGACGCTGCCGCTCGCCGCGCTCGCCCTGGCCGCGCTCGGCGCCGCCGCCTTGCTGCCCGAACCCGGCGGCTCCTGGCGCGGCGCGCTGTTCGGCGCCGTGGGGATGGGCGGCGGCTACCTGATCCTGCACCTCCTCTACCCGCCCGGCCTGGGGTTCGGGGACGTGAAGCTGGCGGTCGGGCTCGGGGCGGCGCTCGGCTGGTACGGGTGGGGCGTGCTGTTCATCGGCGTGTTCGTGGGCGTGTGCCTCAACGGCCTGTTCGCGGGCGCGCTCGTCGTCTTCCGGGGCGCGGGCCGCAAGACGCTGCTGCCGCTGGGCCCGTTCATGATCGCGGGGGCCTGCGCGGGGGTTCTGCTGGGCGCTCTGGCGGCCTGACGTACGCTGAGACGGTCCGCCCTGATTCAGTTAATACCTGTGCAAACCGTGTTCAGACCCTCCGAAAGGGGCACGTCCGGTGACCGAGAAGGCCGCTCTTCAGTCCGTCCTCGACCGTGCCGCCGCCGGTGGGCGGATCACCCCCGAAGAGGCCGTCGACCTCTACCGCGACGCGCCGCTGCACGCGCTCGGCGCCGCCGCCGACGCGATCCGGCGCCGCAAGTACGCGGGCATCGAGCACATCGCCACGTACATCATCGAGCGGAACATCAACTACACGAACGTCTGCGTGACGGCGTGCAAGTTCTGTGCCTTCTACGCGGCCCCGAAGGACACCAAGAAGGGCTGGACCCGGGAGCTCGACGACATCCTGCGCCGCTGCGCGGAGACCGTCGAACTCGGCGGCACCCAGATCATGTTCCAGGGCGGCCACCACCCGGACTACGGCGTCGAGTACTACGAGAAGCACTTCTCCGCGATCAAGAAGGACTTCCCGCAGCTCGTCATCCACAGCCTGGGCGCGTCCGAGGTCGAGCACATGGCGCGGATCTCCAAGGTGTCGGTGGAGGAGGCGATCCAGCGCATCCACGCCGCGGGGCTCGACTCGTTCGCGGGCGCCGGCGCCGAGCTGCTCCCCGAGCGCCCGCGCAAGGCCATCGCGCCGCTGAAGGAGTCCGGCGAGCGCTGGCTGGAGATCATGGAGACCGCCCACAACCTGGGCGTCGAATCCACCTCCACGATGCTGATGGGCACCGGCGAGACGAACGCCGAGCGCATCGAGCACCTCCGCATGATCCGCGACGTGCAGGACCGGACGGGCGGCTTCCGCGCGTTCATCCCGTACACGTACCAGCCCGAGAACAACCACCTCAAGGGCCGTACGCAGGCCACGCTCTTCGAGTACCTGCGCATGATCGCGATCGCCCGGATCTTCCTCGACAACGTCCAGCACATCCAGGGTTCCTGGCTGACGACCGGCAAGGAGGTCGGGCAGCTCTCCCTGCACTACGGCGCCGACGACCTCGGGTCGATCATGCTGGAGGAGAACGTCGTCTCCTCGGCCGGTGCCAAGCACCGTTCCAACCGCATGGAGATCATCGAGCTGATCCGCAAGGCGGGCCGCGTCCCCGCGCAGCGGGCCACCACGTACGAGCACCTCGTCGTGCACGACGACCCGGCGAACGACCCCGTCGACGAGCGCGTCATGTCGCACATCTCCTCCACGGCGATCGACGGCGGCACGGCGCACCCCGAGCTGAAGCTCGTAGCGACCAACTAGGCCCGGTCTCTTCTGTGCTGACTCTGCACGTCACCGCCGACGCCGCCGTCCTCGTCGACGGTGAGCACATCAAGGCGCTCGGACCGTATGAGGAGCTGGCCGCCGCCCACCCGGACGTACGGGTGCGGCGCTGGCCCGGCATCCTCACGCCCGGACTCCTCAATCCGTACGGTCCCGAGATCCTGGAGCACACCTACCACCCCGATCCGCGTGAGGCCGACACGTACGGGACGGTGCCGATCGGCGGGGAGCGGGCGCGGGAGATATTCCGGGCGGATCCCTCGCGGGTCGGGGCGAGTGCGCGGCGGGGGGTTCAGCGGTTGTTCGCGCACGGGACGGTTGCCCTGGCCGGGGCGTTGCGGGTGGCGCCCGTGCTGGAGGTCGTCCAGCGCTCGGGGCTCGTCTTCGGGGCGCGGCCGGAGGGGCTGCCCGGGCCTGTGTCGCTCTCGCCTCGGCCGATGGTTCTGCTGCCAGGGCTTGAGGTGGGCGGGGCGGCGCGGTTCGCGGTGTTCGATGTCGCGGATCGGGCGGAGCTTGTGCGGCGGGGGGCGTCCACGTGTGTGGCGACGGTGATCGGTGGGCGGCTGGTGTACCGGGGGCGGTGAGCCGCCGTGGGAGTGCGTGTGCGCTGCCGTCTGCGGGTCTCGTCGTGGCTGGTCGCGCAGTTCCCCGCGCCCCTGGAATGCGCACTGCGTGCGGCATCCCGCCGTTCGTTTCCGGGTGCGGCTGTCGTCATGGCTGGTCGCGCAGTTCCCCGCGCCCCCGGAATGTGCACTGCATGCGGCATTCCTCCCGCATTTCGTCTGCGGGTCTCGCCGTGGTCGCTCGCGCCGTTCCCCGCGCCCCTGGAGCGTGCGGCTTCGCCGCTGCTCCTTGAGCGCCTCCTCCTTCAGCGGGTGGTGACGGTCACGCAGTTCGCGGAGCCTTCGACGGTCGCTGTGTCGCGGACCTCGACGGTGTAGGACTGCACGGACGAGATCGTCGGCTCGTTCGTGAGGGCCGGCGGAGCCGGGGTGCGGGGTGGGCAGGCGTCCGGGAGGGTGATCGGGGTGACCGTCGGCGGGGGGCTGTCCGCCGGGCGGGGGCGGTTCGTCGGTTCGATGCCGGGCTCCAGGGCCTGTGTCGCCACCCAGCCTCCCGCGACCAGGGCCACCCACGCCCCGGCCGCCCACCGTCGTGCCGCCCCCAACTCGCCCACCCCTCCGCCTGGTCAAGTGCCCCCGCATCCTAGACAGGTCCCGGTCACCCGGCGACGGGACGGACCCTGCCACAATGGGGCCGTGACCCGTGCATCCCTGGACAAGCAGCCCCACGAAGTCGCCTCCATGTTCGATGACGTGGCGGAGAACTACGACCTCACCAACGACGTGCTGTCCCTGGGGCAGGACCGGGTGTGGCGCAAGGCGGTCGCCAAGGCGGTCGACGCGCGTCCGGCGCAGAAGATCCTCGACCTGGCGGCAGGGACGGCGACGTCCTCGCAGCCGTTCGTGAAGGCGGGCGCGTACGTCGTGCCCTGCGACTTCTCCCTCGGGATGCTGCGCGTCGGCAAGAAGCGCCACCCCTGGATGCCGTTCACGGCGGGCGACGGCACGAAGCTGCCGTTCAAGGACGACACGTTCGACGCGGTGACGATCTCCTTCGGGCTGCGCAACATCCAGGACACCGACCAGGCGCTGCGCGAGCTGTACCGGGTCACGAAGCCGGGCGGCCGCGTCGTCATCTGCGAGTTCAGCCACCCGACGTGGGCCCCGTTCCGCACGGTCTACACCGAGTACCTGATGCGGGCGCTGCCGCCGGTCGCGCGCGCCGTCTCCTCGAACCCGGACGCGTACGTCTACCTCGCCGAGTCGATCCGCGCCTGGCCCACCCAGCCGGAGCTGGCCGCCCGCCTCCAGGGCGCGGGGTGGAAGAAGGTCGCCTGGCGGGACCTGACCGGCGGCATCGTCGCCCTGCACCGCGGCACCAAGTGAGCCGCAGTAAGTGGCGCAGTAAGCGGCGCAGCAAGTGATGCAGCACGTGACGCAGTAAGTACTGCGCCGCTTAATGCAGTTGACGGGAACCGGACGGCCGGAAAGATGTGTCCGTTGAGTACGTGGTGACCGCCGGGTGACGGTGTGTCACTCGCGCCGTCCCCGGATCATCGTCACGGAGCGCCCGATGCCGTCGTTCTGCCCGCACTGTGGAGCCGAGGCTCCCGAAGAGGCCCGTTTCTGCATGAGATGCGGGCGGGAGCGGACCGCCGCCGCACCTCCGCCCCCGCCGCCGCCGCCGCAGGCCCCACCCGCCGCTCAGGGCGCACCGCCCCCGCCCGCCCACGCCCCGGGCCCCGCTCAGCCCTCGGCCGTCGGGCAGTTCTTCGGGCGCGCCCTGCGCGGTGACTGGGCCGGGGCCGCGCAGGCCGCGCTGTGGCCGGTCGGGCTCCTTGTCGTCGCCGCGTTCGCGCTGGCCGTCCCCTCGTACGGGCAGGACTCCGACGAGGTCGTGATCGGGTTCGCGGACCGGATGCGCGTCGCCCTGGCCGTGCTGCTCCAGGGGCTCGGCGGCAGTCTGGAGGTCTCCGGCGGCGGCTCCGGCGGCTCGGTCTACGGCAGCGGCTACGACTCCGGCTCCTCCGGCAACGCCTCGCTCTCCGTCATCCCGCTCCTGGTGACCGTGGTGTGGATCGCGGCCCTCGTCATCGGCGTACGGATGCTGCGGACGCGCCTGTACGCGCGGACCGTGCCGGGCGCACCGGGCGGCGCGAGCGCGGGACTGGAGGCGGCCGTGCGGGTCGCGCTGCTCGTGACCGGGGCGACGCTCGTCCTGGCGCTCGTCGGGCAGCCGGACATCGAGGAAGTGTCGCTGCACACGGGGCCGTTCCTGACCACGCTGTGGACGCTGCTGCTCTCGCTCGCGGTCGCCGGGGGAGTGCTGCACGGCGACGACCTGACGTACCGGATCGCCGCCGCGCGGCCGGGCGTGCGCATGTCGGTCCGGGCGTTCGGGACGGCCGTCCGCGCCATGGGGTGGGTGCTGCTGATCGCGGCGGTGCTCGGCTGGGCCGGACTCGCGATCTTCGGTGACGACGGCGCGTCGAGCCCGTCCGGCCTCGCCGAGTCCTCCGATTTCGACGGCTCCGACGCGGCGGCGCTCGGCGTGTTCCTGATGCTCCTGCCCAACCTCGCGCTCGCCGTGCTCGGCCTGTGCTTCGGCGCTCCGCTGGAGTTCGAGGCCCGGGGGTCGTCGTCGCTGGGTGGCGGCGGCTACGAGAAGGAGTCGTTCGGGCTGTCCCGGCTCGGCGACGAACTCGGCTCCGGGGCCGTGGCCTACGCCCTCGCCATCGCGCTGATCTGCGCCCTGGTGGTCGGCGTTCTGACCGCCCGGCGCTCCCTCGACCGCCGCGAGCAGTTCCTCTCGGCGGGCTTCTTCTTCGGCCTGTTCCTGCTCCTCGCCGGGGTCGGCGGCATCGGGGCGGAGTTCGCGGGCGACCTCGACTTCTTCGGCAGCGGCTCGGGCCGCATTGACGTGGGCGTGAGCGTCGCGGACGCACTGCTGTTCGGCCTGCTGTGGATCGGCGCGGCCACCTTCCTGGCTCCGTACCTGATGCAGATGGCAGGCGTCGCGACCGGCATCGTCCCGGCACCGCTCCCGGCCATGCCGGGCCAGGCCCCGCTGCCCGCGATGCCGGGGGAGGCCCCGCTCCCCACCATGCCGGGCGAGGCCCCGCTCCCCGCGAGGCCGGAGGAGGCACCGACCGCCGACGCCCTGCCCCAGCCCCCGTCGCTCGACAAGCCGGCCCCCGCCCCGGCCGAACCCCCGGCCCTGTACACGCCGACCGTCGTCCCGCTGAGCCACACCCCGGGCCCGTACCAACTCGCCCCGCACACCGCCCCGGCCCCCGGCGGAGAGCCCGCCTCGCGGCGGGTCGGCGTCTGGGTCGGGACCCTCGTCGGTGCCCTCGTCATCGGGGGCGGGGCCGCGGCCGGTGTGCTGCTGCTCATGGACGGCGGCGGGGACGACAAGCAGGACGGCAAGGGCGGCGAGCCGGTCGCGTCCCAGAGTCGGAGCCGGACGCAGCCCGAGCCCGCCTCACCGACACCGACGCCGACCCCGACGCCGACCGGGACGGAGGCCGGCCCGGACCCGACCCCGTCCGTGCTCGCCTCGGACGCCGCCCCCACCGGCATGCCCGAGGTCCCGGCCGGTTACCACCAGGTCTTCGACGAGAAGGGCTTCTCCTTCGTCGTCCCGGACGCCTGGGACCGCGTGGGCGTGCAGAACGGCAGCCAGGTCACGTACGCGGGCAGCACCGGCATGGAGAAGTACGTCGTCGGCGTCATCCCGTTCGCGGACTACACCTCGCACGAGAACCTCCTCGCGATGGAGAAGCACCTCAAGGAGGACAAGAAGAAGACCAACTACCGGCGCATCCTCCTGGACACGAACACCTTCCAGGGCGAGGCGGGAGCCATCTGGGAGTACACGTACGAGAACGAGGCCGGGCAGACGATCCACGGCATCGACCAGTCGTACATCGCCCCGGACGGCACCGAATACACGATCTTCCTGACCGGCAAGGAGGACCTCTGGACCGACCTCGCCGGCACCTATCAGGTCGGCCTCGACTCCTGGCGGCTCACGGACATCGACTGAACGGCCCGGCGCACTCCACCGGTTCGGCCGGTTCGGCCGGTTCGTCGAGGGCACGACGCATCCCACCGCCCCGCGGGCCCGGCTCGCGGGGCACGCGCACGCCCGCGCCACCGTCCGCCTCGCCCTCACCCAGGTCGAACCAGACGGTGACGGCCGCGTCGCGCGGGACCTCGACGCCGGGCAGCGGGTACTGGCGTACGACGTAGTCGACGGTGGTGGCCGCGAGGGCGGGGCGGTCGGGGGACGTGAGCCGGACGCCGTGCGCCGCGGCCAGGCCGCGCGCGTCGACCGCCATCAGGCCGACGAACTTCGGGACCCGGACTTCCGGCGGGTACTCCGGGTTCTCCGGAAACTCGGGGAGGCCGGGGTTCTCGGGTGGTATGTGCACGAGCGTCACCCCCAGGAGGTACCGGAAGGGTAGCCCCGCGGGGCGCCGCGCGATACGCCCCGGCGCCTCCGCACGTGCCCCGCGACGTGCTCCACACGTGCCTCACAACTCCAGGCGGAAGCAGTGCCCCTGGCGTCCGGACGGCGTCACGAACGTCTCCGTGCGCTCCATGCCGAGCCGCCGGGTCACCGCGATCGACCGTTCGTTCAGCGCGTCGACCATCGCGACGACGCTGGTGACACCCGACGCCCGTACGCGGTCCAGGGTCGCGCGCGCGGCGGCGGTCGCGTAGCCCTGGCCCCAGTAGGCGCGGCCGAGCCGCCAGCCGATCTCGATCTCGCCGGTCGGGCCCCACGGGCGGTCCCAGGGCTGGGCGCCGGTGAAGCCGATGACCTCGCGGGAGCCGTCCGTCATCGTCCACAGGCAGTAGCCGCGCTCGGCGTCGTGGCGGCGCTGGCGGGCGGTCAGCTCCTCGTACACGGACAGCTCGGCCGTCCGGCCGCCGTGGAACTCCATGACGTCGGGGTGGTCGAACACCCGGTGCCAGGCGAAGGCGTCCTCGTGGGTGGGGACGCGCAGATCCACGGCGGGCAGGACTCGACTCATGGGCTGACCCTTCGCTGGGTGATCGATGCCGCTGAATAGACTGCCCATGTCCGTGCCGGACGGCACACTGTTTTCGAGCCTGGGGAGAACCCGCCGTGACCGAGCAGCCCGAGCGACTCGTCGACAACGCCGAGCACAGCGCAGATGTGATCGTCGTCGGGGCCGGTCCCGCCGGTTCGACGACCGCCTACTACCTCGCCAAGGCCGGCCTGGACGTCCTGCTCCTGGAGAAGACCGCGTTCCCGCGCGAGAAGGTGTGCGGCGACGGTCTGACGCCCCGCGCCACCAAGCAGCTCGTCTCCATGGGCATCGACATCTCCGAGGAAGCCGGGTGGCTGCGCAACAAGGGCCTGCGCATCATCGGCGGCGGCGTCCGCCTCCAGCTCGACTGGCCGGAGCTCGCCAGCTACCCGGACTACGGACTCGTCCGCAAGCGCGACGACTTCGACGAGCAGCTCGCCCGTCAGGCGCAGAAGGCGGGCGCACGGCTCTACGAGCGCTGCAACGTCGGGGCGCCGATCATCGACGACCGCACAGGGCGTATCACGGGCGTGCACGCCAAGCTCGGCGAGGAGAAGACCGAGACCACCTTCCACGCCCCGCTCGTCGTCGCCGCCGACGGCAACTCCACGCGCCTCTCCCTCGCCATGGGCCTGCACCGGCGCGAGGACCGCCCGATGGGCGTCGCGGTGCGCACGTACTTCACGTCGCCCCGCCACGACGACGACTACCTGGAGTCCTGGCTGGAGCTGTGGGACCGGCGCGGCCCGGGCGAGGACCGGCTCCTGCCTGGCTACGGCTGGGTCTTCGGCATGGGCGACGGCACGTCGAACGTGGGGCTCGGCATCCTCAACTCCTCCAAGGCGTTCAAGGAGCTGGACTGGCGCGAGGTCCTCAAGGCGTGGTGCGCCTCGATGCCGGAGGACTGGGGCTTCACCCCGGACAACATGACGACGACGATCCGCGGCGCCGCCCTGCCGATGGCCTTCAACCGCCAGCCGCACTACACCAAGGGCCTGCTCCTGGTCGGTGACGCGGGCGGCCTGGTCAACCCGTTCAACGGCGAGGGCATCGCGTACGCCATGGAGTCGGGGCAGATCGCCGCCGACGTCATCGTGCAGGCCCACGCGCGCGCGACCCCTTCCCAGCGTGAACTGGCGCTGCAGAGCTACCCGCGCATCCTCAAGGAGACCTACGGTGGTTACTACACGCTGGGCCGCGCCTTCGTGAAGGTCATCGGCAACCCGAAGATCATGAAGATCGCGACGCAGCGCGGGCTCTCCCACCCGATCCTGATGAAGTTCACGCTGAAGATGCTCGCGAACCTCACCGACCCGACCGGCGGCGACGCCATGGACCGCATCATCAACGGCCTGAGCAAGGTCGCGCCGAAGGCGTGAGCCCTACGGCGCAGGGCGCGGGGCGGGGTCATACGGTGGAGCCATGATTTTCATCGCCGTGAAGTTCACCGCCCGCCCCGAGCACGCCGACTCCTGGCTGGAGAAGACCGCCGCGTTCACCGAGGCGACCCGCGCCGAGGAGGGCAATCTCTTCTTCGACTGGTCGCGCAGTGTGGACGACCCGAACCAGTTCGTCCTCCTGGAGGGCTTCCGGGACGGTGACGCGGGCGCCGTGCACGTCGCCTCCGACCACTTCAAGGCCGGGCTCGCCGCCATGGCCCCGCTCATCGCCGCCACCCCCGAGATCATCAACGCCGACATCCCGAACGAGGGCTGGGGCGCGATGGGGGAGCTGTCCCCGCAGGGCTGAGCCCGGCAGGCACCGCGTACACACGAAGGCCGCCGCACCCCGAACCGGGTGCGGCGGCCTTCGTACGTGCGGGTGGATCAGAGCGCGCGGACCGCGCCGCTCGCCGGGTAGCCGGACAGGTCCTGGATCACGACGCCCTTGGAGGGGTTCGCGGCGTCCAGGTACTGGCCGTTGCCGATGTAGACGCCGACGTGGTACGCCGAGCCCGCGCCGCCCCAGTAGAGGATGTCGCCGACCGCGAGGTTGGAGAGCGAGACGGGGGTGCCGAAGGTCGACTGCTCCTGCGAGGTGCGCGGGAGGTCGACGCCGGCCTGCTTGAACGCGGCCTGCACGAGACCCGAGCAGTCCCACGAGTTGGGGCCCGTGCCGCCCATCACGTACGCGTCGCCGACCTGCGCCTGGAGGAAGCTGATGACGGCGCCGACGGAGCCGCTGGCCGGGGCGGCCGCGGTCGTCGAGGTCGTGGAGGCGCTGGAGGAACCGGAGCCGGTGGAGGCGAGCGTGGTGCGCTCGGCGGACCGGGAGGCGGCCTGCTCGGCGGCCTCGCGCTCGGCCTTCTCCTTGGCGGCGGCCTCGGCCTCGGCCTTCTTCTTGGCCTCCGCCTTCTTCTCGGCGGCGGCCTGGTCCTTCTTGGCCTGCTTCGCGGCGTTCGCGAAGGCCTCGTCGCGCTCGGCCTGGAGCTGGTAGTTGGCCGCGGCCTGCTGGGTGGCGTCCGCGGACTGGGCGACCTGGGAGGACAGGTCGGTGGTGAGCGTGGGCAGCTCGAGGGTCTGCGTGACCGGCTCGGCAGCGTTCGCCGCACCGGACGCACCAGCCACGGCGAGGGTGCTGAGCACGCCACCGGTGACTCCGGCGCGCAGGGCCATCTTCGAGGCGCTGCGACGGGGCTTCCGGTGGCTGGGTATGTGAGCGGTGTGGGACATGAGTACAACCGCTATCAGGGCTTCACGGTTCCCTTCAAGAAACGTGTGGTGCGCCACAGTTGTGAAGCTGCGGCGTGAAACCGGCCCGCTGCGGGCCTTATTGACGCCGTAACGGGCAATACGGACAGCCTTGATCGAGGCTGTGATCACGGTCTTTCCGCAATTCGTCCGAATTGCCCGACGCCTACCACCTGTTGACACCGTTGGCCAAGCCCGGTTTTCGGCGCCGACCGCGTCGCGTGACACAGGTCACAAAGGACCCCTAGGGGTCGGCCTCGCGTCCGCTTCCGTCTACTTCCGTCCACACCTTCCACCCTGATGTGTGAACGGCGTCCACTATCAGCCACCCGTGTCCAGCGCCAATTTGCGCGCCCGGTTCGCTTCTTGATAGTGCAACACCTCTCTCACCAGCCATGACGAGCCAAGATGTCACCACTGGTGATCACTCAGGCGCTTCGAGTGTGAAGATCACCGCTCATCCGACTTCATGATCGTTCGTCAGGTGGTGGAGATCACAAAGTAGTTGGCGTACCCCGTGTCGCAGATCACAGAGTGGCAGGCATAGGATGCGGGGCAAGTTGGGCTTGTGACCTGCTTCACATGTAAGCGATCTTCAACCGCTTACGTGGTGGGGCGGTGCCGCGAGCTCGTGCAACCGCCAGCAGTCAGTGCCGACTGAGAGGAGCGAGGAGCGGTGAACGCGTATGCGCCCATCCTCGTACTGGGAGCCCTCGGGGCAGGCTTTGCGATCTTCTCCGTGGTCATGGCCACGCTTATCGGTCCAAAGCGGTACAACCGGGCCAAGCTTGAAGCCTATGAGTGCGGGATCGAGCCGACCCCGACGCCGGCCGGTGGCGGGCGCTTCCCCATCAAGTACTACCTGACGGCGATGCTCTTCATCGTCTTCGACATCGAGATCGTCTTCCTCTACCCCTGGGCCGTCACCTTCGACGCCCTGGGGGTTTTCGGGCTCGTGGAGATGCTGCTCTTCGTGCTCACCGTCTTCGTCGCGTACGCGTACGTGTGGCGGCGCGGCGGCCTGGAATGGGACTGAGCCCCGCACAGGGGAGACCGGGAGCCACAGACCAATGGGACTCGAAGAAAAGCTGCCGAGCGGATTCCTGCTGACCACCGTCGAGCAGGCCGCGGGCTGGGTGCGCAAGTCGTCCGTCTTTCCCGCCACGTTCGGCCTCGCGTGCTGCGCCATCGAGATGATGACGACCGGCGCGGGCCGCTACGACCTGGCGCGGTTCGGCATGGAGGTCTTCCGCGGCTCGCCGCGCCAGGCGGACCTGATGATCGTCGCGGGCCGGGTGAGCCAGAAGATGGCGCCCGTCCTGCGCCAGGTCTACGACCAGATGCCCAACCCCAAGTGGGTCATCTCCATGGGCGTCTGCGCCTCGTCCGGCGGCATGTTCAACAACTACGCGATCGTGCAGGGCGTCGACCACGTCGTGCCGGTCGACATCTATCTGCCCGGCTGCCCGCCCCGGCCCGAGATGCTGATGGACGCGATCCTCAAGCTCCATCAGAAGATCCAGTCCTCCAAGCTCGGCGTGAACGCCGAGGAGGCGGCCCGCGAGGCGGAGGAAGCGGCGCTCAAGGCGCTCCCGACGATCGAGATGAAGGGGCTGCTGCGGTGAGTGACGCGCAGAACGACGGGGCCAACCCCGAGAAGGACCTCAGCGCCGCGAACCTCCCGGGGCAGCGCGGCGACCAGGGCGAGGAGATCCGCGTCCAGCGCGGCATGTTCGGCGCCAACAACGGCGGCGACACCTCCGGTTATGGGGGACTTGTCCGCTCTGTCCGGCTCCCCGGTGAGTCCGCCCGGCCGTACGGCGGCTGGTTCGACGAGGTGGCGGACGAGCTGGAGGGCGCCCTGGAGGAGCAGGGCCTCGTCCCCGAGAACGCCATCGACAAGACCGTCGTCGACCGCGGCGAACTCACCTTCCACATCGAGCGCGAGCACCTGCTGCGCGTCGCCCAGACCCTGCGCGACGACCCGGCGCTCCGCTTCGAGCTGTGCACGGGCGTCAGCGGCGTCCACTACACCGGCGACAAGGGCCGCGAGCTGCACGCCGTCTACCACCTGCGCTCGCTCACCCACGGCCGGCTGATCCGCCTCGAAGTCTCCATGCCGGACACCGACCCGCACGTCCCGTCCCTGGTCAGCGTGTACCCGACCAACGACTGGCACGAGCGCGAGACGTACGACTTCTTCGGCATCGTCTTCGACGGCCACCCCGCGCTGACCCGGATCATGATGCCGGACGACTGGCAGGGCTTCCCGCAGCGCAAGGACTATCCCCTCGGCGGCATCCCCGTCGAGTACAAGGGCGCCCAGATCCCGGCTCCGGACCAGCGGAGGTCGTACTCGTGACCACTCCCCAGGCAACTCCTCGCGCGACAACCGAAGGCACCGTCTACACGGTCACCGGCGGCGACTGGGACGAGGTCGTCGAGTCCGCGGTCAAGTCCGACGACGAGCGCATCATCGTCAACATGGGCCCCCAGCACCCGTCCACGCACGGCGTGCTGCGGCTCATCCTGGAGATCGACGGTGAGACGGTGACCGAGGCCCGCTGCGGCATCGGCTACCTGCACACGGGCATCGAGAAGAACCTCGAGTACCGCACGTGGACGCAGGGCACCACGTTCGTGACCCGCATGGACTACCTGACGCCGTTCTTCAACGAGACGGCGTACTGCCTCGGCGTCGAGAAGCTCCTCGGCATCGAGGACGAGATCCCCGACCGGGCCAGCATCATCCGCGTCCTGCTCATGGAGCTGAACCGGATGTCGTCCCACCTGGTCTGCATCGCCACGGGCGGCATGGAGCTCGGCGCCACCACGATCATGATCTACGGCTTTCGTGATCGTGAACTCATTCTCGACCTCTACGAGCTGATCACCGGCCTGCGCATGAACCACGCGTACGTCCGGCCCGGCGGACTCGCCCAGGACCTGCCGCCCGGCGCGGTCGACCAGCTCCGCGAGTTCGTGAAGACGATGAAGAAGAACCTCCCGGAGTACGACAAGCTCGCCACCGGGAACCCCATCTTCAAGGCCCGTATGCAGGACGTCGGCCACCTCGACCTCGCGGGCTGCATGGCGCTCGGCGCCACAGGACCGATCCTGCGCTCCGCGGGCCTCCCGCACGACCTGCGCAAGACGGACCCGTACTGCGGCTACGAGACCTACGACTTCGACATCCCGACCGCCGACACCTGCGACTCCTACGGGCGCTTCCTGATCCGCCTGGAGGAGATGCGCCAGTCACTGCGCATCGTCGAGCAGTGCCTCGACCGGCTCGCCCCGGGCCCGGTCATGGTCGGCGACAAGAAGATCGCCTGGCCCGCCCAGCTGGCCCTCGGCCCGGACGGGCTCGGCAACTCGCTCGACCACATCAAGAACATCATGGGCACCTCCATGGAGGCCCTCATCCACCACTTCAAGCTGGTGA
Organism: Streptomyces sp. R818; assembly: GCF_056172735.1. Lineage (NCBI taxonomy): Bacteria > Bacillati > Actinomycetota > Actinomycetes > Kitasatosporales > Streptomycetaceae > Streptomyces > Streptomyces sp. R818. The sequence continues at coordinate 707,105 of NZ_JAOCNE010000006.1, forward strand.
CCGAGGGGTTCCGGGTCCCGCCGGGACAGGCGTACACCGCCGTGGAGTCGCCCAAGGGCGAGCTGGGCGTGCACGTCGTCTCCGATGGCGGCACCCGCCCCTACCGGGTCCACTTCCGCGACCCGTCCTTCACCAACCTTCAGGCGATGGCCGCGATGTGCGAGGGCGGCCAGGTCGCCGACGTCATCGTCGCCGTCGCCTCCATCGACCCCGTGATGGGAGGCGTCGACCGGTGACCACCACCAACCCCTCGGAGCAGGGCGTGAGCCTGGGCATGCCACAGCTGCCCGCGCCCGGCTACCCGGACGACGTCCGAGCCCGCCTTGAGGCGGACGCGAAGGAGATCGTCTCCCGCTACCCCGGCTCCCGCTCGGCGCTGCTCCCGCTGCTGCACCTCGTCCAGTCGGAGGAGGGCCATGTCACGCGCACGGGCATGCAGTTCTGCGCCGACGTCCTCGGCCTGACCACCGCCGAGGTCACGGCCGTCGCCACCTTCTACACGATGTACCGGCGCGCCCCCGGCGGCGACTACCAGGTCGGCGTCTGCACCAACACCCTGTGCGCGGTCATGGGCGGCGACGCGATCTTCGAGTCGCTCCAGGAGCACCTGTCCGTCGGCAACGGCGGCACCACGGACGACGGCAAGATCACCCTTGAGCACATCGAGTGCAACGCGGCCTGCGACTTCGCGCCCGTGGTGATGGTGAACTGGGAGTTCTTCGACAACCAGACGCCGGACTCCGCCAAGCGGCTCGTCGACGACCTGCGCGCGGGAGCGCCGGTCTCACCGACGCGCGGCGCCCCGCTGTGCACCTTCAAGGAGACGGCGCGCATCCTGGCCGGCTTCCCCGACCAGCGCGAGGGCGCCGTCGAGGCGAGCGGCAGCGCGGGCCCCGCGTCCCTGGTCGGACTGCGCCTCGCCAAGGGCGAGACGGAGCCCGCGCGCGTGGTCCACCCGCGCGCCGAACACACCGAGGGCGACACGCCCCACGACCCGTCGCCCTCCGAGCACCTCAGCTCGCACGACGCGCCGCAGGACACATCGGCCTCCGACCCGGCCCACCCGGCGGGCCCCGCCGCCGAGGAGGGGGAGTGATGACCTTGGCGACCGAAGTCGAGAACAACGACACCAGCCCGGAGAAGGTGCTCGCACCGGTCCTCTCCGCGTTCTGGGACGAGGACAAGTCCTGGTCCCTGGACGTCTACCGACGCCACGACGGCTACGAGGGACTGCGCAAGGCCCTCGCGATGGAGCCGGACGACCTCATCGCCTACGTGAAGGACGCGGGCCTGCGCGGCCGAGGCGGCGCGGGCTTCCCGACGGGCATGAAGTGGCAGTTCATCCCGCAAGGCGATGGCAAGCCGCACTATCTAGTTGTCAACGCCGACGAATCGGAGCCCGGGACCTGCAAGGACATCCCGCTCCTCTTCGCGAACCCGCACAGCCTCATCGAGGGCATCGTGATCGCCTGTTACGCGATCCGTTCCGAGCACGCGTTCATCTACCTGCGCGGCGAGGTCGTCCCCGTACTGCGGCGGCTGCACGAGGCGGTCCGCGAGGCGTACGACGCCGGGTACCTCGGGCAGAACATCCTCGGGTCCGGCCTCAACCTGGAACTCACCGTGCACGCGGGCGCGGGCGCGTACATCTGCGGTGAGGAGACCGCACTCCTGGACTCGCTCGAGGGCCGCCGCGGCCAGCCGCGACTGCGTCCCCCCTTCCCGGCCGTCGCGGGCCTGTACGCGTGCCCCACTGTCGTGAACAACGTCGAGTCCATCGCGTCGGTTCCCGCGATCCTCCATCGCGGCAAGGACTGGTTCCGTTCGATGGGCAGCGAGAAGTCCCCGGGCTTCACGCTCTACTCGCTCAGCGGCCACGTCGCCTCGCCCGGCCAGTACGAGGCCCCGCTCGGCATCACGCTGCGCCAGCTCCTCGACATGAGCGGCGGCATCCGTCCGGGCCACCGTCTGAAGTTCTGGACGCCGGGCGGCAGTTCCACCCCGATGTTCACCGACGAGCACCTCGACGTGCCCCTCGACTACGAGGGCGTCGGCGCCGCCGGATCGATGCTCGGCACCAAGGCGCTCCAGTGCTTCGACGAGACCACGTGTGTGGTGCGCGCGGTCACGAGGTGGACGGAGTTCTACGCCCACGAGTCCTGCGGCAAGTGCACGCCCTGCCGCGAAGGCACCTACTGGCTCGTGCAGTTGCTCCGCGACATCGAGGCCGGCAAGGGCTCGCTGAGCGACCTCGACAAGCTCAACGACATCGCCGACAACATCAACGGCAAGTCGTTCTGCGCCCTCGGCGACGGCGCCGCCTCGCCGATCTTCTCGTCGCTCAAGTACTTCCGCGACGAGTACGAGCAGCACATCACGGGCAAGGGCTGCCCCTTCGACCCGGCCCGCTCGACCCTTTGGGCGGATGGGACCGACAAGCACCGCACGGAGGTGAACGCGTGACTGTCACGACCAGCGCTCCCTCCGGGGGCGGCGAGGCGGCCGTTCCGCCGGAGGACCTCGTCTCGCTGACGATCGACGGCATCGAGATCAGCGTGCCCAAGGGCACCCTGGTGATCCGCGCCGCCGAACTCCTCGGCATCGAGATCCCCAGATTCTGCGACCATCCGCTCCTCGACCCGGCCGGCGCCTGCCGCCAGTGCATCGTGGAGGTGGAGGGCCAGCGCAAGCCGATGGCGTCCTGCACCATCACCTGCACCGACGGCATGGTGGTCAAGAGCCAGCTCTCCTCGCCCGTCGCCGAGAAGGCGCAGGTCGGCGTGATGGAGCTGCTGCTCATCAACCACCCGCTCGACTGCCCGGTCTGCGACAAGGGCGGCGAGTGCCCCCTGCAGAACCAGGCGATGTCGCACGGCCAGTCGGAGTCCCGCTTCGAGGGCAGGAAGCGGACCTACGAGAAGCCGGTGCCGATCTCCACGCAGGTGCTGCTCGACCGTGAGCGGTGCGTGCTGTGCGCGCGCTGCACCCGGTTCTCGAACCAGATCGCGGGCGACCCGATGATCGAGCTGATCGAGCGCGGCGCGCTCCAGCAGGTCGGCACGGGCGAGGGCGACCCGTTCGAGTCGTACTTCTCCGGGAACACCATCCAGATCTGCCCGGTGGGCGCGCTGACCTCGGCGGCGTACCGATTCCGCTCCCGGCCCTTCGACCTCGTGTCGTCCCCGTCTGTGTGCGAGCACTGCTCCAGTGGCTGTGCGACCCGCACCGACCACCGGCGCGGCAAGGTCATGCGCCGCCTTGCGGCCAACGACCCCGAGGTCAATGAGGAGTGGATCTGCGACAAGGGCCGGTTCGGCTTCCGGTACGCGCAGCGTCCCGACCGGCTGACGACGCCTCTGGTGCGGGACGCGGAGACGGGTGAGCTGCGGGCGGCGTCGTGGCCGGAGGCCCTTGAGGTCGCCGCGCGCGGGCTCGGTGAGGCACATGGCCGCACCGGTGTCCTGACCGGCGGCCGTCTCACGGTCGAGGACTCCTACGCGTACAGCAAGTTCACCCGCGTCGCCCTCGGCACGAACGACATCGACTTCCGCGCGCGCGTGCACAGCAGCGAGGAAGCGGACTTCCTCGCGGCGCGCGTCGCGGGTCGCGGTCGTGACCTGGACGGCAGCGGCGTCACGTACGCGAAGCTGGAGGCGGCGCCCGCGGTGCTGCTCGTCGGCTTCGAGTCGGAGGAGGAGGCGCCCGGCGTCTTCCTCAAGCTCCGCAAGGCGTGGCGCAAGCACGGGCAGAAGGTGTTCTCCCTCGCCACGCACGTGACGCGGGGCCTGGAGAAGGCGGGCGGCACGCTGCTGCCCGCCGCGCCCGGCACCGAGACCGACTGGCTGGACGCGCTCGCCTCCGGCGTCGGTCTGGAGGGCGCGGCCGGTGCCGCCGCCTCCGAGGCCCTGCGCGCCGAGGGCGCCGTGGTCGTCGTCGGCGAGCGGCTCGCGGCCGTCCCCGGTGGTCTGACCGCCGCCGTACGGGCCGCCTCGGCGACCGGCGCCGAGCTGGTGTGGATCCCGCGCCGGGCCGGTGAGCGCGGCGCCGTCGAGGCGGGCGCGCTGCCGTCGCTCCTCCCGGGCGGCCGTCCGGCGACCGACCCGCGCGCGCGGGACGAGGTCGCCGGGGTGTGGGGTGTGGCCGCGCTGCCGCACCGCTTCGGCCGGGACACCGGCCAGATCGTCGAGGCCGCCGCCACCGGGGAGCTACGGGCCCTGGTCGTCGCCGGGGTCGAGATCGCCGACCTGCCGAACCCGGCACGCGCGCGTGAAGCCCTTCACGAGGTCGGGTTCCTGGTCTCTCTGGAGCAGCGGCCGAGCGAGGTCACCGAGCACGCGGACGTCGTCCTGCCGGTGGCCGCGGTCGCCGAGAAGGCGGGCACCTTCCTCAACTGGGAGGGCCGGGCGCGGATGTTCGAGGCCGCGCTCAAGCCCGACCAGATGACGCGCCGCGTCGCCCCCACGGACGGGCGCGTCCTGCAGATGCTGGCCGATGCCATGGACGTCCACCTCGGGCTGCCCGACCTGCGGGCCGCGCGCCGTGAGCTGGACCGGCTCGGCAACTGGGACGGGCCGCACGCGGGCGAGCCCCTGGAGACCGGCGCCCCGGTGCCGCGCCCGGCGGCCGGTGAGGCGGTCCTCGCCGGGCACCGGCTCCTGCTCGACCAGGGGCGCCTCCAGGACGGCGACGAGGCGCTCGCCGGGACCCGGCACGCCGCCCACGCGCGCGTGTCCGCCGCCACCGCCGCCGAACTGGGCGTCAAGGACGGCGACGCGCTCACCGTCACCGGGCCCGCGGGCGCGGTCGCGCTGCCGCTCCAGGTCACGCTCATGCCGGACCGCGTGGTGTGGCTGCCGCTCAACTCCGCGGGCGGCGGCGTCGCTTCGGACACCGGTGCCGTCCCCGGCGACCTGGTGAAGATCGGCCCGGCGCTCGCCGCGGCCCCGGAGGTGCAGTCATGAGCGTCATGGCCCTGAGCCCCATGGCACTGAGTCCCACGGCGTCGAGCCCGCTGGCCGCCGAGGACCTGTCCATGTTCGGCACCGACCCGTGGTGGCTGGTCGTCGTCAAGGCGGTGTTCTGCTTCGCCTTCCTGATGGTGACCGTGCTGTTCTCCATCGTGTGGGAGCGCAAGGTCGTCGCCTGGATGCAGCTGCGCATCGGCCCGAACCGGCACGGCCCCTGGGGCATGCTCCAGTCGCTCGCCGACGGCATCAAGCTGATGCTCAAGGAAGACGTCATCGTCAAGCGCGCGGACAAGGTGGTCTACGTCCTCGCGCCGGTCGTCGCCGCGATCCCCGCGTTCATGGCGATCGCCGTGATCCCGTTCGGCCCGTCGGGCAACGAGGTCTCGATCTTCGGCCACCGTACGGCGATGCAGCTCACCGACCTGCCGATCGCGATGCTCTACATCCTCGCCGTCGCCTCCGTCGGCATCTACGGCATCGTCCTCGCCGGCTGGTCCTCCGGATCGACGTACCCGCTCCTCGGCGGCCTGCGCTCCTGCGCGCAGATGATCTCCTACGAGATCGCGATGGGCGCCGCGTTCGCCTCGGTGTTCCTGTACTCGGGATCGATGTCGACCTCGGAGATCGTCGCCCAGCAGCACGACCGCTGGTACATCGTGCTGCTCCCGGTCTCGTTCCTGATCTACATCGTGACGATGGTCGGCGAGACCAACCGCGCCCCGTTCGACATGCCGGAGTCCGAGGGCGACCTCGTCGGCGGCTTCAACACCGAGTACTCGTCGATCAAGTTCGCGATGTTCATGCTCGCCGAGTACGTGAACATGGTGACGGTCTCCGCGGTGTCCGTGACGCTCTTCCTGGGCGGCTGGCGCGCACCGTGGCCTGTCTCCACGTTCTGGGAGGGCGCGAACCACGGCTGGTGGCCGCTCCTCTGGTTCGTCGTCAAGGTGCAGCTCCTGCTGTTCTTCTTCATCTGGCTGCGCGGCACGCTGCCCCGCGTCCGCTACGACCAGCTGATGAAGCTCGGCTGGAAGGTCCTCATCCCGGTCTCGGTGGTGTGGCTGATGCTCGTCGCCACGGTGCGGACGCTGCACAACGAGAACTACGACTTCGCCGACATCGCCCTCTACATCGGCGGCGCCATCCTCGTGATCCTGCTGCTCTCGTTCGCCGTGGACATCTTCCGCGACCGGGGCGAGAAGCAGCGCGCCGAGGCCGAGGAGCCCGCCGCGTTCGACCCGATGGCGGGCGGGTTCCCGGTGCCGCCGCTGCCCGGACAGACCCTGCCACCCGTGCCGCGACGGCGCCCGCGCCGGGAGCGCGAGCTGATTGTCAGTGGCGGGCCCGATACTGCGAGTGACGAATCACTCGGCGGATCTCGTGACGGAAAGGAGGCGTCCGATGGCTGACGAGAACCAGAACGAGAACGCGAACGAGAAGGACACCACGCCCGGGTTCATGAACCCGGTGGCCGGCTTCGGCGTGACCTTCAAGGCCATGTTCAAGAAGCGGCTGACCGAGCAGTACCCGGAGCAGAAGAAGACCACCGCTCCCCGCTTCCACGGCAGGCACCAGCTCAACCGCCATCCGGACGGCCTGGAGAAGTGCGTCGGCTGCGAGCTGTGCGCCTGGGCCTGCCCGGCGGACGCCATCTACGTGGAGGGCGCGGACAACACCGAGGAGGAGCGCTACTCCCCGGGCGAGCGGTACGGCCGCGTCTACCAGATCAACTACGCCCGCTGCATCCTGTGCGGCCTGTGCATCGAGGCGTGCCCCACGCGCGCGCTGACGATGACGAACGAGTTCGAGCTGGCCGACAGCAGCCGCGCCAACCTCATCTACACCAAGGAGCAGCTGCTCGCCGGTCTGGAGGAGGGCATGGTCGACTCGCCCCACTCGATCTTCCCCGGCACGGACGAGCAGGACTACTACCGGGGCCTGGTCACCGAGGCCGCGCCCGGCACCGAGCGCCAGGTCGCCGTCAGCAAGGGCGAGACGCCCCAGGAGGCGGCCAGTACGTTCGGTGAGGGCGAGCCCGCGTCGGAGCAGGTGATCCGGTGATGACGCAGCTCGCCGCTTATTCGACCTCCACCGGCGAGGCCTTCCAGTTCTGGGTCCTCGGCACGGTCGCCGTCATCGGCGCCCTGTGCACGATCCTGATGAAGAAGGCCGTGCACAGCGCCCTGTGCCTCGCCGGGACCATGATCATCCTCGCGGTCTTCTATCTGGCCAACGGGGCGTACTTCCTGGGCATCGTGCAGATCGTCGTCTACACCGGCGCGATCATGATGCTGTTCCTCTTCGTCGTCATGCTCGTCGGCGTCACCGCGGCCGACTCCCTCACGGAGACCATCAAGGGGCAGCGCTGGCTGGCCGCCCTGTGCGGGCTCGGCTTCGGCGTCCTGCTGATCGCGGGTATCGCCAACGCGTCGCTGTCGCACTTCAACGGCGTCGGCAAGGCGAACGCGGGCGGCAATGTGGAGGGCCTCGCCATGGTCATCTTCACCAAGTACGTCTTCGCCTTCGAGATCACCGGCGCCCTGCTGATCACCGCCACGGTCGGCGCGATGGTGCTCACGCACCGCGAGCGCACCGAGCGGGCCAAGACCCAGCGCGAGCTGGCCGAGCAGCGGATCCGCGGGGGCAAGCACCTGCCCCCGCTGCCCGCCCCCGGCGTCTACGCCCGGCACAACGCGGTGGACATCGCTGGGCTCCTGCCCGACGGCACCCCGTCCGAGCTGACCGTCATGGGGACGCTGCGCGACCGCGGCCAGATCCGCGACGTCTCGGGCGAGGCGCTCAGCGATCTCAAGGCCCTGGAGCAGCGCTCGGCCGACCGCCTCGAGCGTTCAGAGGAGGCGTCGAAGTGAACCCCGTCAACTACCTGTACCTCGCCGCCCTGTTGTTCACGATCGGCGCCACCGGCGTGCTCATCAGGCGGAACGCGATCGTCGTGTTCATGTGCATCGAGCTGATGCTGAACGCGTGCAACCTCGCGTTCGTCGCGTTCTCCCGGATGCACGGCAATCTCGACGGCCAGATCATCGCGTTCTTCACGATGGTCGTCGCCGCCGCGGAGGTCGTGGTCGGCCTCGCGATCATCGTGTCGCTGTTCCGTTCCCGCCACTCGGCCTCGGTCGACGACGCCAGCCTGATGAAGCTGTAAGGGGCCGCGAACCACATGAACGCAGAGAACCTGATCGCGCTGCTCGTCGCGGCGCCCCTGCTCGGAGCGGCCGTCCTGCTGTGCGGCGGCCGGGCCCTGGACCGGGTGGGCCACCTGCTCGGCACGGTGCTCGCGGCCGTCTCCTTCGTGATCGCCGCCATCCTCTTCACCGACATGCTCGGCAAGGGCGCGGAGGAACGCACCTTCCACCAGCACCTGTTCAGCTGGATCCCCGTCGAGGGGTTCCAGGCGGACGTCGCCTTCCAGCTCGACCAGCTGTCCATGACGTTCGTCCTGCTGATCTCCGGCGTCGGCACGCTGATCCACCTGTACTCGATCGGCTACATGGAGCACGACGAGCGGCGCCGCCGCTTCTTCGGCTACCTGAACCTGTTCGTCGCGGCGATGCTGCTTCTCGTCATCGCCGACAACTACCTGCTCCTGTACGTCGGCTGGGAGGGCGTGGGCCTCGCCTCGTACCTCCTGATCGGCTTCTGGCAGCACAAGCCGAGCGCGGCCACCGCCGCGAAGAAGGCGTTCCTGGTCAACCGCGTCGGCGACATGGGTCTGTCGATCGCGATCATGCTGATGTTCACGACGTTCGGGACGTTCGCCTTCGGCCCTGTGCTCGACAGCGTCGGTGACACCTCCGAGGGCAAGCTGACCGCGATCGGCCTGATGCTGCTGCTCGCCGCGTGCGGCAAGTCGGCGCAGGTCCCGCTCCAGTCCTGGCTCGGGGACGCGATGGAGGGCCCGACCCCGGTCTCGGCCCTCATCCACGCCGCGACCATGGTCACCGCGGGCGTCTACCTGATCGTCCGCTCCGGGGCGCTGTTCAACGCCGCGCCGGACGCGCAACTGGTCGTCACCATCGTCGGCGCGGTCACGCTCCTGTTCGGTGCGATCGTCGGTTGCGCGAAGGACGACATCAAGAAGGCCCTCGCTGGCTCGACGATGTCGCAGATCGGCTACATGATCCTCGCCGCGGGCCTCGGCCCGATCGGCTACGTCTTCGCGATCATGCACCTGGTGACGCACGGCTTCTTCAAGGCCGGGCTCTTCCTCGGCGCCGGTTCGGTCATGCACGGCATGAACGACGAGGTCGACATGCGGAAGTACGGCGGCCTCAGGAAGTACATGCCGGTCACCTTCGTGACGTTCGGCCTCGGCTACCTCGCCATCATCGGCTTCCCGGGCCTGTCCGGCTTCTTCTCCAAGGACAAGATCATCGAGGCGGCCTTCGCCAAGGGCGGGACCGAGGGCTGGATCCTCGGCTCCGTCGCCCTGCTGGGCGCCGCCATCACCGCGTTCTACATGACCCGCGTGATGATCATGACGTTCTTCGGTGAGGAGCGCTGGAAGAACCGGGCCACCGCCTCGCCGGAGCAGCCCAGCGCGGAGCCCGCCGCCGAGACGCGCGGCGCCCACGACGAGCCGCATCCGCACGAGTCGCCGTCGTCCATGACGATCCCGATGATCCTGCTGGCCGTCGGTTCGGTCTTCGCGGGCGGCTTCTTCTCCATCGGCGACCGCTTCCTGCACTGGCTGGAGCCGGTCACCGGGCACTCCCACGGGCACGCGCCGATCAGCGCGGGCGTCGTCACGGGCGCCACCATGGTGTGCCTCGTCATCGGCGTCGGCGTCGCCTGGCTCCAGTACGGGCGCCGGGAGGTTCCGGCGGTCGCCCCGCGCGGCTCGCTGCTCACCCGGGCGGCCCGCCGCGACCTGCTCCAGGACGACTTCAACCACGTCGTCCTCGTCCGCGGCGGCGAGCACCTCACGCGCTCGCTCGTCTACGTCGACCACACCCTGGTCGACGGGGTGGTCAACGGGACGGCGGCGTCGGTGGGCGGCCTCTCAGGACGGCTGCGCAAGCTCCAGAACGGCTACGTGCGCTCGTACGCCGTCTCGATGTTCGGCGGTGCGGCGGTCATCACCGCCGTGACCCTGCTGATGAGAGCGGTCTGATACCGATGTCCTTTCCTCTGCTGACAGCGACGGCGGTGCTCCCGGCCGTGGGCGCGATCGCCACGGCCGCCGTGCCGGCGAAACAGCGCACCGCGGCCAAGTGGCTCGCCCTGCTCGTCTCGGTTGGGACGCTCGTCCTCGCGGCGATCGTCGCGGTCCGGTTCGACCCGGACGGCGGCCGCTACCAACTCACCGAATCGCACGCGTGGATCGCCGACTTCGGCGTCCGCTACGAAGTGGGCGTGGACGGCATCGGGGTGGCGCTCATCGCGCTGACCGCGCTGCTCATGCCGTTCATCATCCTCGCCGGGTGGCACGACGCGGACCCGCAGGAAACGGGAAACAGCCGGTGGCGGCCGACGCAGGGCTTCTTCGCCCTGATCCTCCTGGTCGAGGCGATGGTGATCATCTCCTTCGCGGCCACGGACGTCTTCGTCTTCTACATCTTCTTCGAAGCCATGCTCATCCCGATGTACTTCCTCATCGGCGGCTTCGGGGACCGGGCCCACGCGGGCACGGACGAGAACGCGGCGGCGCAGCGCTCCTATGCGGCCGTCAAGTTCCTCCTCTACAACCTCGTCGGCGGCCTCATCATGCTGGCGGCCGTCATCGGCCTCTACGTGGTCGCGGGGAACTTCTCGCTCCAGGAGATCGCCGAGGCGCGGGCCAACGGTTCGCTCTCCATGGCGACCAGCACCGAACGCTGGCTGTTCCTCGGCTTCTTCTTCGCCTTCGCGGTGAAGGCCCCGCTGTGGCCGCTGCACACCTGGCTGCCGAACGCGATGGGCGAGGCCACGGCGCCGGTCGCGGTGCTGATCACGGCGGTGGTCGACAAGGTCGGCACGTTCGCGATGCTCCGCTTCTGCCTCCAGCTCTTCCCGGAAGCGAGCAAGTGGGCGACGCCGGTGATCCTGGTGCTCGCCCTGATCAGCATCGTCTACGGAGCGCTGCTCGCGGTGGGCCAGCGGGACATCAAGCGCCTGGTGGCGTACGCGTCGATCTCGCACTTCGGCTTCATCATCATGGGCATCTTCGCGATGACCAGCCAGGGCCAGTCCGGCGCGACGCTCTACATGGTCAACCATGGCATCTCGACCGCGGCGCTGATGCTGGTCGCCGGGTTCCTGATCTCGCGGCGCGGCTCGCGGCTCATCGCGGACTACGGCGGCGTGCAGAAGGTCGCCCCGGTCCTCGCCGGCACGTTCCTGATCGGCGGCCTGGCGACGCTGTCGCTGCCGGGGCTCGCCCCGTTCGTCAGCGAATTCCTCGTCCTGGTCGGCACGTTCGCGCGCTACCCGGTCATCGGCATCATCGCCACCATCGGCATCGTCCTGGCCGCGCTCTACACGCTGGTGCTCTACCAGCGCACCATGACGGGCCCGGTGAAGCCGTCGACCGAGGGCATCGCGGACCTGCGCGTGCGTGAGCTGGCGGTGGTGGTCCCGCTGATCGCCGTACTGATCTTCCTCGGTGTGTATCCGAAGCCGCTCACCGAGCTGGTGAACCCGGCGGTCAAGCACACCATGTCCGACGTCCAGAAGAAGGACCCGAAGCCGGAAGTGGAGGCGGCCCACAAGTGAGCGCATCTGCCGTCCACAGCCTGTGGACAACTGCCGCCGACCCGATCTCCAAGATCGACGCACCGAAGATCGAGTACGGGCAATTGTCCCCGACCCTGATCGTCATCGGTGCCGCCGTCCTGGGGGTCCTGGTCGAGGCGTTCGTGCCCCGCAAGTCCCGTTACTACGTGCAGGTGTTCCTGTCGGTCGTCGCGCTCGCCGCCGCCTTCGCGGCCGTCGTGGCGCTCGCGGCCGGCGGGTACGGCACGACGAAGGCGCACATCGCGGCCATGGGCGCGATCGCCGTCGACGGCCCGGCCCTCTTCCTCCAGGGCACGATCCTGCTCGCGGGGATCGTCGCGGTCTTCACCTTCGCCGAGCGGCGGCTCGACCCGGAGGCGCACGGCAACCGCGTCGACTCCTTCGCCGCGCAGGCCGCCTCCGTACCGGGCAGCGACAGCGAGAAGGCCGCGGTCAAGGCGGGCTTCACGACCACCGAGGTCTTCCCGCTCGTGCTCTTCGCGATCGGCGGCATGCTCGTCTTCCCGGCGGCCAACGACCTCCTGACGCTCTTCATCGCCCTGGAGGTCTTCTCCCTCCCGCTGTACCTGCTGTGCGCCGTGGCCCGCCGCAAGCGGCTCATGTCGCAGGAGGCCGCCGTCAAGTACTTCCTGCTCGGCGCCTTCGCCTCGGCCTTCACCCTGTTCGGCATCGCGCTCCTGTACGGCTACGCGGGCTCCGTCTCGTACGCCACCATCGCGAGCGTCGCCGACGGCTCGGTGACCGACATCGACCCGGCGCTCGCCGACACCATGGGCAACGACGCGCTGCTGCTCATCGGCATGGCGCTCGTCGTGATGGGCCTGCTCTTCAAGGTCGGCGCCGTGCCCTTCCACATGTGGACGCCGGACGTCTACCAGGGCGCGCCGACCCCGGTCACCGGCTTCATGGCGGCGGCCACGAAGGTCGCCGCGTTCGGCGCGCTGCTCCGCCTGCTCTACGTGGTCCTGCCCGGCCTGCGCTGGGACTGGCGGCCGGTCATGTGGGCGATCGCCATCGTCACGATGCTGGCCGGCGCGATCGTCGCGATCACGCAGACCGACATCAAGCGGCTCCTGGCGTACTCGTCGATCGCGCACGCCGGGTTCATCCTCGCGGGTGTCATCGCGACCACCCCGGACGGCGTCTCGTCGGTCCTCTTCTACCTGGGCGCGTACTCCTTCGTCACGATCGGCGCCTTCGCCGTGGTGACGCTCGTGCGCGACGCGGGCGGCGAGGCGACGCACCTGTCGAAGTGGGCGGGGCTCGGCCGCCGCTCCCCGCTGGTCGCGGCCGTCTTCGCGGTCTTCCTGCTCGCCTTCGCCGGTATCCCGCTGACCTCCGGGTTCGCGGGCAAGTTCGCCGTGTTCAAGGCGGCGGCGGAGGGCGGTGCGGGCGCGCTCGTCGTGGTCGGTGTGGTGTCCTCCGCGATCGCCGCGTTCTTCTACATCCGGGTGATCGTCCTCATGTTCTTCAGCGAGCCGAAGGCGGACGGCCCGACCGTGGCCGTGCCGTCGCCGCTGACCATGACGACGATCGCGGTGGGGGTGGCCGTCACGGTGGTGCTGGGCCTCGCGCCGCAGTACTTCCTCGACCTGGCCGGTCAGGCGGGGGTCTTCGTCAGGTAGCCGTTTCCGAGGCGCCCGGCACCCTTCACGAGGGGCGCCGGGCGCTTCGCTGTCCCGAGCCTGTGGATAACTTCGTGGGCTGTCGGTGCGGACCCCTATGGTTGCTGAGGTGGTCGAGACGATGGACGGGACTGAGGGTATGAGCGAGATGACCGACAGTGAGGCGCTTGCCACGCTGCACCGCGTCTTCGGGTACGACGCGTTCCGCGGCGAGCAGGAAGCGGTCATCGAGCACGTGGTCAGCGGCGGGGACGCTGTCGTCCTCATGCCGACCGGCGGCGGCAAGTCGCTCTGCTACCAGATCCCGGCCCTGGTCAGAGCGGGGACAGGCGTCGTCGTCTCACCACTGATCGCGCTGATGCAGGACCAGGTGGACGCGCTGCGGGCGCTCGGCGTGCGCGCCGGGTTCATGAACTCGACGCAGGACTTCGACGAGCGGCGCACGGTCGAGGCCGAGTTCCTCGCAGGCGAGCTGGACCTGCTCTACCTGGCGCCCGAGCGGCTGCGGCTCGACGCCACGCTCAACCTCCTCTCCCGCGGCAAGATCTCCGTCTTCGCGATCGACGAGGCGCACTGCGTCGCCCAGTGGGGCCACGACTTCCGGCCGGACTACCTGGCCCTGGAGGTGCTCGGCCAGCGCTGGCCCGACGTGCCGCGCATCGCGCTCACCGCCACGGCCACGCACGCCACGCACCAGGAGATCACCCAGCGCCTGGGCATGCCCGACGCCAAGCACTTCGTCGCCAGCTTCGACCGGCCCAACATCCAGTACCGGATCGTCGGCAAGGCCGACCCGAAGAAGCAACTCCTGACTTTCCTCAAGCAGGAGCACGAGGGCGACGCGGGCATCGTGTACTGCCTGTCGCGCAAGTCCGTCGAGGCGACGGCCGAGTTCCTCAGCAGGAACGGGATCGAGGCCGTGCCGTACCACGCGGGTCTCGACGCGGGCACGCGCCAGGCGCACCAGTCCCGGTTCCTGCGCGAGGAGGGCCTGGTCGTCTGCGCGACCATCGCGTTCGGCATGGGCATCGACAAGCCGGACGTCCGGTTCGTCGCCCACCTGGACCTGCCGAAGTCCGTCGAGGGCTACTACCAGGAGACGGGCCGCGCCGGGCGCGACGGGCTGCCGTCGACGGCGTGGATGGCGTACGGGCTCCAGGACGTCGTCCAGCAGCGCAAGCTGATCAACATGGGGGAGGGCGGCGAGGCGTTCCGGCGCCGCGCCTCCGCCCACCTCGACTCGATGCTGGCGCTCTGCGAGACGGCCCAGTGCCGCAGGTCCCAGCTGCTCCAGTACTTCGGCCAGGACCCGGAGTCCGGCGCCTGCGGCAACTGCGACACGTGTCTGACCCCGCCCGAGACCTGGGACGGCACGGTCGCCGCGCAGAAGATCCTCTCCACGGTGGTGCGGCTCGACCGGGAGCGGAGGCAGAAGTTCGGCGCGGGCCAGATCATCGACATCCTGCTCGGCAAGCGCACCGCCAAGGTCATCCAGTTCGACCACGACCAGCTCTCCGTCTTCGGTATCGGTGAGGAGCTGACCGAGGTCGAATGGCGGGGCGTGGTGCGGCAGTTGCTGGCGCAGGGGCTCATCGCGGTCGAGGGCGAGTACGGGACGCTGGTGCTCACCGAGGAGAGCGCGACCGTGCTCGGCGGGCAGCGCGAGGTACGCCTCCGCAAGGAACCGAAGAAGGCGGCGGCACCGCGCGCCACGGCCCGCGAGCGCAAGGCCAAAACGCCCGCCGCCGACCTGCCCGAGGAGCTGCTGCCGGTCTTCGAGGCGCTGCGGTCCTGGCGCGGGGCGCAGGCGAAGGAGAACGGCGTCCCGGCGTACGTCATCTTCCACGACGCGACGCTCAAGGAGATCGCGCAGCAACGCCCGACGTCCATCGCCCAGTTGGGCACGATCGGCGGGGTCGGCGAGAAGAAGCTGGCGACGTGGGGGGCGGGCGTGCTGGAGGTTCTGGCCGGCCTTGACGGTGGTGCGCGGGGCGCGGCCGGTCCGGAGCCGGAGGACGACTTCGGGCCCGAGCCCGACTTCGGACCCGAGCCCGAGCCCGAGGACATCGACTGGTGAGCCGGGGGCGGGGTGGCCGTCAGTGCCTCAGATCGCCGACGGTGGCGCGGGTCCCGCGGGTGCGCCGCCGTCGTGGTTGCCCGCGCAGTTCCCCGCGCCCCTAGGAGGTCACGATCCTGCCGGAGACGTCGCCCAGCCCGACCCTCGTGCCGCCTGGGCCCGGGGCCCAGGCCGACAAGGTCACCTCGTCGCCGTCCTCCAGGAAGCCCCGTTTGCCGTCGGGGAGTTCAAGAGGCTGCTGGCCGTTCCAGGTCATCTCGATGAGGGAGCCGCGTTCCTGTTCGCCGGGGCCGCTGATCGTGCCGGAGCCGTAGAGGTCGCCGGTGCGCAAGGAGGCGCCGTTGACCGTCATGTGGGCCAGCATCTGGGCGCCCGTCCAGTACATGGTCGAGAACGGGGGCTGCGAGATGGTGTGGCCGTTCAGGGAGACCGTGATGCGCAGGTCGTAGCCCGCGGGTTCCAGCGAGGGGGACGCGGTGTCGTCGAGGTAGGGGAGGAGCGGGACCGTGCGCGGCGGCGCGGGCACGCGTGCCTCGTCCAGGGCGTCGAGCGGCGTGATCCACGCGGAGATCGACGTCGCGAAGGACTTGCCGAGGTGCGGGCCGAGCGGCACGGTCTCCCAGGACTGGATGTCACGCGCCGACCAGTCGTTGAGCAGGCAGATCCCGAAGACGTGGTCGCGGTAGGCGGACAGCGGCACGGCGGTGCCCTGCGCGGACGGCACCCCGACCACGTAGCCGACCTCCGTCTCGATGTCGAGGCGGACCGAGGGGCCGAAGACGGGCGCCGGGTCGGACGGGCCCTTGCGCTGGCCGGACGGGCGTACGACGTCCGTCCCCGAGACGACGACCGTGCCCGCCCGGCCGTGATAGCCCACCGGCAGGTGCTTCCAGTTGGGCTTCAGGGGCTCCTCGTCCGGGCGGAAGAGGCGGCCGAGGTTCGAGGCGTGATGCTCGGAGGCGTAGAAGTCGACGTAGTCCGCGACCTCGAAGGGGAGGTGCAGCGTGACCGCGGAGAGCGGGCGCAGGAAGGGCAGGACGGTGGCGCGGTGCGCGGGCTCCGTCACCCAGGAGGTCAGCTCCCGGCGCACGTCGGACCAGACCGTACGGCCCGCCGCGAGGAGCGGGTTGAGGGTCGGGTGGGACAGGAGCGGGGCGTGCGGGGAGCCGAGCGCTTCGGCCGCCGCGCCCGCGTCGAGGACGTGATCGCCGATGCGGACGCCGACCCGGCGTTCGCCGGTGGGTCCGTCGGCGCGGTCGGTGCTCTCGGAGAAGACTCCGTAGGGAAGGTTGTGCGGGCCGAAGGGGTCGCCCTCGGGGAGGTCGAGCGGGGTGTGCTCGGACGTGCCAGCCGTGCCGGTCATGCCTGTTGGCCTCACTTTCCATCGCGTGCCGTGCGGGTCACGTTACGTGGGGGACGCGCGTTCGGGCAGTGCCTGGACGGGTGCGTAATGTCCGGATGAACCGTTGTTGGAGGGGTCGGTTCCGGCTTAGCGTCACCGGCATGACGGCAGAGTCCGGCGGGCGGGCGCGGGGCGGTCCCGCGATCGTGCCGCCCGCTCTCGACCGCGACGTGCCGGGTCTGATCGTCAAGTTCGGCGCCTACCCGCTGCACCACGGAGGCGTGGGCGCCCTTCGCAGCCTGGGGCGGCTCGGTGTGCCCATGTACGCGATCACCGAGGACCGGTGCACGCCCGCGGTCGCCTCCCGCTATCTGCGCGGCGCCTTCCCGTGGCGGACGACCGGGACGGAGGACCCGTACCGTCTCGTCGACGGGCTGCTGCGCATCGCGCGCCGCATCGGGCGGCCGACCGTGCTGATCCCGACGGACGAGGAGGCGGCCGTCCTCATCGCCGAGCACCAGGACCCGCTCGCCGCGGCAGGGTTCCTCTTTCCGCGCGTGGACCGGGGATTGCCGCGCCGTCTGGCCAGCAAGCAAGGGCTGCACGAGCTGTGCGCGGAGCACGGGGTGCCGTCGCCCACGACCGTGTCCCCGCGCAGCCGGGCGGAGATCGAGGAGTTCGCCGCGCGGCCGGCGAACTTCCCGGTCGTCGCGAAGAACCGCGAGGCCTTCACGCGCCGCGGCAACCCGGCCGTGCACGGGACGACGGTGATCCACACCGCGTCCCACCTGCGCGCACTCGCCCGCGCCTGGGGTGAGCGGCCCGCCGTGATCCTCCAGGAGTATCTGCCGCGCGAGGACGCCGAGGACTGGATCGTGCACGCGTACGTCGGCGAGGACGGCACCGCCCGCGCCCTCTTCACCGGCGTCAAGCTCCGTTCGTGGCCGCCGCACGCGGGCATGACGGCGCACGCCTGCGTCGTCGACAATCCGGAGCTCGCGGACGTCGTCACGCGCTTCGTCGAAGAGCTCGGCTTCACCGGGATCATCGACCTCGACCTGCGCCTCGACCGGCGCGACGGGCGGTACCGGCTGCTCGACTTCAACCCGCGGGCCGGCGCCCAGTTCCGCCTGTTCGAGAACGACGCCGGCATCGATGTCGTCCGCGCCCTGCACCTCTCGCTCACCGGACGTGCCGTCCCGGCGGGGCGACAGCGGGCGGGCCGGCGCTACATGGTGGAGAACATCGACCTGCCGGCCCGGCTCGCCTACCGGTGCGGCGGCGCGGCGGCCCCGCGCGTCCCGGTCCCCGCGCGCGGTACGGAGCTCGCCTGGTGGGCGGCGGACGATCCGCGCCCGTTCCTCACGATGCTCGCCCGCTCCGTGGGCCCCGGGGCGGCCCAGCTGCGCCGGCTGTGGCGGGCCTCCCGGGGAGGGGCGCCGTGAGCCGTCCGGTCGCCGTCATCGGAGCGGGGCCCTACGGCCTGTCCACCGCCGCCCACCTCTGCGCACGCGGCATCCCCGTCCGCGTCTTCGGCGACCCCATGGCGAGCTGGCGTGCGCACATGCCCGCGGGCATGGTCCTCAAGTCCGTCCCGGCCGCCTCGACGATCGACGCACCGCGGCGCGGCCACACCCTCGGTGACTTCTGTGCAGCGACCGGTATCGAGCCCCTGGTCAGGGACGTGGACCTGATCCCCGCCGAGGTGTTCGTCGCGTACGGGGACTGGTTCCGGCGCACGTTGGTGCCCGGTCTGGAGCGCGTCCGTGTCGTCTCCGTGGACCGGCGCGGCGACGCGGATCTCGCGGTGCGGCTCGACTCGGGCGAGCGGTTCACGGCGCGCGCGGTGGTCGTCGCCACCGGCCTGTCCCATCTCGCGCACCTGCCGCCGGAGCTGGCCGCGGCCGTCCCCGGCGGACCCGCCCCCGACGGGCCGCTCTCGCACAGCGCCCAGCACCACGACCTGTCCCGGTTCGCGGGCAAGGAGCTGCTCGTGATCGGAGCGGGCCAGTCCGCCCTAGAGACGGCGGCGCTCGCGGTCGAGGCCGGGGCGGACGTAGAGGTGGTGGCGCGCGGCCGGGGCCGGGTGCGGTTCGGCGCGCCGCCGTGGGAGCAGCCGAGGCTGCGCCCGGCGACACCGTTCGGGCGGGCCTGGTCGCTGTACGCGCTCACGTACTACCCGCACCAGTACCGGCGCCTGCCGCCGCTCGTACGGCACTTCCTGACCCGCCGCGTACTGGGCCCCCTCGGCGCCTGGTGGCTGCGCGAGCGGTTCGAGGGGAAGGTGGCGGTGCGGGAGGTCGCCGCCGTGGAGGCGGCGCACGTGTCGGGCGGCGCCCCCGTCCTCACCGTCCGCACCCACGACGGCCACCGCCGGCACCTCTGCGCGGATCATGTGATCGCGGCGACGGGCTACCGCGTGGACCTGGCGGCCCTGCCGTTCCTCAGTGACGGGCTGCGTGCCCGGATCGCCGTCAGCAGGGGGACACCGCGCCTCGGCGCCGGGTACGTCTCGTCCGTCCCGGGGCTGTACTTCACGGGCATGCTGAGCGGTTCCTCGTACGGGCCGCTGATGCGGTTCGTGTGCGGCACGGCGTTCGCGTCCCCGCGGCTGGCACGGCATCTGGCCGCCGCACACGGGTGAGGGACTCCCGGCGCTCTGCCCCCACGCCTCGATCTCTGCAACTATCGTCCGGCGGGACGCGTCCTCACCCTTGTCACGCGGTGGCAACAGCGGACGCGCCGCGCGGTGAACCATGGTTGTGGTAACGGGGGTTACAGCGTATGGGCTACACGATTCCAGGCTGGCTGGACGACGTTCTGGACTTCATCGGGATCAACTTCCCGAACGTCGACGAGGACGACTACCGCGAGATGGCCACGGCCATGCGGGAGTTCGCGGAGCAGTTCGAGGGACACGGCGGCGACGCGCACAAGGCGGTCACCCGCATCCTGTCCTCCTCCGAGGGCTGGGCCGTCGACTCGTTCGAGAAGCACTGGAACCAGGTGAAGACCTCCCACCTGGAGAAACTCCCCGAGCTGGCGCGCCTGTTCGCGGACGCGTGCGACGTGCTCGCCGACATCATCTTCGGAATGAAGACGAAGGCCGAGATCGAACTGGGCGTCATGGCCGCCTCGGTGGGCATCTCGGCGGGTCTGGCTGTCGTCACCGGCGGTCTGTCGGCGCTGATCGGCGCCGCCGAGGTCACCGCGATGCGGCAGGTCGTCAAGCGGATCATCGACGAGGCCGTGGACCGGATCGTCGACGAGGTCCTCGCCAAGATCACCGAGCCGGTCAACGCCAAGCTGGAGGCGATGGTCGAGGACATGGTGCTCGACCTCGCGGAGGGCGCCTTCCACATGCCGCCCGCCGACGGCAGCGGTGGCGGTGGCGGCGGGCACGACGGCAAGGGCGGGATGCACCTCGCCTCGGCCGGGAGCGCCACCGGCGGCATGCAGCTCGCCTCGGCGGACGGCGGCGGTGGCGGTGGCGGCAAGCGTACGAAGATCGACCACATCGAGTTCGAGGACGGCGCGGGCAAGGTCGCCAAGCACGGCAGCGAGTTGCGTCTGGCATCGTCCACGTCGCTGGGCAAGGCCCGCAGCGCGTTCGGCCGCAGCAAGGGCCGCGACCCGTTCACGCAGGCCTTCGACAGCGTGCTGCACGGCGCGCTCAAGGGCTCCGAGAAGGCGCTCGGCAAGGTCGCCAAGCACATCACGGAGACCGTGCCGGACCGGGCGAAGGCGACCTCGCGGCTGCACAAGGGCACCGATCACGACGTCCGGGACAAGGTCAACGCGATCACCGGGGGCAAGAAGGACGGGGACGGCAAGGGGGGTGGCGGGCAGCCCGGTTCAGGCTCCCCGCTCAGGATCGACGCGGACCGCAAGAGCGACCCCGACCTCGTCGACCGCGCCAAGGACGCCCGTGCCCTGAACGCGAAGGAGACATGCGGCGACCCCATCGACATGGCCAGCGGCCAGATGGTCATGGACCAGACCGACGTCGAACTGCCGGGCGCGCTGCCGCTCGTGCTGCGCCGCACCCATCTGAGCGGTTACGCCCACGGCCGGTGCTTCGGCCCCGCCTGGGCCTCCACGCTGGACGAGCGCCTGGAGCGGGACGCCGGGGCGGACGGTGTGTGGTGGCGCCGCGAGGACGGCTCCAGCCTCTACTACCCGCGCACCCCGGACATCGTCGGTGACCGTGTCGACCCCGTGGCCGGGGATCCGCTGCCGCTGACCTATCTCTCCCAGGGCACGTCGTACGTTCTGGTGGTGCAGGACCCGTACACCGGCCTGACCCGGTACTTCGAACCCTCGGAGAGCGGCGAGGGCCTGTGGTGGCTGGTGCGGACCGAGGACCGCAACCATCACCAGATCACGATCGAACGAGCCGAGGACGACACCCTCGTCGAGGTCGCCCACTCCGGCGGCTACCGGATCGGGATCACGACCGCCGAGGGCGGCCCGCGCGTCACCGGCCTGCACCTGATCACCGAGGACGGACCGGTCCGGCTGCGCGGCTACCTCTACGACGAGGCGGGCGAGCTGGCCGAGGTCCGCAACGCCGTCGACGCGCCGACGCGCTTCAGCTACGACGGCGCCCACCGTGTCACCGGGTGGCGGGACGGGCACGCCACGGCGTTCCACTACGTCTACGACGGGTCGGGCCGGGTCGTTCAGACCCAGGGCAGCGACGGAATCCTGAACTCCCGGATCACGTACGCCGGTCCGCACGGGGACGGCACCACGACCGCCACGTACACCGACTCCCTCGGTCACTCCACCACCTACCGGGCCAACGCGCACGGGCAGATCGTCGCGATCACCGACCCGCTCGGCCACACCACCACCCAGACCTGGGACGCCCGCGACCGTCTCCTCAGCCGCACCGACCCGCTCGGGCACACCCGCCGCCACACCTACGACTCCACGGGCAACCTCGTGGAGACCACGTACGAGGACGGCACCCGGACCACCGTCGTCCACAACGAGCTGCGCCTGCCCACCGAGATCCGGCTGGCCGACGGCACGACCCTGCACCACACCTACGACGCCCGCGGCAACCTCGTCCGGACGACCGACGCGGACGGCGGCGTCACCCACTACGGCCGTGACGACTCGGGCTGCGTCACCTCCGTCACCGACGCCCTCGGGCACACCAGCACGGTGCTCAACAACGCGGCGGGGCTGCCGGTCGCCGTGACCGACCCGCTGGGGGCGGTCACCGAGTACCGCAGGGACGCCTTCGGCCGGGTCCACGAACTGACCGACCCGCTCGGCGCCACGGCGACCCTCGTCTGGTCCGCCGAGGGCAAGCCGCTCCGCTTCACCGCCGCCGACGGCTCCACGGAGAGCTGGGAGTGGGACGGCGAGGGCAACTGCACCCGGCACACGGACGCCGTCGGCGGGCGGACCTCCTTCGAGTTCGGCCCCTTCGACCTGGTGACGGCCCGCACCGGACCGGACGGCGCCCGCTACGAGTTCGCGCACGACACCGAACGCCGCCTGACCAAGGTCACCGCGCCGACCGGACTCACCTGGACGTACGCCTACGACGCGGCGGGGCGCACCGTCACCGAGACGGACTTCGACGGCCGCCGCACGGACTTCGGCCACGACGCCGCGGGCCGCCTGACCACACGCACCGGAGCCACGGGCGAGCTGATCCGCTTCGAACGGGACAGCCGGGGCCGCACCGTCCGCAAGGAGTCCGGCGACGCGGTCACGACGTTCGCCTACGGCCCGTGCGGCGAACTGGTCCGGGCGACCGGCCCCGACGCGGACTGCACCTTCGCATGGGACACGGCCGGACGGCTGACCGCGGAGACCGTCAACGGGCGGACCGTCCGCCACACCTACGACGCGCTCGGCCGCCGCCTCACCCGCACCACCCCGGCCGGCACCACCTCGACACGCACCTACGACGCCGCGGGCCGTGTCACCGAACTCACCACGGCGGGCCGCACCCTGGCCTTCGCGCACGACCCGGCGGGACGGGAACTCACCCGCACGCTCGGCTCCGCGCTGCGCCTGCACGGCTCCTACGACGTGCTCGGCCGGCTCACCCGGCAGGAGCTGACCGGGCGGGCGGGCCGCACCCTGCTGCGCCGCGACATCGACTACCGGGCCGACGGGCTGCCGACCGGCATCGACGACCACGGCTCCGGCGCGCGCCGCTTCGACCTCGACCCGGCCGGCCGCGTCACCGCCGTCCACGCCGCGCACTGGCCGGAGCGGTACGCCTACGACGCGGCGGGCAACCAGACCCGGGCCGACTGGTCCGCGCGCCTGCCCGGCCACGACGCCGCGGGCGAGCGGACGTACACCGGCACCCTGATCCGTACCGCGGGCTCCGTGCACTACGAGTACGACGCCCAGGGCCGCACCGTCGTGCGCCGCAGGACCCGGGACTCGCGCAAGGCCGACGTGTGGCGCTACACCTGGGACGCGGACAGCCGCCTCACCCGTGCGGTCACCCCGGACGGCACCGCGTGGCGCTATCTGCACGACCCGTTCGGCCGCCGTATCGCCAAGCAGCGGCTGGCCGGGGACGGCGTCAGCGTCCTGGAACAGACCGACTTCGTGTGGGACGGCAGCACCCTCGTCGAACAGACCACCCGCACCTTCGGCACGGGCGACCCCGGCGCGCTGACCCTGACCTGGGAGCACGACGGACTGCGGCCGGTCAGCCAGACCGAGCGCAAGCACAGCGGCGACGCCGAGACCGACTCCCGCTTCTTCGCGATCGTGACCGACCTGGTGGGCGCCCCCACGGAACTCGTCGACGAGCAGGGCGAGATCGCCTGGCGCACCCGTGCCACGGTGTGGGGCGCGACCGTGTGGAACCGCGACGCCCGCGCCCACACGCCGCTGCGCTTCCCCGGCCAGTACGCGGACCCCGAGACCGGCCTGCACTACAACTACCACCGGCACTACGACCCCGAGACCGCCCGCTACGTCAGCCCCGACCCGCTGGGCCTGGGCCCCGCCCCTAACCCGGTGACATACGTCCACAACCCGCACCTGTGGGCCGACCCGCTGGGCCTCGCCTCGCAGTACAACCCGGTCTTCCCCACCCGGGCGGAGGCGTTCAACCACGCCAGGGACATGGCGGGCGTGCCGAACTCGGCGCAGCCGGTCCGCCAGTGGGAGATCGGCGGCGACCCGCTCCAGCAGCACCGGGGCAACTACGAGTACCGCCCCTACGATCCGAACGCGGACCCCGACCGGGATCCGCGCGCCGGCTGGGGCCGCTACTACCAGTACGACACCCCGGACGGCTCGCGGGTCATCGCCGAGCACACCTCCGACCCCAGGGCGCCCCACCCGCACTTCCACGCGGGAAAGCCCCCGGAGGGTTCGCCCAGGGACATCAACATGCAGGGCAGGACGTACAAACAGATCATGCCGAAGCACCACATCTACTACGCACGGGAGCGATGCAGTGGAAAGTAGGCTGCAACAAAAGCTCCGCGAACGCCGCGAGCAGGCGGCCCTGGAAGCCGTCGAGGCGGGCCTCGGTGACCTGCGGACCGGGGAGGCGCTGCCGCCCGGCGACGAGCCGGAGTGGGTGCGCGCGGCGATCGACCGGTCGCGGTCGATCCACACGGAGCCGGACGAACTCCTGCCGGAGGACGCCGCGCCGCGGGAACTCGACGCCTGGATCGAACGTCTCCTCGCGGCCCATGGCGTGGCGGGGAAGCTCTACGTGGCCACCCATGTGGGGGCGCGGCCCTGGCTGGAGTGCGAGGTCCCGGCGACGGGCTGGACGGCGCGTCTGCGCGGCGCGGTCGAGGAGCCCTGGATGTTCCTGTCGAAGCCGCTCGACCGGCTCGTGATCGTCTCCGAGGCCGAGTACTTCTACGAGGCGTACACCGCCGCGCGGTGATCGCCGCCGAACTCCTCGCGGAGGAAGAGGTTCGATGCCGTGTCGCCGCTCAGGGGCGGCGGCCTCGCGGTGGCGGGCGCGGACACGGTCGTGGTGTACGACGGGGACGCGCGCGTGCGCTGGGAGTACGGGTTCGGGGCGTGGGCCGGCCGCGGCAACGCGTCCGCGTCCTGCGTGGACGACGCCACGGGCCGCCTCCTGCTGGTCACTGTCCCCGGCCCCGGCACGGGCGACGGCGCCTGCGCCGGTGACCTGTGTGTCGCCCTGGACCTCACCGACGGCCGCCGCGTCGCGGAGGCGGTGCTCCCTTCGGCGACAGCGGCGTACACGTTCCAGCAGTCTTTCACCGACCCCGCGCAGATCCTGCTGAGCGCGCTCCAGGGCGACACCTTCTACGGTCTTCAGGTCACGACCGGTGGCGGGGACGGTCTGGCGGTGGCGGAGATCGGCCTGGAGAACGATCCGGTCGCCGGTCTGTGCCGGGACGGCGCGGTGCTCAAGGCGGACGTGGGTGGCGGCTGGCTCAGCCGCTGGCAGGAGGGCCATAAGGACGTGATCGCCGAGGCGGAGGACGTCCTGCCCGAGGGGCACCTCTTCGTCCCCCCCCGTGCGGCGGAGCAGGATGGGACCCTACGCGGGCACGTCCTGCTCCGATCCCCTGGCGCTGGGCGACGGGACGTGGCTCACGGCGGAGGGGGACGTGGTGCGGCGCTGGAGGCCGTCGGGGAGGCCTGTCTGAGCGTCCGGGGCCCCATACCACAACCGCCCCACACGGCCGGTACTCGACGGCCCGCACGGTCAACCGGTCCGTATTCTTCGGATCATGGCCGCTCCCGCATATGCACTCATCGCCACTGACCTGGACGGAACGCTGCTGCGCGGCGACGACACGGTCTCCGACCGCACCCGGGCCGCCCTCGCGGCGGCCGTCCGGGCCGGGGCCCGGCACATCGTGGTGACGGGGCGGCCCGCGCCCCGCGTCAAGCCGCTCCTCGACGATCTCGGCGGCGCCGGGCTCGCGGTGTGCGCGCAGGGCGCCCAGCTGTACGACGCCGCGAGCGACCGGCTGCTGTGGTCGCTCACGCTCGACCGGGAGCTGGCCGAGCAGGCGCTCGGGAAGATCGAGGCGGAGGTCGGCCAGGTCCACGCGGCGGTCGACCAGGACGGCGTCGACGGCCTCACCCTCATCGAGCCGCAGTACCTGATGCCGCACCCCACGCTCCCGGCGGTCCGGGTCGGCCGCCGCGCCGACCTGTGGGCGGAGCCGATCAGCAAGGTGCTCCTTCGCCATCCCGGCCTGACGGACGACGAGTTGGCGACAGTGGCTCGTGCCGCGGTCGGCCCCCTCGCCTCCGTCACCATGTCGGGCCCCGGCACGGTCGAACTCCAGCCGCACGGCGTGACCAAGGCGACCGGCCTGAGCCTGGCGGCCCGGAGCCTGGCCGCGGGCCCCGACGACACCCTCGCTTTCGGCGACATGCCGAACGACGTCCCGATGTTCGGCTGGGCGGCGCGCGGCGTGGCGATGGCCAACGCGCATCCGGAGCTGAAGGCGGTCGCCGACGAGGTGACGGCGTCCAACGAGGAGGACGGGGTGGCCGTGGTCCTCGAGCGGTACTACGGGTAGCCGGCCGGGGAGGGGTGCTCAGCCCGCCGTCCGCGGGATCCGCTTCTCCCACGTCCGGTGGAACACCACCTCGTCGCCTTCCCGGCACACAACCTCACTCGACGTGACGAACTCGTCTTCCGTGCAAGCGATTTCGGAGCGGGTGCGTACGGTCGTGTCCCAGGCGAGTTCCGGCCGGTGGAGCCGGATCGACCAGTCGGAGCGGGTGCGGGCGGTCAGCGGGTCGTCCTCCTGGATGGTGTACGTCTCCAAGGCGTCCTCGGTGAATTCGAGGCCGTCGGGGTAGACGCGGGTGCCGCCGTAGCGGGGGTCGACCTCCAGGCGCCATTCGCCCTTGGCCACGTCGCGGACGACGAGACGTTCGGGGCGCGGCTCGTCGAGCGAGGCGGGGTACACGACGCCGAGCGGTTCGGACTGCTCCGGGTCGCCGAAGGAGATGACGCCGCCGAGGGCACCGTCCCGTACCGGGAGTTCGAGGGCGCTGCCCGCCGGGTCGAGGGTGAAGCCGTTGGCCGAGCCCGGCTGGGGCCAGATCCAGGGCCAGTAGACGGAGGAGACGGCGAGGCGGATGCGGTGCCCGGCGGGGAAGGTGTGGCCGATGCCGTTCAGCTCGAAGGTGACGTCCTCGGTCGTGCCGGGCAGCCAGGGGACCGACGCGGCGCGGCCGTGGCGCGAGCCCAGGTTGAGCACGCCCCGGGTGACCAGGGTGGAGGAGCCGTCGGGGGCGATGTCGCAGAGCCGGGCGATCACCTGGCCGCGCGGGACCTGGCTGGTGATCCGTGCCGTGACGCGCGGGCGGCCCAGGACCCGTACGTCGTCCTCCACCTCGAACTCGAAGCAGGCCGACTTCGCGTCCTCGTCGCGCTGGTCGGGCGGCAGGTCCGCGTCGTTGCCGAAGGGGAAGAAGCGGCCCGCGTCGAGGCCGGTCTGCTGCGGGGAGCGGACCTGGACGGGGCTGCCCTGGAGGGCGTAGGTGACGGGGGAGACGTTGGGGGACGGCCAGGCGGGGTCGCCGACCCAGTGGCCCGGCAGCTTCTCGTAGACCGTGGCGGGCGGGTGGGAGTCGCTGATCCAGGAGCGGAGTTTGGGCTCGGCCATGACACCCGTACTGTCGTCGCCCTTGAGCCAGTGGTCCCACCAGCGCAGAGTCTCCTGGAGGAAGCCGATCGCCGGGCCCGGCGGCAGGCCCCGGTCCGGGTACTGGTGCGACCAGGGGCCGATGATCCCGCGCACTTGGTCGTCGGGGAGCGCTTCCACCAGCCGCAGGACTGTGTCGCGGTACGGGTCGTGCCAGCCGCCGACCGCGAGGACGCCCGCCTTGATCGCGGAGTAGTCCTCGCAGACGCTGCCGTGGCGCCAGTAGCCGTCGCGGGTCTGGTGCTTCAGCCAGGTGTGGATGAAGGGTTCGACGGCCTCCAAACGATCCGTCCACATCCGGCGCCAGTGGTCGCCGACGAACATCGGGTCGGGCGGGCGCGAGACGAACGCGAGCATGGTCGCCGCCCACGCGTGCATGTCCACGGCGAGGACGGAACCTCCCATGTAGTGCACGTCGTTGTCGTAGCGGTCGTCCGTACTGCACACGGTGACGATCGCCTTGAGCGGCTCGGGCGCGAGGGCCGCGATCTGCAGGGAGTTGAACCCGCCCCAGGAGATGCCGAACATGCCGACCTTGCCCGAGGACCACTCCTGCTCGGCCAGCCAGTGCACGACCTCGACGCCGTCGCTGAGCTCCTGCGCGTCGTACTCGTCGCCCGGCATCCCCTCGGAGTTGCCGTGCCCGCGCACGTCGACGCGGACGGAGGCGTAGCCGTGGCCCGCGTACCAGGGGTGGCGCTGCCAGTCGCGGGGCGCCGTCCAGTCGGAGAGCCGGTAGGGCAGGTATTCGAGGAGGACCGGCACAGGTTCGTCGGTGACCGGCCGCCAGACGCGCGCGAAGAGCGTCGTCCCGTCGGAGAGGGGTACGCGGATGTCCTCGCGCACCGTTCCGAACGGGAATGTCGTCTGGATCTTCGGAGTGCTCATGGCGGAACCTTCGCGGCGTTGGGGGGCTCAGTGAACGGGGTGCATGGTGCGGCGCAGCCACGGCGCCAGGGCGATGACGGCGACCCCGACGGCGACGGCGACCGCGCC
The DNA here is from genome assembly GCF_056172735.1 of Streptomyces sp. R818. Lineage (NCBI taxonomy): Bacteria > Bacillati > Actinomycetota > Actinomycetes > Kitasatosporales > Streptomycetaceae > Streptomyces > Streptomyces sp. R818. The sequence continues at coordinate 735,505 of NZ_JAOCNE010000006.1, forward strand.
GTTGACGCCGAAGTAGGCGGGGTTCGACACCTCGCCGTAGAGCTTCACGGTCTGGGCCTGGATGCCGTTGGCGAGGGCGAGCGAGAGGAACCAGAGCGACATGGTCTGGCTGGCGAAGGCGCGCGGGGCGAGCTTCGTCGTGGCGGACATGCCGGAGGTCTCCACGAGGATGTCGCCGAGCCCGAGCAGCAGATAGGAGCCGACGATCCACCAGACGGCCATCTTGTACGTGTCGCCGCTGTGCCCGGCGGTCGGCGCGACCATGAGCAGGAACGACAGCCCGCCGAGGATCACCCCGAATGCGATCTTGTTGGAGGCGTGCGGCTGGCGCCGTCCCATCCGCGCCCACACCCCGGCGACCACGGGCGCGAGGGCGACCTCGAAGGCGCCGAGCGCGGAGGCGTACCAGCCGGCCGGGAAGCCGAAGCCGAGGAGGGAGGTCTCGGCGTTGGTCGAGGCCAGCAGGATCATGGTCGAGTAGGCCTGGAAGAGGATGAAATTGAAGGCCACGGACGCGATGAAGAGCACCAGGTAGGGCCGCAGCCGCCCGCGCTCCTCGGCCGTCACGCGCGGACTGCGGAACATCACCGTGAAGTACACGACCGGCGCGATCACCGAGATGACCGTGAGGCAGTCCACGAAGCGGTCCATGGTCAGCCAGCCGACGGAGGCGAGCAGCACCGCGAGGGCGGCCACCACGACGACGCCCGCGACGATCATGCGGACCGCGCGCCGCATCCCCTCGGGCGCGAGCGCGTACTCGGCGGCGTGCTTGCGCCCGGCCAGGTGACGCCGTCCGGCCACGTACTGGATCAGGCCGAGGGTCATGCCGACGGCGGCGGCGGAGAAGCCCCAGTGCCAGCCCTTGTGGTCGCCGAGCCAGCCGGTGATCAGCGGTCCGGCGAAGGCGCCGATGTTGATCCCCATGTAGTACAGGGCGAACCCGGCGTCACGGCGCTCGTCGTCCGTCCGGTACAGCTTGCCGACCATGGAGGCCACGTTCGGCTTGAGCAGCCCGGTGCCGGCGCTGATCAGACCGAGCCCGACCCACGTCATCGCGGCGGTCGGCACCGCCATCGAGTAGTGGCCGCAGGCGATGAGGATGCCGCCCCACAGCACGGCGCGGTACGAGCCGAGGATCCGGTCGGCGAGCCAGCCGCCCGCGACGGAGACCAGGTAGACGAGCGTGCCGTACGCGGCGGACACCGACGCGGCGGTCCCGGCGGCCATGCCCATGCCGCCGTGTGCGACGGTGTCGGCGAAGAACAGCACGAGGATGGCCTGCATGCCGAGGAACGAGAACCGTTCCCAGACCTCCAGGCCGGACAGCGTGAGCAGGCCGCGCGGCTGCCCGAAGAAGGCGGTGTCGTCGCCGGGCGGCGGCTGGGCACCGGGTTCGGGGGCGGGTCCGGTGGTGTCGGTGGTGCGGGACAAAATACGTACTCCCGGTCGTATGGGCTGATCAAGAACATACCGGGGGTGTCCTGGAGCCGCCTGGTCCGGGTTGTCCGGGCAGGCGCCCCCTGTGATCGAAACGCGACCGGATACGCTGACTTGAGTGATGGCAGCGACACATCGACAAACCGTGTCATCGACCGAGTGAAGACCAAATGTTCGACCGAGTGATCGACCGAGTTCGCCATGTGAGCGTCGTGATCGTCAGCAGACAGGAGAACCTCTCGTGACCGTCGTCGGGACTTTCGGTCTTAGCGTGCGGGACCAGGCTCTCGAAGCCGATGTCCAGGCTGGATTGACGGCTGTCGAGGAGGGGCTGCTCGAGGCGACCAAGAGCGAGGTCCCCTTCATCACCGAGGCCGCCCAGCATCTGGTGCGGGCCGGCGGCAAACGCTTCAGGCCGCTGCTCGTGACGCTCGCCGCCCAGTTCGGCGACCCGTACGCGCCGGGCATCGTGCCCTCCGCCGTCGTCGTCGAGCTGACCCACCTGGCGACGCTCTACCACGACGACGTGATGGACGAGGCGGACGTGCGCCGGGGCGTGGAGAGCGCCAATCAGCGCTGGGGCAACTCGGTGGCCGTCCTGACCGGCGACTTCCTCTTCGCCCGCGCCTCGCACATCCTCGCCGACCTCGGCCCGGACGCCGTCCGCATCCAGGCGGAGGCGTTCGAACGCCTGGTCACCGGCCAGATCCTGGAGACCGCGGGCCCGGCCGACGGCCGCGACCCGGTCGACCACTACCTGGACGTGCTCAGCGGCAAGACGGGCTCGCTCATCGCCGTCGCCTGCCGCTTCGGCGCGATGATGTCCGGCGCCGACGAGACGGTCGTCGACGTCCTCACCCAGTACGGGGAGCGGCTCGGCGTCGCCTTCCAGCTCGCCGACGACGTGCTCGACATCGCCTCCGACTCCCACGAGTCCGGCAAGACCCCCGGCACCGACCTGCGCGAGGGCATCCCCACGCTGCCGGTCCTGCGCCTGCGCGAGCGCGCCCGCCTCCTCGGCCTCCCCGAGGACCAGGCCCTCGTCGACCTCCTCGACTCCGACCTCACGGACGACGCCAAGCTCGCCGAGGCGATCTCCCGGCTCCGCGCCCACCCGGCCCTGGAGCAGGCCCGCCGCGACACCGTGCGGTACGCGCAGGAGGCCCGCGCCACCCTGACCCCGCTCCCGGAGTGCGAGGCGAAGGCGGCGCTGACCGAACTCTGCGACGCGGTGGTGCACCGGGCGGGCTGACCCTGAGCCGTAGGGGGTGGGTGTCATCCCACAGGCGTACGCGGAGTTGATCCCGCGGACTGACGCTTCGTGGTGGCCGGTTTGGTCAGATGGGGTACACCACTCCTTACCAATTCGGGTGAGAATGGCGGCTCGGGGTGGACGAGTACGCAGGGCGCCGCCGCCGAAGACGGAGGTAGGGCATCAGCATGGCACCGTACGAATCCGAAGACAGCCAGGGCGCCGGGCGCCGCAAGCTGGCCCGGTACGCGGTCCCCGTGGCCGTCGTGGGGGTGGCGGCGGCGACGATCGGCCTCGTCCCGGCGCTCGCCGACTCCGGCGACCCGGACCTGCCGAAGATCACGGCCCAGGAACTCATCGAGAAGATCGCCGCGTCGGACACCGAACAGCTGTCCGGCACCCTCACGATCCACACGGACCTCGGCCTGCCGTCGCTCGGTGACGCGGCCTCGGGCCTGACCGGCGGGAACGGCGGACGGGGCGGGGACAAGGGCACCACGTCGGCCGACCCGCGGGAGAAGCTGACGGAACTCGCGACCGGCACGCACACCCTCCGCGTCGCGGCGGACGGCGAGAACCGCCAGAAGCTCTCGGTCCTGGACGACGCGTCCGAGTACAGCGTGATCCACAACGGCGCGGACGTCTGGGCCTACGACAGCGAGTCGGACCAGGCGTTCCACGCCAAGGCCGAGGACCGGGCGGGGAAGAAGCGGTCACCGGACGTCCCGGCGACCCCGAAGCAGCTCACGGACGAGATCCTGAAGGCTTCCGCCGACACGACGTCGTTCTCGGTCGACGGAACGGCGCAGGTCGCGGGCCGTGACGCGTACCGGCTGCAGATCAAGCCGAAGCAGTCGGGGTCGACGGTCGGCGCGATCACGGTCTCCGTGGACGCGAAGACGGGTACGCCGCTGAAGTTCACGCTGACCCCGGCGAGCGGCGGCGCGGCGGTGGTCGACGCGGGCTTCACCAAGGTCGACTTCGCGAAGCCGTCCGCGTCGACCTTCGATTTCAAGCCGTCCAAGGGCACGAAGGTCACGGAGGCCGACGACCTGCCGAAGCAGGACCACGGCCGGCCCGAGCGGGCCCCGAAGGCCGCGGACCTGAGCGGCCTCAAGGTGCTCGGCGAGGGCTGGACCTCGGTCGCCGAGCTGAAGCTGCCGGGCGACGCGGCCGGAGCGGCGGGCCTGGCCTCCGGCTCCGCGTCCAGCGGGATGCCGGCCGACGCGCAGAAGTTCCTGGACTCCCTCGGCGACAAGGTGACGGGGAAGTTCGGCTCGGGCACGGTCTACTCGACCCGCCTGGTGAACGTACTGATCACCGAGGACGGGAAGGTCTACGCGGGCGCGGTCACCAAGTCCGCGCTGGTGAAGGCGGCCGACGCGGGCTGACAAGGCGGCGAGGGGTGGCGGGGGACCGGCGCACACGGTCCCCCGCCACCGCACGTGACAGGGGAGGGGCATGGCGCCGGTCATCGAGACCCGGGAGCTGACCAAGCGGTACCGGGGCGGCCAACTGGCGGTCGACCGGCTGAGCCTGACCGTCCCGGAAGGCGCCGTCTTCGGCTTCCTCGGACCGAACGGCTCGGGCAAGACCACCACCATCCGCATGCTGATGGGCCTGATCGAACCGACCGCGGGCGCCGCCCGGGTCCTCGGCCACCCGATGCCGCGCGCCACCCGGGCCGTCCTGCCGCACGTCGGCGCGCTCATCGAGGGCCCGGCCCTGTACGGCTTCCTGAACGGCCGCGACAACCTGCTCCGCTACGACTCGGCCGACCCCACCGCGGACCCCCGCACCCGCACGGCGCGGGTCGCGCAGGCCCTGGACCGGGTGGGCCTGACGGCCGCCGCGACCAAGAAGGCCAAGGCCTACTCGCTCGGCATGAAACAGCGCCTGGGCCTCGCCGCGGCGCTGCTGCAGCCCCGCCGCCTCCTGGTCCTGGACGAGCCGACCAACGGCCTCGACCCCCAGGGCATGCGCGAGATCAGAACGCTCGTCCGCGAACTGGCGTCGGACGGCACCACGGTCTTCCTCTCCTCCCATCTCCTGGACGAGATCGAGCAGGTCTGCACGCACGCGGCGGTGATGGCGCAGGGCCGCCTGCTGACGCAGGGCCCGGTGGGGGACCTGGCGGCGGGAGCGCGGGGAAAACTGCGCGTGACGACCCCGGACACGACGGAAGCGACGCGCGTACTGAAAGAACAAGGACTCACGGTCCTGGAGACGACGGACACGGACGTGACGGCGGACCCCCCACCCCCCGACACGGAGCTGTCGGACCTGAACGCGGCGCTGGTAGCGGCGGGCGTCCGGGTACGAGGCTTCGGCATGGAACGGGCATCGCTGGAGGACGCGTTCGTGGCCCTGACGGGAGAGGGCTTCGATGTCGCGGGCTGAACCGCTGGCGGCGAGGGAGCCGCGACCCCGCCCACTCCGGACGCTGGGCCTGCTGCGCAACGAGCTGACGACGACTCTGCGCCGCTGGCGGACGCTGGCGCTGCTCGCGGTGCTGGCGGGCGTCCCGATCCTGATCGGCGTGGCGGTGAAGATCGAGACGAGCGACGGCTCGTCGATGGGCGGGGGCGGCCCCGAGGGCGGCGGCGGCCCGGCGTTCATCGCGCAGATCACGAACAACGGCCTGTTCCTGGTGTTCACCGCGCTGGCGGCGACGCTCCCGTTCTTCCTGCCGATGGCGGTAGGGGTGATCGCGGGTGACGCGGTGGCGGGCGAGGCCAACGCGGGAACGCTGCGCTACCTCCTGGTGGCCCCGGCGGGCCGCACCCGCCTCCTCCTGACGAAGTACGCGACGACCCTGGCGTTCTGCGTCCTTGCGACGCTGGTGGTGGCAATAACGGCCCTGCTCACAGGGGCGCTCCTCTTCCCCCTGGGCGACGTGGTGACGATCTCGGGCACCCGCATCACTTTCGCCGAGGGCCTGGGCCGAGCGCTGCTGATAGCCCTGACGGTGGCGGCGTCACTCATCGGCATAGCGGCGCTGGGCCTCTTCATCTCCACTCTCACCAACAGCGGCATCGCGGCGATGGCGACAACGGTGGGCCTGCTGATCACGATCCAGATCCTGGACCAGATCCCGCAGCTCCACGCACTGCAGCCGTACTTCTTCTCCCACCACTGGCTGTCGTTCGCGGACCTGATGCGGGACCCGGTCTACTGGGACGACCTGCTGAAGAACCTGGAACTCCAGGCGCTGTACGCGGCGGTCTTCGGCTCGGCGGCGTGGGCCCGCTTCACGGCGAAGGACATCACGGCGTAGGGGGCTGCTCCTCGTAGGGAAAGCGGGCGAGCGGCGCCTCTTGGGCGAAGAAGGTCTTGGCCCGGGCCAGGGCCCGCGTGTCCTTGCGTACGTCACCGGGCTTGCTGCCGTTGCCGAGGAGCACGCCGCCGAAGCGCATGCCCATGTACGCGGCCGAGTTGCGCAGGGTGCCGACGAGCGGCTCGGCGACCACCTCCTCCTCGTGGGCGAGCGCGGTCACGCCCCACAGGGTGCGCCCGGCGAGGGTGTCCTTGAAATCGATGCCCGGGGTGCGCAGCCAGCCCGACCAGTGATCCAGATACCGCTTGGTGGAGGCGGAGACCGAGTACCAGTACAGCGGCGACGCGATGACGATGTCGGTGGCGTCGAGCGTGGCATCGAGCAGCAGGGCGACGTCGTCGCCGTGCGGCCGTACGTGGTCGGAGTCGTGCCGCAGGTCCTCGAAGTCCGGCAGCGGGTGTGCGGCCAGGTCGATCCAGCGCTGCCCGACGTCGGAGGGCAGTTGCTCGGCGGCGGCGCGAGCGAGGATCTCGGTGTTGCCCTCGCTGCGGCTGCTGCCGAGCACGAACAGGAACTTGCGGTCGGACATGGCTTTCCCCCAGCGCGAACGGTGACGCGACGATGTACTTGCGCGTGCAGTATATGCACACGCAAGTACATCGGGGAAGGGGATGCTCCACCAGTACCGGGTACTACTGAGCCAGCTCCCACAGGGCGTAGGCGATGGCGTCACTGTTGCGGTCGAGGGCGGTGGTGTCGATGTTCGTCGACCGGTCGCAGGACGAGTGGTAGCAAGGGTCGAACGCCCGGCCCGCGGTGCCGCCCCACTTCTGCGCCTGGGCGGCGGTCTTGTAGTAGTCGGCGCCGCTGAACAGCCCGCCGACCGGGATCCCGGCGTTCTTGAACGGGGCGTGGTCGGAGCGCCCGTCGCCCTCGGTCTCGATCTCGGTCGGAACGCCGATCCCGGCGTAGTAGTCCTTGAACACCTTCTCCAGGGCGGGATCGTCGTCGTAGACGAAGTAGCCCGGGTTGGGCGACCCGATCATGTCGAAGTTCAGATACCCGTCGATCCGCGACCGGTCGGTGAGAGACAAGGAACTCACGTAGTTCCGCGACCCGACCATCCCCAGCTCCTCGGCGCCCCACCAGCCGAACCGCAGATGCTTCGTCGGCTTGAACTGGGCGCGGGAGACGGCGAGCGCGGTCTCCAGGATCGCGGCGGAACCGGAGCCGTTGTCGTTGATGCCGGGTCCCGCGGTGACGCTGTCCAGGTGGGCGCCGGCCATGACGACCTGGTTGGTGTCGCCGCCGGGCCAGTCCGCGACGAGGTTGTAGCCGGTGCGGCCGCCGGACGTGAACTGCTTCACCGAGGTGGTGAACCCGGCGGCGTCCAGCTTCGCCTTCACGTAGTCGAGGGAGGCCTTGTAGCCGGGGCGGCCGTGGGCGCGGTTGCCGCCGTTGGCGGTGGCGATGGACTGGAGGGAGGTGAGATGCGCCTTGACGGAGGCGACGGGGATGTCCGGGGCGGCGAGCGGGGCCGGGTCCGGGGCGGGGGCCGCGCCGGCCGGGGTGGCTCCCGTGCCGAGCAGGGTGGCGGCGGTGAGGAGGGCGGCGGCGGTGAGCCGCGGGCGTATGCGTCTGAGGTGCAGGGGCATGTGGGGGCTCCTGGTTCCTGTTTTGGGTGGCCCGATGGTCCTGGGGGCCTGACGCCCGGTCAAGAGCGGATTCTGGTCACCGGTGTCCGTATAGCGGGCGGGGCGGGGCTGAGGTCGGGGTATCCGGCGGGGCGGGGCCGGGCAGGTGACCGGGATTGAGCGCGGAGCCCCTCCAGGGACGTCCCGGCACTGAGCACCCCCCGCACCAGGCACGAACCTCCCTGAACGCGCCCCAGAAGCCGCCCGCGCCCTTCCCCGGGCCTGCGTCCACGCCCCCAGCGCCGCGCCGAGCCACCCGCGCCGGTCCCCGGGGCCTGCTTCCACACTCATCCGGCGCTGGACTGCCGCCTTGCCCACCCTGCCGCCCCAGGCGGCAGATTGCCCAAGGCGGGTGGGAAGGTGCGGGGAGCGGCAGGTTGTTCGAGGCGGGGTGGGGAGGTGCGGGGAGCGGCAGGTTGCCCGAGGCGGGGTGCATGGCACTCGGCGGCGCAGGTTCCAGGGAGGGGCGTCAGGCGTCCGGGGTGGGCGGTGTTTGGGGAGGGGGCACCGGTCCGCAGTCGCGATTCGGCCGGAGGGGACGCGTCGGGGTGCCCCCGCAGGACTCCGCTGGAATGCAGTGCAGGGTGACTCGCCCATGGCGGACCGTGGGGGATGAGGCCTATCCGGCCGAGGAGGCACCCCGGCGCGGCCCCGCCCCACGCACCCCCTCGGCGCTCACTGCACGCAGAACTCGTTCCCCTCCGGGTCCGTCATGAGTACCCACCGCCCCCCGCGCTCCTCCACGTCCCGCACCACCCGCGCCCCCAACCCCACCAGCCGCTCCGCCTCCGCGTCCCGCGACGCCCCCGCCCCGACATGCACATCGATGTGCAGCCGGTTCTTCCCGGACTTCACTTCCGGCACCCGCTGGAACAGAATCCGCCGCCCGAGCCCCGTCCCGCTCTCCTCGTCGACCGGATCATCGGGGTGGCGAACGGCGACGAGATCGCGGAAGGCGAGCCGCCCCCACCGTTCGACGGTCTCCTCCGGCCGAACGGCCCCGACCCCGAGGAGCCGCTCGATCAACGCGGAGTTGTCCTCGATCTCGTAACCAAGAGCGGCCCCCCAGAACTCCACCTGCGCATGCGGATCACCGGCATCGACGACAAGCTTCCAGTCAAAGGTCATGGCCCACTTATAGAGGACAACTAGGCCGCAGCCCGCCCTACTTCAGCCGAACCTCGACCTCACTCGCCGCCTCGACAGGCCCGGCCGCCACCACCCGCGCCCGAGCCACCGCAACCCGCCCAGCCCGAGCGGAGCGCAACGCGTCCCAGGTCAGCACCACCAACGCCAGCCACACCAGCCCGAACCCGGCCCACCGCTCCGCCGGCATCTCCTCATGGAAGTAGACGATCCCGAGGATGAACTGGAAGACGGGCGCGAGGTACTGCAACAGCCCGAGCGTGGACAGCGGCACCCGAATGGCCGCCGCGCCGAAGCAGACGAGCGGCACGGCGGTGACAAGCCCGGTGGAGGCGAGCAGCGCGGCATGTCCGACCCCCTCGGTGCCGAAGGTGGACCGCCCCTGCGCGCCCAGCCACAGCAGATACCCGAGCGCGGGAAGGAACTGCACGGCGGTCTCGGCGGCCAGCGATTCGAGCCCGCCGAGATTGACCTTCTTCTTCACCAGCCCGTACGTCCCGAAGGAGAACGCGAGAACGAGCGAGATCCAGGGCGGCTGCCCGTACCCGATGGCGAGAACGAGAACGGCGACCAGCCCCACCCCCACGGCGGCCCACTGAGCGACCCGCAGCCGCTCCTTCAGCAGGAGGACGCCGAGCGCGATGGAGACGAGCGGGTTGATGAAGTACCCGAGGGACGCCTCGACGACATGCCCGGAGTTCACCGACCAGATGTAGACGCCCCAGTTGACGGTGATGACGGCGGCGCCGAGCGCGACGAGCCCGAGCCGCTTGGGCTGCCGCAGCAACTCCCGGGCCCACCCCCACCGTCGTACGAAGAGCATGGCGACGCCGACGAAGGCGAGCGACCACACCATCCGGTGGGCCAGGATCTCCACGGACCCGGCGGGTTTGAGCAGCGGCCAGAAGAGGGGCACGAGCCCCCACATCCCATAGGCGGCGAAGCCGTTGACGAGCCCCGTATGAGCCTCGTTCTTCTTCGCAGCGACGACCGAACCGTCCCGCACGGACCCTCCTCATGACACTGGCCGGCAGCCTCGCGGCGGCCACAAGCAAGGTAGCGCCGCGAGCCTGCCGATGTCATGCCCGTATCGCCATACGGTCCTGACGACAGCAAAGCACCGTCACTTAAAGGCGTCGGCGATGGCATCGGCGATGGCATCGGCGACCGGAGTGGTACCCCGCCCGATGAGCCGAGCAAGATCCCCGTTCTGCCGGGCGAGCAGCCCCTGCTCGATGGCGGTGTCGACCCCGACGAGGATCTCGGCGAACGGGGCGGGCAGCCCGGCGCCCAGCAGCACTTCGAGGTTCTCCTCGGGCGTCACGGCGCGGTAGACGACGTCCTTGCCGGACTGCCTGGCGACCTCGGCGGCGTACTCGGCGAGCGACCAGGCGACGTCCCCGCTCAGCTCGTACGCGCGGCCCTCGTGGCCTTCCCCGGTGAGGACGGCGACGGCGGCGGCCGCGTAGTCGGCGCGCGAGGCGGAGGCGACGCGGCCCTCACCGGCGGAGGCGAGGACGGCGCCGTGCTCGAGGACGACGCCGAGGTTCCCGGTGTAGTTCTCGTGGTACCAGCCGTTGCGCAGGAAGGTGTAGGGGAGGCCGGAGTCGAGGACGGCCTGCTCGGTGACCTTGTGCTCGTCGGCGAGCGCGAAGTCGGCGTCGGGCCCGCCGAGCACGCCGGTGTACGCGAGGGAGGCGACGCCCGCGGCCTTGGCGGCGTCGATGACGGCCCGGTGCTGGGCGACACGCCGCCCGACCTCACTGCCGGAGATCAGCAGCACCTTGTCCCCGGCGCGGAACACCCCGCTCAGCGTCTCGGGCGCGTTGTAGTCGGCGACACGCAGCTCGACGCCCCGGGCGGCGAGAGCGGCGGCCTTCTCCTTGTCGCGCACGACGGCGACGATCTCCCCGGCGGGCACACCCGCGTCGAGCAGCCCTTCGACGACGAGACGGCCGAGGTGGCCGGTGGCTCCGGTGATGACGAGGCTCATGACGGTTATCTCCTGTATCGCCCAATTACGCGTTCGTTCTCCCCTCACCGTAAGACGGACACTGTCGTTTCGAAAGTACCCACTTTGAAGTAAGGTACTGGCATGAAGGTAAGCGCAGTGGAGGTCGACTGCCCGCAGCGTCTGGTCCTGGAGCACGTGACGAGCCGCTGGGGCGTGCTCGTCCTGCTGGCGCTGGAGGAGCGCTCGTTCCGCTTCAGCGAGCTGCGCCGGGAGATCGGCGTGGTCAGCGAGAAGATGCTGACGCAGACGTTGCAGACGCTGGAGCGCGACGGGATGGTGCACCGCGACGCCAAGCCGGTGATCCCGCCCCGCGTCGACTACTCGCTGACGGCGCTCGGCGTGGAGGCGGCGGCGCAGGTGCGCGCGCTCGCGGACTGGACGGACCGCCGCATGGCGGCGGTGACGGAGGCACGCGAGAGGTACGACGTGGCGCGGGCGGCGAAACCCGGAGCCTGACGGCAACGGGGAAGGGCCCGAACGCAAGACGAGCGTCCGGACCCTTCCCCGTATCCGTGTCAGAGGCGTCCGAGCCGCTCAGCCCACCACGGTCCAGGTGTCGCCCCCGGCGAGCAACGCGGCGAGATCGCCCTTCCCGTGCTGCTCGATGGCGGAGTCGAGCTGATCGGCCATCTGCGTGTCGTAGACGGGCCGTTCGACATCGCGCAGCACGCCGATGGGCGTGTGGTGCAGCGTGTCGGGATCGGCGAGCCGGGACAGCGCGAAGGCGGTGGTCGGCGACGCGGCGTGCGCGTCGTGGACGAGCACGTCCCCCCGGTTCTCGTCGGTCACGGCGACGACCTTCAGATCCCCGCTCAGCGGATCCCGCACCACGCCCCTGGACCCGTCGGCGCCGAAGGTGATCGGCTGCCCGTGTTCGAGCCGGATCACCGCTTCCTCGGCCTGCTGCTTGTCCTTGAGGACCTCGAAGGCGCCGTCGTTGAAGATGTTGCAGTTCTGGTAGATCTCGACGAGCGCGGTGCCGGGGTGCTCGGCGGCCCGCCGCAGCACCTCGGTGAGGTGCTTGCGGTCGGAGTCGACGGTCCGCGCGACGAACGACGCCTCCGCGCCGAGGGCGAGCGAGACAGGGTTGAAGGGCGCGTCCAGCGACCCCATCGGCGTCGACTTGGTGATCTTGCCGACTTCCGACGTCGGCGAGTACTGCCCCTTGGTCAGCCCGTAGATCCGGTTGTTGAACAGCAGGATCTTCAGGTTGACGTTGCGGCGCAGGGCGTGGATGAGGTGGTTGCCGCCGATGGAGAGCGCATCGCCGTCCCCCGTCACGACCCACACGGACAGGTCGCGGCGGGAGGAGGCGAGGCCGGTGGCGATGGCGGGGGCACGGCCGTGGATGGAGTGCATCCCGTACGTGTTCATGTAGTACGGGAAGCGGGAGGAGCAGCCGATGCCGGAGACGAAGACGATGTTCTCCTTGGCCAGGCCGAGTTCGGGCATGAACCCCTGCACGGCGGCGAGGATCGCGTAGTCACCGCAGCCGGGGCACCAGCGCACTTCCTGATCGGACTTGAAGTCCTTCATGGACTGCTTGGCCTCGGCCTTGGGAACGAGCGACAGAAGCGTCTCCGTGCTCCCGGCGCCCTCCGTGGACTCCCTGGTCTGCGTGTCAGCCATCGATGGCCTCCTTGAGAGCCGTGGCGAGCTGCTCAGCCTTGAACGGCATTCCGTTGACCTGGTTGTAGCTGTGCGCGTCCACCAGGTACTTGGCCCTGATGAGGGTGGCGAGCTGTCCGAGGTTCATCTCGGGGATCACCACCTTGTCGTAACGTCGCAGGACCTCGCCCAGATTCCGCGGGAACGGGTTGAGGTGGCGCAGATGTGCCTGCGCGATCCGTTCGCCCGCGCCCCGCAGCCGCCGCACCGCCGCGGTGATCGGCCCGTACGTCGAACCCCAGCCGAGTACGAGGGTGGTGGCGGCCCCGGACGGGTCGTCGGCCTCGATGTCGGGTACCCGGATTCCGTCGACCTTGGCCTGCCGGGTGCGGACCATGAAGTCGTGGTTGGCGGGGTCGTAGGAGATGTTCCCGGTGCCGTCCTGCTTCTCGATGCCGCCGATGCGGTGTTCGAGGCCGGGTGTGCCCGGCACGGCCCAGGGCCGCGCGAGCGTCTCGGGGTCCCGCTTGTACGGCCAGAACACCTCGGTGCCGTCGTCCTGCGTGTGGTTCGGCCCGGAGGCGAACTGGGTCCGCAGGTCGGGCAGTTCGTCCAGCTCGGGGATGCGCCACGGCTCGGAGCCGTTGGCCAGGTAGCCGTCGGAGAGCAGGAACACCGGCGTGCGGTAGGTGACCGCGATCCGGGCCGCCTCCAGGGCCGCGTCGAAACAGTCCGCGGGCGTGCGCGGCGCGACGACCGGCACCGGCGCCTCACCGTTGCGCCCGTACATGGCCTGCAACAGGTCGGCCTGCTCGGTCTTGGTCGGCAGACCGGTCGAGGGCCCGCCGCGCTGGATGTCGACCACCAGCAACGGCAGCTCCAACGACACGGCGAGGCCGATGGTCTCGGACTTCAGCGCGACACCCGGACCGGAGGTGGTGGTGACGGCGAGCGCACCACCGAAGGCGGCGCCCAGCGCCGCCCCGATCCCCGCGATCTCGTCCTCCGCCTGGAAGGTCCGTACGCCGAAGTTCTTGTGCCGGGACAGCTCGTGCAGGATGTCGGAGGCCGGCGTGATCGGGTACGAGCCCAGGTACAGCGGTAGATCCGCCTGCTGGGAGGCGGCGATCAGCCCGTACGCGAGCGCCAGGTTCCCGGAGATGTTGCGGTAGGTGCCCGTCGGGAACGCGGAGGCGGCGGGCGCGATCTCGTAGGAGACCGCGAAGTCCTCGGTGGTCTCGCCGAAGTTCCAGCCCGCGTGGAACGCCGCCAGGTTCGCCTTCATGATCTCGGGCTTCTTGGCGAACTTCTGCTTCAGGAAGCGTTCGGTGCCCTCGGTCGGCCGGTGGTACATCCAGGAGAGAAGGCCGAGCGCGAACATGTTCTTGCTGCGCTCGGCCTCTTTGCGGGACAGCTCGAACTCTTTGAGCGCCTCCACCGTCAGGGTCGTCAACGGCACCGGATGCACCGAGTAGCCGTCGAGGGACCCGTCCTCCAGGGGCGAGGCCGCGTAGCCGACCTTGGCCATCGCCCGCTTGGTGAACTCATCCGTGTTGACGATGATCTCGGCGCCGCGCGGCACGTCCGCGATGTTCGCCTTCAGCGCCGCCGGGTTCATCGCCACCAGCACGTCCGGCGCGTCGCCCGGCGTGAGGATGTCGTGATCGGCGAAGTGCAGCTGGAAGGACGACACGCCCGGCAGCGTCCCGGCGGGGGCCCTGATCTCGGCGGGGAAGTTCGGCAGCGTCGACAGGTCGTTGCCGAACGTCGCGGTCTCCGACGTGAACCGGTCGCCCGTCAGCTGCATCCCGTCACCGGAGTCACCCGCGAAACGGATGATCACCCGGTCCAGACGCCTGACGTCCTTGCCCGATCCACCTTCACCCGCGGTTGTGCGCTGTTCCCCGACCACTGCGCTGTCGGTCCCGCCTGCCTGCTCGGCTGGACTACTGACCTGGCTGGTCACTGAACTGGACCTCCCTCGAGGCGGCTGTTCGGGCAGGGCCGTCCCACTGGCCTTCCCCAGGCCCACCCTACGTCCGCAGGGGGTGCCCACCTCGGAACGTTCGCACGATGGGCCTGGAATTGAGACGGCATGTCGTCCCGTTCTGCCATGATCTGCCGGTCCCCCCGAGGCGTCCTCGATCCGTACTCGCGACGTTCTGGAGGACGCCGCGCACACGGTCCCCGGTTCTGGCCGGGTCGCCGGCCGGCGACCCGGCCGGTTCCCGTGCCCGCCGCGACGGCTGACGGCGGGTCAGCCGGCCGGTTCCGGTCAGTTCCGCAGATAGGTCAGAACGGCCAGAACCCGCCGGTGATCCCCGTCGCTCGGCGAGAGCCCCAGCTTCAGGAAGATGTTGCTCACGTGCTTCTCGACCGCGCCGTCGCTGACGACGAGCTGACGGGCGATCGCCGAGTTCGTCCGGCCCTCCGCCATCAGGCCGAGGACCTCGCGCTCACGCGGCGTCAGATGGGCGAGGACGTCCTGTTTGCGGCTGCGCCCGAGCAACTGCGCGACCACCTCCGGGTCGAGCGCCGTGCCGCCCTCCGCGACGCGGACCACCGCGTCCACGAACTCCCGAACCTCGGCCACCCGGTCCTTGAGCAGATAGCCCACCCCGCGGCTCGACCCGGCGAGCAGCTCGGTGGCGTACTGCTCCTCCACGTACTGCGACAGGACCAGGACACCGAGACCGGGGTAGCGGCCGCGCAGCTGGACCGCCGCGCGCACCCCTTCGTCCGTGTGCGTCGGCGGCATCCGGACGTCCGCGACGACCACGTCGGGGAGCTGGTCCTGCGCCCCGAGGTCGGTGATGGTCTTGACCAGTGCTTCCCCGTCACCGACACCGGCGACGACCTCGTGCCCGCGGTCGGTCAGCAACCGGGTCAGGCCCTCCCTCAGCAGCACTGAATCCTCGGCGATGACCACCCGCACCCTGTCCTCCACGTTTCTCGGCCCCCCAGCGCCCCTGTGCACCTGTCACAGGGGCCAGTTCTGACAGGCCCAGCATCCCAGGAACCCGGCCGGGGTGCTCCCACGCGACGGAAAAGCGGCTGTGGCCGAAGGGGGTTCAGGGCCGCGAGGACCGCCACGGCAGCTCCGCCGTGACCCGGGTCGGGCCGGTGGGCGGCGAGTCGACGAGGAGGATGCCGTCGACCGCGTCGAGCCGCTCGGTCAGGCCCGCGAGGCCGGAACCGGCGCTGACGTCCGCACCGCCCACCCCGTTGTCGCTGACCTGGAGCATGAGGCGGTCCGCCGTGCGCCACACGTCGACGGTGGCCCGCGTCGCCCGGCTGTGCTTGCTGATGTTCTGCAGCAGCTCGGAGACGGTGAAGTAGGCGATGCCCTCGATGGCGGGCGCGGGGCGCTCGCGCAGGTCGACCTCGACCGTCACCGGCACCGTGCAGCGCGAGGCCACCGCGGACAGGGCCGCGTCCAGGCCGCGGTCGGTGAGGACCGCCGGGTGGATGCCGCGCGCCAGATCACGCAGCTCCTGCAGGGCCGTCTTCACCTCGCCGTGCGCCTCGTCGACCATCCGCGCCGCCGTCTGCGGGTCCTCGCTCAGCTTCTCCTTCGCCAGACCCAGGTCCATGGCGAGGTTGACGAGCCGGGCCTGCGCGCCGTCGTGCAGGTCGCGCTCGATGCGGCGCAGGTCGGCCGCGGCCGTGTCGACGACGACGCCCCGGTCGGACTCCAGCTCCACCACGCGCGAGGCGAGCCGCGACGGGCCGAGCAGCCCGGAGACCATGAGCCGGTCCACCGTTGTCAGCGCCCGCACGATCCACGGCGAGGCCAGCGTGACGAGCAGCCCGACGGCCGCGGTCATCGTGATCTCGAACGGGTTGTCGAGGTACACCGAGTGCGCCTCGTCCCCGTAGAGCTGGAGGCCGCCCTGGCCGCCGTACATCGGGTAGATCCACTGCCACAGCGGATACGTGAGCAGGGTCCAGCCGGTCGTCCAGAAGGTGATCGCCACGGAGAAGGCGAAGATCGCCCACGGGAAGTGCAGCACCGTGTAGAAGAGGTGGCGCCAGGAGACGCCGCTCTTGAGGGTCGCGCCGATCCAGGCCAGGGGGCCGCCCTTGCGCGGGCGCACCGGCTCCGGCGAGCCGACCTCCAGGCCGAGCAGGGCCCGCGCCCGCACCCGCTCCAGGGCGCCGATGCCGCGCGCCCCGGCCAGCGCCCCGGCGAGCACCGGCACACCGATGAAGGTGATGAGGAGGCCCGCGCCGAGCGACATCATCGTCACCGACCAGACGAACGCCGCGATGGCGATCGGCAGGCTGAGCATCAGGTACCCGAACTCGCGCCAGGCCCGGCCCTCGATCGGGGCCCGCAGCCCGGCCGGCAGCCGGCCGAGTCCGCGGCGCCCGGGGCGCGGCTCGTCGTCGTACGAGTACTCGCTGCGGTATCCGTACTGGTGCGTGGCCATGGGCGTCGTCCGTTCCTGGTCGTCTCGTGCAGGTCCGCTGCTTCCGCTTCTCATCCAGAATCCCCGGCGGCGGGGGTGTCCGGCCATGCGGCGGGTCGGCGTCTTGGACCGGGGGTTTTCCCTACCCCCGGCCTCCGCTGCGCCCGCCGCTACCGGTCGCGCCAGGGCAGTTCGGCGGTGACGGTCGTTCCGCCGCCCTCGGGGGAGTCCACGACGAACAGCCCGTCGACCGCGCCGAGCCGCTCCGCGAGCCCGGCCATGCCGGTGCCCTTGTCGACGCTGGCGCCGCCCTGCCCGTCGTCCCGTACCTGGATGAGCAGCCGGTCCTCGGCGCGCCACACCTCGACGGAGGCCGTCCGCGCGC
Organism: Streptomyces sp. R818; assembly: GCF_056172735.1. NCBI lineage: Bacteria > Bacillati > Actinomycetota > Actinomycetes > Kitasatosporales > Streptomycetaceae > Streptomyces > Streptomyces sp. R818. Next base: position 752,733 of record NZ_JAOCNE010000006.1, read on the forward strand.
GGCTGTGCTTGCTGACGTTCTGCAGCAGCTCGGAGACGGTGAAGTAGGCGATGCCCTCGATCGCGGCGGCGGGCCGCGCCGGGAGATCGGCCGTCACCTTGACCGGGACGGTGCAGCGCGAGGCCACGGAGGAGAGCGCCGCGTCCAGGCCCCGGTCGGTGAGGACGGCCGGATGGATGCCGCGCGCCAGATCGCGCAGCTCCTGGAGCGCGAGCTTCACTTCCCCATGTGCCTCGTCGACCATGTCCGCCGCCGCGTCCGGGTCCTCCAGGAGCTTCTCCTTGGCGAGGCCGAGCCCCATGGCCAGGTTGACGAGGCGGGCCTGCGCGCCGTCGTGCAGATCGCGCTCGATGCGCCGCAGGTCGGCGGCGGCCGTGTCCACCACGACACCCCGGTCCGACTCCAGCTCGGCGATCCGCCGCTCCAGCTCGTCGGAGGGGGAGAGCAGGCCGCGCACCATGGCCCGGTCCGCGTTGGTCAGACCCCGCGCGATGAACGGAAGCACCGGCCACAGCGCGACGAGCCCGACGAGCGTCACCGAGAACGTCAGCACGCCCCAGGGCAGCCGCATCACCTCGTAGAGCACGGCGCGCCAGCCCACCGAGTCCTTCAGCGCGGTCCACAGCCAGCCGAAGAAACCTTCCCCTTTGCGGCGCGGCAACGGGCTCGGCTCCTCGATCCGCACACCGAGCAGCTTGCGCGCCCGCGCCCGCTCCGCCCTGCCGAGCATCCGCGCCCCGGAGAGCCCCGCCGCGATCAGAGGAAGACCGATCACCGTGACGGTCAGCCCGCCGCCCACCGCGAGGAGCATGATCGCGTACACGAAACCGAACACGGCCAGAGGAAAACTGGACAGCAGATACGAGATCTCCTGCCAGGTGTGCTTGTCGTAGGCGAAGCGCGGCGGTGGCGGCACCGGCCGGGCGTCGGCCGAGAAGTCGAGGTGGTCCGTCATAAGCGAAAGAGTGCCTTGCGCGCGGGCCGCTCCGCCATGAGGTGGACTGCCGGGGAAGGACGGGGGTTAACCCCACCCCCGGAGGGGGCCCGGCGCCACTTCCGGCCGCCGCGCTCCGTACGGGCTGCTTACCCTCCCTTTAACAGGCCCTAGACTCCCGTCCGTACATCGTCGAACACGAACACACGAACACGCGAGGGGCGAGAGAGGTGCCGACAGACGTGGCGACGGGCGTGACGGACGTGACGGACGGGGCAGCCGTGACCGTCGGCGCGGGCGACTACTTCCACGCGTACTCGGTGGTCGGACTGCTCGCCGTCGTCGGCGTGCTCTTCGTCGCGGTCGCCTTCGGCGCGGGACGGCTGCTTCGCCCGGTGGTGCCGACCCCCGAGAAACTCCTGACGTACGAGTGCGGCGTCGACCCCGTCGGCGAGGGCTGGGCCCACACCCAGGTCCGCTACTACGTCTACGCCTTCCTCTACGTGATCTTCGCCGTCGACTCGATCTTCCTCTTCCCCTGGGCGACGGTCTTCGCCGCGCCCGGCTACGGCGCGACGACGCTCGTGGAGATGTTCATCTTCCTCGGCTTCCTCGCCGTGGGCCTGCTGTACGCATACAAGAAGGGCGTCCTCGCATGGACGTGAGCCCCGTGAGCCCTGTGACCTCCGTGAGCCCTGTGACCCCAGAGCCCGAGTCCGCTCCTGTCCTCCTCCCGGAGCCGAAGCGCCTCGGTGTGCTCTCCCGCCTGGCGCCCGAGCCGATGAAGGTGGTCCTCAACTGGGGCCGCCGCTACTCCCTCTGGGTCTTCAACTTCGGCCTCGCCTGCTGCGCCATCGAGTTCATCGCCGCGTCCATGGCGCGCCACGACTTCATCCGGCTCGGCGTCATCCCGTTCGCGCCGGGCCCGCGCCAGGCCGACCTGATGGTCGTCTCCGGCACGGTCACCGACAAGATGGCCCCGGCCGTGAAGCGCCTGTACGAGCAGATGCCCGAACCGAAGTACGTCATCTCCTTCGGCGCCTGCTCCAACTGCGGCGGCCCGTACTGGGACTCGTACTCGGTGACCAAGGGCGTCGACCAGATCATCCCCGTCGACGTGTACGTGCCCGGGTGCCCGCCCCGGCCCGAGGCGCTGCTCCAGGGCATCCTCAAGCTCCAGGAGAAGATCGCGCGCGAGTCGCTCGGCGAGCGGTACGGGGCCGCTTCCGCGGACGCGGCGGCCGGGCGTCCGTCGGCGGCGGCGCTGAGCAGCGGGCTCGTGCGGCCGCCCGCCGAGTCTCCTGCCGTGTCTCCTGCCAAGTCTCCTGCCGCGTCTCCTGCCGTGTCTCCCAAGGGGGAGCTGTGAGCTGGCTGCCGGACACCGTCGAGGAGCTGTTCGGCGCCGAGGCGACGGTCGAGGAGGCGTACGACCTCCTGACGGTCGACGTCCCCGCCGCCTCCTGGACCACCGCCCTCGAAACGGCCCGTACGAGGCTGGGCTGCACCTACTTCGACTGGCTGAGCGCCGTCGACGAACCGGAGACCGGGTTCCGCGTGTGCGCGCACGTCGCGGCCGTCGCCCCCGGTTCCGTCCGCCGTCTCCTGCTGCGCACGACCGTCCCGCACTCCGCGCCGGTGCTCGCCTCGGCGATCGACGTGTACGCGGGCGCGGCCTGGCACGAGCGCGAGACGCACGAGATGTTCGGCGTCACCTTCGAGGGACATCCGCACCTTGTCCCGCTCCTCCTCCCCGACGGCTTCGAGGGCCACCCCCTCCGCAAGGACTTCGTCCTCGCGGCGCGGGTCGCGAAGGCGTGGCCGGGGGCGAAGGAGCCGGGGGAGTCCTCGGCGGGTGCGGGTGCGGGTGCGGGTGCGGGTGCCGGGCACGCCGCGCCGAAGCGGCGCCAGATGCTGCCGCCCGGGGTGCCGGACCCGAACGAGTGGGGTCCCCTGAAGGGCCAACTCCCGCCTGCGCCCGCGCGGCCTGCGCGAGGGGCGGCACGGGGCGCGGCGGCCGGTGGCCCCGGGGAGCATCCGGTGCGGCGCAGCCGTTCGGCGAGCGCGGGCTCGGCCAGCCAGGCGGCGGGTTCTCCGGGGGAGGGGAGCGCGGCTGCTGCTCCGGAGACTCCTGCGAGGCCCGCGCGGCGTTCGCGGAGTGTGTCGGAGGGGTCGGCGAGCCAGGTGGCGGGTTCTCCGGAGGGGACGAGCGCGGCTGCTCCGAAGACTGCCGCGAGGCCCGCGCGGCGTTCGCGGAGTGCGTCGGAGGGGTCGGCGAGCCAACGGCCGGCCGAACCGGAGCAGGGAACGGAGCCCCAGGCCCCGAGCAGGCCCCGCCCCTCGGACGCCCCCTGGCACAACGCCAAACCGGCGTTCGACGAAACCCCGCCGGAACCGGCGCGGGCGCCGAGCCCCGGGGCGGAGGCTGAGCCGGTCGCCGGCCCCGGGACCGAGCCGACCGAGGCCGCGCCGGCAACAGAGCCGGGGGGCAGGCCGAACGCCGGCCCCGACGACGAAGACAACTCGGCCGCGCCGGGCGCGCCCACACCGGACGCGCCCACACCGGGCGCGCCCACACCGGACTCGGCCGCGCCGGACCGGACCGCCCCGGATTCGGTCATGCCGGACCGGACCGCCCCGGATTCGACCACGCCGGACCGGACCGACCCGGGCTCGCCCAAGCCGGACACGACCGGCCCTGACCCGGCCGGGCCGGAGTCGGCCGAGCCTGATGCGACCGCTCCGGACTCGCCCGAGCCCGACACAACCGCCCCGGACCCGACCGAGCCCGACACAACCGCCCCGGACTCGCCCAAGCCCGAGACAACCGTCCCGGACTCGCCCGAGCCCAACACAACCGCTCCGGACCCGACCAAGCCCGACACAACCGCCGGAGGCACGCCGTGAATGACGTGCTCGATGTCGCCTTGCGGCTCGTCGTCGTCTTCGTCGCCTTCCTGGTGCTGCCGCTGATCGTCGGCCAGACCGAGCACAAGGTGATGGCCCACATGCAGGGCCGCCTGGGCCCCATGTACGCGGGCGGCTTCCACGGCTGGGCCCAACTGGTCGCCGACGGCGTCAAGTTCGCGCAGAAGGAGGACGTGGTCCCGGCGGACGCCGACCGCCGCGTCTTCCAGCTCGCCCCGGCCGTGGCTCTGCTGCCGTACCTCCTCGTCCTGCTGGCGATCCCGGTGGGCCCGGGCGACGGCGCGGTCGGCCAGGCCATCGACGCGGGCATCTTCTTCGTGCTCGCGGTGATGGGCGTCGGCGTGCTCGGCTCGCTGATGGCGGGCTGGGCGAGCGCCAACAAGTTCTCCCTGCTCGGCGGCTTGCGCACGGCGGCGCAGCTCCTCGCCTACGAGCTCCCCATGCTGCTCGCGGCAGCGTCCGTGGCGATGGCCGCGGGCACGGTCTCGCTGACCGGCATCCTCGACGCGTTCGAGTGGTGGTGGCTGCCCTGGCAGATCGTGGGCGCCCTGGTCTTCTTCGTGGCGGGCCTCGCCGAACTGCAACGCCCCCCGTTCGACATGCCCGTCGCCGACTCCGAGATCATCTTCGGCGCGTACACGGAGTACACCGGGCTGCGCTTCGCGCTCTTCCTCCTCGCCGAGTACGCGGGCATCGTCGTCCTGTGCGGCTTGACCACCGTCCTCTTCCTGGGCGGCTGGCACGGCCCCTGGGGCGCCGACGGCCTCGGCTGGGTCTGGACCCTGCTCAAGACGGCGGTCCTCGCCTTCGTCGTCATCTGGCTGCGCGTGTCCTACCCGCGCCTGCGCGAGGACCAGCTCCAGAAACTCGCCTGGACCACACTCATCCCCCTCGCCCTCGCGCAGATCGCGCTCACCGGAATCGTGAAGGTGGCGATCAACTAGTGCCCCCGATCCCCGGGTCCGGCCTGGCCAAGGGCCTCGCCGTCACCCTCCGCACGATGACGCGGAAGACCGTCACCGAGCAGTACCCGGACGCCCAGCCCGAACTCCCGCCCCGCACGCGCGGCGTGATCGGCCTGTTCGAGGAGAACTGCACGGTCTGCATGCTCTGCGCCCGCGAGTGCCCCGACTGGTGCATCTACATCGACTCCCACAAGGAGACGGTCCCGGCCGCCGTCGAGGGCGGCCGCGAACGCAGCCGCAACGTCCTCGACCGCTTCGCCATCGACTTCTCCCTCTGCATGTACTGCGGCATCTGCATCGAGGTCTGCCCCTTCGACGCGCTGTTCTGGTCCCCGGAGTTCGAGTACGCCGAGACCGACATCCGCGACCTCACCCACGAGCGCGACAAGCTCCGCGAGTGGATGTGGACCGTCCCGTCCCCGCCCGCCCTCGACCCCGCCTCCGAGGAGCCGAAGGAGCTGGCGGCAGCCCGCAAGACGGCCGACAAGCTGGCGGCGGCGCAAGCAGCGGAGTCGGCAAAGACAGCGGATTCGGCGCAGGCAGCGGAGGCAGCCCCGGCGGCGCCCCGGGACACTCCGGACAACGGAGGGCAGACCGCATGAGCCCCGCCGCGACCCCGTTCCGGACGACCGTCACCTTGGCCGCCGAACAGCACGGCTTCCTCTCCCCGACCGGCGTCGAGATCGCCTTCCTCCTCGTCGGCCTGGTCACCTTCGGCGCCGCGATCGTCACCGTCACCACGAAGCAACTGGTGCACGCCGCTCTGTGGCTGGTCGTCGCGCTCGGCGGGCTCGCCGTCGAGTACCTCCTGCTGACCGCGGAGTTCATCGCGTGGGTGCAGGTGCTGATCTACGTCGGTTCCGTCGTCGTCCTCCTCCTCTTCGGCCTGATGCTGACCCGCGCCCCGATCGGCCGCTCACCGGACGCGGACAGCCCCAACCGGTGGGCCGCCCTGGCCGTGGCGGTCGTCGCCGCCGCCGCCCTGGTCTGGGTCGTCGTCGACGCCTTCCGCACCACCTGGATCGACCTGGACGGCGCCGCCCAGGGCAACACGGCCGTCACCGGTTCCGTCCTGTTCCGGCACTGGGTCCTGCCCTTCGAAGCGCTCTCGGTCCTCCTCCTCGCCGCCCTGGTCGGCGCGATCGTCCTGTCCCGCAAGAAGGACGCGGCCGCATCCGGCACCCACCCGGTTCCCACCGCCGCCACCCGCTCGACCCGCCGGGAGGGCGACCGCTGATGCACCTCGCCTATCCCGCCGTCCTCGCCGCCCTCCTCTTCTGCACGGGCCTGTACGGAGTCCTGGCCCGCCGCAACGCGATCCTGGTCCTGATGTCCGTCGAGCTGATGCTCAACGCCGTCAACCTCAACCTCGTCGCCTTCGACGTCTGGCTCCGCGACGCCCTCCACTCCGGTCAGGCGCTGACCCTGTTCACCATCGCCATCGCCGCCGCCGAGATCGGTATCGGCCTGGCGATCGTCCTGGCCGTCCACCGCAACCGCGGCACCGCCGACATCGACAAGCTCCGCGACTCCGCCGAGCCCCACGACCCGGACGACGACCCGCACGAGCCGGACGACGGCCCGTACGGCCCCGCCGGTCCGCACGACCCGGCCGGCGCCGCCGCGGCCGCACCCGGCACCCCGGCCGGTCCGGACAAGAAGGCCGAGGCCACCGCGTGACCACCACCACCCTCGCCGTCCTCGTCCCCCTCCTGCCGTTCCTCGGCGCCGCCGCGGGCCTGGCCCTCGGCCGTACCGCCCCCGGCTTCGTCCGCCCGCTGGCCGTGCTGCCGACCGTCGCCGCGCTGGTCCTCGCCATCGCCGTCGCGGTCCGGCAGGGCGGCGGCACCGGCGACGGCACCCGGGCCCTCGACGCGCACACCCAACTCACCCCGACCGGCTCCGTGCCGATCGAACTGGCCCTGCACATCGACGGCTTCGCCGCCCTCGTCGCCGTCCTGGTCGCCCTCGTCGCGACCTGCGTCCAGCTCTACTCGACCGGCTACCTCCGCGACGACCCGCGCTACCCCTCGTACGCCGCTCTCGTCTCCCTCTTCACCTCCGCCATGCTCCTCGTCGTCTACTCGGGCGACCTGATGGTGCTGCTCGTCGGCTGGGAAGTCATGGGCATCTGCTCCTACTTCCTCGTCGGCCACTACTGGGAGACCCCCGAGGCGCGGGCCGCCTCCCTGAAGGCCTTCCTCGTCACGAAACTCGGCGACGTCCCCTTCCTCATCGGCCTGTTCGCCCTCGCCACCGACGCGGGCTCCTTCCGCATCACGACGATCCTGGGCAAGGCCACGAGCGCGGGCGGCCTCGACCACCCCACCCTCATCGCCCTGCTCCTCCTCGCGGGCGTGGCGGGCAAGTCGGCGCAGTTCCCGCTGCACACCTGGCTGCCCGACGCGATGGCGGGCCCCACGCCCGTCTCCGCGCTGATCCACGCCGCGACGATGGTCGCCGCCGGCGTCTACTTCGTCGCCCGCCTCCTCCCGGTCTTCGCCGCCTCCCGCGCGGCCCTGATCGTCCTCGCCGTCATGGCCGCCGTGACCATGACCGGGTCGGCCCTCGCCGCCCTCGCCCAGGACGACATCAAGCGCGTCCTCGCCTACTCGACGATCGGCCAGCTCGGCTACATGACCGGCGCCCTCGCCGTCGGCGACCGCAGCGCCGCCGTCTTCCACCTCCTCACCCACGGCGCCTTCAAGGCGCTCCTCTTCCTCGCGGCGGGCGTGATCATCCACGCCGCCGGCACCAACTCCCTGGCCGCGATGGCCCGGATGGACAAGCTCCGCGACCGCGTCCCCGACGCCTTCTGGACGATGACCGTGGCGCTGCTCGCGCTCGCCGCGATCCCGCCCTTCAGCGGCTTCTTCTCCAAGGAGGCCGTCCTCGGCGCCGCCGAGCACACCGCGACCGGCCACGAGCACGCCGTCCCGGTCGCCTCGGGGTGGATCGTCCTCGTCGCGGGCCTGATCACGGCCCTGCTCACCGCCGCCTACGCGACCCGCCTGTGGCTCCTCGCCTTCAACGGCCGGGGCACACCGGCTCCGGACCACGGCAAGCAACCGGTGACGATGAACGCCGTCCTGTGGGTCCTCGCCGTCCCCTCCCTCGCTCTCGGTCTGGCCACGGGCGTCCTGCCCGACTGGTTCGACGGCCGCTCCCTCACCCCGACCCTGACCACCTCCGTCATCGGTACCGGCTTCGCGCTCGTCGGCGGCCTGGTCACGTACGGGGCCTGGCGCCACACCACCGCGATGGACGCGCGCCGGACCCCGATCGGTGCCGTCGCCGTCGACACCGACTCCGGGGACGGCGGCCTGGTCGAGGCCGAGGCGATCGCCTCGCACACGGCCGCGTACGGATCCATCGCGGGTGCCGCCGACCCGGCCGACCCGGGGCGTCTGCTGCTCGGCAGGCTCCACCCGCACGCCGCCGCCGGATTCCACCTCGACGCCCTCTACTCGACGGTGTTCGTCCGCCCGGTCCGGTCCGCGGCCACCCTGGTCCGCTTCCTCGACCGCACGGTCGTCGACACCTACGTGCGCGCCGCCGCCGAGGCCCCGAAGGCGCTCGGCTGGGCCGTGCGCCGCGCCCAGACCGGCAACGTCCAGACCTACCTCAGCGCACTGCTCGCAGGCACCGTCGTCCTGGTGGTCGCCGTCGTCCTCGTCGCCACCGCCGGAGCGTGAGCAGCCGTGATCGATATCAGCGAATCCGTGATGCAGTTCCTTCTCGCATTGATCGTCGTCGGGCCGCTCATCGGCGCCGTCGCCGCTCTCCTGCCCGCCCCGCCCGGACTGAAGGGGAAGTCCCCGGCCCAGGCCGTGCTCCGCCACGGCGTGACCGTGACCGGCGTGATCCTCATCGCCGCGATCGTCCTGGCGCTGGGGTTCGACCACGACACCCCCGCCCAGGCACAGCAGATGCAGGCCACGACCGACATCAGCTGGATCCCCGCGCTCGACGTGCGGATCCACCTCGGTGTCGACGGCATCTCTCTCCCCCTCCTGGTGCTCACGGCGCTGCTGACCTTCCTCTGCGCGCTGTACTCCTACTTCAAGCCGCCGAGCGGTGCGTCCCCCCAGGCCTTCGTCGCGCTGATCCTGCTCCTGGAATCGGGCACGCTCGCCACCTTCGCCGTCCTGGACCTCCTCCTCTTCTTCCTCGCGTTCGAGATGGTCCTCATCCCGATGTACTTCCTCATCGCCCGCTGGGGCGGAGCCGAACGGACAGCGGCGGCCTGGAAGTTCATCCTGTTCACGCTGCTCGGCTCGGTCGTGATGCTGCTCGGTCTCCTCCTTATCGGTGTGAAGTCGGGCACGTTCGACATGCTGGCACTCGCCACTGACAATGGCCGGGGCCTGACCACATCCGTGCAGGTCATCGCCGTTCTGGCGATCGGGATCGGGCTCGCCGTGAAGACCCCGATGTGGCCGCTGCACAGCTGGCTGCCGGACGCCCACACCGCCGCCCCGACCGTCGGCTCGGTCCTTCTCGCCGGTGTCCTGCTGAAGATGGGTACGTACGGGTTCGTCCGCATCCTGCTGCCGATCGCGCCCGACGGGATGCGGACGTTCGCCCCGTACCTCGCCGCGTTCGCCGTCGTCGGGATCATCTACGGGTCCCTGGCCTGTCTGAACCTCGTCAAGCAGGGCGCGAGGGGCGACCTCAAGCGCCTCATCGCGTACTCCTCCGTCGGCCACATGGGCTTCGTCCTGCTCGGCATCGCCACGATGAGCCCGACCGGCGTGAACGGCGCGCTGTTCGCCAACATCGCCCACGGCCTCATCACCGGCCTGCTCTTCTTCCTCGTCGGCGCCCTCAAGGACCGGGCCGGCACCAGCGACCTCGACACCCTTTCCGAGCAGAGCGGCATGGCCCTCTACGGCAAGGCCCCGCGCCTCGGCAGCCTCCTCGCGTTCGCCGCCGTCGCCTCGCTCGGACTGCCCGGACTCGCCGGATTCTGGGGCGAGATGCTCGCCCTGTTCGGCGCGTTCAAGCCCGCCGACGGGCTCAGCCGCCCGGCGTTCCTCGTGTTCATGTCCATCGCCGCGCTCGGCACCCTGCTCACCGCCGCGTACATGCTCCTGGTGGTCCGCCGCGTCTGCATGGGCCCGCGCGACCACGAGGCGCCCTCACTCACCGACGCACAGGGGGAGGGCCTCTCCGGCGCACAGGGTGACGGCCTCTCCGGCGCACGGAGCAAGGACCTGTCCGGCGTGCGAGGTGACGCGTTCCCCGACGTGCAGGGCTACGAGTTCGCCGCCTGGACGCCGCTCGCCGCCCTCACCGTCGTGGCGGGTCTGTGGCCCGCCGCGCTGCTCGGCCTCACCGACCCGGCCGTGCAGAAGCTCCTCGCAGGAGGCCTCCAGTGACCGCCGACGCCGCGCCCTCCGTGGCCTCCCTCGTCCAGTCCGTCGACTGGGCCGCGATCGCCCCGCCGACGATCGCGGCGGCCGTCGCCCTCGTCGTCCTGGTCGCCGACCTGTTCCTGGACGAGCGGCGCAAGCCGGTCCTCGGCTGGCTCTCCGTCGCGGGCCTGGCCGCCGCCGGACTCGCCCTGCTGCCGCTGATCGGCGACGACCGCTCCACGTTCTGCCTCACCGGCGCGCGCGAGGCGTGCAGCTACACGGCGGACCGTTTCACGCTCGTCGTCCAGTTCCTCGTTCTCGCCGGCGCGCTGGTCACGGCGCTGCTCTCGATGAGCACCCTCAAGGACGCGAAGAACACGAACAGGCCGCTCCCCGACGGGGAGTTCTGGTTCCTCCTGCTCTCCTCCGCCGCGGGCGCCGCCCTCCTGCCCGCCTCCCGCGATCTCGCCACGCTCGTCGTCGCCCTGGAGGTCGCCTCACTGCCCGCCTTCGCCCTGGTGGGCCTCAAGCGCGACGACCGGCGCTCCTCCGACGCGGCCCTGAAGTTCTTCCTGTCGTCGGTCACCGCCACGGCCGTCACCCTCCTCGGCGTCAGCTTCGTCTACGCGGCCACGGGCACCCTGCACCTCACGGAGGTCGCCACCGAACTCACGCGCGTGGGCGGCCAGTTCCACACCCTCGCGCAGGCGGGCGTCGCCCTCACCCTCGTGGGCTTCGCCTTCAAGACGGCCGCCGTGCCGTTCCACTTCTGGGTGCCGGACACCTACGTGGGCGCGCCCCTGCCGATCGCCGCCTACCTGTCGGTCATCGGCAAGGCCGTCGGCTTCACCGGTCTCATCCTCGTCACGGTCGTCGCGTTCCCCTCGTACGCCGACGTGTGGGGCCCGGCGCTCGCCGCCCTCGCCGCCCTGACGATGACGATCGGCAATGTGGCCGCCCTGCGCCAGCAGGCCACGCGCGCGTACAGCGCCGTCCGCCTCCTCGCCTGGTCCTCGGTCGGCCAGGCCGGGTACCTCCTCGTGCCGATCGCCTCGGCCGCGTACTCAGACGACCCGCAGAAGTCGATCGGCTCCACGCTCGCCTACGCCCTCATGTACGCCGCCGTGAACCTGGGCGCGTTCGCCGTGGCCGCCCTGGTCGCCCGTACGAAGCCGCTGAACCGCGTGAGCGACTACCGGGGGCTGTACGCCGCCCGTCCGCTCGCCGCGCTCGTCCTGGGCTTCTTCCTGCTGTGCCTCGCCGGGCTCCCGCCGGGCGTCATCGGCCTCTTCGCGAAGGTCACCGTCTTCTCGGCCGCCGTCGACGCGGGGCTCGGCTGGCTCGCCGTCGTCATGGCCGTGAACGTCGTCATCGCGCTCTATTACTACCTGCAGTGGACCGCGGCCTTGTTCCGCGCTCCGGAGGGCGAGCCGGCCGCGTACCGGGCCTCCATGCCGCTCACCGCGGCCATCGCCGTGACGGCGGTCGTCGGAGTGGCCCTCTCCGGGGCTCCACAACTGATCCTTCACTTTGTGGACAGTGGACTGTTCTCGTAACGCGGCAGCCGCCTAAAGCCCTGGTTTGGTACGTTTCTGGGTCGCAGCAGTCACAGACGACGACAGATACGGACGACACCGAAGACGCAGATGGCACCACAGATTCCGCAGCCACCAGGCCTTCCCCCCACCGTCACACTTCCCAGGAGCAGCAGCGTGCTGACCGGTTTCAAGGACTTCATTCTTCGTGGCAACATCGTCTCCATGGCGGTGGGTCTCGCCGTCGGGTCGGCGTTCACGGCCCTTGTGACCGCTTTCACCGCCGCCTTCATCACACCGCTCCTGGGCTGGGCGACCGGCTCCATCGGCAACTACTCGGACGCCTACTTCACCTTCGAGGGCGTGAGGTACCCGTACGGGAAGTTCATCAACGCCGGCATCGCCTTCTTCATCACCGCCGCGGTCCTGTACTTCCTGATCGTCGTGCCGATGATGAAGATCACGGCCCGGGCCGACCGCAACAAGCCGATCGACATCAAGGCCGCCCTGCGCGACTGCCCCCGCTGCTTCAGCCAGATCCCCGGCGTCGCCAGCCGCTGCCCGAACTGCACCAGCGAGATCGAGCCCGACCACAAGGCGTTGGAGATCGCGGGCCTGCTGCCCCAGCAGCACTGACCCGGCCTCACCGACCCGGCCGGCCCACTGACCCGTACGGCCTACCGGAACCTCCGCTCCTGGAGCGCGCACAAGGGAACTAGTCCCGCTCGTCTGGCGTTGACCAGTACGGGAGGGTCCACTAGGGACAGGCAACCGCAGCCACCCGCACCGAATCGCGGGGCCCAGTGGAAGCAGTGAGCAAGCAGTGGGTTCCCCTGCCGCACCATCAGGAGGACGTACCGTGCACCGCCGGCACAACGGGTTGAAGACAGCCGTACTTCTCGGGGGCCTCTCCGCCCTCATCCTCGTCATCGGCAGCTTTTTCGGCCGTACCGGGCTCGTCATCGGCCTCGTCATCGCGATCGGGACGAACGCGTACGCGTACTGGAACAGCGACAAGCTGGCCCTGCGCGCGATGCGGGCCCGCCCGGTCAGCGAGTTCGAGGCGCCCGCGCTCTACCGCATGGTCCGCGAGCTCTCCACCCAGGCCCGCCAGCCGATGCCGCGGCTGTACATCTCCCCGACGGAGGCACCGAACGCGTTCGCGACGGGCCGCAACCCGCGCAATGCGGCGGTGTGCTGCACCGACGGCATCCTGCGCATCCTGGACGAGCGCGAGCTGCGCGGCGTCATCGGGCACGAGCTCAGCCACGTCTACAACCGCGACATCCTGATCTCCTCGGTCGCCGGAGCGCTCGCCTCCGTGATCATGTTCCTGGTCAACTTCGCCTGGCTGATCCCGGTCGGCCGCTCGAACGACGACGACGGCCCCGGCATCTTCGGCATGCTGCTGATCATGCTCCTGGGTCCGCTCGCCGCCTCCCTCATCCAGCTCGCCATCAGCCGCTCGCGGGAGTACGAGGCCGACGCCTCCGGCGCCCAGCTGACCGGCGACCCCCTGGCCCTGGCGAGCGCCCTGCGCAAGCTCGACGCGGGCACCAAGCAGCTCCCGCTGCCGCCCGAGCCGCGCATCGAGACGGCCAGCCACATGATGATCGCCAACCCGTTCCGCCCCGGCCAGGGGATGTCGAAGATGTTCTCCACCCACCCGCCCATGGCGGAGCGGATCTCCCGCCTCGAGCAGATGGCAGGTCGCCACCAGTGAAGACAATCCTGAACGTCATCTGGCTCGTCCTGAGCGGCTTCTGGCTGTTCCTCGGCTACCTGCTCGCGGGCGTGCTGCTGTGCATCACGATCATCGGTATCCCGTTCGGCGTGGCGGCGTTCCGGATCGGTGTCTACGCCCTGTGGCCCTTCGGGTACACGACGGTCGAGCGCAGGGACGCGGGCGCGCCCTCCTGCGTGGGCAATGTCCTCTGGCTGGTCCTGGCCGGCTGGTGGCTGGCGCTCGCGCACATCGTCACCGGCATCGCCCTGTGCGTCACGATCATCGGCATCCCGTTCGGCATCGCCAACTTCAAGCTGATCCCCGTGTCGCTGATGCCGCTGGGCCGCGAGATCGTCTCCACGGACCGCCCGTTCACGGCGGGCTGAACACCGCGAGCACCTCGCGCACGCAACCGTCGCGCGCCTGTTCCACGTCCTTCCGGGCAACAGTGCGACAGGGCAACCCCGCACGACGCGGCACGACAGAGGGGCAGAACACGGTATGGGCATCATCAGCTGGATCATTCTCGGACTGCTCGCCGGTGCCGTCGCCAAACTCCTGCTCCCGGGCCGCGACCCGGGCGGCCTGGTCGGCACCACGCTCATCGGTGTGGCGGGCGCCTTCATCGGCGGCTGGATATCGTCCCGCTGGCTCGACCGCCCGATCACCAAGGACTTCTACGACACCGCGACCTGGGTCTCCGCGATCGGCGGGGCTCTCGTCCTCCTGATCGTCTACCGCATCTTCTTCGGCGACTCGCGCGCACGCCGCTGAGCGCGGCGCGGCGGCCTGCCGACAGCGGACAACGGGAAGGGGCGGCACCTGGCAGGGTGCCGCCCCTTCGCATCCCACGCGCGTGGGGGACGTTCTACGCGTTCTACCGGTAGTTCACGAACTGCAGCGCGAAGTCGAAGTCCTGGCCCTTGAGCAGCGCCTGTACGGCCTGGAGGTCGTCCCGGCTCTTGGAGCTGACCCGCAGCTCCTCGCCCTGCACCTGCGCCTTGACGCCCTTGGGGCCCTCATCGCGGATGATCTTCGCCACCTTCTTGGCGTTCTCCTGCGAGATGCCCTCCTCGATGGAGGCGAAGATCTTGTACTCCTTGCCGGAGAGCTGCGGCTCACCGGCGTCCAGCGCCTTCAGCGAGATGCCGCGCTTGACCAGCTTGGACTGGAAGACGTCGAGGATGGCCTTGACCCGCTCCTCGGAGTTGGCCTCCATGAGGATCTTCTCGCCGGACCAGGAGATGGAAGCGCCCACGTTCTTGAAGTCGTAGCGCTGCGAGATCTCCTTGCCGGCCTGGTTGAGGGCGTTGTCGACCTCCTGCCGCTCGACCTTCGAGACGATGTCGAAACTGGAGTCGGCCATGTCCTGTGGCTCCTTGTATCGGGGACTGATCGGATTCCGACCGCATTCCGACCAGGATCTGATCGGCTTCGGGTCGGGCGCGCACCGAGGCACCGCGCCGCGTGCAAAGCCTAGCCACCGCCCGGCGCGTCACTGTCGATCAATCGGGTGGCGAAGCACCCCTGTGCATCGGGTATTGTTTACGTCGTTGCCAGCGAGCACCGCCACCGAGCGGAGCACAAGGCAGCGAACCCAAGGCGGTGTGCCCGAGCGGCCAAAGGGAGCAGACTGTAAATCTGCCGGCTCAGCCTTCCCAGGTTCGAATCCTGGCGCCGCCACACTTGGGGGAAGCCCCCTCCGGATTCCGGAGGGGGCTTCGTCGTGTCCGGGGTCCCGGCGCCCTCAGTACGGCTCTACGTAGCCCTCGCGCAGCGGCCCTCCGACGAGATCCAGGACCCTCTCCGCCGCTGCCGCCAGCGGACCCGGGTCGGCGTCCTCCGCGACCGTGCGGTGGCCGGAGAGCAGGGCCGCGCCCAGGACCGGGTCCGCGGCCAGCAGGCGGCGGGGGAGCCAGCGGCCGATGCCCGTCCAGGCGCCGTGGTGCGCGGTCAGCAGGTGAGCCGCCTCACGCAGCGCGGAATCGGCGGTGGCCAACTGCTCGTACCGCTCGTTCGGCGCAGTGTCGAGCAGATCGTCCATGAAGCAGGTCAGGACGTAGCGGCTGCGCTCCCGCTCGGCCGGGGTCAGCGGGGCGGGGCCCGCCGCGAGGAGTTCACGGGCGCGCTCACGGGCCGCGGAGACGTGCCCGTACGGATCGAGCAGCGGGACGCCCTCCTCGTAGACGAACAGAACCGTGCCGCGGCGCAGGCGGCGGTCCCGTTCGAAGCCGGCGGGGAGGTCGCCAAGGGTGCGCAGGAAGAGTTCGACCGGCCTTCCCTCGTGGCGCAGCACCTCGCGGCGACTGGTGTCGTCGTCGGGCAGCAGGACCGCCAGATCCAGGTCGCTGGTCGGCCGCGCGCGGCCCCGCGCCGCCGAGCCGCCCAGCACGGCCCCCAGGGCGTGCGGAAAGCGCTCGGAGAGCAGGCGCAGGGCCTGAGCCGCCAGGGCGGGGTCGGGGGCCGTCTCGGGCGGTGTGAGGCGCCATGCGGGTGACGCGTGATCGTCCATGCGGTACGGGTCTACCGGGCGCCCGTTCCCTGGTCCACCCCCGCACCGGCCCGTCGGCGCCGCGCCAGCAGCGCTTGCGTGCGACGCATGGGCCGCAGGGAGGCTGATGAACCGGCCTGGTGCATACGGGTGTTCGAGCGTCTGGGTTCAACATGAACGCGCTCAACCCTGTGCGCCGGAAAGGCCGAGCAACGCTTCCTCGTGTGCCCGCGGCGATCACGACGCAGACTTGTCTCATGTCACCCATGTCATCCACGTCGACCGCGTCACCGATGCCCTCGGCGTCCCGCCGCCGCGCCTGCCCCGAGTGCCGTCGCGACATCGCCGTCGTCGGGGGCCGCTTCGCCCGCCACGACCCGCCGGGCGCCCGCGCCGCGGGCGAACTGGTGTCCTGCCCCGGCTCTCGCCGCAGGGCCCAGCTCGGGGCGGTGCAGGACACGCTCGACGGGTACGAGGTACCGCACGTCCCCGGACAACTGCCGTTGTTCTAGGCGGCGTTCATTGAACCGCTCGCGGGACTCAGTTCCCGGCGACCGATTTGACGGCCACCGTCACCGGCGCCGAACCGGAGACGAGTTCGAGCGTCAGCCCCGCCGTGGCGGGCGTGTCCACGAGCTCGGCGATGACCGCGGCCACGTCGTCGCGCGGCACCGGACCGCGCCCGGTCGAGGCCTCCAGACGGACGAGCCCCGTGCCCGCGTCGTTCGTCAGGGCCCCGGCCGCAGGATCGTCCAGTCCAGGCCGGTACGGCGGCGTACGTCGTCGTCGGCCGCGCCCTTGGCGCGCAGGTAGACGTCGAACACCTCGTCGCCCTCGTGCGCGGAGTCCGCGCCCATGGACGACACGACGATGTACCGGCGTACCCCGGCCCGCTCCGCCGCGTCCGCGAACAGGACGGCGGCGCCCCGGTCCACGGTGTCCTTGCGAGGGGCACCGCTGTTCGGGCCCGCGCCCGCCGCGAAGACGGCCGCGTCCGCGCCCTGGAGATGCGCGGCGACCTCCTCCACGGACGCCGATTCCAGGTCGCACAGGACCGGTTCCGCACCGGCGGCGCGCAGGTCGTCGCCCTGCTCGGCCTTGCGGATGATCCCCGCGACCTCGTCCCCGCGCGCGGAGAGCACCCGCTCGAGCCGCAACGCGATCTGACCATGACCTCCAGCAATGACAATGCGCATGCCTCCGACCGTACGCCGGGCAACGACAGTTCACCGCGCAACCATGCGCACGCGGGCCCGGCGCGGTCCGTACTCCGGTCATGGCGCGTGCCCGCAGTGCCTGCGGGATGCCGGCCCGTACGCGCGGGTGTCGACCCATACGCGCGGGTGTCGGCTTGTACGCGCACGTGCCCGCAGCGCCTGGGAGTGCCCGCCCGTACGCGCGCGTGCCCGCCGCCCGGTGACGATGCCTCACTGCACAACTAGGCGAGAGGAAAACCCGCTTGGCGTCATGAGCACGTGACGTGCACGCGCCCAGGTGACCCGCACGCGCTCCCGCCCAACCGTCCCACCGAGCCCAACCCCCGCCACCACGCGCGCGTGCCACCGCCCCGCCCCTTCAACGGAAGCCGGGCCCTACCCCGCCCCGCCCCCGTACTTCGCCGCCCGCCCCTGACGCGGCAGGTCCAGCGCCACCGCCGCCGCCGAATCGCAGTACTCCCGTACCGCGCTGGTCCGGGCCACCACCCGGCCCCGGTGGACCACGATCCGGCTGTAGCCGAGGGACAGCACCCCCGCCAGGCGCTCGCCCCGCACGGCCAGCAGCTCCGCCGGGAAGCCCGCCTCCAGGCGCACCTCCGGCAGGCCGAGTGCCGCCCTGGCCGCGGAGCTGACCGCGTCGTACGCGTCCTCGGGGCGCAGGCCGTACCGCGAAGCCAGCAAGTACGCGGCCTCCAGCGGATCGCCCCGCCCCACAGGGTTCGACAGATCCCGCAGCGCGCCGCTGCCCGCGGCGACCCGTACGCCGGCAGTCCGCAGCAGCCGGACGGGGGCCACGTCGCGGCTGTCGACGCCCGCGCAGCCGCCCTGTGGCAGGCACATGGCCGTCACTCCGGCGGCGGCGAGCCGGTCAACGGCGCGGCGTGCCGCCTCGGCGGGCATGCGCGTGAGGCCACCGAGCGGACCCACGGCGACCCCGGAGCGCAGCCCGCCGCGGCTGCCGCGAGCCGTCCGAGCCGCGCCGGGTCCGCCCCGTCCGTGTGCAGGTCGACGGGGCAGCCGTGCTCGGCGGCGAGTTCGAGCACGGCCTCCACGTAGCCGGTCGGATCGGGGTCGAGGTCGGGGCAGCCGCCGACCACGGAGCGCCCATCTTCACGGCGTCGCGCAGCATGGCGAGCCCGTCCGCCCCGGCGACCCCGGTCAGCAGCCGGGCATCGCCACGGTCCGCAGATCGGCGAGGCCCACCAGGGAGCGCCGCGCCTTCAGGGCGGCCTCCATGGAGCCGAGCCCCTCCATGTCGCCGATCCGCACATGGGAGCGCAGCGCGGTGGCCCCGTGGCCCAGCTGCAGCAGAGCGGCCTCGGTGGCCCGGCGCTGGACGTCCTCGGCCTCGTAGGAGACAGGGCCCTCCGCCTCGGCGGACAGGGCCGTGTCGCCGTGCGCGTGCGGCTCGGCGGGGCGGGCAGCAGGAGGTAGCCGGAGAGGTCCACGCGCGCGGTGGGAGCGCCGGTGAGGCTGCCGGCCGTGCCGACCGCCTCGATCCGCCCGCCGCCGAGCCGTACGTCCACGGTCCTGCCGTCGGTGAGCCGGGCACCGCTCAGCAACAGACCGGAGCCGTCGGTCGCGTCGTCCCGGGCGCCGGGGGAGGGGGGCTGCTGAGGCGGGCGGTCGGGCATCGCGCTCCAGAGGGCTCGTCGGGGCTCGGCCCGCGGCAAGATCACGCAGGCTGGTCCGAGCCTAGGACGACGGCGGGGGAGCTTCGAGGAACCCGAAATAGTCGTACAGATGGGGTCCGAGGGGCGGGTGTGCCGCGGGCCCGGAATGGATTTGGGCGATCGGCGGGCAACCGTGTAATGTCTTCATCGCTCGCCCCAATAGCTCAGTCGGTAGAGCGTCTCCATGGTAAGGAGAAGGTCTGCGGTTCGATTCCGCATTGGGGCTCTGGTGTGAAGTTCCCTCACTCTCGGGTGAGGGGTCATCGCATCACAGCGGTGTAGCTCAGTCGGTAGAGCAAGCGGCTCATAATCGCTGTGTCACCGGTTCAAGTCCGGTCACCGCTACTGACAGTAGCCGATTGTGGGGTCGGTCCTTCGATCGGCTACTCTTTTATGCGTTAATCCTGTCCCATCCGTTCGTCAAGGAGCACTCACGTGGCTGCCACCGACGTCCGCCCGAAGATCACGCTGGCCTGCGTGGAGTGCAAGGAGCGGAACTACATCACCAAGAAGAACCGGCGTAACAACCCGGACCGACTGGAGATGAAGAAGCACTGCCCGCGTTGCAACGCGCACACCGCGCACCGCGAAACGCGATAAACAAGGCTCGTACACGAGGCCGTCCCCGAAAGGGGGCGGCCTCGCGTCGTTGACACACCCAGGAGGTGCCGAGTCCATGGCGCTCGACCAGTCCTTCGTGGGGCGGAGCTACCCGCCCACCGCCCCGTACGAGGTCGGCCGGGAGAAGATCCGCGAGTTCGCCGAGGCCGTGGGGGACACCAACCCCGCCTACGTCGACCCCGCGGCCGCACGGCAGCTCGGCCACACCGACGTGATCGCCCCGCCGACGTTCGTGTTCGCGATCACTTTCAACGCCGCGGGCGAGGTCGTGCACGACCCCGAACTGGGGCTCGACTACAGCCGTGTCGTGCACGGTGACCAGAAGTTCGCCTATACGCGGCCGGTCCGCGCGGGCGACAGGTTGACGGTCACATCGACGATCGAGGGCATCAAGTCTCTCGCGGGCAACGACATCATCGACGTCCGCGGCGAGGTCCACGACGAGGCGGGCGAGCACGTCGTCACCGCGTGGACCAAGCTCGTCTCGCGCGCCGCAGAGGGGGCCTGACCATGGCGACGACCATCAGTTACGCCGAGGTCGAGGTCGGCACCGAGCTGCCGGCGCAAACCTTCCCGGTGACCCGCGCCACCCTGGTGCAGTACGCGGGCGCCTCCGGTGACTTCAACCCGATCCACTGGAACGAGAAGTTCGCGGTCGAGGTCGGCCTCCCGGACGTGATCGCGCACGGCATGTTCACCATGGCCGAGGCGATCCGCGTCGTCACGGACTGGACCGGTGACCCGGCCGCCGTCGTCGAGTACGGCGTGCGCTTCACCAAGCCCGTCGTGGTCCCCAATGACGACAAGGGCGCCGAGATCGCCGTGAGTGCCAAGGTCGCGGCCAAGCTCGACGACAACCGCGTGCGGGTCGACCTGACGGCCATGAGCGCGGGGCAGAAGGTGCTCGGCATGGCGCGGGCGGTCGTGCAGCTCGTCTGACCGCCGTTTCGGTAGCTGTGTGTAAGGGGCGTCCTCCATTGAGGGCGCCCCTTACGTGTGCAGAGCGCCTTCTCTGTGTGTCCTTGCGCACAGGCCGGTAAGGGCTTGACGTAGCTAGTGATTGGCCACTAGCTTCCTCGCATGGTCCGGATGAGTGCTGAGGAGCGGCGCGAGAGCGTCATCCGCGCGGCGATGATCGAGTTCGCGCGCGGCGGCTACAAGGGGACGTCCACCGAGGCGATCGCCAAGCGCGTGGGTGTCTCGCAGCCGTACCTCTTCCGCCTCTTCCCGGGCAAGGAGGCCATCTTCCTGGCGGCCGCCCGCCGGTGCTGCGAGCGGACCACGCAGGTGTTCAAGGAGGCGTCCGAAGGGCTCGAGGGTGAGGCGGCTCTGCACGCGATGGGCGCCGCGTACCAGGCGCTCATCGCCGACGATCCCGACGTGCTGCTGATGCAGATGCAGATGTACGTCGCCGTGGCCTCCGCGGAGGCGAGCGGGGACCGGGAGTTCGGCGAGTCGCTGCGGGCCGGCTGGATGGAGATGTACGACACGGCCCGCCTGGCGCTCGGTGCGGATGTGGGCGAGACCACGCAGTTCCTCGCCTACGGAATGCTGATCAACGTCCTGGTGTCCATGGGGTTCCGGCCCGACCACCGGGTCTGGTCCGGCTTCTACGAGACGGTCCAGCCGCAGCAGTGATCGATGCCCCAGTCGCAGCAGTACTTACTGCGCGCCGAAAGGGTGCGCGTCTTCTTGCTCGTAAAAGTTAGTCATCAATAACTAACCACCGGCATGGATCCTGGGGGGACCCGATGTCAGCAACAAAGCCGCAGCAAGACACTCCGACCCGCGCGGGCGCCGTCTGGGCCCTCGTCATCACCAGCGTCGCCGGGTTCATGGCGGCCCTCGACAACCTCGTCGTCACCACCGCCCTGCCCTCCATCCGCGAGGACCTCGGCGGGGCCCTCGACGACCTGGAATGGACCGTCAGCGCCTACACGCTCACCTTCGCCGTGCTGCTGATGTTCGGCGCCGCGCTCGGCGACCGGTTCGGACGCAGGCGCCTCTTCCTGGCCGGTCTGACCGTGTTCACCGGGGCCTCCGCCGCCGCGGCCATGGCCACCGGCATCGAGTCGCTGATCGCGGCACGCGCGGTGCAGGGCGTCGGCGCAGCGATCATGATGCCGCTCACGCTGACCCTGCTCACCGCGGCGGTCCCGGCCGCCAAGCGCGGCATGGCGTACGGCATCTGGGGCGCCGTCAACGGGCTCGCCGTCGCCTCCGGGCCGCTCATCGGCGGCAGCCTCACCGAGCACGTCTCCTGGCACTGGATCTTCTGGCTCAACGTGCCGCTCGGCCTGGCCCTCCTGCCGCTCGCCCGGCTGCGCCTGAAGGAGTCCCACGGTTCCGGCGCCCCGCTCGACATCGTGGGCACCGTCCTCGCCAGCGGCGGGCTCTTCGGCATCGTGTACGCTCTGGTGCGCGCGCCCATGGACGGGTGGACCAGCCCCGTCGTCCTGCTCGGTCTCTTCGCGGGCGCCGCGCTGCTCGCCGCCTTCGTCGTCCACGGCATCCGCGCCAAGAACCCCATGCTCCCCATGCGGCTCTTCCGCTCCCGCGCCTTCGCCGGGGTCAACGCCGCGAGCCTGCTGATGTTCCTCGGCATGTTCGGGTCGATCTTCCTGCTCAGCCAGTTCATGCAGGGCGTCCTCGGCTACTCGCCGACCGAGGCGGGGCTGCGGATGCTGCCCTGGACCGGGATGCCGATGCTGATCGCGCCCGTCGCCGGATACCTGTCCGACCGGATCGGCGGCCGCCCGGTCGTCGCCACCGGCCTGTTCCTGCAGGCCGTCGGGCTCGCGTACTACGCCCTGACGGTCTCGGTCGACGTCTCCTACACCGCCCAGCTGCCCGCGCTCATCATCAGCGGCGTCGGGATGTCCCTGTACTTCGCCCCCGCATCCAACCTCGTCATGTCCAGCGTCCGGACGCACGAGCAAGGCATCGCCTCCGGGTCCAACAACGCCCTGCGCGAGGTCGGCGGCGCACTCGGCATCGCGATCATGTCGTCCATCTTCTCGGCGAACGGCGGCTACGACTCCGCCCAGCACTTCGTGAGCGGCATCGAGCCCGCCCTGTGGGTCGGGTCCGCGGCCGTGGCCCTGGCCGGTGCCGCCACCCTGTTCATCCCGCGGCGCCGCCCCACGGCCGGCACGGCCCGGGAGGCGCGGCCCGCCCCCGTCCTGGAACACGCCTGACAGCGACCGCCGGAAGGGAACACCGCGATGCCGACCCTGCCCTGGACCGCCCCGAACACCCCGCCCACGCGCGCGGAGGCCGTCGTCTTCGCCTCCCGCTTCGAGACCCGCACCCTGTGGGGCGCGCTGAAGTTCCTGCTCCGTACGCCCACGATCTGGCGCCAGGTGAGCCGGGCCCCCGGCGGCTACGGAGCCACACTGAAGGCGGCGCCCCTCAAGCGGACCTTCTGGACCCTGTCCGCCTGGGAGTCCGCCGACGCGCTCAAGGCCTTCGCGGCCTCCGCGCCGCACGGACCGGCCGCCGCCGGACTGCGCGGCCAGATGCGGTCCTTCACCCCGCGCACCTGGCGGACCACCACCGACGAACTGCCCCTCCACTGGAAGGACGCCCTGCGGCGCTTCGAGTGAGCCGGTGACCTCCCGGTACGAGAACGGCCCCGCCCAGGACGGCGGGGCCGTTCTCGTACCCTGGAGCGCGTGCAGGAACTCCACGACGCGCCCCTCGCCCCCCTGACCACCTTCCGGCTCGGCGGCCCCGCCACCCGGCTGCTCACCGCGACGACCGACGCCGAGGTCGTCGACGCGGTGCGCGAGGCCGACGCCGCGGGCACCCCGCTGCTGATCATCGGCGGTGGCAGCAACCTCGTCATCGGCGACAAGGGCTTCGCGGGCACCGCCCTGCGCATCGCCACCAAGGGCTTCGCGCTCGACGGCACGAAGCTGGAGCTTGCGGCGGGTGAGGCGTGGACCGACGCCGTCGAGCGCACCGTCGAGGCGGGGCTCGCGGGTATCGAGTGCCTCGCCGGCATCCCCGGCTCCGCGGGCGCGACGCCGATCCAGAACGTGGGGGCGTACGGCCAGGAGGTCTCCGCCACCATCACCGAGGTGGTCGCCTACGACCGCACGGCGGGCGAGACCGTCACCCTCCCGAACACGGAGTGCGCCTTCTCCTACCGCCACAGCCGCTTCAAGGCCGAACCCGACCGCTACGTGGTGCTCCGGGTCCGCTTCGATCTTGAGGACGCGGGCGGGCTCAGTGCGCCGCTCAAGTACCCCGAGACCGCCCGCGCCCTCGGCGTCGAGGCGGGCGACCGGGTGCCCGCCGCCACCGCGCGCGAGACCGTCCTGAAGCTGCGCGCCGGGAAGGGCATGGTGCTCGACCCGGAGGACCACGACACCTGGTCGGCCGGATCGTTCTTCACCAACCCGCTCCTCACGGAGGAGGAGTTCGCCGCCTTCCACGCGCGCGTGGCCGAGCGGCTGGGTCCTGACGCGAAGGCGCCCGCGTTCCCCGCGGGGGAGGGGCTCACCAAGACGTCGGCCGCCTGGCTCATCGACAAGGCGGGCTTCACCAAGGGCTACGGCACGGGCCCGGCCCGCATCTCCACCAAGCACACCCTCGCCCTCACCAACCGCGGCGAGGCCACCACCGAGGACCTCCTCGCCCTGGCCCGGGAGGTCGTCGCGGGCGTCCGCGAGGCGTTCGGGGTGACGCTGGTCAACGAGCCGGTGACCATCGGCGTACGTCTCTGAGCTGCGAATTCTCATTGACCTGAGCGGTTCTCGCCCCTGATAGTGGCGGCGTCGAGACGATCGGCACGCACATCAGGGGTGGGGACCACACATGCAGGAGAACGACGGGCAGTCCGTGCTGCCCGCCTACGAGCGCGCCCAGACGCTGCTGCGCGCGGGGGAGCTGGCCCAGGCGCGCACCGAGGCGCAGCGGGCCCTCGACGACGGCGGGCCGCACGCGGGGCTCTACGCGGTCCTCGGCCGGGCCCACGCGGCCGAGGACGACGACGACCACGACGCCGAGGCGGAGCGCGCCTACCGGGCTGGTCTCGACGCCTTCCCCGACGATCTCGACCTGCTCGCCGGGTACGCCGAGTTCGGGCTCGCCGGGGACGTCATGGAGCAGCCGGGGCGCCGGGCACGCGGGCAGCGGGCCGCGGACCGGCTGACGGAGCTGGCCCCCGGCTCCCCGCAGGCGCTGCGGGTCGCGGAGGTGTCCCGGCGCGGCGGCGCCGGGCTCCGGCCGCCGTCCCTCGCGTACGTCCAGCGCCACGACGCGAGAGCGGCGCTGAACAGCGGCGTCGCCCTCGACGTCCTGGCACGGCAGGCCCAGGAGGCCGCCCACGCCTGGCCGTACGACCGCCGCCTCGCCGTCCGCGCGGAGACGCTGGCCGCGCTGGCCGCGCCGTACGGGAACCGAGGCATCGTCGCGACCATGCTGAGCGCCCCGTACCGGACCGCGCTCGTGCTGTGCGGGGTGCTGTCCGCCTGGCTGCTCGCCGTGCCCGCGCTGGGCCTGTCCTGGCAGTACTGCCTGCTCGGCCTGGTCGTGACCGTGCCGCTCAGGATGGAGCGCTCCCTGCTGAGGCGGGCCCGCCGCGCGGCCAAGCGACGACTGCCCGCCGGGTACGCGGCGCCCGCGCCCGGCGCCCCGGACGTGCCGCTCCCCACGGGCCGCGAACGAGCCTCCATGGCGCTGGCGATCCTGATCACGGCAGGGGCGGCGTTCGGGTCCGTGGGGTGGCAGTACGCGCGCGCGACGGAGTATCCGCGCTATGTGGCGGTGGTGCCGCAGTCGTTCCACGGGGTGCCGCTGTCCAGGGACATGGACGCCTCCATGGACGCCTTCTTCGCCGGCGGGCCGTTGCCGTCCGGCGCGCGGCCGTTCTCCGGGCTCTACAAGGACGGGGAGACCGGCGTCGTGACCCTCATCGCGGGAGCCACCGGCGACCTGCACGCCGAGGATCCTGACGCCTTGTTCGCGAGCATGCGGGAGGGCGATAGTTCCCTGGGCGGCGGTGCGGAGGACAGCTGGAGCGCCGACCCCGGGACGCTCGGCGGCCGGATGGAGTGCGCTGCCTACCGTCCGGGCGCGGCCGGGCTCATCGTGTGCCTCTGGGTCGACAAGGGCAGCCTCGGCATGGTGATGACCGGCCCCGCCGCCACCCGCGACCACGCGGTGCCGGCCCGGATCGCCAGAGAGCTGCGCCAGGCCACCCTCACCCCGCACGCGGAGAGCGGCACCGTCTAGTACGCCACCCCCACCCCCTGCTTGACCGTCGCCGGGTCGTCCACCATCGCCAGCATCGCGTGCGCCACGTCCGCGCGGCCGATGAAGCGGCCCGCGCGCGGGGAGCCGCCCACGACCTTGCGGTACGTGCCCGTCAGCGGCCTGTCCTGGAGGCGCGGGGGCCGCACCGAGGTCCAGTCCGTCGCGCTGCGCGCCAACTCGGCCTCCATGGCGGTCAGGTCGGTGTAGACGTCCTTGAGGACCGCGCCGATCACCTTCAGCATCGCGCGGTCGGCCAGGGGCGAGTCGGCGGGGTGCGGGCCGACCGGGGCGGCGCTGACCACGACGAGCCGGCGCACACCCTCCGCCTCCATGGCCCTCAGCACCGAACGGGTCAGCTCTGTCGCGACGCCTGTCCGCGCGTCCGCGCGCTTGCGGGCGCCGAGGCCGGACAGGACGGCGTCGCGGCCCGCGACCGCCGGACGCAGCGAGCCGGGGTCGCCCAGGTCGCCCCGGAACACCTCCAGGCGCTCACCCGTGACGGTGAACCGCGCGGGGTCCCGCACGACCGCCGTGACCTCGTGACCGGCGCCGAGGGCCTGCCGGACGATCTCCTGCCCGATGCCTCCCGTGGCACCGAAAACCGTGAGCCTCATGACGTACCTCCAGGTGAGTACCGCAGGACGGAACATGACATGACGGGAAGAACCCAAGTGGTGGGTGAGTGTTCACTCACCCTCTTCACCTTTAGAGTGAGTGAGCACTCACCCTCACGTCAAGCTTGGTTGGAGCCGCCATGGACCAGAAGCCGGCCCGGGTCCGCATCGTCGACGCGGCCCACGACCTCATGCTCGAGATCGGCCTCGCCCGCACCACGACCAAGCAGATCGCCAAGGCGGCGGGGTGCTCCGAAGCCGCGCTCTACAAGTACTTCGCGAACAAGGAGGAGCTGTTCGTGACGGTGCTCAACGAGCGCCTGCCGAAGCTCGGCTCCCTCCTCGGCCGCCTGCTCAGCGAGGGCGGCCAGTACCCCGCCCGCACGATCGAGGAGAACCTCACCGACATCGCCAGGGAAGCGGCCCTCTTCTACGAGCAGACGTTCCCGATGGCCGCCTCCCTGTACGCGGAACCCCAGCTCAAGCACCGCCATGAAGAGGTCATGCGCGAGCTGGGCACAGGTCCGCACCGCCCGATCCAGGGCCTCGACGCCTACCTCAGAGCCGAGCAGAAAGCGGGCCGCATCAGCGCTGGTGCCGACACCTACGCCGCCGCGTCCCTCCTCCTGGGCGCCTGCGCCCAGCGCGCATTCGCGTACGACATGTCCCCGGACCGCAAGCCCCCGCAGCCGCTGGACGAGTTCGCGGCCCACATTGCGCGCACCCTGCTCACAGGAATCGCATGACGGCCGCCCGTTCCAGGGCCGCCGTCGGCGAACTGCCCGAGCGGCCGGCCCCGGGCATCACCCCGTCCCCGCGGGGGCTGTGACGCTCAGGCCGCCAGCCACTCCTCCACCCCGCTGAGCAGCGTCTTCTTGACGTCCTCCGGCGCCGCCGAGCCGCGTACCGACTGGCGTGCCAGCTCGGCCAGTTCGACATCGGTGAAGTCGTGGTGGCGGCGGGCGATGTCGTACTGGGCGGCCAGGCGCGAGCCGAAGAGGAGCGGGTCGTCGGCGCCGAGCGCCATCGGCACCCCGGCTTCGAAGAGGGTGCGCAGGGGCACGTCCTCGGGCTTCTCGTAGACGCCGAGGGCGACGTTCGAGGCCGGGCACACCTCGCAGGTCACCTGGCGGTCCGCGAGCCGCTTGAGCAGCCGCGGGTCCTCGGCGGCCCGCACCCCGTGCCCGATGCGGGTGGCGTCCAGGTCGTCTAGGCAGTCCCGGACGGACGCGGGACCGGTCAGTTCACCGCCGTGCGGCGCGGAGAGCAGGCCACCCTCGCGCGCGATGTGGAAGGCCCGGTCGAAATCGCGCGCCATGCCGCGCCGTTCGTCATTCGAGAGACCGAAGCCGACGATGCCCCGGTCCGCGTACCGCACCGCCAGGCGCGCCAGCGTGCGGGCGTCCAGCGGGTGCTTCATGCGGTTCGCCGCGACCAGGACGCGCATCCCGAGCCCGGTCTCGCGCGAGGCGCTGTCCACCGCGTCGAGAATGACCTCCATGGCCGCGATGAGCCCGCCGAGCCGTGGCGCGTACGACGTTGGGTCGACCTGGATCTCCAGCCACCCGGAGCCGTCCGCGATGTCCTCCTCCGCGGCCTCCCGCACCAGGCGCTGAATGTCCTCGGGTGCTCGCAGGCAGGAGCGCGCGGCGTCGTAGAGCCGCTGGAAGCGGAACCAGCCGCGCTCGTCCGTGGCCCGCAGTTTCGGCGGCTCCCCGCTGGTCAGCGCCTCGGGCAGCCGTACGCCGTACTTGTCGGCCAGCTCCAGCAGGGTCGTCGGCCGCATCGACCCGGTGAAATGCAGATGCAGATGGGCCTTCGGCAACCGACGCACATCACGTCCGTCACGTCGCCCGTCACCTCGTACACGCTCCATCCCAAGATCCTGCCGTACGCGGCTGTCCTACCGGTAGCGCCTTTCTCTTTCGGGGCTGTCCTCGAACGAACAAACGGGAACGAAAAGCGGGCCGCTCCCCAAGGGAACGGCCCGCCCACGCGCGCGTGCAAAGAACGCGAAAAAATTCAGTCCCGCGCCTCGGCCAGCAGCTTCTGCACGCGGGAGACGCCCTCGACGAGGTCCTCGTCGCCCAGCGCGTACGACAGCCGCAGGTAACCCGGCGTGCCGAACGCCTCGCCCGGCACCACCGCGACCTCGGCCTCCTCCAGGATGAGCGCCGCCAGCTCCACGGAGTCCTGCGGGCGCTTGCCGCGGATCTCCTTGCCGAGCAGCCCCTTCACGGACGGGTACGCGTAGAAGGCGCCCTCGGGCTCCGGGCAGACCACGCCGTCGATCTCGTTGAGCATCCGCACGATCGTCTTGCGGCGCCGGTCGAAGGCCTCGCGCATCTGCTCCACGGCGGTCAGGTCGCCGGAGACGGCGGCGAGCGCGGCCGCCTGCGCCACGTTCGACACGTTGGACGTGGCGTGCGACTGCAGGTTCGTGGCCGCCTTCACGACGTCCTTCGGGCCGACGATCCAGCCCACGCGCCAGCCGGTCATCGCATACGTCTTCGCCACGCCGTTGACCACGATGCACTTGTCGCGCAGCTCGGGCAGGATCGCCGGCAGCGACGTGAACTTCGCGTCCCCGTAGACGAGGTGCTCGTAGATCTCGTCCGTCATGACCCACAGGCCGTGCTCGACGGCCCAGCGGCCGATGGCCTCCGCCTCGGCCTCGCTGTACACGGCGCCCGTCGGGTTCGACGGGGAGACGAAGAGCACGACCTTGGTGCGCTCGGTGCGCGCGGCCTCCAGCTGCTCGACGGAGACGCGGTACCCGGTCGTCTCGTCGGCCACGACCTCCACCGGCACACCGCCCGCGAGCCGGATCGACTCCGGGTACGTGGTCCAGTACGGCGCGGGCACGATGACCTCGTCGCCCGGGTCGAGGATCGCGGCGAACGCCTCGTAGATGGCCTGCTTACCGCCGTTGGTCACCAGGATCTGGGACGCGTCGACCTCGTAGCCGGAGTCGCGCAGCGTCTTCGCGGCGATCGCGGCCTTCAGCTCGGGCAGGCCGCCGGCCGGCGTGTAGCGGTGGAACTTCGGGTTCTTGCACGCCTCGATGGCGGCCTCGACCACGTAGTCCGGCGTCGGGAAGTCGGGCTCACCGGCGCCGAAGCCGATCACCGGACGCCCGGCGGCCTTGAGGGCCTTGGCCTTGGCGTCGACGGCGAGGGTCGCGGACTCGGAGATGGAGCCGACCCGGGCGGAGACCCGGCGCTCGGTAGGGGACGAACCGGCGGACGAGGAAGGAGTTGCAGCGCTCATGGGCCCATCGTTCCAGACCCGAAACCCGGCGGGCACACGGGTTTCGAAGACCGTCGCGGCCACTTCTCGTCCGCTCTTGATCCACTGACCCTCCCCATCTGTTCGACGGAGCGCCTCGGAACACGTACACTCACTGCTCGTTGGCCTTCACCGGCCGCACCTTCCAAGCGCACTCCGTGCTTCTGGGCGGATGCGGTACGTTGGGGGAAACAAAGGGTCGTAGCTCAATTGGTAGAGCACTGGTCTCCAAAACCAGCGGTTGGGGGTTCAAGTCCCTCCGGCCCTGCTCACACTCCTTCGCCAGGATGTGTGCGGATGTACGTACTGCATTGCACCGCCGTGCGGCTCAACCGGGCGCGGCACGGCCACGACCCGGAATCAGGTGAGGACGAGTGACGGACGCCGTGGGCTCCATCGACATGCCTGATGCCCAGGATGAGGCGCCGGAGTCCAAGAAGAAGGCCCGCAAGGGCGGCAAGCGCGGCAAGAAGGGCCCCTTCGGCCGCCTCGCTCTCTTCTACCGCCAGATCGTCGCGGAGCTCCGCAAGGTCGTCTGGCCGACTCGCAACCAGCTCACCACGTACACCACCGTGGTGATTGTGTTCGTCGTCATCATGATCGGCCTGGTGACCGTGATTGACTATGGGTTCAGCCATCTCGTCAAGTACGTCTTCGGCTGAGCCGACAGCGGAGGGCGCCGGGACCGGCGCCCCTTTCGCATGTTCCACCCCTATGTATCCAGGAAGAAGCAGCCACCGTGTCTGACCCGAACCTGAACGAGGCGACCGAGCCCGTCGAGTCCGCTGAGGACGAGCGCGACATCGTCGAGGCGGCGGACGCCGCGGAGCCGGACCAGGCCGAGGCTGCCGACATCGCCGCCGGTGAGCCCGCCGAGGAAGCGGCCGTCACCGAGGACGAGCCCGCCGAGGCCGTCGAGGGTGACGTCGACGCCGACACCGAGGACGACGCCGTCGAGGCCGAGGCCGAGGCCGATGCCGAGGACGACGTGGAGGAGGCGGCCGAGCCCGCCGAGCCGGTCGACCCCGTCGCCGCCCTCCGTGACGAGCTGCGCGGCCTGCCCGGCGAGTGGTACGTGATCCACACCTACGCGGGCTACGAGAAGCGCGTGAAGGCCAACCTCGAGCAGCGCGCCGTCTCGCTGAACGTCGAGGAGTTCATCTACCAGGCCGAGGTCCCCGAAGAGGAGATCGTCCAGATCAAGAACGGCGAGCGCAAGAACGTCCGGCAGAACAAGCTGCCCGGTTACGTTCTCGTCCGCATGGATCTGACGAACGAGTCCTGGGGTGTCGTCCGCAACACCCCCGGCGTCACCGGCTTCGTGGGCAACGCCTACGACCCCTACCCGCTGACCCTGGACGAGATCGTCAAGATGCTCGCCCCGGAGGCCGAGGAGAAGGCCGCCCGCGAGGCCGCCGAGGCCGAGGGCAAGCCGGCTCCGGCCCGCAAGGTCGAGGTCCAGGTGCTCGACTTCGAGGTCGGCGACTCGGTCACCGTCACCGACGGCCCGTTCGCCACGCTCCAGGCGACGATCAACGAGATCAACGCCGACTCGAAGAAGGTCAAGGGTCTCGTCGAGATCTTCGGCCGTGAGACCCCGGTCGAGCTCAGCTTCGACCAGATCCAGAAGAACTAGCAGCAACCGGTTCTTACTGGAACACATCGCTTCCGAACAGGTCAGACGGGCTCGTAAAAGCCTGTCTGACCTGCTCGGTTTTTGGCCGCGCATCAATACCCGTTATCGTTGTGCGGTATGCCTCCATCCGGATGATCCGGACGATCATTCGCAAGGGTGGCGGCTGAACACTCTCACTAAGACCCGGAGAGAGAGCACATGCCTCCCAAGAAGAAGAAGGTCACGGGGCTCATCAAGCTCCAGATCCAGGCCGGCGCCGCCAACCCGGCTCCGCCGGTCGGCCCCGCGCTGGGCCAGCACGGCGTGAACATCATGGAGTTCTGCAAGGCCTACAACGCCGCGACCGAGTCGCAGCGTGGCTGGGTGATCCCGGTGGAGATCACGGTCTACGAGGACCGCTCCTTCACCTTCATCACCAAGACGCCGCCGGCCGCGAAGATGATCCTCAAGGCCGCTGGTGTCGAGAAGGGCTCCGGCGAGCCCCACAAGACCAAGGTCGCGAAGATCACCGACGCGCAGGTCCGCGAGATCGCCACCACCAAGATGGCCGACCTCAACGCCAACGACCTGGACGCCGCCGCGAAGATCATCGCCGGCACCGCCCGTTCCATGGGCATCACGGTCGAGGGCTGACCTCACCCCCGTAGGTACCACCGTGGAAGGGCCTGCTCGGCCCGGACCACGACTCCTCTAGAACTCAGGAGCAGTAAGTGAGCAAGCGCAGCAAGACTCTCCGCGCTGCGGACGCCAAGGTCGACCGGGACAAGCTCTACGCCCCGCTCGAGGCCGTCCGTCTCGCCAAGGAGACCTCCACGACCAAGTTCGACGGCACCGTCGAGGTCGCCTTCCGCCTGGGTGTC
This sequence comes from Streptomyces sp. R818, assembly GCF_056172735.1. NCBI lineage: Bacteria > Bacillati > Actinomycetota > Actinomycetes > Kitasatosporales > Streptomycetaceae > Streptomyces > Streptomyces sp. R818. Next base: position 784,836 of record NZ_JAOCNE010000006.1, read on the forward strand.
GACCCGCGCAAGGCCGACCAGATGGTCCGTGGCACCGTGAACCTGCCGCACGGCACCGGCAAGACCGCCCGGGTCCTGGTCTTCGCGACCGGTGACCGTGCTGCGGCCGCGGAGGCCGCCGGCGCCGACATCGTCGGCTCCGACGAGCTCATCGACGAGATCTCCAAGGGCAACCGCCTGAACGAGTTCGACGCCGTCGTCGCCACCCCGGACCTCATGGGCAAGGTCGGCCGCCTCGGCCGCGTGCTCGGTCCCCGTGGCCTCATGCCGAACCCGAAGACCGGCACCGTGACCCCGGACGTGGCCAAGGCCGTGAACGAGATCAAGGGTGGCAAGATCGAGTTCCGCGTCGACAAGCACTCGAACCTGCACTTCATCATCGGCAAGGTGTCGTTCGACGACAGCAAGCTGGTGGAGAACTACGGCGCCGCGCTGGAGGAGATCCTCCGTCTGAAGCCGTCCGCCGCCAAGGGTCGCTACATCAAGAAGGCCGCGATCAGCACCACGATCGGCCCCGGCGTTCCGGTCGACCCGAACCGCACCCGCAACCTCCTCACCGAGGAGGACCCGGCGGCGGTCTGAGCTGCAACGCTCAACTGAAGTCGGCAACGGGCCCCGCACCTGGTTCAGGTGCGGGGCCCGTTCCTCTTTTCCGCCCCACGCGCGCGGAGCACTGCGCTAGCGTCGCGGTGACCGCACGGGCCGGGGGAGCGGAGACAGCGGGTGGTACACGCGTACGTACGGCGATGGCTCGGCCTGACCGCAGCCTGCGGGCTGCTCGTGGGCTGTGGCGGCCAGGGGCCCGACCAGGACGCCGTGGACGCGCTGCGCACGGCCCAGGAGAAGGTCGCCGCGGCGGGCTCGGCCCGCGTAGAGGCGACGATGGACACCGGCGACCGGCTCGCCTCGCACAGCGCGGGCACGCTCAGCTGGTCCGACGGCGTACGCGGGACGCTCACCGTCCGGGTCACCGGTGGTGACATGGCCGCCTCCACGCGCGCGTTGGGCGGAGATCCGTCGCAGACGCGCTTCCTGCCGGACGCCTACTACACGCGGATGACCGACCGGTTCGCCGCCTCCCAGGGCGGCAGGCACTGGATCCGCCACGCCTACGACGCCGCCGGGAGCGACCTCAGCCCGGCCGACGCGCTCAAGGCGCTCGTCGCCGCGAAGGACGTCCGCAGGGTCGGCGAGGAGACCGTACGGGGCACCCGTACCGGCCACTACCGGGGCACGTCCGCGGGGCAGCACATCGACGTCTGGGTCGACTCCCGCCACCTCCTGGTGCGGCGCACCCAGCGCTCCGGCGACTTCACCAGCACCGTCCACTACCGCGACTACGGCGCCTCCGCGGCCGCCGAGCGCCCGCCCCTGCGGGACACCGTCGACTTTCAGGACGTGTCGGGCAATGGGTGATCATCGGGACGCCGAAACCGTCGCGATGTCCGAGGCGTCAGTTACTGTGCGATGAGTGTGTTGAGTACACATGTTCCTAGGGGTGGGATCGAGATGACTGCTGTACGACGTACGGTCGGCGCCGCCGCCGTCACCGCGCTGCTTTGTACCGGTGCTGTGGCCTGCGGAAACGACGCGGGCAAGAGCGGCGATAAGGCCACCGAGGTGTCCCAGTCGCACGCCGAGGTGACGCAGGCGCTGACGGCGGCCTACAAGAAGACCGCCGACGCCAAGTCCGCCAAGGTCGAGATGACCATGAAGACGCCGGCCGCGCTCGGCGCCGACGGCGGCACCATGAAGATGAGCGGCACCATGGGCTGGGACCCGACCGTCATGGATATGACGATGTCCGGCTCGGCGTTCACCGCGGGCGACGCGGACATGCCGAAGAGCATCCGCATGGTCTGGCAGGACAACGTCATGTACATGGACATGGGGGCCAAGGCCGCCGCGGACATGGACGGCAAGCGCTGGATGAAGATGGACCTCGGCGCCGTGGCGGAGTCGTCCGGGGACGAGGCGCTCAGCCGCCAGATGACCGGCAGCCTGGAGAGCGCCAACCAGGACCCGGCCCAGCAGATCGCGGTCCTCCTCGACTCGCCGAACCTCAAGCACCTCGGCTCCGCGCAGATCGACGGCGTGCAGACGCAGCACTACAAGGGCAAGCTCAGCGTCGACGAGATGGTGGCCAAGAACGACTCGCTGAAGGTCCTCGACAAGGCGGACCGCGACGAGCTGCTCAAGAACATCAAGAAGGCCGGCATCAAGGACTACGACACCGAGCTGTGGGTCAACGAGGACGACCTGCCGGTGCGGCTCGACGTCACCATGGACAGCCCGCAGGGCGCCGTCGAGATCTCCGAGAAGTTCTCGGACTACGGCTCGGCCGTCAAGGTCCAGGCGCCGCCCGCGAACCAGACCTACGACCTCATGGAGATGCTGAAGGAGCTCGGTGCCGCCGCGAGCGACAGCGCGGACACCGGCGTCTGAGTGCGCGCGGCAGCGGATTTGCCTGCCGCGCGCCCCTTGACGTAATCTTCCACAGAAGCCAAAGACCGCTGGTCGTTGCCGTGCGCTCGCAAGAGCATTCGGTGGCCGAAGGATCCGTTGTAATTGCGGACGACCCGCGCAGGTGACTGTGGAAGTACTCCTGGATTCTGTGGGATCCGGTTGAGTTCACGCCCTGGCGCCTGCGCCGGGGCGTTTCGTTTTCCCAGCCTCCTTTTGAGCGGTCCTCATCACCCGGAAGGAGGCCGACGCTTATGCCGACGCCCGACAAGGCTGCCGCGGTAGCCGAGCTCACGGACAAGTTCCGCAGCTCGAACGCCGCCGTGCTGACCGAGTACCGGGGTCTCACCGTGGCCCAGCTCAAGCAGCTGCGCCGCTCCCTCGGTGAGAACTCCGAGTACGCCGTGGTGAAGAACACGCTGACCAAGATCGCGGCCAACGAGGCCGGGATCGACACGCTGGACGACCTCTTCACGGGTCCGACGGCGGTTGCCTTCGTCACCGGTGACCCGGTGGAGTCGGCCAAGGGTCTTCGTGACTTCGCCAAGGACAACCCCAACCTCGTCATCAAGGGCGGTGTCCTTGACGGCAAGGCGCTCTCCGCCGACGAGATCAAGAAGCTCGCGGACCTCGAGTCCCGCGAGGTTCTGCTCAGCAAGCTGGCCGGTGCCTTCAAGGGCAAGCAGACGCAGACTGCTCAGCTCTTCCAGGCGCTGCCCTCGAAGTTCGTCCGCACCGCGGAGGCGCTTCGTGCCAAGCAGGCCGAGCAGGGCGGTGCCGAGTAATTCGGCTCGCGTCATGACCCTCGCCGCTTAGGCGAGAGGTCGTAGCGGGCCGACCGTACGCCCGCCTTACATGTACATCCGGCACCAGCCGAATTAGTGGAAGGATCGCCCATCATGGCGAAGCTCAGCCAGGAAGACCTGCTCGCCCAGTTCGAGGAGATGACCCTCATCGAGCTCTCCGAGTTCGTGAAGGCCTTCGAGGAGAAGTTCGACGTCACCGCCGCCGCGGCCGTCGCCGTTGCCGCCGGTCCGGCCCAGGGTGGCGGCGACGCCGCTGCCGCCGAGGAGCAGGACGAGTTCGACGTCATCCTCACCGGCGCCGGCGAGAAGAAGATCCAGGTCATCAAGGTCGTGCGTGAGCTGACCTCCCTGGGTCTGAAGGAGGCCAAGGACCTCGTCGACGGCACCCCGAAGCCGGTCCTCGAGAAGGTCGCGAAGGAGGCCGCCGAGAAGGCTGCCGAGTCCCTCAAGGCCGCCGGCGCCTCCGTCGAGGTCAAGTGACTTCGCGAGTCTGCTGACTCTCTTGCGGAACTGCCCCTGAGCGGGCTGTAACGCTGACGTACCGAAGGGCGATCACCCAACTGGGTGGTCGCCTTTCGGCGTTGCTGGCTCGCCCGACGACGGTGCCTTGCACAGCCGTTCGCGCGGAGTATGGTGATCTTCGTCGTGCCTGGGGCCACGCTCTTCGGCCAGGAGGGGGCCTTGACGAACCGCACGCAGCGCGCAATTCTCAGGACGCGTCGTCACATCCGATCCGGTTCCGAGGCATGGATCGGCGACGAAGAGGGCAGTAAGGATGTGCGCTCAGCGCACAAGGCATGCCGCAGACAGTGAACGGTTGAGAACAACGAGGGTGTCAAAAAACCCGCACTGGACATCAGTGGGCCTTCTGGCTACACTGTCCCTTTGCGCTGCCTGTTAGCTGCTCCCTGCCCGTCACCAGGGGCATGCCCTCGCTTGAGCACTGTGGATTGAACCAGCCCTGACCTGGCCTTTTGGCCGAGGTGGGGGAGGATCGGCCGCACAGCCCGGCTTGGGACCGGTACGCGCGTAGTGAGTCCGAGCCCTCGGAAGGACCCCCTCTTGGCCGCCTCGCGCAACGCCTCGACCGCGAATACGAACAACGGCGCCAGCACCGCCCCGCTGCGCATCTCCTTTGCAAAGATCAAGGAGCCCCTCGAGGTTCCGAACCTTCTTGCGCTGCAGACCGAAAGCTTTGACTGGCTGCTCGGCAACGACGCGTGGAAGGCTCGTGTCGAGGCGGCTCTCGAAAGCGGACAGAACGTCCCCACGAAGTCCGGTCTGGAGGAGATCTTCGAGGAGATCTCCCCGATCGAGGACTTCTCCGGGTCGATGTCTCTGACCTTCCGCGACCACCGCTTCGAGCCTCCGAAGAACTCGATCGACGAGTGCAAGGAGCGCGACTTCACGTTCGCCGCCCCGCTCTTCGTCACCGCCGAGTTCACCAACAACGAGACCGGCGAGATCAAGTCCCAGACGGTCTTCATGGGCGACTTCCCGCTCATGACGAACAAGGGCACCTTCGTCATCAACGGCACCGAGCGTGTCGTCGTGTCGCAGCTGGTCCGTTCGCCGGGTGTCTACTTCGACTCCTCCATCGACAAGACGTCCGACAAGGACATCTTCTCCGCCAAGGTCATCCCCTCGCGTGGTGCCTGGCTCGAGATGGAGATCGACAAGCGCGACATGGTCGGTGTGCGCATCGACCGCAAGCGCAAGCAGTCCGTCACCGTCCTGCTCAAGGCGCTCGGTTGGACGACCGAGCAGATCCTCGAGGAGTTCGGCGAGTACGAGTCCATGCGCGCCACCCTGGAGAAGGACCACACCCAGGGCCAGGACGACGCGCTGCTCGACATCTACCGCAAGCTCCGCCCGGGCGAGCCGCCCACGCGCGAGGCCGCTCAGACGCTGCTCGAGAACCTCTACTTCAACCCGAAGCGCTACGACCTCGCGAAGGTCGGCCGCTACAAGGTGAACAAGAAGCTCGGCGCCGACGAGCCGCTCGACGCCGGTGTGCTCACCACCGACGACATCATCGCCACGATCAAGTACCTGGTGAAGCTGCACGCCGGTGAGACGGAGACGATCGGCGAGTCCGGTCGTTCGATCATCGTCGAGACCGACGACATCGACCACTTCGGCAACCGTCGTATCCGTAACGTCGGCGAGCTCATCCAGAACCAGGTCCGTACGGGTCTCGCCCGTATGGAGCGCGTCGTGCGCGAGCGCATGACCACCCAGGACGTCGAGGCGATCACGCCGCAGACCCTGATCAACATTCGCCCGGTCGTGGCGTCGATCAAGGAGTTCTTCGGTACGTCGCAGCTGTCCCAGTTCATGGACCAGAACAACCCGCTCTCGGGCCTGACGCACAAGCGTCGTCTCAACGCCCTGGGCCCGGGTGGTCTCTCCCGTGAGCGGGCCGGCTTCGAGGTCCGGGACGTGCACCCGTCGCACTACGGCCGCATGTGCCCGATCGAGACGCCCGAAGGCCCGAACATCGGTCTGATCGGCTCCCTCGCCTCGTACGGCCGGATCAACGCGTTCGGCTTCATCGAGACCCCGTACCGCAAGGTGACCGACGGTGTCGTCGGCGACGACGTCGACTACCTGACCGCGGACGAGGAGGACCGGTTCGTCATCGCGCAGGCCAACGCGCCGCTGACGGACGAGCTCCGCTTCGAGGAGTCCCGCGTCCTGGTCCGCCGCCGTGGCGGCGAGGTCGACTACGTCCCCGGTGACGACGTCGACTACATGGACGTGTCGCCGCGCCAGATGGTGTCGGTCGCGACCGCCATGATCCCGTTCCTCGAGCACGACGACGCCAACCGTGCCCTCATGGGCGCGAACATGATGCGTCAGGCCGTGCCGCTGATTAAGTCCGAGGCGCCGCTCGTCGGCACCGGCATGGAGTACCGCTGCGCCACCGACGCCGGCGACGTGCTCAAGGCCGAGAAGGACGGTGTGGTCCAGGAGGTCTCCGCGGACTACATCACCATCACCAACGACGACGGCACGTACACCACGTACCGCCTGCACAAGTTCTCCCGCTCGAACCAGGGCACCTCGGTCAACCAGAAGGTTGTCGTGGACGAGGGCGCCCGCGTGATCGAGGGCCAGGTCCTGGCCGACGGTCCCGCCACCGAGAACGGCGAGATGGCGCTCGGCAAGAACCTGCTGGTCGCGTTCATGCCGTGGGAGGGTCACAACTACGAGGACGCGATCATCCTGTCGCAGCGCCTCGTGCAGGACGACGTCCTCTCCTCGATCCACATCGAGGAGCACGAGGTCGACGCCCGTGACACCAAGCTCGGCCCGGAGGAGATCACCCGGGACATCCCGAACGTCTCCGAGGAGGTCCTCGCCGACCTCGACGAGCGCGGCATCATCCGGATCGGTGCCGAGGTCGTCGCCGGCGACATCCTCGTCGGCAAGGTCACGCCCAAGGGTGAGACCGAGCTGACGCCGGAGGAGCGCCTGCTCCGCGCGATCTTCGGTGAGAAGGCGCGCGAGGTGCGCGACACCTCGCTGAAGGTGCCGCACGGTGAGATCGGCAAGGTCATCGGCGTCCGCGTCTTCGACCGTGAAGAGGGCGACGAGCTGCCGCCGGGCGTGAACCAGCTGGTTCGTGTCTACGTGGCGCAGAAGCGCAAGATCACGGACGGTGACAAGCCGCCGGCCGCCACGGCAACAAGGGTGTCATCTCCAAGATCCTGCCCATCGAGGACATGCCGTTCCTCGAGGACGGGACGCCGGTCGACATCATCCTGAACCCGCTGGGTGTGCCGTCCCGAATGAACCCGGGACAGGTCCTGGAGATCCACCCGGCTGGCTCGCCAGCCGCGGCTGGGACGTCTCCGGCCTCGGCGACGAGTGGGCGCAGCGCCTCCAGGCATCGGGCGCCGACCAGGTCGACCCCGGCACCAACGTCGCCACCCCCGTCTCGACGGTGCGCGTGAGGACGAGCTGGCCGGTCTGCTCCAGCACACCATCCCGAACCGGGACGGCGAGCGCATGGTGCAGCCGACCGGTAAGGCGAGGCTGTTCGACGGCCGCTCCGGCGAGCCGTTCCCGGACCCGATCTCCATCGGGTACATGTACATCCTCAAGCTCCACCACCTGGTCGACGACAAGCTCCACGCCCGTTCGACCGGTCCGTACTCGATGATCACCCAGCAGCCGCTGGGTGGTAAGGCCCAGTTCGGTGGCCAGCGCTTCGGTGAGATGGAGGTGTGGGCGCTGGAGGCATACGGCGCCGCGTACGCCCTCCAGGAGCTGCTGACCATCAAGTCCGACGACGTCACCGGCCGCGTGAAGGTCTACGAGGCCATCGTCAAGGGCGAGAACATCCCCGAGCCCGGCATTCCTGAGTCCTTCAAGGTCCTCATCAAGGAAATGCAGTCCCTGTGCCTCAACGTGGAGGTGCTGTCCTCGGACGGCATGTCCATCGAGATGCGCGACACCGACGAGGACGTCTTCCGCGCTGCGGAAGAGCTCGGCATCGACCTGTCCCGGCGCGAGCCGAGCAGCGTCGAAGAGGTCTGACGGGAGTCCGGCGGGGGGCTCTCCACGAGCCCCCCGCCGCCCCCGCGACCCCCGTTTCAGACCACAGACTTACAACCCTGAGAGGGATTGACGCATAGTGCTCGACGTCAACTTCTTCGATGAGCTCCGGATCGGTCTGGCCACCGCTGACGACATCCGTCAGTGGAGCCACGGCGAGGTCAAGAAGCCCGAGACCATCAACTACCGCACCCTCAAGCCGGAAAAGGACGGGCTCTTCTGCGAGAAGATCTTCGGCCCCACCCGGGACTGGGAGTGCTACTGCGGCAAGTACAAGCGTGTCCGCTTCAAGGGCATCATCTGCGAGCGCTGTGGCGTCGAGGTCACCCGCGCCAAGGTGCGCCGTGAGCGGATGGGCCACATCGAGCTCGCCGCGCCCGTCACGCACATCTGGTACTTCAAGGGCGTTCCGTCGCGTCTGGGCTACCTGCTCGACCTCGCCCCGAAGGACCTCGAGAAGGTCATCTACTTCGCCGCGTACATGATCACGTACGTGGACGAGGAGCGCCGTACCCGCGACCTGCCCTCCCTCGAGGCGCACGTCCAGGTCGAGCGTCAGCAGGTCGAGAACCGCCGCGACTCCGACCTGGAGGCCCGCGCCAAGAAGCTCGAGACCGACCTGGCCGAGCTGGAGGCCGAGGGCGCCAAGGCGGACGTGCGCCGCAAGGTGCGCGAGGGTGCCGAGCGCGAGATGAAGCAGCTGCGCGACCGTGCGCAGCGCGAGATCGACCGTCTGGACGAGGTCTGGTCCCGCTTCAAGAACCTCAAGGTCCAGGACCTCGAGGGCGACGAGCTGCTCTACCGCGAGCTGCGTGACCGTTTCGGCACGTACTTCGACGGCTCGATGGGTGCCGCGGCGCTGCAGAAGCGCCTGGAGTCCTTCGACCTCGACGAGGAGGCCGAGCGCCTCCGCGAGATCATCCGCACCGGCAAGGGCCAGAAGAAGACCCGTGCGCTCAAGCGCCTCAAGGTCGTCTCCGCGTTCCTGCAGACCAGCAACAGCCCCAAGGGCATGGTGCTCGACTGCGTGCCGGTCATCCCGCCGGACCTGCGTCCGATGGTGCAGCTGGACGGTGGCCGCTTCGCGACCTCCGACCTGAACGACCTGTACCGCCGCGTCATCAACCGCAACAACCGCCTGAAGCGGCTTCTCGACCTCGGCGCGCCCGAGATCATCGTGAACAACGAGAAGCGCATGCTCCAAGAGGCCGTCGACGCGCTCTTCGACAACGGCCGTCGTGGTCGCCCGGTCACGGGCCCCGGCAACCGTCCGCTGAAGTCGCTGTCCGACATGCTCAAGGGCAAGCAGGGTCGTTTCCGTCAGAACCTGCTCGGCAAGCGTGTGGACTACTCCGCGCGTTCCGTCATCGTCGTCGGTCCGCAGCTGAAGCTGCACCAGTGTGGTCTTCCCAAGGCCATGGCGCTGGAGCTCTTCAAGCCGTTCGTGATGAAGCGCCTGGTCGACCTGAACCACGCGCAGAACATCAAGAGCGCCAAGCGGATGGTCGAGCGCGGCCGCACGGTCGTGTACGACGTCCTGGAAGAGGTCATCGCCGAGCACCCGGTTCTGCTGAACCGTGCGCCGACGCTGCACCGCCTCGGCATCCAGGCCTTCGAGCCGCAGCTGGTCGAGGGCAAGGCCATCCAGATCCACCCGCTCGTCTGCACCGCGTTCAACGCGGACTTCGACGGTGACCAGATGGCCGTGCACCTGCCGCTCTCCGCGGAGGCGCAGGCCGAGGCGCGCATCCTGATGCTCTCCTCGAACAACATCCTCAAGCCCGCCGACGGCCGTCCGGTGACGATGCCGACCCAGGACATGGTCCTCGGTCTGTTCTTCCTCACCACCGACGGCGAGCTGCGTGACACCAAGGGCGAGGGCCGTTCGTTCGGCTCCACGGCCGAGGCGATCATGGCGTTCGACGCCGGTGAGCTGGCCCTTCAGTCGCAGGTCGACATCCGCTTCCCGGTCGGCACCATGCCGCCGCGCGGCTGGACCCCGCCGGCCGTCGAGGAGGGCGAGCCGGAGTACCAGCCGGGCGACAGCTTCCGGCTGCGTACGTCCCTGGGCCGCGCGCTCTTCAACGAGCTGCTGCCCGAGGACTACCCGTTCGTCGACTACTCGGTGGGCAAGAAGCAGCTCTCCGAGATCGTCAACGACCTGGCCGAGCGCTACCCCAAGGTCATCGTGGCGGCGACGCTCGACAACCTGAAGGCGGCGGGCTTCCACTGGGCGACCCGTTCCGGCGTCACCGTGGCCATCTCCGACGTCGTCGTTCCCGAGGCGAAGAAGGAGATCGTCGCCGGGTACGAGGCGCAGGACGAGAAGGTCCAGAAGCAGTACGAGCGTGGTCTCATCACGAAGGAAGAGCGCACTCAGGAGCTCATCGCGATCTGGACCAAGGCGACCAACGAGGTCGCCGAGGCGATGAACGCGAACTTCCCGAAGACCAACCCCATCTTCATGATGGTTGACTCGGGTGCCCGAGGAAACATGATGCAGATGCGTCAGATCGCCGGTATGCGTGGTCTGGTGTCGAACGCCAAGAACGAGACGATCCCGCGCCCCATTAAGGCCTCCTTCCGTGAAGGCCTGTCGGTGCTCGAGTACTTCATCTCGACGCACGGTGCTCGTAAGGGTCTGGCGGACACGGCTCTGCGTACGGCCGACTCGGGTTACCTCACCCGTCGTCTGGTCGACGTCTCCCAGGACGTCATCATTCGCGAGGAGGACTGCGGCACCGACCGTGGCCTCAAGCTCGCGATCGCCGAGCGCGGCGCCGACGGCGTCCTGCGCAAGACGGACGACGTCGAGACCAGCGTCTACGCCCGCATGCTCGCCGAGGACATCGTCGTCGACGGCAAGGTCATCGCGCCGGCCAACGTCGACCTGGGTGACGTGCTCATCGACCAGCTGGTCGCGCACGGTGTCGAGGTCGTCAAGACCCGCTCGGTGCTCACCTGCGAGTCCGCGGTCGGCACCTGTGCCTACTGCTACGGCCGCTCGCTGGCCACCGGCAAGCTGGTCGACATCGGAGAGGCGGTCGGCATCATCGCCGCCCAGTCCATCGGTGAGCCCGGTACCCAGCTGACGATGCGTACCTTCCACACCGGTGGTGTGGCCGGTGACGACATCACCCAGGGTCTGCCCCGTGTCGTCGAGCTCTTCGAGGCCCGTACGCCGAAGGGTGTCGCCCCGATCTCCGAGTCCGCGGGCCGTGTCCGCATCGAGGAGACCGAGAAGACCAAGAAGATCGTCGTCACCCCGGACGACGGCAGCGACGAGATCCCGTTCCCGATCTCCAAGCGTGCCCGTCTGCTCGTGGGCGAGGGCGACCACGTCGAGGTGGGCCAGAAGCTCACCGTGGGTGCCACCAACCCGCACGACGTGCTGCGCATTCTGGGCCAGCGTGCCGTCCAGGTCCACCTGGTCGGCGAGGTCCAGAAGGTCTACAACTCGCAGGGTGTGTCGATCCACGACAAGCACATCGAGATCATCATCCGGCAGATGCTGCGCCGCGTGACGATCATCGAGTCCGGCGACGCGGAGCTGTTGCCGGGCGAGCTCGTCGAGCGCTCGAAGTTCGAGACCGAGAACCGTCGGGTCGTGACGGAAGGCGGCCACCCGGCCTCCGGCCGTCCGCAGCTGATGGGTATCACCAAGGCCTCGCTGGCGACGGAGTCCTGGCTGTCGGCCGCCTCCTTCCAGGAGACGACCCGAGTGCTGACGGACGCGGCGATCAACGCCAAGTCCGACAGCCTCATCGGCCTCAAGGAGAACGTCATCATCGGTAAGCTCATCCCGGCCGGTACGGGTCTGTCCCGCTACCGCAACATCCGGGTGGAGCCCACCGAGGAGGCCAAGGCCGCGATGTACTCGGCCGTCGGCTACGACGACATCGACTACTCCCCGTTCGGCACCGGCTCCGGCCAGGCCGTTCCGCTGGAGGACTACGACTACGGTCCGTACAACCAGTAAGCGGGAAGCTGCTTGAACCGCAGGGCGGTCATCTCCGGATTTTCCGGGAGGTGGCCGCCCTGCGGCGTTCTGACGCATGATGGGGGGCACGCAAGTGTCCGGGTCCCGGGGGAGTGGTCTCGTGTCGAATTCTTCGTGGCAGCCGGCGCCCTGGCCGCCGCAGGGTCAGCAGTCGTCGATGCTCGCCGCGCACGCGGACCGGGAGCGGGCCGTGGATGTGCTGCGGGCCGGATTCGCCGAGGGGCGGCTGCCGCAGGGGGAGTACGAGAAGCGGGTCGAGCGGGCGTATCAGGCGCGGACCGTGGGCGAGCTGCACGTCCTCGTCGCGGATCTGCCGCAGGGGCCCGTGCCGCAGCAGCAGCCGATGCAGGCCATGGCGCCCGTACCGCGGACGTTCCTGCCGATGCCGCCGCAGCCCGTACCGACCAACGGCAAGGCCATCGGGGCGCTGGTGTGCGGTGTGTCGACGTTCTTCTCGGCGGGGCTCACCGGGATTCCCGCCGTCATCCTGGGCCACATGGCGCGCGGGGAGATCAAGCGGACCGGGGAGCAGGGCGACGGGATGGCCGTGGCCGGGATCGTGCTCGGGTGGCTGACGATCGTGGGATACGTGTTGTTCCTCACCCTGATCATCGCGGCGGTGGGCTCCCAGGGCGCCTGAGCTGCCCCGGCGTGTCCTGGCTGTGGGGTATTTGTTTTGACCACAGCCTATGAGGTAGGTACGCTCAGACCTTGTGCCTGGGGTGTGCCTGGGCTCGTGTGCGTGTCTTCAACCGCACGGCGAGTCCGGATCGATACCGCTTCTGCTTTCAGATCAACGGTTTTGGTCAGGGTCACCGCAATCTGCCGCTCTCTCGCCTTGTCGCGGGGGTCTGCAGTATTCGACACACCCGACCGCGTGGGTCGGAGGGCGTTCCAGGTTAGCTTTACTATTCGGCACACAGAAACCGGAGAAGTAGTGCCTACGATCCAGCAGCTGGTCCGTAAGGGCCGGCAGGACAAGGTCGAGAAGAACAAGACGCCCGCGCTCGAGGGTTCGCCCCAGCGCCGTGGCGTCTGCACGCGTGTGTTCACGACCACCCCGAAGAAGCCGAACTCGGCCCTCCGTAAGGTCGCGCGTGTGCGTCTGACCTCGGGCATCGAGGTCACGGCCTACATCCCGGGTGAGGGACACAACCTGCAGGAGCACTCCATCGTGCTCGTGCGTGGCGGCCGTGTGAAGGACCTGCCTGGTGTTCGTTACAAGATCATCCGCGGCTCCCTCGACACCCAGGGTGTCAAGAACCGCAAGCAGGCCCGCAGCCGCTACGGCGCCAAGAAGGAGAAGTAAGAATGCCTCGTAAGGGCCCCGCCCCGAAGCGCCCGGTCATCATCGACCCGGTCTACGGTTCTCCTCTGGTGACCTCCCTCATCAACAAGGTGCTGCTGAATGGCAAGCGCTCCACCGCCGAGCGCATCGTGTACGGCGCCATGGAGGGCCTGCGTGAGAAGTCGGGCAACGACCCGGTCATCACGCTGAAGCGCGCGCTGGAGAACATCAAGCCGACCCTCGAGGTCAAGTCCCGCCGTGTCGGTGGCGCCACCTACCAGGTGCCGATCGAGGTCAAGCCCGGTCGCGCCAACACCCTCGCGCTCCGCTGGCTCGTCGGTTACTCCCGCGCCCGTCGCGAGAAGACGATGACCGAGCGTCTGACGAACGAGCTGCTCGACGCCTCGAACGGCCTCGGTGCGGCCGTCAAGAAGCGCGAGGACACGCACAAGATGGCCGAGTCCAACAAGGCCTTCGCGCACTACCGCTGGTAGTCGCTACCCACATCGAGACCGAGAGAAGACTGAAGCCTTATGGCTACCACTTCACTTGACCTGGCCAAGGTCCGCAACATCGGGATCATGGCCCACATCGACGCGGGCAAGACGACGACGACCGAGCGGATCCTGTTCTACACCGGTGTGTCGTACAAGATCGGTGAGGTCCACGACGGCGCCGCCACGATGGACTGGATGGAGCAGGAGCAGGAGCGTGGCATCACGATCACCTCTGCTGCCACCACCTGCCACTGGCCGCTCGAGAACAACGACTACACGATCAACATCATCGACACCCCGGGTCACGTCGACTTCACCGTCGAGGTGGAGCGCTCCCTGCGTGTCCTCGATGGTGCCGTGACGGTGTTCGACGGTGTCGCCGGCGTTGAGCCGCAGTCCGAGACGGTGTGGCGTCAGGCCGACCGTTACGGCGTGCCGCGCATCTGCTTCGTCAACAAGCTGGACCGTACGGGTGCCGAGTTCCACCGCTGCGTCGACATGATCGTCGACCGCCTCGGTGCGACCCCGCTCGTCATGCAGCTGCCCATCGGTGCCGAGGCCGACTTCCAGGGTGTCGTCGACCTCGTCACGATGAAGGCGTTCGTCTGGTCGGCCGAGGCCGCCAAGGGCGAGGCCTACGACATCGTCGACATCCCCGCCACGCACACCGAGGCTGCCGAGGAGTACCGCGGCAAGCTGCTCGAGGCCGTCGCGGAGAACGACGAGGAGATGATGGAGCTGTTCCTGGAGGGCACCGAGCCCACCGTGGAGCAGCTGCACGCCGCCGTGCGTCGCATCACCATCGCCTCCGGCAAGGGCGGCGACACCACCGTCACCCCCGTGTTCTGCGGCACCGCGTTCAAGAACAAGGGCGTTCAGCCCCTGCTCGACGCCGTCGTGCGCTACCTGCCGACTCCGCTCGACGTCGAGGCCATCGAGGGCCACGCCGTCAACGACCCGGAGCAGGTCGTCAAGCGCAAGCCGTCGGACGACGAGCCGCTGGCCGCTCTGGCCTTCAAGATCATGAGCGACCCGCACCTCGGCAAGCTCACCTTCGTCCGGGTCTACTCGGGCCGCCTGGAGTCCGGCACCGCGGTGCTGAACTCCGTCAAGGGCAAGAAGGAGCGCATCGGCAAGATCTACCGTATGCACGCGAACAAGCGTGAGGAGATCGAGTCGGTGGGCGCCGGTGACATCGTCGCCGTCATGGGTCTGAAGCAGACCACCACGGGCGAGACGCTCTGTGACGACAAGAACCAGGTGATCCTGGAGTCCATGGACTTCCCGGCGCCGGTCATCCAGGTCGCCATCGAGCCGAAGTCCAAGGGTGACCAGGAGAAGCTGGGTGTCGCCATCCAGCGTCTCTCGGAGGAGGACCCCTCCTTCCAGGTTCACTCGGATGAGGAGACCGGCCAGACCATCATCGGTGGTATGGGCGAGCTTCACCTCGAGGTGCTCGTCGACCGCATGAAGCGCGAGTTCCGCGTCGAGGCGAACGTCGGCAAGCCCCAGGTCGCGTACCGCGAGACGATCCGTCGGGCCGTCGAGCGCGTGGACTTCACCCACAAGAAGCAGACCGGTGGTACCGGTCAGTTCGCCAAGGTGCAGATCGCGATCGAGCCCATCGAGGGCGGCGAGGCGTCGTACGAGTTCGTCAACAAGGTCACCGGTGGCCGCATCCCCCGGGAGTACATCCCGTCGGTGGACGCGGGTGCGCAGGAAGCCATGCAGTTCGGCATCCTCGCCGGCTACGAGATGACGGGCGTCCGCGTCACGCTTCTCGACGGTGCCTACCACGAGGTCGACTCCTCCGAGCTGGCCTTCAAGATCGCCGGTTCGCAGGCCTTCAAGGAGGCCGCGCGTCAGGCGAAGCCCGTGCTTCTTGAGCCGATGATGGCCGTCGAGGTCACCACGCCCGAGGACTACATGGGTGACGTCATCGGCGACATCAACTCCCGCCGTGGCCAGATCCAGGCCATGGAGGAGCGCAGCGGCGCTCGCGTCGTGAAGGGCCTCGTGCCCCTCTCGGAGATGTTCGGCTACGTCGGAGACCTCCGCAGCAAGACGTCGGGTCGCGCAAGCTACTCAATGCAGTTCGACTCCTACGCCGAGGTTCCGCGGAACGTCGCCGAGGAGATCATCGCGAAGGCCAAGGGCGAGTAACTCACCCGAGTTCACGCTTTAGGCTTGACACCATCCGCCGGGGCTCGACCCCATAAGGCAAGATCCCCGGCGGCTGGCTTCCCAGCAAAGATCACCTGGCGCCGATGAAGCAAGGCGTACAGAACCACTCCACAGGAGGACCCAGTGGCGAAGGCGAAGTTCGAGCGGACTAAGCCGCACGTCAACATCGGCACCATCGGTCACATTGACCACGGTAAGACGACCCTCACGGCCGCCATTACCAAGGTGCTGCACGACGCGTACCCGGACCTGAACGAGGCCTCGGCCTTCGACCAGATCGACAAGGCTCCTGAGGAGCGCCAGCGCGGTATCACCATCTCGATCGCGCACGTCGAGTACCAGACGGAGACGCGTCACTACGCGCACGTCGACTGCCCCGGTCACGCGGACTACATCAAGAACATGATCACGGGTGCCGCGCAGATGGACGGCGCCATCCTCGTGGTCGCCGCCACCGACGGCCCGATGCCGCAGACCAAGGAGCACGTGCTCCTGGCCCGCCAGGTCGGCGTTCCGTACATCGTCGTCGCCCTGAACAAGGCCGACATGGTGGACGACGAGGAGATCCTGGAGCTCGTCGAGCTCGAGGTCCGTGAGCTCCTCTCCGAGTACGAGTTCCCGGGCGACGACGTTCCGGTCGTCAAGGTCTCCGCTCTGAAGGCCCTCGAGGGCGACAAGGAGTGGGGCAACTCGGTCCTCGAGCTCATGAAGGCCGTGGACGAGTCCATCCCGGAGCCCGAGCGCGACGTCGACAAGCCGTTCCTGATGCCGATCGAGGACGTCTTCACGATCACCGGTCGTGGCACCGTCGTCACCGGTCGCATCGAGCGTGGTGTCCTCAAGGTCAACGAGACCGTCGACATCATCGGCATCAAGACCGAGAAGACCACCACCACGGTCACCGGCATCGAGATGTTCCGCAAGCTCCTCGACGAGGGCCAGGCCGGTGAGAACGTCGGTCTGCTCCTCCGTGGCATCAAGCGCGAGGACGTCGAGCGCGGCCAGGTCATCATCAAGCCCGGTTCGGTCACGCCGCACACCGAGTTCGAGGCCCAGGCCTACATCCTGTCGAAGGACGAGGGTGGCCGTCACACCCCCTTCTTCAACAACTACCGCCCGCAGTTCTACTTCCGTACCACGGACGTGACCGGCGTCGTGACCCTCCCCGAGGGCACCGAGATGGTCATGCCGGGTGACAACACTGAGATGACCGTTGAGCTCATCCAGCCCGTCGCCATGGAAGAGGGCCTGAAGTTCGCCATCCGTGAGGGTGGCCGGACCGTCGGCGCCGGCCAGGTCACCAAGATCAACAAGTAAGTCCGCTTACTTGCTGGGTCTTGACACCTGGTAGCTCCTGCGAGCTTTGAGAGGGCCCGTACGACCTTTGGTCGTGCGGGCCCTTTCTCATGCGTCGGGTCTCATGCGTCGGGGCGCAGTCGATGCGCCGGGTCGACCGGGGCGCGGGGGCGCGATTCGATGGTTCGGGGGGCGGGGCCGTGCCGGTGTACCTCCTCGGCCGGATCGGTGCCGCCGCCCTCTGAACGCCATAGGCGGGTCGTCCTGTGCTGGGTTCCTGCGGTGTCCTGCGGGGGCACACCGACACGTCCCCTCCCGTCGTGATGCGGGTGCGGCCCGGTGGGGGCGTCCGGAGGTCAGGTGATGTCGATCTCCGCCACGCCAAGGCGACTGCGTCGAGGTTGCCCAAGCTGCCAGGCACGGTGCACGTCCGTATCTCCAAGAACGTGCAGGGTCCTCGGTTCGCCGTTGGCGGCTCCGCCGGGGCCGAGTTCGTGGCGTACGCCTCCGGGAGCTCCTTGAGTACGCCGGTCAGGCCTGCGTCTGTGTCGGGCGCCAAAGCCAAGGCCGGGCATCCGGGGAGTAGCCCGCGATCGTCGGGCCCCGGCGGCCGACGCTGAGGGACGGGCCGTTCAGGGTCACCGGGGCCGTGGCCGGGTGGGTGATGCGGCCCTCGTGGTGGAGCTGGATGCGGCCCGCCAGGTCGGTGCCGACGAGGTAGGGGCCGGCGGCGAGGACGGGACCGTAGCCGGGGAAGTTCACGGCGGGGCCGCCGGGGGAGAGCAGCTGGTCGGAGGCGGGCGGGCGGTAGTAGAGGCGGTCGCCACCGGCGACGTTCGCCACGGCTATCGCGTCGGCGGGGGTCGGGAGACCGGTGAGCGGGTCCGGTCCCTCCGGGGTCCAGTGGTGGACGGTGTAGTGGCCGGGGGCGTAGACGTGCACCTGGCGGTCCGGGCCGATGGCCGCCGTCAGACCGTCCTGGACGGGGCCGCCGCCGAGGTCGCGCCATGCTGACCAGGCGCCGGAGGTGTCACGTATGCGCGTGCTGATGCCCTGGTCCGCGTTGCGTACGAAGAGGTGGACGCGGCCGTCGGGGGCGGTGACCGTCACCGGGACGCCGATGCGGCGGCCACGGTCGGGGTCGGGCTCAGGGTTGCCGAGGCTGGTCCAGGAGCCGTACTTGTGCGGGCCGCGCTGTTCGAGGACGACGATCTCGCGGAGGTTCGTGCTGTTTCGGCCCTCGACGGCGGCGAGGCGGAGGCCGAAGACCAGGTGGCGGCCGTCCGATAGCGCGGCGCTGCTGAGCACCGGGGCGAGCGGGCCGCCGCCGAGGTCGGCCGGGGCGCCGAACGCGCCGTTCTTCTCGTCGTAGCGCACCGCGCGCAGGCCGAGGACGCCGTATGCGGTGACAGCGCCGTCAGGGTTCTGGTGCAGGGCCAGGCGCGGGCCCGGGTAGCGGTAGTGGGTGGCGCGGACCCAGCCCTTGCGGTTGGTGAGGGGGCGGTCGCCGCCGACGTTGTAGTCGCCGCAGCCCGAGGGGTTGCCGCAGTCCCAGTCGGGCGCGGCGCCGTACGGGACGAGGTGCGCGGCTTTCTGGGTGAGGACCTGCGGGGGGAGGTTCTTGGGCCAGTGGTTGTTGTAGTAGCCGCGGAAGGCGGTGGTCGCGAAGGCGGGTGGGCCGCCCTTCGCCGTCTGCGCCCAGCGGATCAGCGCCGCCCAGGTGAAGGACGCCACGGCGGTGTGGTCGGCGTGGTCGGAGAAGCCGATCTGCTCGCTGTCGCGGATCGCGGTGATCCGGTCGCTGAGCTGGATGTCGGGGTCCGGGTCGAGGGTGTGGACCAGGGTGGGGCGGTAGCGCTCGAACAGGGCTACGAGGGTGTCGACCAGGGAGTCGTAGTCGTACGTCTGGACCGTGCGCAGCGGGGAGCCCGTGGGGACGAGGGTGCGCAGGAGCAGGCCGCGCTCGCGCCACAGCGCGGGGACGCCCATGTGCCCGAACGGGGTGTGCATCGACAGGTCGAGGTGGATCAGCTCGACCCGGCGGCCCTGGTGGTCGAGGGTGCTGACCTCGGCCTGGAACCCGTTGCGCAGGCGGATGACGCCGTTGTCCCAGCGGGTGAACATGGGCAGGCCGAGCTGGGTCGCGTAGGACTGGCGCAGGCCCTGGTGGCGGGCGGAGGAGTAGGCGGCCTTGTCGGGGCGCGGATTGCGGTCCTGCGGCGACTTGTTCTGGCCGTGGGCCTCGCCGGCGGTGACGTAGACGCAGACGAGCGGGGTGCCTGCGGCGAGCGAGTGCTGCGTGTCCGGGTTCATGAAGTACAGGTCGTCGTCCGGGTGGGCGAGGATCTGCATCTGGAGCGCACGGTCCGCCTGGGCGGCGGGGCGGCCGGTCGCGGGGGACGGGGCGGATGTGTGCGGCGGGGCGGAGGGGGTGACGCGGGAGCAGGCGGTGAGGGCTCCGGCTCCGGCGAGGGCGGTGGCGGCGGTGAGGATGCCGCGCCGGGAGATTCCGGTACCTGTGCGCCGGGATATAGCTCCGCTAACGGGCTTTTCGGACCCAAATATCGCAGGTCGCTTCCGCACGGTGACGCTCACTCCGTCCGCTGGTGAGGCAGCGGTCGGTAGGTGCGCTCGCCTCTGTTCAGGTGCTTCGGTGCTCAGGCATTTCTGTGTTTCACCTGAGTAGAGGGGGGAATGGGGATTCGGGTTCCATGCGCGTACATGTTCTGTTCATCTGCTGCGTCACAGGCGTACCCGCAGCTCACGGTCCTGATCGCCCGGATCGGTGATGCGGCCGCTGCAACGTCAGCCACTTCGGTGCGTCCCGTACGTCCGCCTCGTAGCCGTACTCCTGCGCGATCCGGACGGCGCGTGCCACACCCAGTTGCCGGTAGTAACTGTCGTCGATCTCGATGCGGCCGTCCCGGTGGCGCCATGTCGTCCCGCTGCTCTGACGGCCTTCGAGGACCGGTGACCGGTTGTCGAACAGGGCCCGCAGCTGGTCCTCCAGCCAGGGGAGGTCGGCGGAGCGTTCCCGGCGCATCCGCTTGCGGTTCAGCCACATGCGGCGGCGCGCGCGGAACCGGCGGCCTGTGCCGGGCATGCCCGGCGCGTCGAGGTCCCAGAGGAAGGTGAAGGGGAGGGACACGAAGTACAGGAACACCAGGACCAGCCAGGGCGCCAGCCACAGTGCCCAGAGCAGCGGGAACCACAGCCATTGCAGCGTGTACCGCACACGCACCGCTGTGAGCGACCTCGGCGGCCCGCTGCTCAAGTGCGGCTCCGGCGGCTCCAGTCGTGCAGGACAGCGAACGGGTAGGCGATACGGATGTTGATGTGCTGGGGCTCGACGCGGTAGACCTTGGTGATGCCCCGGTAGTCAAGGACCGTACGGAGGCCACGCCCTCGCCATCTGACGCGGGTCGGCGGCCTCCAGTTGGAGTCGGTCGTGTCGCCCTCGATCAGGGCGTACACGACCGAGAACACCGCGGCGATCAGCCACACCGGGTACGTCACCACGTACCCCAGCCACGCGTACCAGGTCCCGGCCCGGCCGGTGGATCCGGCGGCGGACCACCGGGTGCGCCGGGGCCAGGGCAGGGAGCGACCGCCCCGGTACGTGACGCGAGCCAGCGGGGCGCCGTCCGCGCCGTGCACGTCGAAAGCGCCGGAGTCCGCGGGGTGGACGGAACACAGCAGCTCACCGCTGCTGCCCTGGACCCAGAACGGCACCGGCGCCGACAGGGACAAAGGCGCGTTGGTTCGCGGCACGCAGACCCGGGCCAACGGCGGCGCCTGGGGGCCCGCGCCCGACAGCCGCAGCGTGGCCGCCATCTCCAGACCCGGCGGAAGTTCCGTCGCCTCGCCCAGGGGGATCGGGTTGATGGAGCTGACCGCGAACGCGTACCGGGGTGGTGCGGCCGTGGCCCAACCGGGCGGAACAGGAGCCGACGGTCGCGGCTGGCGATTCATGCTGCCTTCCGTTCATCGCCGCGGCCCGGTCGCTCATGCGGTGGGCACCGCGCCGGGTCAGGGAGCGCCGTCACCTGTGCGGGCACCGCAGATCCAACCAGCCGGGGAGTTTGCCTTCCGCCCCGTCGGCCAGCTCCCAGCCGAACTCGAGGTGCGCGATCTCCCAGGCGCGCCGGGCGCCTAGCAGCCGGTAGTAACTGTCGTCGATGCCAAGTCGGTGAATACCGCCCGAGCACGGTAGGGGGGCGGGAACACCGGGACGCGGGGGCAGACAGTTGAGCCGGTGATCCGCAAGGAGTACGCGCAGCTCTCGCTCCTGTTCTCGCGGATCGGTGATCCGGTCCAGGTGCAGCCGCTCCCGGTCGATCCACAGCCGTCGGCGCCAGCGCGGCTTGCGCATGCGGCCGTGACCCGACTGCTGGACCTCCACTTCGAGCAGGGTAAGGACGAGTAGCGGAATGCGGGCGAGTAGCCAGAGCACCGGGCCCCATACCCACTGCAGGCAGTAGCGGCTCCAGACCCGCAGCATCGACTTGGGAGGCCGGGGCGCCCAGCCGTTGCCCGTGCCTGGCGTCGTCGTGGTCATCCGAGTGCTCCAAGCCCGTGCTGGATCGCGTCTCTGTACTTCTCGTACTTCCCGTGCACCTCGTCGGAGAAGGCGGTCTCGGCCGACTCGACCATCTTGTAACCGCGGTACGCGGTTTCGGTGCCACGGGAGACCCAGGATGTGGGATCAATGAAGGTCTTGCCGTTCTCACCGAGTTTCACCGCGTCCGCCAAGCCGGGGATTTTGTTGAGCGGAGTGTTGTCGATGATCTTCGGGAAGACGTGTTCGTCCAGGTAGCGAGTGGGGCTGGTCAGAGGCCGCTCGTACCGTACTGCGTCGTTGAAGACCCGCTCGGTGGCCATGGCGAGACGGTCCCTAACGTCGCCTGTGGCGCGGTAGACGGCCTTGCCATCACCGAACATGCCCAGGAACTTCTTCGATTCCAGAACGATCTCGGCATCCTTCGCCTTTCCGGCGATCTCGGCGATCCGCTCTGTGGCTTTGAAGGCGTCCGCTGAGATTTCCACGCCTTTGAAGGCTTGAAAGGCGACTTTGCCGCCTTTCAAGAGGTCCCCGAAGGGAACGAATCCGGCGACGTCGAGACCGATGTCCAGCCAGGAGCCCTTTTTGGCCCCAGCCGCCCATCCGACCGCGTGGAAGCCGAGGGCACCTGCGTTCAGGACGCGACCCAGTGCCTCAAAGACCACCGCGCCGATGACCGTCTCGGAGAAGACGATGGCCAGTACGTCGCAGGCGGCGGCAGCGAGGCCCAGCCAGTCGCCGATCTTGTAGATCGTGTCCGCGTGCTTCTGGATCCACTTCCAGAGGTCGCCGGCCATCTTCGTGAGCTGGTCGCCGATGCCCTTGAGCGTGTCCACGAATTTGTCGAGCAGGCTCTGGTCGGGCGCTAGGTCGGCGGCCTTGCGGATGATGGTGGCCGCGGCGCGGGCCGCCTCGTCGTGGTGCTCCAGGAGGGACCGGGCCTTCTTGATGATGGCGTCGAGGTCGCCCTGCGCCTCGTTCACCCGCTGCACCGCGTGGTCCAGGCGGCGCTGCGCGTCCTGCAGGGCCGCATCGGTGTCGAACGTCTTGCCCGCCAGCTTGAGGTCGGAGCTGCCCTGGGCACTCGTGAGGGTGCGCCGGGCCGCCTCGGCCTCGCGCTCGTAGCGGGCGGCGAGGGTCTGGAACTCCGTCAGCCGGGTGTGCCAGGTGTTCAGCGCGTGCGAGGCGTCCGCCACTGAGCTGTGGCCGTCCGCGAGGTATTTGGGCAGGCTGCCGAGCTTCTTGGTGAAGGCCCCGGCGGCAAGACCCTCCCAGGCGGCGTTGGCCTTCCCCAGCTTGGTCAGCGTCCCGTGTGCCTCGCCGAGCCGCTTGCCCGCCGCCTCCAGGGAGGTGACCAGCTTCTGTACGGAAGCGGGCACCCCCGGAGCGGGGTCGAAGCCGAGTGCGTCGTAGGTCTGCGTGGTCATGGAGTCTCCTCGACTGGCTCGGCGCGGTCAGTACGCGGCAAGGGGGGAGACGGCGGGCTCCGTCGCGGCGTCGTCGGACGCCGCCGGTGCCTGCTCTCCGAAGGTGATCGTGTCGGCGATGTCCGCGAGGACCGCCTGGTAGTGGAAGAGGTCCTGCGCGTCCGGCGTGCTCAGGCACAGGAGCAGCAGCCGGTCCTCGTCGGGGAAGGGAAGCCAGACTTCGATGCGTACGAAGAAGCGCTCCTGCTCCGCAGGGGCAGCGGGATCAGCGGGACCGGCAGTGTCCGCGGCCCCGGCGGCCTTGGCAGTACCCGCAGCCCCACCAAGATCGCTCGGGTCCCCGGGCGGCGCCGACGGCAATTCCCACACCGCGCGCGTACCCGCGATATGTACGACCGCAGGGCCCGCGGGCAGCATGATCGGCTGAACCTCGCCGCTCTCGGCGGACTTGTCCAGGGTCTCGGCGATCCCCGCCGCGCTGAGGTGCGGATCCGGGTTCTCCAGCTCCCGCACGCTGACGGTGAGCGTCGCGCGGCTGAAGCGCTCGGGCGGTTCCACCCCGTCCGCGGTGCCGCCGATGGGGAAGATGCCCAGGGCTTGGTAGACCGCGCCGCCAGCCGTGAGGTCCTGGGCCGTGACCCCGTACAGGACCGTCATCAGCCTGCGCAGCGGCTCCAGCTCCTCGCCCGTACCCCAGTAGTCACCAGCGAACTGCCGCAGCTGCTCGTCGAAGGCCGCCGCGTCGGCGTCGATGCCGAGCGGGATCTCGTGGAATTCGGGCTGTACCTGGAAGCGGAAGGCTGGAGCGGAGACGGGCTCGGCCTCGGGCTCGGGTGCCGCCGTCACCGGGCGGCGCCGTTCTCCGTGACGCCCTTGACCTCGACGGCCCCGACCTTGGCCCGCACCAGGTCCTCGACGTGCTGGAACTCCTTGCCGGCCTTGGCCACCTTCTCGGTGACCCCGCCGGTCGCCTCCGCGATCAGCTTGATCCCGTAGCCCCACTTGTCCTGGAAGTGGTCGCAGGCCTCTTCCAGGCCGTCGTGGCCGGCGCCCTTGGGGCCGATGTCCTTCAGATCGCGCATGGCGGCACGCATGCCGTCCGCGCACGTGCTCAGATCGGTGATGAGCCGCGACATTGCCGCGAACTCGACTTTGCTGTGACCGGCCATGGCCAGGGCCCCCTCGTGCTCAGTAGTGCCCGAACACTCTGGCACGCCTGAGGTGTGGGAATCGCAGCAGGTCACCGCCCGATTGACGGATAACACCAGACCCGCACCGAGCCAACACGCTCCGGTCGCCGGTTTGACCTCAGTCACACACCGGGTAATCTCTACGGCTCGATTGGCCCCCGGCGTGTCCCATGTGGCAGACTGTCGGGGTTGCTCGGTTGAGTGCCGATGCTGCGCGCCTCCCGCCGGGAGGACCGGAAGCGAGTCCCACAGTACTCGTCGCCTTATCTGCCGAAGGTCTGAGAAGACCCGCAGGCAGCACTGGGGCGGACGTACGGGAATCTTTCGGGAAGTGCAGTGCGGTGGCTCGGCCAGGCACCCGGTGGGTTTCTTCCCCCGGACCCGCGGCCTTGGGTGGCCGCAGACCCCTTAGCAGGGAAATCCGTAGGGATATCGCTGTCAGCGGGACTGCGACACGCCCGACCGCGTGGGTCGGAGGGGAGTGTGAAACCGGCCCCCGGGTTCCAGAGCGCTTACGAGAGACAGGACTACTAAGTAGCCATGGCGGGACAGAAGATCCGCATCCGGCTCAAGGCCTACGACCACGAGGTCATCGACTCCTCGGCGAAGAAGATCGTCGAGACGGTGACGCGTACTGGTGCGTCGGTCGCGGGCCCGGTGCCGCTGCCTACCGAGAAGAACGTGTACTGCGTCATCAAGTCGCCGCACAAGTACAAGGACTCGCGCGAGCACTTCGAGATGCGCACGCACAAGCGCCTGATCGACATCCTCGACCCGACGCCCAAGACCGTTGACTCCCTGATGCGACTCGACCTCCCGGCCGGTGTCGACATCGAGATCAAGCTCTGAGGGCCGGTGATCTGAAGATGACCAAGCAGATCAAGGGCATCCTGGGCGAGAAGCTCGGCATGACGCAGGTGTGGGACGAGAACAACCGTGTTGTTCCGGTCACCGTCGTCAAGGCCGGCCCCAACGTCGTGACCCAGGTCCGCACGAACGACGTCGACGGCTACGAGTCCGTCCAGATCGCGTTCGGCGAGATCGACCCGCGCAAGGTGAACAAGCCCCTCAAGGGCCACTTCGCCAAGGCCGACGTCACCCCCCGCCGTCACCTCGTCGAGATCCGTACCGCTGACGCCAGCGAGTACACCCTCGGCCAGGAGATCACCGCTGAGACCTTCGAGTCCGGCGTCAAGGTGGACGTGACCGGCAAGAGCAAGGGCAAGGGCTTCGCCGGTGTCATGAAGCGTCACAACTTCAAGGGCCTCGGCGCCGGTCACGGCACCCAGCGCAAGCACCGCTCGCCGGGCTCGATCGGTGGCTGCGCCACCCCGGGTCGTGTGTTCAAGGGCCTCCGCATGGCGGGCCGTATGGGCAACGAGCGGGTCACCACCCAGAACCTGACCGTTCACGCCGTTGACGCGGAGAAGGGCCTGCTCCTCATCAAGGGCGCGGTTCCTGGTCCGAACGGCGGCCTCGTCCTGGTCCGCACCGCGGCCAAGGGGGCCTGAGGACTATGAGCACCATTGACATTCTGTCGCCCTCCGGCGACAAGACCGGGACCGTAGAGCTCCCGGCCGAGATCTTCGACGTGGAGAAGATCAGCGTTCCGCTGCTTCACCAGGTCGTCGTCGCGCAGCTGGCCGCGGCCCGTCAGGGCACGCACAAGGTCAAGCGTCGTGGCGAGGTCCGCGGTGGCGGTAAGAAGCCTTACCGCCAGAAGGGCACCGGCCGCGCGCGCCAGGGTTCGACCCGTGCGCCGCAGTTCGCCGGCGGTGGCGTCGTCCACGGCCCCACGCCGCGTGACTACTCGCAGCGGACCCCGAAGAAGATGAAGGCCGCGGCCCTGCGCCACGCCCTCACCGACCGGGCCCGCAACGCCCGCATCCACGTCGTCACCGGCGTGGTCGACGGCGGAGTCTCCACCAAGGCCGCGAAGTCGCTGCTCGGCAAGATCTCGGAGCGCAAGAACCTGCTCCTCGTGATCGACCGTGCCGACGAGGCCTCGCTGCTCTCCGCTCGCAACCTGCCCCAGGTCCACATCCTGGAGCCGGGCCAGCTGAACACGTACGACGTTCTCGTCTCGGACGACGTGGTCTTCACCCAGGCCGCTTTCGAGTCCTTCGTGTCTGGCCCCAAGGCCGCTGACACCGAAGGGAGCGAAGCCTGATGGCTACGCGTCACCCGAGCATCGCCTCGAAGGCCGCCAAGGCCGCCAAGGCCGCGCGCGTCGCCAAGGCGAAGCGCCACGCCACCGAGGGCAAGAACACCGTTGAGACGCCGCTGAGCAAGAGCTTCACGGACCCCCGTGACGTCCTCGTCAAGCCGGTCGTCTCCGAGAAGAGCTACGCGCTCCTCGACGAGGGCAAGTACACCTTCATCGTGGACCCGCGTGCCAACAAGACCCAGATCAAGCAGGCCGTCGAGGCGGTCTTCTCGGTCAAGGTCTCCGGGGTCAACACGATCAACCGGCAGGGCAAGCGCAAGCGGACCCGCACCGGCTTCGGCCAGCGTGCGAACACCAAGCGCGCGATCGTGACCCTCGTTGAGGGCGACCGTATCGACATCTTCGGCCAGGCCTCCTAACGGAGCGCCCTGGTCCGAATATCGGACGAGGACTGAGAAATGGGAATCCGCAAGTACAAGCCGACTACGCCGGGCCGTCGCGGCTCCAGCGTTGCCGACTTCGTCGAGGTCACGCGGTCCACGCCGGAGAAGTCGCTGGTCCGCCCGCTGCACAGCAAGGGCGGCCGTAACAACGCCGGTCGAGTGACCGTTCGCCACCAGGGTGGCGGACACAAGCGCGCCTACCGCGTGATCGACTTCCGTCGTCACGACAAGGACGGCGTGCCGGCGAAGGTCGCGCACATCGAGTACGACCCCAACCGCACCGCGCGCATCGCGCTCCTGCACTACGCAGACGGCGAGAAGCGCTACATCATCGCTCCGCGCGGCCTGTCGCAGGGTGACCGGGTGGAGAACGGCCCCGGGGCCGACATCAAGCCCGGCAACAACCTCGCGCTCCGCAACATCCCGGTCGGTACCACGATCCACGCGATCGAGCTCCGTCCGGGCGGCGGCGCCAAGTTCGCCCGCTCCGCCGGTGCCTCCGTGCAGCTGCTCGCGAAGGAGGGCTCGATGGCCCACCTTCGTATGCCGTCCGGTGAGATCCGTCTGGTCGACGTGCGCTGCCGCGCCACGATCGGCGAGGTCGGCAACGCCGAGCAGTCGAACATCAACTGGGGCAAGGCCGGCCGTAAGCGCTGGCTGGGCGTTCGCCCGACCGTTCGCGGTGTGGCGATGAACCCGGTTGACCACCCGCACGGTGGTGGTGAGGGCAAGACCTCCGGTGGTCGCCACCCGGTCTCCCCGTGGGGTCAGAAGGAGGGTCGTACTCGTTCGCCGAAGAAGGCTTCGAACAAGTACATCGTCCGCCGCCGCAAGACGAACAAGAAGCGCTAGGAGCGGGTTTAGATGCCGCGCAGTCTCAAGAAGGGACCCTTCGTCGACGGCCACCTCGTAAAGAAGGTGGACGCTCAGAACGAAGCCGGTTCCAAGAACGTCATCAAGACCTGGTCCCGTCGCTCGATGATCATCCCCAGCATGCTGGGCCACACGATCGCGGTGCACAACGGCAAGACCCACATCCCGGTGTTCGTCACCGAGTCGATGGTCGGCCACAAGCTCGGCGAGTTCTCGCCGACGCGCACCTTCCGGGGTCACGTCAAGGACGACCGGAAGTCGAAGCGCCGCTAAGGCGGGGTGGAATCGACTATGACAAACACCGAAGGGACAACCATGGAAGCCAGGGCCCAGGCGCGGTACATCCGCGTCACGCCCATGAAGGCCCGCCGCGTGGTGGACCTCATCCGTGGCATGGATGCCACGGAGGCTCAGGCGGTCCTGCGTTTCGCCCCGCAGGCCGCGAGCGTGCCGGTCGGCAAGGTGCTGGACAGCGCCATTGCCAACGCCGCGCACAACTACGACCACACCGACGCCTCTTCGCTGGTCATCAGCGAGGCGTACGTGGATGAGGGCCCGACCCTGAAGCGGTTCCGTCCGCGTGCCCAGGGCCGTGCCTACCGGATCCGTAAGCGGACCAGCCACATCACCGTGGTCGTCAGCAGCAAGGAAGGAACCCGGTAATGGGCCAGAAGGTAAACCCGCACGGGTTCCGGCTCGGTGTCACGACCGACTTCAAGTCGCGTTGGTACGCCGACAAGCTGTACAAGGACTACGTCAAGGAAGACGTCGCCATCCGTCGGATGATGACGTCCGGCATGGAGCGCGCCGGCATCTCGAAGGTGGAGATCGAGCGCACCCGTGACCGCGTGCGTGTGGACATCCACACCGCTCGTCCCGGCATCGTCATCGGCCGCCGTGGCGCCGAGGCCGACCGCATCCGCGGTGACCTCGAGAAGCTCACGGGCAAGCAGGTCCAGCTGAACATCCTCGAGGTCAAGAACCCCGAGGTCGACGCTCAGCTCGTGGCCCAGGCCGTCGCGGAGCAGCTGTCCTCCCGCGTCTCCTTCCGTCGTGCCATGCGCAAGAGCATGCAGTCGGCGATGAAGGCGGGCGCCAAGGGCATCAAGATCCAGTGTGGCGGTCGTCTCGGCGGCGCCGAGATGTCCCGTTCGGAGTTCTACCGCGAGGGCCGTGTGCCCCTGCACACGCTCCGCGCCAACGTGGACTACGGCTTCTTCGAGGCCAAGACGACCTTCGGCCGCATCGGCGTGAAGGTCTGGATCTACAAGGGCGACGTCAAGAACATCGCCGAGGTTCGCGCCGAGAACGCCGCGGCCCGCGCCGGCAACCGTCCGGCCCGTGGCGGCAACGACCGCCCGGCCCGCGGTGGCGGCCGTGGTGGCGAGCGTGGCGGTCGCGGTCGTAAGCCGCAGCAGTCGGCTCCGGCCGCCGAAGCCCCCAAGGCTGAGGCGCCCGCCGCTGCTCCGGCTGCTGAGAGCACCGGAACGGAGGCCTGACCGAAATGCTGATCCCCCGTAGGGTCAAGCACCGCAAGCAGCACCACCCGAAGCGCAGCGGTATGTCCAAGGGTGGCACGCAGGTTGCGTTCGGTGAGTACGGCATTCAGGCCCTCACCCCGGCGTACGTGACGAACCGGCAGATCGAAGCCGCTCGTATCGCGATGACGCGTCACATCAAGCGTGGCGGCAAGGTCTGGATCAACATCTACCCGGACCGCCCCCTCACCAAGAAGCCCGCCGAGACCCGCATGGGTTCCGGTAAGGGTTCTCCGGAGTGGTGGGTCGCCAACGTCAAGCCCGGACGCGTCATGTTCGAGCTGTCGTACCCCAACGAGAAGATCGCGCGTGAGGCGCTGACTCGCGCGGCCCACAAGCTGCCGATGAAGTGCAAGATCGTCAAGCGCGAGGCAGGTGAAGCGTGATGTCGACCGGTACCAAGGCGTCCGAGCTGCGCGAGCTGGGCAACGAGGAGCTTGTCGGCAAGCTCCGCGAGGCCAAGGAAGAGCTGTTCAACCTCCGCTTCCAGGCGGCGACGGGCCAGCTCGAGAACCACGGCCGGCTCAAGGCCGTCCGCAAGGACATCGCCCGGATCTACACCCTCATGCGTGAGCGTGAGCTCGGCATCGAGACGGTGGAGAACGCCTGATGAGCGAGAAGAACGTGACTGAAGAGACTGCCGCCCGCGGCTTCCGCAAGACCCGTGAGGGTCTGGTCGTCAGCGACAAGATGGACAAGACCGTCGTCGTCGCCGTCGAGGACCGCGTCAAGCACGCCCTGTACGGCAAGGTCATCCGCCGTACGAACAAGCTCAAGGCGCACGACGAGCAGAACGCTGCCGGCGTCGGCGACCGCGTCCTCCTGATGGAGACGCGTCCGCTGTCCGCCACCAAGCGCTGGCGCATCGTCGAGATCCTCGAGAAGGCCAAGTAATTCTCCGAGGGGTATCCCTCGGGGTTCGTTCCGCCAGGCTCGGCAGGGGTTCGCATAGAACCCCTGCCGGGAACCGGCAGACAAACAGGAGATAGACGTGATCCAGCAGGAGTCGCGACTGCGCGTCGCCGACAACACGGGTGCGAAGGAAATTCTCACCATCCGTGTTCTCGGTGGCTCGGGTCGCCGCTACGCGGGCATCGGTGACGTCATCGTCGCCACCGTGAAGGACGCGATCCCCGGTGGCAACGTGAAGAAGGGTGACGTCGTCAAGGCGGTCATCGTTCGCACCGTCAAGGAGCGCCGCCGTCCGGACGGCTCGTACATCCGCTTCGACGAGAACGCCGCTGTCATTCTGAAGAACGACGGCGACCCTCGCGGCACCCGTATCTTCGGCCCCGTCGGCCGTGAGCTGCGCGAGAAGAAGTTCATGAAGATCATCTCGCTCGCGCCGGAGGTGCTGTAAGCATGAAGATCAAGAAGGGCGACCTGGTCCAGGTCATCACCGGTAAGGACAAGGGCAAGCAGGGCAAGGTCATTGCCGCTTACCCGCGCCAGGAGCGCGTCCTCGTCGAGGGTGTCAACCGGGTCAAGAAGCACACCAAGGCCGGCCCCACGGCCACCGGCTCGCAGGCCGGCGGCATCGTGACCACCGAGGCCCCGATCCACGTCTCCAACGTCCAGCTGGTCGTGGAGAAGGACGGCAACAAGGTCGTCACGCGCGTCGGTTACCGCTTCGACGACGAGGGCAACAAGATCCGCGTTGCCAAGCGGACGGGTGAGGACATCTGATGACTACCACCACGAACCCGCGTCTGAAGCAGAAGTACCGCGACGAGATCAAGGGCAAGCTGCAGGACGAGTTCTCCTACGAGAACGTCATGCAGATCCCCGGTCTCGTCAAGATCGTGGTCAACATGGGTGTGGGTGACGCCGCGCGTGACTCCAAGCTCATGGACGGTGCCGTCCGCGACCTGACCACCATCACCGGTCAGAAGCCGGCCATCACCAAGGCCCGCAAGTCCATCGCGCAGTTCAAGCTGCGCGAGGGCCAGCCGATCGGTGCCCACGTCACGCTCCGTGGCGACCGCATGTGGGAGTTCCTGGACCGCACCCTGTCGCTCGCGCTCCCGCGCATCCGCGACTTCCGTGGTCTGTCCCCCAAGCAGTTCGACGGCCGTGGCAACTACACCTTCGGTCTCACGGAGCAGGTCATGTTCCACGAGATCGACCAGGACAAGATCGACCGCGTCCGGGGTATGGACATCACCGTGGTCACCACGGCGACCAACGACGACGAGGGCCGTGCCCTCCTTCGTCACCTCGGCTTCCCGTTCAAGGAGGCGTGAGCGAGATGGCGAAGAAGGCACTTATTGCCAAGGCTGCTCGTAAGCCGAAGTTCGCTGTGCGTGCTTACACCCGCTGCCAGCGGTGTGGCCGTCCGCACTCCGTGTACCGCAAGTTCGGCCTGTGCCGCGTCTGCCTTCGTGAGATGGCTCACCGTGGCGAGCTGCCGGGCGTGACCAAGAGCTCCTGGTAGTCCCCGCTTTTCGGGACTGCTTGGATCTCTCGGTAAGTAAAGGGTCGGCAGAGGCTCCTGCTCTCATGGCTTAGGCTAGGAGGGTTGGGTGCGCTCTGCCGCCCTGACCGCCCGCGGGCCAGGCCCGCAAATGGATGCTTACTACGCCGTAGGTCCCCGCGCCGCACCCGTCCCGCCCCTGTGTGGGGAGAGGGATGGCGCATACAGGAAACCCCGGCGAGAGAGGCCGAAGGCCAATTCATGACCATGACTGATCCGATCGCAGACATGCTTACGCGTCTGCGGAACGCGAACTCGGCGTACCACGACACCGTGGCTATGCCGCACAGCAAGATCAAGTCGCACATCGCAGAGATCCTCCAGCAGGAGGGTTTCATCACCGGCTGGAAGGTCGAGGACGCCGAGGTCGGCAAGTCCCTCGTCCTGGAGCTGAAGTTCGGCCCGAACCGTGAGCGTTCGATCGCCGGCATCAAGCGCATCTCCAAGCCGGGTCTGCGCGTTTACGCGAAGTCCACCAACCTGCCGAAGGTCCTCGGTGGCCTGGGCGTGGCGATCATCTCCACGTCGCACGGTCTCCTGACCGGCCAGCAGGCAGGCAAGAAGGGCGTGGGTGGGGAAGTCCTCGCCTACGTCTGGTAGCGGAAGGGAACGGAGGAAACAGCTATGTCGCGTATTGGCAAGCTCCCCATCACGGTTCCCGCCGGCGTGGACGTCACCATCGATGGCCGCACGGTCACGGTGAAGGGTTCCAAGGGCACCCTGAGCCACACCATCGTCGCGCCGATCGACATCGCCAAGGGTGAGGACGGCGTCCTGAACGTCACCCGCCCCAACGACGAGCGTCAGAACAAGGCCCTGCACGGCCTGTCCCGCACGCTGGTGGCGAACATGATCACCGGCGTGACCACGGGTTACGTGAAGAAGCTCGAGATCAGCGGTGTCGGTTACCGCGTCCTGGCGAAGGGCTCCAACCTGGAGTTCTCGCTCGGCTACAGCCACCCGATCCTGATCGAGGCGCCCGAGGGCATCTCGTTCAAGGTCGAGTCGCCGACCAAGTTCTCGGTCGAGGGCATCGACAAGCAGAAGGTCGGCGAGGTTGCGGCCAACATCCGCAAGCTGCGCAAGCCCGACCCGTACAAGGCCAAGGGCGTCAAGTACGAAGGCGAAGTCATCCGCCGCAAGGTCGGAAAGGCGGGTAAGTAAGCCATGGCATACGGTCAGAAGATCGCTAAGGGCGACGCTTACAAGCGTGCGGCTATCAAGCGCCGCCACATCCGTATCCGCAAGAACATCTCGGGTACGGCCGAGCGTCCGCGTCTGGTCGTGACGCGCTCCAACCGCAACATCGTCGCCCAGGTGATCGACGACGTGAAGGGTCACACCCTCGCGTCGGCGTCCACCCTGGACTCGTCGATCCGCGGTGGCGAGGGCGACAAGTCCGCGCAGGCCAAGTCGGTCGGCGCCCTGGTCGCCGAGCGCGCCAAGGCCGCCGGTGTCGAGGCCGTCGTGTTCGACCGTGGTGGTAACCAGTACGCCGGGCGCATCGCCGCCCTGGCGGACGCCGCCCGCGAAGCCGGACTCAAGTTCTGAGTCTTGCCCGTTCGCGCAGCGAATCCTTGATGCGCTGCGTAGCTAGCGGAAACAGAGAGAGGTAATTCCAATGGCTGGACCCCAGCGCCGCGGTGGCGGTGCCGGTGGCGGCGAGCGGCGGGACCGGAAGGGTCGCGACGGTGGCAACGCCGCCGCCGAGAAGACCGCGTACGTTGAGCGCGTTGTCGCGATCAACCGCGTCGCCAAGGTTGTGAAGGGTGGTCGTCGCTTCAGCTTCACTGCGCTCGTCGTAGTGGGCGACGGTGACGGCACCGTGGGTGTCGGTTACGGCAAGGCCAAGGAGGTGCCGGCCGCCATCGCCAAGGGTGTTGAGGAGGCCAAGAAGCACTTCTTCAAGGTCCCCCGTATCCAGGGCACCATCCCGCACCCGATCCAGGGTGAGAAGGCTGCCGGCGTCGTGCTGCTCAAGCCCGCGTCCCCGGGTACCGGTGTTATCGCCGGTGGTCCGGTGCGCGCCGTGCTCGAGTGCGCCGGCGTTCACGACATCCTGTCGAAGTCGCTCGGCTCCGACAACGCGATCAACATCGTGCACGCGACCGTGGAGGCCCTGAAGGGTCTGCAGCGCCCCGAGGAGATCGCGGCCCGCCGTGGTCTGCCCCTCGAGGACGTCGCTCCCGCGGCTCTGCTTCGTGCGCGTGCCGGGGCTGGTGCGTAATGGCGCAGCTCAAGATCACGCAGGTCAAGTCGTACATCGGCAGCAAGCAGAACCACCGTGACACCCTGCGCTCCCTCGGTCTCAAGGGGATCAACACGCAGGTCGTCAAGGAGGACCGCCCCGAGTTCCGCGGCATGGTGCACACCGTCCGCCACCTCGTGACGGTTGAGGAGGTCTGATCATGGCGGAGAACAACCCGCTCAAGATCCACAACCTCCGTCCGGCCCCCGGCGCCAAGACCGCCAAGACCCGTGTCGGTCGTGGTGAGGCGTCGAAGGGTAAGACGGCCGGTCGTGGTACCAAGGGCACGAAGGCCCGCTACCAGGTTCCGGAGCGCTTCGAGGGTGGGCAGATGCCCCTCCACATGCGCCTCCCGAAGCTGAAGGGCTTCAAGAACCCCGCCCACAAGCAGTTCCAGGTGGTGAACCTGGAGAAGCTGGCCGCGCTCTACCCCGAGGGTGGCGAGGTCACGGTGGCCGGTCTGGTCGCCAAGGGCGCGGTGCGCAACAACGAGCTCGTCAAGGTCCTCGGCCAGGGCGAGATCTCCGTGGCGCTGCAGGTGACGGTCGACGCCGTCTCCGGCTCCGCCAAGGAGAAGATCACCGCCGCGGGCGGTACGGTCACCGAGCTCGTCTGATCCCAGACGCCGTCTCGATGACATGAGCGATCCCGACCGGGGATACCCCACAAAAGGGGTATCCCCGGTTGGTCGTTCCTAGGGGACCATGTCCGCCGGTAAGGTGGCGTCCGCTGTCAATGTGCGGGCTTGTCTGCTGTCCCCGGCACCAATCCCGGATCTTGACCGTTACCCATTCGTCGAATCCTCAAGACCGTCACCTCTGACGCACGCGCGCGGGGGTCGCAGGAGGCACCGTGCTCACCGCGTTCGCCCGGGCGTTCAAGACGCCCGACCTGCGCAAGAAGCTGCTCTTCACGCTGGGCATCGTCGTGATCTACCGGCTCGGGGCGCACATCCCGATCCCCGGTGTGGATTACTCGAACGTCCAGACGTGCATGGACGTGGCCAACTCCAGCACCGGCCTGTTCGGTCTGGTCAACATGTTCAGCGGTGGCGCGCTGCTGCAGATCACGGTCTTCGCGCTCGGCATCATGCCGTACATCACCGCGAGCATCATTCTGCAGCTGCTCACCGTGGTGATCCCGCGCCTCGAAGCCCTCAAGAAGGAGGGTCAGGCCGGTACCGCGAAGATCACGCAGTACACCCGGTACCTGACCGTGGCGCTCGCCATCCTTCAGGGCACGGGCCTCGTCGCCACCGCCCGTACCGGCGCCCTCTTCCAGGGCTGCCCCGTCGCGAGCGAGATCGTCCCGGACCAGTCGATCTTCATCACCATCACGATGGTCATCACGATGACCGCCGGTACCTGCGTCATGATGTGGCTCGGTGAGCTGATCACCGACCGTGGCATCGGCAACGGCATGTCGATCCTGATGTTCATCTCGATCGCCGCCACCTTCCCGTCCGCGCTGTGGGCCATCAAGAAGCAGGGCTCGCTGGCCGACGGCTGGATCGAGTTCGGCACCGTCATCCTGGTCGGCCTCGTCATGGTCGCCCTGGTCGTCTTCGTCGAGCAGGCCCAGCGCCGTATCCCGGTGCAGTACGCGAAGCGCATGATCGGCCGTCGTTCCTACGGCGGTACGTCTACGTACATCCCGCTCAAGGTGAACCAGGCGGGTGTGATCCCGGTCATCTTCGCCTCGTCGCTGCTCTACATCCCGGCACTCGTCGCCCAGTTCGCGGGTGGCGACTCGCAGTGGAAGGTGTGGATCGACGACCACCTGACCAAGGGAAACCACCCGTACTACATCATCACGTACTTCCTTTTGATCGTGTTCTTCGCCTTCTTCTACGTGGCGATCTCGTTCAACCCCGAGGAAGTCGCGGACAACATGAAGAAGTATGGTGGCTTCATCCCGGGCATCCGGGCTGGCCGACCGACCGCTGAGTATCTTTCGTACGTACTCAACCGGATCACCTGGCCGGGTTCGCTGTACTTGGGGCTGATCGCACTCGTACCGACGATGGCGTTGGTTGGTTTCGGGGCAAACCAGAACTTCCCGTTCGGCGGCACCAGCATCCTGATCATCGTGGGTGTTGGTCTGGAGACGGTGAAGCAGATCGAGAGCCAGCTTCAGCAGCGCAATTACGAAGGGTTCCTCCGCTGATGCGAATCGTCCTCGTCGGGCCGCCTGGTGCCGGCAAGGGAACGCAGGCCGCGTTCCTTGCCCAGAACCTGTCGATCCCGCACATCTCCACGGGCGACCTCTTCCGTGCCAACATCAGCCAGGGCACGGAGCTGGGCAAGCAGGCCAAGTCGTTCATGGAC
This sequence comes from Streptomyces sp. R818, assembly GCF_056172735.1. NCBI lineage: Bacteria > Bacillati > Actinomycetota > Actinomycetes > Kitasatosporales > Streptomycetaceae > Streptomyces > Streptomyces sp. R818. Next base: position 821,180 of record NZ_JAOCNE010000006.1, read on the forward strand.
GCGGGCCAGCTGGTACCGGACGAGGTCACCATCGGGATGGCCAAGGACCGCATGGAGCAGCCGGACGCCGTCAACGGCTTCCTGCTCGACGGCTTCCCTCGCAACGTCTCGCAGGCCGAGGCGCTGGACGTCGCCCTCAAGGCGGACGACGTGAAGCTGGACGCGGTCCTGGACCTGGAGGTCCCCGAGGACGAGGTGGTCAAGCGCATCGCCGGCCGCCGCATCTGCCGCAACGACTCGGCGCACGTGTTCCACGTCGCGTACAAGCAGCCGAAGGCCGAGGGCGTCTGTGACGTCTGCGGCGGCGAGCTGTACCAGCGCGACGACGACAAGGAAGAGACCGTGCGCAAGCGGCTCGAGGTCTACCACACGCAGACCGAGCCGATCATCGGTTACTACCGGGAGCAGGGGCTCGTGAAGACGATCTCCGCGCTCGGCAAGGTGGAAGAGGTCACGGCACGGGCCATGGAGGCCCTGGGCCGCTAGACCGGTTCCCCTTCTGTACGTGGCTGAGGCCGCGGTTCCCTGCTCCGGGGGCCGCGGCCTTAGTGTTGGTGGTGTACGTACACGTCGTACCGCTGGATGACGGAGAGCGCAGGCCCCCATGGTGCAGATCAAGACCCCCGACCAGATTCGCAAGATGCGGGAGGCGGGGCTTGTCGTCGCGGCGATCCACGCCGCGACCCGTGAGGCGGCCGTGCCGGGCGCGACCACGAGGGACCTGGACGAGGTCGCCCGCAAGGTGATCGCCGAGCACGGGGCGAAGTCGAACTTCCTCGGCTACGGCGGCTTCCCCGCGACCATCTGCACCTCGAAGAACGAGGTCGTCGTCCACGGCATCCCGAGCGACGAGGTCGTCCTGGAGGACGGCGACATCATCTCCATCGACTGCGGCGCGATCGTCGACGGCTGGCACGGGGACGCGGCGTACACCGCGTTCGTCGGCTCCGGTCACTCCCAGGAGCTGCTCGAGCTCTCCCGGGTGACCGAGGAGTCGATGTGGGCCGGGATCGCCGCGATGAAGCAGGGCAACCGCCTCGTCGACATCTCCCGCGCCATCGAGACCTACATCCGCCGCCAGCCGAAGCCCGGCGGCGGCAAGTACGGCATCGTCGAGGACTACGGCGGTCACGGCATCGGCACCGAGATGCACATGGACCCGCATCTGCTGAACTACGTCGAGCGGCGCCGCGGCAAGGGTCCCAAGCTCGTCCCCGGCTTCTGCCTCGCGATCGAGCCCATGGTCTCGCTCGGCACCCCCCGCACGGAGACCCTGTCGGACGACTGGACGGTCATCACGACGGACGGCACCTGGTCCTCCCACTGGGAGCACTCGGTGGCCCTGACGGAGGAAGGCCCGCTCGTCCTGACGGCGCCCGATGGCGGCAAGGCGAAGCTCGCCGAGATGGGAATTGTCGCCGCGCCGGATCCGTTGGCGTAAGCGCTGCGTCGGTGGCTTAGGGATCTTCCCCGTAGGGCAGAATTCTCGGATTCGTCTTTCCGGGGGCGCTGACGTAGACTGACTCGTCGGCTCTCGTGTATCTGCATGTCCGCATGCGTGGCGAGAGTCGATCAAGGTAGTCGATTCGAAGGGCGAAGCGTGGCCAAGAAGCAAGGTGCCATCGAGATCGAAGGCACTGTCGTCGAGTCTCTTCCGAACGCCATGTTCAAGGTGGAGCTCCAGAACGGCCACCAGGTCCTGGCTCACATCAGCGGCAAGATGCGTATGCACTACATCCGTATCCTCCCTGACGACCGGGTCGTGGTGGAGCTGTCTCCGTACGACCTGACGCGTGGCCGGATCGTCTACCGGTACAAGTAGATCTTGCCTGTTCCCGCTTCTCGGCGGGGCGCCGGCAACTGACCCGGAGAACCTCACCCATGAAGGTCAAGCCGAGCGTCAAGAAGATCTGCGACAAGTGCAGGGTGATCCGCCGTCACGGTCGGGTCATGGTGATCTGCGACAACCCGCGCCACAAGCAGCGCCAGGGCTGACGCACGACTTACTGCAGTTCGTTCGCAGAGTTTCGCGCGACGCACGCAACACATTGAGTACATATGCAGGGCCCGCCGGCAGTGCACACCTTTCTGCGCACCGCGGCGACACCTTCGGTCGGAGGCCGGGGACCCAGTCGTACCGAACCGCTCATCGCAGCGGGGACGGCGGCGGGGAGTGGCTCTGCTGCAGACCTCCGAAAATCAACAGGAGCCATGAATGGCACGCGTTGAAGGCGTTGACCTCCCGCGCGACAAGCGCATCGAGGTCGCCCTCACCTACGTGTTCGGCATCGGCCGTACGCGCGCCCAGCAGACGCTGGACACCGTGGGCGTCGACCGCAACATCCGCGTCCGCGACCTGAGCGAGGAAGACCTCGTCAAGATCCGCGAGTACGTGGACCAGAACTTCCAGACCGAGGGTGACCTCCGTCGCGAGATCCAGGCCGACATCCGCCGCAAGGTCGAGATCGGCTGCTACCAGGGTCTGCGCCACCGTCGTGGTCTGCCGGTCCGCGGTCAGCGCACCAGCACGAACGCGCGTACCCGCAAGGGCCCGCGTCGCGCCATCGCCGGTAAGAAGAAGCCGGGCAAGAAGTAGTCCTCAGCGGACGCTTTTCAGCGGTCTTCGCTGTAGGACCGACCACCTCCCGTAGGAGAACGACATGCCCCCCAAGGGACGTCAGGGCGCTGCCAAGAAGGTGCGCCGCAAGGAAAAGAAGAACGTCGCTCACGGCCACGCGCACATCAAGAGCACGTTCAACAACACGATCGTGTCCATCACGGACCCGACCGGCAACGTGATCTCGTGGGCCTCCGCCGGCCACGTCGGCTTCAAGGGCTCCCGCAAGTCCACGCCGTTCGCCGCGCAGATGGCCGCCGAGTCGGCTGCCCGTCGCGCCCAGGAGCACGGCATGCGCAAGGTCGACGTCTTCGTCAAGGGCCCGGGTTCCGGTCGTGAGACCGCCATCCGTTCGCTCCAGGCGACCGGCCTCGAGGTCGGCTCGATCCAGGACGTCACGCCGACCCCGCACAACGGCTGCCGTCCCCCCAAGCGTCGTCGCGTCTGACGCTCGGACGTATTGAGGTTTCGGGCGGTACGGCTCCTCGGGGCGGTGCCGCCCGTACCCTTGTTCTATCTCAGGGCATCAAATAGTGGGTGCCCCTGAACTGAAGGACTCCACACATGCTGATCGCTCAGCGCCCCTCGTTGACCGAAGAGGTCGTCGACGAATTCCGCTCCCGGTTCGTGATCGAGCCGCTGGAGCCGGGCTTCGGCTACACCCTCGGCAACTCGCTCCGCCGGACCCTGCTGTCCTCGATCCCGGGTGCGGCCGTCACGTCGATCCGGATCGACGGTGTCCTGCACGAGTTCACCACCGTGCCGGGCGTCAAGGAAGACGTCACCGACCTCATCCTGAACATCAAGCAGCTGGTCGTGAGCAGTGAGCACGACGAGCCGGTCGTGATGTACCTGCGCAAGCAGGGCCCGGGTCTGGTCACCGCCGCCGACATCGCGCCCCCGGCCGGTGTCGAGGTGCACAACCCCGACCTCGTCCTCGCCACGCTCAACGGCAAGGGCAAGCTGGAGATGGAGCTGACCGTCGAGCGCGGTCGCGGCTACGTCTCCGCCGTGCAGAACAAGCAGGTCGGTCAGGAGATCGGGCGCATCCCGGTCGACTCGATCTACTCGCCGGTTCTCAAGGTGACGTACAAGGTCGAGGCCACGCGTGTCGAGCAGCGCACCGACTTCGACAAGCTGATCGTCGACGTCGAGACCAAGCAGGCCATGCGTCCCCGTGACGCCATGGCGTCGGCCGGCAAGACCCTGGTCGAGCTGTTCGGTCTGGCCCGCGAGCTGAACGTCGACGCCGAGGGCATCGACATGGGGCCGTCGCCGACGGACGCCGCGCTCGCCGCCGATCTGGCGCTGCCGATCGAGGAGCTGGAGCTCACGGTCCGGTCGTACAACTGCCTCAAGCGTGAGGGCATCCACTCCGTGGGTGAGCTGGTCGCCCGCTCCGAGGCGGACCTGCTCGACATCCGCAACTTCGGTGCGAAGTCGATCGACGAGGTCAAGGCGAAGCTGCACGGTATGGGCCTCGCCCTGAAGGACTCGCCTCCCGGGTTCGACCCGACCGCCGCGGCTGACGCCTTTGGGGCTGACGATGACGCGGATGCCGGGTTCGTGGAGACCGAGCAGTACTGATTGATTTTTGGCTGCGGGACCGTTGTGGCTGGTCGCGCAGTTCCCCGCGCCCCTACCGGGGCGCGGCCACTGACCCCGGTACCTGATACGGCCGGGGCAGACAACAAGGAGAAACACCATGCCGAAGCCCACCAAGGGTGCCCGTCTGGGCGGCAGCGCCGCGCACGAGAAGCTGCTTCTCGCGAACCTGGCCAAGCAGCTCTTCGAGCACGGCAAGATCACGACGACCGAGGCCAAGGCCCGTCGTCTGCGCCCGTACGCGGAGCGTCTGGTCACCAAGGCGAAGAAGGGCGACCTTCACAACCGCCGCCAGGTGCTGTCCGTCATCACCGACAAGAGCATCGTGCACACGCTCTTCACGGAGATCGGCCCGCGCTACGAGAACCGTCCGGGTGGTTACACCCGTATCACCAAGATCGGTAACCGCCGTGGCGACAACGCGCCCATGGCTGTCATCGAGCTGGTCGAGGCCCTGACGGTCGCGCAGCAGGCCACCGGTGAGGCCGAGGCCGCCACCAAGCGGTCCGCCAAGGACGCCGAGGCTGCCGCGCCGGCCGAGGTCGTCGAGGACGCCAAGCCGGCTGAGGCCGCCGAGGAGTCCAAGGACGCCTAGTCGTCCCTCGGGTGCCTGTGCCTCGCGGCTGCGGCTTTCGTCGTTGCTGGTCGCGCAGTTCCCCGCGCTCCTTCGGGGCGCTTGAGCGGGTCCGCCCTTCCTAGGGCGGGCCCGCTTTTTTGGTCGGTGAGAGGATCTATGGGTGAGTGACGAAGTGGGCGACGGGTTCGTGCGGGTGCGGCTCGATCTGTCGTACGACGGGACGGACTTCTCCGGGTGGGCCAAGCAGCCCGGCGGCCGGCGGACCGTCCAGGGGGAGATCGAGGACGCGCTGCGGACGGTGACCCGGTCCCTGGAGACGTACGAGCTGACCGTGGCCGGGCGGACCGATGCCGGGGTGCACGCGCGGGGGCAGGTGGCGCACGTCGACCTGCCGGACGCGGTGTGGGCCGAGCACGGGGACAAGCTGGTCAAGCGGCTGGCCGGGCGGTTGCCCCGGGACGTGCGGGTCTGGCGGGTCGGCGCGGCGCCGGACGGGTTCAACGCGCGGTTCGCGGCGCTGTGGCGGCGCTACGTCTACCGGGTCACCGACCGGCCGGGCGGCGTCGACCCGCTGCTGCGCAATCACGTGCTCTGGCACGACTGGGAGCTGGACACCGCCGCGATGGACGTCGCGGCGAAGTCCCTGATCGGCGAGCACGACTTCGCCGCGTACGCGAAGAAGCGCGAGGGCGCGACGACGATCCGGGAGATCCTCGACTTCGGGGTCGCGCGGCGCGGCGACGGCGTCATCGAGATCGAGGTGCGGGCGGACGCGTTCTGCTACAACCAGGTCCGGTCCATGGTCGGCGCGCTGCTGTTCGTGGGGGACGGGCACCGGGGCGCGGAGTGGCCGCGGAAGGTGCTCGACGCGGGGGTGCGGGACAGCGCGGTCCATGTGGTGCGGCCGCACGGGCTGACGCTGGAGGAGGTGGCCTATCCGGCGGACGGGCTGCTGGCGGAGCGGCAGGCGCAGGCGCGGCGGGTCCGCGGCGCGGTGCACTGAGACGAGGGGGCCCGGCGCTTCCCGGCGCCGGGCCCCTCGTGTCGTTCCTGGGTGTATGTCGTTCCTGGCCGGGGTCAGCCCGCCGTGGCCGCCGCCGATGCCTGCGTCGTGCCGCGGCGTTTGATCTGCTGGAACGTGTACGCCTGGAGGTCGTCGCCGAGGGCGTACAGGGACGTGTCCTGCTTCGTGGCGTTCTTGCCGTTCGTGTGGCCGCCGTTGGTGAAGTACGCGTAGCGGCCGGCGGAGTTCACCGTGACGCGGCAGACCGACGTACGGCAGAACGTCGGGACGCCGGAGCCGGGCAGCGAGAGGATCGCGCCGTTGTTCAGGTCGTACTGCTCCTTGGCGCGGGTCGCCGCCGCCTTGGTGTCGAAGACGGCGACACCGATGGTGACCGCGTCGCCACCGCTGGTGTAGGTGGCGCGGATCACCTGCGTGCAGCCGTTCTTTTTCAGGACGCCGGCCAGGCCCTTGGTGCCGACGGAGGCGCAGTCCGTCGTACGGGCCGTGGCGCCCTTCTTGTACTCGCGGCCGTTGAAGGGGAGCGTCGCGCCGGGGAACAGCGTGTCCGCGGTCAGCGGCGCCTTGTCCTTGGCCGCGCTGTCGATGAAGTCGTCCGGGTTCAGCGGCGGCGGCGGGGTGGTCTCCGCGAAGGTCGGCCCCGCCGTCCTGCCCTCGCTCGGGATGTCCGCGCTGCTGGAGAGGGAGCCGCCCGGCTTGTTCGCGGCCGTGCTGTCGCCGCCCGCGGAGACGATGGCCCAGGCGACCGCCGAGCCCACCGCGAGCGTGGCGACGACCGCGCCGCCGATCAGTGTCCAGCGCTTCTTGCGCGCGCGTGCCTCTGACGCCTCCGCCAGCGCGGCCCAGTCCGGAGCGCCCCCGCTGTCACCGGAACCCCACGCGGGTCCCCCCTGCCCGAAACTCATGGGGCGCATCTTAGACGCCGCCCGTTACCCTGGCGGGACTAGGTGGCAGGACACCGTTTTGACCCGTCCGGGTCGCCACGGGTATTCTGCCTAGTCGTTATGTGTATTGGCTCGCTCATCCTCAGATGAGGAGTCCGTGCACGGGTTCCCTGGAGCAGTTACCAGTGGGCGGCATACGGGCGCTGAACCCGGCACTGTCGTCCCCAGCTGCACGATCGCTTCAGTGATGCCATGTTTCAGCACCCATCCACTGAAGAAGAAGGCTGCGAAGTGCGTACGTACAGCCCTAAGCCCGGCGATGTGACTCGCCAGTGGCACGTCATTGACGCGCAGGACATCGTCCTGGGCCGTCTGGCCACCACTGCCGCGAACCTCCTCCGCGGCAAGCACAAGCCGACCTATGCCCCGCACATGGACATGGGCGACTTCGTCATCATCATCAACGCCGACAAGGTTCACCTGTCCGGCAACAAGAAGACCCAGAAGATGGCGTACCGCCACTCCGGCTACCCGGGCGGTCTGCGCTCCGTGCGCTACGACGACCTCCTGGCGAACAACCCGGAGAAGGCCGTCGAGAAGGCCATCAAGGGCATGATCCCCAAGAACACCCTGGGCCGTCAGATGCTCTCGAAGCTGAAGGTCTACTCGGGCGACCAGCACCCCCACGCTGCCCAGCAGCCGGTGCCGTTCGAGATCACCCAGGTCGCGCAGTAGTTCCGGCCACCCCCTAAGACAGAAAAGAATCTGAGGAGAATCGTGGCCGAGACCACTGCCGAGACGCCGGTCGAAGAGACCGAGATCGTCGACGTCGAGAGCTACACCACCGAGTCGGACGCGCCCGTCGAGGGCGAGTACACCTCGGAGTCCAACCCGGCCCGCTTCGGTGACCCGCAGCCCGCCGCCGGCCTGGGCCGCCGCAAGAACGCCATCGCCCGTGTCCGGATCGTCCCGGGCACCGGCAAGTGGAAGGTCAACGGGCGCACGCTCGAGGACTACTTCCCGAACAAGGTCCACCAGCAGGAAGTCAACGAGCCCTTCAAGGTGCTCGAGCTCGACGGCCGCTACGACGTCATCGCCCGCATCGCGGGTGGCGGTGTCTCCGGTCAGGCCGGTGCCCTGCGCCTCGGCGTGGCCCGCGCGCTGAACGAGGCGGACGTGGACAACAACCGCCCGGCGCTGAAGAAGGCCGGCTACCTCAAGCGCGACGACCGTGCCGTCGAGCGCAAGAAGGCCGGTCTCAAGAAGGCCCGCAAGGCCCCGCAGTACAGCAAGCGCTAAATCGCTGCCTGCTTGTTTTTCCTGTTCGCCCCGGCGGCACCTCGCGTGCCCGCCGGGGCGTTCGGCTTATGGATAAGTGGAAGTTTCGGAGGACAACAAGTGGGACGACTCTTCGGCACCGACGGCGTGCGCGGCGTGGCCAACGCGGATCTGACGGCCGAGCTGGCGCTCGGTCTCTCCGTCGCAGCGGCGCACGTACTCGGTGAGGCGGGCTCCTTCGAGGGGCACCGCCCGGTGGCCGTCGTCGGCCGCGACCCGCGGGCCTCGGGCGAGTTCCTGGAGGCCGCGGTCGTCGCGGGCCTGGCCAGCGCGGGCGTCGACGTCCTGCGCGTCGGTGTGCTGCCCACCCCCGCGGTGGCGTACCTCACCGGCGCCCTGGAGGCCGACCTCGGTGTGATGCTCTCCGCGAGCCACAACGCGATGCCGGACAACGGCATCAAGTTCCTCGCGCGCGGCGGCCACAAGCTCGACGACGCCCTGGAGGACCGCATCGAGGAGGTCTACGAGCAGCACCGCACCGGCGCGCCCTGGGACCGCCCGACCGGCGCCGGTGTCGGCCGCGTGAAGTCGTACGAGGAAGGGTTCGACCGCTATGTCGAGCACCTGCTCGGCGTGCTGCCGAACCGGCTCGACGGCCTGAAGATCGTCCTCGACGAGGCGCACGGCGCCGCGGCCCACGTCTCGCCCGAGGCGTTCACGCGCGCGGGCGCCGAGGTCGTCACCATCGGCGCCGAGCCCGACGGTCTCAACATCAACGACGGCTGCGGCTCGACCCACCTCGACCTGCTCAAGGCCGCCGTCGTCGAGCACAAGGCCGACTTCGGCATCGCGCACGACGGCGACGCCGACCGCTGCCTCGCCGTGGACCACACCGGCTCCGAGGTCGACGGCGACCAGATCATGGCCGTCCTCGCCCTCTCCATGCGCGAGCACGGCGCCCTGCGCCAGGACACCGTTGTCGCCACCGTCATGTCGAACCTCGGCTTCAAGCTGGCCATGGAGCGCGAGGGCATCACCTTCGTGCAGACCGCCGTCGGCGACCGGTACGTCCTGGAGTCGATGAAGCAGCACTCCTACGCGCTCGGCGGCGAGCAGTCCGGGCACGTCATCGTGCTCGACCACGCCACGACCGGCGACGGCACGCTCACCGGCCTGCTGCTCGCGGCGCGCGTCGCCCAGACGGGGCGCAGCCTCCAGGACCTGGCCTCCGTCATGGAGCGCCTGCCGCAGGTGCTCATCAACGTGCCGGACGTCGACAAGTCCCGGGTCACCACCTCCGACGAGCTGACCACGGCCGTCGCCGACGCCGAGCGCGAGCTGGGCGCCACGGGCCGGGTGCTCCTGCGTTCCTCCGGCACCGAGCCGCTGGTCCGCGTCATGGTCGAGGCCGCCGACATCGAGCAGGCGCGGGCCGTGGCGCAGCGCCTGGCCGACGTCGTGAAGTCGGCGCTGGGCTGACGGCCCCCGCGCGACACATACGTGTGGCCCCGCCCCGGGAAGGTCTCCGGGGCGGGGCCACACGTATGTTTCTCAGAGTTTGCGCAGCCGCAGCCGCTGCACCTTGTGGTCCGGGCCCTTGCGGATGACGAGGCCGGCGCGGCCGCGCGTCGGGGCCACGTTCTCCAGGAGGTTGACCTGGTTGACCGTCCGCCAGGTCGTGCGCGCGTAGTCGAGCGCCTCCTCCTCGGAGACCTGCGTGTACTTGCGGAAGTACGAGGACGGGTCCTGGAAGGCGGTCGCGCGCAGCTTGCGGAACCGGTTGAGGTACCAGCGCTCGATGTCCTCGGCGCGCGCGTCCACGTACACGCTGAAGTCGAAGTAGTCGGCGAGCGCGACGCGGGTGCGGCCGTCCTTGCCGGGCAGGGCGGGCTGGAGCACGTTGATGCCCTCGACGATGAGGATGTCGGGGCGGCGGACCACAAGCTTCTGATCAGGCACGATGTCGTAGATCAGGTGTGAGTAGACGGGGGCGGTGACCTCGTCCTTGCCCGCCTTGATGTCGGCGACGAACCGGGTCAGGGCCCGACGGTCGTAGGACTCGGGGAAGCCCTTGCGCGCCATCAGGCCGCGGGCCTCCAGCTCCCTTGTGGGCAGCAGGAAGCCGTCGGTGGTGACGCGCTCCACGCGCGGGTGCTCGGGCCAGCGCGAGAGCAGCGCTTGGAGGAGCCGGGCGACCGTCGACTTGCCGACGGCGACCGAGCCCGCGACACCTATGACGAAGGGTGTGCCCGACTGGGACGCCTTCTGGCCGGTGTCGCCGAGGAAGGTGTTCACGGCGGAGCGCAAGCCGTCGGTGGCGCCGACGTAGAGGTTGAGGAGGCGGGAGAGCGGCAGGTAGATGTCGCGGACCTCGTCGAGATCGATCACGTCGCCGAGGCCGCGGACCCGCTCCACCTCGTCGGCGGTCAGCGGTAGTGGCGTCTTGTCACGCAGGGCGCTCCACTCGGTGCGGGTGAGGTCGACGTAGGGAGTCGCCTCCGGCCTGGGCCGGTGGGCGCTCCGGGAGGTCGCGTGCAGGGGCTCGGAGACCGGAGAGATCACAGTCCATTGTTACGGCTGTGTGGCGGCCATGGGGGGTGGGGTGTGTCACCCGGGGGCCGTCCGGTGACGCCGGGTGACGCCCGGTGTCCGCCCAGTGTCGGTCCCGGTCCTTCACGGCCGGGGTCGGATCGTCACATCTGTCCCACAGGTATGGACCTCGGGTGGAGGTGGCCGATACCTTTCCGTGACCCATGGGGCAGAGCCGCCTCCGTGGGTCCGGAGGTGAAGCAGATGTCCGTACCGCGCGTACCCCACTTCGTGCGACGGCTGGCCGGCGCCGAGCGTCCGCCGCCTCCCGCCGATGAGGACTGGGCCGGCCACGTCCGCAGTGAACTGGCGGGCGACCTGCCCGACGAGGACATCGGCGAGGACCTCGACGACTGCCTCGACCTGTACGAGATGGGCTCCAAGCCGCGCTGTGAGGAGGCCGAGTACCTGGGGCTCGTCCGGGACGCGCGGGACCGGCTCCTGTGGGGCCGCGAGAGCTGACCCTAGGCTTTCGCCCATGTGCGGAATCGTGGGATACGTAGGTTCACAGTCGGCCCTCGACGTCGTTCTGGCGGGGCTGCGGCGGCTCGAGTACCGGGGGTACGACTCGGCCGGCGCGGCGGTGCTCGCCGACGGGTCGATCGCCGCCGCGAAGAAGGCCGGCAAGCTCGCCAACCTGGAGAAGGAGCTGGTCGACCGGCCGCTGCCGAGCGGCGCCGCCGGGATCGGGCACACCCGCTGGGCCACGCACGGCGGCCCCACCGACGCCAACGCGCACCCGCACCTCGACAACGCGGGCCGGGTCGCCGTCGTCCACAACGGCATCATCGAGAACTTCGCCGAGCTGCGCGCCGAGCTGGCCGAGCGCGGGCATGAGCTGGCCTCCGAGACGGACACGGAGGTGGTGGCGCACCTGCTCGCCGAGGAGTTCTCGGCCTGCGGCGACCTCGCCGAGTCGATGCGGCTCGTCTGCCGCCGTCTCGACGGGGCGTTCACGCTGGTCGCGGCGCACGCGGACGTCCCGGACACGATCGTCGGGGCGCGCCGGAACTCGCCGCTCGTGGTCGGCGTCGGCGAGGGCGAGGCGTTCCTCGCCTCGGACGTCGCCGCGTTCATCGCGCACACGCGCTCCGCGATCGAGCTGGGCCAGGACCAGGTCGTCCTGGTGCGCCGGGACGCGGTGACGGTCACCGACTTCGAGGGACGGCCCGCCGACGACGCCGTACGCCACTACCACGTCGACTGGGACGCCTCCGCCGCCGAGAAGGGCGGCTATGACTACTTCATGCTCAAGGAGATCGCCGAGCAGCCGAAGGCCGTCGCGGACACGCTGCTCGGGCGGATCGGCGCGGGCGGGCAGCTCACCCTCGACGAGCTGCGCATCCCCGCGCAGGTCCTGAAGATGGTCGACAAGGTCGTCATCGTGGCGTGCGGTACGGCGTTCCACGCCGGGCTCATCGCCAAGTACGCCATCGAGCACTGGACCCGTATCCCCTGTGAGGTCGAGCTGGCCAGCGAGTTCCGCTACCGGGACCCGATCCTCGACGCCCGCTCCCTCGTCGTCGCGATCTCCCAGTCCGGCGAGACCATGGACACGCTGATGGCGCTGCGGCACGCGCGCGAACAAGGCGCGACCGTTCTCGCCATCTGCAACACCAACGGCTCGACGATCCCGCGCGAGTCCGACGCCGTGCTCTACACGCACGCGGGGCCCGAGGTCGCCGTCGCCTCGACGAAGGCGTTCCTGACGCAGCTCGTCGCGTGCTACCTGGTCGCGCTGTACCTCGGGCAGGTGCGGGGCACCAAGTGGGCCGACGAGATCCTGCCGGTCGTACGGGATCTCTCGCGCATCGGTGAGGAGGTCGAACGGGTCCTGGAGACGATGGAGCCGGTGCGCGAACTGGCGCGGTCCCTCGCCGGGCAGGACACCGTGCTCTTCCTCGGGAGGCACGTCGGGTACCCGGTGGCGCTGGAAGGTGCGCTGAAGCTGAAGGAGCTGGCGTACATGCACGCGGAGGGGTTCGCCGCGGGGGAGTTGAAGCACGGGCCGATCGCGCTCATCGAGGACGGGGTGCCCGTGGTGGTCGTGGTGCCGTCGCCGCGCGGGCGGTCCGTCCTCCACGACAAGATGGTCTCCAACATCCAGGAGATCCGGGCGCGCGGAGCCCTGACCATCGTGATCGCCGAGGAGGGCGACGAGGCGGTCGTCCCCTACGCCGATCATCTCGTCCGGGTCCCGGCCACGCCGACGCTGCTTCAGCCGCTGGTCGCGACGGTGCCGCTGCAGGTGTTCGCCTGCGAGCTGGCGACCGCGCGCGGCAACGAGGTGGACCAGCCGCGCAACCTCGCGAAGTCGGTCACCGTGGAGTAGCGGCCTTAAAGTGCCCGCATGAGCATCATCGGGGTCGGGATCGACGTGGCCGAGATCGAGCGGTTCGCGGCGTCCCTCGAACGCACGCCTGGGCTTGCCGGGCGGTTGTTCCTGCGGGACGAGCTGCTGCTGCCGGGGGGCGGGGGCGAGCGCCGCGGGGTCGCTTCGCTGGCTGCCCGGTTTGCTGCGAAGGAGGCGCTGGCGAAGGCGTTGGGGGCGCCGGCGGGGCTGCGGTGGACTGATGCGGAGGTGTATGTGGAGGCGTCCGGGCAGCCTCGGCTCCGGGTGAGCGGGACGGTGGCTGCGCGGGCTGCGGAGTTGGGGGTGGTGGGGTTTCATGTGTCGTTGAGCCACGATGCGGGGGTCGCTTCCGCTGTGGTGGTGGCGGAGGGGTAGCGCCGCGGGGGCTGCCGCCGTTGCCGGGTGCGGCGTGCGTCGTGGTTGCTCGCGCCGTTCCCCGCGCCCCTGGGGCATGCGGCTTCGCCGCAGCCCCATTAAGGGCGCGTCAACGTGGGCCTATCCCGAGATGGCGCACGTAGTGCGCATCTCAGGGGCGCGGGGAACTGCGCGACCAGCCACGATGCACGTGCGGTCGAGGGCGTTCGGGGATCAGGTGGTGCTGACGTCCCGCCACGCCAGGCGTACCGCTGTGGCTACGTCCTGGGCCGATACCGGGGCGTTCTGGGCCGCCTCCCGGGCCGCCAGGCCGTGGAGGTGGGCGCCGAGGGAGGCCGCGTCCAAGGGGTGGAGGCCGGTTGCCAGGAGGGAGCCGGTCAGGCCCGACAGGACGTCGCCGCTGCCGGCGGTGGCGAGCCACGGGGTGCCGGTCGGGTTGACCCGGATCGCAGCACCGGCCCCGGCACCGGCACCAGCCCCGGCCCCGGATGGCGGTGGCGATGCGATCAAGGTCGTTGAGCCCTTCAAGAGGACCGTCGCCCTGTAGCGCGTCGCCAGCTCCCGGACGGAGGACAGCCGTTCGGACTCCACCCGCTCCCGCGCACAGCCGAGCAGCGCCGCCGCCTCCCCGGCATGCGGGGTGAGGACGGTGGGCGCGCTACGCCCCCGTACCGTCTCCACATCCGCCAGCCGCAGGCCGTCCGCGTCGATGAGGACCGGGACGTCCGACGCCAGGACGTCCGCCATGCCCGCACGGTCGTCGCCGAGGCCGGGGCCGATCACCCACGCCTGGACGCGCCCCGCCTGCGAGGGCGGCCCCGCCGAGACCAGGGCCTCGGGGAAGCGGGCGATCACCGCGTCCGCGGCCGGGCCGACGTAGCGGACCGCGCCCGCGCCGCCGTGCAGCGCCCCGGCGGTGGCCAGGACCGCCGCGCCCGGATAGCGCTCGGAGCCCGCGACGATGCCGACGACCCCGCGCTGGTATTTGTCGCTCTCGCCGGTGGGGCGGGGGAGGAGCCCCGCCGCGTCGTCGTACTGGAGCGCCTCAAGCGCCGGGGAGGACGCGCCCAGATCCAGGCCGATGTCCACCAGGCGGAGCGCTCCCGCGTACGCGTGCGCCGGGTCCACAAGGAGCCCCGGCTTGTACGCGCCGAACGTGACCGTCGCGTCCGCCCGTACTGCCTCGCCCCGCACCTCGCCCGTGTCCGCGTCCACCCCGCTGGGCAGGTCCACGGCGACGACGAGGCATCGGGAATCGGCGGCCAGGGAGGCGAGTTGCGCGGCGCGGGGGCGCAGGCCGCCCTTGCCGCCGATGCCCACGATGCCGTCGAGGACGAGGTCGGCGCGGACCACGCTCCGCTCGGCGGCCCCCGCATCGGACTCCGCGTCGTACACCGTGCCGCCCGCCGACCGCAGCGCCGCGAGCCCGCCCGCGTGCGCCCGCTCGGGTGAGAGGAGCAGCGCCGTGACGCCCGCGCCGCGCCGGGCGAGACGGGCGCCCGCGTACAGGGCGTCGCCGCCGTTGTCCCCGGAGCCGACAAGGAGGGTGACCCGTTTCCCGTACACCTTGCCGAGCAGGTCGGCGCAGGCCGCGGCGAGGCCCGCCGCCGCCCGCTGCATCAGTGCTCCGTCGGGCAGGCGCGCCATCAGCGCGCGTTCGGCGGCCCGGACGGTCTCCACGTCGTAAGCAGTGCGCATGTCATCGAGTGTCCCCCAGGAAGTGGGACCGAAGCAGGTCGGCCGTCCCGGCGGGGTGCGTGGACCAGCCGTTGTGCGCGCCGGGGAAGGCGGAGAGGGGGAGGCCCAGGTGCTCGGCCATCAGCGCCGCCGGGCGGTACGGCAGGTGGCCCCGGGTCCCGGCGCCCGCCGCCAGCGTCAGACGGTCGGCGACCGTTTCCAGCGCGGCCAGGTCAGGCACGTACGCCGCGAAGCTGCGGTGTTCGTGGCGGAGCGCGAGCGGCGCGTTCGCCCGGAGCCGCTCCAGCATGGCGAGGGTGCGCTCGCCCGGCGGAGTCTCGGGCGGGGGCGGGGGCAGCATCACCGGGCCGACGCCCCGCAGGAAGCGGGCGCCCGCCGCCTCGATCCCCTCGGCGACGAACGTCTCGTACACGTCCTGGAAGAACGCCAGTTGTTCGGCCGCGTCCGGCAGCACGCTCCACGACGGCGGTTCGTGCGCCAGCGCCCGGCGCAGCCGGTCCGGGTGGCGGGCCAGGAGGTCGAGGGTGACGATCGCGCCGCTGGACGAACCGGCGACGTACGCGGGTGTGCCGGGCGCGACCGCGTCGAGGAGGCGCAGGGCGTCGTCCGCGTGGACGCCGACCCGCTGCTCGCCGTGCGGGCCGTCGAGGGGGGAGCGGGAGTAGCCGCGCGGATCGTGCGTGATGACCGTGAACGTGCCGGCGAGGGCGTCGGCGAGGGGGTCGAACACCGCCGCGTCGCCGCCCGCGCCCGGCAGGAGCAGCAGCGGCGGGCCCTCGCCCCGGGTCTCGTAGTGCAGCGACGCGCCCGGGACGCGGAGCCGGGCCGGGATGGCCGTCGCGCCGGGGACGCGGAGCCGGGCCGGAGTCATGGGGCCGCCACCTCCGACGGCCAGTTGCTCAGCGCCACATGGAGCGCCTCCACCGCGCTCGACCAGCTCGCCCCCGCCTCCCGGTGGTGCCGGAAGCCGCCCGCCAGTTCGAGGCTGACGAAGCCGTGGAAGGTGCTGCGCAGCAGGCGGCCCGCGTCGGTCAGGTCGGGTTCCGTCAGGTCGTAGCCCTGGAGCAGCGCGTAGGTGCAGGTGAGGTTGCGGCGCAGGCCGGGGTGGGCGTCGATGACGTCCGGGTCGAGTTCCTGCTGCTGGGTCGCCGTGTACCGGCCGGGGTGAGTGAGGGCGAAGTCGCGGTAGGCGTCGGCGAAGGCGGTGAGCGCGTCGCGGCGCGCCCGGCCCGCGAGCGCGTCCGCGATCCGGTCGGCGAGGTCGAGTCCGGCCAGGATCGCGACCTGGACCCGCAGGTCGGAGAGGCTTCTGACGTGCGCGTACAGGCTCGCGTCCTTGACGCCGAAGCCGCGCGCGAGCGCCGCGACGGTGATGTGCTCGAAACCCACGGAGTCCGCGAGGTCGGCGGCGGCCGCCACCACCCGCTCCCTGGTCAGACCTGCTCTTGCCATCACAGTCGTGCCACCCCTCGGCCCCTCGCTCGTCCAGTGAGCTTGCCTAATGCCCCTAGGTTTTCGGTTATGGCCCCTAGGTTTACCGGGGGCCGCCGGACCGGTCAACGGAATTCGCCGCAATCCGCTCTGAGAGACTGGGCGCACGATGAACGACAACGTGACTGCCCCGCTCCGCGCCCGTGCCGAGATCGATCTCGGCGCTCTCAAGGCCAATGTGCGGTCCCTGCGCGCCCATGCGCCGGGGGCCGCGTTCATGGCCGTCGTGAAGGCGGACGCGTACGGGCACGGCATGATCCCGGTGGCCCGCGCCGCCAAGGAGGCGGGCGCCGAGTGGATCGGGGCCGCCACCGCCGAGGAGGCCCTGGAGCTGCGCGCCGCCGGGCTGACCGGGCGCATCCTGTGCTGGCTGTGGGTGCCGGGCGGGCCCTGGCGCGCGGGCATCGAGGCCGATCTGGACATGTCGGTGAGCGGCCTGTGGGCCCTGCGGGAAGTCGCCGACGCCGCGCGGGCCGCCAGCCGCACCGCCCGTATCCAGCTCAAGGCCGACACGGGCCTCGGGCGCAACGGCTGCCTGCCCGCCGACTGGCCCGAACTCGTGCGCGAGGCGCTGTCCGCGCAGGCGGCGGGGCTCGTCACCGTCACCGGCCTGTGGTCGCACTTCGCCTGCGCCGACGAACCCGGACACCCCTCCACCGCGGCCCAGCTGACCTGCTTCCGCGAGATGGTCGCCTACGCGGAGGAGCAGGGCGTCACCCCCGAGGTGCGGCACATCGCGAACTCGCCGGGCACGCTCACCCTCCCCGAGACCCACTTCGACCTCGTCCGCCCCGGCATCGCCATGTACGGGATCTCGCCCAGCCCGGAGCTCGGCACGCCCGCCGACTTCGGGCTGCGCCCCGTCATGACGCTGAAGGCGAACCTGGCGCTCGTGAAGCAGGCGCCGGGTGGACTCGGCATCAGTTACGGGCATCACTACGTCACCCCGGGCGCGACGACCCTCGGCCTGGTGCCGCTCGGGTACGCGGACGGCGTTCCGCGCCACGCCTCCGGCACCGGGCCCGTCCAGATCGGCGGCAAGCGGCGCACGGTCGCGGGGCGGATCGCGATGGACCAGTTCGTCGTCGACCTCGGCGGCGACGAGCCCGCCGTCGGCGAGGAGGCGGTCCTGTTCGGTCCCGGCGACGCGGGCGAGCCGACCGCCGAGGACTGGGCCGCCGCGGCGGGCACCATCGCGTACGAGATCGTGACGCGGATCGGTTCGCGGGTACCTCGCGTCTATGGGGACACGGACGTCCATGGGGACACGGGCTCGGACATGGGCACGGACACGGGCTCGGGCTCGGACATGGGCACGGGCACGGGCACGAATACGGGGAAGAAGAGCACGGTCTGAGATCCGGACCGGCAGCCCCCAGGAGGAGCGGCACGTGAGCGAGAGCAGCGCACAGGCCACGGAGGCCGTCGCCGAGGTCGCCGCCGCGGCTCAGGGGAGCTGGCGGCGGGCCGGTCTCGCCGGGGCCGCGATAGGCGTGGTCGCCGCGGGCGCCGCCGCCGGTGTCGCCGTGGAGCGCCTGACCGTGGGCCGGGGGATGCGCCGCAAGGCCCGCCTCGCCCTCGACGCGGCCGGGCCCTACGGGGCGGTGCGCGGCGTCCCCGGGCGGGCCCGCGCCGCCGACGGCACCGAGCTGTACTACGAGGTCGACGAGGTCGAGCCGGCCGTCGGGGACAGCCCGCGCAGGCGCCGGATCTTCGGCCGCAGGGCGTCCGGCGCCGCCCCCGTCACCGTCGTCTTCAGCCACGGTTACTGCCTCAACCAGGACTCCTGGCACTTCCAGCGCGCGGCCCTGCGCGGCGCCGTCCGCTGCGTGTACTGGGACCAGCGCAGCCACGGCCGCTCCGGGCGCGGCACGGAACAGGCGGAGCAGGGCGCCCCCGTCTCCATCGACCGGCTCGGCGACGACCTCAGGGCCGTCATCGACGCCGCCGCGCCCGAGGGCCCGATCGTCCTCGTCGGCCACTCCATGGGCGGCATGACCGTGATGGCCCTGGCCGACCGCCACCCCGGGCTGATCCGCGAGCGCGTGGTGGGCGTCGCCCTCGTCGGTACGTCGTCGGGCAGGCTCGGCGAGGTCAACTACGGGCTGCCCGTCGCCGGGATGAACGCCGTACGGAAGGTCCTGCCCGGCGTGCTGAAGGCGCTCGGGCAGCGGGCCGAGCTGGTCGAGCGCGGGCGGCGGGCGACGGCCGACCTGTTCGCCGGGATCATCAAGCGGTACTCGTTCGCGACCAGGGACGTCGATCCGGCGATCGCCCGGTTCGCCGAGCGGATGATCGAGGGCACGCCCATCGACGTCGTCGCCGAGTTCTATCCGGCGTTCCAGGAGCACGACAAGACGGCCGCGCTCGCGCACTTCGCCGGTCTGCCCGTCCTCGTCCTCGCCGGGCAGGACGATCTCGTGACGCCGAGCGAGCACAGCGAGGCGATCGCGGCGCTGCTCCCCGAGGCCGAACTCGCGCTGATTCCCGACGCCGGGCACCTGGTCATGCTGGAACACCCCGACGTCGTCACGGACCGGCTCGCGCAGCTCCTCTCGCGGGCGGGTGTGCCGGTCGCAGCCGCTACCGTGGGGAGCCATGGAGACACCGGCAGCACCGCACAGCCCGGCGGCTGACCCCGCCACCCCCGTCACGACCGTCACCGTCACGGTCAACTCCCCCGACGCGATGCGGGAGTTGGGCCTCGCCCTCGCCAAACGGCTGCGCCCCGGCGACCTCGTGATGCTCACCGGCGAGCTCGGCGCGGGCAAGACGACCCTGACGCGCGGGCTCGGCGCGGGGCTCGGCGTGCGCGGCGCCGTCACCTCGCCGACCTTCGTGATCGCCCGCGTCCACCCCTCCCTGTCCGATGGCCCGGCCCTCGTGCACGTCGACGCGTACCGGCTCGGTGGCGGCCTCGACGAGATGGAGGACCTCGACCTCGACGTGGACCTGCCCGAGTCCGTCGTCGTCGTGGAGTGGGGCGACGGGAAGGTCGAGGAGCTGTCCGACGACCGTCTGCACGTCCTCATCGACCGGGCGACCGGTGACACGACGGACGAGGTTCGCGTGGTCACGTTCCGCGGCATCGGTGGGCGCTGGGCGGAGGCCGGTCTGGCCGATCTGGCCGGCTGAGGGCGCCGCGAGGGTCGTATCCCGACAACGCGTCGGCAAGATGTTGCGCGGCGCGTGTTCGGCGTGTTCACATGGAGGCCGGACTTAGTTAGGTCTACCTAACCACGCCTGTTCGGGAGGCGCCATGTCGGCTACGGAACGTGTCGTGCGGCGTAGGGGGGTCTCGTCCTCCTCGGAGCGGGGCGCTGCGAGCGGCGGGGGCGGGATGCAGGGCGTTTCGATGAGCGCCCTGCTGGCCTCGTGTGCGGCTGCCCGTGCCGTCTCGACACCGCCGGTCCAGGCGCCCGCGCCGTCGGCTGCGCCGGAGCGGGCGTCGTAGGGGGCGCGAGCGGCGCCGCCGGGTGCGGGTGCGTCGTGGCTGGTCGCGCAGTTCCCCGCGCCCCTGAGGCTTGCGGCTTCGCCGCGCCCTATGGCGGTGCGTTGTCCGGTTGCGCGTGCGTTGTGGCTGGTCGCGCAGTTCCCCGCGCCCCTGGGGCGTGCGGCTTCGCCGCGGCCCCATCGGGGTTCGTTGTCGGGTTACGCGTGCGTCGTGGTTGCTCGCGACGTTCCCCGCGCCCCTGGGGCTCGCGGCCTTCGCCGCAGCCCCATCGGGCGTGTGTTTCGCGCGCCTCGGTTGGGGTGGGCGTCGCGAGGCTCGCGCTACGCGCGGCCCTCTGAGATGGCGCACGCAGTGCGCATCTCAGGGGCGCGGGGAACTGCGCGACCAGCCACGACGCACCCGCACCCGGCGGCGATGCCTACGCACCCGTGGCGGCACCCCGTCAGGGGACCCGCGGCGGCACCCCGTCAGGTGACCCGGCGGCGACGCCTACGCACCCGCGGCGGCACCCCGCCAGGGGACCCGCGGCGGCACCCCGTCAGGGGACCACGACCACCTTGCGGCCGTACGTCGCGAACTCCCACATCGCCGTGGTGTCCGCCCGTGAACCCCGGATGCCGCCCGTCTCCTTCGTCGGGTCGGGCGTCGGCGTGGAGCCGTCGACCGCCGCGCTGAACCCGACACCCTTCCCGTTCACGGTCGTGAACAGCACGACATGCTCGATCGGCACCCCGTCGGTCCCGGTGACGGAACCGGTGCGCTGGATCACCTTGTACGTGCCCGCCGCCGGATCCAGCGTGCCGGGCACCACCTCGTAGGTGCGCTGCGCCTTGCCGTCCGCGCCGACCAGCCAGACCCTGTCCGTCTTCAGGGCGTAGACGACCCGCTGCCCCGTGCCGGACTGGGCGGGCAGCGCGTTCGCCGGGGCCTTCTTGTCCTTCGGGGAGTGGGACGCCGTGGCCGAGGGAGAGGCTCCGGGCTTGGCGGCGCCGAGGTCGGACGGCGCGTTCGCCGAGGCCTGGTACGCGAGGAAGCCGACCGCCGCGAGCGCGCCCGCGGTCAGCGCGGTCACGAATCCGGTGCTGCTCCGTGCCACCAGGTGCCTGCCTCTCCAGTACGTAAGTACGACGCCAGTGACGGCTGTACGTGACGGTAGCAGCCGGGACCGACAGGCCCGGGGAGTCGCGGACGCGGACATGTCCACCCCGCCGGAGTCGTAGGCTGTTCGCGTGCTGTTGCTCGCTGTGGATACCGCCACCCCCGCCGTCACCGTCGCCCTGCACGACGGGACCGACACCGTCGCCGCGTCGAGTCAGGTGGACGCCCGCAGACACGGGGAGCTGCTGCTGCCCGCCGTCGACCGGGTGCTCGCCGAGGCCGGCGTCGCGCTCGACGCCGTCACCGGGATCGTCGTGGGCATCGGCCCGGGACCGTACACCGGTCTGCGCGTCGGCCTGATGACCGCCGACACCTTCGGGCTCGCGCTCGACGTCCCCGTGCACGGCGTGTGCACGCTCGACGGCCTCGCCTACGCGGCCGGGGGCGCCGAAGGGATCGAGGGCCCCTTCGTGGTCGCCACCGACGCGCGCCGCAAGGAGGTCTACTGGGCGCGCTACGCCGACCGCCGCACCCGCCTCACCGAGCCCGCCGTCGACCGGCCCGCCGACATCGCCGAGGCCGTCGCCGGTCTGCCCGCGGTCGGCGCGGGCGCGCTGCTCTACCCCGAGACGTTCACCGACCCGCGCGGCCCCGAGCACGTCTCCGCCGCCGCGCTCGCCGCCCTCGCCGCCGAGAAGCTGGCCGCGGGCGAGGAGCTGCCCGCGCCGCGCCCCCTCTACCTGCGCCGCCCCGACGCGCAGGTCCCCAAGAACTACAAGGTGGTCACCCCGAAGTGACCGTGACCGAGACGGCCGAGCTGCGCGAGATGCGCTGGTGGGACATCGATCCCGTGCTCGCCCTGGAGAAGGACCTCTTCCCCGACGACGCCTGGTCGCGCGGCATGTTCTGGTCGGAGCTGGCCCACGCGCGCGGGGTGGGCTCGACGCGGCGCTACGTCGTCGCGTACGAGGGCGACCGCCTCGTCGGCTACGGCGGCCTCGCCGCCTCCGGCGCCGCCGGCGAGAACGGCTCCGCCGAGGGCGCCGACGTGCAGACGATCGCCGTCGCCCGCGACCACTGGGGCACCGGCCTCGGCGCCCGCCTCCTCACCGAGCTGCTGCGCCACGCCACCGCCTTCGAGGCCGCCGAGGTCATGCTGGAGGTCCGCGTCGACAACACGCGGGCGCAGAAGCTCTACGAGCGCTTCGGCTTCGAGCCGATCGGCTTCCGCCGCGGCTACTACCAGCCGGGCAACGTGGACGCCCTCGTGATGCGCCTCATCACCACCCAAGAGCCCGTACCCGGGGCGGCCCCCGCGCTCCCCGTCACAGGAACCGAAGAGAAGAACCATGGCTGACGAACCGCTCGTCCTCGGCATCGAGACCTCCTGCGACGAGACCGGCGTCGGCATCGTCCGCGGCACCACCCTGCTCGCCGACGCCGTCGCCTCCAGCGTCGACGAACACGCCCGCTTCGGCGGTGTCGTGCCCGAGGTCGCCTCCCGGGCCCACCTGGAGGCGATGGTCCCGACGATCCAGCGCGCCCTCAAGGACGCCGGGATCACCGCCAAGGACCTCGACGGCATCTCCGTCACCGCCGGGCCCGGCCTCGCGGGGGCCCTGCTCGTCGGCGTCAGCGCCGCGAAGGCGTACGCGTACGCGCTCGGCAAGCCCCTCTACGGCGTCAACCACCTGGCCTCGCACATCTGCGTGGACCAGCTGGAGCACGGCCCGCTGCCCGAGCCGACGATGGCGCTCCTCGTCTCCGGCGGCCACTCCTCGCTGCTGCTCTCCAGCGACATCACCTCCGACGTCCGGCCGCTCGGCGCGACCATCGACGACGCGGCGGGCGAGGCCTTCGACAAGATCGCCCGCGTCCTGAACCTCGGCTTCCCCGGCGGCCCCGTCATCGACCGCTACGCGAAGGAGGGCGACCCGGACGCGATCGCCTTCCCGCGCGGTCTGACGGGCCCGCGCGACCCCGCGTACGACTTCTCCTTCTCGGGCCTGAAGACGGCCGTGGCCCGCTGGATCGAGGCCAAGCGGGCGGCGGGCGAGGACGTGCCGGTGCGGGACGTGTCGGCGTCGTTCCAGGAGGCCGTCGTCGACGTGCTGACCCGCAAGGCGGTGCGCGCCTGCAAGGACGAGGGCGTCGACCACCTGATGATCGGCGGCGGTGTCGCCGCCAACTCGCGGCTGCGGGCGCTGGCCCAGGAGCGGTGCGAGCGGGCCGGGATCCGGCTGCGCGTGCCGCGTCCCAAGCTGTGCACGGACAACGGCGCGATGGTCGCGGCGCTCGGCGCGGAGATGGTGGCGAGGAATCGGCAGCCGTCGGCGTGGGACCTGTCGGCGGACTCGTCGCTGCCGGTGACGGAGACGCACGTACCGGGCCACGAGCACGACCACGACCACGACCACGGCCACCATCACGGGCACGACCACGTGCACGAGGTCAGCAAGGAGAACCTGTACTCGTGACGGTCGCGCTGATGTGGGAGGCGCGGGCCGTCGAGGGCCGCGGCGACGATCTCCTCGCCTGGGTGCGGGCGCAGACTCTCGACCCCGCCCCGGTGCGGCGCGAGACGCTGCGCGCTCCGCAGGACCGGGTCCTCGTCATCACGTGGTGGGACGCGGGATACGACGCCGAGGTGCCCGAACTGCCGGAGCCGGACGGGGACTTGGTGGTGCGGGCGGTCCACAGGTGGCGCTTCGAGGCGGTCTGAGCCGCACTGTTAAATCTGCCTGAGTTTTCCGAAACTGCGCGGCAAGTGGTTTACGCCTGTACTAATGCGGACTTATGTTCCGTGCGTGGAAGAGAAGAAACGGTTCCGCGGGCGTGTGGTGAAGACGCGTGCGCTGAAGGTGGTGGCCATCGCCTTCGGCTGCGTCCTCGTGCTCGTCGGCGCCGGGGCCGCCTTGGCGTACTGGCACTTCGAACACAACATACGCAGCGTCGACATCGACCGCGCCCTCGGCGACGACCGCCCGGCCAGGCCGGCGCCCACCGCCGCGCCCTCGGCCTCCCAGGACGAGGACCCCGGCGCCATCGACAAGGGCGTCCTGAACTTCCTCGTCCTCGGCTCGGACTCGCGTACCGGTGCGGAGAACAAGGCGCTCGGCGGCGGCGAGGACGGCGGCGCCCGCTCCGACACCGCGATGGTCGTGCACCTGGACGCGGGCCGCACCGAGGCGACCGTCGTCAGCATCCCCCGCGACACCCTCGTCGAACGCCCCTCCTGCCCGACGGATTCCGGCGGCACGACGGCGGTCGCGTACAACGTCATGTTCAACAGCGCCTACGCGCTCGGCGGCCCGGTCTGCGCGGTGAAGACCGTCGAGCACCTCACCGGCGTCCGCATGGACCACTACCTGGAGATCGACTTCGCGGGGTTCGCGAAACTCGTCGACGCGCTCGGCGGCGTGGACATCACGACGACCGAGGACATCGACGACGACCTCAGCCACCTCCACCTCGACGCGGGCGAGCACCACTTGGACGGCGAACAGGCCCTCGCCTTCGCCCGCACCCGCCACGGCGTCGGCGACGGCAGCGACCTCGGCCGCATCAAACTCCAGCAGCAGCTCGTGAAGTCGCTGGTGAGCGAGGTCTCGGCGGACGGCCTCCTGACCGACCCGGCCCGCCTCTACCGCATCGCCGACGCGGCCACCGGCAGCCTCGTCGCCGACACCGGGCTCGACTCCCTCTCCGAACTCTCCGACCTCGCGCGCAGCCTGCGCGACCTGCCGGGCGACGCCGTGAAGACCGTCGTCATGCCGGTGGTACCGGCCCCGACGGACGCGAACCGGGTGGTGGCGGAGGAGCCGGAGGCGGGGAAGTTGTGGGAGTCGCTGCGGTGACCCGTCGTCACTTCGTGTACGTCAACAGGTAGCGCCAATACAGCAGTTGCCGCACCTCGCTGCCGTGCAGCAGCCGGGCCGACTCCGCGCGGACCTGCGGCAGCGTCATCTCCGGCTGCCGGACGGGGGCCTTGCGCGGCGGTGTGCGGATGCCCCGGGCGCGCTCGGCGACGTGGACCGCCGCGCGGGAGACGGCGTTCGCCGGGGACGCGACGAGGTCGACGTAGGTGTGGCCCGCGTAGCAGCCGAGGACGAGGAGACGGCCGCCCGGGGCCAGGGCGTCGCGGAAGCGCGTCAGCGTCGTGAACGGCATGTGATGCAGGCTGGCCAGGCAGGTGATCACGTCGTAGTGGGCGGACGGGAGCGGCTCGGTCGAGGCGTCGGCGAGCCGGTAGCGCGGACCGCCGCCGGACGCCTCGGCCGCGGCGAGCGTGTCCGGGTCCGGGTCGAGCGCGTCGACCTTGCACCCCCGGCCGACGAGCCGGCGGGCGAACCGGCCCGTGCCGCAGCCGACGTCGAGCGCGGTACGGGCGCCGGGCGGCACAGTGCGCAGCAGGAGCCGGTGGTAGTGGTCGTTGTGATCGAACGGCATGAAGAAAATCTTCGAGGAATTCCGGCGCTCGTGTCGATCCCGCTGCCGGCCGATCGACGCGGTAGTGCAAGCACGTTCACAAGGACACCGGACACCGGACACGAGAGCACTGGAGACGATCATGCCCCGCTACCTGACGATGGTCCGCATCGACGAGAACAACGCCCCCGAGGGCGGCCCCAGCGAGGAGCTGATGCAGCGCATGGGCGCCCTCATCGAGGAGATGACCAAGGCCGGCGTCCTGCTCGACACGGCGGGCCTGACCCCGACCGCGCAGGGCAAGCGCGTGCACTACGCCAAGGGCGACATCAGCGTCACGGACGGCCCCTTCACCGAGTCCAAGGAGGTCATCGGCGGCTACGCGATCATCCAGGCGAAGGACGAGGCCGAGGTCCTGGAGTGGACCAAGCGCTTCCTCCAGGTCCACGGCGAGGAGTGGAACATCACCTCCGAGATCCGCGAGATCGTCGAAGGCTGACCGGCGGACCGGCTTGGCGTCCGTCCCGGGCCGGTGTCTGATGGTGGGCTGTGAACGAGCACCTCTCCACGGCCCGCCCGGACGCCGAGACCGCCCGGGCCATCGAGACCGTCTTCCGCATGGAGGCGCCGCGCATCATCGCCGCCGTCACGCGCGTCGTGCGGGACGTCGGCATCGCGGAGGAACTCGCGCAGGACGCGCTCGTCGCCGCCCTCGAACAGTGGCCGGAGTCCGGCGTGCCCGAACGGCCGGGCGGCTGGCTCACCGCCGTCGCCCGGCGCCGCGCCGTCGACCTCGTGCGCCGCCGCGAGAACTACGCCCGCAAGCTCGAAGAGGTCGGCAGGGCGACGGAGTTCGCGTACGAGGAGCAGAGCCCCGCCGACCCGGACGACATCGACGACGACCTCCTGCGCCTCGTCTTCATGGCGTGCCACCCGGTGCTGTCGGCGGAGGCCCGGGTCGCCCTCACCCTGCGCCTGCTCGGCGGCCTCACCACAGCCGAGACGGCCCGCGCGGTGCTCGCCCCCGAGCCGACGGTCGCCCAGCGCATCGTCCGCGCCAAACGCACCCTCGCCACCCGCAACGTCGCCTTCGAGGTGCCCACGGGCCCCGACCGCGAGGCCCGCCTCGGCTCGGTCCTCGAAGTCATCTACCTCATCTTCAACGAGGGGTACGCGGCCACGGCAGGCGACGACTACCTGCGCCCCGGCCTCTGCGAGGACGCCCTGCGCCTGGCCCGCGTGCTCCAGTCGCTGATGCCCAAGGAGCCCGAGGTGCACGCCCTGGCGGCCCTCCTGGAACTCCAGTCGTCCCGCACGGCCGCCCGCACCGCCCCCGACGGCTCGCCCGTCCTGCTCAAGGACCAGAACCGGACACGCTGGAACACGCTCCTGATCCGGCGCGGGTTCGCGGCACTCGGCCGGGCGGACGCGGTGGCGTCGGGGCCGCCGGGACCGTACGCGCTGCAGGCCGCGATCGCCGCGTGCCACGCGCAGGCCCACACCTACGAGGAGACCAACTGGGCCCAGATCGCCACCCTCTACAGCCTCCTGGCGGCCCGTACCCCGTCCCCGGTGGTCCGGCTCAACCAGGCGGTGGCGGTGTCGATGGTGGAGGGCCCGGCGGCGGCCCTGCCCCTGGTCGACGCACTGACCGACGAACCGGCCCTGCGCACCTACCACTTGCTCCCGACCGTCCGCGCGGACCTGCTCGAACGGATGGGCCGGGTGGAGGAGGCGCGGGAGGAGTACGCGCGGGCGGCGGGGTTGGCAGGCAATGAGCGGGAGCGCGCTTTCCTGCTGGGCAAGTCCAGATCCAGCCCCTCCGGCGATTGAGGAGCGGGGCCCGGGGCGGAGCCCCGTGACCTCAGCGAGGGGCGGCCGGTGCCCCGATCAACATGGTCGGCGCCCCGGCAACCCGCGTCAGGAACACCGTCACGGCCCGCTTCCCGTACGGCTTGGGCATGACCTTGCGCCGCAGCTCCTCCGGCTCGACCGCGGACCCCCGCTTCTTCACGGTCAGCACCCCGACCTCCCGATCCCGCAGCAGCGCCTTCAACTTCTTGACGTTGAAGGGGAGCTGATCCGTGATCTCGTACGCGGCGGCATACGGGGACGGCCGCAGCACATTCCCGGTGACATACGCGATGGTCTCGTCGATGAGCCCGCCCCCGACCTGCTCGGCCACCTCGGCGACGAGATGCGCACGGATGACGGCGCCGTCGGGCTCGTACAGATACCGCCCCACGGACCGCACCCCGGGATCCGGCAGCCCGCGCCCGACGAGCTCCCGCGCCCCGGGCAGCAGCGTGGCCCGCATCCGCCCCGGCTCCGTGCCGAACCACAGCACCGCCTCCTTCACGTCACCCCCGTCCGAGATCCACTCGGCGTCGGCGCCGTCCGGGATCGCCTCGTGCGGGATGCCCGGCGCGATCTTCAGCGCGGCGCGCGGCGCGGCGAGCGCGGCGGAGACGGCCCAGGAGAGCGGCGGCGAGTAGGCCTCGGGGTCGAAGATCCGCCCGCGCTTGGCGGAGCGCCGGGCCGGGTCGACGAAGACGGCGTCGTACGCGGATGTGTCCACCTCCGTCACGTCCGCCTCCCGTACCTCGATGAGGTCGCCGAGACCGAGCGCGGCGGCGTTGGCGCGCGCGACGGCGCAGGTCTGCGGGTCCCGGTCGACGGCGAGCACGGAGATGCCCGCACGGGCCAGCGCGATGGCGTCGCCGCCGATGCCGCAGCACAGGTCGGCGACGGAGCGGACGCCGAGCGCGCGGAAGGACTCGGCCCGGTGGGCGGCGACCGGGGCGCGGGTCGCCTGCTCGACCCCGTTCGGCGTGAAGTACATGCGGCCCGCGTCGTCGGCGCCGAACTTCGCGACCGCCCGCTGCCGCAGCCGCGCCTGCGCGAGCGCCGCCGAGACGAGGGCGGCGGGGTGGTCGCGGCGCAGCCGGGTGGCGAGGGCGAGCTCCTGCGCCGGATCGTGCTCGCGCAGGGCGTCGAGCAGGGCCTGGCCCTCCGGGGCGAGGAGGGCGCGGAAGTCGGCGGCGGCGTCAGCGGCGTCGGCCGGGGCGTTACCGGCGGCGGGGGATGAACTCACCCGGTCCATTGTGGGCCAGTCGGAGGACCGTACGTGCGCGGTGGCGGTGTCGCCCCCTGGCCAGGGCCCTGAGCTGCGAGGATCCGGCGCCATGCGACGAGTGTCGGTACGACAAGACGACAGGACCGCCGCGCGGCCGGCCCGCGCGGGACGTGGCCGCCCGGCAGCGCCCCGCGCCTGGGCCCTCGCGCTGGCCACGGCATCGCTCGCGACGGCCTGCGCGGCCGAGCCCGACGACTCCGGCGCGCCACGGACGCGGGCGGTCACGAAGCAGATGGTGCGTCCGGCCGCGGGCCAACAGGCACTGCGGGCGGCAGCGGCCCAGCGCGCTGCGGCGGCCCGGCGCTGGGGCCTGGCGGAGACCCCTCTCACGGCACCGGAGCCGCCCGCGAGGAAACCGGTCATCAGGCCCCGCGCGGGCTTCGAGGTCGACGGCCAGGACCGCCTCGCCCTGCCGCCGGTCTTCACGACCGTGCCCACCAAGGACAAGGTCGTCTTCCTCACCATCGACGACGGCGCCGAGAAGGACCCGCGCTTCCTCCGCATGATGAGCGACCTGAGGATCCCGTACACGGCGTTCCTGACCGACACGGAGGTCAGGAAGAAGAAGCCCGGCTACGCGTACTTCAAGAAGGCCCGCGCAATGGGCGCGACCCTCAACAACCACACCCTGCACCACCGCTTCCTGCCGGGCCTCTCCTACGCGCAGCAGAAGCACGAGATCTGCGGCATGCAGGACAAGCTCCAGGACCACTACGGCAAGCGCCCCACCCTCTTCCGCCCGCCGTACGGCGACTACAACCAGGCCACCCTGAGAGCCGCCAAGGCCTGCGGCATCGAGTACGCGCCGATCTGGAACGCCGAGGTCTTCGCCGACCGCATCGACCACCGCGAGTGGGACCGGTCGCTCCACCCCGGTGACATCGTCCTCACGCACTTCCGGGGCCGCGCGGACTGGCCGGGCACGATGCGCGACATGCTCCGCTTCTTCCTGGACCACGTCACCGCCCGGGGGTACGCGGTGGCCCGCCTGGAGGACTACCTGTGACACCCCGCCGCGCCCTCGCCGGCACCCTGGCGGCGGCCCTGCTCCTCACCGGCTGCGCCGGATCCGTCGACCCGATCGAACGCATGGGCCGCAAGGCGGCGCAACGGGTCCGCCACCACCACCCGCCCCCGGCAGCGGCACCACCGGCCGCCCCGACGGCGACGGTCCCCCCGGTGATCGACCACGTCCCCACCTCCGACAAGGTCGTCTTCCTGACCTACGACCTCGACGGTGACGCCGGAAGGCCCACGGACCCCGCCTTCCTGGCGCTGGTCCGCGACCACCACCTGCCGCTCACGGTCTTCACCGCCGGGCCGGGCCGCCACGACTCCCTGGGACGGCTGCGCGCCCTGGGCGCCGACATCGGGAACCGCACCCTCACGCACCCCGCCCTGCCCGGCCTCGGCTACGTGGAACAGCACACGCAGATCTGCGCCCAGCAGCGCCACCTCAGGTCCCGCTTCGGCCGCACCCCCGGCTTGCTCCGCCCGCCATCGGGCGCGTACGACGCGACAACGCTGAGAGCGGCGGCGGCCTGCGACATCAAGGCGATCGTCCTGTGGACCCCGGACCCGGTGACCCTCCACCCGGGCGCCATCATCCGCACAACCCCGAGCAAGAGCCGGACCGTCGAGCTGCTGCGCGAGATCCGGCACCAGGGCTACAAGGTGGCCGCGCTGAGCGACTACCTGTAAAGGCTCACCGCTCAGGGGCGCGGGGAACGGCGCGACAAGCCACGACGAGAGGCGCTTTCGGCGGCGAAGCGAACCCCCGCGGCGGGGGGGCCGCCATCGAGCACAGGCCCACCCGACCCACGCCGCGTCGCCCGACGATTGGCACTCCGCTTGACCGAGTGCTAATCACGGTCATAGTCTCGACCCTGGCACTCACCACTGGAGAGTGCCAACAGCGACGGGCAGGTCCGGCACCCGCGACGACGGATCCACCTGGTCGCCACCTCAGACTCTTAACCCCGTGAGATCTCCGAAGGGGGAGACCGGATCGTGACGACCGCCAGCTCCAAGGTTGCCATCAAGCCGCTCGAGGACCGCATCGTGGTCCAGCCGCTCGACGCCGAGCAGACCACGGCCTCCGGCCTGGTCATTCCGGACACCGCGAAGGAGAAGCCCCAGGAGGGCGTCGTCCTCGCCGTGGGCCCGGGCCGCTTCGAGAACGGCGAGCGCCTGCCGCTCGACGTGAAGTCCGGCGACATCGTGCTGTACAGCAAGTACGGCGGCACCGAGGTCAAGTACAACGGCGAGGAGTACCTCGTCCTCTCGGCGCGCGACGTCCTCGCGATCGTCGAGAAGTAAGCGGCCTGAAAAAGCAGCTTTTGATGTGAAGTGCGCCCCTGGCACCCGCGACCGTAAGAAGCCGGGGTCAGGGGCGTTCTTCGTTCACCCCTAGTTTTTCGAGAGGGCTGAAACGCTCCCATGGCGAAGATCCTGAAGTTTGACGAGGACGCCCGTCGCGCCCTCGAGCGCGGCGTCAACAAGCTTGCCGACACGGTCAAGGTGACGATCGGCCCCAAGGGCCGCAACGTCGTCATCGACAAGAAGTTCGGCGCTCCCACCATCACCAACGACGGTGTGACCATCGCCCGCGAGGTCGAGGTCGAGGACCCGTACGAGAACCTCGGCGCGCAGCTGGTGAAGGAGGTGGCGACCAAGACCAACGACATCGCGGGTGACGGTACGACCACCGCCACCGTGCTCGCCCAGGCCCTGGTCAAGGAGGGTCTGCGCAACGTTGCCGCGGGCGCGTCCCCGGCCGCCCTGAAGAAGGGCATCGACGCCGCGGTGAAGGCCGTGTCCGAGGACCTCCTCGCGACCGCCCGCCCGATCGACGAGAAGTCCGACATCGCCGCCGTCGCCGGTCTGTCCGCGCAGGACAGCCAGGTCGGCGAGCTGATCGCCGAGGCGATGGACAAGGTCGGCAAGGACGGTGTCATCACCGTCGAGGAGTCCAACACCTTCGGCCTGGAGCTCGACTTCACCGAGGGCATGGCCTTCGACAAGGGCTACCTGTCCCCGTACTTCGTCACCGACCAGGAGCGTATGGAGGCCGTCCTCGACGACCCGTACATCCTGATCCACCAGGGCAAGATCGGTTCGATCCAGGACCTGCTCCCGCTCCTCGAGAAGGTCATCCAGGCCGGCGGCTCGAAGCCCCTCCTGATCATCGCCGAGGACGTCGAGGGCGAGGCCCTGTCGACCCTGGTCGTGAACAAGATCCGCGGCACGTTTAACGCCGTCGCGGTCAAGGCCCCCGGCTTCGGCGACCGCCGCAAGGCGATGCTGCAGGACATGGCCACCCTCACCGGTGCCACCGTCATCGCCGAGGAGGTCGGCCTCAAGCTCGACCAGGCCGGTCTCGACGTGCTCGGCTCCGCCCGCCGCGTCACCATCACCAAGGACGACACCACGATCGTCGACGGTGGCGGCAACAAGGCCGACGTCGAGGGCCGCGTCAACCAGATCAAGGCCGAGATCGAGAACACGGACTCCGACTGGGACCGCGAGAAGCTCCAGGAGCGCCTCGCGAAGCTCGCCGGCGGCGTCTGCGTCATCAAGGTCGGTGCCGCGACCGAGGTCGAGCTCAAGGAGAAGAAGCACCGTCTGGAGGACGCCATCTCCGCGACCCGCGCCGCGGTCGAGGAGGGCATCGTCTCCGGTGGTGGCTCCGCGCTCGTCCACGCCGTGAAGGTGCTCAACGACAACCTCGGCAAGGAGGGTGACGAGGCCACCGGCGTCTCCGTCGTCCGCCGCGCCGCCGTCGAGCCGCTGCGCTGGATCGCCGAGAACGCGGGCCTCGAGGGCTACGTCATCGTCTCCAAGGTCGCCGAGCTCGAGAAGGGCTCCGGCTACAACGCCGCGACCGGCGAGTACGGCGACCTGGTCAAGGCCGGCGTCATCGACCCGGTCAAGGTCACCCGCTCCGCCCTGGAGAACGCCGCCTCCATCGCCTCCCTGCTCCTCACGACCGAGACCCTGGTCGTCGAGAAGCCGGCGGAGGAGGAGCCCGAGGCGGCCGGCCACGGCCACGGCCACTCCCACTGACGCACTCCGCTGAAGTGACCTGAGGCTCGGCCCCCTGTGTGTGGGGGGGCCGGGCCTCCTGGTTTTGCGGGGGTGCGTCTGCGTGGGTCTGTTCTCTGCCGGGTGCGGCTTGCGGTGTGGTTGCTCGCGCAGTTCCTCGCGCCCCTGGCGGGGTTCCGTCTGCCGGGCGATGTCTGGTGCCGGGTGCACGTCTCGTCGTGGCTGGTCGCGCAGTTCCCCGCGCCCCCGAGATGCGCACTTCGTGCGCCATCTCAGGGGCGGGGCGAGGGGGCACGCGGCGCCCCTCCGGGGCTGCGGCGAAGCCGCATGCTCCAGGGGCGCGGGGAACTGCGCGACCAGCCACGACGCGACCCGCAGCCGAAAGCCTGACTACTGCGGCCCGTACTTCCGCCCCGTCCGCGACGTCACCCCGCCCAGCAGGCCGCGCGGCGTCACCTTCACCAAGCCCATCAGCGCCTTGTACCGCGGATCCGGGATCGACAGGGACTTGCCGCGGGACAGGTCCGCGAGCGCCGCTGTCACCAGCTTGTCGGCGTCGAGCCACATCCAGTTCGGGATGTTGTCCGTGCCCATCCCGGCCCGCTCGTGGAACTCCGTACGGACGAAGCCGGGGCAGAGCGCCATCAGTCGCACCCCCGTACCGGCGAGGTCCTTCGCCACGCCCTGCGTGAACTGCACGACCCACGCCTTCGAAGCGCCGTACGTGCCGCGCGGGACGAACGCCGCGACCGAGGCCACGTTGATCACACCGCCGCGCCCGCGCTCCCGCATCGAGGATGTCGCCGCCGAGGTGAGCCGCAGGACGGCCTCGCAGTGCACCTTCAGCATCGTCAGCTCGTCGGCCATGGGGACTTCCAGGAAGCGGCCCTTGTTGCCGAACCCGGCGTTGTTGACCAGCAGGTCGACCGCGGCCTTCGGGTCGGTCAGGCGCTGCTCGACCGCCGCGATGCCGTCGTCCGTGGCGAGGTCGGCCGTGAGCACCTCGGCCTCGATGCCGTGCCGGTCGTGCAGCTCGGTCGCCTGCTCCTGGAGCCGCTTGGTGTCGCGGGCGACGAGCACCAGATTGTGTCCGTCGGCGGCGAGGCGCCGGGCGAAGGCGGCGCCGATGCCCGCGGTGGATCCCGTGATCAGTGCCGTAGTCATGGAGCAAGGTTAGGCAGGGGCGACGGGTGGCGTGATCATCGGGCGGGGTCCGCCCGACCCTTCACGCGATCCGCGCCCCGCCCCGGTGCGTGATCCGCGCCCCGCCCCGGTGCGTGATCCGCGCCCCGACCCGGTGCGTGATCCGCGCCCCGACCCCGTGCGCGATCCGCGCCCCCCGCCCCCGTGCGTGATCCGCCCCCCGACCCCTCACGCGGTCCGCGCGCCGTACTTCTCCATGTACGTCCGCGCCACCCGCTCGACCTCGTAGTGGAGCGGAGCCCCGGAGTCGAGCACCCGCGGCAGCAGCTCCCGCTCCGTCATCAGCGCGCGGAACTCGAAGGAGACCGTCACCTCGTGCGCCGGGCGGTGCACGACCTCGATGGTGTCGCCCGCCCGGATCTCACCCGGCTCTATGACGCGCAGGTACGCACCCGGCCGCTGCTCCTGCGTGAACCGCTTGACCCAGCCCTTCTCGCCGACATGACCCTGGAAGGTCTTGCAGGGGATCCGGCTCGCGCTGACCTCGAGGAGCAGGTCGGGGCCGATCCGCCAGCGCTCGCCGATCTTCGCGCCGCACACGTCGACGCCCTCGGTGGTGAGGTTCTCGCCGAAGGAGCCGTTCGGGAGCGTGCGGCCGAGCGTGCGCTCCCACTCGTCTAGGTCCTCGCGCGCGAACGCGTACACCGCCTGGTCGTTGCCGCCGTGGTGGCGCGTGTCGCAGACGGCGTCCCCCGCGACGCCGCTCGCGCCGGTCCCCTTCTGGCCCGGCGCGCTCACCCGGACCGCGCCCTCGACCGGCTGCTTGTCTATGCCGGTCACGCCGTCCGGCTGGTCGGTGTAGTCGACGGCCTTGGGCCGGCCCAGGTTCAACGACAGAAGCTTCATGGCATCGCACGGTACGGGACCGGTCATCAAAGGCGCCACGCAATATTCGGCGCTCGCCCCAAGCAGCGCTTATGCTTGACCCATGATCGAGGCCCGGCACCTTCGCGTCCTGCGCGCAGTCGCCGCCACCGGCTCCTTCTCGGCGGCGGCCCGCGAACTGGGCTGCACGCAGCCCGCCGTCAGCCAGCAGATGAAGGCCCTGGAGGCGTCGGCGGGTACGCCGCTGCTGATCCGCACCGGCCGTGAGATGCGGCTGACCCAGGCCGGGGAGGCGCTCGTGCGGCACGCGGCGGGGATTCTCGCCGGGCTCACCGCCGCCGAGGAGGAGATCGCCGCGATCGCGGGCCTGCGCGCGGGCCGCGTCCGCCTCGTCTCCTTCCCCAGCGGCAGCTCGACCCTGGTCCCGACCGCCCTCGCCGCCCTGCGCGCCGAACATCCCGGCACCCGTGTCTCGCTGGTGGAGGCCGAGCCCCCGCGCTCGGTGGAGATGCTGCGGGAGGGGGACTGCGATGTGGCCCTCGCCTTCCGGTACGAGGCGCCTGGGCACGAGGACGAGGGCACGGGGCGGAACGCCGGAGGCGCGCACGCCGCCGAGGAGTGGGACGACCTCGTCGTGCGGCCGCTGCTCGCCGACCGGCTCGTCGGTCTGGTCGCCGAGGGGCACCCGCTCGCCGACGCGGGCTCGGTGACGATCGACGCGTTCGCCGACGACGCGTGGATCGCGGGCTGCCCGCGCTGCCGCCGCCAGCTCGTCGAGGTGTGCCGGGGCGCCGGATTCGCCCCGCGCATCGACTTCGCCACGGACGACTACCCGGCGGTGGTCGGCCTGGTCGGCGCGGGGCTCGGAGTTGCCGTCCTTCCCGAACTGGCCATCGAATCCGTTCGGCCCAAGGGTGCACGCACAGTGACGGTGGAGCCGCCCGTGCGGCGCGAGATCGTGGCGCTCACCCTGCCCGATCTGGCCCAGGTCCCGGCGGTCGCCGCGACCCTCGACCACCTGGCGAAGGCCGCCGCCCGCTGAGGCCCCGGCCGTGGGTGGGTGAGCCAGGTATGGCCGAGCCGGCGCACAGACGTGCGCAGAAACGTTCCTTCAGCTGACCTTCAGTCGCCCGCCTGTGCCCTTCAGCGAATCCTCAGTGGGTCGGGCCCATCGGTGCGGAACCGCCGCCGGCCGTCGCCGACGCCGTGACGAGCCGGTTGCGGGCCCGCCCCATCAGCTCCTCGCGCTCGTCCTCGGTGAGCCCGCCCCACACGCCGTACGGCTCCCGCACCTGAAGCGCGTGAGCTGCGCACTCCGCGCGGACCGGGCACCTCATGCAGACCTCTTTCGCCGAGTTCTCGCGCGCGCTGCGCGCCGCTCCTCGCTCGCCCTCCGGGTGGAAGAAGAGCGAGCTGTCCACCCCGCGGCAGGCCGCGAGGAGCTGCCAGTCCCACAGATCAGCGTTCGGTCCGGGAAGGCGGGAGAAATCTGCCATTGCGTAGTCCCCTTGTAGCCGGTTGTGGCCGGTTTCATCCGGTTGTGGCGCGGATACGGTGCCTGACCGTACATCTACTATCTAAGGAGATGAAAATATGACTCATTGCGAATCTAGCTACAGACACCAGGAAAAGTGAAGAAAAGCCGCCAAATAGGGCATAGCTTGTGATGAAACCTTGAGGGTCCGTTGCGGGACCTCCACTGTGTCCGGGCCCTCACGTAGAGTGCCGAACGAGACCGTCCGACCCGTAACTCTTTCGAGTGACCGTCGTTGGTAGTGCGGAGGCGGTTGAAAGAACAAGCGCTCGGGCATCTGTCCGGTGGTTTGCGAGTGTCGACCGCACAGGTGACGATTCGTACAAAGCCTGGAGGCTCAAGGTGACGCGCATCAGCTGCGGAGGACGGTCATGACATCCGTCCTCGTCTGCGACGACTCCCCGCTCGCCCGAGAAGCGCTCCGCCGCGCGGTAGCGACCGTGCCCGGCGTCGAGCGCGTGACGACCGCGGCCAACGGGGAGGAAGTCCTCCGCCGCTGGGGCGCCGACCGCTCGGACCTGATTCTGATGGACGTACGCATGCCCGGCCTGGGCGGCGTCGAGACGGTCCGGCGGCTGCTCTCCGCCGACCCCGGTGCGCGCATCATCATGCTCACCGTGGCCGAGGACCTGGACGGGGTGGCGCTCGCCGTCGCCGCCGGCGCCCGCGGGTACCTGCACAAGGACGCCTCGCGCGCCGAGCTGCGGGCCACCGTGACGCAGGCGCTCGCCGACCCCACGTGGCGGCTCGCCCCGCGCAGACTGCGCTCGGCCGAGATGGGTGCCGCGCCCACCCTCACCGCGCGCGAGATCCAGGTGCTCGAGGGCATGAGCCACGGGCGGTCCAACGCGGAGATCGGGCGCGAGCTCTTCCTCTCCGAGGACACCGTGAAGACGCATGCGCGGCGGCTGTTCAAAAAGCTCGGCGCTTCTGACCGGGCCCACGCCGTCGCGCTCGGGTTCCGTTGGGGTCTCGTGCGATAGCGCTCCGCTCAGAGGGCGCGAGGGGCCGGTGATCACGTGCGGCTTTCGTCGTGGCTGGTCGCGCAGTTCCCCGCGCCCCTGGCGGGGTCGCGGTGAACGGCGCTCTCACGTTTCGCGCGTGATGCCGCATCCTTGGAGGTGTGGAGTTCCTCGGGGACGGCGATTCGGGCGAGCAGGGTCAGCGAGAGGGGAGGGCGCAGGAGATGAGTTCCGGCGCACCTGCTCATAACGCTTCGGTGCACAACCAGGGCCGCGATGTCACGGACCGCGCCTCGACAGGGCACCATGGACCGATGCACGACGACGAGGCAGTGACCCCGCAGGGGGTCATCGGTACGCTCGTCGGCCGCGCCGTCGACGGTGACGAGCAGGCCACGCACGATCTGCTCGCCCACGTCCATCCCCTGGCGATCCGCTACTGCCGCACCCGTCTCTCCCGGCTCCCGGGGGACGCGCGGCACTTCGTGGAGGACCTCGCCCAGGAGGTCTGCGTCGCGGTGCTGCTCGCGCTGCCGCGCTACAAGGACACCGGACGCCCCTTCGAGGCGTTCGTCTTCGCCATCGCCGCGCACAAGGTCGCCGACCTGCAGCGCGCGGCCATGCGCGGTCCCGGTTCGACGGCCGTGCCGTCCGACGAGATGCCGGAGCGGCCCGACGACTCGCTCGGCCCCGAGGAGCGCGCGCTCCTGAACAGCGATGCCGCCTGGGCCAAGAAGCTCCTCGCGAACCTGCCCGACAACCAGCGGGAGCTGCTCCTCCTGCGGATCGCCGTCGGGCTCACCGCCGAGGAGACCGGGCAGATGTTGGGCATGTCACCCGGCGCCGTGCGCGTCGCGCAGCACCGGGCGCTCAGCCGCCTGCGGGCCCTGGCCGAGCAGTAGCGCGGGGGCCGGGAGCGATAGCACAGGGTCTCCCGCCGCGTACGTGGGAACGTCCAAAGAAGCTTGATGATCTTGCTCGTGGAATGAGACACCCCTGACTCCCGTTAGCATGGACATCCGCACCGATCAAGGCCATTTGGGGAAGGTGTCATGACTGCAAACGTCGACGGAGTGCCCGAGAAATTCGCGACACTCGGGCTGACCTACGACGACGTGCTGCTGCTGCCGGGCGCGTCGGAAGTGCTGCCGAACGCGGTCGACACCTCGTCCCGCATCTCCAGGAACGTCCGCGTGAACATCCCGCTGCTCTCCGCGGCGATGGACAAGGTCACCGAGGCGCGCATGGCGATCGCCATGGCCCGTCAGGGCGGCGTCGGTGTGCTGCACCGCAACCTGTCGATCGAGGACCAGGTCAACCAGGTCGACCTGGTGAAGCGGTCCGAGTCCG
Source organism: Streptomyces sp. R818 (assembly GCF_056172735.1). NCBI lineage: Bacteria > Bacillati > Actinomycetota > Actinomycetes > Kitasatosporales > Streptomycetaceae > Streptomyces > Streptomyces sp. R818. Next base: position 859,705 of record NZ_JAOCNE010000006.1, read on the forward strand.
GCATGGTCACCGACCCGATCACCGTGCACCCCGACGCCACGCTCGGCGAGGCGGACGCGCTGTGCGCGAAGTTCCGGATCAGCGGCGTCCCGGTGACCGACGCGTCGGGCAAGCTGCTCGGCATCGTCACCAACCGCGACATGGCCTTCGAGTCCGACCGCGGCCGTCAGGTCCGCGAGGTCATGACGCCGATGCCGCTCGTGACCGGCAAGGTCGGCATAAGCGGTGTCGACGCGATGGAGCTGCTGCGCCGCCACAAGATCGAGAAGCTTCCGCTGGTCGACGACGCCGGTGTGCTCAAGGGCCTCATCACCGTCAAGGACTTCAAGAAGGCCGAGCAGTACCCGAACGCGGCGAAGGACGCCGAGGGCCGTCTGCTCGTCGGCGCCGCCGTGGGCGCGAGCCCCGAGGCCCTGGAGCGGGCCCAGGCGCTGGCCGGTGCCGGGGTCGACTTCCTCATCGTCGACACCTCGCACGGCCACAACAGCAACGCGCTGAGCTGGATGTCGAAGATCAAGTCGAGCGTCTCCGTCGACGTCATCGGCGGCAACGTCGCCACGCGCGACGGCGCCCAGGCGCTCATCGACGCCGGTGTCGACGGCGTCAAGGTCGGTGTCGGACCGGGCTCGATCTGCACCACCCGCGTCGTCGCCGGTATCGGCGTCCCGCAGGTCACGGCGATCTACGAGGCGGCGGTCGCCGCCCGCGCGGCCGGTGTCCCGGTCATCGGCGACGGCGGCCTGCAGTACTCCGGCGACATCGGCAAGGCGCTCGCCGCCGGTGCCGACTCGGTGATGCTCGGCTCGCTGCTCGCGGGCTGCGAGGAGTCGCCGGGCGAGCTGCAGTTCATCAACGGCAAGCAGTTCAAGTCCTACCGCGGCATGGGCTCGCTCGGCGCCATGCAGTCCCGTGGCCAGGGCCGCTCCTACTCCAAGGACCGGTACTTCCAGGCCGAGGTCGCCTCCGACGACAAGCTCGTGCCCGAGGGCATCGAGGGCCAGGTGCCCTACCGGGGCCCGCTCGCCAACGTCCTGCACCAGCTCGTCGGCGGCCTGCGCCAGACGATGGGCTACGTCGGCGCGGCGAGCGTCGACGAGATGGAGAGCAAGGGCCGCTTCGTCCGCATCACGTCCGCGGGCCTCAAGGAGAGCCACCCGCACGACATCCAGATGACGGTCGAGGCGCCGAACTACAGCCGTAAGTAACGCCCACGCCTGGTGAGGGGCGGTCCCGCATTGCCGGGGCCGCCCCTCATCCGTGTGTCGGGGATACTGGAAGACGCAGACCAAGAGGGAAAGGCCCACATCACGTGACTGAGATCGAGATCGGGCGCGGCAAGCGCGGCCGCCGCGCGTACGCCTTCGACGACATCGCCGTCGTACCGAGCCGGCGCACCCGCGACCCGAAGGAGGTCTCGATCGCCTGGCAGATCGACGCCTACCGCTTCGAGCTGCCGTTCCTGGCCGCCCCCATGGACTCCGTCGTCTCCCCGCGGACCGCGATCCGCATCGGCGAGCTGGGCGGCCTCGGCGTCCTCAACCTCGAAGGCCTGTGGACCCGGTACGAGGACCCCGAGCCGCTGCTCGACGAGATCCGCGAACTGGACGCCGAGACCGCGACGCGCCGCCTCCAGGAGATCTACGCCGCCCCGATCCAGGCCGACCTGATCGGGCAGCGCATCAAGGAGGTGCGCGACTCCGGTGTCGTCACCGCCGCCGCGCTCTCCCCGCAGCGCACCGCCGAGTTCTCCAAGGCGGTCGTGGACGCGGGCGTCGACATCTTCGTGATCCGGGGCACCACCGTCTCCGCCGAGCACGTCTCCGGTGCCGCCGAGCCGCTCAACCTCAAGCAGTTCATCTACGAGCTGGACGTGCCCGTCATCGTCGGCGGCTGCGCCACGTACACCGCCGCCCTGCACCTCATGCGCACGGGCGCGGCCGGTGTCCTCGTCGGCTTCGGCGGCGGCGCCGCGCACACCACGCGCAACGTGCTCGGCATCCAGGTGCCCATGGCGACCGCCGTCGCCGATGTCGCCGCCGCGCGCCGTGACTACATGGACGAGTCCGGCGGCCGGTACGTGCACGTCATCGCCGACGGTGGTGTGGGCTGGTCCGGCGACCTGCCCAAGGCCATCGCCTGCGGCGCGGACGCCGTCATGATGGGCTCCCCGCTGGCCCGCGCCACGGACGCGCCCGGCCAGGGGCACCACTGGGGCATGGAGGCCGTCCACGAGGACGTGCCGCGCGGCAAGAAGGTCGACCTCGGCACGGTCGGCACGACGGAGGAGGTCCTGACCGGGCCCTCGTCCACGCCCGACGGGTCGATGAACATCTTCGGTGCGCTCAAGCGGGCCATGGCGACGACCGGGTACAGCGAGCTCAAGGAGTTCCAGCGGGTCGAGGTCACGGTGGCTGATTCCCAGCACCGGCGCTGACGCTGTGTCGTAGCAGGACGTGAGTGGGGCCCCGCCGGATCGGCGGGGCCCCACTCACGTGCTCGACCTGTCGGTCAGAGGGCCGCCTTCTTCGAGCTGCCGAACGCGGCGAAGGCGCCGATGGCGAGGAAGAGGAACGTCATGGGGTCGGCGTCGTCCTTCCACGCCTTGCTGAGGTCGCCGAAGTGGTCGGTGAGGACCTCGAACCACGACAGGTGCGCCAGGTCGGCGAGGGCCATCGCGAAGCCGGTGAGCTGGCCCAGGTACACCGCGCCGAGCGCGAGCACCGCGCAGACGACCGGCAGGACGGGGTTGCGGCCGCCGACCTTGCCCGCGACGAAGCCGATGAGGGCGCCGACGCCCACGGCCGCGTAGCCGATCTCGTGCTCGGTGGCCTTCATGACCGCGCCGTAGATCCAGGCCGTGACGAGGGCGAGGACCACGGCGGCGACGATGCCGAGGGCGACGTTCCCGCTACGGGCCGGCGGCGCCGGGGGGACGAACCCGCCCGGCTGGCCCTGTTGCTGTGGGAACGGGGTGTACGGCTGCTGGCCCTGGGGCTGCTGCGGCTGCTGCTGGGCGTAGGGATTGGCGTCCTGTGGCGGTGTCGGCTGGGTCATGCGGTCCCCCCGGGGAATGAAGAAGACACTGATGTGTCCATGAAGGGCCGCACATTATCAGTCAGAGCCGGTGCGCCGCCCCCGCCGGAGTCGCTCCTCTGGTGTCCAGCAGGAGTTGCGCCTTCACCGCGAGTCCTTGCAGGTCATAGGTGCGGTGGTGCTGGAGCAGGATCGTGAGGTCCGCGTCGGCCGCCGCCTCGTAGAGCGAATCGGCGCGCGGGACCGGACGGTTCAGGACATTCCAGGACGGCACGTAGGGGTCGTGGTAGCTGACGGCGGCGCCGAGCTGCATGAGGCGGGTGGCGATCTCCTGCGCGGGGGCGCCCTGGCGGTCGGCGAGGTCGGGTTTGTAGGTGATGCCGAGGAGGAGGACGCGGGCGCCCCGGGCGGACTTGCCGTGCTCGTTGAGGAGCGTGGCCGCGCGCTGGACCACGTAGGACGGCATGTGGTCGTTGACCTGACGGGCCAGTTCGACCATGCGCAGGGGCGGGTGGGGAGGTGGCGGGAGGTGAGGTCCTGGGGGAGGGCGTGGCCGCCGACGCCGGGTCCGGGGCGGAACGCCTGGAAGCCGAAGGGCTTGGTCTCGGCGCAGCGGATGACGTCCCAGAGGTCGACGTTGAGGTCGTGGCAGAGCACGGCCATCTCGTTGACCAGGGCGATGTTGACGTGCCGGTAGTTGGTCTCCAGGAGGTGCACCGTCTCGGCCTCGCGCGGGCCGCGGGCGCGGACGACCTTGTCGGTGAGGCGGCTGTAGAAGGTCGCCGCCGACTCGGTGCAGGCCGGGGTGTAGCCGCCGATGACCTTGGGGGTGGAGGCGTAGGGCTGGCTGCGGTTGCCGGGGTCCAGGCGGCCCGGGGCGTGGGCGAGGTGGAAGTCGCGGCCCGCGCGGAGCCGTGAGCCCTCTTCGAGGAGCGGCAGCAGGATCGACTCCGTGGTGCCCGGCGGGACCGGCGACTCGATGATCACGGTGGTGTGCGGGCGCAGCTGGGCGGCGAGGGTGCGGGTCGCCTTGATGACGGGGTCGAGGGAGGGGCCGCCGTCGGCGCCGGGCGGGGTGGGGGCGCAGATCACGGCGGTGCGGACGCGGCCCAGTGCGGCGGGGTCGGCGGTGGGGCGGAAGCCGCCGGCGAGCATGCGGCGGACGTCGGCGGCGGTCAGGGCCGCGTCGTCGCCGTCGCCGGGGACGCGGCCCGCGGCGAGGTCCTTCGCGCGGTCCGGATCGTGGCCGACCGTGGCGATGCGCGCGGCGACGGCGGCCTGCGCGAGCGGCAGGCCGAGGTGGCCGAGGCCGATGACGGCGAGGTCTGCGGGCATGGCGGTTGCCGTCCTTCCCGAGGAGGCGGTTCCGGTGACTAACCGGGGCGGGACGAGTGCGCAAGCCCGGTGGTCAGGACGGGCGAGCGCACTGTCAGACTAGGAGTAAATATGACCGATATGCGGTATTGCGCCGCAATGGGTTGCGGAGTGTTGCGTGCGAGTGCGCCCGGGGCGGGTACACCTGCCGGTGAGGCCGGCGCCGACGACAGCGGGAGGCAGCAGTGAAGGCAGCGACACTGGGACCCGAGCAGCGGGCGCAGGCCCTCGCGACGATGGCCGAGGGCGAGCTGGACATCCTGGTCGTGGGCGGCGGGGTGGTGGGCGCGGGCACGGCCCTGGACGCGGTGACGCGCGGCCTGTCCACCGGGCTCGTCGAGGCGCGCGACTGGGCGTCGGGCACGTCGAGCCGGTCCAGCAAGCTGATCCACGGCGGGCTCCGGTACCTGGAGATGCTGGACTTCGCCCTCGTACGGGAGGCGCTGAAGGAGCGCGGGCTGCTGCTCGAACGGCTCGCGCCGCACCTCGTGAAGCCCGTGCCGTTCCTGTACCCCCTTCAGCACAAGGCATGGGAACGGCTGTACGCCGGTTCGGGCGTCGCGCTCTACGACGCCATGTCCATGGCGCGCGGACACGGGCGCGGGCTTCCCGGGCACCGGCATCTGTCACGGCGTCACGCGCTGCGCGTCGCGCCCTGCCTGAAGAAGGACGCGCTGGTCGGCGCGCTCCAGTACTACGACGCCCAGATGGACGACGCCCGCTACGTCGCGACGCTCGTGCGCACCGCCGCCAAGTACGGCGCGAAGGTCGCCAACCGGGCGCGCGTCACCGGGTTCCTGCGCGAGGGCGAGCGGGTCGTGGGCGCACGCGTACAGGATGTGGAGGGCGGCGGCGAGTACGAGATACGGGCCAAGCAGGTCGTCAACGCCACCGGCGTGTGGACCGACGACACCCAGGCCATGGTCGGCGAACGCGGCCAGTTCCACGTCCGCGCCTCCAAGGGCATCCACCTCGTCGTGCCCAAGGACCGCATCAACTCCACGACCGGGCTCATCCTCCGCACCGAGAAGAGCGTCCTCTTCGTCATCCCGTGGGGGCGGCACTGGATCGTCGGCACCACCGACACCGAGTGGGACCTCGACAAGGCCCACCCGGCGGCCTCCAGCGCCGACATCGACTACCTCCTCGAACACGTGAACTCCGTCCTTGGCGTGCCGCTCACGCGCGACGACGTCCAGGGCGTGTACGCGGGCCTGCGCCCGCTGCTCGCCGGGGAGTCCGACGCCACCAGCAAGCTGTCGCGCGAGCACACCGTCGCGCACCCCGTGCCGGGGCTCGTCGTCGTCGCGGGTGGCAAGTACACGACGTACCGCGTGATGGCGAGGGACGCCGTCGACGAGGCCGTGCACGCCCTCGACCAGCGGGTCGCCGAGTGCGTCACCGAGGACGTACCACTGGTCGGGGCCGAGGGGTACCGGGCGCTGTGGAACGCGCGGGCGCGGATCGCCGCGCGCACCGGGCTGCACGTCGTACGCGTCGAGCATCTCCTCAACCGGTACGGGGCGTTGGCCCAGGAGGTTCTCGAACTCATCGCCGCGGACACCGGGCTCGGGGCGCCCCTGAGCGGCGCCGACGACTACCTGCGGGCGGAGATCGTGTACGCGGCCTCGCACGAGGGGGCCCGCCACCTCGACGACGTGCTGACGCGCCGGACCCGTATCTCCATCGAGACGTTCGACCGCGGGACCCGCTCGGCGCGGGAGGCGGCCGAACTCATGGCGCCGGTGCTCAGTTGGGACAAGGATCAGATCGAGCGGGAGGTCGCCCACTACGAGAAGCGGGTGGAGGCCGAGCGTGAGTCGCAGTTGCAGCCCGACGACCTGACCGCCGACGCCGCCCGGCTCGGGGCACCCGACATCGCGCCGCTGTGACGCTGTGACACGCCGGTAGCCCTTGCCCTTGGTCGCGCGCCCAGGAAGAGTGGCGTCGTACAAGGTCAACGGGCAGGCGGGCTGCCCGGATCCGGACAGAGAAGACGTTCCCGACAACCGTTCGCGGGAGCGACCCTGGGCGTCGGGCGGTCCCCACGTGAGGGACAATGAAGGCTCTGTCAGGGCGGGTTGCAGAGGGGACGCATGTCGGAGGCGGAGCGGGCGGGCGAGACCCGTCAGGACAAGAGCGCTCGTCAGGACGCGTCCGTGAAGGACGCGCCGGACACGGGCGGCGACCGGGACGGACAGAAGTCCGCCGGTCAGGGATCCGCCGGATCCGCCGGTGGGGCATCCGCCGCCGGCCGGGAACCGGCCGGACGGCTGCTCGCCGGGCGCTACCGCCTCGGTGACGTGCTCGGCCGCGGTGGCATGGGCACCGTGTGGCGGGCCAAGGACGAGACGCTCGGGCGCACCGTCGCCGTGAAGGAGCTGCGCTTCCCGTCGAGCATCGACGAGGAGGAGAAGCGCCGCCTCATCACGCGCACCCTGCGCGAGGCGAAGGCGATCGCCCGGATCCGCAACAGCGGCGCCGTCACCGTCTTCGACGTCGTCGACGAGGACGACCGCCCCTGGATCGTCATGGAGCTGGTCGAGGGCAAGTCCCTCGCCGAGGCCGTGCGCGAGGACGGGGTGCTCACCCCGCACCGCGCCGCCGAGGTCGGCCTCGCCATCCTCGACGTGCTGCGCTCCGCGCACCGCGAGGGCATCCTGCACCGTGACGTGAAGCCGTCCAACGTGCTGATCGCCGAGGACGGCCGCGTCGTCCTCACCGACTTCGGCATCGCCCAGGTCGAGGGCGACCCCTCGATCACCTCCACCGGCATGCTCGTCGGCGCGCCCTCCTACATCTCGCCCGAGCGGGCGCGCGGCCACAAGCCGGGCCCCGCCGCCGACATGTGGTCGCTCGGCGGCCTGCTGTACGCGGCCGTGGAGGGCACCCCTCCGTACGACAAGGGGTCGGCGATCGCCACGCTGACCGCCGTCATGACCGAGCCGGTCGACCCGCCGGCCAACGCGGGCCCGCTGGAGCCGGTCATCTACGGGCTGCTCGCCAAGGACCCCGCCCAGCGCCTCGACGACGCGGGCGCACGGGCGCTGTTGAAGAACGTCATCAACGCGCCCGCGCCCAAGGCGGCCCCCGAGCCGGAACCGGCGGACGCCACCAAGGTCGTGCCGCTGCCGCCCGTGCCGCCGGAGGAGAAGGCGCCGGGCAAGGCGGGCGCCGCCGTCGCGGCCAGGGGCGAGGAGGCCGCCGAGAAGCTGCGGGGCGCGCTCAAGTCCGTACGCAAGGCCGCCGCTGCCGCGACGGCCGCCCGGGAGAAGCCCGCCGCCCAGCAGAAGACGGCCGCCACGGCTGTCCCGGGGTCGGCGGGCGCGGCATCCGGCCGGATCCCGGCGCAGCCCGGCGGGCCGCCGCCGCGCACCCCCGCGCCCAAGGCGTCGATCACCGACGTCGTGCCGCGCCGCACGCTGGTCATCATCGCGGCGGTCGTGGCGCTCGTCGTCCTCGGTGTGATCCTCGCGGTCTCGCTCAGCGGGGGCGACGACGACAAGGCGAGCGGCACCGGCGGCGGTGACAAGGCCGCCTCCGCCGGGGCCACCGGGTCCGCGGGCGCGGGCGACGGCAAGGACACGGAGACGGACGGCGGCAAGGGCGACGACAAGGGCTCGGGCAAGGACGACGACTCCTCCGGCAAGGGGTCCGACCAGGACAAGGGCGGCGCCTCCGCCTCCGCCTCGGCGTCCGGTTCCGGCGCGAGCGCCGGCCAGGGCGCCTCGCCGGGCAGCGACGGGACCGACCCCGACGCCAAGACGTACAAGCACTCCCAGGGCTTCGAGATCGACCTGCCCAAGGGGTGGAAGTACGTCTCGACCAGCGCGGCCGGGGCCCGCTTCACCGGCCCCGACTCCCAGAAGCTCCTGGTCGGCTGGACCAGTTCGCCGAAGTCCGACCCGGTGAAGGACTGGCAGAACCAGGAGAACTACATGCGGCGCTCCCAGTACGACCGCATCCGCATAGCGTCGGTCGACTACCGCGGCTGGAACACGGCGGACTGGGAGTTCACCTACGTCGACGGGGGCACCAAGTACCGCTCGGTGGACCGGGGCTTCGTGGTCAGCGGATCGCTGGGGTACGGGCTGATGTACACGGCGAAGGACGCCGACTGGAGCGGCGAGCAGCGCAAGACGACGTGGAAGACGTTCACGGAGTCGTTCACGCCCAAGTCCTGAACCGGTTCGAGAACCCGGGTCTTGACGGCCCAGGTCGCGGGTACCCCCTCCGGGAAAGCTGACGATTCTCAACTCCGGACGCTTTCGGCACGTATCGTGAGTGCTTGCGGACCGTGCGCAGCCGTATACGGAAGCGTCGTGCCGCAACAGTTTGTACAACTGGGCACATAGCGAACGGAATTGACCGCAGGCGGATCTGGGGAGGCGTCGTGGACGAGTACGCGGGACGGGTGCTCGCCGACCGTTACCGTCTTCCCGTTCCGGCGCCGGACGCGCAGGAGTTCTCGGAGAGCCGCGCCTTCGACACCTACAGCGGGCAGGAAGTCCTGGTCAGGCAGGTGCCGTTGCCGGAGGTCGTCGAGGCGGAGGTGCTCGACGCGGACGGTCTCCCCGACGGGTTCCGGCCCGGGGCGCCCGCCCGGGGCGCCGCCGAGCCCGCCGTCGCGCGGGCCATCGAGGCCGCGCAGGCCGCCGCGCAGATACCCGACCACCCCCGGCTCGACCAGGTCTTCGACGTGTTCGCCGAGGGCGGGTCGCTGTGGGTCGTGAGCGAGGTCGTGGCGGCGCGCCCCCTCGCCGAACTCCTCGACGAGGCGCCGCTCAGCCCGTACCGGGCCGCGGAGGTCGCCTCCGACGTGCTGACCGCGCTGCGGGCGCTGCACGCGCACGGGTGGGTGCACCGGAACATCACGGCGCGGACCGTGCTTGTCTGCGACGACGGGCGGGTCGTGCTCACCGGGATGGCCGCGGGGGCCGCCGAGGAGGCGTTGTGCGGGTACGATCCGCGGCCCCCCTCGCCGGGGGAGGCGGAGTTCGACGAGGCCGCGTCCCCGTCCCCGTCCGCGCCCCCGCCTGCGCCTGGCGCCGGGCCCGGGTTCGGGTTCGGGTTCGAGGCGGCTGTCGAGGTGGCCTCGCCGTCGCCCGTCAGGTTGCCCGCGCAGGCTGGTCCGCCCGCCGGCGCGCTGCCGCGGGGTGATGATGCCGAGGACTTTCGGGCGGCTCGGGCCGGGGCGATTGCCGCGTACCGGGCCGGAGCGCGGGCTGCCTCCGGCGGGGAGGCGTGGCATGGGGCTGGGCCCCGGGCCGGTCATGAGGTCGAGGCCTCGCCTGGTGGCCCCGCGGTGCGGCCTGCCCGGTGGGATGAGCTTGTCGCCGGGGCTGACGGCCAGGACACGGGGCTCCGCCCCGGACCCCGCTCCTCAAGCGCCGGAGGGGCTGGATTTGCGCTGGCTGGGGCTGGAGTTGCGCCGGGTGGGGCTGGGGCCTCACCGCTCAAAGCGGCAAATGAGCTGAGCGGGGTCGCCGCCGAGCGGGCTCGGCAGGTGCGGATGACCGTTGTCGGGCCCGTTACCGAGCGGTGGGCGCCTGAGCAGGCCTACCCCGTGCAGGAGAGCTGGCAGCTCGCGGCGCCCGTCGGGCCCGCGACCGATCTGTGGGCGCTGGGCGCTCTGCTCTTCCGGGCCGTGCAGGGGCACGCCCCGTACCCGGAGGAGTCCACGCCGGAGCTGGTCCAGATGGTGTGCGCGGAGCCGCCCGCGTTCGCCGAGGAGTGCGGGCCGCTGCGGCCCGTCGTGGAGTCGCTGTTGCGGCAGGACCCCACCGAGCGGCTCGACTTCGAGGAGCTGCGCGGCTGGCTGCGCTCCCTCGTGCGGTCCGCGCCCGAGCCGGACGCGGGGGTGAACGTCGTACCGGCACCGCCGTTCGACGCCGCCCGGCTGCCCGTCAAACGCCGTCGCGGCGAGCTCGTGCGCAGGCACGGGCGGCACAAGCGCGGCCGGGTCGAGCGGGCCGCGCGCGCTTCCAAGCCGCCCAGGGCGCCGAAGCCGTCCAAGGCTCCGAGAGCGCCCAAGGCCGAGCCCATACCCAAGGCGCCGCGCGCACCCCGTGAGCGGGGCGGGCGGCAGCCGAGGTCGCTCGGGCGGTGGCTGCTCGTGCTCGTGCTTGTCGGGCTCGTCGGCGCGGTGGCGTACGCGATGGCCTTCATGCCGAAGGACGACGGTGCCTCGGGGACGCGGGAGAACGCCAACTCGATCGGGGGCGGCGCCCCGCAGCGCTCGCAGGAGCCCTCGGCACCCGCGTCCTCCGCGTCGCCGGACCGGAAGGACAGCTCCGAGCCCTCCAGCACCCAGCCGCAGTCCGACATCGCCGCCGGTTTCGCCCTGCGCAAGGACCCGGAGGGGTTCGAGGTCGCCGTCGCCGAGGGGTGGCAGCGGCAGGCCAAGAACGGGCGCGGGCAAGTCGTCTACGCGCAGGGCAAGTTCGAGCTGCTCGTCGTCCCCGGGCGCGACGCGACCGCCACGTACGGCAGTGACCCGATGAAGTACCAGCGGGAGGACGAGCGGGAGTTGCAGCCGTTCCGCGACTCGACGTGGGCCACCTCCAGCGGCATGAAGACCGTCGAGGTCGGCGGACGGTCCATGGCCGAGGGGCAGTTCACGTGGCAGGGCTCCGACGGACGGGACGTGTTCGTGCGGAATCTGGCCATGATCGTCGGCGGCAGGTACCACGTCGTCCAGGTGCGCGGCCCCGAGGCGGAGCGCGACGAGGTGACGCGGTTGTACGACCAGGCGTCGGCTACTTACCAGTACCGCGGCTGAACCGGGAGGTACCGGACGCGAACCGCGTCACAGTGCTGTCTCCATGGCACCCCGCCTGTTCCTTGAGTGGCCGCCGCTCCCTAGTGTGGGCACGTCAAGACCATTGGTGGGAACGTGAATCAGATGCAGGGCCAGCTCCTCGCGGGCCGCTACCGGCTCGGCGAATCCATCGGGCGCGGCGGCATGGGCCGGGTGTGGAGCGCACATGACGAAGTGCTGCACCGGAAGGTCGCCGTCAAGGAACTGACGGCCGCTCAGTGGGTGTCGGAGGCGGACCGCGCGGTGCTGCTCGCGCGGACGCAGACCGAGGCGCGGGCCGCCGCGCGCATCAACCACCCCAACGTCGTGACCGTGCACGACGTGCTCGAACACGACGACCGGCCCTGGATCGTCATGGAGCTGGTCGAGGGCCCCTCGCTCGCCGACGCGGTCAAGGAGCACGGCCGCATCGTGCCCGCCGAGGCCGCCAGGATCGGCCTGTGGACGCTGCGGGCCCTGCGCGCCGCGCACAAGGCCGGGGTCCTGCACCGCGACGTGAAGCCGGGCAACGTGCTGCTGGCCAAGGACGGCCGGGTCAAGCTGACCGACTTCGGCATCGCGCAGGTCGAGGGGGACTCGACCATCACCAGGACCGGCGAGATCGTCGGCTCCGTCGACTATCTGGCGCCGGAGCGCGTGAGCGGCTCCGAGCCGGGCCCCGCCTCCGACCTGTGGGGGCTCGGCGCCACCCTCTACACGGCCGTCGAGGGCACCTCGCCGTTCCGGCGCACGTCGCCGATCAGCACGATGCAGGCCGTCATCGAGGAGGAGCCCGGGACCCCCGAGCACGCGGGGGCGATGGGGTCGGTCATCAGCGCGCTGCTGCGCAAGGACCCGGCCGCGCGGCCCACGGCGGACGAGGCCGAGGCGATGCTCGCCGAGGCGGCGGAGGGACGGTCCTCCAGCGCGGCGCAGGCGTACGTGCCGACACGTGTGCACACCCAGACCTACACACCTGCCCCGGCCCCCGCCCCGCAGCCGCACACCCCCACCTCCGTGACGGCGCCCGTGCCGCCGTCGGCCGCGCCGCGGCGGCGCTGGCCGCGGATGGTCGCCATATGGGTCGCGGCGCTGGTCATCGGCGGTGGCGGTGCGCTGGTCGGCGCCAAGTACTACGAGGGCAGGGGCGACGGCGACGACACCGCGTCGAGCCAGGGCACGACCGGCGGGACCGGGGACGACCAGGGCGGGAGCGGCAAGAACGGCGACAAGGGTGACACGGGTGGCACGGGCGGGCAGGAGACCGGGAACGGGGCGATCCCGAATGACTGGGTGAAGGTCCAGGACGTCGAGGGGTTCGGCCTCATGCTGCCGCCGGGCTGGCAGCGGCAGGTGAACGGCACCCAGATCGACTACACGCCCGACGACGGCAAGCAGTTCCTGCGCATCGCCATCGACAAGAACTCGCAGTGGCGGGACTCCTACCAGCACCAGCTGGACCTGGAGAAGACCGTGAGCAAGGGCCTGCCCGAGTACCGGCGGATCGCGCTCGACTCCAACCACTTCCGCGACCGCGAGGGTTCCCTGTGGGACTTCACGTGGACGGCGGGGAACAAGGACGCCACGACCGGGCCGAGGCGTGCCATCGAGCAGACCTACCGCGAGGCCGACGGCACCGAGTACGTCCTCTACCTCTCCGCGCCCGCGGACCAGTGGCCCGGCGCGCGGGAGCGGTTCGACGCCATTCTGCGCGGATGGGACCCGCCTCAGTAGACCCGTGCGCCCGTCGGTGACACCGCATTTCGGAAACGTTGCTGACCGGAACCGGACAGTCCTTGCACGCATGTGTGCGGCATGATGGGGCGCATGGGGACCGAGGGGGCCAACGTCCGCGTGATCGGCGGTCGTTACCGGCTGGAGGCCGAGATCGGCCGCGGCGGCATGGGGGTCATCTGGCGGTCCACCGACACGTTGCTCGCGCGACAGGTCGCCGTCAAGGAGCTCGGCCTGGACGAGTCGCTCTCCGCGGGCGAGGCGCGGCTCCAGCGCGAGCAGATGCTGCGCGAGGCCCGGGCCGTCGCCCAGCTGAACCACCCGAACATCATCGTCGTGCACGACGTGGTCCTGGACGACGGACGCCCGTACATGGTGATGGAGCTGGTCGACGGACCTTCGCTCGCCGAGCGGCTCGCGCAGGACGGGCCCGTCGACGCCCTGCACGCCGCCCGGATCGGGCTCGCGCTGCTCGGCGCGTTGCGCGTCGCCCACGCCGGCGGGGTCCAGCACCGCGACCTGAAGCCCGCCAACGTCCTCCTGGAGTCCGGCACCGGCCGGATCGTGCTCACCGACTTCGGGATCGCGCGGGTCGCCGGGGCCACGACGCTGACCGAGTCCGGCGGGTTCGTCGGCTCGCCCGAGTACACCGCGCCCGAGCGGATGCAGGAAGGCCGCACCGGCCCCGCCGCCGATCTGTGGTCGCTCGGCGCGCTGCTGTGCGCCGCGCTGTCCGGCGAGTCCCCGTTCCGCCGCGAGTCCCTCGGCGGCACCCTGCACGCGATCCTCTACGAGGAGGCGCTGCCGCCCGCCGAGGCCGCACCGCTGCTCCCGGTCGTCCGGGGCCTCCTGGAGCGGGAGCCCGAGCGGCGCCTCGACCTCGACGAGGCCGAGCGGCTGCTGCGCGCCTACGTCGCCACGGGCGCGACCCCGCAGGCGGCCCCGGCCCGGCTGCCGTTCCTGCCGCCGCCGCTGGACACGGTCGTGGTGCGGCACCGCAGGATCCCGACGCGGGTGGTGCTCGTGGCCGCCGCCGTCGTCGCGGCGGTCACCGGGGCCGGGATCTCCGCCGCCGTGCTGCTCGCGGGGCAGGACGACAACGCGCCGCAGTCGCCCACCTCGACGGCGTCGGGCCCCACGCGCACGGAGACCACGACGCGGGCGCCCACCCCGACCGTGACCGTCACGCAGCAGCCGGCCCCCACCACGCGGCCGCCGCTGACCGTGCCGCCCGGCTACCGGGGCGTGCGGGACGTGAAGGGGTTCGCCCTCGCCGTGCCGAAAGGGTTCTCCCGCTCGGTCGACGGGGTGTGGGTGTACTACATGTCGGCGGAGCGGACCTTCCGCATCGGCGTGCGGGTCTCCGCGCCGCAGAACGGCGGGCCCGCCGCGACGCAGCAGCGGGCGGCCGCCGCCGGGCCGCGCACCAACCCCGGCTACCGGGACGGGAAGATCACCGACACGTCGCACGACGAGCACGACGCCGCGCTGTGGGAGTTCACCTGGGACGACCCGAGCGCCTCGGGCGAGGCCCGGCGCGTCATGGACCTGTGCTGGGAGGAGGACGGGCGCCGCTACGACGTCCGGGTGTCGGCGCCGGTCGGCAGGATCGACGAGGCACGGGGGTACTTCGACGCCGCCGTGGACACGTTCACCCCTTCTGCGGGGGAATGACGGGCCGTGCCGCGCGGGGCCGGTCACAAGTCCGTGACCCTTGCCGGGATGGCTGTGGAAGCCGGGGCTCCCGCACGGTAGGGATGGACCCATGAACGACAACGGGGGAACCGCCCACGGTCCGAACGGCCTGAACGGCCCGAACGAACCCACCAGCTTCAGCCTGCAACCGCCCCGGCCCGGGACCGCGCACGCGCCCGCCGCACCGCATGTGCCGCACGTGCCGCACCCGGGCAACCCGTACGCCGCCGCCCCGCCGGCAGAGCCGCAGCCGCAGCCCGACCCGGGCGCGGGCCGGCTGGTCGCGGGCCGCTACCGGCTCCTCGCCAAGCTGGGCCACGGCGGCATGGGCACCGTATGGCGGGCGCAGGACGAGACGGTGGACCGCGAGGTCGCCGTGAAGGAGCCCCGCGTCCCCGACCACCTGCCCGAGCGGGAGCGGGCCAATGTCTTCGAGCGGATGCGGCGCGAGGCGCGGGCGGCGGCCCGCCTGGACCACCCGGCGGTGGTGAACGTGCACGACGTCGCCGTGGAGGACGGCCGCCCCTGGATCGTCATGGAGTTCGTGCGGGGCCGTTCGCTCGGCGCCGCGCTCCAGGAGGGCACGCTCGGCGCGCGCGAGGCCGCCCGCGTCGGGCTCGCCGTGCTCGGCGCCCTGGAGGCCGCGCACGCGGCGGGAATCCTGCACCGCGACGTGAAGCCCGACAACGTCATGCTGGGCCGCCACGACCGCGTCGTCCTCACCGACTTCGGCATCGCCCGGATCGAGGGCGAGACCAGCCTGACCGACACCGGCGGCTTCGTCGGCTCGCCCGAGTTCATCGCCCCCGAGCGGGTGCTCGGCCAGCGCCCGGGGCCGGCTTCCGACCTGTGGTCCCTCGGCGTCGTCCTCTACGCGGCGACCGAGGGCGTCTCCCCGTTCCGCCGCTCCAACACCCCGGCGACCCTCCAGTCCGTGCTCAACGCGACGCCTGCCGCGCCCGCCTCCGCGCGGGGCCCGCTCGCCGACGCCATCAACGGGCTGCTCCAGAAGGACCCGGCGCGCCGCCCGTCCGCCGCGCAGGTGCGGGCCCTGCTCGAGCGCGCCGCCGAGCCGGAGCCCACGCGGGTGGTGCAGGTGGGCCCGGCCCGAAGCGGCGTACGCCTCGGCCGCAAGACGCTGATCGGGGCCGCGGCCGGTGTCGTGGCCCTGGCGGCGGCCGCGTACCTGGTGATCGCGGACCCGTTCGCGGGGCCCCTGCCGGACGGCTGGACGAAGCACGAGGAGAAGGCGCTCGGCGTCACGCTCGCCGTGCCGGACGAGTACCAGGCCGGGCGGCCCACCGACACGGACACCGACAAGAACTGGGTGACGTACACGGACTGGAGCGGCGGCGTCTCCGTCGGCGTCCACGTGGCGCGCAAGAAGGACGACACGCTGAACCAGATCAAGGGCTCGGCGCGGGCCCAGATGTACGACGACGACACCGGGTTCAAGGACAGCGGCGACGCCGACTTCGACATGCCGAAGGGGGCGAGGACGGCGCCGGACGACGACGCCAAGTTCCAGGGCGACGACGCGGCGCGGAACACCGTCACCTACAAGACGGACGACACCACCGACCCCCGGCCGCGCGAGGTCCGGTTCTTCTACTTCAGGAACGAGGCCGGTGACATGTACCGGGTGTCGGTCGAGTATCCCGGCAAGGGCGACTTCACCGAGCGCGGCCGCGAGGTGGCCGACGACGTCCTGGCCCATCTCGAGATCGCCGAGAAATGACCGGCCATCGGAAGCGCCTCTGTAAAGCCCCTGATCAGCACCTTTGATGCCAGCGAACACTGGCGCGGTGCGTGGGGACGGTGAAAGCTCGTTACTGATGGGTACCGAAAGCGTCGCCTTCGGCATACGCTCCCCTGCATGACGGAGTCGCAGGCCACCCCCGAGACCGTACAGAAGACCGGGACCAACCCGACGGCCGCCGCCCCCGCGGGCGCGCGCACGGCTGCCGACGTGGTCACGCCCGAGCTGGTCGCCCAGCTCACCCGGGGCGTGGTCGGCTCGGGCCGGACGGCGAACCACACGCCGTTCACCGGTGAGAAGCTCGCCGACCTGCCGGAGTCGACGCCCGAGGACGTGGCGACCGCCTTCGAGCGGGCCCGCGCCGCGCAGGAGGTGTGGGCGCGGACGCCGGTGCGGCAGCGCGCCGCCGTGCTGCTCCGCTTCCACGACCTGGTCCTGGAGCGCCAGGCCGAGGTGCTCGACCTGATCCAGCTGGAGACCGGCAAGGCGCGTCTGCACGCCCACGAGGAGGTGCAGGCCGTCGCCGTCGCGGCCCGCCACTACGGGCGCAAGGCCCCCGCCTACCTCAAGCCGAAGCGGCACACCGGCGCCGTCCCGACGCTCACCAAGGTCACCGAGCTGCGCCAGCCGCGCGGTGTCGTCGGGCAGATAGCCCCGTGGAACTACCCGCTGGAACTCTCCGTCGGTGACGCGCTGCCCGCCTTCGTCGCGGGCAACGCCGTGGTCATGAAGCCCGACACGGAGACCTGCCTGACCGCCCTGTGGGCCCGCGACCTCCTCATCGAGGCGGGGCTGCCGCCCGAGGTCTTCCAGGTCGTCCTCGGCGAAGGCCCGGTCGTGGGACCCGAGTTGGTGAAGCACGCCGACTACGTCTCCTTCACCGGCTCCACCCGTACAGGGCGCGAGGTCGCCCAGGGCGCGGCGGCCCGGCTCGTCGGGGTCTCGCTCGAACTCGGCGGCAAGAACGCGATGCTGGTCCTCGCGGACGCCGACGTGGAGAAGGCCGCGGCGGGCGCCGTGCGCGCCTGCTTCTCCTCCGCGGGCCAGCTCTGCATCTCCATCGAGCGGCTGTACGTCCACGAGTCGGTCGCCGACGCCTTCCTGGAGCGGTTCGCGACCCGTACGAAGTCGATGCGGCTCGGCAAGTCCCTCGCGTACGGCGCCGACATGGGCTCGCTCGTCGGCGAACGCCAGCTCACGACCGTCACGGCCCATGTCGAGGAGGCCGTAGCCAAGGGCGCGAAGCTCCTCGCCGGTGGCGTCGCGCGCCCCGACATCGGCCCGTACTTCTTCGAGCCGACCATCCTCGACGGGGTGGAGGCGCCGATGGCGGTCTGCTCCGAGGAGACCTTCGGCCCGGTCGTCTCCGTCTACCGCTTCACCGACGAGGACGAGGTCATCGCCCTCGCCAACGCCACCCCGTACGGCCTCAACTCGTCGGTCTGGACGAAGGACGCGCGGCGCGGCCACGAGGTCGCCGCCCGCCTGCGCACCGGCACCGTGAACATCAACGAGGGCTACGCGCCCGCGTACGGCAGCGTCCAGGCGCCCATGGGCGGCATGAAGGACTCCGGACTCGGCCGCCGCCACGGCTCCGAGGGCCTCCTCAAGTACACCGAGGCCCAGACCGTCGCACACCAGCGCGTGATGCCGATGGCCCCGTCCTTCGGCATGGACGACGAGAAGTACGCCCAGTTCATGACCCGCAGCTTGTCCTTGATGAAGAAGTTCCGCTTGCGCTGAACCCGGCCAGGGGCGCGGGGAACTGCGCGACCAGCCACATACGACCTGCACTCGCACGCAAGGAGATCTGGCAATGACGCTGGGCGAGAACGACGACTCCGCGTACGACTACGACGTGGTCATCATCGGGTCCGGGTTCGGGGGATCCGTATCCGCCCTGCGCCTCACCGAGAAGGGCTACCGCGTCGGCGTCCTGGAGGCGGGCCGCCGCTTCGCCCCCGGCACGCTCCCCAAGAACTCCTGGGACGTGAAGAACTACCTGTGGGCGCCGAAGCTCGGCATGTACGGCATCCAGCGCATCCACCTGCTCGGCAATGTCATGGTCCTGGCCGGCGCGGGCGTCGGCGGCGGTTCGCTGAACTACGCCAACACCCTCTACGTCCCGCCGAAGCCGTTCTTCGAGGACCCCCAGTGGAAGGACATCACCGACTGGGAGGAGGAGCTGAAGCCGTACTACGACCAGGCGCGGCGGATGCTCGGCGTACGCCTCAACCCGACGATGACCCCGGCCGACGTGCACCTGAAGGCGGCGGCCCAGGCGATGGGCATCGGCGACACCTTCCACATGGCGCCGGTCGGCGTGTTCTTCGGCGACGGCGAGGACGCGGACGGAAGCGTCACGGCGCGCCCCGGACAGCAGGTCCCCGACCCGTACTTCGGCGGAGCCGGGCCCGCGCGCAAGGCGTGCCAGGAGTGCGGCGAGTGCATGACGGGCTGCCGCCACGGCGCGAAGAACACGCTCAACGAGAACTACCTCTACCTCGCCGAGAAGGCGGGCGCCGTCGTCCACCCGATGACGACGGTCGTCTCCGTCACCGACGACTCGCAGGGCGGTTACGCGGTCGCGACACTGCCGACGGACGACAAGAAGAAGTCGGCCGGGCGCGTCCTCAAGGCCCGCAAGGTGATCGTCGCGGCGGGCACGTACGGCACGCAGACGCTCCTGCACCGGATGAAGTCGAGCGGCCAACTCCCGCACATCTCTGCCCGGTTGGGCGAGCTGACCCGCACCAACTCCGAGGCGCTGGTCGGCGCGCAGACCACCGACCGGCGCTACCGGCAGCGGCACGGCGCGAACCCCGACTTCACCAAGGGCGTCGCCATCACCTCGTCCGTCCACCCGGACGCGAACACGCACATCGAGCCGGTCCGCTACGGCAAGGGCTCGAACGCGATGGGCGGCCTCTCCATCCTCCAGGTGCCGTACGCGGAGAAGTCGTCCCGGGTCGCGAGCTGGCTGGTCAACGCGGTGAAGCACCCGACCCTCATGGCGCGCTCCCTGTCCAACCGCCGCTGGTCGGAGCGGACCATCATCGGCCTCGTCATGCAGTCCCTGGACAACTCGCTGACGACGTACCTGAAGCCGGACGGCGTCGGCAAGGGGCTGCTCACCGCCGAGCAGGGCCACGGCGCGCCCAACCCCAAGCAGATCAAGGCGGCCTCCGAGGGCGCGTCCGCGATCGCCGCCGAGATCAACGGCTTCGCCGGGTCGAACGTCGGCGAGCTGATGGGCACCCCGCTGACCGCGCACTTCCTCGGCGGCTGCCCGATCGGCGACAGCGCGGAGAGCGGCGTCATCGACCCGTACCACCGGCTGTACGGGCACCCCGGGATCTCCGTCGTGGACGGCTCCGCGGT
Source organism: Streptomyces sp. R818 (assembly GCF_056172735.1). Taxonomy (NCBI): domain Bacteria; kingdom Bacillati; phylum Actinomycetota; class Actinomycetes; order Kitasatosporales; family Streptomycetaceae; genus Streptomyces; species Streptomyces sp. R818. Next base: position 879,480 of record NZ_JAOCNE010000006.1, read on the forward strand.
CTCCGCGAACCTGGGCGTGAACCCGTCCCTGACGATCACGGCGCAGGCCGAGCGCGCGATGTCGTACTGGCCCAACAAGGGCGAGGAGGACCCGCGTCCGCGCGTGGGCGCGGCCTACACGCGGCTCGCGCCCGTCGAGCCGAAGAGCCCGGCGGTCCCGGCGGAGGCGTTCGGCGCGCTGAAGCTGCCGTTCCTCGGGATGCCGGCGGTGCCGCCGCAGAAGACGCAGTAGGGAGCAGACGCAGAAGGAAGGGGAACGCGAAGGACCCGCACCCCCCTCCGAGTGCGGGTCCTCCCGTTTACGTGCGGGGCGCTTACGCCTCGTTGCCCGCCTTGCGGCGACGCACGGAGTAGACGACACCGGCCCCGGCGAGGACGGCGATCCCGCCGACCGTGCCGAGGGTCGGCAGCGCCGAACCGGAGCCCGTGGCGGCGAGCGTCCCGGAGTACGGGGTGCTGCTCGCCTGCGGGGCAGGGGTGTTGGACGGGGTCGGCGTGCTGGTCACGACCGGCTTCGGCGAGGTGACGGCCGCCGGGACCGTGCCGGGCTTCTTCGGCGCGGCGACGATCTCGAACCGGTACTCCTGGTCCTCGGGGACGCTCTCGCCGCAGACGCCGTTCGGGTCCACGCTGGTCGCGAAGGCCACCGAGCCGCCGATCCCGGTCGGGGCCTTGCGGTCGACGCTGAGGCGCAGCGGGAGGTCGGCGTGGTCGCCCGGGGCGATGCGGCCGACGTTGGTGAACGGCTCGTAGTTCTCGGCGTCGATGGCGGTGTCGATGTCGTGCCAGCCGTCCATGCCGGAGTACTGGACGTGCACGTACTTGCTGATCTCGGTGGTGTCCTCGTCGTAGGCGAACGCGAAGGCGTACAGCCGCACGAACGCCGCGTCGAACTCCTCGGACGTCTTGTTGGAGACCCGGAAGGTGAAGTTGTGCCAGCCGGAGCCCGCGACGACCTTCGAGGGCAGACCGCGCAGCTCCGCGAGGGTGCCGGGGCTGTCCTCGATGGCGGTGCACTCTTCCTCGGTGGAATCGCCGTCGCCGGGCTTCTCCTCGCCGGGCTTCCCGACACCGGGCTTCGGGTCACCGGGCTTGCCCGGGTCGTCCGTGTCCTTCACCGGCGGGGTCTTCGTGTCGTCGGCGGGGTCGGCCGGACCGGGCTCGGTCTCCGTCTCCGCGTTCGGGTCGCCGGCCGGGTCCTTGACCGCGTTCGGGTCGGACTCGGTGGTCCCCGGGTCCGCCTCCTGCGCGATGGCGTTCGGGTCGGTCGTGCTGGTCGCGGTGGTGGCCGCGGGCGCCGACGGCTCGTCCGCGAACGCCGCCGGGGCGGAGAGCAGCGCGATCGGGGCCATGGCTGCCGTGGCGGCCGCCGTCACCAGTGCGCGGCGAAGCGTCATTCCTACCTCGATCGGTATGCAGAGGGACTTTCGTTTCCGCATAGGTGACCCGTGGTGGCAGGGAATGGTTGTCCCGATTCTCACGGAATTCTTATGTGAACTGGATCACTGGGATCACTGGGATCTCGGTGGTCTCGGGACTCACCGCTCACGGGCGCACACCGCGAAGTCGCTGGACGCCGTCACGTACACCTTCACGCCGTGGCCGCCGCGCTCGGGGAACAGGTCGGTCTTGTTGCGGTCGACGATGTCGCCGCCGAGCCGGCCGATCGGCACCGGCGCCGGATCGGGCGTGGCACGGTGCAGCCGCAGGTCCCAGTAGTCGCGCTCGGCCGCACGGCGTCCGGCCGCGTCGGCGTAGGGCAGCGTGAACGTGAAGCCGCCGTCGGCCAGGGGCTCGACCGGTACGGAGAAGTTCTGGCCCTCACCGGCGCGGGAGACGGCGACCACGCGCGCCCCGTCGAGACCGGCGCCGGTGCCGAGGAGCACGGCCGTGAACGTGGCGCTGTCCTCGCCGATCCCGACGCGCTCCACCTCGGCGTGCGCGGGGCGGTGCCAGGTGCGCAGGGCGAGGAACCCGTCGACGGTGGGGTACGGCTGCCAGGCCGCGACCCCGTCGGGGCCGGTGTACGGGGCCGCGCCGACGCGCCGGGCCCGCTCGGCGAGGCCGCACATCAGGCGCCGCCGCTTGGTGGTGCCGCGGGGCGCGACGTAGCAGTCCCAGCGGCCCTCGGCGAGGACGTGCTCGGCGGGGGAGAGCGTGACGGCGGCGGCGTCGGGGTCCGGCGCGGCGGCGAGGTCCGGCACGGGCACCCGGATCTCCCGCCCCTCGGGGTCCTTGCGCATCCGGACCACGAAGTCGAGCGGCCCCGCGGGCAGCGTCTCGGCGTCGAAGCGGACCGTGACGCCGCCGTCGGCGGTGGAGCGGACGTAGGCGGTCGGCGCGGCCGTCGACTTCTTGGGCTGCTGCACGAGCGCGAAGGCCTTGGGCCGGCGCCACAGCCGGCCGCGGCGGCGCTCCTCGGGGCGCTGCGGTTCGGGGATCTGCTGATGCTCCAGGCGGCGGGCCGCGAGGACGCGGAAGAGCTCCTCGTAGCGGCGGGCGACGACGTCGGGCGCGAAGTCGGCGGCGCGGGCGCGCGCCGCCTCACCCATCTCGTCGCGCAGCGCGGCGTCGGACATGAGCCGGTCGAGCGCGTCGGCGTAGCGCCGGATGCCGCTCTCGCCGTCCTCCTTCGGCACGAGCAGGCCGTTCTTGCCGTGCTCGATGATCTCGGCGGGGCCGTGCGGGCAGTCGGTGGCGACGACCGGGACGCCGCAGTGCATGGCCTCCACGATGGTCATGCCGAAGGACTCCATGTCGGAGGAGACGGCGGCGATCGCGCCCTTGGCCCACTCGGTCTCGATGGGGGAGACCGAGCCCATGAGGAGGATCCGCTCGTACAGGCCGAGGGCGTCGATCCGCGCGCGCAGCTCTGCCTGCTTGGGGCCGCGTCCGTAGATGCGCAGGGTCCAGTCGGGGTGGGCGTCCGCGACCTGGGCGAAGGCGTCGACGAGCCGGTCGTAGCGCTTGACGGGGATCAGCCGCCCGGCCGCGACGATCACCTTGGAGTCCCGCGTCGAGGGCTGCGCCTGCCCGGCGGGCACCCCGTTGGGCACGCAGGTGATCAGCGTGCGGACCTGGGGGAGCGCGGCGCGGTAGGCGGCGGCGTCCGCCTCGGAGACGGTGACGTAGGCGTCGAGCTGCCCGATCGCCACGTTCTGGTCGCGGCGCACCTGGTCGGCGTGGCCGGCGAGGGAGAGGTGCTCCTGGCCGACGCGCAGGTAGCGGCCGGTGCCGTAGCGGGCGAGGTAGCCGTTGAGGATCGGGCGGGTGGCGATGACGACGTCGGCGTCCGTTTCGGCGAGGTAGCCGGAGAGGCGCTGGTCGTGCAGCGCGGTGTAGCGCTGGCGCCCGGAGACGGTGCTGCCCTCGTTGTACATCGTGTTGGGCCGCTGGGTGAGCGGGTCGTCCCCCGCGTACTCCTCGCTGTCCTCACGCAGGTCGATCAGGGTGGTCATGCGTACGCGGGGGTCGAAGGGCAGCCCCGTACGGTCGGCGGTCCTGTGCACGCTGACGACTTCGACGTTGTGCCGTTCGGCCAGTGCGCCGGACATGTTCGCGGTGGCACGGATGGTCCCGCCGATGCCGTACGCGTTGTTGATGAGAAAAACGATCTTCATGGTGTCCTCTCCCCCCAGGAGGCGAGCCGGTGCCGACTCGCGTTTTGGTTGAGACAAACCGGGCGGGACAGCGTTGCTTCGTGTGACGCAAGTCACTCAGGAACGAGCCACGAGGGCGAGCTGTCGCTTATATGGCGAATGTCACGCCGCCGTCGTACAACCATCTGGTCGCGATGCGATCGTTACGTGGAACGCCAGGCAAAGGTCTGGTAAACACCGCAGGTCCGGGCTTTCATACGGACATGAAGACAGGTGTACGACGCATGCTCGCCGGGATCTGCGTGACGGCGGCGCTGGCCGCCAGTGCGGCATGTGGATCAGGCGGGGGCGGCGAAGAAAAGGCTGAGGGCGGAGGTGCGTCCGAGGCCGCCGAGCAGTCGTCGTCGCAGTCACCGTCGGCGTCGGCGGAGCCGGGCCTGAAGCCGCTGAGCAAGGAGCGGCTGGACCAGGTCATGATCACCAAGGCCGATGTGAAGGGGTACCTCGTCGGAAAGATGGGCGAGGACGAGATCCCGGACGTGGGCGTGCCCGCCGACCCGGCCGCGTGCCAGCCGATCGCCGATCTGTTCCTGCTGCGCTCCGAGCCGAAGGCGGCCGCCCGCGTGGCCCGCTCGGTGACCAGCCTCACCGATACCGACGCCAACACGGTCCGGCTCGGCCTGCTCGCCCACCAGGAGGCGGACGCGGAGAAGCTGATGGCGGCCCTGCGCACGGCGAGCGAGAAGTGCGACGCCTACGAGCACGCCGGGTACCGGCACAGCGGCGTCCGGCCCGGGAAGGCGCCGGAGGCGGGGGACGAGGCGGTCTCGTACACGATGACCGGGAAGATCGACGGTGACACGCTCGGAGAGGCGTACGTCGTCGTGCGCAGCGGCTCGACCGTGGCGGTCTTCCACGCCATGAACGCCGCGGACGTCAAGGGCGCCCACGTGCCGACGAAGATCATCGAGGCGCAGCTGGCCAAGCTGGAGAAGGCCGATGGTTCGGCATAACCGCTGACAGGCACGGCGAAGGGCCCCGCAGGACGGATCTGCGGGGCCCTTCGTCATCGGCTCCGACGTCAGGGCAGCGTCGTTGCCGCGGAGCGGCGCCGGGGGGTCGCGCCGCAGGCTCTTCGCGGGACAAGGGGACGGGAGAGAAGAAGAGGGAGAAGTATGGGGGTTCGAATTTGTGTGGGGGATCGGGGTCCAGGAGGCCGACCGGCCCCGGGCGTCCCCGGGACCGGCCGTTCTCTCGGGTGACCGGGCTGCTGTCCCCTGCCGTCCGGTCACTGCACCGCAGCGAGGTCCCACGACGTACGGATGACCGTGACGTCTCATCGCTCCGGCAAAGCCACGCGTGGTTCGACTGGCCCGCCCCTGGCTGACACGGACACCGGGACCAACGAAGCCCGCCGCGTCCGGGTCACGCGCCGTACGGGTGAGTGCCGCACCGAACTGGGGTCCGGGTCTCAGACACGGCCCCGGCACAGTTCGAGCAGGGTCATCGCGAGTGCGGTGCCGGGCTTGCCGAGCGCGTCCCTGTAGTGGCCGAGGACCTCCATCTCGCGGGAGAGGTTCACGCGCGGCCCACCGGCGGCGAGCCGGGTCTCCTGGACGACGGCGGAGACGGCCATCCGTTCCTGGACGAGGCCGATGATGCGGTCGTCGAGGGAGTCGATGCGGGCGCGGGAGGCGGAGATCACGCCGGCGGTGTCGGTGCCGGTGTCGGTGTCGGTGGTGGTGTCGGTGACGGTCATGGGTTCAGGCTCCAGAGTTCTATAGGGGACGCGGAGCCCGGTACCGACAGAACCCGGAAAACGACAGGCGCCCCGGGCCTTGTCGGCCCGGGGCGCCTGTGGAAGTCGCTTGTCAGTGGTTCAAGCAGCACGACCATGGCATCCGGCGGGCCGGCTGCCATAGGTAAAGACGTAGGTCGTCTGCGTGAACATGGGGCCGACTATAGCGCGCCCCGCCTCCGGCGGTTTTTCTGTCAGCCCCTCCGGCGTTTGAGGAGCGTGGTCCGGGGCGGAGCCCCGTGACCTGAGGGACAGCTGACCCGAACCGTTAGAATCGACGGTACGACCCCCTGCTAAACGCCGCCGGAAGGCAACCCGTGTCATCAGCGACTTCCGCTGCCGCCGCCCCCGACACCGTCCTGGTCGTCGACTTCGGTGCGCAGTACGCCCAGCTCATCGCCCGCCGCGTCCGTGAGGCCCGGGTCTACAGCGAGATCGTGCCGAGCACCATGCCGGTGGCGGAGATGCTCGCCAAGAACCCGGCGGCGATCATCCTCTCCGGCGGCCCGTCGTCGGTCTACGCGGAGGGCGCCCCGCGCCTGGACCGCGAGCTCTTCGAGGCCGGTGTCCCCGTCTTCGGCATGTGCTACGGCTTCCAGCTGATGGCGACGACCCTCGGCGGCACCGTCGACAACACGGGCGCCCGCGAGTACGGCCGCACGCCGCTCGCCGTCTCCAAGACCGACTCGACGCTGTTCGAGGGCACGCCCGCCGAGCAGCCCGTGTGGATGTCCCACGGCGACGCCTGCTCGGCCGCGCCCGAGGGCTTCACCGTGACGGCCTCGACGGACGTCGTCCCCGTAGCCGCGTTCGAGAACGACGAGAAGAAGCTGTACGGGGTCCAGTACCACCCCGAGGTCATGCACTCCACGCACGGCCAGCAGGTCCTGGAGCACTTCCTGTACCGGGGCGCGGGCCTCGCGCCGACCTGGACCACGGGCAACGTGATCGAGGAGCAGGTCGCCGCGATCCGCGAGCAGGTCGGCGACAAGCGTGCCATCTGCGGCCTGTCCGGCGGCGTCGACTCCGCGGTCGCCGCGGCCCTCGTCCAGAAGGCCATCGGCTCCCAGCTCACCTGCGTCTACGTCGACCACGGCCTGATGCGCAAGGGCGAGACCGAGCAGGTCGAGAAGGACTTCGTCGCCGCGACCGGTGCGAACCTCAAGGTCGTCGACGCCAGCGACCGCTTCCTGAAGGCGCTCGCCGGGGTCTCGGACCCCGAGGAGAAGCGCAAGATCATCGGGCGCGAGTTCATCCGCGTCTTCGAGCAGGCCCAGCTGGAGATCCTCCAGGAGGAGGGCCCCGAGGTCGCCTTCCTCGTGCAGGGCACGCTCTACCCGGACGTCGTCGAGTCCGGCGGCGGCACCGGCACCGCCAACATCAAGTCCCACCACAACGTGGGCGGGCTCCCCGACGACATCGAGTTCGAGCTCGTCGAGCCGCTGCGCCAGCTCTTCAAGGACGAGGTCCGCGCGGTCGGCGCCGAGCTGGGCCTGCCCGAGGAGATCGTCCAGCGCCAGCCGTTCCCCGGCCCCGGCCTGGGCATTCGCATCGTCGGCGACATCACCAAGGAGCGCCTGGACCTGCTCCGCGAGGCCGACGCGATCGCCCGCGAGGAGCTGACCGCCGCGGGCCTCGACCGTGAGATCTGGCAGTGCCCGGTCGTGCTGCTCGCCGACGTCCGCTCGGTCGGCGTCCAGGGCGACGGCCGCACCTACGGCCACCCGATCGTGCTGCGCCCCGTCTCCTCCGAGGACGCCATGACGGCGGACTGGACGCGGATGCCGTACGAGGTGCTCGCGAAGATCTCCACGCGCATCACCAACGAGGTCAAGGACGTCAACCGCGTGGTCCTCGACGTGACGAGCAAGCCGCCGGGGACGATCGAGTGGGAGTAGTCCCGACGACGGGCGGGGCCGGGGTTACCGGCGCCTGATCGTGCGTACCGCCTCGCCCGGCGTCCACACCTGGGTCACCAGATAGGTGTCGTCCTCGACGTACACCCTGGTGACCTCGGTTGTTTCGGTGCGGAAGAGGTGGAAGTCGTCCGGGTCCGGCACCTCGACCCGGCCGGTGTAGCGGGCGATGGTCGCCGGGTCCTCGACGAGGAACGCGCGGCCGCTGACGCGTACGTCACCGCCGTGCGTCGTCGTGCCCTCGCCCGGATTGGCCTGGAGGGCGAAGCGCGGGTCGCGCATCAGGTCCCGGGCCTTCAGTGAGCCCGGCATCATGCCGAGCCACAACTCCCCGTCCAGGAAACGGACTTCGAGCCCCGACGTACGGGGCGAACCGTCCTTGCGCAGAGTCGCCAGGACGTGATGCGTGTACAGGGCGAAGCGGTCCTCGACGGTCTTGGCGAGGTCCGGCTCGGCGGCGGCGAAGGCAGCCCAGTTCGAGGTCATGGGCCGAGTGTGGCGCGGATACCCGACACCTGCTGTCGGGATATCCGGCCGGTCCGGCGCAGTGTCTTCACAGCCCGGGCCTGTCGCCTTGCGGGGCGCCCGGGTACCTTCCGCCTCATGTCCACGCAGAGCCCAGCCCCGATCCCCACCGACCAGCTGCACTTCGCCATGCCGCCGGTGCACACGAACCCCGCCGACGAGCGCCGGTACCGCAAGGAGCGGCTCGCGGGCGCGCTGCGGAACTTCGGGCGGCTCGGGTACGAGGACGGGGTGTCGGGCCACATCACGGCCCGGGACCCGGAGTTCGAGGACTGCTACTGGGTGAACCCGTTCGGGATGCCGTTCCGCCACATCACCGTGAGCGATCTCGTCCTCGCCAACGGGGACGGGCAGGTCGTCGAGGGCCGGTACCACGTCAACCAGGCCGCGTTCACCGTCCACGCCGAGGTGCACCGGGCCCGGCCCGACCTCGTCGCGGTGGCGCACTGCCACTCCACGTACGGGCGCGCCCTCGCCGCGCTCGGCGAGCTGATCGAGCCGATCACCCAGGAGGCGTGCGCGTTCTACGAGGACCACGCGCTGCTCGACGAGTACACGGGGGTGTCGGTCGACGCGGGGGAGGGCAAGCGGATCGCGGTCGCGCTCGGCTCGTTCAAGGCGCTGGTCCTGCGCAATCACGGGCTGCTCACGGTCGGGGACTCGGTGGACGCGGCGGCCTGGTGGTTCATCGCCCTGGAGCGCTGCTGCCAGGTGCAGCTGACGGCGCGGGCGGTGGGGCGGCCCGTGCTCATCGACCGGCCCCAGGCGGTGGCGACCCGGGACCGGACGGGCGGCGACCTCGTGGCGTGGATCAACTACCAGTCGATGTGGCAGGACATCACGCGCAGCGAGCCGGAGCTGTTGTCGTAGCCGCTCGCGGGGCCCGTTCAGCGGAAGTCGCGGAGCACGACCAGCTTCGTGCGCGTGAACTCGGCGTCGGTGAGCACGCCGTCCCGGTGCAGCTCGCCCAACTCCCGCAAGCGGCGCAGCAGTACGTCGTGGTCGGTGTGGCGGGACGTGGGGAGCGCGGGGGTGCCGGGCGGCGCGGACGGGTGCGGCAGGCGGGCCGTGACCGCCGCCGCGACGAGGGCGGTCAGCAGATCCTTGCGGGCGTTGCCCCACAGATCGAGGGCGTACGGGTCCTTCTCCGGCGGCAGCTTCGCGTACGGGGAGCCCTTCAGGACGAAGCGCAGCACCCCGTCCTCGTAGCCGGAGTTGGGGACCCAGTCGACGCCGTCCAGGTCGTCGAGGGGGATGACGCGCGGCCCCGTCACCCGCTTCACCCGGTCCGAGGTGTCGCTCCAGTCGATGCGGACGCGGCTGCCGTCGAAGGAGACCATGCCGTCGCTGGAGCGGACGGAGACGGGAACGGCGGGGCCCGGCACGAGGTAGGTGTCGGCGGGCCCGTCGGGCAGTTGCTCCAGGAGCAGCGCCTGGCGGATCTCCTCGGCGATGTACTCGGCGACGCCGGAGCGGTCGGCGTCGACCGCGAGCCGGTAGGGGTCCGCGGTGTCCGGGAGGCGGCCGCCGGTCGCCTGGAGGAGGGGGTCGGCGGCCTCGCGCAGGGTGAGGCGGAGCCGGCCGCGCTTGCGCTCGGGTTCGTAGGCGACCCCGGAGACGGCCGTGAGCGGCACGCTGATCTCGCCGTACGTCTGCCGCAACAGGGCCACGCTGCGGTGCAGACCTGGGGTGATGCGGATGGTGCTGCCGTCGAAGGCCCAGGTTCCGTCACGCTGGATGATCTCGGCCATACGGAAATTCTCGCAGCGGCGTCAACATGCCGGTCAATACGGACGAAAGGCGTTCACTCCACGGAGTCGCCCCCGTGCGCCGGGTCGACCGCCGCGTACGGCACAATTCCCCATCGATACACGGAAGTTGACGGGCGACACAAAGCTGAGGGCGGGGGCGTCGCGGTGGCGATGCGGGAAGCACGGCAGGGCGGGGCGGCGGGCACGCACGAGGGCGGATGCACCTGCGGGGACTGTCCGCACGGCGCGCGCGAGGGGCACCGCAGGGCGGTCGCCGCGTTCCTCGCGCGCCGGGAGGAGCTGGCGTCCGGCAGCGGGGTGCCGCCCGCCGTCGCGCACTCCGCCGGGGCCTCCCGGCAGTGGATCTCCGACGAACTCACCCAGTCCGCCCAGGCCGTCGCCGAACGCGGCCGGGCGGCGGGCACGGCGTGGCGCGCGAGCCTGCTGCCGCGCACCCTTTTCCTGGTCTGGGGCGGGTTCCTCGTCCTCCTGCTCGTGCAGGCGCTCACCGCGATCGGCGCGGGCTGGAGCACGGCGCGCACGGCCGGGCTCGTCGCGGCGGTCCTTGTCGGCGGGGTGCTGAGCGGCGCCGCCGCCCTGCACCGGGCGCGCGGCGGCGTCCTCGCGCCCGTCATCGGGGAGGACAACCGGCTGTCGACGTCACGGGCGGTGGCGGGCTGCGTGGTCGTCCTCGTGGTGTACGCGGTGCTCGTCCTCGCGGGGGAGCTGGCGCTGGCGTCGGGGGCCCGGGCGCGGGAGGAGTTGATCGACGGCCTCGACCTGGCGCGCGGGGCGGGGCTGTTGACCGTCCTCGCGGTGGTGTGCGGGGTCGCGGTCCTCGTGCGGCGGGTCGTCGGACTGCGCGTGCTCGGGCAGCGGTTGCAGAAGGTGCCCGCGATCCGGCCGCGCGCCGCCGACCTGCTCACCGACGACTCCGGGCGCGGCAGCTTCACCGACACGCAGTACGTCGCCGTGTCCGCGGCCGCGCTCGTGTGGGCCGCCGCCCGGCTCGCCCGTCGGCCCGACCAGCTGCCCGACCTGCCGTGGGGCCTCGCCGTCCTGGTCGCGGTGTCGGCCGCCACGTACCTCTGCGGGAAGTACGCCGAGGGCGGGCGGCCCGTCGTCCTCTCCGTCGTGCGCGCCCGCGAGGCCGGTGACCTCGACGCGCCGATCCGCACCGGCGAGGACATCGAGATCCGCGGTGTCGGGTTCGTGCCGCCGGGCGCCGGCACGGCGGACCAGCTCGCGCGGGTGGCGGTCCGGATCGGCACGGTGCACGTCCATGTGCCGCTGGTGCCGGTGCCGGGCGGGTTCACCAATCCGGCGGACGGGCTGCTGGTCGTGCCGGTGCCGGTGGATGTCGAGCCGGGGCGGGTGGAGGTGCAGGTGGTCACGGCTGCGGGGGTGGAGACGAACCGTTGCGCGATCGACGTCGTCGATTGAGCCGTCTCTGGGTGAGCCGGGGCGGCGTCGCGTCCGTATGGTCGGTTACAGGCACGGCATCTGGTGCGACGCGAGAGGTGGCGGAGCGGCGATGGCGCACGGCATGCGGACGGATACGCACAGCGGGTACGGGGTGGGGGGTGGTGAGGGTGGGGGTTGGCGTGCGACCGGGCGGCGGTTCGCGCTGCTGCCGCTGAGGGTTTTTCTCGGAGTGACCTTCATTTACGCGGGGCTCGACAAGCTGACGGACAGTGCGTTCTTCCGGTCTACGGGGTCCGGGTCGGTCGGCGAGCAGATGCGCACCGTGCGCGACGTCGCCGCCCTCCCGGAACTCGTTGATCTGGCGCTCAGGTCTCCGGCCGGGTTCGGTTACGCGATCGCGTTCGGGGAGCTTGCGGTGGGGGTCGGGACGTTGCTGGGTGTGTTGGGGCGGCTTGCGGCGCTCGGGGGTGCGCTGATCTCTCTGAGTCTGTGGCTGACGGTGAGCTGGGCGACGGAGCCGTATTACTTGGGCAATGACCTGGCCTACCTGATGGCGTGGCTGCCTCTGGTCTTGGCCGGGGCGGGGGTCTGGTCCCTGGACAAGTGGTGGCACCGTCGCCGCCGAACGGCTTGAGCCGCCGGGTGCATCGCCGTGTGCCGTGCGGCTGCGCCGCTGGCTTTCAGAGGTGCGTTGTGATGTGCGCCTTTCGTCGTGGTTGCTCGCGCAGTTCCCCGCGCCCCTGAAGCATGCGGCTGCGCCGCAGCTCCATAGGGCGCGCGTCTCCCGTGGGCCCTATGGAGCTACGTGTAACGCGCCCCCGACGCGCGCGCCTCGCTGAGATGGCGCACGAAGTGCGCATCTCAGGGGCGCGGGGAACGGCGCGAGCAACCACGATGGGCGCGCGGTCGGCGACGTACCTGTAAGGGGCGCGGGGAACGGCGCGAGCAACCACGATGCACGCGCAGGTGGCAACGCACCTATAAGGGGCGCGGGGAACTGCGCGACCAGCCACGACGGGCGCGCGGTCGGCGACGCAGCTGGAAGGGGCGCGGGGAACTGCGTGACCAGTCTCGACGGGCCTGCGGTCGGCAGCGGGTCTCAGGGGCGGGGTGTGGAGGATCTCGCGCGGAGGCGGATTGCGTGGGTTATCGTTCCCACCGCTCCGGCCAGGCCCAGGCCCCCGCAGACCAGCGGAATCCCCACGAACCACGGCGCGTCCCACGCACCCCCCGCATCCCCGAAATACACCAGCGCCGTGGCCATCAGCACCAGACCCGCAAGCAACCGCCCGGGATAAAAGTCATGCCGCACGGGACACCTCCGCCTGTCCGACTCCGACCTCGACGTGGAGTTCGAGGACACCGCCCCCATCGCCGCCTCCGTCGCCGCCACCGGCGGGCGCCAGCGTGCGGGTCTTCTCGATGCCGGGGCGGACATCGACGTCGTGCCGGTCGTCGCCGGGCAGCCGCACGTCCCCGACCCCGACCTCGACACGCAGCCGCACCTTCTCGTCCCGCGGCAGCACGATCTTCGCCCGGCCCGCCCCGACCTCCAGGTGCGTGGTGACCGTACGGCCGTCGGCGATGTCCACCCGGGACAGATCGAGCGTGCCGACGCCGGAGCCCAGCTCGTACCGCGGCCGCAGCTCGGACGCGCTCGCGGGCGCCCAGGTCGTCCGCGCCCACTCGGTGCTGATGTTGGCGGGCAGCGCGGCGGACGCGACGAGCAGCCCGGCGGTGATCACGGCCCAGAAGATCGACCCCGCCCCGGTCCGCCCCCGGAACGCGCTGACCGCGATGCCGAGTCCGAACACCCCGAGCGCGCAGGCGAGCCCGGTCTGCAGGCTGGCGCCGAACGTCCGGGACTCCCAGGACGCCCCCGCCCCGGCCGCCCCCGCGACGAGCGCCACCAGGAACGTGAGCCCCCCGATCCCGCGCGGCCGCGCCACCGCCCCGCCGGGCCGCCGGTCCACCTTCCCGGGCCCGGCTTCCGCGCTGTCCGGCGGCCCCCAGATGTACCCGGTCCCGCCGACATGCGTACCGTCCTTGACGATCGGGTCCCGCCACCACGACGGCGCGGGCGCGACGGGCGGCGCCTGCGCCTCGGGCGGCGCGTCGGCCACCGCCTGCGCGGCGACGGGGTCGGGGTCGGTGGCGCGGCGCTGCTGCGACCAGTACCCGGCGCCCGCGAGCAGCAGCGCGAGGACAACGGCGAAGGTGAACGCCCCGACGTTGTTCAGCATCGACAGGAAGACGCCGCAGCCGACCAGCGCCGTGACGATGGCGGCGAGCCCGGGACCGTCGACCCGGCCGGTGAGGAGCTTGCGGAACTCGTTCTCGTCCTCGTCGTCGTACGGCACGAACAGCCAGGCGAAACCGTAGAAGAGGAGGCCGACCCCGCCGGTCACGGAGAGCACGGCGAGCCCGATCCGGAAGATCACCGGGTCCATGTCGCAGTGCCGGCCCAGGCCCGCGCAGACACCGCCCAGCGTCTTGTACCGCCGGTCGCGCCGGAATCGGCGCGGCGGGGCCGCGACGGTGTCCTTCTCCGCGGTGGGTACCGCGCCGTGAGGCTGCTCGGTCATACGTCCATGGTGACGGGCCGGGTCCGCCGGCGGCAGTCGGGACAACCCTGGCCGGACCCTGAGATCGCCCCTGAGACCGACGCCCGCGGAACGTGAAGGATCAGGGGTGCCTCGGGGGCCGACCCTGATGCCCCGCCCGCGCCCGCCGTGTGACGATCGGGTCATGCAGGAAGCAGCGACCGCCCCCCGCGCCGAGCACCCCGGGGCGCCCCGGGACGCCCGGGACCCGGGGCCGCCCCGCAAGCTCTATCGCAGCAGCGACGGCCGCTGGCTCGGCGGCGTCGCGCGCGGCCTCGCCGGCCATCTCGGCCTTCCGGTCGTGTGGGTGCGCCTGGTCTTCGCGGGCCTGTTCATGGCGGACGGCCTCGGCGCCCTGCTCTACGCGGCGTTCTGGTTCTTCGTGCCGCTGGGCGTGGGCGGCGTCGGCACGGACCGGCCGACCGTACTGGCCACCGAGACCGCCCCCGACGGGCGGCGCAGGCTGGTCGCGCGCCGCCCCGACAAGGGGCAGCTCCTCGCCCTGCTGCTCATGGTCATCGTCGCGATGATCTTCGTGCAGAACGTGAACCTCACCGGCAACACCAAGGCGTACCTGGTCCCGACGGTCCTCGTCGGCGCGGGCGTCGCCCTCGTCTGGCGCCAGGCGGACAACGCGCGCAGGGCCCGCTGGGCCGAGGCCGGCCGCCGCAAACGCACCTTGCAGTTCGCCCGCGCCGCCGCCGGTGTCGTCCTCGTCGGCGCGGGCGTCACCGGCATCTTCGTCACGCAGGGCGCGACGGAACATCTTGGCTCCATCCTCCAGGCGGCGCTCGCGGTCCTGGTCGGCATCGCACTCCTCGCCGGCCCCTATCTGATCCGCATGACCCAGGACCTCTCCGAGGAACGCCTCATGCGCATCCGCGCCCAGGAGCGCGCCGAGGTCGCCGCCCACGTCCACGACTCCGTCCTGCACACCCTCACCCTGATCCAGCGCAACGCCGAAAGCCCGGCCGAGGTACGCCGTCTCGCCCGCGCCCAGGAACGCGACCTGCGGGCCTGGCTGTACAAACCGGCCGCCGCCGAGAACCCGCAGGAGCCGGAGACGGTCGCGGAGGCGGTCAAGCGGCACGCCGCCGAGGTCGAGGACAAGCACGGCGTGCCCCTGGAGGTCGTGGTCGTCGGCGACTGCCCGCTCGACGAGGCGCTGCGCGCGCAGATGCAGGCCGCGAGGGAAGCGATGGTGAACGCCGCGAAGTACGGTGGCGAGGGCGGCGCCGTAAGGGTGTACGCGGAGGTGGAGGGGGACGAGGTGTTCGTGTCCGTACGGGACCGCGGACCCGGCTTCGACCTCGACTCCATCCCCGCGGACCGCATGGGCGTCAGAGAATCGATCATCGGCCGGATGGAACGCAACGGCGGGACGGCCCGGCTGCGGGCGGTGCCGGACGGCGGCACAGAGGTCGAACTGACCATGAAGAGGGCGGAGAAGACGGCATGACGACCGACGACGCAGCGCAGACCACGGCGGAGGGACCCGGGCGGCACGTACGCGTCGTCCTCGTCGACGACCACCGCATGTTCCGTACGGGGGTCCAGGCGGAGATCGGCCGTACGGAGACGACGGGTGTCGAGGTCGTCGGCGAGGCGGCCGACGTCGACCAGGCCGTCACGGTCATCGCGGCGACGCGCCCCGAGGTGGTCCTGCTCGACGTCCATCTGCCGGGCGGCGGCGGCGTCGAAGTCCTGCGCCGCAGCGCGCAGTTGATGGCCGACGCCGACAACCCGGTGCGCTTCCTGGCCCTTTCGGTGTCGGACGCGGCGGAGGACGTGATCGGGGTGATCCGCGGCGGCGCCCGCGGCTACGTGACGAAGACGATCACCGGCACGGACCTCGTCGACTCGATCTTCCGGGTGCAGGAGGGCGACGCGGTCTTCTCGCCGAGGCTGGCCGGGTTCGTCCTGGACGCCTTCGCCTCCACGGACGCGCCCCCGGTCGACGAGGACCTGGACCGCCTCACCCAGCGCGAGCGGGAGGTGCTGCGGCTCATCGCGCGCGGTTACGCCTACAAGGAGATCGCCAAGCAGCTCTTCATCTCGGTGAAGACGGTCGAGTCCCACGTGTCGGCGGTGCTCAGGAAGCTCCAGCTCTCGAACCGTCATGAGCTGACGCGGTGGGCCACCGCCAGGCGCCTGGTCTGACGAGATCCGCCCGGCGGTTACTCGCCCGTATGGGTGATATGTCCGTTACGCTCCATCTGTATGCCTGTGAGGAACGACACCCGCACCCTGTCCGCCCCCTGGCTGGCCCGGGCCCTGCCGCGGT
Organism: Streptomyces sp. R818; assembly: GCF_056172735.1. Classification (NCBI taxonomy): domain Bacteria; kingdom Bacillati; phylum Actinomycetota; class Actinomycetes; order Kitasatosporales; family Streptomycetaceae; genus Streptomyces; species Streptomyces sp. R818. Next base: position 895,381 of record NZ_JAOCNE010000006.1, read on the forward strand.
TGCGCGGGCTCGAACCGATGAGCAGTTACGGGTTCGCCGGTGAGTTGCTGCATGACGACGGGCGCGCGGACATGCAGGCGTACGGGGCGCGCGTCGCCGATCTGGCGGTCCGGGTCGGGGAGGCGCTGCTGTCGTACGGGGCGTCCGCGGAGGAGGCGGTCGCGGGGGTGCTGGTCACCGCCGAGACGTACGGGCTGAGCTACTGCGAGCCCGGGGTCACGCTGGGGGCTGTTTCGCTGTCCGCCTTCGCGCCCGGGGAGCTGACGCCCCTGTATGCCACCCGGCATGTGCGGCGGCACTCCACCGACTTCCGGTCCCTCGGACATCTGCAGGCCCTCGTCGGACGGATCAGCGCGCACTCGCTGACCCTGGACGAGGCGCGGGCCGAGGCCGGGCGGATCCTCGACGCTCCGGGCGACGCCGGCGGGCGGCGCTGGGGCCGGTGGCGGGCGCCCGTGCAGACCGGGCTCGTCGCGGCCGGGGGCGGACCCGTCTTCGGTGGCGGGCCGCTCACCTCCGTGTGCTCGTTCGTCGCCGGGGTGCTGGGTGGGCTGCTGAACGGGTGGCTGGGGCGGAACGGGGTGCCTGCCTTCTACCGGTACGCCGTTGCCGCGATGCCTGCCGCCGTCATGGCTCTTGCCGTCAGCCGGTTCGCTCCGCCGTCCGCCGTCCAGGCCGTCGTCGTCGCCGGGGTGCTCGGGCTGCTGCCCACCGTCACCTTCGTCAGCGCCGTGCAGGACGCTCTCGCCGGGCACTATCTGACCGCGCTCGGGCGGCTCGCCGACGCGCTGCTCGTCTTCGCCGCCGCCGTGACGGGGGTCGTCGCCGTGCTCGGGGTCGGGCAACTGGCCGGGCTCGGTGTGCCGATCGTGCCGTCCGTGCGGCGCTCCGACCATTTCGGGGCGCCGGCGGTGGGGGCGGTCGTGTTCGCCGTCGCCGTGGCGGCGCGGGCGCGGACGCCGGGGCGTGACTGGCTTGCCGCCGCGGTGCTCGGGCTCGGCGGGTTCGTGGTCTCCGTGGAGTTCGAGGTGCGGGGGTTCTCTTCGCTGGTCGGGACGGCTCTGGTGGCTGCCGCCGTGGGGGGTGCCGGGCATCTTGTCGCTCGGCGGCGGCGGGAGTCGGCGTTGCCGATCGTTGTGCCGGGGATCGCGCCTCTGTTGCCGGGTGGGGCGCTTTATGCGGCGTTGGGGGCGTTGGCCTCCGGGCGGACCACGTCGGGGGTTGCCGGGATGGTGAACGTGGCGGCGGTCACGCTGGCGCTGGCCGTGGGGGTGGGGTTGTCCGGGGAAGTGGGGCAGCTCGTTCGGAGGGTTCGGGCGGCTGGATGACAGGTCACGGGGCTCTGCCCCGGACCCCGCTCCTCAATCGCCGGAGGGGCTTGAGAGGAACAGGCGCGCTGCTCGTCGGCGCAGCACCGATGCCACCCCCCGCAATCCCGTCGCCGTGCGCAGCGCCAGCGCCCCCGCATGGGTCGCGTAGGGCTGAGCGAGGAGGATTCCGTGGCGGCGGCTCGGGACTGCCACGCGGCGGAGCAGGCCGGGGCCGTGCGAGGCGTGGGGGGTCGTGTCGCGGTGGGTGCCGTCGGTGAAGGTCAGGCGGAGGCGGATGTCGCAGGTGCCGGGGCGGCCGAGGGCCGAGAGGTCGAGGGTCGTCGACGCCACCCACGTCGTGTCGTCCGGGCTCACGTCCGGACCGTACGCCGTGAAGGGCGCCGTTCTGCGCTGGAGCACCGCGCCCCGCCGTTCCACCAGCTCGACCTCCACCTCGCGCGGGCCCGCGTCCGCCACCCGGCCGTACAGCTCGTGCAGCCGCAGCGTGAGGCGGGTGGAGCGGATGCCGGGGCGGAGTTCGCCGTCGACCGCCACGGGGAGCAGGTGCATCGGGCGGTGCAGTAGGTGTTCCAGGGTCAGGTGAGGGAGGTCCGCCGACCAGACGGGCGTGCCGTCGGGGGCCCGCGCGTACGGCGGGAGCAGCCGTGCCGGGCGGGCCGCGAGTTCCTTCAGGCGCGGCAGGTCGCGCGGCGCCGGGGAGGCGAGGACCAGGCGGCCGGCGAGGCGGCCCGGGGCCGGGGCCGCGTCGAAGTCCGCGGTGTCGAAGGTCTCCAGGTAGGCGCGGGTGCGGGTCCACCAGTCGGCGCGGTACGCGGGGCCGCGCAGATCGAGTTCGCGCGCGTACATCCGCAGGGAGTGGTCGAGGAAGGTGGAGCGCGCCGCGCGGGCCAGCCGTTTGCTGGAGGCGTCGAGGAGGATGGCGACGGACTGGCGGTGGGCGTCGAGGCGGGCCTGCCAGTTGGCGATGGACGCCCGGTCGAGGGAGAGGGAGAGCTTCCCGGCGGCGCGGCGCACGTGCCAGATGTAGACCCGGTGGGGGATCAGGGCGATGCGCGGGGCCGCCGCGAGGACGCGGGCGCCGAACACGAAGTCCTCGTAGACGAACCGGCCGTCGGGGAAGCGGACGGCGTGCTCACGCAGGAAGTCCGTGCGGTACAGCTTGTTGACGCAGAGGGTGTCCCGCACCAGGCGCGGGCGCTTCTCCGGGGTGGCGAGGACCCGTTCCTCCGCGTAGAGGTCGGGCTGCCAGGGGATCTCGCGGCCCGACGGGAGTTCGCGGCGTACGCACAGTCCGGCGGTGACCTGCGCACCGTGCCGGCCGGCCGCGTCGAGCAGCGCGTCCACGGCGCCCGGCGGGAGCACGTCGTCGCTGTCGAGGAACATGACGTACGAGGAGGAGGCGCGGGCCAGTCCGTCGTTGCGGGGGGTGCCGCAGCCGCCGCTGTTGGTCTCGCGGTGCACCACGGTGAGGCGGGGTTCGTGGGCGGCGAGTCCGTCGAGCAGGGCGCCGCTGCCGTCCGTGGAGCAGTCGTCGACCGCGATCACCTCCCGGACGGCAGGACCCTGTGCGAGCGCCGAACGCACCGCGTCGGTGACGTGGGCGGCGTCGTCGTAACCGATCACGACGACCGTGACGGTGGGGGCCGGGGCCTGGGTCGGGGCTGCGTCTCCTGCGCGGTTCACGGGGTTCACGGGGTGAATCCTATGGGTTTGCGCCTATTGTCCGATTAATGAAACGCCTTCCACAGCGCACGGAACGACATCCACACCGCCGCCACGAGCAGCGCGTTCCGTACCGCCATCACCCCGACGCCCGCCCACGTCCCGGCGATCACATCCCCGTACAGGACCGGGTACGCGAGGCCGCTCAGCGCCGCCGCCGCGAGCACAAGGAGCGCGACCGGCCGCTGTGTCGTGCGGCGCGAGGTGAGGCAGACCGCCGCCAGGCCGAGCAGCCAGACCAGGTACTGCGGGCTGATCACGCGGCTGGTGACGGTGAACATCAGGACGGCGCAGAGTGCGGCGTCGTAGGGGGTCGCCTCCGTGTGGTGCCGTGCCCGCAGCCGCCACCACAGGAGCACCGCGAAGGCCACCGCCGTCAGCGCGAGCGAAGTCGTCGCGATCGCGCCCACCCAGGGGCCGACGTACTCCATCGCCCCGTACTGGTACCGGACCCGCCCCGGCCACCCGGCGAGGCGGGCCAGCGCGAGCACCGTCCCGCCGAGCGACTCGATCTGCACGCCGCGCCCGCCCTGCCCGTTCAGGAACGACAGCGGGGCGCGGAAGACCAGCGCCAGGAGCAGCAGCATCGCCGTCGCGGCGGCGAGCGCCGTGCCCCAGACCTGGCGGGCCGTCCGGCCCCGTTCCACGCCGAGCAGGGTGAGCGCGGGCCACACCTTCACCAGGGCGCCGAGCGCGGCGAGCGCGCCGGAGAGGCGGGGGGCCCGGCCGAGGGAGAGCAGGGCGAGGACGGCGAGGGTGGTGACCTCGATGTCGTAGCGGGCGAGCGGCACGTGCAGGAGGAGGGGGAGGCCCGCCGCCCACAGCCAGGCGCCGCGCGGATCGCGGTCGCCGCGTGCCAGTACGTAGGTGACCAGCGCGTCCGTGGCGAGGGTGAGGGCGACGAACGCCTGGAAGTACGTGAGGCCGGGCAGCAGCGAGGGCGCGAGGAGCAGGGGGCCCGCGCCCGGCGGGTACTGCCACAGCGGGTCGCCGGTCGGGAACGTGCCCTGGGCCAGGGTCGCGCTCCAGTGCGCGTACCGGGCGTGCACCTCGCCCGCGACGCCGCCCACGCCCAGCGGATGTCTGCCGTCGATCACGAGCAGCGCGAGCATGGCGGCGCGCGTCAGCGCCCAGACGACGGGGAGCGCGGTACGGGAGGGGCGGACCCAGGTGTCGTGGACGGGGTCCAGGGCCGTCAGACGGTCTCGCGTGTCGATGGTCACGCTAGGGGAGCGTATGTTCCGTACGGGCGTATGTCTCGTATGGCCTGTATGTCCGGTACGGCGTCGCGGCGTCGCGGCGTCTCGGTGTGGAGCGGTCAGCCCAGCGTCGCCGTGTCCAGCGCCTCCGTCAGCCGGTTCAGGCGGCGGCGCAGATCCTCGATCTCCGCCAGTTCGAAGCCGGTCGCGCGCGCGATGGAGCGCGGGACCTCGGCGGCGCGCTCCTTGAGGGCGGCGCCCGCGTCCGTGAGGCTCACGTCGACCGAGCGCTCGTCGCGCGCGCTGCGTTCGCGCCGCACCAGACCGTTCGCCTCCAGGCGCTTGAGCAGCGGCGACAGCGTGCCCGAGTCGAGCCGCAGCCGTTCGCCGAGCCGCTTGACCGGGACCGCCGCGCCCTCCTCCCAGAGGACCAGCATCACCAGGTACTGCGGGTAGGTGAGGCCGAGGTCCTTGAGGAGCGTGCGGTAGACGCCGCCGAAGGCGCGCGACGCCGCGTTCAGCGAGAAGCAGATCTGGCGGTCGAGCCGGAGGAGGTCGTCGACCCGGGCCTCGGTCTCGGCAGCGGGGCGGGAATCGGTCATGCAATCAAGCCTATCCGAACAGGCGCGTTCAGTTGTGCACAACTTAATTGCGTGCCATAGTTGTCTCGTACGCGGAGCCCGCCGACAGCGGGCCTCCGACGAACTTCCGACGAAGGAGCCCTCATGGATGCCCTCTACACCGCCGTCGCCACCGCCACCCACGGCCGTGACGGCCGCGCCGTCTCCTCCGACGGTCTGATCGACCTCCAGCTCGGCATCCCCGCCGAGATGGGCGGCAACGGCCAGGGCTCCAACCCGGAGCAGCTCTTCGCCGCCGGTTACGCCGCCTGTTTCGGCAGCGCGCTCGGGCTCGTCGGCCGGGGCGCGAAGGTCGACGTGACCGACGCCGCCGTCACCGCCGAGGTCTCCATCGGCAAGCAGGGCGAGGGCTTCGGCCTCTCGGTCGTCCTCCGCGTCGAGCTGCCCGACTCGGTCGACGAGGAGACGGGCCGCAAGCTCGTCGAGCAGGCGCACCAGGTGTGCCCGTACTCGAACGCCACCCGCGGCAACATCGACGTCGACCTCGTCATCGAGTGACCGTCCGCCGTGTCTGAGGCGCCCCCTCAGCGCATGAGCCGTTCCGCGACGCGCGCCGCCGCGCCCCCGTCGTCCAGGTCGCAGTAGGCCGCGCGGAACGCCTCGTACGCCGCCGCGTGCCGGGGCGCCAGCGTGTCCAGGTCGCGCAGCGCCGACACCACCTCGTCCGTCGACGTGAGCAGCGGGCCCGGGGCGTGGTCCTCGAAGTCGAGGTAGAAGCCGCGCACCGTGTCCCGGTAGTGGTCGAGGTCGTAGGTGTGGAAGAGCATCGGGCGGCCGGTGTGCGCGAAGTCGAACATCAGGGACGAGTAGTCCGTGACCAGGACGTCGGCGAGCAGCAGGAGTTCCGCCGCGCTCGGATGGCCCGTGACGTCCCGGACGAACGGGGCCCGCGCCCCCGTCAGGCGGCCCGTCGCCTGCGGGTGCTTGCGGACGAGGAGGACGTGGTCGCCGGCGAGTTCGCGTTCGGCGGCGGCGAAGTCGAACGCGGGCTCGTGGCGGAAGCGGCCGGGGGCGTGCGCCAGGTGGTCGCGGTAGGTCGGCGCGTAGAGCACGATCCGCTTGTCCGGGGCGATGGCGAGGTCGCGGCGCAGCCGTTCGGCCCGTTCGCGGCGGGCGTCGGGCGCGGTGAACAGGATGTCGTTGCGCGGCGAGCCCGCCTGGAGGACCTCGCCGTCGTAGCCGAGGGCGCGGGACAGGTGCGGTGCCGACCAGCGGGACGGGGCGACCAGGACGTCCCACTGGCGGGAGAGCTTCGGCAGCAGCGCCAGATGGTCGTGGTCGGCGTAGAGGGTGTCGGTGAGGTCGGCGCCGATCCGCTTGAGCGGGGTGCCGTCCCAGGTCTGCACGACGGTCTGGCCCTCGCGGCGCTCGAAGAAGTCGGGGAGCTGGTGGGCGGTGACGATGCGGCGGCAGCGGGCGAGCGCCGCGTACCACTCGGCCGAGTGCTCCTCGACGCCGCGCGCGGTCGGCGGCACGTGGGTGCGGCCGTCCCGGGTCACCCAGAGGTGCTCGACGGCGGCGCCGCGCCGCACCAGTTCGGCGTGGACGGCGCGCGGCGAGTCCCCGTCCATGTAGAGCACGGCGTCCTGGAGGGGGAGCTGCCGCTGGGCCGGGTAGTGCCCGGTCCGCAGCCGGTGCCGGCGGTACGCTCCGCGATCGGCCGGCGGAAGAGCGGGCCCCACCTCGACGACCAGCCGGTCCCCGAAGCGCCGGTCGAGGGTGAGGTCGCGGGCGGAGTCCGGCCGGTGCCGCGGCAGTTCCGCGCTCACCGATGTCAGGACCCGTACCGGAACCCCGTCCCCGTGCCGGTCGTCGGGCTCCCGGAGGAAGGCGTACCAGCGGCCCTCCCAGAGCCCCGACGCGGTGATGGCCGCGCGGAAGCGGCCCGCCTCGTGCTCGGTCGGGGCCGTCAGCTCCTCGTTGGTCGTGCTGTGGCGCAGGACCAGTTCCGGGCGGGTCCAGGACGCGGCGGACGCCGTGCCCGCGACGACGAACGAGCCGTCACCGTCCCCGGACCATTCCACCTGGTCGGCCATCGGCTGCCGGGTCAGTTCGATGACGAGCTGGCCCTGGTCGTTGGCGGTGGCGCACAGTTCGCGGTCGCCCGCCTCGTAGCGGCCCGGCGGCAGGTCGAGCACCGCCGCCACCGAGCGGGACTTGCCGTCGGGCAGCCGGAAGTTGACCTGCCAGCGGTCGCCGTGCGGCGGCTCGACCTCCTTGGGCGCGCGGTGCGGGGGCGCGGGCACCTTGGCGAGCCGGTCGAGCGGGACCCGCACCAGGAACCGGCCGCCCGCGCACGTCACCGGGAAGTCGAACTCGGTGCCGGAGTGCTGGTGCGTCAGGCGCAGGGAGCGCGGCTCGATGCCGTTCAGGAGACGGCCGGAGAGGACCATGGCGCCGTCCTCGCCGCGGTGGTCGTCGGCGAGCGCCGCGTACGCCACCACCTTCAGGACGAGCCGCCCCTTGGTGTGGCCGAGGACGAGCCGCGTGCCGTCCCCCAGGTCACGCACGAGGTGCTGCTGCGTCGAGGCGTCCAGCGCGCGCAGCGCCGCGCGGCGCACCTGCCCGTGCCCGGCGACGACGACGCCGAGGTTCCACGTGCCGGGCTGCCACCGCCCCTTCACCTTCAGCTTCTCCGGGTCGATCGTCATGGCGAACCCGGAGTGGTCGTAGTCGTGCAGCTCCTGCCCGGAGTTGGCGGTGGCCGCCGGGTCGGCGACCGACCGGGTCGGGACCAGGCGTACCTGCGTGCGGCTGCCCTCGGCCCTGAGCAGGCCCGTGCGCACCGACTTCCCCGGCCGCCCCGCCGCCAGGTTCCGCACGTACGCGTACCCCGTCACCCGGAGCTTGCCGTCCGCGTCCCACGCCGCCTCGCGCACCCGCGCCACCACCGGCAGCTCCCGCTTGCCGATCCGCAGGAGCCGGTCGGGAAGGCGGGTCAGGCCGGGGTAGGCGGCGCTGCGCCGCAGTGCGCCGCGGACGTGGAAGGCGGTGCCGTTGCGGCGCTCGAAGGAGAGCAGCCGTACGAGGTCGTCGACGCGGCCCTCGCCGACCAGATGCCACTTCACGCGCAGGTGGAGGGGGAGCCCGTCGGCCGCCGCCGGATCCGCGCGGCGCAGGAAGTCGGCCGTGCCGTCGCAGAACGCCTGCCGGTACTCGGGCCCGCCCATCGGCAGCCCGTCGAGGAAGTACACGAAGTCGTCGCGCAGGCAGGACGTGTCGTACGTGCGCTTCAGCTCGGGCCGGTCGGCGAAGCTCTCGGCGAGGAAGCGGCTGACGTGGTCGCAGGCCGCGATCCGGTCCCGTACGCCCTTCACGTCGGTGCGGCGCCGGGTGATGGAGCCCTCGCGCACCCGCCAGTAGTAGACGTGGCTGTCGAGCACGTCGACGGACTCGGCGAGGAAGTGCGCCGGGATCATGACGGGCGTGTCCTCGTAGAGCCTGCCCTCGGGGAAGGTGAAGCGGTGGCGGTCCCAGAACGCGCGCCGGAACACCTTGTTCCAGGCGACGCGGTCGGCCAGGAGCTGGACGTCGCGGGTGATGTGGGTGCGCTCGCGGCGCCGGGTCAGCCACTTGTACTGCCAGGCCTGCTGCCGCCCGCGCTCGTTCAGCCGCCACACGTTGCCGGTCACGAAGTCGGAGCCGGTGCGGTCCAGGCTCGCGACCATCCGCTCGTAGGCGTCGTGCGGCACGATGTCGTCGCTGTCGACGAAGGTGAGGAACTCGGCGCCGGGGCCGAGCCGGCGCACGCCCGTGTTGCGGGCGGCGCTCAGTCCGGCGTTGTCCTGGCGGACGTAGCGGAAGCGGGGGTCGCGGTCCGCGAAGGCGCGGGCGATGCGCGGGCTGTCGTCCGTGGACCCGTCGTCCACGAGGACGACCTCGAACTCTGTGAAGGTCTGGGCGGCGATCGACTCCAGGCACTCGGCCAGATAGTCCTCGACGTTGAAGACGGGAACGACGACGCTGAGACGGGGGCGGCGGCCAGGCTCTTGTGACATTCAGCGTATTTGCCCGATAAGTCGCTGTATGACAACAGTTTCGGCGGTGCTCGCCCGTCTGGGCCAACACGGACCGTCCTCCTGAGGTAGCGTCAGGTTTTATGTCGCGTTCGTCCCGTTTCTCCGTCGTTGTCCCCGCCTATCGCGTCCAGGGCTACCTCCGTGAGTGCCTGGACTCCGTCCTCGGCCAGTCCCACACCGACTGGCAGCTGATCGTCGTCGACGACGCCTCGCCGGACGCCTCCGGCGCGATCGCCGCCGAGTACGCGGCGCGCGACCCGCGCGTGCGGGCCCTCGCGCTGCCCGCCCGGGAGGGGGTCGGCGCCGCCCGAACGGCGGGCCTGCGCGAGGCCACCGGCGACTACCTCCTCTTCCTCGACGCCGACGACACCCTGCTGCCCGGCGCCCTCGCCGCCCTCGACGCGGCGCTCACCGAGGCGGGCGACCCCGACGTCCTGCTCCACGACCACGACCGCACCGACTGGTGGGACAGCGTGCGCGCCAGCGGCGACGACCTCGACCCGGACGCGGACCCCCTCGCCGTCACCCCCGCCGCCTGGAACCGCGCCGTGCGCCGCGACTTCTGGGACGGGCGCGGCCTCGCCTTCGCCCCCGAGGGCCCGTACGAGGATGTGGTCCCGGCGTATCGCGCCGTCCTGGAGGCGGCCACCCTGGCGACACTGGCGCGCCCGTGCGTGCGCTGGCGCCGCCGCCGCGCGGGCGGCCTCGCGGGCAGCCCGGGGCGGCGGCACTTCGCGATCGTCGACCGCTACGAGGAGCTCCTCACCGGAGCCGCCGACACGGGCCGCGTCTTCCCGTACGCCGTCGCCCACGTCCTGCGCGTCCTCGACGACGCCACCCGCACCACCCCCGACGACCGGCCCGAACTGTTCCGCCGCGCCGCCGGCCTGCACCGCGCCCACCGGCCCGCCGGACACGTCCCGGCCGACGCGCGCGAACAGGCCCTCGCCACCGGGTCCTGGCCCGCCTACCTGAAGCAGGAGAAGGCCAGGGGGCGGAAGAAATCGCTGAGTTCCTCGCTCAAGCGGCACAAGAAGAAGCTCCGCACCCGCGTCATGAAGGCCGCCTACCGCACCGACCTGCGCACCGCCCGCCTCGACCCCCAGCTCGCCGTCTACGGCGCGTACTGGAACCGGGGCGTCAGCTGCAACCCGGCCGCCGTCCACGCCGCCGCGCGCCGGATCGCCCCGCACGTCAAAGGCGTCTTCGTCGTCTCGTCGCGGCACGAGGAACGCGTCCCGAAGGGCGTTCCGTACGTCATCGAGGGCTCGCGCCGGTACTGGCAGGCCATGGCCACCGCGAAGTACCTCGTCAACAACTCCTCGTTCCCCGGCGGCTTCACCAAGCGCCCCGGCCAGGTCTACCTCCAGACCCACCACGGGACGCCGCTGAAGAAGATGGGGCTCGACCAGCGCCGCTACCCGGCGGGCACGCACGGCATCAGCTTCGCCAAGGTCCTCGCCCACACCGACCAGTGGGACTACAGCCTCTCCGCCAACCCGCACTCCACCCAGGTGTGGGAGCGGGTCTACCCGTCGTCGGCGTACGCGCCCCTCGAACTCGGCTACCCGCGCAACGACGTCTTCTTCACCACCAGCGACGAGGAAGTACGGGCGCTGCGCCGCGCGTTGGGCATCGCCGACGGGCAGCGGGCCGTCCTCTACGCCCCCACCCACCGCGACTACCAGAAGGGCTTCCTGCCCCGCCTCGACCTGGCCCGGTTCGCCGACGCGCTCGGCGACGGTCACGTCGTCCTCGTCCGCGCCCACTACTTCTACGGCGCCGAGGCGGGGCTGGTCGACGCCCATCCCCGCCTCGTCGACGTCACCGGCCACCCCCGCGTCGAGGACCTGTGCCTGGCCGCCGACGCCCTGGTCACCGACTACTCGTCCGTGATGTTCGACTACGCCTGCCTCGACCGGCCCCTCGTCGTCTACGCCCCCGACTGGCAGGCCTACCGGCTGGCCCGCGGCACCTACTTCGACCTCCTGTCCGGGGAGCCCGGCGACACCCCGGGCGCCGTCGCCACCACCGAGGACGAACTCGTCGCCCTCTTCCGGGACGGCGGCTTCGACACCGCCGCGACGACCCGGCTGCGCGCCGCGTTCCGAGAGCGGTTCTGCGCGTACGACGACGGGGGCGCCGCCGACCGCGTCGCACGGAAGCTGTTCCTCGCCGGGTGAGGGGCGCGGCCGTCACCCGGGCGGTCCAGTGCTCGTGACCCGTGCGGGCGCGCCGGTGTTGGTCCCTGGATGAAAATCCTGAACCGCCCCTCCGCGCCGCCCGGACCGGCCGTCCCCGGCGCCCGCCGCCCCGCTCTGCCGCCCGGCACCCGGCCCCGTACGTGGGCGGCGTGGGCCGTCCCCCTCGCCGTGCTCGGCGGTACCGCGCTCGTCGCGGTCCGCGCCGCCGCGCTCGGGCAGTGGATCGTCGACGACGCCGCCGTCACCTTCGCCTACGCCCGCAGCGTCGGCGAGGGGCTCGGCCCGGTGCAGCAGGCGGGCGCCGCGCCGGTCGAGGGGTACTCGAACCCGGCGTGGCTGGCTTTGCTACTGGTGGGACGGGGGCTCGGCCTGTTCGACCACGGCGCCTGGTTCGGGGTGAGCGACCTCGCGCTGTTCCCGAAGGCGCTGGCCCTGCTCTGCGTCGCGGGCACACTGGCGTGCGTCGGGGGAGCGGCGCGGGTCGCGCTGCCCGCGCGGGCGTGGCTCGTCGTGCTCGGCACGGGCGGGCTGCTCGCCGCGAACGAGTCGTACGTGGTCTGGTGCTTCTCCGGCCTGGAGAACTCCCTGTACGGGCTGCTCGCGGCGGCCCTGGCGCTGCTGCTCGTACGGGCCGTCGTCGCGCGGGGCGGCCCCGCGTCCGGCGTCGCCTGCGGCGCGGGGGCCGTCGCCCTCCTCGCCGCGCTGACCCGCCCCGACGGGGCCGTGCTCGCCGCCGCCTACCCGCTGACCGTGCTGCTGCTGCGGCGCCGGGGCGCCCTGCGGGCGGCGCTGCTGAGTGTCGCGGTGTTCGGTGCCGGGTACGGCGCGTTCCTGCTGTGGCGGCACGCGGTGTTCGGCCGGTGGGTGCCGAACACGGCGGTGGCGAAGTCGCAGGCGCCGCCGTCGCTCGCGGAGCTGTCGAAGGCCGGGGACCTGCTCTCGTACGCGGGCTGGTCCATGACGCTGCTTTGCGCGGCCTGCGCGGGGCTCGTCCTCGGGCGGCGCGGTCCGGCCCGCCGGGTCGTCGCCGTCCTGGCCGTCCCGCTCGCCCTTACCCTCCTCGCGTACGGGGCGCTCGCGCGCGACTGGATGCCGCTGCACCGCTTCGCCACCCCCGTGTGGGTGCTCGGCTCGGCCGCCGCCGCGCTCGCCGTCACCGCCGTGGCGCACGGAGCGCGGCCCCGCACCCGCGCCCTGCTCTGCTGCGCCGTCGCGGGCGCGCTCGCGCTCTCCCTCGCCGGGCAGGCCGCGCGCGGCGCCGGGTTCCGGCGCGAGCCGACACTCTCCCTGTGCTGGGTCGCCGACCGCTACGGCCGCACGTTCGATGCCTACGCGGGCCGGCTCGCCCTGCGCCCCGGCGCCACGGCCGCCCTGCCGGACCTCGGCGGCACGCTGCTCACCAGCCGCCTGCGCGTCCTCGACCTGGCGGGCCTGACCGACCGGGCGATCGCCGACGCGTACGCGGCCCACGACAAGGCGGCGCTGACCCGGCACGTCCTGGACGAGGTCCGCCCCGCGCTGATCCACACCCACGGGCCCTGGACACCCAGGACGGGGCTGACGCGGGCCCGGCTCACGGCGGCGGGTTACGCGCCGCTGTACCGGGAGGGCAACGGCGGCGACTACGTCCTGGTCTCCGCTGTCCCGGCGGGCGCGAAGCGTGTCGCGGAGGTCCGTGCGTGGGCGGGCCCGCGCCTTGACCGGATGAACCGCGAGAAGCACGAGCGGCACGGCCACCTGGGCGACTGCGGGGCCAGACTGGTCCCGCCCGGCTCCACGGGCCGGCGTGCGACCACCGGCCGCCGGTCCGCCCCGCCCTCAGCGATCAGCCGACCCGCCCCGGCACCGGCCACCGGCCGCCGGTCCGCCCCGCCTGCGTCGACCAGTCGGCCCGCCCCGGCACCGGCACCGGCCACCGGCCGCCGGTCCGCCCCGCCTGCGTCGACCAGTCGGCCCGCCCCGGCACCGGCACCGGCCACCGGTCGTCACCCCGCGCCGGATGCCCTCCCGGCCCCGTCCCCGCCCACTCCTGATCCCACCCCCGGGCCCGGCCCCGGCCCCTCCCACGCCCACCCCATCCCCCTCGCCACCCCGCGCCCCGCCGCCCCCGTCGTGCCCGTCCTCGTCCGAGGAGCCCGTTCATGACCACCGCGCTGCTCCCCGCCCAGCCCTCCGCCTCGCCGAAGCGGCAGCGTCCCGCGCCGGACGGGCGGCTCGACTCGCTCACGGGGCTGCGGTTCCTCGCCGCGTTCGCCGTGTTCGCGCACCACTTCACCGGGGCGGGTCCGGGCGGCGGTGTCGCGCAGGCGCCCGCGCTGTTCCCGTACACGACGATGGGCGTCAACGGCGTCGGGTTCTTCTTCGTCCTGTCCGGTTTCCTGCTCGCCTGGGGACACCGGTCGGGGACCAGGGCCAGGGACTTCTACTCCCGGCGCGCGGGCCGCATCCTGCCGCTGCACCTGGCCGCGACCGTGCCGTGCCTCTGGGTGTTCCACGTGTGGGGCGGCGTCCCGTTCGACCTGCCGAGCTTCGTGGCGTCACTGGTGCTCCTGCAGACCTGGTTCCCCGGCGTCGTCCCGATGTTCCCGGGCAACGGCGTCTCCTGGACGCTCAGCGTCGAGGCGTTCTTCTACCTCCTGTTCCCCTTCGTCGTCCGGGGCGCCTACCGGCTCCGCACCCGCACCCTGCTCGCCCTCGCCGGGTCCGGCCTCGTCGCGATGTGGGCCGTCAACTGGTGGGCCGCGCTGCACCTTTCGCCGTCCCGGTGCGAGTGGCTGATGCGGCTGCCCGTGACCCGGCTCCCCGAGTTCGCGCTCGGCCTCGCGCTCGCCCTCGCCGTGGGCCGGGGCCTGCGGATCCCGCTGCGGCCCGGCGTCCTCGCCGCGCTCTTCGCCGTGTACACCGCCGGGTACGTGCACCGCGGCGCCTGGTGCCCCGCGTCCGTCGCCGCCCAACTGCAGTGGACCGTACGGCCGGTGGTCGCCCTGTTCTCGGTCCTCGTCATCGTCGCCTACGTGCAGCGCGAGCGCGCCGGGCGGCGCTCCTGGCTCCGCACCCCCGTCATGGTGCGGCTCGGCGCCTGGTCGTACGCCTTCTACCTGCTGCACCAGACCGTCAACCGGCTGATCCTCGACCACTGGGGCCGCACCCCGCCCACCAACCTGTCGGTGTTCACGCTGCTCGGCGTCGCGGGCGTCGTCACCGCCCTGTCCTGGGCGGCGTACACCTGCGTCGAGGAGCCCGCCCGGCGATGGTGGGCGCGGCGCCAAACCGCGCGGGGTGACCGGCCCTTGACCTAGCGTGACTTTTGCGGTGATATGCGCGTATTGTCCCGGGCCATGGCATGGAAGAAAGCTGTCAACGACGCCCTCCGGACGCTGACCGGATACCAGTTGACCCGGCCGCGGCTCCCCGCCCCGCGCGCCGAGGCCCCCAGGCCCCCGCGGCCCGCGCCGCTCGCACCCCGGGGACCGAAGGAGCTGAACCTGCCCGTCGACTACGACGACGAGGCCAAGGAGACGATCCGCGCCGTCAAGCCGTGGACCATGACGTCCCCGGAGCGGCTCAACGCGTTCATCCTCGCCACCCGCCACGTCGTGCGGCACGACATCCCCGGCGCCGTCGTCGAGTGCGGCGTGTGGCGCGGCGGCTCGATGCAGGCCTGCGCGAAGACACTGCTCGGCAGCGGCGTCACCGACCGCGACCTGTACCTCTTCGACACCTTCGAGGGCATGACCCCGCCCACCGACGAGGACCTGCGCCGCGACGGCACCCCCGCCGCCGACCTCCTCGCCCGGCACGACAAGTCCAAGGCGATCTGGGCGTACGCCACCCTTGACGACGTCAAGTCCGGCTTCGAAACGGTGCCTTACCCCGCCGAGCGCGTCCACTACGTCCAGGGCAAGGTCGAGGAGACCGTGCCCGGCGAGGCGCCCGAGAGCATCGCGATCCTGCGCCTGGACACCGACTGGTACGCCTCCACCAAGCACGAACTCGACCACCTCTACGACCGGTTGGTCCCGGGCGGCGTCCTCCTCATCGACGACTACGGCTACTGGCAGGGCAGCCGCCAGGCCGTCGACGAGTTCCTGGAGCGCACCGGCGAGCGCCTGCTCCTGCTGCGCATGGACGAGGGGCGCATCGCGGTCAAGCCGTGACCGCCGCCGCGACCACCCGTATGGCCCAGGCCGGGTGACCGGGAACGGCGGCACCGGTTGTCAGACGAGCAGGCCCCCCGCCGCCGCCGGAAGGAACGTGCGCAGCGCATGACACCCCGTCTCACCGTCGTCGTCCCCGTCCACAACGTCGAGGACTACCTCGGCGCCTGCCTGGAGTCGCTGTCGGCACAGACCATGCCGGACCTGGAGGTCGTCCTCGTCGACGACGGCTCCACGGACGGCAGCGGCGGGATCGCGCGCGCCCACGCCGCCCGGGACCCCCGCTTCCGCCTGGTCGAGCAGGCCAACGCGGGCCTCGGCGCCGCCCGCAACACCGGCGTCCGCCACGCCCGCGGCACCCACCTCGCCTTCGTCGACAGCGACGACGTGATCCCGCCCGGCGCGTACGAGCTGATGCTCGCCACCCTGGACGGGACCGGCTCCGACTTCGTCACCGGCAACGTGCACCGGCTGCGCGCCGACGGCACCACCGAGCAGTCGCCCATGTTCCGCAAGGCGATGGCGGCCACGCGCGAAGCCACCCACGTCACCCGCGACTGGGACCTGCTCGCCGACCGCATCGCCTGCAACAAGGTCTTCCGGCGCGCCTTCTGGGACGAGCACGCCCTCGCCTTCCCCGAGGGCGTCCTGTTCGAGGACATCCCCGTCGTGCTGCCCGCCCACTTCCTGGCCCGCTCCGTCGACGTCCTTCGGGACACCGTCTACCTCTGGCGCGACCGCGAGGGATCGATCTCCAACCGGCGCGCCCTGCCCCGCGCCGTCCACGACCGCACCGCCTCCGTCACCCACGTCAGCCGGTTCCTGGCCGGACGCCCCGAGTGGCAGGAGGGCAAGCGGCGCTACGACGCCTCCGTGCTCGCCGGTGACCTGTGGATGTTCATGGAGGCGCTCCCGGACGGCGACACCGCCTACCACCAGGCGTTCCTCGACCGCGCGAACGCCTTCGCCGCCTCCGTCGACCCGGGCGTCCTCGACGAACTCCCGCTCGGCCTGCGCGTGCGCTGGCAGCTCATCCGCGAGCGCCGCCTGCCGGAACTCCTCACGTTCATGGCGTACGAGAAGGCGCACTCGGGGGCTTTCCGCACGCGCCGCACCCTGTTCGGGCGCCGTGCCGAGGTCCCTGATGCGACCCCGCCGCTGCCCCGCAAGACCGTCGGCCTGACCCGCGCCGAACTGCCCCTCGAAGCGCGCGTCACGCACGCCGCCTGGGGCGACGACGGCAGACTCCGGCTCAAGGGCTACGCCTACGTCCGCAACCTGCCCGCCGGGCGCCTCACCGCCCGGATCCGCCTCGCCTGGCTGCGCGCGGGCAGGCGCCGGGCCGTGCCGCTGCGGCTGCGCACCGTCCGCTCCCGCGAGGCGACGCTCTCCTCACGGCAGGGCCTGCACGACTACGACCGGGCCGGGTTCGAGACGGTCGTCGACCCGGCGAAGCTGGTCACAGGCCGCACGAGCACCACCTGGAACCTGGAGCTTGCCGCGTACGCGGGCGGCCTCCTGCCGCGCAGCGGCCCGGTCCGGATGAGCGGCGCCTGCCCGCTGCCCGTCCGCCACCTCGACGACTTCCTGCGCATCGCCCCGACCCTGCGCGGCGGACGCCTCCGGCTGCGCGTCGAGCGGCTGCCCGCACGCCTCGTCGCCCACGAGAGCGACGGGCGGCGGGTGCGCGTCAAGGGCGAGCTGGCGCCGGGGCGGCAGGACGCGCCGCTCGCCGTCCGCGTCGAGAACTGGCGCACGAAGGAGGCCCACGACCTGCCCGTCACCGTCGACGGCCGCACCTTCACCGCCGAGGTGCCGCTCGCCCTCTTCGGCGGCGCGGACGGCCCCGCTGACCCGTGGGGCGTCGGCCTGGTCCGCGCCGGTGGGGGCGGTGCGGAGGGCGCGGCGGGCGAGGACTGGATCTCGCTGCCCGTCCGGCCCGACATCGCCCCCGGCCGCTACGGGCTCGGCCGGGGCCGCGAGCTGATGGTCCTCGCCAACCCGTCCGGCAACACCGAACTGCGCGACCAGACCGTACGCCCCGTCGTCGACACCCTTCGCTGGGAGGAGGACGGCCGGCTGCTCCTCGCGGGCAGCCACCCCGACGCCGTACGGCGCGAACTGGTGCTCGTGCACAGCGGGCACGACGAGGAGAACACCGCCCCGCTCACCCTCGCCGACGGCCGCTTCGAGGCGAGCCTGTACCCGCACGCCCTGCCGGGCCCGGCGGGGACGCTGCCGCTCGCCGAGGGCAACTGGTACCTCTTCCTGCGCACGAGCGGCGACAGCGACCCGGAGCGCCACGCCCCCGTTCTCGTCGCCCCCGCCCGCCATCCGCACCTGCCGCTCACCCGCGTCCTCGGCGGCCGGGAGTTCACCGTCCAGCGCCGCCACCACGACCAGCTCCTGCTCACCTCCGGCACGGCCGTGGCCGAACAGGACCGGGGGCGGGGCGCCCAGGCGGCCCTGCGCGCCGCCTACGCGCGACAGCGGGAGCTGCCCCGCCGCGACGCCGTCCTCTACGTCAGCTTCGACGGCCGCCAGCACTCCGACTCCCCGCGCGCCGTCTTCGGCGAACTCCAGGCGCGCGGCGTCGAGTGGGAGCACCTGTGGGCCGTCCGCGACCAGCAGGTGGAGCTGCCGCCGGGCGCCACCCCCGTCGCCCTGTGGAGCGCCGCCTGGCACGAGGCGCTGGCCCGCAGCCGCTACGTCGTCACCAACACCCACCTGCCCGACTGGTTCCGGCGCGCCGAGGGCCAGTACGTCGTCCAGACCTGGCACGGCACCCCCCTCAAGCGGATCGGCCGCGACCTGCGCGGCACCGCCTCCGCCGACCAGCGCTACATCGACACCCTGCCCGCCCGCGCCGCCCAGTGGTCGCTGCTCGTCTCCCCGAACAGCTTCTCCACCCCGCTGCTGCGCGGCGCGTTCGGCTACGACGGGCCCGTGCTCGCCTCGGGCTACCCGCGCAACGACGTGCTGCACGCCCCCGACCGCGCCAAGCTCGCCACCGCCGTCCGGGAGCGCCTGCGCATCCCCGACGGCAAGCGCGTCATCCTCTACGCCCCCACCTGGCGCGAGAACCAGCCCCGCCGATCCCTCGGCCGCTACGGGCTCGACCTCCGCCTCGACCTGGCCGCCGCCGAGGCCGCGCTCGGCGACGACCACGTCCTCCTGGTCCGCCGCCACTACCTCGTCGGCGGCGCCGTCCCCGCCTCCGACTTCGTCCGCGACGTCTCCCGCCACCCGGACGCCGCCGACCTCCTCCTCATCGCCGACGTCCTCGTCACCGACTACTCCTCGATGATGTTCGACTTCGCCCAGACCGGCCGCCCCATGCTCTTCCACACCTACGACCTCGACCACTACCGGGACTCCCTGCGCGGCTTCTACTTCGACTTCACCGCCCAGGCCCCCGGCCCGCTCCTGCGCACCAGCGACGAGGTCATCGCCGCGCTCCTCGACCCCGACGCGGCGGTCGCCGGGCACCGGGACGCCTACGCCCGGTTCCGCGAGGCGTTCTGCGACCTCGACGACGGCACGGCGGCGGCCCAGGTCGCCGACGCGATGCTGGCCCACGGCGCGGACGGGGCCGGCAAGTGAGCGCGCCCGACATCAGCGTCCTGATCGACTGCCCCGCCGACACCGACCCCGCGCTGCTGCACGCCACGGTCCGCTCGGTCCGGGCCCAGACCCACCGCCGTACGGAGGCCGTCGTCGCCGGCGGGGACGCGCCCCGGGGCACGTACGTCCTGCCGCTGGCCGCCGGTGAACTCCTGGAGCGCGACGCCTGCCGCAACCTCTACGCGGCGGCCCACCGCACCGGCGCCGACCTCGTCGCGGGCCGCTGGACCCGGCTCAGCGCCGGAAAGGAGACGGCCCCCGCCTGGCAGAACGAGGTGTACGCCCGCTCGCGGGTCCTGGAGACGGTGACCGAGGCGCCCGAGCTGCTGATCCACCCGGCGCTGACGGCCGGGTACTGCGTACGCCGCGATCTCTACGAGTGCGGGTCCGGGTCGAGGCGGGCGCCCGAGTGCGCGCCGGAGCCCGGGCCCGGCGCCGAGCCCGGGCCCGGCTCCGGCTCCGGCTCCGGCTCCGGCTCCGGCTCCGGCTCCGGCTCCGGCTCCGGCTCCGGCTCCGGCTCCGGGTCCGGCTCTGGCTCCGGCTCCGAGTCCGGGTCCGGGTCCGGCTCTGGCTCTGGCTCCGGGTCCGGGTCCGGGTCCGGCTCCGGGGCCGGCTCCGGCTCCGGCTCCGGCTCTGAGCCTGGGTCCGGCTTCGCGCCGGATTCCGCATCCGCGTCCCAGGACTGGCGCTCCGGGCTCGATCTCGCCTTCTCTGCGCGCCGCATCGCCCTGATCCCCCAGCTCGTCACCTCCCGCCGCGCCGCCCCCGACCCGCTGCGCGACCTCCCGTCCGCCGTCGCCGACCACCGGCACGCCCTCGCCCTGATCACCGAGCCCGGGGTACGGGCCCGGCGGGCGCGCGCCTTCGTCGCCGAGCACGTCCTGCCGTACGCCCGCGCGTTCCTCGGGCTCGACGCGGTGCGCCGGGAGGAAGCGGCAGCCACCGCCGCCCGGGTCCTGGAAGGCCTGCTCGACACCGCCGCGCTCCGCGACCTCCCGGCCCTGGAGCGCGTCGCCGCCCGGCTGCTCGTCGACGGGGACGCGGACGGCGTGCACCGCGCCGCGTACGCGCTCCAGCACCCCGGCACCGTCGTCTCCGCCCTGGTCCGCGCCGACGACGGCGGCGTGCGGTGGAGCGCCGAGCACAGCGGCGCCGCGTACGACGTCACCGACCTCGGCCACCAGCACCGGGACTGGGGCGACCGCAGACTCCTCAACCGCGTCACCCGATGCGTCGCCCAGGGCGGGCGGCTCCTCGTCGAGGGCGAGATCGTCGTGCCGTTCGGCCTGTGCGACGCCGACAGCGTCCTCACCGCCACCCTCGACATCGGGGTGCGCGGGGCCGCGCGGAAGACGGTGACGGTGCCCGTCGACGCCGTACGCCTCCGCGACGACACCACGGTCAAGTGGCGCGCCGCCGTCCCCCTCACCCGGCTGCTGCGCCCGCGCGGCATCGGCGACCGCGTGTGGGACCCGCGCCTGCGCCTCGGCGTCGACGGCACGCTCCTGCCGCCGCTCGACCTGTTCGCGGCGCCGGACACCGTCCCGGGGCCGCACGCCGCGCTCCCGGCCCGGCCCCGCCTAACCAGGATCACCGCCGACACCTGGCAGCCGTACGTCAGCACCAAGCACCACCTCGCCGTCTGCCTGCTGCCGCGCCGCGCCCCCGCCCGCAAGGCCAACGCCCTCGCCCGCTACCTCACCCGCTTCCGCCCGGCGCGCGCCGTCCGGCAGTTCTCGCGCGGGCTCGGCAAGCGGTACGCGGCCCTGCACACGCAGCGCGTCAAGATCCGCGTCTACCACCGTTACCTGTGCCGCCTGCCCGTCAGCCGGGGCACCGTCGTCTTCGAGAGCCACATGGGCACGTGCTACGGCGACAGCCCCCGCGCCCTGCACGAGGAGCTGCGAGGGCAGGGCTTTCGCGCCGTGTGGTCCTACGCGACGTCCCGCGACGGGTTCCCGGCCGACGCCAGGCTCGTCCGCCGCTGGTCCTGGCGGTATCTGTGGGCGCTGGCCCGCGCCGAGTTCTGGGTCGACAACCAGGGTTTCCCGCACGCCCTCACCAAGCCGAGGGAGACCACGTACCTCCAGACCTGGCACGGCTCGGCGTACAAGCGGATGGGCCACGACGAGATCCGGCACCGGACGAGGAACGCGCCGGAACGCGCCCGGCTCGACCGCGCCGTCGCCCGGTTCGACCACTTCCTGGTCCGCTCCGAGCACGACGTCGACACCCTCGCCCGCGCCTACCGCATCCCCGAGGAGCGCCTCCTGCGCGTCGGCTACCCGCGCAACGACCGGCTCGTGGCCGCGAGGGAGCGCGACGAGCGCGAGGGGCGGCTCCCGCGCCCCGCCCCGGCCGCCGCGCTCGGCATCCCCGACCACCGCACGGTCGTCCTGTACGCCCCCACCTTCCGGGGCGACCCGAAGACCCGGACCGTGCGGCTGCCGCTCGACGTCCGCCGCTTCGCCGAGGAGTTCGGCGACACGCACGTCCTGCTCGTCCGCGCCCACTACCTGGAGGCCGCCGCCCTGCCGCCCACCCCGGCCGGAACGGTCATCGACGTCTCCGCCCACCACGACGTGAGCGAACTGCTGTGCCTGGCCGACGTGTTGATCACCGACTACTCGTCGATCATGTTCGACTACGCCCTCCTCGACCGGCCGATCCTGCATTTCGCCCCCGACCTCGACGCGTACGCCGCCGAGCGCGGCAGCTACTTCGACCTGCGCGAGCGCGCCGGCGGCCCGGTCGTCGAGACCCAGGACGAGCTGCACCGCACCCTCGCCGGGATCAAGAAGACCGACCGCGCGTGGGAGGAGCGGCGGCGGGCGTTCGCCGCCGAGTTCGGGACGTACGACGACGGGGGCGCGGCGCGCGCGGTCGTCGAGGCCCTCTTCACGCGGAAGGCAGGCTCATGAGCGAGGCCCGGGACCTGTTCCTCGTCACCAACTCCGCCGACGAGCTGGGCGGCGTCACCGCCTGGACCCATCAGATGGCCCGCCTGTTCACGGGCGCGGGGCATCGCGTGCACGTCGTCGGGGTGTACGAGTCCGACCTGAAGATGGCGGTGCCGGACGCGCCCGACTACCCCGTGACCAGCCTCTATCCGCAGCATCCGCCGACCCCGCGGCCGCTCGGCGGTGCCCGGCGGCTCAGCGTGCCCGCACGGCGCCGCGAGGCCCGGCGGCTCGCGGCCCGCGACGACGCCCTCGCCACGCTCGGCTCGGTCCTGGGACCGGCCCGGCCCGGCTCCGTCGTGGTCGTCACCCAGGTGTGGGCGATGGAGTGGCTGCGCGAGATCGACACCTCCGGCCTCACGGTCGTCGGCATGAGCCATGAGTCGTACGCGTACTCGCGCGCCTGCCACCGCTACCACTGGATCAAGCGGCACTACCCGCACGTCGACCGCTGGCTCGCGCTCACCCAGGAGGACGCCGACCTCTGGACCGCCGAGGGCCTGAACAACGTCGACTTCATGCCCAACGCCCTCGCCCACCTGCCCGCCGTGCCCTCGCCCCGTACGGAGAACGTCGTCTGCTCGATCGGCCGGCTCGCCGACCAGAAGGGCGTCGACATGCTCCTCGACACCTGGGCGAAGGTCGCGCCGCTCCGCCCGGAGTGGGAGCTGCACGTGTACGGGGCGGGCGGGGACGAGGCCGCGCTGCGTGCGCAGAGCACCGCGTTGGGGCTCGACCGGTCCGTGCGGTGGCGCGGGCGGACCGACGACGTGCCCGGCGCCCTCGCCGCCTCCTCCGTCTTCGTGCAGTCCTCGCGCGGCGAAGGGTTCCCGCTCGCGCTCATGGAGGCGATGGCCAGCGCCGTGCCGTGCGCCGCGTTCGACTGCGCGCCGGGCGTCCGCGAGATCGTCCGCGACGGTGAGGACGGCCTCCTCGCCCCCGTCGGCGACCTCGACGCGCTCGCCGACCGGCTCCTCCGCCTCACCGGCAACCCCCGGATGCGGGACACGATGGGGGAGCGGGCCCGGGTCAATGTGCGGCGGTTCTCGGAGGAGCGGGTGCTTGAGCGGTGGGAGGAGCTGTTCCGCTTGCTTGAGCGTTGAGAGCGGGGGTGGGCGCCGGGGGCCGCTTTGTGGGCGGCGCCCGGCACCCTGCCGGTCATTTCACCGCGCCCGCCATCACGCCGGACACGAACTGCCGCTGGAACGCGAAGAACACGGCCAACGGGATGACCATCGAGATGAACGCGCCCGGGCCGAGCACGTCCACGTTGTTGCCGAACTGCCGTACCTGTGTCTGCAGCGCGACCGTGATCGGCTGGCTGTCGGTGTCGGTGAAGATCAGCGCCACCAGCATGTCGTTCCACACCCACAGGAACTGGAAGATGCCGAGCGAGGCGATCGCCGGACCGCCGAGCGGCATCACGACGCGGACGAACAGGCGCAGCTCACCGGCGCCGTCCAAGCGCGCCGCCT
This sequence comes from Streptomyces sp. R818, assembly GCF_056172735.1. Taxonomy (NCBI): domain Bacteria; kingdom Bacillati; phylum Actinomycetota; class Actinomycetes; order Kitasatosporales; family Streptomycetaceae; genus Streptomyces; species Streptomyces sp. R818. The sequence goes on from NZ_JAOCNE010000006.1 coordinate 918,713, forward strand.
CTAGGAGCTCCCGGGGGATCTCCGCGAAGAAGTTCCGCAGCAGGAACACCGCGAACGGCAGCCCGAAGCCGACATGGAAGAGGATCACGCCGAACAGCGAGCCGAAGATCCCGATCTCGCCGAAGAGCTTCGCGATCGGTACGAGCGCCAGTTGCACCGGCACCACGAGCAGCCCGACCACGATCAGGAACCACCAGTCCCGGCCCGGGAACTCCATCCACGCGAACGCGTACCCGGCCAGCGAACCGATGACGATCACGAGCAGCGTCGCGGGCACCGTGATCAGCGCCGTGTTGACCAGCGACTTCGTGACGTCCGCGTTCTCGAGCAGGCTGCTGTAGCTGTCGAACGTCAGCTGCGACGGCTTGCTGAACACCTCCCACCAGCCGCTCGCCGCCATGTCCTCGGGGCTGCGCAGCGAGGAGAGCAGCAGCCCCACGGTCGGCACCAGCCACAGCGCGCCGACCAGGATCAGGACGAACTGAAGGACTCCGCTGCCGACCTTGTCGACGACGCGGCCCGCGAACGAGCGCGGCTTGTGGACTGTCTCGTCGACGGTCGTCATCGTCGTGCCTCCCGTCGAAGCCGCCTCATGTTGAACCACATCACCGGGATCACGAGCAGCAGGAGCAGCACCGCGATCGCGCTCGCCAGCCCCTCGTTGCCCTCGCTGAACGCCGACCGGTACAGCTGGAGCGCCAGGACGTTGGCGTCGTCCTGCGAGGAGCCCGGCGCGATGATGAAGATCAGGTCGAAGATCTTGAGGACGTTGATCATCAGCGTCACCAGGACGACGGCCAGGACCGGCGCGAGCAGCGGCACCGTGACCCGGCGGAACACCTGCCACTCGGTGGCCCCGTCGACCCGCGCCGCCTCCAGGAGTTCCCTGGGGATGCTGGCGAGCCCGGCGCCGATCAGCACCATCGCGAACCCGGCCCACATCCATACGTACGACACCATGATCGATGTCGTCACGATGTTCAGGTAGAGGTCGGATCCGCCCAGGTGGATCGTGAAGAACTTCTTGTCGCCGAGCCAGTCGACGCCGTTGTACGCCTCCGCGAAGTTCGACGGCGGCAGGCGCAGCTTCGCGCCGTCCGCCTCGGCGGGGAGCGTGAACGTCCCGTCCGCCGCGGCCGTCGTCGACGCCACGACCTTGCCGCCCTTGACCGCCTCGATCTTCATGCCCGGATAGCCGAGCTCGGACGCGTCGATGCCGTTGACGCCGCCCGCGCCCTTGCCGAGCGTGAAGTCCTGCCAGACCGTGCCGGTGATCTCGTCCGACGCGCCGCCGGCCGGTGCCTTCGCCGGTTTCGCGTCCTTCGGCATCTGGTCGGCCGCCACGCCGACCAGCGCAAGCTTCACCGGCTGCCCGGCCCTGACCGGCTCCTTGGTGAGGTACGGGCCGCCGCTCTTGCCCGCCAGTTCCCCGTTCGGCCGCGGATGCGCCTTCGGGAACGCCGACGAGTCGACGAACGTGTCGTGGATGCCGACCCAGACCGCGTTCACCGCGCCCTTCTCCGGGTCCTGGTCGTACACCAGCCGGAAGATGATGCCCGCGGCCAGCATCGAGATCGCCATCGGCATGAAGACGACCAGCTTGAACGCGGTGCCCCAGCGGATCCGCTCCGTCAGCACGGCGAAGATCAGACCCAGCGCCGTGGCGACCGTCGGGGCGAGCACCACCCAGAAGATGTTGTTGTTGATCGCCGCCTTGGTGTCGGCGCGGGTGAACAGCGTCTCGTAGTTGTCGAAGCCGATGAACGAGCCGCCCTGCGCGTCGAAGAAGCTGCGCACGATCGAGTACCCGATCGGGTACACGACCAGCGCGCCCAGCAGGATCAGCGCGGGCAGCAGGAACAGGAACGCGACGGTCCGGCGGGTGCCGGTGACGCTTTTGAACCGCGAGGGGTTCTTGGGTGGTGCGCTCTTGTGCGGGGCGGGGCCGGACGACGGCTCCGCCAAGTCGCCTCTCTGTCCTGGCGACTTGGCGGTCTCGTCCGGGCCGCCGCCGTCGGCGGCCGAGGTCATCGCGGCGTCAGTCCTTGTACGCCTTGGCCGCTTCGGCCTCGAGCGTCGCCTGCGTCCCCGCGATGTCCTTCGGATTCACCAGGAAGTCCTGCAGCGCCTTCCACTCGCCCTTGCCGGGCGTGCCGCCGAACGCCTGCGGTGTCTGGTCCGACATGTCGAAGCGGAAGTCGTCGCCCGCGTCGATCAGCGCCTTGGCGATCGTGCGCTGCACCGCGTTCGGGTACGCCGACAGGTCCACGCTCTTGTTGGGGGAGAGGTAACCGCCCAGCTTCGCCTGGATCGTCGCCGCCTCCGGGGACGCCAGCCAGGTCACCAGCGCCTGCGACGCCTTCGAGTCCTTCAGCAGCACCGCCGCGTCGCCGCCGCTGACCACCGGGGCGTCCGCGCCCACCGCCGGGAACGGGAACACCTTCGCGTCCGTCCCGATCTCCGCCTTCGACTGCTCGATGTTGACCTGTGCGAAGTCGCCCTCGTAGACCATGCCCGCCTTCGGGGAGTCACCGCCCGTGAACGTCTGCTCCACCGACTTCGTGAACTCCGTCTGCACGGCGCCCTTGTTGCCGCCCGCGATGAAGTCGCTCTTGCCCCACAGCTGCGCCAGCGTCGTCAGCGCCTGCTTCACCGACGGGTCCGTCCACTTGATCTCGTGCTTCGCCAGCTGGTCGTACTTCTCCGGGCCCGCCTGCGACAGGTAGATGTTCTCGAACCAGTCCGTCAGCGGCCAGCCGTCGGCTCCGCCGATCGAGACCGGGGTCACGCCCGAGTCGTAGATCGTCTGGGCCGTCGCCAGGAACTCCTTCCAGGTCTTCGGCTCCTTCGCCGCCGCGTTCTCGAAGACGGCCGTGTTGTACCAGACCAGGGACTTGTTCGCGGCCTTGTAGTAGGCGGCGTACTGGGTTCCGTTCACCTTCCCGAGGTCCTGCCAGCCCTTGCTGTAGTTCTTGCTGAGCTGGGCCTGGGCCTCCTTGCCGAGCGGCTTGGCCCACTTCTTCTCCACCGCCTGCTTGATCGCGCCCGGCTGCGGCAGCATCGCCACGTCCGGCGGGGCGCCGCCCGCCACCTTCGAACCCAGGAAGTTGATGATCGGGTCCTGCGCCGGGACGAAGGTGACCTTCGCGCCCGTGCGCTTCTCGAACTCCGCGAGCACCTGCTTGAAGTTCTTCTGCTCGTCGCCGGTCCAGACCGCGGCGATCTCCAGCGACTCGCCCTTCAGCTGCGGGAGTTGGACCCCGGAGGCGGGGGACTTGCTCTCGCCCCCGTCGGCCTTGCCGTCCTTGTCGTCGTCACCGCACGAGGTGAGGCCGAGGGCCAGTGACCCCACGGCCACGGCCACGAGGGCTCGGCGGAATATGGGTGTACGAAGAGTGCTGCGCATCGCTGCCCCGTTCTCGTCCTGAACGCTGAAAACGCTGAACCTGAGCGGTGTCCCGTGCGCACTGGTCTACGCCCGACCAGGGACGACCGGCAAGGGTGCCTGTGCGGTCAGGGGGGTGATCGTGACGGGGTCGTGATGCGTCAACGCCATTGTCGGGGGCAGGAGTTGGGGGTGGGCACCCGGCCGGTATCTGGTCTTCGGGCGATTGCGAGGTGGACCGGGGCGGTGCTCGGCAGAGCGGTGGGGCGGGGCCGTGCGTTCCGTCGAGCGGCGGGGCGGGGCTGTGGATGGGTGCGTGTTCCGTCGAGCGGCGGGGCGGGGCTGTGGATGGGTGCGTGTTCCGTCGAGCGGCGGGGCGGGGCCGTGCAGGAGTGCGCGTTCCATCGAGCGGTGGGGTCGAGCCGTGTAGGGGGGCGCGTTCCGTCGAGCGGTGGGGCGGGGCCGTGCAGGAGTGCGCGTTCCGTCGAGTGGTGGGGCGGGGCCGTGCAGGAGTGCGCGTTCCCTCGAGCAGTGGGGCGGGGCCGCGCCGGGGTGCCTCCTCGGCCGGATAGGTCTCATCCCCCTCGGTCCGCCATAGGCGAGTCACCCGGCCCTGCATTGACCCGGAGTCCTGCGGGGGCACCCCGACACGTCCCCTCCGGCCGACACGCGAGTGCACCCCGGCGGGCCATCCCCCTTTCCCCACCCAGGGCGCCATGCGCCGCCCCGCCTAGGGCAACCGGCCGCTCCCGCAGTTCCCCGCCCCGGGCGCACCGCGCCCCGCCTAGGGCAACCGGCCGCTCCCCACACCTTCCCACCCAGGGCGCCATGCGCCCGCCTTGGATAACTGGCCGCTCCCCGCACTTTCCCGCCCCGGGCGGAGCCGCCCCGCCTTGGGCAACCGGCCGCTCCCCGCACCTTCCCACCCAGGGCGCCATGCGCCCGCCTTGGGCAATCTGCCGCCTGGGGCGGCAGGGTGGGCAAGGCGGCACCCCAGCGCCGGGGGACCGGGTGAAGGGGCCTCCGTAAGAGCCCGCCCAAGTCGGCGGCAGCCCAGCGTCGGGGGCTACAGGAGTGAGGGGACCTCTTGGGCTGAGACTGAGCGGGCCGCTCGTTCCAGCGCGGAGGCCAGCAGGGCCAAATCCGTCGGGCCGTTGCCCAGCTCCCGTACAGGGCGCCGGTCCGGCGGATCACCCATCCGGGCCCAGTCCAGGGCAACGACGGTCGGCCGCTGAGTAGCCGTGCGGGGGATACGGCCGGTGACCCGGCCCGCCTGCAGCCCGGTGTCCCGCCCGTCGGACCCGAGCAGACGGCCCCGCCCCGGCACGGGATCCTCCGGCCCGGACCCGACCGGGTCGAGAACGACCCGGGGCCGAGCCGCCCCCCACACAGGCCCCGCCCCCACCCCGAACCCGGCCACCAGATGAACCCCGAGCCGCTCCCCGTCCCGCGCAACCGCCTCCAGGGCCCGTACGACAGACCCCGCGGCAGGCCGCCCCGGCGACCCCAACGGCGGCGCCAGCAACGCGTCCAGGTCGTCGACGATCACCACGAGCCGCGGCAACGGAACCATCACCACCGCCTCCGCTTTGTCCCGCGCCCCACCTGGCCGCAGCCGGATCGTCGAACTCGGCGCCGCCTCAAGATCCCCCGCCCCGCCGGAGGCGGCCGGCGCGACCCGCTGGGCCACCATCCGCCCGGCGACGGCCCGCTGCGTGTGCCACTCCGTGAAGTGCGTACGCCCTATGAGTTCGGCCCGCCGCTTCAGCTCCGTAGACAGGGACTGAGCGAATTCGCGCATGCGGACCGGGTCGTTCGCGGCCAAGTGCGTGGTGACGTGCGGCAGGTCCGTACAGACCCGCAGGCCCTCGACCCGTTCCCCGGCGGTACCGCCCGTACCGCCACCCTGCCCGTCCACCAGGACGATCCCGAGCCGGTCGGGCCGCTCCGCCGCAGCGAGCGACGCGGCCACCGAGCGCAGCAGCTCCGTACGGCCACTGCCCGCGGGCCCCTCGATCAGGAGATGCGGGCCGTCGGCCGCCAGGTCCACGGCGACGGGCCCGCGCGGCCCCGCCCCGAGCACCGCCCACACCCGGCCCCCGAGCGACCCCGCGTCATCGGCCGCCGCCGCCCAGCGCGCCATCAACGACGCGGGAGTCGCCCGAGCGAGCCCCAGCTCGTCGAGGAGCCGCGCCGACGGCGGCAACGGCGCGGACACCCGCGCCTGCCGCGCCCCGGCCCCGCCGGACGTGTCCGTGCGCAACGGCGCGAGCGCCCGCGCGAACCGCTCGGCCCACGGCAGCGACACCGCGTCGACCGCCGCGACCGTCCCGTGGCCGACGAGCTGCCCCTGCGCCGCCCGGTGCAGCCGCAGCGCCGTCGCCACGTCCCCGCTGAGCAGCGCCACCGCCCCGCACGCCCGGAACGCCGGACTCTGCGCGCACGCCGCCTCGTACGAGTCGTCGACAGGTGAGGCGGGGGACGTGGCCGGTGCCTCCGCCAGGCACAGGACGTGGATTCCCGCCGGGGAGCCTTCCGCGGCCAGGCGGGCCGCGGCCTCGCGCAGCGTCGCCGAACCCGGGTCGCCGTCGATGATCACGACGGTCGGCACCACGGCCGCCTCGTCCCCGGCCGACGACTCCTCCCGGCCGGGGCGCAGCCCGGCCGCATGGTCCTCCAGGCGCCGCAGCAGCTCACCCGTGCGCGCCGCCGCCTGCTCCCGGTCGTAGGCGAGCAGCAGCCGGCAGTCCTGCCCGTGCGCCGGGCGTACGTGCGGCAGCCAGCCGAGCCAGGACCACTCCGCGACGCGCTCCGCCTCGCTCCGCGCGCGGTCCGTGGCGATCAGGACGATCTCCAGGCGGTCCGGCGCGTGCAGCGCGGCGAGCTGGGCGAGGACGCAGCGGGCCAGCCCCGCGAGGCGCGCCCGCGGCCCGGCCAGGCCCAGCGCGCCCGCCTCGGCCAGCCCCACGGTCACCGGGACCGCGGGCAGCAGCCCACCGCCGCCGGGGCCCGTCCTGTCCACCGTGCCGAGCCGCACCGCCAGCTCCTCCGGGTGTCCGGGCCCGCGCTCCCACAGCCGGGGTCCGGGGCCCAGCGCGGTGAGCAGCAGGGCGGCGGCGTCCGGCCACGTCTCGGTGGCCGAGGGAGGCGCGGGCAGCGGCGCCGGGTCCGGTCCGTCCTCGTACGGCTCGGGCGTGTGGGGTGTGCGCAGGGTGTACGGCTGGTGGATCTCGTGCTGCTGGTCCTGGTCCTGGCCGTCCCGCCCGCGCCGCAGCAGCCGGCCGAGACCGCCCCGGCGGCGCTGCGTGCGGGGCAGTGCCGTGCCGCGCGGCGGAGTGGAGAGCGGGGCCTGCTCCAGGTCGGGGGCGCCGCCCTGGCCGGGGACGACGGGCCGGGCGCCGGGGGCCGGGCTCTCGCCCGCGGCGCCCCAGGAGGCGTCCCCGTAGGCGTGCCGGGTCTCCTCGGGCGGGGTGGTGGCGGTCGCCGGGCTGTGGGCGTCGGGCGGCGCGCCGGTTCCGGTGCCGCACGCGACCCGTACGTGGCCCTCCCCGTCCGGCGCCGTGGGCACCGCCGCCGGGCGGGCCGCGTCGCCCGTCGTCACGACCCGCAGCGCCGATTCGCCGAGGCGGAGGAGCGCGCCGGGGGACAGGCGGACGGGGCGTTCGTCCAGCGGGCGGCCGTCGAGCGTCGTGCCGTTCGTCGAGTCCAGGTCGACGACCGTGATCCGGCCGTCCGCCGCCAGCGTCACCGCGCAGTGCAGGCGGGAGACGTCCGGGTCGTCCAGCGGTACGTCCGCGTCGGCGGAGCGGCCGATGCGGACCTGGCCGCCGTGGAGGAGATGGACCCCGCCCGCGTCGGGCCCGGCCACCACGTGCAGCTGCGCCGCGCCGTCGGCCGGGTCGGGGCCCGGGTCGGTGGGCGCGCCGAGGGAGAGCACCGCGCCGTCGGTCAGCGGCGGCTCGCCGAGCAGGCAGCGCTGCGCGTCGAGCCGCTCGGCGCCCGCGTACAGGACGGAGGACGGCGCGTCCCCGCCCGCCACGGCGGCGGCGAGGCCGGAGGCGACGGCGGCGAGCGCGGTGCCGCCGGGCGCGGTGACGAGCACGTCCACCGCGGCGCCCTCGCGCGTGGCCGAGTCGGGGCGCGTGCCCAGGGGGTCTACGACGGTAAGGCGGATCTGCATCGCCGTCTGCGGTCCCTTCTGCGCGGGCGCCCGCGACGGGTCGGCCCGCGGTTCCCCCGACCGCGCTTCCCCCTCGCCACGGGCACATCAGCCAGTGCTGCAGGCATCCTCGCACCTGCCACTGACAACACGCCCGCCGCCCACCTGTAAGTGATCTTGATTGGTCGGCTCTGCCCGCAAAAGTGCCTGCTGCGGGCCGCCTCGGTGCCGGTTGAGATCACTCACGTCGCCCTCCGGCAACCAAGGGCCGGGTACAGGCGTCTTCACGTCGAACACAGGTTTGTCGCGGGTCTGTTCTCACCAGGACCCCAGAAGCCGCCACTAGAGTGGGTCCGGCACCCGGGACCGGGGCAGATCACGCAAGTACCGATGCAGGGAGCGCATGACGTGCGGCCGGTAGGCAGCAAGTACCTGCTCGAGGAGCCGCTCGGACGCGGCGCCACGGGCACCGTCTGGCGAGCCCGCCAGCGCGAGACCGCGGGCGCCGAGGCGGCCGTCGCCGGGCAGCCCGGCGAGACCGTCGCCATCAAGGTCCTCAAGGAGGAGCTGGCCAACGACGCGGACGTGGTGATGCGCTTCCTGCGCGAGCGCTCCGTCCTGCTCCGCCTCACCCACCCCAACATCGTGCGCACCCGCGACCTGGTCGTCGAGGGCGAGCTGCTCGCCCTCGTGATGGACCTCATCGACGGTCCCGACCTGCACCGCTACCTGCGCGAGAACGGCCCGTTCTCGCCGGTCGCCGCCGCGCTGCTCACCGCCCAGATCGCCGACGCGCTCGCCGCCAGCCACGCCGACGGCGTCGTGCACCGGGACCTGAAACCGGCCAACGTGCTGCTGAAGCAGGATGACGGCGGCATGCACCCCATGCTCACCGACTTCGGCATCGCGCGCCTCGCCGACTCCCCGGGCCTCACCCGCACCCACGAGTTCGTCGGCACGCCCGCGTACGTGGCCCCGGAGTCCGCCGAGGGCCGCCCGCAGACCAGCGCCGTCGACATCTACGGCGCCGGCATCCTGCTGTACGAGCTGGTCACCGGGCGCCCGCCGTTCTCCGGCGGCTCCGCGCTCGAAGTCCTGCACCAGCACCTCAGCGCCGAGCCGCGCCGCCCCTCGACCGTTCCCGACCCGCTCTGGACGGTCATCGAGCGCTGCCTGCGCAAGGACCCGGACGACCGGCCGAGCGCGGAGAACCTCGCGCGTGCGCTGCGCACCGTCGCCGAGGGCATCGGCGTGCACGCGAGCAGCGCGCAGATCGCCGCCGCCGAGGGCGTGGGCGCCCTTCTGACGCCCGACCCGGACCCGGCGCAGGTCCCCGGCGTCCCGGGCGCCGCCGACCCGACCCAGGTGCTGCCGAGCAACGCGGCGACGTACGACCCGAACGCCGCGACCAGCGTCATGCAGCAGCAGGGCAATCAGGCCAATCAGGCCAACCAGTATTCCGACGCCGATCCGACGTCCGTGCTGCCCCACCGGGGCGCCGCCGACCCGACCGCCGTCATGCCGCCCGTCCCGCCGCACCAGCCGGGGCAGCAGCCGCCGGGCGGCGACCCCGACGACCCGCACCCCTGGCAGAACCAGATGCGCGCGGCCCGCGACCGCAACGAGCAGACGCAGGTCCAGTACCTCGACCCGAACGAGGACCCCCTGCGCCGCCGCCCGCAGCGCCAGGTCGCCCGCCCCGAGCAGCAGCCCAGGCCGCAGCAGTACGCCCCGCAGCAGCCGCGCGGAAACCGGCAGCGCCCGCCGCAGCAGCAGCCCGAGCAGTACGCCCCGCAGCGTCAGCAGCCGCGCCCGCAGCCGCAGCAGTACGCGCCGCCCGCGCCGCCGCCCCGCCAGGCACCGCCCGCGCGCGAGCCGCGGGAACCGCGCGAGCCGCGCCGCCGCAGCGCCAACCCGATGAAGATCCCCGGCCTCGGCTGCCTCAAGGGCTGCCTGTTCATGGTCGTCATCCTGTTCGTGGTGTCCTGGCTGGTCTGGGAGTTCACCCCGCTGCAGGACTGGATCGGCACCGGCAAGGGGTACTGGGCCCAGCTCTCCGACTGGTTCTCGACGGTCACCGACTGGATCGGCAATCTGAGCAACTAGCCGGCCCGGTCGGCCGACCGTGACAGGTGATGTTGGAGATTTGTCGACACCCAGCGGGTGATTTCGCCTCCTGATGCGTTGGTTGGCGTCCGAGCCGCGTAGCTTGGGCGCCAACACGCGTCTGTAGGAGCAGCCTTGGCACGGAAGATCGGCAGCCGGTACACCGCCCACCAGATCCTGGGGCGCGGCAGTGCGGGCACGGTGTGGCTGGGCGAGGGACCGGACGGTCCCGTCGCCATCAAAATGCTGCGCGAGGACCTCGCCTCCGACCAGGAGCTGGTCGGCCGCTTCGTCCAGGAGCGCACCGCCTTGCTGAGCCTCGACCACCCGCGCGTGGTCGGCGTCCACGACCTCGTCGTCGACGGCAACGACCTGGCGCTCGTCATGGACCTGGTCCGCGGCACCGACCTGCGCACCCGCCTGGACCGCGAGAAGCGCCTGGCGCCCGAGGCCGCCGTCGCCATCGCCGCGGACATCGCCGACGCGCTGGCCGCCGCGCACGCCGCCGGCATCGTCCACCGCGACGTGAAGCCGGAGAACGTCCTCCTCGACATGGAGGGCCCCCTCGGCCCCGGCGGCGCCCACCCCGCCCTCCTCACCGACTTCGGCATCGCCAAGCTGATCGACACCCCGCGCCGCACCCGCGCCACGAAGATCATCGGCACCCCGGACTACCTGGCGCCCGAGATCATCGAGGGCCTCCCGCCACGCGCCGCCGTCGACATCTACGCCCTCGCGACCGTCCTGTACGAGCTGCTCGCCGGGTTCACCCCGTTCGGCGGCGGCCACCCCGGCGCCATCCTGCGCCGCCACGTCACCGAGACGGTCGTCCCGCTCCCCGGCATCCCCGACGAGCTCTGGCAGCTCCTCATCCAGTGCCTGGCCAAGGCCCCGGCCTCCCGCCTGCGCGCCTCCGAGCTGGGCGCCCGCCTGCGCGAGCTGGCCCCGATGCTGGCGGGCATGGCCCCGCTCGACGTCCACGACCCCGACGACCCCGAAGACACCGGCGCGCCCGGCGAGGGTGACGGGACCGGCGCCGAGCAGGATGCCGAGCAGGCCCGCTCCGCCGCCCCGGAGTCCGCCGCGGGCACCGCCTCGCCCCGCCGCGGCGCGGTCTCCCTGGTCCCCGGCGCCGCCTCCGCCGACTCCAACCGCGACACCCACACCTCCATGCGCGTCCCCGCCCCGGACGAGCTGGCGGGGGGCGCTCGCGGCACCGCCCGCGCGCCGCGCGCCACCGGCGCCCGCCGCCCCGGCTCCGCCCGCAACCGGCACCCCGCGCGGCGCCGCCGCATCACCCTGGGCGTCGTCGGCCTCGTCGCGGCGGCGGCCATCGGCGGCGGTGTCTGGGCGGTCACCTCCTCCGGCTCCGACGAGACCCCGCCGACCGACAGCAACAACTCCGCCCCGGAGATCCCGTAGGGCGAGCCCTGGGGCCCGGCCCGCCGGACCACCGGGAACAGATCACTTGCACCAGCCGTTAGGCTGGTCTTGTGGCAGTCGTCGATGTTTCCGAAGAGCTGAAGTCCCTCTCCTCGACCATGGAGTCGATCGAGGCCGTCCTGGACCTCGACAAGATGAGGGCAGATATCGCCGTGCTCGAGGAGCAGGCGGCCGCGCCGTCCCTGTGGGACGACCCGGAGGCGGCGCAGAAGATCACGAGCAAGCTGAGCCACCTCCAGGCGGAGGTCCGCAAGGCCGAGGCGCTGCGCGGCCGGATCGACGACCTCTCCGTCCTCTTCGAGATGGCCGAGGAGGAGGACGATCCGGACACCCGCGCGGAGGCCGAGTCCGAGCTGGCCTCGGTCAAGAAGGCGCTGGACGAGATGGAGGTCCGTACGCTCCTCTCCGGCGAGTACGACGCCCGTGAGGCGCTGGTCAACATCCGCGCCGAGGCCGGCGGCGTCGACGCCGCGGACTTCGCCGAGCAGCTCCAGCGCATGTACCTGCGGTGGGCCGAGCGCCACGGCTACAAGACCGAGATCTACGAGACGTCGTACGCGGAAGAGGCCGGCATCAAGTCGACCACCTTCGCCGTGCAGGCGCCCTACGCCTACGGCACCCTCTCCGTCGAGCAGGGCACGCACCGCCTGGTGCGCATCTCCCCGTTCGACAACCAGGGGCGCCGCCAGACCTCGTTCGCCGGTGTCGAGGTGCTCCCCGTCGTCGAGCAGACCGACCACGTCGAGATCGACGAGTCGGACCTGCGCGTCGACGTCTACCGCTCGTCGGGACCCGGTGGCCAGGGCGTCAACACGACCGACTCCGCGGTCCGCCTGACCCACCTCCCCACCGGCATCGTCGTCTCCTGCCAGAACGAGCGCTCGCAGATCCAGAACAAGGCCACGGCCATGAACGTCCTCCAGGCCAAGCTCCTCGAGCGCCAGCGCCAGGAGGAGCGGGCCAAGATGGACGCCCTCAAGGACGGCGGCAGCTCCTGGGGCAACCAGATGCGCTCCTACGTCCTGCACCCGTACCAGATGGTCAAGGACCTGCGCACCGAGTTCGAGGTCGGCAACCCGCAGTCCGTGCTCGACGGTGAGATCGACGGCTTCATCGAGGCCGGAATTCGCTGGCGCAAGCAGCAGGAGAAGTGACCCGCGCGTAGCGCTCCGCGATTTGTCGACAAGGTAACTGCCGCTTGCTGAGCGGCAGTTGCTTTGTTTTCGGGGGGCCTTTCCCCAACTGTGAAGGTCCTTCGGCGTTTTACGTCACAGTCACATGACCGTACGGCGGTCAAGTCGCCCTATTTCGGGTCATCGCGTACGCAACGACCTTGACGTTGATCTGAAAACTGGGAAGGCTGGCGCGCGGCATGCGTATCAGTGGGACGCGTGTGAACGGGGGCCGGGTCGAAATCGATGCCTGCTGCACCCCGGTTGAACGTGGTCCCGGGCGCTGCTCCAATGACAATTGGCTACTGGGGGTAGCAGACATATGACCAAGAAGACGCGGATCCGCGTAGCGCGGATAGCGGCCGGAGCGGTGATCGCCGCCGGTGCGTCGCTGACCGCAGCGGGTGCCGCCTCCGCCCTTGAGCTTGATGTTCCCGGCCTGGCGCACATCGACACGAACGACGGGCTGAACGTCGGCCTCGGCGGCTCCACCGAGGGTGGCACCGAGGGCGGTACTGAAGGTGGCACCGAGGGCACCACCGAGGGTGCCGCTCAGGGCACTTCGACCGGTGTGACCCAGGGCACCAGCACGGGCACGTCGGCCGGTACTTCCACGGGCACCTCGACTGGTACCTCCACGGGCACCTCGACCGGTACCTCCACGGGCACCTCGACCGGTACGTCCACGGGCACCTCCGAGGGCACCAGCACCGGCACCTCGACGGGTACGTCCACGGGCACCTCCGAGGGCACCTCGACGGGCACGTCGACCGGCACCTCCACGGGTACCTCGACCGGCACCTCCGAGGGCACCTCGAGCGGTAACGGCAACGGTGGCAACAACGGTGGCGGCGGCAACAACGGCGGCGGCAACGGCGGCGGCGGGAACAACGGCGGCGGCAACGGCGGCGGTGGCAACAACGGCGGCGGCAACAACGGCGGCGGCGGCAACGGTGGCGGGTCCGTCACCGGTGGCGGTTCCGGTACCGGCGGCAGCGGCACCGGTGGTGTCGGGCCCGACGGGAACAACAACCCCGTCGAGCAGGGCCAGGGCAAGGACGGCCTGCAGGAGACCGGTACGGCGCCCGCGCAGCAGACCGGCGCTCAGGGCAAGAACGACGGCGAGCTGGCCGAGACCGGTGCCGACGGCACCACCGTCCTGCTCATCGGCGCCGCGACGATGATCGCGGGCGGTGTGGGCTTCCGGTTCCTGCCGCGCCTCGCCGGCAACCGCGGCGCCGCCGCGTAACACCGGTGCGCGACAGCGGTGCGTGACACCTCTGCGTGACAACTGAACAACGCGGCGCACACGCCAGTGCGCGCGGAAGGGCCCGGAGCCACAGCTCCGGGCCCTTCTCACATGCCGAGCGAGCTAGACGGTCTGGTGCGCGAGCAGTGCCATCGCCGCGATGAGTACGGCGACCAGCGCGATCAGCGCCATCGGGTTCAGCCCGGCGAACGGGCTCTGCTGAAGGCGCTCGCGGTTGGCCCGGCACACCGGGCAGCGGCCCTCGCTCACGGGCGCCGCGCAGTTCGCGCACACCAAGCGGTCATAGGTCATGCGCCTGTCCTCCTCCCGCGCGGCGGAGCCGGCTGCGACGTCTGCCAGGTTCCCACTGGTTCTCTCCGCTCAACGCTCCGGGAAACGCAACCGTTCCCACCCCTCCACTGTGCCAGTTTCCCGCGGATTCGGCGCGGCCCCCTCCGATGACCCTGGTGAGGGCGCTCCGTCGACCGCCCTGACCAGGCGCGGGACGGACAAAAACGGCACCCTCCGTGACCGCGCACCGGGACAAACCGCACAAGCAGGGACGGCGCCTGCGCTGCGTGTGCCGGTTCGCGTATGGTCACGCACACCGAGGGGGTGCCCCGCAGGCCCCGCACCGCACCCCCGCCCCCGACGCAACCCGACGCTCCGAGGCGCTCCGTGATCCGATTCGACAACGTCTCCAAGGTCTATCCGAAGCAGACCCGGCCCGCCCTCAGGGATGTCTCCCTCGAGGTCGAGCGCGGGGAGTTCGTCTTCCTGGTCGGCTCGTCCGGCTCCGGCAAGTCGACGTTCCTGCGGCTCATCCTGCGCGAGGAGCGGTGCAGCCACGGCCAGGTGCACGTGCTCGGCAAGGACCTCGCCCGCGTCTCCAACTGGAAGGTCCCGCAGATCCGCCGTCAGCTCGGCACGGTCTTCCAGGACTTCCGGCTGCTGCCCAACAAGACCGTCGGGGAGAACGTGGCGTTCGCCCAGGAGGTCATCGGCAAGGGTCGCGGCGAGATCCGCAAGGCCGTGCCGCAGGTGCTCGACCTCGTCGGCCTCGGCGGCAAGGAGGAGCGGATGCCGGGCGAGTTGTCCGGTGGTGAGCAGCAACGCGTCGCCATCGCGCGGGCGTTCGTGAACCGGCCCAAGCTCCTCATCGCGGACGAGCCCACCGGCAACCTGGACCCGCAGACGTCGGTCGGCATCATGAAGCTGCTCGACCGCATCAACCGCACGGGCACCACCGTCGTGATGGCCACCCACGACCAGAACATCGTGGACCAGATGCGCAAGCGCGTCATCGAGCTGGAGAAGGGCCGCCTCGTCCGCGACCAGGCGCGCGGCGTCTACGGCTACCAGCACTGAGAAGTCAAGAAGTACCGAGAGAGAAGCTGCGAAAGGCTCAGTAAGCGCTATGCGTGCCCAATTCGTCCTGTCGGAGATCGGTGTCGGTCTCCGCCGCAATCTCACGATGACCTTCGCCGTCATCATCTCGGTGGCCCTCTCGCTCGCCCTGTTCGGCGGCTCGTTGCTCATGAGCGACCAGGTCAACCAGATGAAGGGTTTCTGGTACGACAAGGTCAACGTCTCGATCTTCCTGTGCAACAAGGGAGACGCCGAGTCCGACCCGAACTGCGCCAAGGGCCCGGTCACCGCCGAGCAGAAGAAGCAGATCCAGGACGACCTCGCCAAGATGGACGTCGTCCAGAAGGTCACGTACGAGTCCCAGGACGAGGCGTACAAGCACTACAAGGAGCAGTTCGGCGACTCCCCGCTGGCCAGTTCGCTCACCCCGGACCAGCTGCAGGAGTCGTACCGGATCAAGCTCAAGGACCCGGAGAAGTACGAGGTCATCGCGACCGCGTTCAACGGCCGGGCCGGTGTGCAGTCCGTGCAGGACCAGAAGGGCGTCCTCGACAACCTCTTCCGGCTGCTCGGCTACCTCAACGTGGCGGCCGGGGCCGTCATGCTCGTGATGCTCGTCGTGGCGCTGCTGCTGATCGTGAACACCGTGCGGGTGTCCGCGTTCTCCCGGCGCCGCGAGACCGGCATCATGCGGCTCGTCGGCGCGTCCGGCTTCTACATCCAGGCGCCGTTCATCATGGAGGCGGCGGTCGCCGGGCTCATCGGCGGCGGCATCGCCTGCGTCTTCCTGGCGGCCGGCCAGTACTTCGTGATCGACAACGGCGTCGCGCTCTCCGACAAGCTGCAGCTCATCAACTTCATCGGCTGGGACGCGGTGCTGACCAAGCTGCCGCTCATCCTCGCCGTGAGCGTGCTGATGCCCGCGCTGGCCGCGTTCGTCGCGTTGCGCAAGTACCTGAAGGTGTGACGAGAGTCCCCCGTGCCACGGGGCGCCGGGCGGGTCAACCTCCCGTACGGCGCCCCACGTTGTCCTAGACTCACCGACATGTCAGGCCGCCGGGATCTGTTCCACGCGCTCTCCGCGCACCCTGGGCCCCGCCGTATCGGCCGCGGGGCCGCCCTGACATTCGTCTTCGCGAGCGTGCTCGCCGCGGGCGCCGCGACCGGTTCCTGGCCCGACGACGCACAGGATTCCGCCACCGAGCCGGGCCGTTCGGTCGCCGCCGCGCCGCAGCGGCACATCGACGACCATGCGGCCCCGGCGGCTTCGACCGACCCCACCGAAGCCGCCGCCGAGGCCGTCGAGGACGGCAAGTCCCCGACGCTCGCCGCCGAGGAGGCCGTCAGCCGCAGCGGCGACCGCTGGGGCGCCGTCTACTCGCAGGGCGAGTTCGAGGAGTTCGAGCAGGCCCTGGACGGCGAGTACACCGGCGTCGGCCTGCGGGCCCGCCGCGCCGCCGACGGCGACGTCCAGATCACCAAGGTCCGCGCCGGCTCGCCCGCGCAGCTCGCCGGGGTCCGCGAGGGCGACCGCATCTCCGCCGTCGACGGCAAGCCCGTCACCGGGCGCCCCGTCACCGAGGTCCTCCGCCTGCTGCGCGGCGAGCACGCGGGCACGCCCGTCCGCGTCGGGCTGCGGCGCGGCACGCGCGCGTGGAGCGAGACGCTGCACCGCGCCAACCTGACCACCGACAACGTCACGACGACCCGCCTCCCCTCCGGCGCCGAACTGATCAAGGTCAGCGCCTTCACCAAGGGCACCGGCGCCCAGGTGCGCCGGGCGGTGCGCGAGGCGCCCGCGCGCGCGGGCGTCGTCCTGGACCTCCAGGGCAACTCCGGCGGCCTGGTCACCGAGGCCGTCAGCGCGGCCTCCGCGTTCCTGGACGGCGGGCTCGTGGCCACGTACGACGTACGGGGCGAGCAGCGCGCCCTGCACGCCGAGCGCGGCGGGGACACCACCAGACCGGTGGTCGTGCTCGTCGACAGCGGGACGATGAGCGCGGCCGAACTGCTCACCGGCGCCCTCCAGGACCGCGGCCGCGCGGTCGTCGTGGGCACCAGGACCTTCGGCAAGGGCTCCGTGCAGATGCCGAGCCGGCTGCCCGGCGGCTCCGTCGCGGAGCTGACCGTCGGCCACTACCGCACCCCCGGCGGCCGGAGCGTCGACGGCCACGGCATCACGCCCGACCTGGAGGCCGAGAACGGCGCCCGGCAGCGGGCCGAGACAGTATTGAGTGGCCTCGGCACCCCCTCGTAGTGCGAAAATGGCCAGCACTATGGCCAAGTCAATGTTCGTACCGAAGGAGTCCCAGCCCAAGCAGGGCAAGGGGGACGCGTCCGGCAAGAAGGACGGCAAGCGCAAGATCGTCGCGCAGAACAAGAAGGCGCGCCACGACTACGCCATCATCGACACCTACGAGGCCGGCCTCGTGCTGACCGGCACGGAGGTCAAGTCGCTGCGCCAGGGACGGGCCTCCCTGGTCGACGGCTTCGTGCAGATCGACGGCGGTGAGGCGTGGCTGCACAACGCCCACATCCCGGAGTACAGCCAGGGCACGTGGACCAACCACTCCGTGCGCCGCAAGCGCAAGCTGCTCCTGCACCGCGAGGAGATCGACAAGCTGGAGTCGAAGTCGCAGGAGACCGGGCACACGATCGTGCCGCTGGTCCTCTACTTCAAGGACGGCCGCGCCAAGGCCGAGATCGCGCTCGCCCGGGGCAAGCGCGAGTACGACAAGCGCCAGACGCTGCGCGAGCAGCAGGACCGGCGGGAGTCGGACCGCGCCATCGCGGCGGCGAAGCGGCGCCAGCGGGCGCAGCAGGGCTGAGGCGGCGCCGGGGAATAAGCTGGCACGCCCGCCCGTTGGTCACGTACGATGGGACTGCTCCTCACGGCAGGGGCACCGGACCGCGAGGTCCACGGGCCGTAAGGTCCATTTGAAAAAACAACATGGGGATGATCGGTTTCGACAGCGGCTGTCGAAGCAGGGGAAGCGAGCCGAGGAAGCGGCAATGATCTCGTAAACCATATGTCGCAACCAATAATCGCCAATTCCAAGAGCGATTCCCAGTCCTTCGCCCTCGCTGCCTAATAAGCAGTGAGTGAAGGACCCTAAATGGGTGTCAGCCCGGGGATGTTCCCGACCCGGACCCTGGCATAATCTAGGGGACTAAACCATCGAGCCCGGTCACGGGGTTCGATGGGAAACCAAACAGTGACTGGGCCCGTCGGAGACTTGTTCGCGTGATCTCCGGGGCCGAGAAAATCGCAGCGAACTGCGCTCGGAGAAGCCCTGCTGCTGCACCGTTGGACGCGGGTTCGATTCCCGCCATCTCCACCACCCCATGCGCTGAGGCCCGGCTGTTCACACAGCCGGGCCTTTGTCGTTGTGTGGCCCGGCCCCATGTCCGGGAACCGGAGGCGGTCCTACTTTCGCTTGCCATGACACACACCAGAGCCGCAACCGTTCTCCTGGCCGTCCTCGCCTTCTTCCTCCCGGCGGTTCCCCAGGCCTCCGCCGCCGCGTCCGGCGTCCAGGAAGTCACCGGGTTCGGGTCCAACCCCGGGGCGCTCAAGATGTTCCGTTACGTTCCCGAGGGGCTGCCGGGTGGGCGGCCCGTGGTGGTCGTTCTGCATGGCTGTACGCAGAACGCCGCCGGGTACGGGGCCGGCAGCGGGTGGACCGAGCTGGCCGAGCGGTGGGGGTTCTCCGTCGTGCTGCCGCAGCAGACCTCGGGCAACAACCTCCAGTCCTGCTTCAACTGGTTCCAGGCCGGGGACATCGCGCGCGGGCAGGGCGAGGCCGCCTCGGTCGCGCAGATGGTCGACAGGCAGGTCGCCGACGCGGGCGCGGACCCGTCCCGGGTGTACGTGACCGGGCTCAGCGCCGGGGGCGCCATGACGGCCGTGATGATGGCCGCCTACCCGGAGAAGTTCGCGGCCGGGGGCGTCGTCGCCGGGCTGCCCTACGGGTGCGCGCAGGCCGCCGGATCCCCGTACGTCTGCATGTATGTCGGGGCCACGCAGAGCGCCGGGCAGTGGGGTGACCGGGTGCGGGCCGCGCGGCCCGGGTACGCGGGGCCCTGGCCCCGTCTCACCGTGTTCCAGGGCAGCGCCGACTACACCGTGAAGCCCGTGAACATGGCCGATCTGGCCAAGCAGTGGACCAATGTGCGCGGCGCCGATCAGGTCGCCGATGCGAGCGACAGCGTCGCCGGGTATCCGCACCAGGTCTTCCGTGACGCCTCCGGGGCCACCGCCGTCGAGACGTACAGCATCACCGGCATGGGGCACGGGCAGCCCGTCGACCCGGGGAGCGGGGCCGCGCAGTGCGGAACCGCCGGGGCGTACATCCTCGACGTGAACCTGTGCGCCGCCCAGGTGCTCGGGCACTCCTGGGGCCTCGGCTGATCGCTGGGGCCTGGCCGGTCCGCGGGTCTTGGCGGCCCGTCGGGTCTCCGGGATGCTCCTGTGGCATGAGCAGAGCTGACAGCGAACCTCGTACGGCGTACCGAAGCAAGGCGTACCGGAGCAAGGCGTACCGGAGAGGGGTCTGGCCCGTCGTCCTCGGTGTGGCCGCCGCCACCCTGTCGTGGGGCGGCGGGAGCGCCGGGGCCGACGCCGACCCCAGCGGGCTGCCCGAGGCCATCGACACCATCCTGGGCGATCCGCGCATGGAGGGCGGCGCGGCCAGTGTCGTGGTGGCCGACGCCGCCACCGGCGAGACCCTGTACCAGCACAACCCGACCGGGCGGCTGATGCCCGCGTCCAACACCAAGCTCGCCACGTCGGCCGCGGCGATGGGGCTCCTGGGCCCCGGCTACCGGTTCACGACCGATGTCCTCGCCGCCGGGCGCGTGCGCGGCGGGGTGCTCCACGGCGACCTGTACCTGCGCGGGACCGGCGACCCGACCACGCTCGCCGCCGACTACGACAAGCTGGCCGCCGACGTCGCCGCCGCCGGGGTGCGGCGGGTCGACGGGCGGCTGGTCGCCGACGACACCCGGTTCGACGACCGCCGCCAGGGCGACACCTGGGGCGCCGACGACGAGTCCTCGTACTACGCCGCCCAGATCTCGGCGCTCAGCGTCGCGCCCGACACCGACTACGACACCGGGACCGTCATCGTCGAGGTCGAGCCGGGAAGCAAGGCCGGGGACAGGCCGCGCGTGCGCGTCACGCCCAGGACGGACTACGTGCGCTTCGACGTGCGGGCGCGCACCGTGGCCGCCGGGGGAGCGGACAGCATCGCCGTCGAGCGGCAGCACGGCACCAACACGATCACCGTCAGCGGGACCGTGCCGGCCGGCGGCGACACCACCAAGGAGTGGGTCACCGTGTGGGAGCCGACGGGGTACGCCGCCGCCGTCTTCCGCGACGCGCTCGCCGCCCACGGGGTGAAGGTCGGAGGCGCCACCGAGCCGGGCCGCGCCACCCCGCCCGGTGCGAAGGTGCTCGCCACGCACGACTCGATGGCGCTGAAGGACCTGCTCGTCCCGTTCATGAAGCTCTCCAACAACATGCACGCCGAGTCGCTCACCAAGGCCATGGGGTACGAGGCGACGGGCCGCCCCGGCAACTGGGGCGACGGGATCGCCGCCATCGCCTCCTACCTGAAGGCCGCCGGGGTCGACGCGGGCAAGATCCGGCAGGTCGACGGTTCGGGCCTGTCGCGCAAGGACAACTTCGCCGCCCGGCAGATCGCCGACCTGCTGCTCTCCGTACGGGACGAGCCCTGGTACGCCGACTGGTACACGTCGCTGCCCGTCGCCTGCGACCCGGACCGGTTCGTCGGCGGGACGCTGCGGACGCGGATGTGTGACACCCCGGCCGCGCTCAACGCCCGCGGCAAGACCGGCTCGTTGACCGGGGCGAGCGCGCTGTCCGGCTACGTGAAGGACGCCGACGGGCGCGAGCTCGTCTACAGCGTCGTCCAGAACAACTACCTCGCCGCCTCGGTGAAGCCGCTGGAGGACGCGATCGTGGTGACCCTCGCCGAATCGACCGCGCGGAAGGCGGCGGCGGGTGTCGCGCCGAAGGCGGGGAAGGCCGTGCCGGACGCGGACGCGGGCGGGCTGGAGTGCTCGTGGCGCAAGCCCGTCACCTGCTGACGCCCCGCACATCCCGCGCGCGTACGTATCCGTAGAGCGCGAGCAGCAGCGCCGTCACCGCCGCCACGACCGGAACGGTGTACGCCGTGGTGGGGCCCCAGTGCTCCACCACGGCGCCGCCCGTCGCGGAACCGCACGCGATGCCGCCGAGCAGGCCGGTCACGGCGAGGGTCATGCCCTCGTTCAACTGGGCCGCTGGTGTGCGTTGTTGGACGAGGGTCATGCCGGTCACCATCGTCGGCGCCGTCGCCATGCCCGCGATCAGGAGCGCGCCGCCGAGCGCGAGGAGCGAGCCGGTGACGGCCGCCGCGAGCAGCGGCAGCGTCATGAGGGCGGCCATCGCGGCGACGCACACCGGGTGCCGCCGGTCGGCCGGGCCCGCCGGTTTCCGCGCCCCGTAGACGAGGCCCGCCGCGCACGACCCCGCCGCCTGGAGCGCCAGGATGCCGCCCGCCCACGTCTTGTGCCCCTGCGCGTCCGCGAAGGCGACCGTGACGACTTCGAGGGAGCCGAAGATCGCGCCCGTCGCGAGGAAGGCGATGAGGAGCGGCGGCATGCCACGCGCGCGTAGGGGCGTCTTCGTCGCCTCTGTACGGGCGTGGGGCGGGGGTTCCGTGGCGCGTTGCGCGGCGAAGATCAGCACGCCGGTCACCATGAGCACGACGCTGACCAGCGTGCCCGCCTCCGGGAACAAGGTGCCGCACAGGAAGGCGGCCACGACCGGGCCGAGCATGTAGCACAGCTCGTCGGCCGCCTGCTCGAAGGAGTTCGCGGTGTGCAGCGCGTCCGCGTCGCCCTTGAGGAGGTGCGCCCAGCGGGCCCGGGACATGCCGCCCGTGTTGGGCGTGGCCGCCGATGCCAGGTAGGCGGCGAACAGGGTCCAGTCCGCCGCCCCGAGGTGCACGCACAGGAGCAGGGCGAGCGAACCGCACGCGGAGATCACCGTCGCGGGGACGGCGACGCGGGCCTGCCCGTACCGGTCGACGAGGCGCGCGGTCCAGGGGCCGACGACCGCGTTGGCGACCAGGCCCGTCGCGGTGACGGCACCGGCGAGCGCGTACGAGCCGCGCGTCCCGGAGATCATGATGACCGCGCTGATGCTGAACATGCCCTGCGGGAAGCGGGCGATGAGGTTGCCGAGCGTGAAGGCGCGGGCGCCGGGGACGGCGAAGAGGCGGGCGTAGGTCATCTTCCGGGCGGCCGGGGCGGCGGCCACTGGGGCGGACGTGGTTGTCTCTGGCATGCCAAGAGCGTCGCCGCAGGTCGTGTGCCCGGTCCAACACCTACTCCGCACCGATTGACGCACCTGTGTTGTAAGTCGGTGATGTAAGTCGGTGTGGTGAGTCGATGTTGTGAGTCGGTGTGGTGAGTCGTTGTAGGTTCCCCGGATGGCCGCCACCATCGAGCCGCGCCTCCTGCGCGCCTTCCTCGCCGTCGCCGACGAACTGCACTTCACGCGCGCCGCCGCCCGGCTCTACGTGGCCCAGCAGGCGCTCAGCCGGGACATCCGGCGGCTCGAACGGGAGCTGGGCGCCGAGCTGTTCGGGCGCACCACGCGGCAGGTCACGCTCACCGCCGAGGGCGCCCGGCTGCTGCCGTACGCGCGGCGCGTGATGGAGGCGCAGGACGAGCTGCTCGCCGCGTTCACGGGCCCCGCGTCCGAGGGACGGCCGCTGCTCGTGGACGTCAACAGCCCCGGGCTCGTGCACGAGCTGGTCCTCGCGCGGGCCCGCGCACTCGCCCCCGGGCACGAGCTGATGGCGCGCTACGAGAGCGGCCTGACGTACGCCGCCGCCGAACTCCTCGCGGGGCGTATCGACGTCTCCTTCGGCCGGTTCGCGGGGCTCGACCCGGCGGTGCGGGAGCGTCTCGCCCAGCAGCCCCTGCGGTACGAGCCGATGGCGGTCCTGCTGCCCGAGGAGCACCCCCTCGCCGGGCTCGACGCCGTACCGCTCGACCGGCTCGCCGGGGAGACGATCTACGCGGGCGCCGGCAATCCGCGGACACCCGAGTGGACCGATCTCGCCCGGCGGCTGTTCGACGGGCGCGGCATCAGGGTCGCGCCGCCCGCGCCGCTCGCCGTCGGCGAGGAGGAGTTCCGGCGGATCATGGCGAAGTACGGCCATCCGGTCCTGGCCGGGATCGGCTTTCCGCCCATGCCCGGATCGGTGCTCCGGCCCCTCGTGGACCCCGTCCCGCTGTCGCCCGTGTCGCTCGTGTGGCGAAAAGGCCAGAAGCACCCCGGGATCGACGCGCTGCGGGCCGCCGCGACCGCGCTCGCCGAGGAGGAGGGGTGGCTCGACCGGCCCGAGGGCGCCTGGATACCGGCCGAGGACGCGCTCGTCATGCAGGGGCGCGGGTGAGCCTCACGGCCCTCACGGCCCGCATGGCCCTCACGGCCCTCACGGCCCGCATGGCCCGCACGGCCCTCATGGTCCTCATGGTCCTCACGGCCCGCATGGCCCTCACGGCCCGCCCCCGGCCGGGGTGAGCCTCACCGCCCGCCGCCGGCCCGGGTGAGAGCAACGTTCCCCGCCGGTCATCGCGCGCCACAGGCCGGAAATCACGGCTTCCTACCGTCAGGAGCGGCAGGCAGGAACCGTGACCCTGGAGGCGTGAGATGGCAGGCCGGAACGGGACCCGTGAGTGGGTCGAGCGGTGGGATCCCGAGGACGAGGCGTTCTGGGCGGAGACGGGCGCCAAGGTGGCCCGGCGCAACCTCGTCTTCTCCGTCCTCTCCGAACACATCGGGTTCTCGATCTGGTCCCTGTGGTCGGTCATGGTCCTGTTCATGGGGCCCGAGTACGGGATCGACCCCGCGGGCAAGTTCTTCCTCGTCTCCATGGCCACGCTGGTCGGCGCCTTCGCGCGCGTGCCCTACACGTTCGCCGTGGCCGTCTTCGGCGGGCGGACCTGGACGGTCATCTCGGCGACCATGCTGCTCGTGCCGGCCGCCCTCGCGTTCGCCGTCATGGAGCCGGGGACGTCGTACAGCACGTTCCTGCTGTGCGCGGCGCTCACCGGTGTCGGCGGCGGCAACTTCGCCTCCTCCATGACGAACATCAACAGCTTCTTCCCGATGAGGAAGAAGGGGTGGGCGCTCGGTCTGAACGCGGGCGGCGGCAACATCGGCGTCCCCGTCATCCAGCTCGTCGCGCTCGCCGTCATCGGCGCGGGCGGCGGCCCGCGCGTCCTGCTCGGCGTCTACCTGCCGCTGATCGTCGTCTCGGCGGTCTGCGCGGCGCTGTACATGGACAACCTGGCGTCGGTGAAGAACGACACCGGGGCCGCGCGCGACGCGGCCAAGGACCCGCACACCTGGATCATGGCGTTCCTCTACGTCGGCACGTTCGGCTCGTTCATCGGCTACTCGTTCGCCTTCGGCCTCGTCCTGCAGACCCAGTTCGGCCGTACGCCGCTCCAGGCGGCCGGGGTCACCTTCATCGGGCCGCTGCTCGGCTCACTGATCAGGCCGGTCGGCGGGCGGCTCGCGGACAGGTTCGGCGGGGCCCGCATCACGCTGGGGAACTTCGTGGCGATGGGCGCCGCGACCGCCGTCGTCATCCTCGCCTCGGTACGCGAGTCCCTGGCCCTGTTCACCGTCGCGTTCATCGTCGTCTTCGTGCTGAGCGGGCTCGGCAACGGGTCCACGTACAAGATGATCCCCGGCATCTTCCACGCCAAGGCGCTCGGCCTCGGCCTCACCGGCGAGGAGGCCGCCGCGTACGGGCGTCGCCTCTCCGGCGCCTCCATGGGGCTGATCGGCGCGGTCGGGGCGCTCGGCGGGCTCGGCATCAACCTCGCGTTCCGCCAGTCCTTCCAGACGGCGGGCACCGGCACCGGCGCCTTCGTCTCCTTCCTCGTCTTCTACGCGGTGTGCTTCGCGGTGACCTGGGCCGTATACCTTCGAAGCTCGGCGGCGCGTTCCGCGTCCGCGCCGAACCCCGAGGCGAAGCCGCAGCTCAGCTACGCCGAGGTGTGAGCGCCGGGCACGTAACACGTACGCAATCACGCTGATCCGGGCCTGTCACGCCGAGTTGACAGGCTCGGACGTCGGCGCGACCGCACCGAGCACCACAGCACCGACACGACCGTCGAGCGGGACGAGAACCAGCATGGACGACGCACAGCAGGCCCCCGGGGCGGAACAGGCGCACGGCCCGCTCGCCGGGTTCACCGTGGGCGTGACCGCCGCACGCCGCGCCGACGAACTCGGCGCGCTCCTCCAGCGCCGCGGCGCCACCGTGCTGCACGCGCCCGCGCTGCGCATCGTGCCGCTCGCCGACGACAGCGAACTCCTCTCCGCGACCAAGGAGCTCCTCGACAACGCTCCCGACATCGTCGTCGCGACCACCGCGATCGGCTTCCGCGGCTGGGTCGAGGCCGCCGACGGCTGGGGCCTCGGGGAAGCCCTGCTCGCCCGCCTGCGCGGCGTGGAGGTCCTCGCGCGCGGCCCGAAGGTGAAGGGCGCGATCCGCGCGGCGGGCCTCACCGAGGAGTGGTCGCCGTCGTCGGAGTCGATGGCGGAGGTGCTCGAACGGCTCCTGGCCGAAGGCGTCCAGGACCGGCGCGTCGCCGTCCAGCTGCACGGCGAGCCGCTGCCCGGTTTCGTGGAGGCGCTGCGCGAGGCCGGCGCCGAGGTGGTGGGCGTGCCGGTGTACCGGTGGATGCCGCCGGAGGACATCGGCCCCCTCGACCGCCTCCTGGACGCGACGCTGACCCGGGGCGTCGACGCGCTGACCTTCACCTCGGCCCCGGCGGCGGTCTCCTTCCTCAACCGGGCCGAGGAGCGCGGCCGCCTCCCCGACCTCCTCGCGGCCCTCGGGCACGACGTGGTCCCGGCCTGCGTCGGCCCGGTCACGGCGCTGCCACTGCAGGACCGCGGGGTGCCCACGGTGCAGCCCGAGCGCTTCCGGCTCGGGCCGCTGGTGCAGCTGCTCTGCACCGAGCTGCCCGCACGCGCGCGTACGCTGCCGGTCGCCGGGCACCGCCTGGAGATCCGCGGCCACGCCGTCATGGTCGACGGCGGACTGCGTCCGGTGCCGCCCGCCGGCATGGCGCTCCTGCGGTGCCTCGCGCGGCGGCCCGGCTGGGTGGTGTCCCGCGCGGAACTGCTGCGCGCGCTGCCCGGCGCGGGCAGCGACGAGCACGCGGTGGAGACGGCGATGACCCGCCTCAGGTCGTCCCTCGGAACGCCGAAGCTGATCCAGACGGTGGTGAAGCGCGGGTACCGACTCGCGCTCGACCCGGCGTCGGCGGACGCGAAGTACGCGGACGAGTAGCGGCCCGGCCACGCGCGCAGCGGCCCGGCCGCCCACTTCGACCGGCCCGACCCGGGTCTTTCGCACGTACCGTACGTACATGCTGATCACCGACACCGTCGACCTGCGCCCCGCCGCCCCCGGTGACGCGCAGGCCCTCGCCGACGCCTACCTGCGCAACCGGGAGCACCTGAGCGCGACCGAGCCGCCGCGTGAACCCGAGTTCTACACGGCGGCAGGGCAGGCCGAGCGGCTCGCGCAGCCGAACAGTGCGTCCTGGCTGCTGTTCGACGGTGAGCGCGTCGTCGGCCGCCTCATGCTGACCGGCATCGTGCGCGGCCCGCTGTGCAGCGCCAGCCTGGGCTACTGGATCGACGCCGCGTACACGGGCCGCGGCCTGACCCCGGCCGCCGTCGAGGAGGTCTGCCGCGCCGCCCGCGACGAACTCGGCCTGCACCGCGTCGAGGCGGGCACGCTCCTCGACAACCAGGCGTCGCAGCGCGTCCTCGCCAAGTGCGGCTTCGTGGAGTACGGCAGGGCCCCGGCGTACCTGTACATCGCGGGGGAGTGGCGCGACCACATCCTCTTCCAGCGGCTGCTGCACGAGGGGCCGCCCGCGCACCTCCGCAAGTAGACCGCCGTTACCGGGGGTTCCGGCGGGGCGGCGCGGCGGGCACTGTAGAGGGCATGGCAGCAGTACCCACAGGGCCCTCCCTCCCCCCTCTCCCTGAGTTGCGGTTCGACTCCGGACGCCTCTGCCTGGACCTGGTCGCCACCGCACACCCCGACGAACGCCTCACCTCCACCGACCGTCTGCGCGCCTGGCTC
Organism: Streptomyces sp. R818; assembly: GCF_056172735.1. NCBI lineage: Bacteria > Bacillati > Actinomycetota > Actinomycetes > Kitasatosporales > Streptomycetaceae > Streptomyces > Streptomyces sp. R818. The sequence goes on from NZ_JAOCNE010000006.1 coordinate 945,795, forward strand.
GTCGGCGCGGGGCTCGTGCCCGATCCCGCCGCGCTCGCCGCGTGCACCCCGGCCTGCCTCGCCGCCTTCCGTGAACTACGCCTCCACATAGGCCAGTTGGTTCGCGGCGAGCTGGCGGGGCGCCCCGCCTCCGCCGCCCTCGAACGCGTCAACCTGCTCGCCCGCGCCGCCCCGCCCGCGCCCCGCGCCGTCCGCACCGCCGACGGCGCGCTCGTCCGCGCGCTGCACGAGGCGCCCGGCTGCCCGGCGCTGCTCGCGGCCGTCGCCAGGGACGTCGTCGAGCTGCTCACCGACCCCGCCGTCCGCGGCTGCCTGCGCCAGTGCGAGGGCGACAGCTGCCCGATCATCTACCTCGACACCTCCCGGGGCCGCAGACGCCGCTGGTGCTCCAGCGAGGTGTGCGGCAACCGGGAGCGCGTGGCCCGGCACCGCCGCAGGGCGGCCCTCGCGCGCGCCTGACACCGGAAAATCCCGAACTGCCGTTGAACAGCGGCACGTTCGTCTACGTATCCCTCCCCGAACCCAGCCGAAAAAAGACGGCCGGATCGTCGAACCGGGGACACCGGAGGTAGGCGTGCGCAAGGATTCCGCCGTGGCCGATGAACGCCCTCCCCGGGCCCGACATCGTGCGCCCCGGCCGCCGGAGCCGGACGAGGAGCTGATGCGCGCGCTCTACGCCGAGCACGCGCGGCCCCTCCTCGCCTATGTGCTGCGGCTGGTCGCGGGGGACCGGCAGCGCGCCGAGGATGTCGTGCAGGAGACGCTCATCCGCGCCTGGAAGAACGCCGGTCAGCTCAACCGTGCGACCGGCTCGGTACGCCCCTGGCTGGTGACGGTCGCGCGACGCATCGTCATCGACGGCCACCGCAGCCGGCAGGCCCGGCCGCAGGAGGTCGACGCGTCACCGCTGGAGGTCATCCCCGCGGAGGACGAGATCGACAAGGCGCTGTGGCTGATGACACTCTCCGACGCCCTGGAGGACCTGACCCCCGCGCACCGCGAAGTGCTCGTGGAGACGTACTTCAAGGGGCGTACGGTCAATGAGGCGGCCGAGACGCTCGGCATCCCCAGCGGCACGGTGCGCTCCCGCGTGTTCTACGCGCTGCGCTCGATGAAGCTGGCGCTTGAGGAGCGGGGGGTGACGGCATGACGTCGGCGTACGGGGGGAACGGTCCGGCCGGGCACGGTCCGGCGGGCGACGTGCACGAGGCGGTCGGCGCCTACGTCCTGGGCGTGCTCGACGACGCCGAGGCGAGCGCCTTCGAGGCCCATCTGGCGGGGTGCGAGGTGTGCGCCGCGCGCCTGGAGGAGTTCGCGGGGATGGAGCCGATGCTCGCCGCCCTCGCCGATCTGCCGCCCCGGCGCGACGCGCCCGCCGTCCGGCACATCGGGGAGTCGCTGGCCGCCGCGCCCAGCCACCGGCTCGCGGAGTCGCTGGCCGGCGAGGTCGCGCGCAGGCGCGGGCGCAGGCGGCGCCGCTCCCTGTACCTGGTGGCGGCCGCGGCGGCGCTGATCATCGGCGGCCCGCTCACCGTCATGGCGGTCTCCGACGGCGGCGGTTCCGGGGTCCTCGCGGAGCCGCACCCGACGAGCCCCGCCGAGGACGCCTTCTTCCACCACATGGACGAGAAGGTGTCGGCGACCGACGCGGCGACGAAGGTCAGCGCGACCGTCGGCATGGAGGACAAGGCGTGGGGGACCCACACCGTCCTCCAGCTGAAGAACGTCAAAGGCCCGCTGAAGTGCAGCCTCGTCGCGGTCGGCAAGAACGGCTCGCGCGAGACGGTCACCACCTGGTCCGTCCCGAAGTGGGGCTACGGCATCAAGGACAGCCCGCACGAGGACGCGACGTACCCGCTGTACGTGCACGGCGGAGCCGCCTTCGACCGGGACCAGATCGACCGCTTCGAGGTCGAGACGCTCGACGGTGAACGACTGGTGGAGGTACACGCGTGACCCCGATGCCGGGCGAACCGCCCCGGACGTAGCCGCCCGGCCCCCTTTCGCGTACCTTTGACGGCTGCCCAGCACGTCAGAAGGGGGCCCGGTGGCCGCTCAGGCTCAGCAGGATCCAGCCGTGGATCCGGCGGTGGAATCGGATACGGACTCCGTTCGTGACCGCGAGATCGGCGTCGAACAGCAGCATCTCGACGCCGTCTACCGCCGACTGGAAGAGAAGATCCACGAGGCGGAGTTCCTGATGGACGACGCCGCCAAGCGCGGCCAGGTCGGCACGCCGGGGGCGCTCGCCGAGCGGGACGCCCAGGTCTTCCGCGCCGGCATCCACCTCAGCCGGCTCAACAACGAGTTCGAGGACTTCCTCTTCGGCCGTATCGACCTGCTCCCGGGCAAGGACGGCAAGAAGGGCCCGGACGGCGCGTACACGGCGGTCGAACCGGCCGAGGGCGCGGTCCGCCCGGACAGCACGGCCGACATCGCCGAGACGCTGCACATCGGCCGCATCGGTGTCCTGGACGCGGACTACTCGCCGCTCGTCATCGACTGGCGGGCGCCCGCCGCCGCCCCGTTCTACCGCTCCACGCCGGTCGACCCGGGCCGCGTCGTGCGCCGCCGCGTCATCCGCTCCAAGGGCCGCAGGGTGCTCGGCGTCGAGGACGACCTCATGCGCCCCGAGCTGACCGCGTTCCTGGACGGCGAGCGGCTCCCCGCCATCGGCGACGGCGCCCTGATGGCCGCGCTCGGCCAGGCCCGCTCCCACTCGATGCGCGACATCGTCGCCTCCATCCAGGCCGAGCAGGACCAGGTGATCCGCGCACCCGCCGCGTCGGTCACGTACGTCGAGGGCGGTCCCGGCACCGGCAAGACGGCGGTGGCGCTGCACCGCGCCGCCTACCTCCTCTACCAGGACCGCCGCCGGTACGCGGGCGGCATCCTCATCGTCTCGCCCACGCCTCTCCTGGTCGCCTACACCGAGGGCGTCCTGCCCTCCCTCGGCGAGGAGGGCCAGGTCGCGATCCGCGCGGTCGGCTCCCTGGTCGACGGCGCCGAGGCCGGCGAGTACGACTCCCCGGCCGTCGCCCGCGTCAAGGGCTCCTCGCGGATGCTGAAGGTGCTGCGCAAGGCGGCGCGCGGCGCCCTGGAGTCGGGCCGCCCGGCCCCCACGGAACAGCTCGCCTTCGGCGAGGAGGACGACGAGGCCCCGGCCGCGACGGGCACCCCCACCCGCCTGCGCGTCGTCGCCTTCGGCCGCCGCCTGGAGCTGGAGGCCGACCAGCTGAACCGGATCCGCCAGGCCGCCCTCAGCGGCACGGCCCCCGTCAACCACCTGCGCCCGCGCGCCCGCAAGCTCCTCCTGGACGCCCTGTGGGAGCAGTCCGGCGCGGGCAGCCGCCACACGGACCCCGAACTCGCCGCCGAGCTGCGCTCCTCCTTCGACGACGACATCACGGGCGAGGACGACTTCGTACGGTTCCTGAACGCCTGGTGGCCGGAGCTGACGCCCCGCGCCGTCCTCACCGCCATGTCCGACGAGCGGCGCCTGGGCCGGTGGGCGCGGCGCGTCCTGAACCCGGGCGAGATCCGCAAGGTCGCCAAGTCCCTGCGGCGCGACGCCCTCTCCGTGCACGACGTCGCGCTCCTGGACGAGCTGAACGCCATTCTCGGCACCCCGTCGCGCCCGAAGAAGAAGCGCGAGTACGACCCGCTCGACCAGCTCACCGGGCTTGAGGAGCTGATGCCGCAGCGCGAGGAGTCCCAGCGCGAGCGCGCCGAGCGCCTGGCCCAGGAACGTACCGAGTACGCCCACGTCATCGTCGACGAGGCGCAGGACCTCACGCCGATGCAGTGGCGCATGGTCGGCCGCCGTGGCCGTCACGCCACCTGGACCGTGGTCGGCGACCCGGCGCAGTCCTCCTGGTCCGACCCGGACGAGGCGGCAGCCGCCCGCGACGAGGCGCTCGGCAGCCGCCCGCGCCGCCGCTTCACCCTCACCGTGAACTACCGCAACCCCTCCGAGATCGCTGAGCTTGCGGCGAAGGTCCTGGCGCTCGCGATGCCGGGCTCCCCGTCCCCGTCGGCGGTCCGCTCCACCGGCGTCGAACCGCGCTTCGCGGTCGTACGGGACCGGCTCGGCAGCGCCGTCCGGGAGGAGGCGGCGCGGCTGCTCGACCGGGTCGACGGCACGGTCGGCGTCGTCGTCGCGATGAACCGCCGGGCGGAGGCGGCCCGTTGGCTGGACGGGCTCGGCGAGCGGGTGGTCGCGCTCGGCTCCCTGGAGGCCAAGGGCCTGGAGTACGACGCCACGGTCGTGGTCTCCCCGGCCGAGATCGCGGACGAGTCCCCGGCGGGTCTGCGCGTCCTGTACGTGGCGCTGACCCGCGCCACGCAGCAGCTCACCGTGGTCTCGGCCGACCGCGACGAACCCGACGCGGACGGGGTGCCGGATCTGCTGCGCGACTGACCCTCCGCCCGACCTTGGACGGACTCTTGCGACGGACTCTTGTGTCGGGAGCAGCCGGTGTTACCGTTGAAGTGGCACCGGCTCGATCCAAGCCCCCGGGCCCAACCATCGTCCCTTTGAGGGACCACTTGCCGCGAGGCGAGCATGGCGGGTCGGTGTCATGAACGGAGAGCGAGAGGCCCACGTCACTCAGTGACGTGGGCCTCTCGTCGTTTCGCGGGGAGACCGGGCGCCCCTTCCTCTCGGGCGCAACTTCTCGTATGGTGGAAACTCATTTCCGAAAACACGGTGAACGTAAGGTTCACAATCCGATGCGGCTACCACGTACTCGGCGGTAGGTGCGACCATCGGACGGCAACAGCTACACGGTGAAAGCAGAGGAAGTCGGCCATGGCAACGGCGCCCAGCGTCTCCTACTCGATGACGGTCCGGTTGGAGGTGCCCGCGAGCGGTACGGCTGTCTCGCAGCTCACCACCGCCGTGGAGTCCTCCGGCGGCTCGGTGACCGGCCTCGACGTCACCGCCTCCGGCCACGAGAAGCTCCGGATCGACGTCACGATCGCGGCCAGCTCCACGTCCCACGCGGACGAGATCGTCACGGAGCTGCGCAAGATCGAGGGCGTGACGCTCGGGAAGGTCTCCGACCGTACGTTCCTGATGCACCTCGGTGGCAAGATCGAGATGCAGTCCAAGCACCCCATCCGCAACCGTGACGACCTCTCCATGGTCTACACGCCGGGTGTGGCCCGCGTCTGCATGGCGATCGCCGAGAACCCCGAGGACGCCCGGCGCCTGACCATCAAGCGCAACACCGTTGCGGTGGTGACGGACGGCTCCGCCGTGCTCGGCCTCGGCAACATCGGCCCGATGGCCGCCATGCCGGTCATGGAGGGCAAGGCCGCCCTCTTCAAGCGCTTCGCCGACATCGACGCCTGGCCGATCTGCCTGGACACCCAGGACACCGACGCCATCGTCGAGATCGTCAAGGCGATCGCCCCCGGCTTCGCGGGCATCAACCTGGAGGACATCTCCGCGCCCCGCTGCTTCGAGATCGAGGCCCGCCTGCGCGAGGCCCTCGACATCCCCGTTTTCCACGACGACCAGCACGGCACCGCCATCGTCGTCCTCGCGGCCCTCACCAACGCCCTGCGCGTTGCCAACAAGGGCATGGGCGACATCCGCGTCGTCATGTCGGGCGCGGGCGCGGCCGGCACCGCCATCCTCAAGCTGCTGCTCGCGGCGGGCGTGAAGAACGCGGTCGTCGCCGACATCCACGGCGTCGTGCACGCCGACCGCGAGGACCTCAAGGACGCCGACAAGGACTCGCCGCTGCGCTGGATCGCCGACAACACCAACCCCGAGGGCCTCACCGGCACCCTCAAGGAGGCCGTGGTCGGCGCCGACGTCTTCATCGGCGTCTCCGCCCCGAACGTCCTGGACGGCGACGACGTCTCCGCCATGGCCGAGGGCGCCATCGTGTTCGCGCTCGCGAACCCGGACCCCGAGGTCGACCCGGCGGTCGCCCGCCAGACGGCCGCCGTCGTGGCCACCGGCCGCTCGGACTTCCCCAACCAGATCAACAACGTCCTGGTCTTCCCCGGCGTCTTCCGCGGCCTGCTCGACGCCCAGTCGCGCACGGTCAACACGGAGATGATGCTGGCCGCCGCGACGGCCCTGGCCGACGTGGTGAGCGAGGACGAGCTCAACCCGAACTACATCATCCCGTCCGTCTTCAACGACAAGGTCGCGGGCGCCGTCGCCGGTGCCGTGCGCGACGCCGCGAAGGCCGCCGGGACGGTTGTGACGGGCACCACGACCGCCTGAGACCCGGCGCGTCGCGGATCACGGGCCTCGCCGGGCCCTCTAGGGTGGCCGGGAAGCAGGCCCCGACCCGCCCCCGGCCCCTGGGTGGTAAGGCTTTCCAGGTGATGCCCACAGTGCCGGATTGGCTTTACCGCCGCTGGTGGGGGCAGGATGCTTCCCCAAGGACGTGGTCCAGGGGGCGCCCCCAGCGGGCGCGAGGGTCCTGCGATACGGACCCCGGGTCCCGGGCCTGACCGAGACCCTGGCAGCATCGGCTTCGCTGTTGCCCCACATACGGCTCCGGCCGTATGGCACGCCTCAACGGCAAGAAGAACACGGGAGTACAAACATGAACCGCAGTGAGCTGGTGGCCGCGCTGGCCGACCGCGCCGAGGTGACCCGCAAGGACGCCGACGCCGTGCTGGCCGCGTTCGCCGAGACCGTCGGCGAGATCGTTGCCAAGGGCGACGAGAAGGTCACCATCCCCGGCTTCCTGACCTTCGAGCGCACCCACCGTGCCGCTCGCACCGCTCGTAACCCGCAGACCGGCGACCCGATCAACATCCCGGCCGGTTACAGCGTGAAGGTCTCCGCGGGCTCGAAGCTCAAGGAAGCCGCCAAGGGTAAGTAGCCTTCGGCGATTTTGCGGCGGGCGGTCACCCGGGATTCCCGGGTGGCCGCCCGCCGGGCTTTTCCGGGGGAGCGTCTGCCGGGTCGGCGTGTCGTTGCCGGGTGCGACCCGGTGGGGCTTCTCGCGCAGTTCCCCGCGCCCCTGAAGGCATGCGCTGGCGCGCAGCCTTCCCCTGGGGCGAGCGGAGCTCGCCGTCCAGGGGCGCGGGGAACTGCGCGACCAGCCACGACGTGCCCGCGGACGGCCGCGAACGCCCTGGGGCAGTCTCCGGGCCGCCGCGGACGGCCGCGAACGCCCTGGGGCAGCCTCCGGGCCGCCGCAGACGGCCAGGAACGCCCTGGGGCGCCTCTCGGCCGCCGGAACGGCGATGGGGCCCACCCGGATCATCCGGGTGGGCCCCATCGCCGTAGAGCCAGGGAACGCGGCGGTTAGCCGAGCGCCTTGCCCGGCAGCTCGACCTTGGCGCCGAGCTCGATGAGCTTGTCCATGAAGTTCTCGTAGCCACGGTTGATCAGATCGATCCCGTGCACCCGGGACGTGCCCTGGGCGGCGAGCGCCGCGATCAGGTACGAGAAGCCACCGCGCAGGTCGGGGATGACCAGGTCGGCACCCTCCAGCTTGGTCGGTCCCGAGACGACCGCCGAGTGCAGGAAGTTGCGCTGGCCGAAGCGGCAGTCGGACCCGCCCAGGCACTCGCGGTAGAGCTGGATGTGCGCGCCCATCTGGTTCAGCGCCGAGGTGAACCCGAGCCGGGACTCGTACACCGTCTCGTGGACGATCGACAGGCCGGTGGCCTGCGTGAGCGCCACGACGAGCGGCTGCTGCCAGTCGGTCTGGAAGCCGGGGTGGACGTCCGTCTCCAGGGCGATGGACTTCAGCTGGCCGCCCGGGTGCCAGAAGCGGATGCCCTCGTCGTCGATCTCGAAGGCGCCGCCGACCTTGCGGTAGGTGTTGAGGAAGGTCATCATCGACCGCTGCTGGGCGCCGCGGACGTAGATGTTGCCGTGCGTGGCGAGCGCGGCGGAGGCCCAGGACGCCGCCTCCAGGCGGTCGGAGAGCGCGCGGTGCGTGTAGCCGCCGAGCTTGTCCACACCGGTGATGCGGATGGTGCGGTCGGTGTCCATCGCGATGATCGCGCCCATTTTCTGCAGGACGCAGATCAGGTCCTCGATCTCCGGCTCGACGGCCGCGTTCGAGAGCTCCGTCACACCCTCGGCGAGCACGGCCGTGAGCAGCACCTGCTCGGTGGCGCCGACCGACGGGTAGGGGAGGCGGATCTTCGTGCCGCGCAGCCGCTGCGGGGCCTCCAGGTACTGGCCGTCGGCGCGCTTCTCGATCGTCGCGCCGAACTGGCGGAGCACCTCGAAGTGGAAGTCGATCGGCCGGCCGCCGATGTCGCAGCCGCCGAGGCCGGGGATGAAGGCGTGGCCGAGGCGGTGCAGGAGCGGGCCGCAGAGCAGGATCGGGATACGGGAGGAACCCGCGTGCGCGTCGATGTCCGCGACGTTCGCCGACTCCACGTGCGAGGGGTCCATCACCAGCTCGCCCGGCTCCTCACCGGGGCGGACCGTCACGCCGTGCAGCTGCAGCAGACCGCGTACGACCCGGACGTCACGGATGTCGGGGACATTGCGCAGCCGGCTCGGAGCGCTGCCGAGCAGCGCGGCCACCATGGCCTTGGGCACCAGGTTCTTGGCGCCGCGGACCCGGATCTCGCCCTCCAGCGGGGTTCCGCCGTGGACAAGCAGTACGTCGTCAATGCCGGTGACGGTCATGTATCTCGCGTTCCGAAGAGGGTGGGCAGGGGGCCAAGGGACAAGGGTAAGGGCCGCTTGCCCCTGTTCCGTATGCCCGCGGACGCGCTGGACCGTCATGAGTTCGCTACAACACGAACCGTTACTAATAGGGCGCAAAGGGTGACCGGCCCGCCCGCTCGCGCCCTCCGCGGTCGCGTCCGCGCTGAGCTGCCGGTCTGTCGTTCTCGCGCTTGTCTCCCCCCGCGCCGGGAAAGTGCGGGATCATGTCTGGCATGACCGAGGTGTCCTCGCTCACAGGGCGGTTGCTCGTGGCCACTCCCGCCCTCGCGGACCCGAATTTCGACCGTGCGGTGGTGCTGCTCCTCGACCACGACAAGGAGGGCTCGGTCGGCGTCGTCCTCAACCGGCCCACCCCCGTGGACGTCGGCGACATCCTGGAGGGCTGGGGCGACCTGGCCGGCGAGCCCGGCGTCGTCTTCCAGGGCGGGCCCGTCTCCCTCGACTCGGCGCTCGGCGTCGCCGTCATCCCCGGCGAGGACGGCCCGCTCGGCTGGCGCCGGGTGCACGGCGCGATCGGCCTCGTCGACCTGGAGGCGCCGCCCGAACTGCTCGCGGCGGCGCTCGGCTCGCTGCGGATCTTCGCCGGTTACGCGGGCTGGGGGCCGGGCCAGCTGCAGAGCGAGCTGTCGGACGGGGCCTGGTACGTCGTCGAGTCGGAGCCCGGTGACGTGTCGGCGACGCGGCCCGAGGGGCTGTGGCGCGCGGTCCTGCGCCGCCAGCGCAGCGAGCTGGCGATGGTGGCGACCTATCCGGACGATCCCTCGCTCAACTGACCGGGTCCGGGACCGTCCCCGGCGGCCCTTCGTCCTGCGCGCGGCCTTCAGTACCCTTGGCTGCTATGAGCACTCTTGAGCCCGAGCGCGGGACAGGTACGGGGACCCTCGTAGAGCCGACGCCGCAGACGTCGCACGGCGACGGCGATCACGAGCGCTTCGCCCACTATGTCCAGAAGGACAAGATCATGGCGAGCGCCCTCGACGGCACTCCTGTCGTCGCGCTCTGCGGCAAGGTGTGGGTACCGGGCCGCGACCCGAAGAAGTACCCCGTGTGTCCCATGTGCAAGGAGATCTACGAGTCCATGGGCGCGGGCGGCGACAAGGACGGCGGCAAGGACGGCGGTAAGTAGCCCGCTCTCTGATCCTTGCCCTCAGGCCCCTGGTGTGCGGTGACGCACACCAGGGGCCTTTGTGTCTTCCCTCACGTAAACCATTGCGCTCACTGGTCCAGTCCTTCTAGCCTCCTCCCTGTTGTGCACAGCGAAACAACCATTGCGTATGTTGCAACGACAGCTCGGAGGCGTTCCGTTGAAGCTCCCCGTGAAGTTCCCGCTCAGAAGTGCCGTGCCAGTGACGGCACTTGGCGCACTCGTCCTGGCCGCCGCCACCGCCTGCGCGCCCGGCACCTCCGACAACAGCGGCTCCGCCGAGGACGACAAGAGCGGCACGCTGCGCGTCTGGCTCTTCCAGGAGGTCAACAACGGGCCCAAGCAGAAGTCCGTCGACGCCGCCGTCGACGCCTTCGAGCAGGCCCATGACGGGGCGAAGGTCAAGGTCGAGTACATCCCCGTCGACACCCGCGCCGAGAAGATCAAGGCCGCCTTCAACGACCCGAAGAGCGCGCCCGACGTCATCGAGTACGGCAACACCGACACCGCCGGGTACGTGAAGGACGGCGGACTCGCCGACGTGAGCGCCGAGTTCGGCTCCTGGTCCGAGGCGAAGGACACCGACCCGACCGCCAAGGAGTCCGTGACGGTCGGCGGAAAGGTCTACGGCGCCCCGTACTTCGTCGGCGTCCGCGCCCTCTACTACCGCACCGACGTCTTCAAGGACCTCGGCATATCCGTCCCCAAGACCCAGGACGAGCTCGCCGCCACCGCGAAGAAGATCCACAAGCAGCGGCCCGAGCTGTACGGGCTCGCCGTCGGCGGCGCCTACACCTACGGCGCGATGCCCTTCATCTGGGCCAACGGCGGCGACCTCGCCGAGAAGAAGGGCGACTCCTACACCAGCGCCCTGGACTCGCCCGCCGCCCAGAAGGGCATCAAGGCGTACACCTCGCTGTTCGGCGACGCCAACTGTCCGGCCGCCAAGTGCGCGGGCATGGGCGGCAACGACACCGTCACCGCCTTCGCCTCCGGCAAGGCCGCCATGGCCATCGGTGGCGACTTCAGCCACCAGGCGATGGAGGACGGCAAGGTCAAGGGCAAGTACGCGGTCGTGCCGCTGCCCGGCACCAAGGCCGGGGAGATCGCGCCCGCGTTCGCCGGCGGCAACAACATCGGCGTCCTCAAGAGCACCTCGCACCGCACGCTCGCCGTCGACCTCATGAAGCGCCTCGCCGGGAAGGACGCCCAGCGCGCCCTCTTCGACGGCATGGGCTTCCTGCCGACCTTCACCGACGTCCGCGACGAGGTCGCCGAGAAGGAGCCGTTCGTCGCGCCCTTCGTCAAGACGCTGGGCGCGGGCACGAAGTTCGTCCCCGCCTCGCCCGCCTGGGCGAAGATCGACGCCTCGCTCGTCCTGCCGACCATGTTCCAGGAGGTCGTCAGCGGCCGTAAGGATGTGGAGGCCGCCTCCGGCGACGCCGCGAAGAAGATGGACGAGGCGTTCGGGGCCGCCGGGTGAACTCCGTCCGGCTGCGGGGCGGATCCCCGGGCGAGTCCCCGGATGGGGCCGAGGGCGGGTCCTCGGGCGGGACCAAGGCCGGGGCCTGTGGTGGGACCAAGGGCGGGACCAAGGCCGGGAGCAAGGCCGGGATCCCGGGCCAACCCAAGGCCGGGGCCCGTGGTGGGGTCCGGGGCCGGATCGGAGCCGGGACTACGGGCGGGACCCGGGGCGGGCGCCCCGGCGGCATCCGGGGCGGGGGATGGACCCCCTGGCTCTACCTCGCCCCCGCCCTCGTCCTCCTGGGCGGCCTCCTCGTCTACCCGATCTACCAGCTCGGCCTGATCTCCTTCCTGGAGTACACCCAGGCCCAGGTCAGCGGCGGCGAACCGGCCACCTTCCAGGGCCTCGGCAACTACCAGCGCCTGTTCTCCGACAGCCAGTTCTGGCAGGTCCTGCTCGCCACCGTGCTCTTCGCGGCGGCCTGCGTCGTCTCGACCCTGCTCGTCGGCTGCGCGCTCGCCGTCCTGCTGACCCGGGTCCGGGCCGTGCCCCGCCTCGCCCTGATGCTGGCCGCACTCGGCGCCTGGGCCACCCCGGCGATCACCGGCTCCACCGTGTGGGTGTTCCTCTTCGACCCGGATTTCGGCCCCGTCAACAAGGTGCTCGGACTCGGCGACCACTCATGGACGTACGGCAGGTACAGCGCCTTCGCGCTCGTCCTGCTCGAAGTGGTGTGGTGCAGCTTCCCGTTCGTCATGGTCACGGTGTACGCGGGCATCCGCGCGATCCCGGCCGAGGTCCTGGAGGCGGCGTCGCTCGACGGCGCCTCGCAGTGGCGGACCTGGGCGTCCGTCACGGCGCCGATGCTCCGCCCGATCCTCGTCGTCGTCACCATCCAGTCGATCATCTGGGACTTCAAGGTCTTCACGCAGATCTACGTCATGACGAACGGCGGCGGCATCGCGGGCCAGAATCTCGTCCTGAACGTCTACGCCTACCAGAAGGCGTTCTCCGGCAGCGAGTACAGCCTCGGCTCCGCGATCGGCGTCGTGATGCTCGTCATCCTGCTCGCCGTCACGCTCGTCTATCTCAGGATCATGCGCAGAGAAGGGCGGGAATTGTGAGCCTTTCCGGTGTCAGGGCCGTACGCGCCCTGCGCGTCCCCCGGTTCTGCAGGCCCTGGCGGCTCGCCGCCGAGGTCTCCGCGCTCCTCATCGCGGTCGCCGTCGCTTTCCCGCTCTATTGGATGGTGCTCAGCGCCTTCAAACCGGCGGGCGAGATCGAATCGACGGAACCGCGCCCCTGGACGCTCTCGCCCTCGCTCGATTCCTTCCAGCGCGTCTTCCAACAGGAGGAATTCGGGCGGTATTTCGTCAACAGCCTCATCGTCGCGGGCACGGTCGTCATCGTCTCCGCCCTCGTCGCATTCCTCGCAGCGACCGCGGTGACCCGCTTCCATTTCAGGTTCCGTACGACGCTGCTCATCATGTTCCTCGTCGCACAGATGGTGCCGGTCGAGGCCCTGACCATTCCTCTCTTCTTCCTGATGCGGGACTTCGGGCAGCTCAACACGCTCGGCTCGCTGATCCTGCCGCACCTCGCGTTCTCCCTGCCGTTCGCGATCTGGATGCTGCGCGGCTTCGTCAAGGCGGTGCCGGAAGCCCTTGAGGAAGCGGCGTATCTGGACGGCGCGAGCCGCTCCCGCTTCCTGTGGCAGATCCTCTTCCCGCTCGTCTTCCCCGGCCTCGTGGCGACGAGCGTCTTCTCCTTCATCTCCACCTGGAACGACTTCCTCTTCGCGAAGTCCTTCATCATCAGCGACACGTCCCAGTCGACGCTGCCGATGGCCCTGCTCGTCTTCTTCAAACCCGACGAGAACGACTGGGGCGGAATCATGGCAGCCTCGACCGTGATGACCATTCCGGTACTGGTTTTCTTCGTACTCGTACAGCGGCGCCTGGTGTCCGGGCTCGGCGGCGCGGTCAAGGACTGAGAGGTCTGCACTCCATGGATCTGTTGGATCTGATTCCGGCACCCCGGCACGTCTCCTCGGGCGGTGACGGCTCCTACGTCCTCGACAGCGGTACGGGCATCAGCGCGGGGGAGGGCACCGAGTCCACCGCGCGCTGGCTGCGCTCCGCCCTAGGCGCCGTCACCGAACTCGCCCTGCCCCCGCAGGACGAGAGCGCCGCCGCCATACGCCTGTCGATCGACCCGGCCCTGGCCGCGGAGAGCTACCGGCTGCGCGTCACGGCAACCGGCGTCGACCTCGCGGGCGGCGCCCCGGCCGGCGTCTTCTGGGGCGCCCAGACGCTGCGTCAGCTCCTCGGCCCGGACGCCTTCCGGCGCGCACCGCTCACCGCCGGGCGGCAGTGGGCCGTCCCGTACGTCACCGTCGAGGACAGCCCGCGCTTCGGCTGGCGCGGCGCCATGCTCGACGTCGCCCGGCACTTCATTCCCAAGGACGGCGTCCTGCGCTTCATCGACCTGCTCGCCGCGCACAAGCTGAACGTCTTCCACTTCCACCTCAGCGACGACCAGGGCTGGCGCGTGGAGATCAAGCGGTACCCGAAGCTGACGCAGGACGCCTCCTGGCGCACGCGCACCAAGTGGGGCCACCGCGCCTCCGAACTCTGGGACGACAAGCCCCACGGCGGCTTCTACACCCAGGACGACATCCGCGAGATCGTCGCCTACGCGCACGCCCGCCATATCGCGGTCGTCCCCGAGATCGACCTGCCGGGCCACTCGCAGGCCGCCATCCACGCGTATCCGGAACTCGGCAACACCGACGTCATCGACACGTCCTCCCTCCCCGTCTGGGACACCTGGGGCATCAACCCGAACGTACTCGCCCCCACTGACACCACCCTCCGCTTCTACGAAGGCGTCTTCGAGGAGGTGCTCGACCTCTTCCCGTCGACCTTCATCCATGTGGGCGGCGACGAGTGCCCCAAGGACCAGTGGAAGCAGTCCCCGACGGCCCAGGCCCGCATCAAGGAGCTCGGCCTCAAGGACGAGGACGAGCTGCAGTCCTGGTTCATCCGCCACTTCGACACCTGGCTGAGCGAGCGCGGCCGGCGCCTCATCGGCTGGGACGAGATCCTGGAGGGCGGCCTGGCCCCCGGCGCCGCCGTCTCCTCCTGGCGCGGCTACCGCGGCGGCATCACCGCCGCCAAGGCGGGCCACGACGTCGTCATGTGCCCCGAGCAGCAGGTCTACCTCGACCACCGGCAGGCACCCGGCGACGACGAGCCGGTCCCCATCGGCTTCGTGCGCACCCTGGAGGACGTCTACCGCTTCGAGCCGGTTCCGCCGCAGTTGACGCAGGACGAGGCGCGCCACGTCCTCGGCACCCAGGCCAACCTGTGGACCGAGGTGATGGAGAACCGGCAGCGCGTCGACTACCAGGCGTTCCCGCGCCTCTCCGCGTTCTGCGAGGTGGCGTGGAGCGAGCTGCCCGCGCCCGCCGAGCGCGACTACGCCGGCTTCGAGCGCCGGATGAGCGCACACTTCCGGCGACTTGACGCGCTCGGCGTCGACTACCGGCCGCCGGGCGGCCCGTTGCCGTGGCAGCGTCGCCCCGGGGTGCTCGGACGCCCGATCGAGGGGGCGCCGCCGAACGTGTGAGGCGGGTGCGTGGTGGCGGGCCCGGTGCTTCGCGGGGTCCCGCCACCGGGCCCTTGTCGCCCGGCGCGCAGCCCAAAGGTCACCGAAGAGTGTCAATCCGCGCCCACCGGGGATCACTCCACATAACGGTCATCTCCCAGGTGGAAGGGGCGAATGCCTCCTACCGGACCCCAACTCCGGGCCCCCGCGAAGATGTGCCAGAGTTGCCACGTCCGGCCTGTCAGCACGTACCGTACGGCGGAACAGGCGTAACGGCGGGAACGGCGGTCACGCGAGCGGCGTCAGCCCACGTGAGCACCACCGTGGCCGCCGGGCGCGCGGCCGGGCATCGGGAAGGGGCAGCCGGTTTTGACCACGCACGCACCGCAGGCGACACAGGCCGCGGTACTTCCGACCTCGCTCGACGAGGCGGTCGCCGCGCTCGCGGCCATGCCCGCCGCCGTGCCCGTCGCCGGTGGCACCGACCTCATGGCCCAGGTCAACGCGGGTCAACTCCGCCCCGCCGCCCTCGTCGGACTGAACCGGATCAGCGAGATCCGCGGCTGGCAGTACCAGGACGGCCACGCCCTCCTCGGCGCGGGCCTCACCCACGCCCGTATCGGCCGCCCCGACTTCGCCGCCCTCATCCCCGCCCTCGCCGCCTCCGCGCGCGCGGCGGGCCCGCCGCAGATCCGCAACGCGGGCACCCTCGGCGGCAACATCGCCTCCGCCGCGCCGACCAACGACTCGCTGCCCGTACTCGCCGCCCTCGAAGCCACGTTGATCATCGCCGGGCCGCAGGGCGCCCGGCGCGAAGTGCCCGTCTCCCACCTGCTCGCGGGGATGGAGATGCTGCGCCCCGGCGAGCTGATCGGCTTCGTCCGCGTGCCGCTGCTGCACGCCCCGCAGGTCTTCCTCAAGGCGACCGGACGCACCGGACCCGGGCGCGCCACCGCCTCCGTCGCCCTCGTCCTCGACCCCGCCCGGCGCGGGGTGCGCTGCGCCGTCGGAGCCATCGCGCCGATGCCGCTGCGCCCCCTGGAGGCCGAGCAGTGGGTGGCCTCGCTCATCGACTGGGACGGCGACCGCGGGGCGCTCGTGCCCGAGGCCGTGCAGGCGTTCGGCGAGTACGTCGCCGCGGCCTGCATCCCCGACCAGCCCCCGGCCCCGGACGGCACCCAGGAGGCGCTGCCGCCCGCCGTGATCCATCTGCGGCGCACCGTCGCCGCGCTGGCCCGACGTGCACTTGGGAGGGCGCTGTCGTGACGAACGAGTACCACGGACCCGATCCGGACCCCGCACCGGACGCGGACGGCTGGCAGCCGCTGCCCCAGGGCGACTACGACTCCGACGCCACGGCCTTCGTCCAACTGCCCCCCGACGGCTTCCCGGACGCGCCGCTCGCCGCGCCCGGCCACGGTTACGTGCCCCCGCAGATAACGGTGAGCCCGGCCACGGGCGCGGCGGCGACCGATCCGGCGGCCACGGGCGTGTGGGTGCTCCCGCCGGAACTGACCGGGGTCGCGGCGGCGCCGTACGGGGCCGAACCCGAGCCCCGGCCCGAGCCCGATCCCGAGCCGTACGGGTTTCCGCAGGGCGGTGACACGGGGCAGTGGTCGATCCCCGTCGCCGACGGTGAACTGCCGGACGAGTCCGGCGAGTACACGACCTCCGCGCTGGCCTCCCACTGGGGCGACCGCACGCCTCCCGCGACGCTGCCGGGGGGTGCGCCGGCGCCCTGGGCCTCGGAGCCTTGGGCGCAGGCGGGTGCGCCGGTCGCGCCGGGTGTGCCGGTTGGGCCGGTCGCGCCGGTCGCCGAGGAGGTTGTGGCGGGGCCGGGGCGTGAGTTCGAGGCGCGGCCTGAGCCGGGGGCCGAGCCGGTGGGTCGGGTCGAGGCGGCGGTGACCGGAGAGGTCGCTCAGGGCGGGCCCGAGGGTGAGTACGAGGGGGCCCAGGGCGGGCCCGAGGCCGAGTACGAGAAGCCCCGGGGCGGGCCCGAGGTCGAGTACGAGGGGCTCCAGGGCGAGGCTGAGGCGATGGCTGGGGCCGGGCCCCTGGCCAGGGGCGAGACGGAGGCTGGGTCCGAGCCTCTGACTGGGGTCGAGACGGGGGCCGCCGAGTCCGGGCCTCTGACCGGGATCGAGGCCGAGGCCGGGGCCGAGCCCCGGACCGGCGTCGAGACGATGGCGGCGGCCGAGACGGGCGCCGGGACCGAGACGGTTGCCAGGACCGAGATGGCGGCCGGGGACGAGGTCGCGGCGGAGGAGGTCGCGAGGGAGGCCCCCGGCGAACCCGACCCGGACCCCGCGTCGGACGCCGCTCCGGACGCCGCTTCGCGCCCCGACCCGGAACCCGACCCGGCTCCCACCCCGGTGCCGCTCCACGACAACCACCCCATGACCAGCTACGTCCTCCGGGTCAACGGCACCGACCGCCCCGTCACGGACGCCTGGATCGGCGAATCGCTGCTCTACGTGCTGCGCGAACGCCTCGGCCTGGCGGGCGCCAAGGACGGCTGCTCGCAGGGCGAGTGCGGTGCGTGCAACGTGCAGGTGGACGGCCGCCTCGTAGCCTCCTGCCTGGTCCCCGCCGCGACGACCGCCGGCAGCGAGGTCCGTACGGTCGAGGGCCTCGCCGAGGACGGCCGGGGCTCGGACGTGCAGCGCGCGCTCGCCGCGTGCGGCGCCGTCCAGTGCGGCTTCTGCGTGCCCGGCATGGCGATGACGGTCCACGACCTCCTCGAGGGCAACCCGAACCCCACCGACCTCGAGGCCCGCCAGGCGCTCTGCGGAAACCTGTGCCGCTGCTCGGGGTACCGCGGGGTGCTCGACGCGGTGCGCCAGGTCGCGGACGCGCGGCAGGCATCACAGCACGCGGCGGCGGAGAGCGCCGAGGCGGCGGAGCAGGAAGCGGAGGACGGACCCCCGCTCATCCCGCACCAGGCCGGCCCCGTGTCGACCGAGGACATCCAGACCGGGGGGAACGTCCGGACCGGCGGGAACGTCCAGAACAGCGAGAACTTCCGCGACGGCGGTAACGTCCAGAACAGCGAGGACTTCCGCGACGGCGGGAGCGTCCAGGACAGCGAAAACTTCCGGGACAGCGAGAACTTCCGCGGCAGCGGGAACTTCCGGGACAGCCGGGACGGAGGCCGAGCGTGATCAGCGAGACGACCGAGACCCCTGCCGCCCCCGCGGCCCCCGCCGCCGAGGAGATCCCGCACGGACTCGGCACGAGCCTGCCCTCGACGGAGGCCGACGCCAAGGCGGCGGGCACCTTCCCCTACGCCGCCGACCTGTGGGCCGAGGGGCTCCTGTGGGCATCGGTCCTGCGCTCCCCGCACGCGCACGCGCGCGTGGTCTCCATCGACACCACCCACGCGCGTGAGATGCCCGGCGTCCGCGCGGTCGTCACGCACGAGGACGTCCCCGGCGGCCCGCTCGCCGGGCACCGCACGGCGGACCGCCCGGTCTTCGCCTCCGAGGTGGTGCGCCACCACGGCGAGGCCCTCGCCGCCGTCGCCGCAGACCACCCGGACACGGCCCGGATGGCGGCCGCCGCGATCATCGTCGAGTACGAGGTCCTCGAACCGGTCACCGACCCGGAGAAGGCGTTCGCCGCCGAGCCGCTGCACCCCGACGGCAACCTCGTACGCCACATCCCGCTGCGCCACGGCGACCTCGACGCGACCGGCGAGGTGATCGTCGAGGGCCTCTACCGGATCGGCCGCCAGGACCCGGCCCCGATCGGCGCGGAGGCGGGCCTCGCCGTGCCCCGCCCCGACGGCGGCGTCGAGCTGTACATCGCCTCGACCGACCCGCACGGCGACCGCGACGCGGCGGCGGCCCGGTACGGCCTGTCGCCGGACCAGGTGAAGGTCGTCGTCACGGGCGTCCCGGGCGCGACCGCGGACCGCGAGGACCAGAGCTTCCACCTCCCGCTCGGCCTGCTCGCCCTGCACACCGGCTGCCCGGTGAAGCTGACGGCGAGCCGCGAGGAGTCCTTCCTCGGCCACCCGCACCGCCACCCGACCCTGCTCCGCTACCGCCACCACGCGGACGCGGACGGCAGGCTCGTCAAGGTCGAGGCGCAGATCCTCCTCGACGCGGGCGCCTACGCGGACACGTCGTCGGAGGCGCTCGCGGCGGCCGTCGCCTTCGCCTGCGGCCCGTACGTCATCCCGAACGCCTCCATCGAGGGCTGGGCGGTCCGCACCAACAACCCGCCCTCCGGCCACGTACGCGGGGAAGGCGCGCTCCAGGTCTGCGCCGCCTACGAGGCCCAGATGGACAAGCTCGCCAAGAAACTCGGCGTAGACCCGGCCGAGCTGCGCATGCGCAACGTCCTCGCGACCGGCGACGTACTCCCCACGGGACAGACGGTGACCTGCCCGGCCCCGGTGGCCGAACTCCTCACCGCCGTACGGGACTTCCCCCTCCCCGCGCTGCCCAAGGACACCCCGGAGGACGGCTGGCTGCTGCCCGGCGGCCCCGAGGGCGCGGGCGAGCCGGACGCGGTCCGGCGCGGCGTCGGCTACGGCATCGGCATGGTGCACGTCCTGGGCGCGGAGGGCGCGGACGAGGTCTCCACGGCCACGGTCAAGGTCCAGAACGGCGTAGCGACCGTGATCTGCGCGGCCGTGGAGACGGGCCAGGGCTTCACGACGCTGGCCCGCCAGATCGTCCAGGAGACCCTGGGCATCGACGAGGTCCACGTGGCACCGGTCGACACGGACCAGCCACCGGCGGGCCCCGGCTGCCGTGGACGCCACACCTGGGTCTCGGGCGGAGCGGTCGAACGCGCGGCCAAAATGGTCCGCACCCAGCTCCTCCAGCCCCTGGCGCACAAGTTCGGCATGTCCACGGAGCTGCTCCAGATCGCCGACGGCAAGATCACGTCGTACGACGGCGTCCTGTCGACGACGGTCGAGGAGGCCATGGACGGCAAGGAACTCTGGGCCACCGCCCAGTGCCGCCCGCACCCGACGGAGCCGTTGGACGCGGCGGGCCAGGGCGACGCCTTCGTGGGCATGGCGTTCTGCGCGATCCGCGCGGTCGTGGACGTCGATATCGAGATCGGCTCCGTACGGGTCGTGGAGCTGGCGGTCGCGCAGGACGTCGGCCGTGTCCTCAACCCCCGCCAGCTCGCCGCCCGTATCGAGGCCGGTGTCACGCAGGGCGTCGGCGCGGCCCTCACGGAGAACCTCCGCACCCCGAAGGGCGTGATCCGCCGCCCCGACCTCACCGGTTACGCCCTGCCCACAGCCCTGGACGCCCCCGACATCCGCATCGTCAGCCTCGTCGAGGAGCGCGACGTGGTGGCCCCCTTCGGCGCCAAGGCAGCCAGCACGGTCCCGGTCGTCGCCTCCCCGGCCGCGATCGCCTCAGCGGTCCGCGCGGCAACGGGCCGCCCGGTCAACCGCCTGCCGATCCGCCCCCAGGCAGCGGTGGCGAACGTCTCCGAAACCGCCTGACCCGGACGAGGCTTCCGGTCAACACCGCGCCGTCGAACCGCCGTTGTGCTGTGACTCCTGTGAACTGTCAGTGCAGCCGACTAAAGTTGGTACCAGACCAACTGGTTGTAAAGGTGCGGCGCGCCCGATGCGTTCGACGACTTCGACGCGCTCGGCGTGCTCACGGGGGAACGGGGAGGGCGGACGCGATGGCGGACGACAAGGGCGGGGGTTCGACCGGGCTGGGCGGCTGGCCGTTCAGCGTGGTCGAGGCGGCCAAGGACGCGGTTGGGGACATCGTTACGGAGCTGGAGTCGTTCACCGAGTTCCAGCGGCGGGTCGACCAGCTGGTCAAGGACTTGAAGGGTTCGCCGGCGGGTTCCAAGAAGGTGAGCGCGGAACAGCTCACGCGCGGGAAGTTCGGCGGGGGAGACAAGGGCTGGTACGAGGCGGACGACCTGTATGGCCAGTACGGCGCGGTGATCCGGGAGTTGGAGACTCTCTCGGAGATCCTCTCCGGGTCCATCGAGTCCATGGGCTTCGCGGTCATGGCGTCGCACAAGGGCTTCGAGAACATCGATTCGGACGTCCGGGACCGGATGGCGGCCATCAACGCCGAGACGACCAGTCACTACGGGGGCGACTATGTGCCGCCGTCACCCGATGAGAAGACGAACGAGAAGTCGGCGGCGGGCGCAGGGGACAGCAGTGCGGGCACGCCCGACAAGGCGCCCGACAAGACGCCTGAGAGCGGCGAAGAGGAGACGAATCTCTGATGGCCGGCAAAGGCAGGAAGACCCCGTTCGACGGTATGACCCACGAGCAGATGCTGGCCTGGCTCGACGCCGCTGACGCCGAATCCGTCCAAGGAGCGGCGGACAGACTCACCGCGGCGGCCAAGGAGATCAACAGCATCGCGGCGGAACTGCAGATCCGCCCGCAGTGGGTGAAATGGAAGGGCGAGAGCGCCGACGCGTTCCGTACCTGGGCCGCGGAGCTCGCCAAGTCCACGGTGTCGCTGGCCGAGTACAGCGAGCATCAGTCGCACTGGCTGGGCCAGGCGGCCCAAGCCATCGGACGGGCCAAGACATCGGTTCCGCGCGACGAGGGCGTGGACGCCAACATCGACGCGGCGAAGTCGGCTCACAACGACCCCGACGCGCAGGGCGTCCTGTCGAAGAACATGGCCCTTCGGCAGCAGACGGCGGACGAACTGGAGAAGCTCGGGCAGGCGTACGCGCTGTCCAAGACGCAGATGGCAGCGTCCAAGCCGCGCAAGTTCCCGCCCCCGCCGCTGGAGATCCAGGATCCGGAAGCAGACGCTCGCGACCGGCGCAGCAGGGACCTGCCGGTCGGGCAGGGAAGCGGCGGAGGCCCCGCCACGACCGGCGCCGCTTCGGCGGGTACCCCTTCGGCCGGTACTCCTTCAGTCGGTACGTCTCCAGCCGGTACCCCGTCGGCCGATGGTGCCGTGGCCGGGCATGCGGGGAGCCGGGAGTCCGTGAGTACGGGCACCGGCGTCTCACCCAGCGGGTTCGCGGACCGCCCTGTGGTCCATGAAACGGGAAAGACTGTGCCGGTGGTCCCGGAGGCACCAGCGCGGATGGATGTCGACTCGGTCGACGTGCTGCCGCAGAGCCCGCAGACGCAGGCGCCCGCCACACCACCCGGCATTCCGGGCCCTTCCGGACCAACAGCCGGCCAGCCGGTGGTGCCGGGGCCAGTGCCACCGGCTTACGGCATCACCGGCGGTACTCCGCCGAGCGCTCGCGGTCTGACCAGTCCGCCCGGCGGCCGAGTGACGCCGACATCGCCAGGCGGTGCGTACGGGCGGCCCGGCCCGTCCACGCCCAGTGCGTTCGGTCGTCCGGCCGTCAACGCGCCGTCGGCGCAGGGAACCACGGGCACCGGCGGGACGGGAGGCTCCTCGACGGGGCGAGGTCCTGCGCAGAGCGGCGTCACCGGAGGCCGTGCGCAGCCGACGGACAAGACCGGCAGAGGTATGCCGCGCGGCACCGTCATGGGCAGCGAGGGAGCGAACAACGGGCGGGGGACTTCCGGAAGCCGTGGGCCGCAGGCTCAGGGAGCCGGTGGGCAACGGCAGGCCGGAGGCAGGCCCGGCGTGTTCGGCGCGGACCAGCACGGTGCCTCCACCGGCCGCGTCGCCCCTGGTGCCGCCGGGCAGAAGGGGGGCGTCGTCGGGGGCCGTCAAAGTCAGCAGCAGCGCGCGGCCGGCCGGTCCTTCAGCCAGGGAGGCTCCGGGCTGGTGCGCGGACAGGGCGGGCCGGGTGGCTCGGCCGACGACCGGCACGGAGCGGGCACGGCAGGCCGTGGCGGGGCGCCGTCCAGCGCCCGTCCGGGGGAGCGTCGCGAGGAAGAGCAGAGCGAGCGACCCGACTACGTCACCGAGGACGAGGCCACCTGGCAGCCGGACGCGCGACGTAATGTGCCTCCTGTGGTCGCTGACGATCCGAAGACCGACGAGAGGTAGTCCATGCCCATCACCAGCGGTCCCAGCCGCGGACGCCTCTGCGCGGCGGCTTCGGTGGTCCTCGGCACGCTCCTGGTGGGCACCGCGACTGCGGCACCGGCATACGCGGAGTCGTTCCGTGCTCAGCAGTGGCACCTGGACGCCATGAAGGCCGACCAGATGTGGCAGACGGCCACGGGCGAGGGCGTCACCGTGGCCGTTCTCGACACCGGCGTCGACGCGAACCACCCCGATCTGCGGGGCCAGGTGCTACCGGGCAAGGATCTGGCACCGGCGGAGCCCGGTGACGAACGCACGGATTACGACGGTCACGGCACGGGCATGGCCGGGATCATCGCCGGAACGGGCAGGGGCAACGGGAACCAGGGGGCGTACGGCCTCGCTCCAGGAGCGAAGGTGCTGCCGATCCGTCTGCCCGACGGCGCGAAGGGCGCCAATGAGGCCGCCACGAATGCGCGGTTCTTCCGCCTCGCAGCCGAGGGCATCAGATACGCGGCCGACCACGGCGCCAAGGTCATCAACGTCTCGCAGGGAGCGACGAGAGGCGCCCCGGAGTTGACGTCCGCGGTCGACTACGCCCTGAAGAAGGGATCGTTGATCTTCGCCGCGGTGGGCAATACAGGCGACAAGGCCAACCAGGTCGAATACCCCGCCGCCACCCCCGGAGTGGTGGGCGTGACGGCCATCGACAAGAACGGCCGTCGGACCAGCGCGTCACAACACGGTCCGCAGGTCGACCTCGCCGCGCCCGGCATGGACATCGTCCACGCGTGCGGCGGCAAGACGGGCTACTGCGAGAGCGAGGGAACCAGCGACGCCACCGCCCTCGCCTCCGCCGGCGCGGCCCTGATCTGGTCCAAGCACCCCGACTGGACCAACAACCAGGTTCTCAAGGTCATCCTCAACACGATCGGCGGCGTCAAGAGCGAGAGCGGGAGCGGGAAACGCAGCGACTACGTCGGTTACGGGGCAGTCCGCCCGCGAATCGCCCTGACGGCCCCGGGCGACCCGGGCCGGGCCGACACGTTCCCGATGTCGGACTACCCGGTGGACGCCAGTGCACCGCCCGCCGAGGCCTCGACGGGCGCCGGTGCCCCGGCATCGAAGGGTGACGAGGCCACGGAGAAGACCGCGCAGGCTGACGACAGCAATACCGGGCTGTGGATCGGCATGGGCGTTGCCGCAGTCGTGCTGGTAGGCGCCGTAGTCGCGTTGAGCCTGGCTCGCCGGCGCCGCCGCGACGACCAGCGGCTTCCACCACTGGGCGCGCCGGTGCACCAGCCCTACACCGGAGGCCACCCCGGCGCCCCTGACAACCCGTACCGCGGTTCCTGAGTTCGGCCACGAACGAAAAGGCGCACCTGACCATCGGCACGCGTTACCTCGCGCGACGCACAGCCGCTGTCACCCAGCCGTAGGCGACGCACCCCGTCGCACTGCTGTGGAGGCGAAGGGAGAAGCGGCACGGCTCGCGGTGCGTCGTCCGGGCGCAGGGCCGTCACGCCAGGCTCAGAGCGGGATGCGCGGTTGGCCAGCACGGCGGGTTCCACGGCGGGGCGGGCCGTGCCGTAGCGGCATCTGTTAGTGCGCGGCCCGGCGGCCGTGGAGGGGGCCGGGCGAGTGAGCGCCCGGACTACGTCACCGAGGACGAAGCCACCTGGCGACCCGGCGCGGACCGTAATGTGCCTCCCGTCGTGACGGACGAGACAGAGAAGGACGCGAGGTAACCCATGTCCACCAGCAGCAACCGCGGCCGAGCCTTCGGCGCGGCAGCCTCGGCAGCTCTCGGCCTGCTGCTGGTGGGCACGGCCGCCGCGGGGCCCGCGTACGCCGATGCGTTCCGTGCGCAGCAGTGGCATCTGGACGCGATGAAGGCGGACCAGATGTGGCGGACGAGCACCGGCGAAGGCATCACGGTCGCCGTGATCGACAGCGGCGTCAAAGCCGACCACCCGGACCTGCGGGGCCAAGTGCTGCCCGGCAAGGACCTGTCGACCGGGCTCAGCGGTGACGAGCACACCGACTACGACGGCCACGGCACCGGCATCGCCGGCATGATCGCCGGAACGGGGTCGGGCAACGGGGGCCAGGGAGCCTACGGGCTCGCGCCCGGCGTCAAGGTGCTCCCGATCCGGCTGCCCAACGCGGAGAAGGCCAACAACCAGGCCTCCGCGGACGCCCAGTTGTTCGACGCCATCGCCAACGGCATCACGTACGCCGCCGGCCAAGGTGCGCAGGTCATCAACATCTCCCAGGCGGCACCGGAAGGTGCGCCGGAGCTGACGACCGCCGTGCGCTACGCACTGGAGAAGGGGTCGCTGATCTTCGCCGGTGTGGGCAACGACGGCGACGGGACCAACCGGGTCCAGTACCCCGCGGCGACCCCCGGCGTCGTAGGAGTGGCGGCCATCGACAAGAACGGACGGCGCACGAGCGAGTCCGAGTATGGCCCGCAGGTCGACATCGCGGCCCCCGGCATGGACATCGTCCACGCCTGCGGTGGCTCGACCGGTTACTGCAAGAGCCACGGCACCAGTGACGCCACCGCCCTGGCCTCGGCGAGCGCGGCCCTGATCTGGTCCAAGCACCCGGACTGGACGAACAACCAGGTCCTCCGGGTCATCCTCAACACCATCGGCGGCGTCAAGGACGACAACGACAAACGCAGCGACTACATCGGCTACGGCGCCGTCCGCTCCCGCATCGCCCTGACCGACCCGGGCGATCCGGGACCTGCCGACAAATTCCCGATGGCCGACTACTTGATGACGGCACGAACACCGTCCGCCGAAGCTCCGAAGGGCGCCGACGCCCAGGCGGCGGACGGCTCCCAGACCGCGAAGACTGAAGACGACAACACGTGGCTGTGGATCGGCGTGGGCGTTGCCGCCTTCGTGCTGATTGACGCCGCAGTGGCGTTCGGTGTGGCTCGTCGCCGCCGCGAGGGCCAATAAACTTCACTGCCCGGCGCACCGATACAGCAGACGTACCCCGAAGTCGGCCCGCCCGACACCCCGTACGGTGCGCGAAGCCCGTATGGGGACCACAATTCCTGAACCAGCAACCCGTCGGTTCGTCGGCGCTGAGTAGCGACCCGGACGACCACTGTCACCGTTTCTGACCTCGGCCGTAGAACGAGAGGCATCAAGGCGATCCGCGATCAACACTGGCATCTCACGGCGACGAAGGCATCCATCATGTGGCAGACCAGCGGAGCCGATGGGCTGACCCTCGCCGTCACGGGAGGGCAGGCCCAGGTGCCGGACATATGTCACGAGGCCGCGGCTTCGTGACATGTACGCCTGAGCAGAGGCGCCGAAAGAGTGGGCTGTCGAGGAGGACGGTGCGGGGACCGTCTGCGGCGCGGCCGACGTACCTCATCGGCAGCTTGACGGGTCTCTGGGAGGGCAGGGTCGGAGCATGATGTTCGGCTTCCCTTGCGACCAGAGCCCGACCCGGTCGTGGAAGGCGTGCGGATTCTCCCTGCCCCAGCGCTGAACGGGCGCAGTTGCTACGGTACGTGGAGCGTAATCATCAGAGGAAAGCGCTGTGTACGGGGGAGTTGTCAGCCATGGCATGGGATGAGTGGGAAGAACTCAAGACGAAACACGCTTCGGCCGGAATGCAGCTGAATGGCATCCCGGCGGACGGCACGACCACGCCGTCGACAGGTGACTTGAAGGTCGACCACGGAGATCTGACCAAGCTCGGCAAGAGTGCGCACGAGCTGTACAACCAGCTTTGGGACCGTGCGCGTGTCAACGTCGCGAGCAGTGACTCAGCCGCCGGGAACCTGTCGAAGCAGGGGTTCGAACTTGGCTCGGGGCTGCAGCATGTATCCAATCGCTGGGACGAGCAGTTGAAGTCCCTCATGGACGCCTGCGCCCAAATCACCAACCACATGCAGACCACGAAGCGGGTGCATGACGGCGACGAGAACTACATCCGTCGGCAGATGAGCAGCATCGATGCCCTGGATTCCGGCTTCGACGAGCGAGTCGGAAAGCCGGGAGACGAGAACCCCGCCTACTACGGCAAGCCGGACAAGGGTGAGAAGAAGGATGAGTAGCGACGCCGTGCTCGTCACACATCGTCCGTGCTTCGCAATCGCTCGCTTTGAAAGGTGCCGCCGTGGACCTCGATGATCTGCGCTTCGCCAACTTCGCCTCAGTGGACGAGGCTGTCAAAGACTGGTCGACGCTGGTCGGGAACCTTGATGATCTGCAGGAACAGGCTGAGAAGGGCCTGCATCAAGCAGCCAACAAAGCCAATTGGTCCGGCGTTAACTCCCAGGTCACCAAGGAGTTCATCGGTAAGACCGCTGGTGAGTTCGCCGACGCCCACATCCAGGCGAAGACGATTCACAGGATTCTGAGTGACACCGTCGGAGAATTGAAGCAGTTCCAGAAAGATCTCAAGGCGGCGATCGACCGGGGACTGAAGAAGAATCTGACCGTGCAGGACACCGGTGGCGGGGGCTTCACGGTTACCATGAACATACACCCGGACCGCGCCGCGGAGGGCGTCAAGGTCCCGGAGCACAGCGAGAGCGACGTCTCTGCCCTGCGTGATGAGGTGCAGGACATCATGCGTAAGGCCACAGAGAGCGACCAATCGGCCAAGACGGTCCTTACCGCCATTGCGGACCAGGACGAAATGGGCTTCTCTGACGCCGCCTACAAGGACCGGGACGAGGCTGCAGCCGCCGTCAAGGAAGCCGATGACTTGGCCAGACTGGCGAAGAAGGATCCGGATGACCTGACGGTCAAGGAGTTCGACCAGCTGAACGCGGGCTTGAAGAAGTATCGCGACGATCCGTTGTTCTCGGAGCGGTTCGCTGCGAACCTCGGTCCGAAGCAAACGATGGAGTTCTGGGCGGGCGTCACCGACCCCTATGAGAACCGCGATCTCTACTTGGCGCGGCGTGACCAACTTGACGACCTGCAGCAAAACTTGAGTATGACCCTTGCCCGCGCTTCACAGAGCGACTCGGCTGCCATGGTTGATTGGAAGCAGGGCATGATCGCCGCTGGCGACAAGCATCTCGGTCCCCATGGCGCTGGTCCGATGGGCTTCCAGGTGATGAGCAACCTGATGCGCGTCGGCGACTACGACGACAGCTTCATGAAGCAATACGGAAAGCAACTCATGAAGTCAGAGCGAAACCTCACGGTCAACGGTGAGGAGCGCAATATCGCTTGGCAGCACATGGGGATGGACCAGCGGCTCAACTTCATCGGTGAAGAAGGCGGCGACACCGGCGACGATCCGCTGACGGGTTACCTCAAGGGCTTGTCCAACAGTCCTGCGGCGGCGACGGAATTCTTCAATGACGAGTTCCTCCCCAAGGACGACGACCACAAGCATGCGGTCAGCAACTTCAAATATCTCTTCGAGCAGCGGGAATGGCCGGACGAGATGAATATGAAGGGCGACGGCGTCGACACCGGCCGGAACAATCTGGCATTGGCGCTCGAGGCCGCCACAACGGGGCACCCTGCCGGAGAGTTGCCGACGTTGGACACTCCGGCTCACGATGCGGGCCAGGCCAGGCTTTTCCAGTCCCTGGTCTCGTCCATCTCGGATGACAGTGGCAGGCTGACGGACCACAGCTACATGTCGGACAGCATGGGGCAGATCGCCTCGGAGTATCTGCCTGACATCAACCGGTCCATGGCGGATGACGGCGACGGAGACGTGAATCGACTGTTCCCGATCGCGGGGGCCGCAGCCACGGTCGATCACCGTGACGCCACTCGGTTCCTTATGACGGTGGGTCAGAACCCTGAAGGCTACGCGGCTGTCGAGGTGGGCCAGAAGAAGTACATGGGGCAGCTCATGGAGTACCACCTCAACCCGGACCTCCCTGCTGATCAGCGCTACTCGGCCGACCCGAAGTTCACCGTGGAACAGATCGCCTATGGCTCCGGTGAAGTCTCCGGCACGCTGGCCATTGGTCGCCAGGAAGCCGTTGCGGGCCCTGCGGATGTGGCCGACAAAGAATATGACCACGCCGTCACGCAATGGAAGAACGTCGCCTCCGGCGGATTGGGAACAGTAACCGGTGTCGGAGCGTCACTCATCGCCAGCCCAGTCGCCGGCGCGGCAGTGGGTGGCGCCGTCGGAACGGCCAGCAGCGTGATTCTCGAAGAGCTGTTCCAGGACGTCGAGGGTGATGCCAAGGCGGACGCGGGGCAGGAGATGGGGAGGTACTGGGAGAACGGGGTGGACAGGAACCTCAAGTACACGGAGCACGCGGCAGAGGAAGCGGCCAAGGCGAACCGCCGCGATCTGCCGGATGTCGGGGAGTGGGCGAGGACGTCTGCGCGGGACGGGTACAAGAGCGCCGAGACGGATGTTCGGGCGACAGGTGCGGATCTCCAGACAGACATCTAGTAAGCGGAACTTGGCGACCGCGTCCGGTGGTCGTTTCCCTCGTCGTACAACTGTAGAAAGGCCTAGGAACTTGCGTCGAGTGCGACAAGGAATTCCGGGTGTGCGCTCATGTTTCCTTTCCGTGGGCGCTGCTGTTGCGGCCCTCACGCTTGTCGGGTGCTCCGGTGGTGGCAGTGACGAGAAGGAATACACAGTCCCGCGTTCGCTGTGTGGTATCCCTGCGAAGGAGAAGGAATGGTCCTCCTTCTTGCCGGGCGGTGAAGAGGTGAAGGTACGCCAGACGGAACCGAATGGTGGCACTAAACGCTGTCAGGTCCTGGTCGACGGTGAAGTCTCTTTGGTCGCGAGCCGCATCTGGGCTTCGGAGCGGGACAGCGTTACCGATATGGCGAACTCGAATTCCGGTACGGACGACGGAACACTGTCGAAAGACGGTCGCTACATGTACTCAGACTCGGGTGGGGTAGGGCGCACCGAGGCCTGCACCGATGGGGCGCATCCCGATCAGGTTCTATTCGCCGTCATTCAAGTAATGGCATCTGATGTCGACGGTGATGCATCGGCCATGAAGCGCTTGATCCCCGCGTACACGAGTAGCGTCAATAGCTCCACAGATTGCAAGGGCTCCTGATCCCCGGACCGGGTGTGTTGCTGCCTGCACGCACGTAGTGTCCGCGATGCGGGCGTCGATGGTCGGCGCTTGCATCGCGGTCTGTTCCGGCCTCTTGCCGCGGAAGCGAGTGACCATGCCGAAGGGGTGTCCCGCGTGTGCGGAACACCCCTTCGGCAACGTGCAGCCCAGCGCCGTTGGGCTGCCGGAGGCCGTGACCGGGATCGAACCGGTGTGCTTCGCTTTGCAGGCGAATCCCTAAACCACTCGGGCACACGGCCAGGTTGTGCTTGGTGTTGTCATGACCGTAGGGCGGTCTCCGGGGTGCCTCAAGGGTTCGGGCCCGGCTGCAATGGGACTGCCATACGGCGTTCATAGTTCGGCGGGGCGGGAGTTTGGTCGTACGACCAAGGGACCAGGTGGGTTCCGGCTGGGGACAGGGGTCAGTGTGGGGTATGGGCCTTACTCTGAGCCGTATGGCCGCCCTTGAAGATGACGTTGCCGTCGCTGCTGCTTCGGATCTTGCCGATCTTGCCGATGTCGCTGAGAGCGGAGGGGTGCTCGGGCGTGCCTATCGGGCGTTGAGCGTCGGGATCGTCACCGTCGTGCTGCTCATTGCCTTTGAGGCGACCGCGGTGGGGACCGCTATGCCGGTGGCCGCTCGGGAGCTGGACGGGGTGTCCTTGTACGCCTTCGCGTTCTCCGGGTACTTCACCACCAGCCTCTTCGGAATGGTGCTCGCCGGGCAGTGGGCCGACCGGCGGGGGCCGCTCGGGCCGCTGGCGGTGGGGATCGGGGCGTTCGCGGCGGGGCTCGTCGTCGCGGGGGCCGCCGGGAGCATGTGGATGTTCGTCGGCGGGCGGGCCGTGCAGGGGCTCGGGGGCGGGCTGGTCATCGTCGCGCTGTACGTCGTTGTCAGCCGGGCCTATCCGGAGCGGTTGCGGCCCGCGATCATGGCCGCGTTCGCGGCGAGCTGGGTCGTGCCGTCCATTGTCGGGCCGTTGGCTGCCGGGGCCGTCACCGAGCACCTCGGGTGGCGGTGGGTGTTCCTCGGGATTCCGGTGCTCGTGCTGCTGCCGCTCGGGCTTGCGCTGCCGCAGATCCGGCGGCGGGCGGGTGGGGCGGCTCCCGGCGCCGGGGGCGGGGCGTTCGACCGGCGGCGGATTCGGCTTGCGTTCGGGATCTCGGCCGGGGCGGGGTTGCTTCAGTACGCCGCTCAGGATTTGCGGCCGCTTGCGGTGGTGCCCGGTGTTGTCGGGGCCGCGTTGCTCGTGCCGTCCGTGCTCGGGTTGTTGCCGCGCGGTACGTATCGGGCTCGGCGCGGGCTGCCGTCGGTGGTGCTGTTGCGCGGGGTCGCGGCGGGGGCGTTCGTCGCGGCCGAGTCGTTCGTGCCGCTGATGCTCGTGACCCAGCGGGGGCTGTCGCCGACGCTCGCCGGGTTCTCGCTCGCCGCGGGCGGGGCGACGTGGGCGCTGGGGTCGTGGGTCCAGGCGCGTTCCCGGTTCGAGCCGTATCGGGAAAGGCTCGTCGCCGGGGGCATGGTGCTCGTCGCGGCCGCCATCGCTGCCGCGCCGAGTGTGTTGATCGCGGCCGTGCCGGTGTGGGTGGTCGCCGTCGCGTGGGGGTTCGGGTGCCTCGGGATGGGGCTCGTCATCTCCTCGACGAGTGTGCTGCTGCTCCAGCTTTCCGCGCCTGAGGAGGCCGGGGCGAACTCTGCGGCTCTGCAGATCTCGGACGGGCTGGCGAATGTGGTGCTGCTGGCCGCGGGGGGCGCCGCGTTTGCTGCGCTGGGCGGGGGTGCTGTGGGGCGGGGGCATGAGGTGGTGGATGGTGCGGGTGGGGCCCATCCGGGGGCCTTTGTCGCCGTGTTTCTGCCGATGGCGGGGGTTGCGTTGGTGGGGGCTTGGGTGGGGACGCGGTTGCGTGAGCGGGATTAGGGGGGTCTGGGGGTGTAGCTCGGGGTTCGCAGGGGTCCGTCGCCGGGTGTGGGTGTGGGTGTGGGTGTGGGTGAGGGTGCGGGTGTTCGGGTGTCGGCGGCTGACGGGCGCGTCGTGGCTGGTCGCGCAGTTCCCCGCGCCCCTGAGATGCGCACTGCGTGCGCCATCTCCGCCCCTCCGCCCCTCCGTGGCGTACGCCGTGCGTTCGGGAGGCGGCTCGCCCTTACTGTGAGCCGTGTCCCACCCCGGCCCCGCGCGGCCTCGTCCGTCCGTTGGTGCTGCTTGTGCACCGGTAGGGTGGCCCGGTTGTCATACGTAGCCGCCGTGTACGCACGCCAGCCGTGCCGTCGAATCTCGAGTAATCGGAGACCGTGACTACCACCGCCGCCACCAACTCCGCGTCCCACCACCTGTCGCCCGCCTTCCCCGGGCGCGCCCCGTGGGGCACCGCCAACAAGCTGCGTGCCTGGCAGCAGGCGGCGATGGACAGGTACATCCAGGAGCAGCCGCGCGACTTCCTCGCCGTCGCCACCCCGGGGGCCGGCAAGACGACGTTCGCGCTGACGCTCGCGTCGTGGCTGCTGCACCACCACGTCGTGCAGCAGGTGACCGTCGTCGCGCCGACCGAGCACCTGAAGAAGCAGTGGGCGGAGGCGGCCGCGCGCATAGGGATCAAGCTGGATCCGGAGTACAGCGCGGGGCCGCTCAGCAAGGAGTACCAGGGCGTCGCCGTGACGTACGCGGGTGTCGGCGTGCGGCCCATGCTGCACCGCAATCGCAGCGAGCAGCGCAAGACGCTCGTCATTCTCGACGAGATCCACCACGCCGGTGACAGCAAATCGTGGGGCGAGGCCTGTCTGGAGGCGTTCGAGCCTGCCACGCGGCGGCTCGCGCTCACCGGTACGCCTTTCCGGTCCGACACCAATCCCATTCCCTTTGTGCAGTATGAAGAAGGGAATGACGGGATTCGGCGGTCCTCCGCCGATTACACGTACGGATACGGGAGCGCCCTCGGGGACGGTGTCGTCCGGCCCGTTATTTTCCTTTCCTACAGCGGCAATATGCGGTGGCGCACCAAGGCCGGGGACGAGATCGCCGCCCGGCTCGGTGAGCCCATGACCAAGGACGCCGTCAGCCAGGCGTGGCGCACCGCCCTCGATCCGCGCGGTGAGTGGATGCCGAGCGTGCTGCGTGCCGCCGATGCGCGGCTCACCGAGGTCAGGAAGGGTATTCCGGACGCCGGCGCCCTCGTCATCGCCTCCGACCAGGAGTCGGCGCGGGCGTACGCGAAGCTCATCCGGGACATCACCGGGAGCAGAGCCACTCTTGTGCTGTCCGATGACACCGGGGCTTCCAAGCGCATCGACGACTTCGCCGCCAGTGATGACCGGTGGATGGTTGCCGTGCGCATGGTGTCCGAAGGCGTCGACGTTCCCCGGCTTGCCGTCGGGGTTTATGCGACCACTATTTCCACCCCCTTGTTCTTCGCTCAGGCCGTCGGGCGTTTCGTGCGGTCCCGGCGGCGCGGCGAGACCGCGTCCGTGTTTCTTCCCACCGTTCCTGATCTGCTCGGCTTCGCCAATGAGATGGAGGTCGAGCGCGACCACGTACTCGACAAGCCGAAGAAGGACGGGGAGGAGGACCCCTACGCCGAATCCGAGAAGGAGATGGAGGAGGCGAACAAGGAGCAGGACGAGGACACCGGGGAGCAGGAGCAGTTCTCCTTCGAGGCCCTGGAGTCCGAGGCCGTCTTCGACCGGGTGCTGTACGACGGGGCCGAATTCGGTATGCAGGCCCACCCCGGGAGCGAGGAGGAACAGGACTATCTCGGGATTCCGGGGCTCCTCGAACCCGATCAGGTGCAGTTGCTGCTGCAGAAGCGGCAGGCCCGGCAGATCGCCCACAGTCGGAAGAAGCCCGACACCGAGGCCGACCTGCTCGAACTGCCCGCCGAGCGGCGGCCCGTCGTCTCCCACAAGGAGATGATGGAATTGCGGAAGCAGCTCAATACGCTGGTTGGTGCGTACGTCCACCAGAGCGGTAAGCCGCACGGGGTGCTCCACACCGAACTGCGGCGCGTCTGCGGTGGGCCGCCGAGCGCCGAGGCCACCGCGGGGCAGCTGCGGCAGCGCATCGCCAAGGTGCAGGAGTGGGCCACCCGCATGAAGTGACACGGGTCGCAACTGCGGGCATTCAGCAATAACTCAGGCCCTGGACTGACCGGATTCTGGACGGAGTCTTCCGCTCAGCGGGACGACCTCGCTACATTCCCGGCAACGCACACGCCCCGTGGCAGCGCCGCCGCGGAGCGCAGCCGGTACGCACGAAGACAGTCGTCTGCAGCCGTAGAGCCGTATGCAGCATGCAGCCCAGCGCCTGATCACCGACCGGCGGCTCTCACGCGCGTCGCCCAAGGGACAGGTGGCGCAACCGCCGCGTAGGAGACCGCCGGCCCTCACCTAAGGAGTGGGCGTCGTGACCGCGGAGACCTCCCAGACGCTCGACAGAGGACTGCGCGTCCTCAAACTGCTCGCCGACACCGACCACGGCCTGACCGTGACCGAGCTGTCCAACAAGCTCGGCGTCAACCGGACCGTCGTCTACCGTCTGCTCGCCACGCTTGAGCAGCACGCCCTCGTCCGACGTGACCTGGGTGGCCGCGCCCGGGTCGGGCTCGGGGTGCTGCGGCTCGGACGGCAGGTCCATCCGCTGGTACGGGAGGCGGCGCTGCCCGCGCTCCGGTCGCTGGCCGAGGACATCGGGGCGACGGCGCATCTGACGCTGGTCGACGGGTCGGAGGCGCTCGCCGTCGCCGTCGTCGAGCCGACCTGGACGGACTATCACGTCGCCTACCGGACCGGGTTCCGGCATCCGCTGGACCGGGGGGCCGCCGGGCGGGCCATCCTCGCTTCGCGGCGGGGGGTGCTGCCCGAGCCCGGGTACACGCTGACGCACGGGGAGCTTGAGGCCGGGGCGAGTGGGGCGGCCGCGCCCTTGTTGGGCGTCACCGGGCTCGAGGGGTCCGTCGGGGTCGTCATGCTTGCGGATGCGGTGCCTGAGCGGGTGGGGCCTCGGGTGATGGATGCGGCTCGGGAGGTTTCCGACGCGTTGCGCTGACCGCGGGGGGCCAGGGTTGTTGCGGGGGTGACTATTCGCCGTTGGGAGTGGCGGGGGGTCGGCGGCTGACGGGTGCGTCGTGGTTGCTCGCGCAGTTCCCCGCGCCCCTGAGATGCGCACTGCGTGCGCCATCTCAGCGCCCCTGGGGCTGCGGCGAAGCCGCATGCCTCAGGGGCGCGGGGAACTGCGCGACCAGCCACGGCGCACCCGCACCTGCCGCACCCGCACCTGCCGCACCCGTACCTGGCGCACCCGTACCTGCCGCACCCGCACCTGGCGCACCCGCACCTCGCGCACCCGCACCTGCCGCACCCGCACCCGGCGCATCCCCGAGCCACCCCCGGACGCCCGGGCCTGCGAAGGAAACCCCGGCCGCGTTAGATTGGGCCCGTGCTCACCCGCCTCAGCCGACCCGCTGCCCTCATCCTCTGCGCGCTCCCGGTGATCGCGCTGCTCGCGGTGGCGGTGTTCGCGCCGTTGCCGTTCTCGGTGGCGCAGCCGGGGCCGACGACGAACGTGCTCGGCAAGGACGACGGCAAGCCCGTCATCGAGATCATCGGCGCCCCGACCCGCAAGCCGAGCGGAGCGCTCCGCGCGGTGACCATCGTGGCGACCGGGCCGGAGGCCACCGTCCACCTGAGTGACGTGCTCGACGGCTGGTTCGCCGAGAACCGGGCGATCATGCCGCGCGACTCCGTCTACCCGGAGGGCGACTCCACCAAGGAGATCGAGCAGCACAACAGGCGCGAGATGAAGGGCTCCCAGGACGCCGCCACCGAGGCCGCCTTCAACTACCTGGAGGCCGAGGGGACGACCACCTCGGACATCAAGGTCAGCCTGCAGCTCGGGGACGTCGGCGGGCCCAGCGCCGGGCTGCTCTTCTCGCTCGGCATCATCGACCTCCTCGACGGCGACGGCAGCGGCGCCGATCTGACCGGCGGCAAGTCGATCGCGGGCACCGGCACCATCACCGACGACGGCAAGGTCGGCGCGGTCGGCGGGGTCTCGCTCAAGGTGCAGGCCGCCGACCGGGACGGCGCCACCGTCTTCCTCGTACCGAAGGCGGAGTGCGGGGACGCCAAGGCGTCGGCGCCCGACTCGATGCGGCTGATCCCGGTGAGCAACCTCAAGGGCGCGGTCGACGCACTGACGAACCTGCGGAAGGGCTCCGGGTCCGTGCCGAAGTGCTGACGAACCTGAGGAAGGGTTCCGGGTCCGTGCCGAAGTGCTGACGAACCTGAGGAAGGGTTCCGGGTCCGTGCCGAAGTGCTGAAGCACAAGCAGGCCAGGCGGCACGTCAGTCCGCCGACGCCTGTTCCACCAGCGGGATGACCCGCAACGGCACCGGGTTCTCCATCACGATCGCCGTCGACGCCCGCACGATGCCGTCGAAGCCCACGACCAGGTCGATCACCCGCTGCAGATCGGCGTTCGAACGGGCCACGAGCCGGCACAGCATGTCCCCGCTGCCCGTCGTCGTGTGCAGCTCCAGGACCTCGGGGACGTTCGCCAGATGCGCCCGGACGTCCGCGCCCTTGCCCTGCCGGATCTGCAGCGTGGCGAACGCGGTGACCGGGTAGCCGAGCGCCGCCGGGTCCACCTGGGGGCCGAATCCGCGGATGACCCCGCTCGATGTCAGCCGGTCGAGACGGGCCTGCACAGTGCCGCGCGCCACCCCGAGGCGGCGCGACATCTCCAGGACCCCGATCCGCGGCTCCCGCGCGAGCAGCACGATCAGCCGCCCGTCCAGTCGATCGATCGCCATGCATGCCTCCAGCAGTGAGCCGCGGATGGTCATCCTGTACAGAAACGCCCTGGAACCCGGTCCTCCACTGGACAGATTGTGCAGCGGAAACGCGAACTATTGCGCACTCTGCGGAACAGCGGGAGCCTCCCACACATGACGCAGACCACACACTCGTCCTCCGCAGACGCTCCCGACACCGCCCGGAAGGCCGACCCCTTCCCGGTGAAGGGCATGGACGCGGTCGTCTTCGCCGTGGGCAACGCCAAGCAGGCCGCGCACTTCTACTCGACCGCCTTCGGCATGCAGCTCGTCGCCTACTCCGGACCGGAGAACGGCAGCCGCGAGACCGCCTCGTACGTCCTGAAGAACGGCTCCGCCCGTTTCGTGTTCACCTCCGTCATCAAGGCCTCCACCGACTGGGGCCACTTCCTGGACGAGCACGTCGCCGCCCATGGCGACGGCGTCGTCGACCTCGCCATCGAGGTGCCGGACGCGCGCGCCGCGTACGCCTACGCGGTCGAGCACGGCGCGCGCGGGATCCAGGAGCCGTACGAGCTGAAGGACGAGCACGGCACCGTCGTGCTCGCCGCCATCGCCACGTACGGCAAGACCCGCCACACGCTCGTCGACCGCTCCGGCTACAGCGGCCCCTACCTGCCCGGGTTCGTGAGTGCCGAGCCGATCGTCGAGCCGCCCTCGCACCGCTTCTTCCAGGCCATCGACCACTGCGTGGGCAACGTCGAGCTGGGCCGGATGAACGAGTGGGTGCAGTTCTACAACAAGGTCATGGGCTTCACGAACATGAAGGAGTTCGTGGGCGACGACATCGCGACCGAGTACAGCGCGCTGATGTCGAAGGTCGTCGCGGACGGCACGCTCAAGGTCAAGTTCCCGATCAACGAGCCCGCGATCGCCAAGAAGAAGTCCCAGATCGACGAGTACCTGGAGTTCTACGGCGAGGCCGGCGTCCAGCACATCGCGCTCGCCACGAACGACATCGTCGCCTCCGTACGGGCCATGCGCGCGGCCGGCGTCCAGTTCCTCGACACCCCCGACTCCTACTACGACACGCTCGGCGAGTGGGCGGGCGAGACCCGCGTCCCCGTCGAGACCCTGCGCGAGCTGAAGATCCTCGTCGACCGCGACGAGGACGGCTACCTGCTCCAGATCTTCACCAAGCCGGTCCAGGACAAGCCGACCGTCTTCTTCGAGATGATCGAGCGGCACGGCTCCATGGGCTTCGGCAAGGGCAACTTCAAGGCCCTCTTCGAGGCGATCGAGCGCGAGCAGGAGAAGCGCGGCAACCTCTAGGCCCCGCGCCGGGGGCGGCCTACTGTGACCCCCATGGCCAGGATGAACGACGTGGGCGGCATGACAGGGTTCGGCGCCATCGACACCACCGATGACGCCGAACCCTTCCACGCGGACTGGGAGGCCCGCGTCTTCGCGCTCCAGCGCGCCCTGATCGTCAAGAAGGTCTTCAACCTCGACGAGTTCCGCGACGCCGTCGAGACGATGCCGCCGCGCGAGTACCTCGCCGCCTCCTACTACGAGCGCTGGTTCCACGCGATCCGTACGCTCCTCGAACGCAAGGGCGTCCTCGCGGAAGGGGCGCTTGACGAAGGAGCGCTTGACGAAGGAGCGCTCGATGACGCGTGAACTCGTGTACGTGCCCGGGGACCTGGTCCGTACGTACCTCCACGACCCGCCGCACCACACACGCCTCCCGCGCTACGCCCGCGGCAAGCTCGGTGTCGTCGTCGAGCCGGAGGGACCCGCGCCCCTCGCCGACGTCCGCGCGAGCGGTGCCGACGACGCGCCCGTCACCATGATCTACGCCGTGCGGTTCGCGGCGCGGGAGTTGTGGGGCGAGGGCGACCACGATGTCGTCCTCGACCTGTCGGAGAGCTACCTGCGGAAGGCGGACGGCACCGATGCCGATGTCCGGTGACCATCACGACGACGCGCTGCTCTCGCGGCAGGTGCGGCGGCTGGAGACCTTGCTGGAGGAGAAGGGGCTCGTCGGGCGAGACACCATCGACGAGGTCATCGACGGGTTCCTCGCCGGGGCCTCGCCGGTCAACGGGGCCAAGGTCGTCGCCCGTGCCTGGACCGATCCCGGCTTCAAGGCGCGGCTCCTCGAGGACGGCGCCGCCGCTGTCGCCGAGCTCGGGTTCGACTCGGGCGGGGTGCAGCCGCAGCGGCTCCGGGTCGTGGAGAACACCGAGTCCGTCCACAACGTCGTCGTGTGCACCCTGTGCTCCTGCTACCCGCTGCGGCTGCTCGGGCCCTCGCCGGGCTGGTACAAGAGCGAGGCGTACCGCTCGCGCGTGGTGCGGGATCCCTGCGGGGTGCTCGCGGAGTTCGGGGTGACCCTGGGCGAGGGGGTGCGGTTCACCGTGTGGGACTCCAGTGCGGAGACCCGGTACATGGTGCTGCCGCGGCGTCCTGCGGGGACCCGGTCTCTGGGGGAGGCGGAGCTGGCGGGGCTGGTGTCGCGGAACGGGTTGATCGGGACGGCGCTTGTGTGAAGGGCCGGTGTCGCGTCTGCCATGTGCGGTTTGCTCACCGGTGCGCCGCCGTCGTGGCTGGTCGCGCAGTTCCCCGCGCCCCCGAAATGCGCACTTCGTGCGCCATTTCAGAGAGGCGCGTCCTCTCGGGCGCCCATGGGGCTGCGGCGGAGCCGCATGCTCCAGGGGCGCGGGGAACTGCGCGACCAGCCACGACGTACCCGCAGCCGCCCGTACCCGCCAACCTCAGCGGCGCGTAAGCGCAGCCAGGTCCAGGCGCGCCTGCGGAGCCAGCAGAGGGGAGAACCCGGGGTTAATCCGGAGCGCCTCCTCGATGTGGCGTCGGGCCGGGCCGGTCAGGCCGAGCGCCCGTTCGACGACCCCCCGGTGATAGGAGAACGTCGCGTCCCGCACCGTGCCGTCCTTCTGCCGGTCCGTGGCCCGCCGGAGCAACTCGACCGCCTCGGTGTCCCGCCCGACCCGGTGCAACGCCCAGCCCAGCGCATCGGCCGTACGAACCGACGGCGCCCGGACCCACTCCTCCCGCAACCGCGCGACAGCGGCAGCCGCATCACCGTGGTCCGCCTCGAACCGGCCGAGGACGAGCGCGTCGTCCACCCCGTTCGCCCCGCGCGCCGCCGCCCGGATCCGCAGCGCTTCGTACTGCGCGGCGGCCGGTTCCGCCAGGTGCAGGGACTCGTACAACTCGCCGAGTTCGAGCGCGTACTCGGGGGACGGCCGCTGCGTCAGCGCCCGTCGATACGCCGTCACCGCCTCGACCGTACGGCCGAGGGACGCGAGCGCCCGGGCCTCCCCGGCGTACGCGGCGGGATAGCGCGGGTCCGCCGCGCTCGCCGCGCGGAAGCGACGCAGGGCGTCCTGCGGTTCGCCGCGCTCCCAGGCGAGTTCGCCGCCGCGGGTGGAGAGCGCGGCGGCTTCGGTGGGGGTCGCGGCGCGGGCCGCCGCGTCGCTCAGAACGGCGGCGGCGTCCTCGCGCCAGCCGCGGTCGCGGTAGACGGCGGCGGTGCGCAGGGTCACGGCCGTGCCCTTCGCGAGCTTGGACAGTTTGTCGAGGCTCTTCCCGGCGGCCTTGTAGTCGCCGAGGCCCTCGTAGGCGTCGACGAGGACGGCGTGCGCGGGCCAGCGGTCCGGCGCCGCTCTCACCGAGGCCGCGCCCCACTTGAGGGCCCCGCTCCAGTCGCCCCGCGCGGCGGCGAGCGCGGCGAGGCCGTCGAGGGCGTCCGCGTTTCCGCGCGGCCGGACGGAGAGCGAACTGCGCAGCGCCCGTTCGGCCTTGGGGTAGAACGCCGAGTCGGCCGTGCGCGTCCCGCGCTCGACGTAGGCGGCCCCGAGCGCCGCCCACGTCCGGTCGTTCCTCGGGTTCTCGTGGACCTGCGCCTCGCGCTCGCGGATCAGCGCGGTGAGGTCCGGCAGGGCCGCGGGCGCCCCCGCCGAGGCGGCGATCACCGCCCGTCCGGCCGGCCCCGGCAGGGCGGACGGACGCGGCGCGCTCTCGTGCTGCCGCGTCAACAGGAGTACCGCGCCGACCACCACGCACCCGGCGACGCCGCACGCGCGGAGCACGCGCTGCCGCCCCGGCCACGTACGGCCCCGGGCCCGCGGATCGACGGACGCCGCGTCCACGGGCGCCGCGTCCACGGGTGCCGCGTCCGCCACAGCCATGGAGTTCTCCATGCCGCACACTGTGCGTCAATACGACGAGCACACCCGGCCGCCATCCCGGCACACGACGCACCCCGCAGACGGGTTCACACCGATGGCCCCGAGTGCCAGGCTGTGATCATGAGCCGCACCCTCATCGAACTGCTCGGCGACGGGCTGCCCGCCGAAGCGCTCGTCACCGACCCCGACATCACCGCCACGTACGCCCACGACATGGCGAGCTTCTGCGCCGCGGGCACCCCGGCCGTCGTCGTCCTGCCGCGCACGGTCGAACAGGTCCAGCACGTCATGCGCACCGCCACCGAGCTGCGCGTCCCCGTCGTCCCCCAGGGCGCCCGCACCGGCCTGTCGGGCGCGGCCAACGCCTCCGACGGCTGCGTCGTCCTCTCGCTCGTCAAGATGGACCGCATCCTGGAGATCAACCCGGTCGACCGGATCGCCGTCGTCGAGCCGGGCGTCATCAACGCGACGCTCTCCCGGGAGGTGGCCGCGCACGGCCTCTCCTATCCGCCGGACCCCTCCAGCTGGGAGATGTGCACCATCGGCGGCAACATCGGCACCGCCTCCGGCGGCCTGTGCTGTGTGAAGTACGGGGTCACCGCGGAGTACGTGCTCGGGCTCGACGTCGTCCTCGCCGACGGCCGCCTCCTCTCCACCGGGCGGCGCACCGCGAAGGGCGTCGCGGGCTACGACCTCACCCGCCTCTTCGTCGGCTCCGAGGGCAGCCTCGGCATCGTCGTCCGGGCGACCCTCGCGCTGAAGCCGCAGCCGCCGCAACAGCTCGTCCTGGTGGCGGAGTTCGCGTCAGCGACCGCCGCGTGCGACGCCGTCTGCCGGATCATGGAGGGCGGCCACGTCCCGTCACTCCTCGAACTCATGGACCGTACGACCATCCAGGCCGTCAACGCCATGGCGCACATGGGCCTCCCCGAGACCACCGAGGCGCTGCTCCTCGCCGCCTTCGACACCCCCGACCCGGCGAAGGACCTCGCCGCGGTCGGCGCGCTCTGCGAGGCCGCGGGCGCCACCCAGGTCGTGCCCGCCGAGGACGCCGCCGAGTCCGAACTGCTGCTCCAAGCGCGGCGGTTGTCCCTCACCGCCCTCGAAGCGGTCAAGGGCACGACGATGATCGACGACGTGTGCGTGCCGCGCTCCCGGCTCGGCGAACTCCTCGAAGGTGTCGAGCGCATCGCCGAGAAGTACGCCCTCACCATCGGCGTCTGCGCCCACGCGGGCGACGGCAACACCCACCCCACCGTCTGCTTCGACGCGCAGGACGCCGACGAGGGGCGCCGGGCCCGCGAGTCCTTCGACGAGATCATGGCGCTCGGCCTCGGCCTCGGCGGCACCATCACCGGCGAGCACGGCGTCGGCGTCCTCAAGAAGGAGTGGCTGGCGCGCGAACTCGGCCCCGTCGGCGTCGACGTACAACGCGCCGTCAAAGCGACGTTCGACCCGCTCGGCATCCTCAACCCGGGCAAATTGTTCTGAGGGCTGTTCTGACGGCTGTTCTGAGGGCTGTACGGAAGGTCCGTCCGCGTGGCTCACCGCTCGTCGGACGGCGACGACTCGTCCGACGGCCACGGGTCGCGCAGATACAGATCGTCGGCCAAGGTCGTGGCCAGCAGCTCGGCGAGGCCGTCGTCGATCCCGAGCTGCCCGGCCTCAGAGCCCGGAGGGACCACCCGCAGCGTCCGCTCCAGCCACGCCGACACCGGCACGGTCGGCGCCTCAAGGAGCGCGTCGCCCTCCGGCGAGGTCAGCGCCATCAGGACGACGCTGCGCCCGTCCACCTTCGTCGGCCAGACCCGCACGTCGCCGTGGCCGCACGGCCTGAACACCCCCTCCACGAGCAGCTCGCGGGCGAACGTCCAGTTCACGGGGTGTTCCGAGCCGAGATGGAACGTGACGTGGACGGCGTACGGATCGTCTGTGCGGTAGGTGAGGCGAGCCGGTACGGGGATGCTCCGCTCGGGCGACAACACCAGTTTCAGCTCTAGTTCGCGTTCCACCACGGTGTGCATGTCGTGCGTTTCCCTTCCTCCTGTACGAGGCCCAGGGCGGACCCGTGCAAGGAGAGAGCGCGATGTGGCTCCGCCATTACGCGAGTTCGGCGGAGATTTTTCGCGCCGTGCCTTCCTCACCGTCTCCATACCGCTTGTTGCCCGGAAAGTGGGGCGTACCGGCGGACCGGCGCGAGCGGGGGCGGCCGTCTGATAGATGTGGAGGCCACAACAAAACCCCCGAGCAGATACGGGACGACGGACATGAGCGCCCCAACCCCGGCCCCCGGCGACGACAGGCCCCGCGAAGGCTACTACCCCGACCCGTCCATTCCCGGATATGTCCGGTACTGGAACGGAGCCGCCTGGGTCCCCGGCACCAGCCGCCCCGCCCCGTCCGAAGGGGAGACCCTGCCGACCCCGGCGGGCGCCGCGCCCCCGCCCGCCTCCGTGGAGGAGACCGGCCCCGTCTTCCTCGACGAGGAGCCCTCCGTCCGCACGGAGACGGGCCCCGACGACCCGTCCCCCGAACCGTCCTCCGCGTGGACCGCCGCGACGGCACACCAGTCGGGCTTCGGCGGGGAGCAGGATCGCCGGGTTTCGTGGGGGTCCCCCGAACCGGGTGCCTCCGGCGCTCCGGCGGGCTTCGGCGCGGCGCCGGAATCCTTCGACGCGGAGGCCCGTCCGGGCGCCGGTGGGTCGAGCGGTTCGGGTGCGCCGGGCAGCGCGGGCGGTTTCGGCGGCCCCGGGGCCGCGCCGGAACCCGGCTCGCCGGGCGCCTATGCGGGCTCACCCGCCCAGGGCGCTGCCGCCGCCCCGGGTACTCCTGCCGCCCAGGCTTCAGGGGGCCCCGCCGGTCCGGGCACACCGGGCAACTCGGCTGCCCCGGGCGCGTCCGGTACCTCCGGTACCCCGGCTGCGTCCGGTACCCCGGGTGTCCCCACTGGCCCAGGCGCCTCAGCCAACTCGGACCCTTTGACCGGTCCGGCCGCTTCCGGTGCCCCGGCGGGTCCGGGCGCCTCGGGTACCCCGGCGGGCTCGGCCACCCCCGGCACCCCGGCGGGGCCGGCCACCCCCAGCGCCCCAAACGCCCCCGGCACCCCCACCCGCTCCGACGGCACCGTCACCATCCGTGCCGTCCGGCCCGGCGGCTCGGCGGCGCCGCGTACCGACGGCACCATGACGATCCGGCCGGTGCCCGCGCAGGGGACATCGCCGCATCAGCAGGGCCCCGTGC
The DNA here is from genome assembly GCF_056172735.1 of Streptomyces sp. R818. Lineage (NCBI taxonomy): Bacteria > Bacillati > Actinomycetota > Actinomycetes > Kitasatosporales > Streptomycetaceae > Streptomyces > Streptomyces sp. R818. Next base: position 989,867 of record NZ_JAOCNE010000006.1, read on the forward strand.
AGGCACCGGCGGCCTCGGCGAAGCAAGCCGCCAAGCCCGCCGGGACCACCCCCTCCGGGACCACCCCGGCCGACCCGCGCGCCGCCGCCGCACCGGCACCGGCATCCACACCCAGCCCGGGCTACGGCTACCCGCAACAGGCCAAGTCCGCGCCAGCCCCCGCCCCGGGCTACGGCTACCCCCAACAGGCCAAGCCCGCCCCGGCACCCGCCCCGGGCTACGGCTACCCCCAACAAGCCCAGCCCGCCCCCGCGCAGAACCCGGGGTACGGATACCCCCGGCCCGCCGCCGCCCAGGCTCGCCCCGGGTACGGGTATCCGCCGGAGTCCCCCGTCACCCAGGGCCCGGGTGGCGGCTCCGCGTCGTGGGCGCAGCAGGTGCATCAGCTCGCCGAGCCGGACGGGCCCGTGACCCCGTTCAAGCCGGTGAACAACGACCCCTTCCTCGCCGCCGCACAGGCACAGGCGTCGGCGCGCCCCGCGGGCTTGGGCAAGCGGTTCGTGGCCCGGCTCATCGACACCCTGGTCCTGGGCGCGATCACCGCGGCGGCAGCCGTCCCGCTCGGCATCCGCGCCGCCGACCACATCGACGGCAAGATCGACGCGGCGAAGGCCTCGGGCCGCCAGGTCACGGTCTGGCTCCTCGACGGGACGACCTCCACCTACCTGGGCATCGTCCTCGCCGTGCTGCTGCTCGTCGGCGTCCTCTACGAGGCGCTGCCCACCGCCAAGTGGGGCCGCACGCTCGGCAAGAAGCTCATGGGCCTGACCGTGCGGGAGATCGAGGGCGCCGACTCCCCGCCGTTCGGCAAGGCGCTGCTGCGCTGGTTCGTCTTTGTCGTCCCGTGCCTGCTCGGCATCGGGCTCCTCGGCGTGCTGTGGGGCCTGGTCGACCGCCCGTGGCGCCAGTGCCTGCACGACAAGGCGGCCCGCACGTTCGTCGCACGGTAGGGATCCGAGCCCGGAGACCACGGCCGACCATGGCCGGATAGCGCCGTCCGGGTCATCCGGACGGCGGCCCGCCGGGTGCGTGCACCCGGCGTTCGCGGTCCACTCGGGCCATGAGTAGCGAACCGCCGCCCAACGGATCCGGCCAGCCGCCGGACGACGACCCGTTCCGCAAGCCGCCCCCGGCCTCCCCGGGCGGCGGCTCCCCGTACGACTCCCCGCAGAACCCCTACGGTTCGGCGCCCCCTCCGGGCGACGGGCCCCCACCCCCGTACGGCAACACGCCCCCGCCGGGCGGCGGCACCCCGCCCCCGTACGGCGGTGGCGGCACACCCCCGCCGTACGGCGGTGACCCGTACGGTTCGGGGGGCGGGTACGGCGCCCAGGACCCCCTCGCCGGGATGCCCCCGCTCGCCGACAGCGGCAAACGCGTCCTGGCCCGGATCATCGACCTGATCCTCGTCGGGATCGTCGTGGGCCTGCTGTCGTGGGCGTTCGGCACGTCGGAGTACGAGACCGACCCGGACAAGATCCAGTACGGCAGGCAGTTCGGGCAGTCACTGCTCGCGGCCGTGCTCTACATCGGCTACGACACGTTCATGATGGCGAAGACCGGCCAGACCCTGGGCAAGAAGCTGATGAAGCTGCGCGTGGCCAACCTCGGCGACGGGGCGACGCCCAGCGTGCAGACGCACTTGATCCGCGCCGTCGTGCTCTGGATTCCGGCCGTCTTCTGCTGCGCCTGCATCTGGACGGCGATCTGCGGCGGCTGGAGCTTCTTCGACAAGCCCTACAAGCAGGGCCTGCACGACAAGGCCGCGAAGACGGTGGTGGTCAGCACCGCCTGACGCGGCACGGCTGTCGGTGCCCGGCGGGTCCGTACCTCACGGGCCCGCCGGTTCGCGCTCCCGTACGGACCGGGACGAGGTGTGCGCGCGGACGGGCCGGGCGACGCGCTGCGCGGGCACCCGCTCGGCGGCCCGGGTCTCCGCCGCGGCGGGCTCGGGCGCGGCCGCCTGCTTGCGGGCCGGCACGGACAGGGCGACGAGCAGCCCGAGGGCGAGCGCCGACACGGCGATGACCGCGACTCCGGGGCCCGAACTCGTCCGGGACAGCAGCAGCATGGCGAGGGTGGAACAGATGACGGTGGCCGAACCATAGAGGAGCTGGGGGACAGTCGGGCGAGGCATGGCGGTATCCGTCCTCGTGACATCGGGGGAGCGCGAGCATGTCCGTCCGGTGGGTCGCACCGTCGGGCCAGACTCTAATCCGACGTGTGCCCGAGCGGAACCGCCAGTAAGCATGACCTAACCCACAGTACCGATGCATGGGGGGCGCACGGAATCATCCGGTCCGCCACGGCGGTCGTCCGGCGCACCGCGAGTATCTACGGGCTTGTCCGGATAACGGATCCGCCCCACTGCATAGTGCAACGCAAACGTCATCGTCAAGGTCTGTTATTTCTCCTCTACCTCCGGTCAAATGGCGTCACTTGTGACACGTGGCCAGCGCGCCACGGAGGAGGAGATCACTCAAGTGACCACCAAGAGACGGGCGTTGCGATCCGCCGCGGTCCTCGTGACCCTGGCCGCCACCGCCGCCACGGGTGCGGTCGCGGCGACGACGGCCCAGGCCGACACGCCGGCCGCGACGAGCACCACCTCCGGCAAGACGTACGGGGGCAAGGGCCATGTCATGGACGGCCCGTTCAGCAAGCAGCAGGAGCAGCAGCGCCAGACCGCGCTGCAGAACGTGCTGCAGGGCAAGTCGAAGGTCCAGGAGCGGCACGGCTCCAAGGTCGTCGACCTCGGCAAGGGCAAGTACGTCGAGCTGGGCCGCGAGCGCACGGACAAGATCTTCACGATCCTGACCGAGTTCGGCGACAAGGTCGACAACACCACTCTGGTGGACCGCGCGGACGACGACACCGACGAGCTGAAGCCGAAGTACGGCGGCACGCCGGGACCGCTGCACAACCAGATAGCCGAGCCGGACCGTTCCGCGGACAACAGCACGGCCTGGCAGAAGGACTACAACGCGAAGCACTACCAGGACCTGTACTTCGGTTCCGGCAAGGGCGTCGACTCCCTCAAGACCTACTACGAGAAGACGTCGTCGGGCCGTTACTCGGTCGACGGCGAGGTCTCGGACTGGGTCAAGGTCCCGTACAACGAGGCCCGTTACGGCTCCAACTACTGCGGCGCCGACAACTGCCCGAACGTCGAGGACCTGGTCCGCGACGGCGTCACCGCGTGGGTCGAGCAGCAGAAGGCGGCCGGCAAGTCCGACGCCGACATCAAGGCCGACCTCGCCCAGTACGACCAGTGGGACCGCACGGACCACGACAACGACGGTAACTTCAACGAGCCCGACGGCTACATCGACCACTTCCAGATCGTCCACGCGGGCGAGGACGGGTCGGCCGGCGGCGGCGCGCAGGGCGGCGACTCCCTGTGGGCGCACCGCGGTTACGCCTACAGCCGCGACGACGGCGACACCGGCCCCGAGGGCTTCAAGGCGGGCGGCACCCCGGTCGGCGACACCGGCATCTGGGTCGGCGACTACACGATGCAGCCGGAGAACGGCGGCCTCGGCGTCTTCGCCCACGAGTACGCCCACGACCTGGGCCTGCCCGACCTGTACGACACCTCGTACGCGGGCGAGAACTCGGTCGGTTTCTGGTCGCTGATGTCGGCCGGTTCCTGGCTCGGCACCGGCGAGGAGTCGATCGGTGACATGCCGGGCGACATGACCGCCTGGGACAAGCTGCAGCTCGGCTGGCTCAACTACGACACGGCGAAGGCGGCGACCAGGTCGACGCACAAGCTGGGCGTCGCGGAGTACAACACGAAGCTGAAGCAGGCGCTCGTCGTCGAGCTGCCGAAGAAGAACGTCACCACGGACATCGTGAAGCCCGCCGAGGGCTCCAAGCAGTGGTGGTCGGACTACGGCGACGACCTCGACAACACCCTGTCGCGCACGGTCGACCTGAGCGGCAAGGCGAAGGCCGCCCTGGAGCTCGACGGCTGGTGGAACATCGAGAAGGACTACGACTACCTGTACACGCAGGTCTCCACCGACGGCGGCGCGAGCTGGAAGGCGATCGACGGCACCGCCGACGGCGTCACCATCCCGCGCGACGGCGGCGACAAGCCGGCCCTCACCGGTGACTCCACCAAGTTCCAGCACCTGGTCTTCCCGCTCGACGAGTTCGCGGGCCAGAAGATCGACATCCGCTTCCGCTACAAGACGGACGGCGGCGCGGGCGGCATGGGCTTCACCGCCGACAACCTCAAGGTCGTGGCGGACGGTTCGGCCCTCTTCACCGACAACGCCGAGGGCGACGACAACGGCTGGACCGCGCGCGGCTTCTCCCGCGTCGGCGCCTCGATCTCCGGCGACTTCCCGCAGTTCTACATCGCCGAGAACCGCCAGTACGTGAGTTACGACAAGACCCTCAAGGTCGGCCCGTACAACTTCGGCTGGCGCGACGGCGGCGCGAAGAACGACTGGGTCGAGCACTACTCCTACCGGCCCGGCCTGATGATCTGGCAGTGGGACACCTCGCAGCGCAACAACAACGTCGGCCAGCACCCCGGCAAGGGGCTGATCCTTCCCGTCGACGCGCACGCGAAGCCGCTGAAGTGGGCGGACGGCAAGCTGATCACCAACAAGATCACGCCGTACGACGCCGCCTTCGGCTGGTACCCGGTCCCCGGCATGAAGCTCCACAAGCTGGGCGTCGAGACGAAGATCCCGGCGCAGCTCGGCAACCCGGTCTTCGACGACCACAAGGGCACCTACTGGTACAAGGAGAACCCGACCGGCAGCGTGCAGACAACTGACACCAACACCCGGATCGCGATCGTGAGCCAGCCGCTCACCGGCTCGTCGATCACGGTGCAGGTCGGCCCCTCGACGAAGTAGCGAGCAAAGCCGCAGGTCAGAAACGTATCGGCCGCGACCCCCTGGCGGGTCGCGGCCGATCGTGTTTGAGTGCGTCCTGTGAGTTCTTTATTGACACCATGTCTCAGAGGGGTGTGACCGCCGTGTCCGCAGGTGGGTTCTGCAAGCTGCCCGGAGGCAGCGTCGTGGTCGCACTGACGCTGCCCGCACCGGGCCCCGGCGAGCGCGCGGTCCGCGTCCTCGTGCACGCCGTGAACCGCCCCCGGGCCCTGACCCGCCTGCGCAACCTCGGCCTGCGCGCGGTCTACCTCCGGGGCAACACCCACCCGCCGACCCCGGACGAGATCACCGCGGTCCTGCACCACCCGGACGGCCTGGTCTGGCGCGAGGCCCCACTGTCCTCGACGAGCGAACTGTGGCACCCGATAAGAACGCTTTTGAGACCGGGCACGATCAGCCCCGCCAAAATCAGCCCCTCCGGCGTTTGAGGAGCGGGGTCCGGGGCGGAGCCCCGTGACCTAAGCGACAGCGGGCTTCCCGGTGAGTTCGATCCCGTTCAGCCGCATCTCCTCGATAGCCGCCTCGGTCGATTCGGCGGCCACCCCAGCGGTCAGGTCGAGCAAAACCTGCGTACGGAACCCCGCCTCGGCCGCGTCCAGCGCCGTCGCCCGCACACAGTGATCCGTGGCGATCCCGACGACGTCCACCTCGGTGATCCCCCGCGCACGCAGCCACACCGCGAGAGACACCCCGTTCTCGTCGGCCCCCTCGAACCCGCTGTAGGCGGCCGCGTACGCCCCCTTGTCGAAGACCGCGTCGACGGCCCCCGAGGCGACCGCGGGCGCGAAGTTCGGGTGGAAGCCGACGCCCTCGGTCCCGGCGACGCAGTGCGCGGGCCACGAGTGCCGGTAGTCCGGCGCCTCGGCGAAGTGGTCGCCGGGGTCGATGTGGTGGTCCCGGGTGGCGACGACGTGCTGGTACCCGACACCGCCGCCCGTCTGTCCGATGAGATCGGTGACCGCGGCAGCGACATCGGCACCCCCCGCCACCGCGAGGCTGCCGCCCTCGCAGAAGTCGTTCTGCACGTCAACGACGATCAGGGCGCGGCGCATGGTCGGTGTCCTTCGGCTTGGAGACTACGAGCGTAGAAGTTTCCTCTGCGGAGCGGGAGGGGGCACCAGGGGCGCTCCGCCGCTCGCCCGGCTCACACGTACTCGGTGGGGATCACGGCCTCGCCGCGCGACAGCTGCGTCGCCGACAGCGGAAGGCCGTCGCGCGCGGCGATGTGCCGCTCGCGCACGGCGTCCAGCGGCTCCCGCGACAGCACCTCGCCGCCCTTGACGAGCTGGACGAGGAGCTGGCGGTCGACGAGGTCGGCGGGCACCTCTCCCGTACCGATGACCTCGGCCTCCGCGACACCGTCCCGGTCGAGGCGGCGCGCGGCCCACTTGCGCCCGCCGACGGACGTCTTGCCGCCCGCGGACTTCTTCGCGACGGGCGTCAGCGGCGCCTTCGGATCGGCCGACTCCGCACGCGCGACGAGCTTGTAGACCATGGAGCAGGTCGGGTGCCCCGAGCCCGTGACCAGCTGCGTACCGACGCCGTACGCATCGACGGGGGCGGCGCGCAGCGAGGCGATGGCGTACTCGTCGAGGTCGGAGGTGACCACGATCCTGGTGTCCTTGGCGCCCAGCTCGTCCAGCTCCTTGCGCACCCGGTGCGCGACGAGCAGCAGGTCGCCGGAGTCGATGCGGACGGCGCCGAGCTTCGGCCCCGCGATCTCGACGGCGGTGCGGACCGCCTCGGCCACGTCGTAGGTGTCGACGAGCAGCGTCGTGCCCTCGCCGAGCGAGTCGACCTGGGCGCGGAAGGCGTCCCGCTCGGTGTCGTGGAGGAGGGTGAAGGCGTGCGCGGAGGTGCCGACGGTCGGGATGCCGTACCGGAATCCGGCCGCGAGGTCGGAGGTGGTCGCGAAGCCGCCGACGTACGCGGCGCGGGAGGCGGCGACGGCCGCCAGCTCGTGTGTGCGCCGGGCGCCCATCTCGATGAGCGGGCGGTCCCCGGCGGCCGAGGACATGCGCGAGGCCGCGGCGGCGATGGCCGAGTCGTGGTTGAGGATGGAGAGGATCACCGTCTCCAGGAGCACGCACTCGGCGAAGGAGCCCTCGACGCGCAGGACGGGCGATCCCGGGAAGTAGACCTCGCCCTCGGGGTAGCCCCAGATGTCGCCGGAGAAACGGTACTGCGCGAGCCATTCGAGGGTCGGCTCGTCCACGACGCCCCGCTCGCGCAGGAAGCCGAGGACGCCCGCGTCGAAGCGGAAGTTCTCCACGGCGTCCAGGACGCGCCCGGTGCCCGCGACGACGCCGTAGCGGCGGCCCTCGGGGAGCCGGCGGGTGAAGACCTCGAAGACCGAGTGGCGGTCGGCCGCGCCCCCGTGCAGGGCGGCCTGGAGCATCGTCAGCTCGTAGTGATCGGTGAAGAGGGCTGTCGACGGAACGTCCACCGGCAGGCCAAGGTCCGCTGTGTTCATAGGCTGGATGCTACCCCCTATTAGCGTCAAGGTGACGATTTCTAGCGCCCATTTGTGCGAACACCCGACGACAGGCCCTCAGCGGCCCGTTTGTGCGGTTGCGGCTCGGTGGTGGCAGCATGGGCCGTGTGACGGCTCCAGCACCCCTTGAGATCGAAAGCCCCGAGACGACGGAGGATGTCTCCGTGGTCCCCGAGCCGGACGTCCCCTGGATCACGCTCGTCCACAACGACCCGGTCAACCTCATGAGCTACGTGACGTACGTCTTCCAGAGCTACTTCGGCTACTCCAAGGAGAAGGCCACGAAGCTGATGATGGACGTGCACCACAAGGGGCGCGCGGTGGTCTCCACCGGCAGCCGCGAGGAGATGGAGCGGGACGTCCAGGCCATGCACGGATACGGCCTGTGGGCCACGCTGCAACAGGATCGGAAGTAAATGCCCGGCCACTTCGAGCCGATCCCGGGCGGCGGCGCGGCCGTCGCCCTCGACGACGTCGAGATCTCCATCATCCGCTCGCTCGCCGTCCAGCTCCTTGAGCTGATCGGTCCCGGGCCCGGCGGTGAGCTCTCCGACGACCCGCTCGCCGAACTCTTCGCCGACGGCCCCACCGAGCCGCCGACCGATGCGGTCCTGCGCCGCCTCCTCCCGGACGCGTACGGCGGCCCGGCCGCCGAGGGCGCCATGTCCACCGCCGACGCGGACGAGCTGCGCGCCTACTCCTCGGAATTCCGCCGCTTCACCGAGAACGACCTGCGGGCCGGCAAGCGCGAGGACGCCCTCGCGGTGGTCCGCTCCCTCGACTCGCTCGCCTCCTCCGCGGGCGACGGCGGCGCGGTCCTCAAGCTGTCGCCGGACGAGTCGGTCCAGTGGATGCGCGCCCTGAACGACCTGCGCCTCGCCATCGGCACCCGCCTCGACATCACCGACGAGGAGGACACCGACATCCTCTACCGGCTCCCCGACGAGGACCCGCGCAAGCCGATGGTGATGGCCTACCTGTGGCTCGGCGGGCTGCAGGAGACCCTGGTCGACACGCTGCTGCCGTAAAACCCCGCACGAGCGCCTCCGGATGATCGCCGAACTCCAGGTGTTCGCTCAGCGGTGTCTCAAATCCGCATAACGATCGCGTCACCGAGGCGACCCCCATTGCGGTTGCGAACCCCTTTTGTCCCCTTTTTCCAGTGGTCCGCGTCACACGCGCCTCGTCCGCGCACCGTGAACGGCGTGATAAATCTTCACGACCGCCCGACGGACGCCACCCCTGTCCGCCGGGGGCGCCCTTACCGGCCGACCGCCGGTAGGCACAGCTCCATCCATCCAGGGCCCAGGCCCCAAGGATCGTCACAGTCGATCCGAGCCGCGCACGGCACGGATCGGCATGGAGAAAGGCGCACCATCATGACCTCAGTGCAGGTCGACAAGCACAACGACGGCAATGAGGCCGTGAGCGACCCGGCCGAGGGCAGCGAGGGCTACCACCGCGGTCTCGGCTCCCGGCAGATCCAGATGATCGCCATCGGCGGCGCCATCGGGACCGGCCTCTTCCTCGGCGCGGGCAAGGGCATCTCCAAGGCGGGCCCGAGCCTCATCCTCGCGTACGCCATCGCGGGCCTCGTCATCTTCTTCATCATGCGGGCGCTCGGCGAGCTGCTCATGTACCGGCCCGTCTCCGGCTCCTTCTCGGAGTACGCGCGCGAGTTCATCGGCCCCTTCGCGGGCTTCGTCACCGGCTGGACCTACTGGCTGTTCTGGGTCATCACCGGCATGACCGAGGTGACCGCCGCCGCCACCTACATGACGTACTGGTGGGACATCCCGCAATGGGTGTCCGCCCTCGTCTTCACGATCATCCTCTACGGCGCCAACCTGATCTCCGTGAAGCTCTTCGGTGAGCTGGAGTTCTGGTTCTCCATGGTCAAGGTCACCGCCATCGTCGGCATGATCCTGATCTGCGCCGGCATCCTCACCCTCGGCTTCTCGGACGCCGGTGACACCGCGTCCGTCACCCACCTGTGGGACGAGGGCGGCTTCTTCCCGCACGGCATCGGCAACACCCTCATGACCCTCCAGATGGTCATGTTCGCCTTCCTCGCCGTCGAGCTGGTCGGCGTCACCGCCGGTGAGTCCAAGGACCCGAAGAAGGTCCTGCCCAAGGCCATCAACACCGTGCCGTGGCGCATCGCCGTCTTCTACGTCGGCGCCCTGATCATGATCCTGTCGGTCGTGCCGTGGACCAACTTCCAGCCCGGCGTCAGCCCCTTCGTCGCCGCGTTCGAGAAGATGGGCCTGGCCGCGGGCGCGGGCATCGTCAACTTCGTCGTGCTGACCGCCGCCCTGTCGTCCTGCAACTCGGGCATGTACTCCACCGGCCGCATGCTGCGCGACCTCGCGCTCAACGGCCAGGGCCCGTCCTTCTTCACCAAGCTGACCAAGAACGGCCTGCCGCTCATCGGCACGTCCGTCTCCGCCGCGATGATGCTGGTCGGCGTCTGGATCAACTACCAGTGGCCCGGCGAGGCGTTCAACTACGTCGTCTCCTTCGCCACCATCTCCGGCATGTGGGCCTGGATCGTCATCCTGATCTGCCAGATCCGCTACCGCCTGAAGTCCGACCGCGGGGAGCTGCCGAAGTCCGAGTTCCGCGCCCCGGGCGGCATCTGGGCGAGCGCCTTCTCGCTCGCGTTCATCGCGATGGTCATCGTCATGATGGGCATCGACAAGGACGCCCGGGTCTCCCTCTACGCGGCCCCGGTCTGGGGCGTCATCCTCGGCGTCTCCTACTTCTTCCTGCGCAAGCGCAACCCGCAGAGCGCGGCGTTCGCCAAGCGGGCCTGATCGCGTCCGATCACCCGGGTCTCACCAGGTGGGCCGTCGCGTACCGCACTCCGGTACGCGACGGCCCACCTGCTTATCCTGGCCGCATGCTGACGATTTCGAAGGACCTGTTCGACCGGATCGTGGAACACGCCCGCGCCGACCACCCCGACGAGGCGTGCGGCGTCGTCGCGGGACCGGTCGGCGAAGGCCGCCCCGAGCGCTTCATCCCGATGCTGAACGCGGCCCGCTCGCCCACGTTCTACGAGTTCGACTCCGGCGACCTCCTCAAGCTCTACCGCGAGATGGACGACCGCGACGAGGAGCCGGTGATCATCTACCACTCGCACACCGCCACCGAGGCGTACCCCTCGCGCACCGACATCACCTACGCCAACGAACCCGGCGCCCACTACGTCCTCGTCTCCACCGCAGACACCGACGACGCGGGCCCCTTCCAGTTCCGCTCCTTCCGCATCGTCGAGGGCGAAGTGACGGAGGAAGACGTCGAGGTCACGGCGTAAAGCACGGGCTGTCCCGACCCCCGGACGGAATCCGACCGCATGCTGAGATCACACTCGGGGATCCCGACCGGGAATCGTTACGATGAGCGCATGGTTTCCCACGACGTGAGCGAAAAGACGCCGGGCATGCTGCTCGTGGCGCGGCTGCACGTCGACCTGTGCCGCCTCGCCAGCGCCATCTGTCCGCGCTGAACCGCGACCCCGCGACCCCCGCGTACGGCCGGCCCGCCGGTACCGGGCGCCGCCGCGCGCCCACCCACACGACTTCCGACTCCTGACAGGAGCACCAGCATGGCCATCGAGGTCCGCATCCCGACCATCCTCCGCACCTACACCGACGGCGCCAAGGCCGTCGAGGGCAGCGGGGACAACCTCGCCGAGCTGTTCGCCGACCTGGACACCCGGCACGCCGGGATCGCCGCCCGCATCGTGGACGGGGGCCAGCTGCGCCGCTTCGTGAACGTCTACCTGAACGACGAGGACGTCCGCTTCCTCGACGGCATCAAGACCAAGCTCACCGACGGCGACAACGTCACGATCCTGCCGGCCGTGGCCGGCGGCGCGCGCTGAGCCGGACGTAGCGACTTATGCGTTACGACAGTCCGCTGGCCGCGGTGGGCAACACCCCTCTGGTGCGCCTGCCGCGGCTCTCGCCCTCCGAGGACGTACGGATCTGGGCGAAGCTGGAGGACCGCAACCCCACCGGCTCCGTCAAGGACCGCCCCGCGCTCCACATGATCGAGCAGGCCGAGAAGGACGGGCGGCTCACGCCCGGCTGCACCATCCTCGAACCCACCTCGGGCAACACCGGCATCTCCCTCGCCATGGCCGCCCGCCTCAAGGGCTACCGCATCGTCTGCGTCATGCCCGAGAACACCTCCCAGGAGCGGCGCGACCTGCTCGCCATGTGGGGCGCCGAGATCATCCCCTCACCGGCCGCGGGCGGCTCCAACACGGCCGTGCGCATCGCCAAGGAACTGGCCGGGTCGAACCCCGACTGGGTGATGCTCTACCAGTACGGCAACCCGGACAACGCGGGCGCGCACTACGCCACGACCGGCCCCGAGATCCTCGCGGACCTCCCCTCGGTCACCCACTTCGTGGCGGGCCTCGGCACCACCGGCACCCTCATGGGCGTCGGCCGCTACCTGCGCGAGCAGAAGCCCGACATCAAGATCGTCGCAGCCGAGCCGCGCTACGACGACCTCGTCTACGGCCTGCGCAACCTCGACGAGGGCTTCGTCCCCGAGCTGTACGACGCCTCCGTCCTCACCACCCGCTTCTCCGTCGGCTCCGCCGACGCGGTCACCCGCACCCGGGACCTTCTCCAGCAGGAGGGCATCTTCGCGGGCGTCTCCACGGGCGCGGCGCTCCATGCCGCGATCGGCGTCGGCAAGAAGGCGATCAAGGCGGGGGAGTCCGCCGACATCGTGTTCGTGGTCGCCGACGGTGGCTGGAAGTACCTGTCGACGGGCGTCTACACGGCGGCGACGACGGAAGAGGCGATCGAGGTCCTGCACGGCCAGCTCTGGGCGTGACCAGCACCAATATCAGCCCCTCCGGCGTTTGAGGAGCGGGGTCCGGGGCAGAGCCCCGTGGCCTCGGCTCCAGCCGGGCCGAGCTGGGCTATCCCAGATGCCGCACCCGGCGCCAGAGCGCCGAGTCCACCACACCGGCCCGCCGCCGAAAGTCCCGTACAGGAACTTCCCGCAGCTCATCGGTCTCAAGATAGCTGCGCCGCCCCCGGACGTCATCGACCGTGCCGGGCGGCAACGCGATCACCCCGGGCCGCTCCTCGTGATGCCGGCTGGTGATCTTCGCGACGAGCGCGGTGCGGCCGTGCAGGGACAGGACGAGGCAGGGCCGGTCCTTCTCCCCGGGCCCGTCCTCGTAGGGCACGAGCGCCCACCAGATCTCTCCCGGCCGGGGCCCTCCGGGCACCTCCGCGGACGGGGAGCGAAGCCGTCGCCGTCGCGAACCCCGGCCCCATCCGTCGACCAGTGTCGCGATCAGCGCGAGCAGCACGACGGCCGCCAGCGCGAGCCACCAGGACGTGTCCATGCAGACGACGGTACCGGTGGGGCGCGCGGGGCCGCGCACCGGGCGAACGCCGCCCGAACCGGTGACAGCGCAGGTGAGTTCGCCCACAACGGCCCGCGACGGAGGAGCGACCCGCCGTTTCGCGCCTTACGCTCGACGGACCCTCAGTCCCGTTCCCCACCCGCTTTCCGACCGCCAGCGCGGAGGTTCCGGCTCTTATGAAGCTCACCGTCGTCGGCTGCTCGGGGTCGTTCCCGTCCGCGGATTCGGCCTGCTCGAGCTACCTCGTCGAGGCCGACGGCTACCGGCTGCTTCTCGACATGGGCAACGGCGCCCTTGGCGAGCTGCAGCGCCACTGTGGTCTCTACGACCTCGACGCCATCTTCCTCAGTCATCTCCACGCGGACCACTGCATCGACATGTGCGCGTACTTCGTCGTCCGCTACTACCGCCACGACGGCGGCCGTTGCGACCCGATCCCGGTCTACGGTCCCGAGGGCACCGAGCACCGGCTGACCACCGCGCACGCGGACACGCCCTCGGCCTCCGCGTTCAGCGAGGTCTTCGACTTCCACACCGTGAAGCCGGGCTCGTACGAGATCGGGCCGTTCTCCGTACGGATGGAGAAGGTCTGCCACCCGGTGGAGTCGTACGCGATCCGTGTCGAGCACGGCGGGCGCTCCCTGACGTACTCGGGTGACACCGGGCCGTGCGCGGCGCTCGACGAACTGGCCGCGGACAGCGACCTGTTCCTGTGCGAGGCCGCGTTCACGCACGGCAAGGAGAACATCCCCGAGCTGCACCTCAACGGCCGCGAGGCGGGCGAGTCGGCCCAGCGCTCCGGCGCCCGCAAACTGGTCCTCACTCACATCCCCCCGTGGACGGACCCCCAGGTCAACCTGGTGGACGCGCGCGGCGTGTACGACGGTCCGGTGGAGCTGGCGGTGGCGGGGGCGACGTACGAGCTCTGACGCGGCGGCAGACACGAACGAAGGCCCGGAACCGAGACGGTTCCGGGCCTTCGTTCGTAAGCCTTTGTCAGGCAGGGGAGGTGCTCACGCCTTGGTGAGGTCCTCGATCTCCTCCTCGGGCTCGCGGCCCGGGGTCTTGAGGTCGAACTTGAGGATCGCGAAGCGGAACACCACGTAGTAGATGACCGCGAAGACCAGGCCGATCGGGATGATCAGCCATGGCTTGGTCGCCAGGTTCCAGTTCAGCGCGTAGTCGATGGCACCGGCCGAGAAGTTGAAGCCGTCGTGCACGCCGAGGCCCCAGGTGATGGCCATGGACGCCGCGGTGAGCAGCGCGTGGAGCACATAGAGGATCGGCGCGATGAACATGAACGAGAACTCGATCGGCTCGGTCACACCGGTCACGAAGGACGTCAGGGCGAGCGAGACCATCATGCCCATCACGGCCTTGCGGCGCTCCGGGCGGGCGCAGTGGGCCATCGCGATGGCGGCGGCGGGCAGACCGAACATCATGATCGGGAAGAAGCCGGCCTGGAACATACCGGCGGACGGGTCACCGGCGAGGAAGCGCGGGATGTCGCCGTGGATGACCTCGCCCGCGGAGTTGGTGAAGTCGCCGAGCTGGAACCAGGAGACGGTGTTCACGAACTGGTGCATGCCGACCGGGATCAGCGCGCGGTTGACGCCGCCGAAGAGGGCCGCGCCACCGGAGCCGAGATCGGTCATCCAGTTGCCGAAGTGCGTGATGCCGTTGCCGATGGGCTCCCAGACCAGGCCGAAGAAGACGCCGGCGACGATGCCGACGAAGGCCATGATGATCGGGACGAGGCGGCGGCCGTTGAAGAACCCGAGCCAGTCGACGAGCTTGGTGCGGTGGAACCGCTGCCAGAACACCGCGGCGAGCAGACCCATGATGATGCCGCCGAGGACACCCGGGTCGTTGTAGGTCGCGGCGACGTCGACACCCTTGTTGGCGGTCGTGTTGACGACGGCGTCGGTGACCGGGAAGGCCTGGAGGACCTTGCTGTAGACGAGGAAGCCGACGAGCGCGGCGAGCGCCGTCGAGCCATCGGCCTTCTTGGCGAAGCCGATGGCCACGCCTATGCAGAACAGGATCGGCAGGCTGCCGGTGATGGCGCCACCGGCGTTGTTGAAGACGGCGGCGACCTTGTCCCAGCCGAGGCCGTCCTCGCCGAAGATGTCGTTCTGGCCGAGGCGCACCATGATGCCGGCGGCCGGCAGGACCGCGATCGGCAGCTGCAGGCTGCGGCCCACCTTCTGGAGGCCCTGGAACAGGCCGGATCCCCGCTTCTTTGCGGGGGCCGCCGTAGCGCTGGCGGTGCTCATGAACTTCCTCCACGTGCTGGGGTGCTGCCGGGGACGGAAAGGAAAGAAGGGGGAGGGCAGCAGCCAGATGGTCTACACCACTCAGTGGTGTAGACCTGTTGTAACACGGTGAAGGCGAGATAAGGAACCCGCTCAAACTGTGGTGTGGAACATATGCGTCCGCTTCGGCTCAAACGTGCTCCGGGCCTGCGCCGGGCACCGGAAAAGGCCCCTGGACCAGTGGTCCGGGGGCCTCTCAGGCGGTGCGGCAGCGCCTACTTCGTGACGTCCTCGACCTCTTCCTCCGGCTCGCGGCCCGGTGTCTTCAGGTCGAACTTCGTGATCGCGAACCGGAAGACCACGTAGTAGACGACCGCGAAACACAGCCCGATCAGAATGATCAGCCACGGCTTCGTCGCGAGGCTCCAGTTGATCAGGTAGTCGATGAGCCCGGCGGAGAAGCTGAACCCGTCCTTCACCCCGAGCCCCCACGTCACCGCCATCGAGACACCGGTCAGCACCGCGTGGATCGCGTAAAGCACCGGCGCGATGAAGACGAACGAGTACTCGATCGGCTCGGTGATCCCCGTGACGAACGACGTCAGCGCCAGCGACAGCATCATGCCGCCGACCGCCTTGCGCCGCTCCGGCCGCGCACAGTGGTACATCGCGAGACACGCCGCCGGAAGCGCGAACATCATGATCGGGAAGAAGCCCGTCTGGTAGATGCCCGCGGACGGATCACCCGACAGGAACATGTTGATGTCACCGTGCACCGTCGTGCCGTCCGGCTTCGTGTACGAGCCGAACTGGAACCACAGCGGCACGTTCAGGAACTGATGCAGACCGATCACGAGCAGCGAACGGTTGGCGACGCCGAAGATGCCGGAGCCGACCGCGCCGAGGTCCTGCAGCCAGTTGGAGAAGCTCTCCAGGCCGTCACCGATCGGCGGCCAGATCCACAGGCAGAGCACCGCGAAGAGGATGCCGACGAACGCCATGATGATCGGGACGAGCCGGCGCCCGTTGAAGAAGCCGAGCCACGACACCAGCTTCGTACGGTGGTAGCGGACCCAGAAGAACGACGCCAGGAACCCCATGATGATGCCGCCGAACACCCCCGGGTTCTGGTACGTGAACGCGGCGACGACGCCGTCCGCGCCCTGACACCCCGTCGCCACCGACTTCGCGCCGTCCGGGCAGTCCTGCGGGAACTGGTGCAACACGCCCCGGTAGACGAGGAACCCCGCCACCGCCGCCAGCGCCGTCGAACCGTCCGCCTTGCGCGCCATGCCGATCGCGACACCGATGCAGAACAGCAGCGGCAGCCCGAGATCGGCGTCGAGCAGCGCGCCGCCCGCGCCCGCGAAGACCTTGGCCACGTTCGTCCAGCCGAGCCCGTCGTCGCCGAAGACGTCCGGCTGGCCGAGCCGGTTGACGATGCCGGCGGCCGGCAGCACCGCGATGGGCAGCTGCAGGCTGCGCCCCATCTTCTGGAGCCCCTGGAAGAAGTTCTGCCAGGGGCTCGGTCCGGACGCGGCGGCGGCGTTCGCACTCATGGGCGTCCTCTTCCTGGCATGGGCGTCCTCCCGGAACAAGCCACGTTTGGCGGCCGTTGGAAACTGGTGTAGACCAGTCGCGGAGCGGCTCGCTCCACCGGCTGGTCTTCGCTCGTCATCTTTCGGCACGAGCGGGACCAACGCCCGCGAAGATGGGCCAACCGTGGGTTACCGTGACATCGCGGCCCATACGGCGGGCCCGGTGTCAGGCTTGTGAACAACAGGGAGAACGAAATGGCCAGCAAGGCTGAGAAGATCGTTGCCGGGCTCGGCGGCATCGACAACATCGAAGAGGTCGAGGGCTGCATCACCCGCCTGCGCACCGAGGTCAAGGACGCGGACCTGGTCGACGACGCCGCGCTGAAGGCCGCCGGCGCCCACGGCGTCGTGCGGATGGGCACCGCCATCCAGGTCGTCATCGGCACGGACGCGGACCCGATCGCCGCGGACATCGAAGACATGATGTGACCCTCCCGTGAGGAGGCTCGCGCACGGGTCACCGCGAAGGCCGCCGCCCCACCGCACCAGGGGCAGGCGGCCTTCCGCGTCTCCGTGCCGGGCGGGCCCGACCGGCCCGATAGGCTCGCCCCATGTCTCGCATCGACGGCCGCACGCCCGAACAGCTCCGCCCGATCACCATCGAACGCGGCTGGAGCAAGCACGCCGAGGGCTCCGTCCTCGTCTCCTTCGGCGACACCAAGGTTCTCTGCACCGCCTCCTTCACCGAGGGCGTCCCCCGCTGGCGCAAGGGCAGCGGCGAAGGCTGGGTCACGGCCGAGTACTCGATGCTGCCCCGCGCCACCAACACCCGCGGCGACCGCGAGTCCGTCCGCGGCAAGATCGGTGGCCGCACCCACGAGATCAGCCGCCTCATCGGCCGCTCGCTGCGCGCCGTCATCGACTACAAGGCGCTCGGCGAGAACACCGTCGTCCTCGACTGCGACGTCCTCCAGGCCGACGGCGGCACCCGCACCGCCGCCATCACCGGTGCCTACGTCGCCCTCGCCGACGCCGTCTCCTGGGCCCAGGGCAAGAAGCTGATCAAGGCCGGGCGCAAGCCGCTCACCGGCACCGTCTCCGCCGTCTCCGTCGGCATCGTCGGCGGCGTCCCGCTCCTCGACCTCCGCTACGAGGAGGACGTCAAGGCCGACACCGACATGAACGTCGTCTGCACCGGCGACGGCCGCTTCGTCGAGGTCCAGGGCACCGCCGAGGCCGAGCCGTTCGACCGCGCCGAGCTCAACGCCCTCCTGGACCTGGCGGTCGCGGGCTGCGACGAGCTGGCGGAGGCCCAGCGCAAGGCGCTCGGCCTGTAAGGCGGGCCCTCCGCCCGATCCAGGTAAAGAAACCCCCAAGCGTGGCGGCAACCACCGCACCGCCAACCGCGTCACTACGTACGGGTGGACGGCACGCGACAGCGGCCGGCGCCGCGACAGCGACCGCCGTCCACCCGTCCGTACTTCAGGGGAGGACCGTTCCATGGCCGCGCGCCGCCACCGCCGTATCGCCGTAACCGTCGCCGCCGCGGCGCTGATCGCGGTCCCGGCCGCCGTCGGCTGCTCCGCCGTCGACAAGGCCCTCGACTGCGTCCAGACCGCCGACGCCATCGCCGACAGCGTCACCGACCTCCAGCAGGCCGTCGAGAACGCGGCGAACGACCCCGGCCAGGCGGACGAGGCCCTCGCCTCCATCGACACCAACCTCGACGAGATCGGCGACAAGACCGACAACGCCGACGTGTCCAAGGCGGTCGGCGACCTCAACAAGGCCGTGGACAACGTCCGTACGGCCATCAGGAACGGCGACGAGACCCCGGACGTCACCCCGGTCACGGACGCGGCGGGTGAACTGACGAAGGTCTGCACGCCGTAGCCCGCCGGGTCGCGACAGTGGTGGCGGCGATACTGGAGGGCATGACCCGCCTCATCCTCGCCACCCGCAACAACGGCAAGATCGTCGAACTCCGCTCCATCCTCGCCGACGCCGGGCTGCCCCACGACCTCGTCGGCGCGGACGCCTACCCCGACATCCCGGACGTCCGCGAGACCGGTGTCACCTTCGCCGAGAACGCCCTGCTCAAGGCGCACGCCCTCGCCAAGGCCACCGGCCTGCCCGCCGTCGCCGACGACTCCGGTCTCTGCGTCGACGTCCTCGGCGGCGCCCCCGGCATCTTCTCCGCCCGCTGGGCAGGACGCCACGGCGACGACAAGGCCAACCTCGACCTCCTCCTCGCCCAGCTCGGCGACATCGACGAGGACGACCACCGCGCGGCCCACTTCGCCTGCGCGGCGGCCCTCGCCCTGCCCGACGGCACCGAACGCGTCGTCGAGGGCCACCTCCGCGGCACCCTCCGCCACGCCCCCTCGGGCACGAACGGCTTCGGCTACGACCCGATCCTCCAGGTCGAGGGCGACACCCGTACGTGCGCGGAACTGACCCCGGACGAGAAGAACGCGATCTCCCACCGGGGGAAGGCGTTCCGGGCGCTGGTACCTGCGGTGCGGGAGCTGGTGGGCTGAGCGAGCCCCTAGGCATATGAAGAGGGGCGCTCCCGTACGGGAGCGCCCCTTCTGCGTGCGGTCGGAGGGACTCGAACCCTCACGGGATTTCTCCCACCGGGACCTAAACCCGACGTGACTGCCAATTCCACCACGACCGCGACTAAACGGACATTGCGCCTTCCCGGCACATGCCGCCTCGTCAGTGTACGGCGGCGCAGTCGCGGTACGGCCGAAAGGTCAGAACCTCGGTGCCGGAGCCTGGTTCTCCACCATTTCCGCTGCCTCCTCGTGGGTCTCCACCGAGGGCGGGGAGCCGTCCAGGGGCTTCTGGGCCGTTTCCTTCATGCAGGCGACCGCGATGACGCCGACCAGGGCCGCGGCCATCGCGTAGTACGCGGGCATCATGTCGGTGCCGGCCCAGGAGATGAGGGCCGTGATCACCAGCGGGGTCGTGCCGCCGAAGATCGAGGCGGAGAGGTTGTAGCCGACCGAGAGGGAGCCGTAGCGGACCTGGGTCGGGAAGAGCGCGGGGAGCGCCGCCGACATGGTGCCGAGCATGCAGACCAGGGAGAGGCCGAGCAGCAGCATGCCGATCGAGACGGCCCACAGGGCGCCGTTCTTGACCAGGAGGAACGCCGGGATCGAGGTGATGAGGAAGCCGAGCATGCCGGTCATGAGGAGCGGCTTGCGGCCGAAGCGGTCGGAGAGCTTGCCGACCTGGCTGATGATGCACATCAGGACGATCATCGTCGCGATGAGGATGAGGAGGCCGTGCGCCTCGGAGTAGCCCATCTCGTCCGACAGGTAGGTCGGCATGTAGGAGAGGAGCATGTAGTCGGTGATGTTGTACGCGCCGACGAGGCAGATGCAGAGGATGAGCGTCGGCCAGTAGTCGCGGAAGATCTTGGCGAGGTCGCCCTTGGCGGTGGTCTCGACCGTGGACGCCGCTTCCGTCGCCTTGTGCGCGGAGTTGTCCTCCAGCTTCTGGAAGGCCGGGGTCTCGTCCAGCCTCAGCCGCAGGTAGAGGCCGACGAGGCCGATCGGGCCCGCGACGAGGAACGGGACGCGCCAGCCCCAGGACTCCATGCCGTCGCTGCCGAGGATGGTGGTGAGGAGGGTGACCAGGCCCGCGGCGCCGACGTACCCCGCGAGCGTGCCGAACTCCAGGAAGCTGCCGAAGTAGCCGCGCCGCTTGTCGGGCGCGTACTCGGCGATGAACGTGGACGCGCCGCCGTACTCGCCGCCGGTGGAGAAGCCCTGGACCAGGCGGAAGAGGATCAGCAGGACCGGGGCCCAGAAGCCGATCGTGGCGTAGGACGGGATCAGGCCGATGGCGAAGGTGCCGATCGCCATCAGGATCATCGTCATCGCCAGAACCTTTTTGCGGCCGATCTTGTCACCCATCGGGCCGAACACCATGCCGCCGATCGGGCGGACGAGGAACGACACGGCGAAGGTCGCGAACGACGAGATCAGCTGGACCGTGTCGTTCCCGGAAGGGAAGAAGACGTGGCCGATGGTGACCGCGAGGTAGGAGTAGATCCCGAAGTCGAACCACTCCATGGCGTTGCCGAGCGAGGCCGCCTTGACCGCCCGCTTCACCGCCGCGTCGTCGGTGACGGTGATGTCGGTGCGGCGCAGGGGCGGGTTCTTGCGCCGTCTGACAGCGCGGAACAGCGCCCGGTGACGCTTGACCGCCTCCGGGTCGGGCAGTGTCTGCCCTTCCTCGGTGTCGCTGGACATGGCGGTTGGTCCCTTCTCTGGACTTCAAACACTTCCGAAGGGATCACTTGCTCGATGGTGACGATCGCAAACGGAAGTCCCCGGTGAGGGGACTTTCGTCACAGCGCCGGCCGCCCGCTTACCCGGGTGCGGTGCCCGGAACCCGTCAGATGCCCAGGTCCTTGATGATCTTCGCCACGTGGCCGGTCGCCTTCACGTTGTAGAAGGCGTGCTCGACCTTGCCGTCCTCGTCCACGACGACCGTCGAGCGGATGACCCCGGTGACGACCTTCCCGTACAGCTTCTTCTCCCCGAAGGCCCCGTACGCCTCGAGGACCTTCTTCTCCGGGTCGCCGACCAGCGTGACCTTGAGGTTCTCCTGCTCGCGGAACTTGGCGAGCTTCTCCGGCTTGTCGGGCGACACGCCGATGACGTCGTAGCCCGCCCCGGCGAGCAGGTCGAGGTTGTCGGTGAAGTCGCAGGCCTGCTTGGTGCAGCCGGGGGTGAGCGCGGCCGGGTAGAAGTAGACGATGGTCTTGCGGCCCTTGTGGTCGGCGAGGGAGACCTCGTTGCCGTCGGCGTCGGGCAGGGTGAAGGCGGGCGCGGTGTCGCCGGGCTGCAGTCGCTCACTCATGTCGCTCGTGATCTCCTCACGGGTGGGGTTTGGCACGAGGGTAATAGGGGTGCCGTGGGGTGGTGTCGGCGCTTAGCTGACAGACTGTCCCCCAGCCGTAACCCAGGACAGCAAGCGGATGCACAGCGACCACGGAGGCAGCGCGGTGTCGGACACGTCAGAGACGTCGGATACGCCGGACACGCGGACGTCGGCGCAGATCGAGGCGGACATCAAGCGCCGCCGCGAGACCTTGGCCGAGACGCTCGACGAGATCGGGGTGCGGGTGCACCCGAAGACGATCGTCGGCGACGCGAAGGCCAGGCTGGCGTCGAACGTCGATCACACCCTCGGACGGGCGTACGTCGGTGCCAACCGGCTCGTCTCGGACGTGAAGAGCCAGTTCGTGGCCGAGGACGGCGCGCCGCGCCTGGGCCGGATCGTGCCCGCCGCGCTCGTCGTGGTCGGGCTCGTCGGGCTCGTCACGGTGACCACGAAGCGCCGCAAGGGCTGATCGGCGGGCGGCGGCGGACGACCGGGGCCGACCCGGAGGCGTACAAGGGGCCGTGAGGCAGGTAGGTTCGTCGCCGTGAGCGCCAAGAAGGATTTGCCCAGCACCCCACACGACGACAAGCTGCCGATCCGCATGCTGCACGACCGCGTGCTCGTCCGCCAGGACACCTCGGAGGGCGAGCGGCGCAGCGGCGGCGGCATCCTGATCCCCGCGACGGCGGCGGTCGGCAAGCGCCTCGCCTGGGCCGAGGTGGTCGCGGTCGGGCAGAACGTGCGGACGGTGGAGGCCGGTGACCGGGTGCTTTACGACCCGGAGGACCGGGCGGAGGTCGAGGTGCGCGGGACCGCGTACGTGCTGATGCGCGAGCGGGACCTGCACGCGGTGGCCGCCGACCGCTTCGAGGGCTCGGAGGACTCGACGGGGCTGTACCTGTAGCCCCACCTCCTCCCAAGTAGCCCGTTTGGGCGTTTTGTCCGTTCCCGTTCGTGCTTTGCTATCGTGGATCAGACCCGACGAGACGCGCCGTACCGGGCTACGCAAAGACGACGCACCCCTGTTGAGAACCACTGACGGAGGTGCCAGTCATGGCCTGGATCCTGATCGTGATCGCCGGACTTCTCGAGGTCGCCTGGTCGATCGGCATGAAGTACACGGACGGCTTCACCCGGCTGTGGCCGAGCCTGTTCACCGGCGCCGGGATCGTCGCCAGCATGATGCTGCTGTCCTACGCGGCGAAGACCCTGCCCATCGGTACCGCGTACGGCGTGTGGGTGGGCATCGGCGCGGCGGGCGCGGCCATCGTCGGGATGCTGATCCTCGGCGAACCGGCCACGGCCGCCCGCGTCTTCTTCATCGCGCTGCTCATTGTGGCCATCGTCGGCTTGAAGGCGACGTCAGGTCACTGAGCGGCCCGGCGCCGCCGTCACCGTCGGGGGCGCCGCCCTCGCCGGTGACGCCGCCCAGGTCGGCGCCGTCCATGCCCGGCGCGTTGTCGAAGGCGCCGCCGCCGTCCTCGGGGCCGCCGTCGTCCGCCGTGCCGTCCGTCCGGCCCTGCGTCGGGTTCCCGGTCTCGCCTTGCGAGGCGCCCCGGTCCTCGGCGCCGTCCGTACTGTCCGCGCTGTCCGTGCCGCTGGGGCTCGACGTCCCGGTGTCGGACTCGCCGGGGGAGGAGGCGGGCGCGGAGCCGGTGGCCGAGGGGGCGGTCGCGGACGGGGCGGTGGTGCGCTCCGGGTCGTCGTCCACGCCTTCGAGGTCGAAGTCGGCCGGCGCGCTGCCCGCCAGGGCCTTCTTCGTGAACTGGGCCCAGATCTGCGCGGGGAAGCCGCCGCCGTTGACGCGCGGCTGGCCCCCGACCCCGTAGAGCGGGGTGTGTGCGCCGGTGTCCGGGTTCTGGCCCATGACCGAGACGACGGTCGCCAGGTCCGGGGTGTACCCCGCGAACCAGGCGGCCTGGTCCTCCTCGGCGGTGCCCGTCTTTCCGGCGGCGGGCCGTCCGGCGGCGCGGGCGGCGGTGCCGGTGCCGCCCTCGACGACGGAGCGCAGCACCGAGGTGGTGGCGTCGGCGGCCGCCCGGTCGACGACCTGCCGGGTGCTCGCCTTCGGCAGTTCGACGGCGGTGCCGTCCTTCGTGATGGAGCCGAGCAGCGTGTACGTGGTCCGCCTGCCGTGGTTGGCGAGCGTGGCGTACGCCTTGGTCATGTCGAGGACGCTGGCGGTGGCCGTGCCGAGCGCGATCGAGGGGTACGGGTTGAGGTCGGGCGTGTTCCGCGGCAGGCCGAGGGCGATCGCCGTCCGCCTGACCGCCGCCGGGCCGACGTCGACGGCCATCTGCGCGTACACGGCGTTCACCGACTTGTCGGTGGCGGTGCCGACGGTGATGCGGCCGTAGCTGCGCCCGTCCTCGTTCTCGGGCGCGTACGGGCCGCCCTTCCAGCCCTGCACGGGCCGCTTGTTGGTGCCGTCGTACTCGGTGTCCGGATCGATGGCGCGGCCGTCCTGCGTGGTCGCGCCGTTCTGCGCGGCGGACGCGAACACGAACGGCTTGAACGTGGAACCGACCTGGTAGTCGCGGCGTGTCGCGTTGTTCACGTACTGCTTCGTGTAGTCGATGCCGCCGTACATCGCGAGGACCTTGCCGGTGGCGGGGTCGATGGCGGCGCCGCCCGCGCGCACGTTGCGGTCGGCCTTGCGGCCCTTTCTGTCGACCTTCGCCATCAGCTGGTCGTCGACGGCGGCCACGAACGCGTCCTGCTTCTTCCTCTGCAGGGTGGTCGTGATGCGGTAGCCGCCGGACGCGAGCGTGTCCTCGTCGAGGATGCCCTGGCCGGTGATCGCGTCCTTCACGGCCTGGACGACGTAACCGCGCTGCCCGGACAGGCCCGCGGCGCCCTTCTCCTCGTCCGGGACCGGGAACTCCAGCGCGGAGCGCTCCGTGGTGGACAGCCACCGCTCCTTGACCATGCCGTCCAGGACGTAGTTCCAGCGGGCGACGGCGCGCGCCTTGTTCTCCGGGTGCGTGACCACGTCGTAGGAGCTGGGAGCGTTCAGGAGGGCGGCCAGGTAGGCGCTCTGGGCGACCGTCAGCTTCTCCACGTCGACGCCGTAGTACGCCTGGGCCGCGGCCTGGATGCCGTACGCGTTGCGCCCGAAGTAGCTCGTGTTGAGGTAGCCCTCCAGGATGTCGTCCTTGGACTGCTCGCGGTCGAGCTTGATGGAGATGAAGAACTCCTTCACCTTGCGCGTGACCGTCTGCTCCTGCGCCAGGTAGTAGTTCTTCACGTACTGCTGCGTGATCGTCGAGCCGGACTGCTTGCCCTTGCCGGTGACCGTGTTCCAGGCCGCGCGCAGCATCGCCTGCGGGTCGACGGCGGACTCGCTGTAGAAGTCGCGGTCCTCGGCGGCGAGCGCGGCGCGCTGGGTCCGCTTCGGGATCTGGGCGAGCCGTACGTTCTCGCGGTTGATCTCGCCGTCGCGGGCGATCTGGGTGCCGTCGGCGTACAGGTACACGTTCGACTGGGCCGTCGCGGTCGAGTTGGCGGCCGGGATGTGCACGAGGTGGTAGCCGAGCGCGAACAGGCCCACGCACAGCAGGACGGCGAGGACCAGCCCGCCGAGCAGCATCCGCCACGTGGGGATCAGCCGCCGCCAGCCGGTGCGCCGGGGCCGCCCGCGCTTGGCCCCCGCGTCCTTCTCGTTCTCCCGGTGCTCCTCGCTCTCCCCGTGCTCCTCGCTCTCCCCGTGCTCCTCGCTCTGCTCGTTCTCCTCGTCCTTCGTGCCCTCCGGCGGGGACGCGTCGCTGCTCATGCCCTGGGGAACTCCTGATTCGCGTCGTACGTCACGTTCGCCTCGTATGACACATAAGCCTCCTACATCCCACCGAAAATGCGTGGCAGGCGGAGCCCGCACTGGACTAAGCTCCTGCGCTTCGGCCGAGAACAGGGGACGGGATGCACGCAGTACGGCTGTACGCCGCCGTCGCCGCCGGGGCCTTCCGGCGCTACGCCACCTATCGCGGAGCGACCTTCGCCGGGGTCTTCACCAACACCGTCTTCGGGCTGATCATCGCCTGCACCTACATCGCGCTGTGGGACGAGCGCCCCCACCTCGGCGGCTACGACCAGGCGCAGGCGCTCACCTTCGTCTGGGTCGGCCAGGCCATGTTCTCCGTAATGATGCTCGGCGTGCCCTCCGGGTTCGAGGCCGAGCTGGCGGCGCGGATCCGCACCGGTGACATCGCCGTCGACCTCTACCGCCCGGCCGACCTGCAGTGCTGGTGGCTGGCGCAGGACCTGGGGCGGGCGGTGTTCCAGCTGCTCGGGCGCGGCGTCGTGCCCATGGCGATCGGCGCCCTCGTCTTCGACCTCGCGCTGCCCGCGGACGCGTCGACCTGGCTCGCCTTCCTCGTCTCCGTCCTCCTCGGGATGCTGGTCAGCTTCGCGCTGCGCTACCTCGTCGCGATGTCGGCGTTCTGGCTGATGGACGTGAGCGGAGTCGCCCAGATGTACGGCGTCACCGCCACGTTCTTCTGCGGGATGCTGCTCCCGCTCAACGTCTTCCCCGGTGCCATCGGCGACATCGCCCGCCTCCTGCCCTGGTCGGCGCTGCTCCAGGTGCCCGCCGACGTCCTGATGGGCACGCACGGCGGGCGCGGGGTGCTCGGCAGCTGGCTGTTCCAGGCGGCGTGGGCCGCGGCGCTGCTCGGCGTGGGACGCCTGCTGCAGGCGACGGCCACACGGAGGGTGGTGGTCCAGGGTGGTTGAACCGCTCGTCCGGATCCGCACCGGAGTACGGGCCTACCGCCTGATCAGCGCCATGTGGATCCGCTCCACGATGGCCTACCGCGCCTCCTTCCTCATGACGGCCTTCGGCAACTTCGCCCTGAACGGCCTGGAGTTCGTCGGCATTCTGCTGATGTTCTCCCAGGTGGACCGGCTCGGCGGCTACACCCTGCCCGAGATCGCCTTCCTGTACGGGACCGCGGGCGCCGCCTTCGGCCTCGCTGACCTGCTCGCCGGCTCCCTCGGCCGGCTCGGCGACCGCGTCAGGGACGGCACCCTCGACGCGTTCCTGGTCCGGCCCGCGCCCGTGCTCGCCCAGCTCGGCGCCGACCGGTTCGCGCTGCGCCGCCTCGGCCGGATCACCCAGAGCCTCGTCGTCATGGTGGGGTCGCTGATCGTCCTGGACGTCGCCTGGACTCCGCTGAAGGCGCTCCTCGTCCCCGTCCTCGTGGTCAGCGGCGCCGGGATCTTCTCCGCCGTGTTCATGGCGGGCGCGGCCTTCCAGATCGTGGCGCAGGACGCGGCCGAGGTGCAGAACGCGGCGACGTTCGGCGGCAACGCCATGCTGTCCTACCCGCCGACCGTCTTCGGCGACAACCTGCTGCGCGGCGTCACCTTCATCCTGCCGCTCGCCTTCGTGAACTGGCTGCCCGCGCTCTACATCCTCGGCCGCCCCTACCCGCTCGACCTGCCGCGGTGGCTCGCGTTCGCGCCGCCGCTCGTCGCCGCGGCGTGCCTGGGCGCGGCCGGGCTCGCGTGGCGGGGGGCGCTGCGCGCGTACCGCAGTACCGGAAGCTGAACTCGAAGGGTGGCAGGGTGGCAGGGGTGACGGACAAGGCGTTCATCGAGGTGGACGGCGTCGAGAAGGTCTTCGACGTACGCCGCAAAGCGGGCTTCATGCGGCGCGAGCGGCGCACCGTACGGGCCGTCGACTCGCTGAGCTTCACCGTGCCGCGCGGCGAGATGGTCGGCTACATCGGGCCGAACGGGGCCGGGAAGTCGACCACGATCAAGATGCTGACCGGCATCCTGACGCCGAGCGCGGGCCGGCTGCGGGTCGCCGGCATCGACCCCTCGCGCGAGCGCAGCCGCCTCGCGCACCGCATAGGGGTCGTGTTCGGGCAGCGCACGACGCTCTGGTGGGACCTGCCGCTGATCGACTCCTACCGGCTGATGCGCCGCATGTACCGGATCCCGGACAAGCGGTACGAGGAGAACCTGGCGCGCTGCGTCGAACTCCTCGAACTGGCCGACCTGTTGGAGGTCCCCGTACGTCAGCTGTCGCTCGGGCAGCGGATGCGCGGGGACATCGCGGCGGCGCTCCTGCACGACCCCGAGGTGCTGTACCTGGACGAGCCGACCATCGGCCTCGACGTCGTCTCGAAGGTCAAAGTGCGCGGCTTCCTGCGGGACCTGAACGCGGAGAAGGGCACCACGGTGCTCCTGACCACCCACGACCTCACCGACATCGAGCAGTTGTGCCGCCGCGTCATGGTCATCGACCACGGCAGGCTCATGTACGACGGCGAGCTGGAAGGGCTGCACCAGGCGGGCGGCGGCGGCGCGGTCGAGCGGACCCTCATCGTCGACCTGGAGCGCGAACTGCCGCCGCTGGACATCGAGTTCGCTCGGGTCGTGAAGGTGGAGGGCGCCCGGCAGTGGCTGGCGTTCCCGGCGGACCGGTCGGCGGCGCCGCTCGTCGCGGCGGTCGCGGAGCGCTGCCCGCTGGTCGACCTCTCGGTGCGGGAGCCCGACATCGAGGCCGTGATCGCACGTATGTATGCCAGGGACGCTTCCGTCACGGGCCCGCGCCCGTAGGCTGAGACGTATGACGGACGAATCGCTGCCCGAGCGTTCGAACACGCCCTCTGCGTCTGATCCGCCCGATCTGCGGGCCTCCGACGCCGACCGCGAGCAGGTCGCCGAGCGGTTGCGGGACGCGCTCGCCGAGGGGCGGCTCGACATGGAGGAGTTCGGGGAGCGGCTGGAGGCGACGTACAAGGCGCGTACGTACCGCGAGCTGGAGCCGATCACCCACGATCTGCCCGGCGCCGGGGTCGCCGCCCCGGTCAGCCTCGTCAAGGAGCCGCTGCCCGAGGGCGTGGTGGACTGGTCCGCGCGGATCGGCGGCGAGGCGACCTCCACCTGGGGCGTCGGCGTCATGTCCGGTTTCCAGCGCAAGGGGCGCTGGACGGCACCGCGCCGCTTCACCGCCGTCGCCTTCTGGGGCGGCGGCGAGATCGACCTGCGCGAGGCGAACTTCGAGGCGGGCGAGATCGTCGTCAACTGCGTCGCGATCATGGGCGGGATCAATGTGATCGTGCCGCCCGGCGTCGAGGTCGTCGTCCGCGGCATCGGCATCATGGGCGGCTTCGACCACGGCCAGGAGGGGGTGCCCGGGGAGCCCGGCGCCCCGCGTGTGGTGCTGACCGGGTTCGCGTTCTGGGGCGGCGTCGGCGTGGACCGCAAGCTCACGCGAGCGGAGCAGCAGCGCCGCAAGGAGGAGCGCCGCCGCGAGAAGCTGGAGCGCAAGGCGGAGCGCCGCGAGGAGCTGGAGGCCCGCCGCGACGACCATTTCGGCGACCCCTTCGAGGGTCACCTCGACCGCCGTCACGATCTGCACGCCGACCGCATGGAGCGGCACCGCCGGCGCATCGAGGACCGTATGGACCGCCTGGACGAGCGCCGGGACCGGATGGACGAGCGCCGGGACCGCCGTCAGGAGCGGGACTGAACCCTCCGGAATCCGCCCCCGACGCCGGCGCCGCCGCGGGTCATAGCTCGGCGCCCGCCGCCCCCTTCAGTGCCGACAGATCCACCGTCTCCGCCATTCGGGCGTACCCCGCGTCGCTGGGGTGCAGGTGGTCGCCCGAGTCGTAGTGGGGGAGGAGCTTGCGCGGGTTGTAGGGGTCGCGCAGCGCCTTGTCGAAGTCGACGTAGCTGTCGAAGACCTTGCCCGCGCGGATCGAGGCGTTCACGCTCTGGCGGACGGCTTCGAGGTGCGGCTTGTACCCGCGGTGGCCCTGGAACGGCATGAGGGTCGCGCCGATGACGCGCAGCCCGCGCGCGTGGGCCTGGCGGACCAGTTCGCGGAGCCCGGTCGTGATCTCGTCGGGGTCGGTGACCTGCGGGTTGCGCTGGATGTCGTTGATCCCGAGGTCGATGACGACAACCCGCGCCCCGGCGCGGCCGAGCGCGTCGCGGCCGAAGCGGGAAAGGCCGCTCGGGTTGTTGGCGGGGCGGCCGAGCCCGTCGGCCAGGATGCGGTTGCCGCTGATGCCCTGGTTCACGACGCCGTAGCGCGGGGCACCCGGTTCGGTGCGCAGCCGGTCGGCGAGGACGTCCGGCCACCGCTTGTTGGCGCCCATCGTGGAGGTGATGCCGTCGGTGAGCGAGTCGCCGAGGACGACGACGGTGCCCTCGGCGTCGTTGCTGAGCACGTCGAGCGCGGTGACGTAACGCCAGTAGGGGCTCTGCACGGTGTACTGCGCGCCGCTCGGGTCCTCGGTGCGGTCGCCCTGGGCCACGTACGAGATCTGCCGGGCCTGCGGGTGGTAGGTGACGGGTCCGGAGGGCGTCGGCGAGTACGTGGTGACGAGCATGTCGGCGTCGCGCGGCACCCGCAGGCGCGCGGTGTCGCTGATGACCTGCTGGCCGGCCGGGATGACGACCGAGGCGCTCCCGGCGAACGTCAGCCGGCGCACCGTACCGGCCAGCGCCGTGGGGCTGTTGGGCGCGGAGGCGACGGCGAGGGAGGCGTGCGTGATGCTGAGGGGCTGCTGCCCGTACAGGTTGGAGAGGGTGATGCGGGCGCCGGTGCCGCCGACGCTGGTGTGCACGATGTTGCGGAGGGAACGGCCGAAGTACCCGGCCGTCTCCGTACCCGGTTCGGCGCCCGCGGGGGACGCGGACCAGGTGCCGACCCACGCGCCGGTGGAGGCGGGTGCGGCGGAGCCGTGCGGACGGGCGCCACCCGCCTGCACGGAGCCGTCGTCGTCGCGCAGGACGCCGGAGAAACCGACGTATATGGCGGACGAGATCACGATGACGACCGCTACGAGCGCGGCCAACAAGGCATAACCGTGACGCCTGGTCATGCGGTGTGTGTCTCCTCGAGCAGAGGGAGCCGCTGGGCTCCGGTGTGATGAACCCATGATGCGTCATGGGGCGGGCTGAGGCCGACACTGCCCCCCTCCGTCTACTCGGACGCCGGGAACTCTTCCTTTGTTCCGGGAGTAGGTCGGAAAGGGACAATGTGTGAGGGGAATGACAGAGGATGTGGAGTCGAGGATGAGCGGGACGGGCGCGGGCGAGCGGAACGGAGCCGGTGTGGGGAAAACGGGTGAACCCGGCGGCCCGGATGAATCGGCCCAGCCGGGTGAATCGGTCCAGTCCGGCGAATCATTCGAGTCTGGCGAATCAGTAAAGTCTGGCGAGTCGGTCGAGTCTGGCGAATCGTCTGAAAAGGTCATCGGGCAGTATGCCCGGCCGGCCCCCGGCCAACCCCGCGCCGCACGCCGCTTCACCGGCGAGTTCAGCCCCGCCGACGAGGAGAAGCAGCGCGGCGTGCGCCGCATGAAGCTGACGGCGACCGGGCTGTTGGTCCTGGTCGCGCTCGTCTACGTACTGGCGACGTGGGCCGAGCACTCAGGCGCGGGCGCCTGGGCCGGTTACGTCGCGGCGGCGGCCGAGGCCGGTATGGTCGGCGCCCTCGCCGACTGGTTCGCCGTCACCGCCCTCTTCCGTCACCCCCTCGGCCTGCCCATCCCGCACACCGCGATCATCCCGACCAAGAAGGACCAGCTAGGCGTCTCCCTCGGCGAGTTCGTCGGCGAGAACTTCCTCTCCGGCGACGTCGTACGGGACCGCCTGCGCGCCGTCGGTATCGGCTCCCGGCTCGGCACCTGGCTGGCCGAACCCGCCCACGCCGACCGGGTGACGGCCGAACTGGCGACGGCGCTGCGCGGCGCCCTCACCGTCCTGCGCGACTCCGACGTCCAGGCGGTCGTCGGCGAGGCCATCACGCGCCGCGCCGACAACGCGGAGATCGCGCCCGGCATCGGCAAGATGCTGGAGAAGGTCGTCGCCGACGGCGGCCACAAGCGCGTCGTCGACCTCGTGTGCGCCCGCGCCCACGACTGGCTGGTCCTGCACTCCGACTCCGTCATGGACGCGGTGCAGGGCGGCGCCCCCGGCTGGACCCCCCGCTTCGTCGACAAGCGCGTGGGCGAACGCGTGTACAAGGAACTGCTCCGCTTCGTCACCGAGATGCGGGACATGCCCGAGCACCCGGCGCGCGGCGCCGTCGACCGCTTCCTGCGGGACTTCGCGGGCGACCTCCAGTCCGACACCGACACCCGGGCCCGCGTCGAGCGCCTGAAGTCCGAAGTCATCGGCCGCTCCGAGGTGCAGGACCTGATCGCCTCGACCTGGTCCGCGGTCCGCTCGATGATCGTGGCCGCCGCGGAGGACGAGCGCAGCGAACTGCGGATGCGCGTACGGGCGTCGCTGCTCTCACTCGGACAGCGCATGGCGACCGACCCGAAGGTGCAGGCGAAGGTCGACGGCTGGGTGGAGGGCGCGGCGGTCTACGTCGTGACGACGTACCGCGCCGAGATCACGTCCCTGATCACGGACACCGTCGCGGGCTGGGACGCGGAGCACACCTCCCGCAAGATCGAGGCCCATATCGGCCGCGACCTGCAGTTCATCCGGATCAACGGCACGGTGGTGGGGTCGTTGGCGGGGCTGCTCATCTATACGGTCTCGCGGGCGTTCGGGGCATGACCCACCACTCGGCCCTTCCGGCAAACACAAACAAGCCCTTCCGGCAGACACAAACAAGCCCCTCCGGCGAGCACAAACAAGCCCCTCCGGCGATTGAGGAGCGGGGTCCGGGGCGGAGCCCCGTGTCAGTGACCGTGATGCCGCCGCGCTTACGGGGCACAGGTACGTGGTCAGTTCCCCTCAACGAGGAGGGCGTACATGTCCCTGGAGCACCAGAAGCACAGCCCGCTAGCCCCCGGCACGACCCGCACAGCGGTACCCGCCCGCCTGGACCGCCTCCCCTGGTCCCGCTGGCACTGGACGATCGTCATCGGCCTCGGCACCGTCTGGATCCTGGACGGCCTCGAAGTCACGGTCGTCGGCAACATCGCGGGCCGCCTCTCCGAGTCCGGCAGCGGCCTGCCGATCTCGTCGGCGCAGGTCACCGGTGTCGCCGCCGCCCTGTACGTGGCGGGCGCCTGCACCGGCGCCCTCTTCTTCGGCTGGCTGACCGACCGCTTCGGCCGCAAGAAACTCTTCCTCCTCACCCTCGCGGTCTACCTCGCGGCGACGGCCCTCACCGCCATCTCCTTCTCCACCTGGTGGTTCTTCCTCTTCCGCTTCCTGACGGGCTTCGGCATCGGCGGCGAGTACGCGGCCATCAACTCCGCGATCGACGAACTCATCCCGTCCCGCTTCCGGGGCCGCGTCGACCTGATCATCAACGGCAGCTTCTGGCTCGGCGCGATCGGCGGCTCGCTCCTCTCGATCGTCGCGCTCGACACGGACCTGTTCCCCGCGAACGTCGGCTGGCGCCTCACCTTCGGCCTCGGCGTCGTCCTCGGCCTGGTGATCCTCCTCGTACGGCGGAACGTGCCCGAGTCCCCGCGCTGGCTGTTCATCCACGGCAGGGGAGAGGAGGCGGAATCGCTCGTCTCGGAAGTCGAGGAGAAGGTGCGCGCGGAACGCGGCGGCAAGGAACTCCCGCCCGCCGAGGGCGAGATCACCATCCGCCAGCGCAAGAGCATCGGCTTCGGCGAGATCGCCCGTACGGTCTTCACCAAGTACCCGCGCCGCGCGACGCTCGGCCTCGCCCTCTTCATCGGACAGGCGTTCCTCTACAACGCGGTGACCTTCGGTTTCGGCGCGATCCTTACCACGTTCTTCGATGTGCCGACCGGCTCGACCGGCTACTACTTCGCGGTCATCGCCGCCGGTAACTTCATGGGCCCGCTGCTGCTCGGCAAGCTTTTCGACACGGTCGGCCGCCGCATCATGATCTCGTCGACGTATCTGCTCTCCGGGGTGCTGCTGTTCGGCACGGCCTGGCTGTTCGACCGCGGCTCGCTCACCGCGACGACGCTGACCGCCTGCTGGTGCGTGGTCCTCTTCTTCGCCTCGGCGGGCGCCTCCAGCGCGTACCTCACGGTCTCGGAGATCTTCCCCATGGAGACCCGCGCGATGGCCATCGCCTTCTTCTACGCGGTCGGCACCGCGGCCGGCGGCATCAGCGGCCCGCTGGTCTTCGCCGACCTCACCGAGAGCGGAAAGGTCGGCGACACGGTCCTCGCCTTCCAGATCGGCGCCGGGCTGATGTGCCTGGCGGGCCTGGTGGCGGTGTTCTTCGCGGTGCGGGCGGAGAACCGCTCCCTGGAGGACATCGCGCGCCCGCTGTCGGCGGTGTGACGTGAGGTGGGGGCCACCATTTCCGGACGGCGGCGGGTGTGTCGCCGGGGGCGTACGGGGCGGCGTTCCGGGGACGATGAACCGCATGACTGAGATGAACGACGAGCCGGTGAACGAAGCGCCGATGAACGGGGCCTCCATGGACGAAGCGCCGATGAACGAGGCGCGCAGGGCCGTGCCGAACGTGGCCGTGGACGGCGAGGAGTCCCTCGCGGCGAACCGGGCCTTCTACGGCGCGCTCGGCTTCGAGGAGGTCATGGACATCGGCTGGGTGATGACGATGGCGTCCCCCACCCAGCCGACGGCCCAGATCAACTTCATCGAACAGGGCGGCCCGGCGCTCGTCGTGCCCGACATGAGCGTGGAGGTCGGCGACGTCGACGCGGCGTACGCGGCGATGGTCGCGGCGGGCGCCGAGATCGTCCGCGAGCTGCAGACCGAGACGTGGGGCGTCCGCCGCTTCTTCGTCCGGGACCCGCAGGGGAAGGTGGTGAACGTACTGGCGCACGCGCCGGTGGCGGGGTGAGGGGTCGCCGGGCTCGGAGTGTGCGGGTGGGCCGGCGCGGCCCGAGGGGGTACCGGGGCGCTCCGGCTCAGGCGCCCCGGCGGTCCACGAGCACGTACGACGCGGCGGCCACGGCCCCGGCGACCCCGAGGACGGCCGGCCAGGCCCCGACCTTCTTGGCCAGCGGGTGCGACCCGGCGAACGCGGCGACGTACGCCCCGGTCAGCGCCCCCGCGACCGGCCCGCCCGCGGTCCGCTTCCACTGCGTGGCGGCGGCGGCCCCGGCGGCGGCGAGCACGACGCCGCCCAGCGGCCGCTTCTTGGTGAACCGGGCGGTGGCGTACCCCCCGACGAGACCGGCGGCGGCGATCGGGGCGGTGGGAAGGCGGCGGGCCATGGAATTCTCCTGCGCTGGGTGAGGCCGGACGTTGCGGAGCTGCTGTTCCGCCCGTGAGGCTACGCCGGGGTCACCGGGGGCGGAGATGTGGGGGTTCATCACGGATCGGCCCGGCGCCCGTACGGCGCTGTAGGAGATCTGTCGGCACGGCAACCGAACTGTCGCCGATATGTCGGAGCCCCGGCCGAAGGTGAAGGCACCCGGCCTTCCCGGGCCATCCGACAACTTACGGAGCCCGATGCCCCGACGCCCTTCCGCCCCCGCAACCACGCCCCGCACCCATGACCGGGACAGGAACAGGAACAGGAACAGGGACTGGGACTGGGACGCCGAAGCCCCGCCACCCCTGCACCCGGACCATTCCATCCTCGTCACGGGCGGCAACGTGGGCATCGGCTACTTCGTGGCGGAACAACTGGCGGCGACGGGCGCGCTCGTCGTCCTCGGCAGCAGGGACGCCCGCAAGGCGGAGACGGCGATGACCGCGATCCGGGCCCGCGTCCCGGCGGCGAGGCTGCGCCACATCCCCCTGGACCTGGCCGACCTGACGTCCCTGCAGTCGGCGCCGCGGGACCTGGCGGACCTGGGCCTCGACCACCTCGACGTGCTGATCGCGAACGCGGGCGTCGCCCTGGACGACCCGCCCCGCCGCGAGACGCCCAACGGTCACGAACTCATGCTCGCCACCAACCACCTTGGCCACTTCGCCCTCACCCACTGGCTGGCCCCGCTCCTGACGGCGGCCCCGGCCGCGCGCGTGGTGACGGTCGGCAGCTTCGCCGCCCGCTCCGAACGGCTGGACCTGACCGACCTCCAGTCGACGCGCGACTACCGCCCCAAGCGCACGTACGGCCGCTCGAAGCTGGCCCAGATGTCGTTCGCCTTCGAACTCGACCGCCGCCTGCGCGCGGCGGCCGGCCCCGTCCGCAGCCTGGTGGCACACCCGGGCGGCGCGCTGGACGCGCTGACCCCGTCCCGCCCGCAGATTCATGCTGTGACGGGGGCGGCCCGCCTACGCGCACTACCGGCGGCGGCGGTGGTCCAGGGCAAGGACCACGGCGCGTGGCCGATCGTCCGCGCGGCCCTGGACCCGGCGGCGGAGGGCGGCCAGCTGTGGGGCCCGCGCACGTTCGGCCTGCGCGGCGCACCGGTCCTGGAGCAGCCCAAGCCCCACATGACGGACCCGGAGACGGCGGCCCGCCTCTGGGAGGCGAGCCTGACCCTCGTCCGCGCCTCTCTGACCGGGGCTCAGCCGAACATGCCCGGCTGGTAGTCCCCGGCGGGCTGCTGAACGATGACGTTGAGCCGGTTGTAGGTGTTGATGAGCGCGATCAGCGAGACGAGGGCGACGAGCTGGTCCTCGTCGTAGAACTTGGCAGCGTTCGCCCAGGCCTCGTCACTCACACCACCGGCCGCGTCGGCCAGCCGCGTCCCCTGCTCGGCGAGCTCAAGCGCGGCACGCTCGGCCTCGGTGAAGACGGTGGCCTCGCGCCAGACGGCAACAAGATGGAGCCGCTGCGCGGTCTCCCCGGCGTGGGCGGCATCCTTGGTGTGCATGTCGGTGCAGAACCCACACCCGTTGATCTGGCTGGCCCGGATCTTCACGAGCTCCTGCGTGGCGTGCGGCACCCCGGCGTCGGCAACGACCTTCCCGGCGCTGTTGATGTGCCGCATGACCTTACCCGCGAGCGCGTTCCCGAAGAGGTTGAGACGAGCTTCCATGGTGATCTCTCCCTGAGCTGTTCCGTTTGGCTACACCTGGTTGACGGAACGGCTCGGAAAAGTGTGACGAGACGAGGGCTGTGACCTGAGTCACGCAGGCTGGAGGCGCGCTGGAGGGGCGGCCACCTGCGTCGATCCGACGGGCTCATGCCCCTCCCGCCTGCACTCCTGCGACCGGCAGACCCCCGTCTCCTGCCCCCACGGCAACGGGTCCCGGCACACCGGACACTCGAACACCCGCCGCCAGGCCCGCTTCCGCGCGGGACGCTTACGCGTGAGCCGATCCCGCACAAGCCGCACGACCGAGTACACCTTCCCGGGCAGTCCGGCGGAGACGGCATCGATCACCTCGGCGGCGGACGCCCCACGCTCCAGCCACACCCTGACCTCGGGCACGAGCTCCCGCACCCCACGCTCGTTCAACGCCAGCCGCGAATCGACGACGCCGAGCCGCCGCAGAATACGGGCGCTTTCGACGTCGTGCGGATCAGCGGAGACGGCCGGGTCCTGCGGCGCCTGCGCGGGAGGGAGGGGAGGGTTCTTCCCCCCGTGGTCATAAGGGTCATTGTCCCCGCCAGGGGAAAACGCGCCCGCTTCCCCGGTTCCCACCCGCCCGGGAACCGGCTGACTGCCAACCGGCTCTCCGGCAACCGTCACGGACCCCGCCCCGGGCACCTCGTACACGTCGACGCTGGACGAAATCCGCCGAGTAAGAGGCTCCCGCTCAGTACGGGTCACCCAATACCCCAGCTCCCGCAGCTCCTTGACGGCTTTGGACACGGCAAGCCGCCCCTGGGGAAACATGTCGCTAAGGGTCCGAACATTGACCCGCGCCCCACTGGGCAGCGACAGCACGTAGACGAGGATGCCGCGCGCAGTATGGGACAAGCGGGGATCGCGAAGGGCTTTGTTGTCGATGACGGTGAAGCCGCGCTCATGGCGAGGCATACGATGAATCTGCATGGGAGTTGCTCTCTCCTGTGCCGGGCCCCCGGAGGCTGCAACCTCGCGGGGGTCACCTGTGTGTAAAGCTCTGTACGCGGAGAGTGACACACGGGTGCCGAACCGAGCAAACTCTGGCCAAGGCCAGCAAGGACACCTCACGCAACCAGAGTTGCTTCTCGCCATGCCTCACGAGACCCGCACTCGCCCCACTACAGGGAGCGGCGCCGCACGCCGAAGGGGCTTCTAGACCCAACCGACACGCGCCCTTTCCCCGACGAATCCTCAGCCCACGAACGCCAGCCCCCACCGTCCGAATGGCCAACGACGAAAGGGCGGCAGGGCACAGCAGCCCCCACCGCCCTCAGCCACGCAATCGAAGAAAAACCCACCATCCCGCACCCGACTTGAACCTCCGCAACCACCCCACCGGCGCGAGCGCCGGACCCAAACCCCCACCGACCCCACGACCGGCGACGAACTCGCACCAGGGCACCCGTCTAGCCGTAGTGCTTCCGATGGGAGCAACTGGGAACTTAGCCGAGCGTTTTGTCGGTCCAGTCCCGGTACGACGCGGAGGCCTCGGCAAACGTGACGGCGTTCAACTCCGGCCGCTCCCAGGGATGGTGCTCCAGGACGAAAGCCTCCAGCGCCTGGTATTTGTCCGCGCGGGTCTTGAGCAGGATGCGGTACTCCTCTCCCGTGCCGAATTCCCCGTCGTGCCAGAAAGCGGAAACCACGGGCCCGATGACCTGTGCACCAGCGGCCAAGCGCGCTCTCACGACAGCCTCAACGAGCTGGACCGCTTCTTGCCTGGTGGCGGTGGCAGTAGCAACTTGCAGGTAGGTGGTCATGAGCGGAACCCTAGGCGCGGGTTCGCGTGCAGGCGAGATGTCCACATTGGCGCCGGTGCCAGGCCCACAGATACGAACGTCAGGGCAACTCGTACTCCCTGTGCGGGACTGCGCGAGCCCACACCGCCTCGAACGCAGAGGCGCACAGGCTGACCAGTGCCGCATCGGTCGTACGCTCCTCATCGCCCTCCGGTGACAGTTCACCGTCACCGCTGAAGTGGAGGAAGACGACAAGCCGGTCGTCGAACACCCAGAAGTCGTTCCCGGGCAACGCGAGACCGGACGCCTCCCGCCGTGGCAGCCACCGCACCTCCTCACCGGCCCGCACATTGGCATCCGTGACGTGATGCTCGAACCGAATGTAGTCCGACTCCGGCACCGAGCAGATCCGAGCACGCCGCACCTGCACACCGCGCCCGGTGACCTCAGCCATCAGCCTCAACCACGTACGCACGGACGGATCGTTGTCCTCGGCCCGGTTCCGCTCACCGGCCTGCCAGGCCTGGTAGCTCGGGTCGGACTTCATGTACGCGTCCCGCATCTCAAGGTGCACCGCGGACCGCTCGGCCAGCCGTAAGAGATCACTGAACGTCGGCTCCGCCGCCACCGCTGACCTCCGGGAAGAAATTGACCATGTACTTCGGAACCTCGTCGACGGTCCCCGGACCAGTCGCCCGAGCCGCTTCTCCTTGCGGCAGCATCAGCTTGCGTGCGTCGGTCGCGGTGGCACATCAGACTTCTATGAACTTGCACCAATCCGGAGACCCCGCGACGAAGCGGGACCATGCCGACGCGGATACCTCGACCCGTGGGCCGTCGGCGCCCCGTTTGGAGTCTCGTACGAGGATTCCATCCGAAGTGCGTGCGGCCTCCACGCACTCTGTTCCGCTGCCGCCGCTGTACGAAGACGTGAACCAGTGAGGCTCCTGCGGCGCGGCCATCAACTCTCCCTGTTTATACGGCGGATGAGCGCTGCCGAGGCATCGGGCCCGAGGGCTTGGGCGCTCAGGTACTGAAACGCCAACCTATAGCGTTCGAGTTCCTTGGGCTTCTCCATGAAGAGCCCGCCGCCCAGAACATCCACGTACACGACGTCGAGCTCAGGTGCGGGCCCGCCCAGGATCACGAAGCTGCCAACGGCTGCGGCGTGCGCGCCGGTCGCGAACGGCAGAACCTGCACCGTGATCTGTTGCCGCTCGGCGGACTCCACGAGGTGTCGCAACTGCTCGCGCATGACCTCAGGGCCCCCGACGAGGCGACGCAGCGCGGCTTCATCGATCACGACCCACAAGTGCGGCGGATCCGCGCGCTGCAACAACTCCTGACGCTTCATGCGGATGTCCACCATGTGCTGCACTTCCTGCTCCGTGCACCGCATCTCCGAAGCACGGTGGACGGCTTCGGAGTAGGCGCGGGTCTGCAAGAGTCCAGGGACGTACATGGAGGCGTAGTGGTCCTCACGGACCGCTTCGTCCTCCAGCGTGAGCATGAGGTTCATCGACTCGGGGATGGGGTCGGCCAGCGAGCGCCACCAGCCCTGAATCCTGGCCCCCTTGGCGAGGTCGACCAGGGCGGCGCGTTCCTCCTCTGTTGCGCCGTACTCACGACACAGAGCGTCCACAGCGGGCCACTTGACCGTTCCTTCCTTGGTCTCGTATCGGCTCAGTGTCGCTTTCGAGATTCCAACGCGGGCGCCTGCTTCTTCGAGGGTGAGGTCCGAACGCTCACGGAGACGCCGCAGGTCGGCGCCCAACTGACGTCTGCGGGTGGTGGGTCCGACTGTCATGTTCGGTGGCCTTTCTCGTTACTCCGACTGATCGTGCTGCCTGTCTCACGAGAGCGGCAAGGTGGCGTGCGCCGGGGGCGCGCGCCACTTGGATGCGCTTCCGCGAGGAGCAAGTGAGAGTTCCATTTTGGAAGTTTCACTGTAACTCTGGGGAGCGTAAAGGTCGCTCTGTGTGGCCAAGGCGTCCGGCGGAGGGGTACAGCTATGAACGAGAGCACGGCATGCATGGTCAGGAATCCTTGGGGTGTGGACTTCACAGCAGAGCCTCGCGAAGTTGCCGCTTTGCGTCGAATCGTGCGACTGCATCTCCAGAGCTGGGGACTGCACGAGGCGGTCGAGGCCGCGCAGGTGTGTGTGAGTGAACTCGTTGCCAACGTCGTGGCGCACGTGGGGGTCGGCACCCCGACCACCCTCACGCTCTCCTTGCGAGGCACTTATCTACGCATTGAGGTGCGGGACCCGGACGCGCGCGCCTTGCCGACGTTGCTGTCCGCTTCGGTGGACTCGGAGTCGGGGCGAGGCGTGGCCTTGGTCGACGCGACTGCGGATCGCTGGGGAGTTCAGCCGGGCGCCGATAGCAAGATTGTCTGGTGTGAGCTGGCCACCAGGCTGGTATCTGCGGACGGGCATCAAGGTGATGTGCGCGTGGAACGCGCCGAGGCTCTGCTCTCGACGTACGACGCGGCACGGCTCCCCCTCCCGGGCGCCGAAAGGTCAGGGGGTATGTCAGGTGGTGCAGCGACAGCGGTCGCCCTTGAGGCCATGGCCGACGTCCTTCACTGGCTTCGAGCGCACGGTTGTGACCCGGAAGTGGCGCTGGAGCGGGTGCAAGAGCGATTCGAGCTGACCTCGCGGGAGTGCGCGTGATGGGTGAGAGGGGGGCGGCCGATGCGCAGCCGGGACGAACCGATGTGCTGATGCGCGCCATCGTGCGCAGGGCGGTCGCTGATCTGCAGGAGGTCATGGCGGTCGAAGTTCATCTCTTGGGCGACGCGTACGAGCCGAAGGCGCTTCTTGTCACGGTTCCTGTCCATGACGCCCTCTCCATGTGCTCTGCACCGATCGGCTGGGAAGCCCTGAGTATGGTGCACGAAATGGATGTACTGAGCGCAATCGGACATGTGTCGATGCTGGTTGAGACGCGCGCGGCGCAACTCAGAGTCGAGGTTGCGGACTTCGCATGGGCTCGGGTCGCGTCCGAACTTTCCAAGGTGCGTGAACTGCTGCAACATTTGGAACGTGGAGGTCCGGAAGCCTGAAGTGCGCCTCATTGGCGCCGAGTTCGGCCTCTACCTACCGGCTGTCTTCAGTGCTCCAGCCGTAAAATGGCGGCCATGACGGTAGAGAACGATGTGTTGTTCGACGTGGGCGAGCCCGCCCTTGACGGCCATGCCTTGTCGTCCATAGAGGATCCCGATGTGGCACGGGTCGCACAGTGGTTCATGGCGCGATGGGATCGCGCTGATCTTGCGACTCGCTTTTCACGAATCTTCCGTCAGTCACTTGACGAGGTCTTGGACGGTCAGCGGACGGGGCGGTTCGACGTTAAAGATCTTGAGAAGACGGAGAAGACGTACCTCGGCACCAAGGTGGAGATCATCTGCCGCTCCGACTTCGGCTTCCCGCGCGGGGAGCGCATGGACTATCGGATTGATGGCGTCGAAGCGGATGCAAAATTTTCGCTGGACGGCCGATGGATGATTCCGCGAGAGGCAATGGGGCACGTCTGCTTGCTCATGGCTGCCAACGACACGAATTCGACCTTCTCCGTGGGGCTGGTGAAGATTCGCCCCGAGATACTGACGGCGTCCGGTAATCAAGACGGCAAGAAAAACATCTCAAAAGCGGGACGCAGGTCGATCTCCTGGCTCTACGAGGGTGCAAGGTTGAGTCAAAATCTTCTGCTGCAGTTGGAACCGGAGGTACGAAGATCCGTGATGGCTGTCCCGCCGGGGCAGGGCAGAGTGGATCAACTTTTCAGGCGTGTTCAAGGAAGAATCGTTGATCGGAACGCTGTGGTGACTGTTGCCAAACAATTGGATGCACCGAAGCGAGTGCGTGATGCGCGCAGCTGGCTCGCCGATGAGGGAGTGGTCATTCTGGGGGCCCAGAACGAAAGCC
Organism: Streptomyces sp. R818; assembly: GCF_056172735.1. Classification (NCBI taxonomy): domain Bacteria; kingdom Bacillati; phylum Actinomycetota; class Actinomycetes; order Kitasatosporales; family Streptomycetaceae; genus Streptomyces; species Streptomyces sp. R818. The sequence goes on from NZ_JAOCNE010000006.1 coordinate 1,031,895, forward strand.
CTCGCGTTGCCAAGGCGTTGAATCTTCCTGTTCCCGAAAAGGGTACGTGGGTCTCCGTGCGTCTGGTTCCAGCGCCTACCGTGACCGATCGGCGGACAGTTGTCGTGGGCGGAGAGCACTACGTCACTGCGGAGCCGGGCGAGGAAACGCACCCGGCTCCTGAAATCCGTTACTGAGACGCGTGAATGTAGGGCTTGATGTGTTTTGCGATGGCTTCGGCAAGTGCGGGCGGAACGGCGTTGCCGATCTGCTTAGCGATCTGAATTTTCGTGCCGCACCAAAGGAAACTGTCTGGGAAGGTCTGTAGGAGAGCTGCCTCACGATGGGTGATGGGGCGGTCCACCCGGTGCCCATCGGGCCCCGGCTCCCATTGAGGGTGAAGGTACTGGCCCTTTTCAGGCTTGTAGAACTCAGTTCTGATCGTGACGGACGGCTCGCTCCACTGCATCCGTCCCATCACGTCCGTAGTACCCGTCGGCTTGTTTTTCCAACAGTTTGGAAGGAGTTCTTCTGGGAGGTCGAACCGCCCGCCGCCCGGAGGGATGTGGGCGTAACGACGCAGAGACAGCTCAGTCGGAGTGCGGCCGATGTGGAGATCCGCACTCTTGTAGATGCCGGGTACTTCCTTACCGAAAAATGATGTGGTCGACGAGGGAAGCACGGTGGTGGCTGGCCTGTCGGCCAACTGCTTGCCGCCGAAGGCGTCGCGCACAGTGCGCCACCTCTTCAGCCCCAAGGGGTCCCCTTGGCCATGAGTCTGTTCGGGCAGGGGGATTTTTCCGATTCGCGAACCGATGACGATGGCCCGCTTGCGTCTCTGTGGTGCGCCGTAGTTGGCTGCCAGTAGCAGGCCATGAGTCAGTTCGTACCCCTCCAGTAGCCCACCGTTGACCTCTGCTTGCAGCAGGTCGAACTCGGAAGACTTCAGGAATCGATCGACGTTCTCGATGACGAAAACTTTGGGGCGGGCGTGACGAACGAAACGAATGTATTCCTTCCACAGCTTGTTGCGTGGATCGTTCACGTCACGCGTGCCCAGATTGGAGAAGCCCTGGCAGGGGGGACCCCCGATGATCAGATCCGCTGTGGGGATCTCCTCGTTCGCAACCTGGGCGATGTCTCCCCAACGCATGTGAGACTCGCCGAAGTTGGCCGCGTACGTAGCCGCAGCGTGGAGGTCCCATTCGACCGCCATGACCGGTTTGTACCCCTTTGCCGCAACAAACCCCGAGGTCATGCCACCGCAGCCTGCGAACAGGTCGATCATGGAGATGCGCTTTGCCATGCTCGACAGGTTAATCGGAGGGACTGACAGTTGTCCTTGAGGGCGGTGTGACTTGCGGCGGGTTGAGTGCGAACTGGCCGACTGATGGGTGACGAGAGGCGGGGATGGAGAGCCCCTCGCCGGGTCCGTCAGAGCGTCGCTGTGTAGCTCCGGAGCTCGTCGTAGTCGCGAACTCGCCGTTGGTCGCACAGGCGGCGGAAGTTGTCGCGAATGCCGAGGCGTCCCTTGTGTTTGGTCCCGGAGCAGTAGTCGTCGATCGCCTCGGTGAGGGCCGGGAGGTGAAGGTGGTACACGCAGTCGACATCGCCGGAGCCGCGGCCGAGCAGGGCCAGCATCGACGGCCGAGGCTCCATGGTCACCGTGGCGAAGTGGGGCATGCGACCTCGTCGCAGAGCAGCCATCTTCGCTCCCTGGCTTCGGCAGTCCTGAGCCCGGTCGGTCCTGAGGGTCCACTTCAAGGAGAAGCCGGCGAGTAGGTGCTGCAGTGGTGTGCTCGGGTCGACCTTGTTCTCAATGGACCGCGAGACCGTTACGTCCAGCTTGAGGAGAGACTCCTGACCGAGGACGTCCAGCAGGTCGCGTCTCCGATCCTCTGCGCGTTGCACTTCGTTCCGAATGCGCACCAAATGTTCTTCCAGGCGGGCGCGGAGTTCGGGTGTGATTTCGTTGTGGGCGGCGTAGTTTTCCAAGTCTGTAATGGCTCTGACTACATCCTTCGCCATGTCGCTACCGAGTTCTTTGGTGACATTAAGGTGCAAGAACTGCTCGAATCGAGGAAAGGCCTTTTCGGGTTCGACGGCGAGGTCTAGGTCCCGAGCTAAGAAATAGTTGGTGAGGTCGGCGGTCATGAGCTCCGACATGTAGTTGCCGACGGCTTTACTGGGTGGGGTCGAGTCGCGACTGATCCCCATCGCATCGAAAAATACTGTGCCGAGCTCTTTGGATTGTGTGTCGTTCGCATCGGAAGTATTGGGTCGTCCGTCGCGGTAACCGCATATCGAGGTGATGAACGGGGCGGGCATTTCTCTCCAGCACTACTCGGATCGGGCATCGATTCAAAGCGTGTCGCGCTCAGCTCTCCGGTCTTCTTGGTTCTTCCTCTCGGCTACCGTGGCTGCGACAGTTTGCAGATTCTCATGTTCCCAAAAACGTAGGACGATCCATCCTTGTGATCGGAGATGTTCCGTGGTCTCGATGTCCCGCTGCATGTTCTTTTCCAACTTGGTGCGCCACCAGTCCGAATTTGCCTTCGGGCGGGTGGCGTGCTCGGGGCAACCGTGCCAGAAACATCCGTCCATGAAGACGGCGATTTTCCTTTTGGGAAAGGCGATGTCAATGGTCCGGCGAGACATGCCAGGGACGCGGAGGTTTACGCGGTAGCGAAAGCCTGCTTTGTGTAGCAGTGTGCGAACTGCGAGTTCCGGGGCAGTGTCTCGCGAGCCCTGGCGGCTCATGCGGGCCGAAACGGAAGCGGAAGACGGGATCATGCGAGGCACAAGACGATTGTGCCGGCCAGCCCCGGAGTGCCGGACTGCCTAGGCCCCGTCCCCATGGCACTCCGGGTAAGCCGTCCCCGACCCGCACCAACAAGCCGCCCCCACCTGCGGCGGCCAAGCAATAGCCCGCCCCCTCGCCGCCAGCGTCGTCGCGTACTGCGGTAGCAGCGACGCCTCGCTCGGTGATGAAGCCTCCGATGCCGCGAACGCCTCGTAGGACGGGACCGTGCCCGTGACGATGCCCAGGTTGCCCGTGCCTGACGAGGACAGTTCTCGCAGCGATGCCTCTATTGATGCCAAGTGGGCCTCGTAGGAGGGGTACTCGGAGGACAGGGTCGGGTACGCCGACAGCAGCTCCGCGTATTCGTCGCTCGGCCAGTGCAGGACCGCCACCGGGAACGGGCGGGAGAGGGCCTCGCGGAACGAGCCCAGTTCGGCCTGGAGGCGGCCGATCTCCGCGCGGAGTTCCGCCGGGTTGTTGGAGCCCAGGGCCCAGAGGCGCTTGGGGTCGTGGAGCTCGTCGAGGGAGACCGAGGTGCGGTTGACGCGGTCGGCGAGGGCGTCCCACGCGTCGTGGTCGGCGCCGAGGAGGCGGCGGACGCGGTGGCGGCCCAGGACGAGGGGGTGCTTGGCGTAGGCCAGGTCGGCGGAGCCCGCCGCGTCGCGCTCCGAGGGCGGGACCAGGAGTTCCAGGGCCTCCGTGAACGTCTCGTGCGCCGCTTCCAGCTCGTCGTGCGCTTCGAGGGACTCGGCGATGATCACCCAGGGCGCAGGGCCGCGCGGAGCCGTCGCGCGCAGGCCCGCGATGATCGCCTGGGCCTCGGCCTCGTGGCCGTACTCCCAGAGGTTCGCGGCCTTGAGGGCGCGGATCAGCGCCGGGTCGTGGACGTCCGTCGCGGCAAGGAGGGCGTCGTAGTGCGCCGTGGCGCGCTCACGGGCGTCGGCCAGTTCGTAATGGGCGGCTGCCTGGAGGAGCAGCGCTTCCGCGTCCTCGGGGTACATGGCCGCCGTGCGTTCCAGGCGCTCGGCTTCCGCTACGTGGTCGGCGTTCTCGTTCTCGGCGGGCGTGGCAGGCGTGTCGGGGCGCATGAGTCACACCGTACTGCCGGATGGCTCGCGGGGGACCGCCCCCGGCCAGGGGCGTCGGGCGCGGCCTCGCCTCAGGCCGCGGCTTGCGTGGGCCTGGTCAGTTGCGGCGCCGGGATCTATCGTGCGCGCGTGCTGCACAGTCGGCCCCGCGTCGTGGTGCACGGGGCGCCCGCGCGCCCCGCGCTCCTGCGCCGCGCCCTCTGGGCCGGTGCCGAGATCGCCGTCACGCTCGGCATCGTGCTGCTCCTGCTCGTCGTACATCAGCTGTGGTGGACCAACCGGCAGGCGCGGGCCGGCGCCCAGCGGACGGTCCACGAGCTGGAGAGGGCGTGGGAGGAGGAGGGCGGGGCGGCCGGTACCGCCCAGGACGCGCCCAGCGCCGATGGCGACGGCCCGGCGGCCGACACCCCGTACACCGGCGACACCCCGTACGGGGACCCGTCCGGCTCGTCCGCGCGCGGCTCCCAGAACATCGACCCGCACGGCCCCACCTCCGCCCGCCCGGACCGCGCCTACGCCGTCCTCGCCATTCCGCGCCTCGGTCTCCGTGTCCCCGTCGCCGAGGGGATCAGCAAGGCGAACGTCCTCAATCACGGTTACGCCGGGCACTACCCGCGCACCGCCCAGCCCGGCCGCGTCGGGAACTTCGCCGTCGCCGGGCACCGCAACACGCACGGCGAACCGTTCCGGTACATCAACCGGCTGCGGCGCGGCGACACCCTCACTGTGCGGACACGGGAGGCCACGTACACGTACGTCGTCGACAAGAGCCTGGCCAGGACCTCCGCCGCCGACGGCGGGGTGATCCGCCCCGTGCCGCGCAGCCGCGTCGTGCCGTCCGCCGGGTACGACGAGCCCGGGTACTTCATCACCCTCACCACCTGCACGCCCGAGTTCACCTCCCGGTACCGGCTCGTGGTCTGGGGCAAGCTCAGCCGCGTGACGCTCCGATAGCGAGGACGCCCCGATAGGCTCGTCGTCCGTGATCAAGCGACGACCGCACCTCCTCTGGCTCCTCGTGCCGTTCCTGCTGTACATCGGCGCGCTGCCGTTCGTGAACCGGGTCGAACCCGTGCTGCTCGGGCTGCCGTTCCTCTTCGTGTGGCTGCTGGCCGCGACGCTGCTGACGCCCGTCGCCGTATGGCTGACCTGGCGCGGGGACCGCAAGGGGGGCCGGGGCCATGAGTGACGCGGCGGTCGCCAGCGGCCTCTTCGGCGCGTTCATGGTCGTCACGCTCGCCCTCGGGCTGCTCGCCGTACGCGGCAAGGGACGGGGCGGGGGCGGGCTCGCCGAGTGGTCGGTGGGCGGACGGTCGCTCGGGGCCGTGTTCATCTGGGTGCTGATGGCGGGGGAGGGCTACACCAGCTTCAGCTACCTCGGCGCGGCCGGGTGGGGGTACAACTTCGGCGCCCCGGTCCTCTACGTCGTCGCGTACATGTCGTGCGGCTACGCGGTCGGCTACGTCGTCGGGCCGATGCTCTGGGCGTACGCGCGGCAGCACGGGCTCGTCAGCATCACGGACATGGTGGCGCACCGGTTCGGGAAGCCGTGGCTGGGGGCCGGCGTCGCGGTGCTCGTCACCGTGTTCCTGCTGCCGTACATCCAGTTGCAGATCACGGGGATGGGCGTCGTCGTCTCGACGATCTCCTACGGCGCCATCAGCCTGAACTGGGCGTACTTCATCGGCTTCGCCGTCACCACCGTCTTCGTCGTGGTGAGCGGGTTGAGGGGGAGTGCGTGGGTCTCCGTTCTGAAGGACGGGCTCGTCATCCTCACGCTCGCCTTCCTCGCGATCTACGTGCCGTTGCACTACTTCGACGGCTACGGGGACTTCCTCGGGCGGCTCGTCGACGAGAAGAGCGCGTGGCTGACGCTGCCGGGCAGCGGCGGGTCCCCGTACGGGAGCGGCTGGTTCGCGACGACGACGTTTCTGAACGCCCTCACCGTCGTCATCTTCCCGACCACCGTCGCCGGGTACCTGGGCGCGCGGAGCGCGGACGCGCTGCGGCGGAACGCGATGTGGCTGCCCGCCTACAACGTCCTGCTGTTCGTGCCGATGCTGCTCGGCATGGCCGCGCTGTTCGTGGTCCCCGGGCTGACCGGGGCCGAGTCGAACCTGGCGCTGCTCAAGCTCGTCGTCGACTCGCTGCCGGCGTGGGCGGTGGGGATCATCGGGGTCGCCGCCGCGCTGTCGTCGATCGTGCCGATGGCGGTGTTCATGCTGGTCATCGGCACGATGTGGGGCAGCAGTGTCTTCTCGCTCGTGCCGCGCTGGCGGGGATCGTCGCAGGCGCAGAAGACGTGGTCGCAGGTGGTCGTCGTGGTCGCGGGCGGCGTCGCGCTCGTCCTGACGTACGCGGCGCCGAACACGCTCGTGCGGCTCTCCCTCATCTCCTACGAGGGGATGGCGCAGCTCGTGCCGATGCTGCTGGTGGGTCTTGTGTGGCGGCGGCTGAGTCTGGTGGGCGCGCTCAGCGGGCTCGCCGTCGGGGTCGGCATCGTCTGCGGGCTGGTGTTCAGCGAGCACGATCCGGTGTTCGGGGTGAACGCCGGGATCGTCGCGCTCGCCGCCAATCTCGCCGTCACGCTGGCGGTGACGTACGTGTGTCCGGCGGACCGGGACGGGCGGAGCGACGAGGAGATGCTGGCCCGGGATCCGATCGGCGCCGAGCCTGTATGAAGCCGAGCCCGTAGAAAAGCCGAACCTGTATAAAGGGGAGAGCCTACAAGTAACAGGGGCACGTACGTACGAGAAGGCAGAAGGGAGGACAGCGTCCCATGACCCGGACCGGCACCCGGACCAGCGCCGTGCGGCCCGCCGCGCTCCTGCTCTTCCTCCTCGTCCAGACCCTCGTGCAGGCCGTCCTCCTCGACACCGGCACCCTCGCCGGGGCAGTCGCGGTCGCCGCGACCGCCGCTGCGGGCTCCGCGCTCGCCGCGTGCGCCCTGCTCGCCGCCCGCAGCGCGCCGGTGGTGCCGCGCCACCGGGTGCGCACCGCGATGCGCGACCGTGCGCACCGCACGGCCTTCCTGCCCCAACGCGATCCCGACGCCTCGGGTCGCACCAGGCCCCGAGCACCGGGCCGTCTCGTCCCGACGGCCTGCTGAGCCCCCCGCACCTCCACGCGCCGGGTTCGTAGTCCGTCACGCCGCTGAACCATCTCCCGTTCAAGGCACGACGAGACCCCCGGAGGGCTCCTCACCCATGTCATCGTTCATGTCCTCGTTCATGTCCGTTTTCGCGAGCTTGGTCGAGCACCTCGCCGACCTGCTCCAACCGCTGTTCGACGCCTCGGCGACGGCCGCGGCGATCATCCTGTTCACCGCGTTCGTACGACTCCTCGTCCACCCCCTGTCGCGGGCCGGCGCCCGGGGCCAGCGCGAGCGGCTCAAGCTGCAGCCGCGCATCGCCGAGCTGCGCAAGAAGCACAGGAAGAACCCGGAGGCGCTGCAGAAGGCGATCCTCGAACTGCACCGGGCGGAGAAGGTCTCCCCGCTCTCCGGCTGCCTGCCGATGCTGTTCCAGATGCCGGCGTTCTTCCTCACGTACCACCTGTTCTCCAGCGGCAGCATCGGCGGCGAGCCGAACGGGCTGCTCGGGCACACCCTCGGCGCGGCCCCGCTCAGCGGGAACTTCGGGGACGCGCTCACGCACGGCGGGCCCTTCGGGGCGCAGGGGCTCGTGTACGTGGCGCTGTTCGCGCTCGTCGCGGCGGTGGCGACGTTCAACTACCGGCGGACCAAGCGGCAGATGGCGGCGTCGGCGGCGGCCGCGCCCGCGCCCTCCGACGACCCGTCGCAGGTGCCGGGCATGGCCGCCATGACCGCCATGTCCAAGTACATGCCACTGATGTCGTTCCTGACGCTGTTCTCGGTGGCGTTCGTGCCGCTGGCCGCCGCGCTGTACGTCGTCACGTCCACGACGTGGAGCGCGGTCGAGCGGGCCGTGCTGTACCGGGACATGCCGTACGGGGCGGCGGCTTCGCTGCCCGCTATCTGACCGGCCGGTCCGGTCCAGTCCGTGAACGGGGTATTGCGGACTGGACCCCTCTCTTGGAGGATCGACCAGTCCTCCGATGGCTGTCGGCCGCACCGGGTCATGGAGGCTCCTCCTAGATCAGAGGGAGTTACCGCATGAAGCTGCTGCGAGTCGGACCGGCCGGAGCCGAGCGCCCCGCGCTCCTCGACGCCGAGGGCACCCTGCGCGACCTGTCCGGCCTGGTGCCGGAGATCGACGGAGCGCTGCTCGCGGACGACGCCGCGCTCGACCGGGTCCGCTCCGCCGCCGCCTCCGGCGACCTGCCCGTCCTCGACGCCACGGGGCTGCGCGTCGGCCCGCCGGTGGCCCGGATCGGCAAGGTCGTGTGCATCGGCCTGAACTACCACGACCATGCCGCCGAGACCGGCGCGGAGCCGCCCGCCGAGCCCGTCGTCTTCTTCAAGGCGGCCGACACCGTCGTCGGGCCGAACGACACGGTGCTCGTGCCGCGCGGCTCGACCAAGACGGACTGGGAGGTCGAACTGGCCGTGGTCATCGGACGTACGGCCCGCTACGTCGAGTCCCACGAGGCCGCGCTCGCCTGCGTCGCCGGATACGCGGTCGCCCACGACGTGTCCGAGCGCGAGTTCCAGATCGAGCGCGGCGGCACCTGGGACAAGGGCAAGAACTGCGAGACGTTCAACCCGCTCGGGCCCTGGCTCGTGACCGCCGACGAGGTGCCCGACCCGCAGGCGCTTCAGCTCAAGCTGTGGGTCAACGGGGAGCTGAAGCAGGACGGGACCACCGCGGAGCAGATCTTTTCCGTGGCGGAAGTGGTGCGGTACGTCAGTCAGTTCATGACCCTCTACCCCGGGGACGTCATCAATACGGGGACGCCCGCCGGGGTTGCCATGGGGCAGCCTGAGCCGAAGCCCTATTTGCGGGCCGGGGATGTCGTGGAGCTGGAGATCGAGGGGCTCGGGCGGCAGCGGCAGGAGTTGAAGCCCGCTTAGTCGCCCGGCGCCGGGGTGCGGGTTGCGCTGCCGCGCCGTAGGGGGCACCGACTCGTGGCGACGTGCGCGCCGTCGTGGCTGGTCGCGCAGTTCCCCGCGCCCCTGCGGGGGATGCGCACTTCGTGCGGCATCCCCCGCAGGGGCGCGGCCGTCAGGGCGTGCTTGTGAAGCGTTCCAGCGCCTCCACCACCAGCGCGTGGTCCTCCACCTGGGGCAGGCCCGAGACCACCACGACCCCCACCACGCCCGCGTCCCGCACCCGGATCGGGAACGCTCCGCCGTGGGCCGCGTAGGTGTCCGCGTCCAGGCGGGAGGAGTCCTCGAACGTCGTTCCCTTGGCGCGGAAGCGGCTGCCCACCAGGTAGGACGAGGCGTGGTAGCGCTCCACGACGCGGCGTTTGCGGGCGATCCAGGCGTCGTTGTCCGGGGTGGAGCCGGGCAGGGCCGCGTGGAAGAGCTGCTGGCCGCCGCGCGTGATGTCGATGGCGACCGGGGCTTGGCGCTCGCGGGCCAGGTCGACCAGGAGGGTGCCGAGGGCCCAGGCGTCGTCGTACGTGAAGGAGTCCAGGACCAGGCGGCGCTCCTGTTCCTCCAGGACATCGATCTGCGGGGCGGCGCTCACAGCGTCACCGTCACACCGTCGCGGGCCGAGCGGCGGGCCGCCTCCAGGACGTCGAGCGCGTCGGCGGCCTGGGTGGCGGGGACCGGGTTCGGGGCGCCGTCGTGGAGGGCGGCGGCCACGGCGGCGTAGAACGCGGGGTAGTCGCCGTCGAGGGTCGGCTGGGGACGGCCGCCCCCGGTCAGCGGGGACTCCCCGGCGCCGACGCGGCCCCACATCGACTCGGGCTCCACGCCCCAGGGCTGCCCGGCGACGGGGCGCTCGCCGTCGCGCAGGGCCGCCTCCTGCGGGTCGAGGCCGTACTTCACGTAGCCCGCCTGCGAGCCGAGGACGCGGAAGCGCGGGCCGAGCTGGGCGGTCGTCGCGGAGACGTAGAGGTGGGAGCGGACGCCGTTCGCGTGGGTGATCGCGATGAACGTGTCGTCGTCGGCCTCGGCGCCCGCGCGGCGCACGTCCGACTCCGCGTAGACGGAGACGGCCGGGCCGAAGAGGACCAGGGCCTGGTCGACGACGTGGCTGCCGAGGTCGTAGAGCAGCCCGCCGATCTCCTGCGGGTCGCCGGACTCGCGCCAGCCGCCCTTGGGCTGCGGGCGCCAGCGCTCGAAGCGGGACTCGAAGCGGTAGACGTCGCCGAGGTCGCCGCTCTTCAGGAGCGCGTCGAGGGTGCGGAAGTCGTTGTCCCAGCGGCGGTTCTGGAAGACGGAGAGCAGCAGGCCGCGCTCGTCGGCGAGCGCCGCGAGCTCGCGGGCCTCGGCCGCCGTGCCCGCCACCGGCTTGTCGACGACGACCGGGAGGCCCGCCTTGAGGGCGGCCGTCGCGATCGACACGTGCGTCTTGTTCGGGGAGGCGATGACGATCAGGTCGAGGTCGTCGGCCCGCTCCCACAGCTCGTCCGGGGAGGCCGCGAAGCGCAGGTCGTCGCCGTGCTCGGCGCGGGCCTGGGCCTGCCGCTCCGGGTTCGAGGTGACGACCGTGTCGAGGGTCAGGCCCTCGGTCGCGGCGATCAGCGGAGCGTGGAAGACGGAGCCCGCCAGGCCGTAGCCGACGAGGCCCACCTTGAGCGGGGAGCGGTTGCCCGCGGAGCCGTTGCCCGCGGAGCTGCTGCCTGAGCTGGTACCAGTCATGCCCTCCATGGTGCCACTTAAGCAACGCTGTTGCCAAAGGATCGCCGCGAGGGACAATGGGCAGGTGAACAGCGACGCAAGGCCCGCACGCCCCACCGCGGGCGCCAACCTGACCGCTCTGCGCGGGCACAACGCGGCCCTCGTCCTCGACCTCCTGCGCACGGCGGGCGAGCACGGGATCAGCCGCCTGGAGCTGGCCGAGCGCACCGGGCTCACCCCGCAGGCCGTCAGCAAGATCACGGCCCGTCTCCGCGCGGACGGGCTCGCCGTCGAGGCGGGGCGGCGGGCCTCCACCGGGGGCAAGCCGCGCACCGTCCTGCGCATGGTCGACGGTGCCGGGCACGCCGTCGGTCTGCACCTGGACCGCGACGAACTGCGGGCCGTCCTGACCGACCTCGCCGGGACCGTCGTCGCGAGCCGCCGCTCGCCGCTCGATCTGGGCGCGGGCGCCGACGCGGTGCTCGCCGCCACCGCCCGTGAGGTGGACGCGCTGCTCGACGCGGGCCCCGACGTGGAGGGCGGGCGGCCGTCCGCGCTGGGCGTCGGGGTCGCCGTGCCAGGGCCGCTCGATCACGCGGGTGGGGTGCTGCACCGGGTCACCGGGTTCCCGCAGTGGGACGGATTCCCGTTGCGGGACGCGCTGGCCGAGCGGCTCGGGCTGCCGGTCGTCGTCGACAAGGACACCAACGCCGCCGCCCTGGGCCTCGCCCTCGCCGCCGAGCCCACTCCGGGCGCCTGTACGCCGTCCTTCGCCTACCTCCACCTCGGGACCGGGCTCGGCGCCGGGCTCGTCCTCGACGGCGCGCTGTACCGGGGGGCGCGCACCGGCGCGGGCGAGTTCGGCCACCAGGTCATCCAGCTCGACGGCCCGCTCTGCGGCTGCGGCAACCGGGGCTGCATCGAGGCGCTGTGCCTCGCCGCGCTCGCGGACGGCACCCCGGCGGGCGTCCGCGAAGCGGCGCGCGTGCTCGGCGAGGGCGCCGGGAACCTGGTCAGCCTGCTGGACATCGACGCCGTGCTGCTCGGCGGACGGGCCGTCGCCGCCGCGCGGGACCCGTTCGTACGAGGCGTCACCGAGGTCCTCGACGCCCGCGCCCGGCGCGAGGGGTGCGGGCCCGCGATACCGGTCCGGGCGGCGCCGGGTGGCGCGACCCTGGTCGTCGAGGGGGCGGCACAACTCATCCTGGCGCCGCTCTTCGGGCGGGGCCAATGAGGCGCCGCCGGCCGCCGGGTCCCGCCCCGGACCCGGTGAGCATCATCTGATCGGAGGTAGGTCGTACCGCCATCGAGCCGTACGAGGTGTGGCGCGCGGAGGCGCTTCGCGCGGGCGTGGCAGGTTTCGGGCATGGTTGTCGCCGCCCGCGGGCTCGTCCCGTTCCTGACCGTCGCCGCGCTCACGGTGACCGGCCCCGCCTCGGCCGCCCCCACCGCCGCCCCCCGCGAACCAGCGGCCTGCGAAGCAGCCTCCGACAGCCGTGACTTCCCCCTCCGCACCGCGATCCACGACGGGCCCGACAGCTACCGCCCCGGCGGTGAACGGAAGGCGTGGTCGCTCGACCTCACCAACACGACCGGGGCCACGTGCCGGGACATCCATCCCGTGCTCGTCCTCGTCGACGAGGAGCGGACGCTGCGGCCCGAACAGGTCCGGCTCGACATCGCCGGCGGCGGGAAGCGGAGCCGCTCCGTGCCGTTCGAGCGGACCCGGCACCACGAGAACGTGGGCGTCTTCGACGAGGCAGGCGCGGGATTCACCGTCGGCCCCGGTCGGACGGTCACCGTACGGGTCCGGCTCGGGTTCACCGCCGACACGCGGCCCGACCACGTCGTGGCGAGCGCCGCACTCGTGCAGCGCCGCACCGCCGACGACGGCGACTGGGTCGGGGAGTCCGACGACTATCCCTTCGACATCGAGCCGGGCAACGGCAACGGCAACGGCGACGGCGACGGCCACGGCCACGGTGACGGTGATCGGGACGGCCTCACCGCCCACCCGGACCCCACCCGCCCCGGCGGCGACAGCCACCCCCTCCCGGACCAGCTCGCCGCGACCGGCCCGATCGGCCCGACCGTCCCCGTCGGCGCGCTGCTGCGGATCCTCGGCGCCGCCGCGGCCTGCCTCGTCGGCGGCGCGGCGCTGATGCTCGGCTCCCGGCGGCTCGGCGCGGGCGGACGCTGAACGGGCGCCACACCCCGTTCACCAGGGTCTGCGACCATCCCCGCGTGGACTATCCGAACGACCAGGCCCCCGGCGCCCCCGTGCGCGACGGCATCCCCGAGCACGGGCGCATCCCCAAGTACTACGCGGTGAAGGCACAACTCGTCGCGCTCATCGCCGAGTTGGGCAGCGGCGAGCCCCTCCCCACCGAGCGCGACCTCGCCGTCCGCCACGAGGTCTCCCGCGAGACCGTGCGCCAGGCCCTGCGCGAGCTGCTGCTCGAAGGACGGCTGCGACGCCAGGGCCGGGGCACCGTCGTCGCCGGGCCCAAACTGGAGCAGCCGCTCTCCCTGGCCTCGTACACCGAGGGCGTCCGGCGCCAGGGCAGGCGGCCCGGCCGGCACCTCATCGGCCTCGACCGCTTCCCGTGCCCGCCCGCGCTCGCCGCCGAGATCGGCCTGGAGCGCGGCGAACCCGTCTGGCACATGGAGCGCGTCCTGCTCGCCGACGACGAGCGGGTCGGCCTGGAGTCCACGTACGTGGCCGTCGCCCGGGTGCCGCGGCTCGACACCGACTTCGACCCCGACTCGTCCTTCTACTCGTACGTCCACGAACGCCTCGGCATCGACTTCGGCTCGGCCGACGAACGTATCGAGACGGTGCTCGCGACCCCGCGCGAGGCGCTGCTCATCGGGACGCCGCCCGCGCTGCCGATGCTGCTCATCCACCGCGTCTCGTACGACACCGGGGGCCGGGCCACCGAACGCGTGCGGACGCTGTACCGGGGGGACCGGTTCTCGTTCACGACGCGCCTGGGCGGCGACGCGCGCTGAGCCACCCCGGCTGAGACAGAAGACGGTGTATAACAGAAACATAACGGGTCTAGGCCAAGCTTGGGTACCAGTTCACCGTCCCGTCGGCGCCCGGACCCCTCCGGGTCACCCGCCCCGAGGAGCGTGGCCGCCGTGAGACAGCAGAGCAGCGGCATACGTTTCGACGGGGTCTCCGTCACCTACGGCGGGACCACCGCCCTCGACTCCCTCACCCTGACCGTCGAGCCGGGCGAGGTGATGGCCCTGCTCGGGCCGTCCGGGTCCGGCAAGACGACGGCGCTGCGCGCGGTCGCCGGGTTCGTGCGGCCCACCGCGGGGCGGGTGTCGATCGGCGGGCGCGACGTCACGGACCTGCCGCCGTACCGGCGCGGCATCGGCATGGTCGTGCAGCAGTACGCCCTGTTCCCGCACATGCGGGTCGAGGACAACGTGGCGTTCGGGATGCGCGCCCGCAAGGTGCCCAAGCGGGAACTGCCCGAACGCGTCGCGGAGGCGCTCGACATGACGGGCATGGCCGCGTACGCCAAGCGCTACCCGCGCGAACTCTCCGGCGGGCAGCAGCAGCGCGTCGCCATCGCCCGCGCGCTCGCCGTCCGGCCCGACGTGCTCCTCCTCGACGAGCCGCTGTCCGCGCTCGACGCACAGCTCCGCTCCGGGATGCTGGCCGAACTGGGCCGCCTGCACCGCGAGTTGCCGGACGTCTCCATCCTCTACGTCACCCACGACCAGATCGAGGCGCTGACCCTGGCCGACCGGATCGCCGTCATGGACCAGGCGAAGCTACGGGACGTGGGGACGCCGCAGGACCTGTACCGCAGGCCGCGCACCGAGTTCACGGCGTCGTTCGTCGGCAACGCCAACCTGCTGCCCGTGACCGTGGGCGCCGAGCCCGGCTCGCTCTCCTTCGGCCGGGCCGAGCTGAAGGTGTCGGTCCCGCAGGCCCCGCAGGATCTCGCGTCCGGCGTCACCGCCACCCTGTGCGTCCGCCCGCACCTCGTCGGGCTCGGCGACGGGCCGAACTCCCTGACCGGCGAGGTCACCGAGGTGCAGTGGCGCGGCTCGACGCACCGGCTCCACGTCGACGTGGACGGCCACCGCGTCAAGGCCGACCTGCGCGAACTCCGCGAACCGCCCGCCCTCGGCGAACGGGTCACCGTGCACTTCGCACCCGAGGACGCCGTGCTCCTGGGCGCCGGGGTCGGCGTCGGGGAGGGCTCACATGGCTAGCGCCGCCACCCTCACCACGACGGCGAAAGCCGCGAGCAAGGCCCGTCGCAAAAGCGCGTCTTGGGCTTGGGCCCTGCCTCCCGTCATCGCTCTCGCGCTCGTCTTCCTCTACCCGCTCTGCCTCGTCGTGCAGCAGTCCCTCCAACCCGACACCGGCGGTACGTCCTTCGCGCCGTACGCCGACGTCTTCGCCTCCGCCGCGTTCCGCGAGGCGCTGTGGACGACCGTGTGGCTCGCCGTCGCCTCGACGGCCGGCTGCCTGGTGCTCGGGTTCGCGCTCGCGCTGGTCATCGCGTTCGTACCGTTCCCGGGCGGCCGGGCCGTCGCCAAGTTCATCGACGTGTTCCTCTCCTTCCCGTCCTTCCTGATCACGCTCGCCCTGCTCTTCGTGTACGGGCGGACGGGCCTCGCCAACGGCGCGTGGACCGGCGCGACGGGCGCGGCCACCGGCCCGTTCCAGTTCCTGACCACGCCGTGGGGCGTGCTGCTCGCCGAGATCACGTACTTCACGCCGTTCGTGATGCGACCGCTGCTCGCCGCGTTCTCCGGGGTCGACACCGCGCAGCTGGAAGTGGCGTCGTCGCTCGGCGCGCGGCCCGCCCGCATCGTGCGGCAGGTCATCCTGCCGGAGGCGCTGCCCGCGCTCGCCGCGGGCGGCAGCCTCGTCCTCGTCATGTGCCTCAACGAGTTCGGGATCGTCCTCTTCACCGGCGCCAAGGGCGTCACCACCCTCCCCACGCTCGTCTACAGCAAGGCGATCCTGGAGTCCGACTACCCGGGCGCCTGCGTCGTCGCCGTCGTCAACGTCCTGATCTCCGTCGGCCTCTACGGCCTCTACCGGGCGGTGAGCCGCCGGGCCGGAGCCACCGGACCCGCACAGGGGGTGTCCTCACGTGCTCGTGCATAGCAAAAGGGGCAAGTGGGCGGCGTGGACGGGGTTCTTCGTCCTCTTCCTGCCGCTCTTCGCCCTGCCGCTGCTCGTCGTCGTCGCCGCGTCCTTCGCCACCAACTGGTCCGGCGCCCTGCCCTCCGGCCTCACCGGCCACCACTACCAGGCGGCCACCAGCGGCGACGCGCTCACCGCCCTCACCACCAGCCTGATCACCGCCGTCACGGCGAGCGTCCTCGCCCTCGTCGTCGGCGGCTGGGCCGCACTGGCGGCGGCCGGCCTGCGCAAACGCGGGCGGCGCGCCATGGACGCCCTGTTCATGCTGCCCGTCGCCGTACCGTCCGTGGTCGTCGGGCTCGCCGTGCTGGTCGCGTTCAGCAAGCCGCCGGTGCTGCTCAACGGCACCCGCTGGATCGTGATCATCGCGCACACGATCCTCGTCACCGCCTTCGCCCACCAGTCCGTCTCGGCCGCGATCACCCGCCTCGATCCGGCCTACGAACAGGCCGCCGCCTCCCTCGGCGCCCGGCCCGCATACGTCCTGTTCAAGGTCAAGCTGCCGCTGCTCCTGCCGTCTCTCAACGCCGCCGCCGGGCTCTGCTTCGCCCTGTCCATGGGCGAGTTGAGCGCCACGATGATGCTCTACCCGCCGGACTGGATGCCGCTCCCCGTGCAGATCTACGCGACCACCGACCGGGGCGCGCTCTTCACCGGCTCCGCGATCGCGGTGGTCCTCATGGCCGCGTCGCTGCTCGTGCTGCTCGCGGTGTCCCGGCTGCGCACCAAAGCCTCGTACCGCTGACCGACCTCCTCAACGCCCCTCTCGCCAGCCCGCTAGGAGTTCCCTCGCCATGCCCACGCACACGCGCACCGCCGTCCGGACCGTCACAGCCGTCACCGGCGCTCTCACGCTCGCCGCCGCCCTCACCGCCTGCGGCGGCAGCTCCGCCGCGTCGGACGCGAAGGCCGTCACCGTCTACAGCGCCGACGGCCTCAAGGGCGAGAACGGGGACGGCTGGTACGACCAGGTCTTCAGGGACTTCACGAAGGCGACCGGCATCGAGGTCAAGTACGTCGAGGGCGGCTCGGGCGAGATGGTGCAGCGCGCCGTCCGCGAGAAGTCCCACACCCAGGCCGACGTGCTCGTCACCCTGCCGCCCTTCATCCAGCAGGCCGACAGCAAGGGCCTCCTCCAGAAGTACGCGCCCGAGGGCGCGGAGCACGTGGACGGCGCGGACAAGGCCGCCGGCGGTACCTGGACCTCCGTCGTCAACAACTACTTCGGCTTCGTCTACAACAAGAAGGAGCTGAGGAAGGCGCCCGCCACGTGGGAGGAGCTGCTCGACGGCGCGTACAAGAACAAGCTGCAGTACTCCACGCCGGGCGTCGCCGGTGACGGCACGGCCGTTGTCGTCAAGGCGATGCACGACTTCGGCGGCAAGGAGCAGGCGATGGCGTACCTGAAGCAGCTCCAGGCCAACAACGTCGGCCCGTCCGCCTCCACCGGCAAGCTCGCCCCCAAGGTCGACAAGGGCGAACTCCTCGTCGCCAACGGGGACGTGCAGATGAACTACGCCCAGTCCAAGGACATGCCGAACCTCGGCATCTGGTTCCCGAGGACCGAGGGCGGCAAGCCGACCTCCTTCGCCCTGCCCTACGCGGCGGGCCTGGTGAAGAACGCCCCGCACACCGCCAATGGCAAGAAGCTCCTGGACTTCATGCTGGCCACGAAGCAGCAGCGGGAGGTCAGCTCCATCGGCGGCGGCTTCGCGGCCCGGCAGGACGTCGAGGCCACCGACGAGAACGCCGTCGCGCTGGCCGCCGTCATGGACGGGGTCGAGATCTTCGAGCCCGACTGGGACGACATCGACAAGAACCTCCGGGCCTACGTGGAGGACTGGAAGTCCGCGACCGGCAGCTGACAGCCCCTCGGCCTGCCGGGCGGGCCCTCAGATCCGGTCGACGAGGTCCGCGATCGAGTCGACGACCTCGGTCGGCCGGAACGGGAAGCGCTCCAGCTCGGCCTCGGTGGTCAGCCCGGTCAGCACGAGGAACGTCGTCATCCCCGCTTCGAGTCCGGCGAGGACATCGGTGTCCATCCGGTCGCCGATCATCGCGCTGGACTCGGAGTGCGCCCCGATCGCGTTGAGCCCCGTGCGCATCATCAGCGGGTTCGGCTTGCCGACGAAGTAGGGCTCCTTGCCGGTCGCCTTGGTGATCAGCGCGGCCACGGAGCCGGTGGCGGGCAGGACGCCCTCGGTCGACGGCCCCGTGTTGTCCGGGTTGGTGGCGATGAACCGGGCGCCGCCGTTGATCAGCCGGATCGCCTTGGTGAGCGCCTCGAAGGAGTACGTGCGCGTCTCGCCCAGGATCACGAAGTCCGGGTCGGAGTCGCTGAGGATGTAGCCCACCTCGTGCAGGGCGGTGGTCAGACCCGCCTCGCCGATCACGTACGCGGTGCCGTTCGGGCGCTGGCTGTCGACGAACCGGGCGGTCGCGAGCGCCGAGGTCCAGATGTTCGCTATCGGGACTTCCAGGCCGATGCGGTTGAGCCGCGCGTGCAGGTCGCGTGCCGTGTACATCGAGTTGTTGGTGAGGACCAGGAACGGCTTCCCGGAGTCGCGCAGCTTCTTGATGAACGCGTCCGCGCCCGGGATCGGCACACCCTCGTGCATGAGGACGCCGTCCATGTCGGTCAGCCACGACTCGATGGGCTTGGGCTCAGTCATGAGGGCGGGCTCCTGCCGGTGTCGAACTCGATCTAGGGATGGCCATCGTATGCATGGTTTCCCCGGGTACCCCAGGATTCGCCCGGCGGCTCTCAGGATGCGGAAACCGGCCGGACGCGTGAACCTTCGAAGGTCAGGAGGTTCACGATGCGTGCAGGACCCTTTGCTCTGAGTGCCGCCGCCGCGGCCGCCGTCCTGGGGGCCGCGCCGGTCGCCGCCGACCCCGGTGGCCCCGGCACGGCCCCCGGGGACCCGGGCCGGATCGTCTCCGTCGAGCCCGCCGCCGCACGGGCGGGCTCCGACGTCGAACTGCGGATCAGCGGCTGCGACGGCGCCACGGGCCGGGCCCGCTCCGACGCCTTCGTCGCACCCGGCGTGCTCGCCCCCGCCACCGACGGCACCGTGCTCTCCTCCGACCGGCCGACGCTCTTCGCCGAGGCCCGCGTACGGTCGACGGTCGCCCCCGGCACCTACCGCATCCAGGTGACCTGCGGCGGCGCGGACGCCGAGCGCGCCGAGGACGTCCGGTTCGACGGGGTGCTCCGGGTCGTCGCCGAGGGCGGGGCGCCCGCCCCCGCGCCGACACCGACCGCGCTGGTGCACGCCGGGGGAGGGGGCGCCGCCACGCAGCTCGCGGCGCGCGCCGACAGCCCGCGGGCGACCGTCTCGGACGGGCCCGGCACCCGGCACGCCGTCATCGGGCTGATCCTCACCGCGATCGCGGCCGTCGCCGTCGCCTTCCGCACGGTCCGGCGCCGACGGGTGCCGCAGCCTCCCCGGGCCCCGCGGTAGGGGCGCGCCATGAGCGACCGTTCGCACGGCGTGGGACGCCTCGTCACGGGGGTGGCCTGGGCGGTGGTCCTGCTCGGCCTGTGGCTGTGGGGCCGCGGCATCACCGACCTGAACCTCTCCTCGCCGACCACCGGGGACGCGGCCGCCGTCGGCCGGCCCTTCCAGGTCCAGCTCCCCGCCGCGCACGTACCCGTCAAGGCGGCGAAACCGCAGCGCGTCGACATCGCGCCGCTGGACATCCAGGCGCCCGTGGTCGCCCGCGGTCTGGACGGCGGCGGCGCCGTCGACCCGCCGCCCTACGACCAGGCGGGCGTCGTCGGCTGGTACGGGGGCGGGGCGCGGCCGGGCGAGCGCGGCACGGCCGTCTTCGTCGGGCACGTCGACACCGAGAAGCGGCCCGCGGTCTTCTACCGGCTGAGCCGGGCCCGCTCGGGTGACACGGTGCGGGTGGTGCGCGACGACGGCTCCGTCGTCCGGTTCACCGTCGACGACGTGCAGGTCTTCTCCCGCAAGACGTTCGACGCGCACAAGGTGTACGGGCAGCACCACGAGGGGCGCGCGGAGCTGCGGCTCATCACCTGCGGCGGCACGTTCGACAAAACGTCGCGGTCGTACACCGCGAACGTGGTCGTCTCCGCCTATCTGACCGGAGTGGACGAGCCATCTGGAAAGCCGTCCTGACATATGCGGCACCGAGTCCGGTCGGCGGCCCGCTCCCCCCGGAGCCGCCGACCGGACTGGTCCTCGACCGCGCGCGCTGCGGATTGCGGGAGTAACCCGGCGTCGGCGCGGGAGGTTCGGAGAAGATCCGACCGGTCCTGGAAGTCCAGCGCGCCGAGGTCTGGGGCCGCTGGAACCGACTGTAGAACGGATGTGCCGTTCAGCCTAGAGGGCGTTTGACACCACGTACGAGCCCGGTCGCTGTCCGTGGTCACCGCAGGTGACGGGCGGTTGCCAAGCGAATCCGCCCGCACCGCCCCAGGAGGCGCCCACGACACGCCCCGCCGCGCGGCGCGTCCCGCCCGGACCGGTCGCAGGCGAACCCCGCGCGTCCGCCCGCACCGCTTCGACCTCCTGCGGACGCCGTCCGGAGTGCGGGCGCGGGTCACCGCTCAGCACGCTTGCCGGCCGCCCGCCCGGCCTGTCTCTGGCAATTGCCAAAAGCATGTGCCATCTCGCGCCCCTGTACAGGGCGTGAGCATCCCGGCGTCGGACACAGTGTCGAGAATGCGGGCGGCGGCCTGTGCGATCGCCAATCCCCGCCGCTACCCCGTATGACCGACATGGGCCATGTGCCACGATTGGAATATCAGGACAGAGTGCACCCAAGGGGGAGTGGATGTACCGGAAACTGAGGGCCGGGGCAGTCCTGGCGGGGGCAGCGGCGCTGCTCGTCTCCGCGTGCTCCTCGGGAGGCGGGGACGGCGGGGACGGGGCGGACGCGGCGGACACTGCGAAGCAGCCGGTGACGCAGCGGCCCAAGGGCGAGGACCCGTTCTGGGTCAACCCCGACAGCAAGGCCGCGCGGGCCCTCGCCGACCTGGAGAAGAGCGGGAAGAGCGACGAGGCCCGCGCCGTCCGCGCCATCGCCGAACAGCCCGGCGGCGAATGGCTCCTGCCGGAGAACGCGGAGAGCCAGGCGCGCGGCTTCACCGAGGCCGCGCGGAAGGCCGACCGGAACGCCCTGCTCGTCCTCTACAACATCCCGCACCGCGACTGCGGCCAGTACTCGGGCGGCGGCGCCGCCGACGGTAACGCCTACCGGGCCTGGATCGACGAGGTCGCCGCCGGTATCGGCGACCGGCCCGCGACCGTCGTCCTGGAGCCCGACGCCGTCCAGCACATGGTGGACAACTGCACCCCGCAGCAGTTCCACGAGGAGCGCTACGACCTGCTCAAAGGCGCGATCGGCAAGCTGACGGCGCTGCCGGAGACCACCGTGTACCTGGACGCGGGCAACGCGCGCTGGGGCAGGCCCGACGCGATCTTCCAGGCGCTCCAGCGCTCCGGCGTCGACCAGGCAGACGGCTTCGCGGTGAACGTGTCGAACTTCTACTCCACCGACGACTCCGTGCGGTACGGCAAGGAGCTGTCGGCGAAGGTCGGCGGCAAACCGTTCGTCGTCGACACGAGCCGCAACGGGAACGGGCCGTACACGGGCGGTGCCGCCGACGAGCGCTGGTGCAACCCGCCGGGCCGCGCCCTCGGCGAGACCCCGACCACGCGGACCGGGGACCCGCTGGTCAAGGCGTATCTGTGGGTCAAGCGGCCCGGTGAGTCGGACGGTGAGTGCAAGGGCGGCCCGAAGGCGGGCGAGTGGTGGGGCGCGTATGCGACGAAGCTTGCCAAGGCCGGTCAGTAGAACTCGCCCAAGCCGGTGAGTAGAAGCCGGTGAGTAGAAGCCGGTGAGTAGAAGCGGTGCGCGCGGCAGGGGCGCGGGGTTCGATCCCCGCGCCCCTGCCCGCTTCAACGCCCCGTCCGGCTACGGCACGCGCACCCACCGCGCCTTGCTGGGCGTGCCCTCGTCGTCCGTCACGAAGAGCATGTACCAGCCCGACTCGACCAGCGACCGGCTCTTCGGCACGGTCACGGTGACCGAGCCGGCGCGTTTTCGCAGGCCGAGCGCGATCGACGTCTGGTCGACGTCCGTGACGTGCGTGGACGCGCCCGGCCTGATCAGCCGCGCCGCCTCGATCGAGGACGCGTGCCGCGTCGCGTACGTCGCCGAACCGCCCCGCGCGATCGTCCTCTCCCCGCCCGACAGGGACGGGCGCGAACTCCGGTACAGGTACGGCGGCGTGTAGATCTCCAGGCGCTGCTCGAAGACGCCGGGCTTGGTGTTCGCCTTGTCCGCGTAGAGCGAGTCCGAGCCGAAGAACAGCACGCGCCCGTCGGGCAGGAGCAGCGACCCGGAGTGGTAGTTGCGGCCCACCAGCGGGTCGGCGACGCGCTTGAACGACCTGGTTCTTGTGGAGTAGAGGCGCGCCTGGCGGATGTTGGAGTCACCGCGCCCGCGGTAGTCCTCGGAGCCGCCGGAGACAAGGACCGAGTCGTCGGGCAGGACCGAGGCCTGCGGATAGCGCGTGCCCTTCTCCAGGCGGGGACCGTCGACGAAGCGCGGGCTCGTGTCCCTGAGGTCCACGATCCGGGTCTTCCTGCTGGCCAGCCGGGACTCGCCGACCCCGCCGCCGCCGATCACCATGTACGTCTGGCGCTGCGCGGGCGGCAGTTCGACGGTGTTGGCCGTCTCCATCATGCCGGGGTCGGAGAGGCCGGGGATCTTCCGGAACCTGTTGGTCGCCAGGTCCCAGACGCCGGGCGTGCGGCCCACGTTGTCCGGGCCGTAGCCCGCGTTGGCGCCCGAGTAGAAGATCTTGCCGTTCTCCAGCTGGAACAGCGCCGGGTAGGTCGGGAACTGGCGGATGTCCTTGAGGTACGTCCATGTCCTCGTCCTCGGGTCGAACACCTCGTTCTTGCCGGGCACGAGCTGCCCGATCTCGTCGAGGCCGGAGACGGAGAGGACCTTGCCGTCCGAGAGTGTGGTCAGCGTGGGGTACCAGCGCGCCTCGTTCATCGGGTCGACCTTGATGTACTTCTCGGCGACCGGGTCGAACTCGTAGGCGTCCTTGATCCCCTGGAAGTCCTTCTTGTCGAGGGCGAGCTTCTGCGCGATGCCGTACACGTTGCGGGTGTCGGAGCCGGTCAGGCCCCGCACCCGGTAGTTGTCCTGGGTGCCCGTCTCGTACTTCGCGCCGGACCTCTGCGCCTCGACGTAGACGCGGGCGATGCCCGGGTCGTTGCGCAGGAACCGGCCCGTCCTCGGGTCGAAGACCTTCTTCGCGCGCTCGACGGTGATGTTGACGTCGGAGACGAACGTCTTGCCGTTCTCCTTGCCGGTGAACCGTGTGCCCGCTCTGACGGTCTTGGGCTCGTCCGGGTCCTCGTTGTGGACGATCATCAGGCCGCCGGCCTTGGTCACGTCGCCCTTGAGCTTCTCGTACTTCTTGGTGCCGCCCGCGATCAGCAGGTTCCCGTTCGCCAGCTGCGTGTGGCCGGTGCAGAACAGGTCGGTCGGCGTGGGGACCTTCTTGACGGTCTTCCTCACCGGGTCGTACAGCCGGGTGTCGAACTTCTTGGCGTCGAAGTTCTTCTGGTTGTTCCCCGACCCCGCCACCAGCAGGATCTTCCCGGTGTGGAGCAGCGCCGCGTGGATCGTGTTGAGGCGCATGTCCGCGGGGAGGTCGACGACGTCCCACTTGCCGTTCGCGGCCTTGTACTCGGCTCTGTTGATCTTGTACGAGTGGTACTCGGCCGAACCGAACCGGTACAGCCAGGGCCCGTTCATCCCCGCGAGCGCCAGGACCACCACGGTGCCGAGGGCTATGCGCCGCGCACGGCGGCGACTCGCACCGTCCTTCACGTGTCACGTCCCGCCGGGGAGATCCGCGCGGACGCCGTCGCGGCCGGTGGCCTCCGCTTCTTCCTCTCCTGGCGGACCATGTACCGCCAGACGGCCATGGGCAGCGCGGTGATCAGCAGGGCGAAGCCCGCCCAGGTGACCATCGCCGGGTGGGCGTGCCCGCAGACGAAACCGGCGGCGATCGACCCGGCGAAGACCACGATGAAGTACCAGTGGTAGCGGAAGGTCCCGAACCAGCGGTCGGGGCTGGCCGAGTCGCCCTTCGGCGTGACCACGAACTTGCTCCTGCGGCGCAGCGCGGCGTCGATCAGCGCTTTCGCGTAGAGCGGCGCGGAGAGCGCGGACATCACCATCCCGGCGACGCCGCCGGAGCCCTCCGGCTCGTGCGGGGAGACGTTGTGCCGCCGGTTCCAGATGTAGAGGCCGATCTGGAGCGCGGAGGCGTTGCCGTAGAGCATCAGCCAGACGGCCGGGTCGATGTTGACGCCGGAGGCGCCGAGCCCGAGGAAGAGCGCGCAACTCAGCGCCGCGAGGATCCAGTTCAGCGCGGCCATCGGATAGAAGATGATCATCATGGTGTAGTTGAAGAGCCTGCTCGGGGGGAGCGTGAAGAAGCCCTTCCAGAACTGCTTGAGGATCGTCTCGTACGTACCGCGCGACCAGCGCATCTGCTGCGTGAAGAAGTCCGTCCAGGCGCTCGGCCCCTCCCCGACGGCGAGCACGTCCGGGGTGTACACGGAGCGCCACTTCCGCCCCGTGGCCGGGTTCTTGTGGCGGTGGATCTCGAACCCGGTCGCCATGTCCTCGGTGATCGAGTCGTACAGGCCGCCGATCTGCTGCAGCGCCTTGACGCGGACGGCGTTCGACGTGCCGACGAACATGGGCGCGCCGTAGCGGTTGCCCGCGCGCTGGACCAGCGCGTGGAAGAGGAACTGCTGGGACTCGGCGGCCTTGGTGACGAAGTTGTCGTAGTTGCCGTAGACCTGCGGGCCGATGACGAAGCCGACGTCCGGGTCGCGGAAGAAGCCGAGCATCCGCTCCAGGTAGTTGGGCATCGGCACGTGGTCGGTGTCGACCGAGGCGAAGTAGTCGTAGGCGTCGCCGTGCGCGTCCAGCCAGGCGTTGTAGTTGCCGTGCTTGGTCTTCGCGCGGTGCGGCCCCTTCGGCCGGTTCCACCTCGCGACGCCCTTGCGGGAGAAGTGGTGCACGCCGAGCCGCGCGCAGACGGCCTTCACCTCGGCGTCGTCGCCCTCGTCGAGCAGCCAGATGTGCAGCAGGCCCTGGTGGCGCAGCTCGACCGCCGCCTCCAGGGTCTTCGTCACCATCTCGATCGGCTCCTTGCCGGGCACGAACGAGGTCAGGAAGGCGACCCGCGTTCCGGTCTCGGGCACCACCGGGACCGGGTCGCGGGCGACGAGGGTGGCGTGCGCGTTCGACAGCACGTTCATGCAGCGGAACAGCTCGATGAGGCCGATCGCGACCAGCATCACGACGTCGAGCGCGGGCAGGAAGTCGTGTTCCACGTAGTCGCGCTCGGTCCAGTGCTCGGGCTGGAGCAGCCAGAACAGCAGGACGAGGGAGAGGAGCGGGGCGGCCCCGAGCATCAGGGCGGCGCGGATCCGGTGCGGTTCCTGCGAGAGCAGCGAGCGGTAGCGGACCTTGTACGGCTTGTCCGGGTCCGGCTGGGTGAGGGGCCCCGCGAGCCTGCTGTGGTGCTCGTAGTCGTAGCGGGGGAGCGACGTCTTGATGCGTCTGAGCCCTGTGGTGCGGTGCGGCGGTATTCGGAGCTGCGTCGTCTCGGACGGGTCGAACTCCGGCCGGGCGCCTGTCGGCGTCGACGTCATGAGGCATCCCCCAGCACGCGAACCACCGCGTGGTCGTCGGTCTCGTCCGGGTGGGTCTCCCGCGATCCGTCCCGGACGTGTCAGTGGCCGGGCCGCCGTCCCACTCCTGTGAAGACCGGCGACCGAGCCTTCCCGGTTGCAGGACGCCCCCCTCGGCATCGCCCGGCGGCCGGGGCCCCCACCCCCGTCTGCGGCTGTCGGGCCGACTGCAACTCCCGTGACCCGAAAGCCCTGTTACGGCTTTACCGGGTCATATTGGACCCCATTGCACCTTAATACCGCTATTGCCGCTCAATTACGTCATCGACTCCAGATCAGGGTGCTGCGCCCGCACCTTGATCGCAAGGCGTTACGTCTGCAAAAACGGTGTTTCAGCGGTCTTGGCGCGGAGTCGCGGCCAGCCGGAGGCGGATGTTGGAGAAGTGGTCCCGTATGGCCCGCTCGGCCCGGATCACCTCGCCCGAGCGCACGGCGTCCAGGATCTCCCGGTGCTGACGGCAGGTCACCTCCGGGTCCTGCGGCACGTCCACCAGATCCGTGCGCACCCGGTGGAACGCCTCCCAGAACGCCTCCATCACCTCTACGAGGAGGGGGTTGCCCAGGCCCCTGTAGAGCGTGGCGTGGAAGGCCCGGTCGGTGGCGGCGCTGACGGCCCCCTCCGGCGACCCGGCCTCCTTCTCCATCTGGCCCACCAAGGCGTCGAGTTCGGCCAGGTCGGGCTCGGGCACGCGCCCGGCGAGCCGCGCGACCAGCCCCGTCTCCACGGCTTCCCGCAGCTCCAGGAGTTGCAGCAGGCTGTCCTCGCCGCGGTAGTGCCCCGCGACGGTACGGAAGGCGAGCCCCTCGATCATCGGCGCCATCGACATCGGGCCCACATAGGTCCCGAAGCCGTGCCGGATCTCCACGATCCCCATCGCCTGAAGCGCCTTCAACGCCTCCCGCACCGAATTCCGGCTGACCCCGAGCAGCTCCATCAACTCGGGCTCGGTGGGCAACGAGGCCCCCGGCGGCAGCCGCCGCTCGACGATCAGCCTCTTGATCCGCTCCTGAAGGTCACGCGCCATGGGGCAACGGTAGCGGCACCCCCCACCCCGAGACCCACCTCACAGCAACGCCACAGGCTACGCACAGAAACGCGCGGCCCCGGGCAAGGCAAAAGACCCCCCGTTCTCACGGAGGGCCTTCGCTGTCTGTGCGCCGCCAGGGACTCGAACCCCGGACCCGCTGATTAAGAGTCAGCTGCTCTAACCAACTGAGCTAGCGGCGCCTGCTGACCTGCATAACTTTACCCGACCTCCCGGGGTGCTCCTGACCACTCGACGCGCCGGGGCGAAGCCCGATTTGTATGGATTTCCACCTTTTGGACCGTCAACATGCGTTATGCGTAGACAGTTGAGACGCTTTCCGCGTGCGAAAACGTGGCTCAGAAGTTCAGCAGCCGGCACCGGAGTGTGAGGGGAATCGCATGGATCACCTGGAGGCGCCGGTCTTCGCGGAGACCGACCCGCCGAGCGACTGCGACTGCGCGGGCTGCGCCCAGTGGCGCTCCACCCTCACCTCCCTGCCGCGCACCAAGATCACCCCCCGGCACGCCCTGGCCGTCGCGGCCGCCGCCGGCACCGTCATCAGCGCGCTCCCCGCCGCGGCGGCAGCCGTCGAGCACCATGAGGCAAGACCGGGCGACCCCGACCCCGCCGCAGGCCGGACCACCCCGCAGGGCGGCACCAGCCCCCTCAACGGAGCCCCGGGAACCAGCGGAGCCCCCGGCGCCGCCGCGCAGACCGTGCACCTCGCCAAGCAGAGCACCCTGCGCACCACCTCCCGGGCCGCGATCATCAGCCGCGCGAAGACGTGGGTCGATGCGAAGGTCCCGTACAACATGAACAAGTACTGGCGGGACGGCTACCGCCAGGACTGCTCCGGCTACGTCTCCATGGCCTGGGACCTGCCCCGCAACGAGTGGACCGGCAGCCTCGCCGCCTTCGGCACCCGCATCACCAAGGCGGAGCTGCAGCCCGGCGACATCCTGCTGTTCCACAACCCGGCCAACCCGGAGAAGGGCTCGCACGTCACGATCTTCGGCGGCTGGACCGACTACTCACGGACCCGGTACGTCGCCTACGAGCAGACCCGCCCGGGCACCCGTACGCAGGCGACCCCGTACGCGTACTGGAGCAATTCCGGCCGCTACGTCCCCTACCGCTACAAGGCGCTCCAGGAGGACGGCCCCGTGGGCACGGGCACGCAGGCGGCGACGGGCGTCCGGTTCCCGGGCAGCACCTCCTTCGGGCCCGGCGCGAACAACGCGTACGTCACCCGGCTCGGGCAGCTCCTCGTGGAGCGCGGCGGCAAGCGGTTCTACCGGGAGGGTCCTGACTCGCGCTGGACCGACGCGGACCGCAGGGCGACCCAGGCCTTCCAGCGGGCGCAGGGCTGGACCGGCAAGGACGCGGACGGTCTGCCCGGGCCGGTGACCTGGGCTTATCTCATCAACGGCAAGGGCAAGGACATCCCCGGCGCGGGCTCCTCGGGGACCACGGGCGCGCCCGCGTTCCCGGGGGTGGCGAAGTTCCGCCCCGGCGCGAGCAACGCCTCGGTGACGCGGCTCGGCGAACAGCTCGTAAAGAAAGGTTTCGGCGCTCACTACAAGCAGGGTCCCGGCCCGCGCTGGAGCGAGGCGGACCGCCGCAACGTCGAGGCGTTCCAGCGTGCCCAGGGCTGGACCGGCAAGGACGCCGACGGCTACCCGGGCCCCGAGACCTGGCGACGGCTCTTCTCGTGACGGCGCTGCGCGACAGGCGGACGGCGCACAGCGGGGACGACAGCACACCCAACGCGAAGACGAAGACGAAGACGAAGACGAGGACGAGCATGAGCACGACCACGGACCCCACGACGGAACAGACCATGGCGCCACCGGCCCCGGCCATGGCGGGCGAACCGGTACAGACCATGGCGCCACCGGCCCCGGCGATGGCGGGCGAACCGGTACAGACCGTGGTGCCACCGGCCCCGGCCATGGCGGGCGAACCGGTACAGACCGTGGTGTCGCCCGCCCCGCCCGCGACGGACGACCCCGTACGAGAGAAGCGCACGGCCCCCGACCTCGGGGCCGGCGCCGTCCTCGGCCGTGGGGCCCGCGTCATCCGCAACGAGACGACCACCGAGATCCCCGTCCACCTGCTCTTCCGGGACGACCCGGCACCCGTGGCCGTACCGGTGCGCGCCGCCGTCGTCGGCACGGGCACCCGCGCCCGGCCCACGTCACCCCCCTACACGGCGGCAGCCCACGCGCATCCGGACACGCCGGCGCCCGCGCGCTCCGTGCCCTCCGCCGACCCCGAGCTGGTGGAGCGGCCGGGCCGCGTGCTCCCCGGCGCCGTCGGCGTCCTCGGCGGGCTCGCCGGGGCGGCCGGTGCGGTGGCGGCCCTGGGCTGGGCCGGGATGCTGCCGCGCATCATGACGCGGATCGCCGGGCTGCCCGGGTACGAGGGGGTGGGCCTCGGCCCGTACCAGTGGGCGGCGCTCGCGGGCTCCGGCGCGCTCGCGCTCCTGGGCTTCGGCGGGCTCGCCCGGGGCCGGACGGGACGGGCCCTCGTGCTCACCCTGTGCGGCCGCTACCGGGGCAGTGTGCGCAGGTCCGGGCTGCTGTGGCTGAACCCGCTGCTGCTGCGGCGCCGGATCGACCTGCGGCTTCGGCACTGGCGCAGCGAGGGGATGCCCGCGGTCGACGCGAACGGGGTCGCGCTGCGCGTCGTCGTCCTCGTCGTGTGGCGGGTCAGGGACAGCGCGCGGGCGGCGCTCGGCATCGAGGACCACGAGGAGTACCTGCGCGAGTGCGTCGAGGCCGCCGTGGCGGGGGTCCTCTCGCAGTTCCCGGCCGACGCGCCCACGACCGCCGCGCAGGGCGCGGCCCCGACCCTGCGCAACACCGAGGCGGTCGCCGATCTGCTGACCCGGCGCCTCGCCGCGGACACCGAGGCGGCCGGCATCGAGGTCTTCTCGGCGCAGCCGACCCGTGTCGAGTACGCGCCCGAGCTGGCGGCCGTGATGCGGCGCCGCCGGATCGCGGCGCTCGACGCGCAGCACCGCGACACCGTGCTCACCTCCGTCGTCGACTCGGTCGAGGACACGGTGGCGCGGCTGACCACGCGGGGCCTGGTCGATCTCGACGACTACGAGCGCAAGGCGCTCGTGAAGGACCTGACCGTGGCGTTCTACACCGGGCGCGGGGAGTAAAGGGCAAAGCAAAGGGAGGACCAACTTTTGTATGGACACGGCCAACCGCCGCCCATACATTGGTGGTTGGTCTAGACCTGAAGAACAGAAACTGAACAACGCTGTGCGCACAGCTACCGGTACTCCCCACACCCCCAGGAGCGGCAGCATGCGAAACAAGAAGACCTACGCGGCTTTGATCGGCCTCACTACTGCGGGGGCGTTCGCGCTTTCGGCCGGTGGGGCGAGCGGTCACGGCTACACCGACCTGCCCATCAGCCGGCAGAAACTCTGCGCCAACGGCTCCGTCAGCGGCTGCGGCAACATCCAGTGGGAGCCGCAGAGCGTCGAGGGGCCCAAGGGCTTCCCGGCGGCCGGGCCCGCCGACGGCCAGATATGCTCCGCCAACCACGGCGAGTTCGCGCAGCTCAACGCGGCCAAGCAGCCCAACGGGCAGGCCTGGCCGACCACCAAGGTGACCGGCGGGCAGAACTACACGTTCCGCTGGCAGTTCACCGCGCGGCACTCCACCACGGACTTCCGCTACTACGTCACCAAGAACGGCTGGGACGAGAGCAAGCCGCTCACCCGCGCCGCGCTGAACACCACACCGTTCCTCACGGTGCCCTTCAGCGGACAGCCGCCGGCCACGCTCTCGCACTCCGGCGCCCTGCCCACCGGCAAGTCCGGCCACCACGTGATCCTCGCGGTGTGGACGGTCGCGGACACGGCGAACGCGTTCTACGCCTGCTCGGACGTCACGTTCTGACCCTGAGTCCGAGTCGGGCCCGGCTCGCTTGAGGCCCCCGCGCGCCGCCCGCGCCCACACGGGCGGGCGGCGCGCGGGGGAGTCCGTGCTGTGCGCTGCCTCCCTTTCTGACGGCGCGTCAATTATGGTGCGCCGCCATGGGACCCACGACGCACACCTTCGCGGAGTTCGTCCAGGAACGCTGGGGCGACCACAGGACCGGACTCGCCTACGAGGACCAGGTCCTCAGCCACCACCAGCTCGCTTCCGGGGCGGCGGCTCGGGCCGCGCTCCTCGCCGAGCTGCTGCCGCGCGGCGCCGCACCGCACGTCGGGGTGCTGCTCGACAACACGCCCGAGTTCGTGCACTGGCTGGGCGCGGCCGCGCTCGCCGGGGCGGCCGTCGCCGGGATCAACCCGACCCGGCGCGGCGCCGAGCTGGCCCGCGACATCACCCACACCGAGTGCCGTGTGCTCGTCACGGAGCGGGCCCGGCTGCCGCTGCTCGACGGGCCGGCGCTGCCCGGCGTCCGGGTCCTGGTCACGGACGACGCCGCGTACGCCGATCTGCTCGCGCCGCACGAAGGCGCCGAGCCGGAGATCGCGGCCGGGGTCGGGCCCGGCACCCGTATGCTCCTCTACTTCACGTCCGGGTCGACGGGCGCGCCCAAGGCGGCGATCTGCACGCAGGGGCGGCTCGCGGCGGCCGGACGGTCCCTGGCCGCCACCTTCGACGTCCGCGCGGACGACGTCCACTACCTCTGCATGCCCCTCTTCCACGGCAACGCCGTCATCGCCGGCTGGGCGCCCGCCATGGCCGCCGGGGCCGGGGTGGCGCTGCGCCGCCGCTTCTCCGCGTCCGCGTTCCTGGACGACGTGCGACGGTTCCGCGCGACCTACTTCACGTACGTCGGCCGGGCCGTGCAGTACATCCTGGCCACCGAGGAGCGGCCGGACGACCGGGACAACCCGCTGCGGGTCGGGTTCGGCACGGAGGCCGGGGCGGTGGACGCGGGCCGCTTCGAGGAACGGTTCGGGGTGCGGCTCGTCGAGGGGTACGGGTCCTCCGAGGGCGGCGCCGCCGTACAGCGCACCGCCGACACGCCGCCCGGCGCGATCGGGCGCGGGGTGCCCGGGGGCGACCTCGTGGTGCTCGACCCGGCGACCGGGGCCGAGTGCCCTCCGGCGGTGTTCGACGCGGGTGGCGCCCTCCTGAACGGGGCCGAGGCGATCGGGGAGCTGGTCAACCGCGGGCGGTCGTCGTTCGAGGGGTACTGGCGCAACGACGCGGCGTACGCGGAGCGCGTGCGCGGTGACGGCTGGTACTGGACCGGTGACCTCTTCTACCGGGACGCGGCCGGGTTCCTGTACTTCGCCGGGCGCGGGGACGACAAGATCCGCGTCGACGGCGAGAACCTCGCCCCGGCGATGATCGAGAACATCCTCGCCCGCTGGCCGGGCGCGGCGGCCGTCGCCGTGTACGGGGTCCCGGACCCGGTCTCCGGGGACCAGGTGATGGCGACGCTGGCCCTCCGCGCCCGTTTCGCCCCGCGCTCCTTCGAGGCGTTCCTGGCGTCGCAGCCCGACCTCGGCACGAAGATGGCGCCGCGCTTCATGCGTCTGGTCGATCACATACCGGTGACGGCAACGAACAAGATCCGCCGCGCCGAACTGCGCCGCGCAGGCTTTTGGAGCGGCGGCGACATCTGGTGGCGCCCGCCGTCCGAGACGGCCTACCGCCGCCTGACCCCGGCCGACCGCACCGCCCTCACCACGTCCTTCCGTACCCACGCCCGTACGGCCCTCATGACACCCCCATCCCCCTGATGGTCACAGGCACCCCTCCGGACCAGGTACTATTTTCTTGTCAGCAGGCGCCGCTAGCTCAGTTGGTTAGAGCAGCTGACTCTTAATCAGCGGGTCCGGGGTTCGAGTCCCTGGCGGCGCACAGACAGTGAAAGGCCCTCCGTGAGAGCGGGGGGTCTTTTGCGTGCGGCTGCTCGTGCCCTCGGCTAGATCGTCAGCGACAGCAGGACCGGGGCCGCGCTCTTGTTCAATCGTTTCGCCGCGTCGTGGAGGCGGTGGGCCCGTTCCAGCGGCAGGGAGAGGGCCAGGCAGCCGACCGCCGAGCCCGCCGTGATGGGGACCGCCGCGCAGACCGTGCCCACGGCGTACTCCTGGATGTCGAGGACCGGGACCGTCGCCGGCTGGGTGGCGAGCCTGGAGAGCAGGATCTTCTCGTTGGTGATGGTGCGCGAGGTGAGGCGGGCCATCTTGTGCCGGGAGAGGTGGTCGCGCCGCCCGTTCAGGTCGAGCTGGCCGAGGAGGCTCTTGCCGACGGCGCTGGCGTGCGCGGAGACCCGGAAGTCGACCCACTCGTTGACCGCGGGGGCCTCGGGCCCGGCCGCGTACTGGGTGATGCGGACCTCGCCGTCGATGTACCGGCTGATGTAGACCGCCGCGCCGACGCGGTCCCGCAGCTCGTCGAGGGTGCGCTGGAGCTTGGCGGTGAGCGCCGCCGCGTTCCCGTCGGCCGAACCGATCCTGCTCAGGGTCTCGCCGGTGACGTAGGCGCCGTCGGCGGTCTGCTCGACGTACCCCTCGCGGCGGAGCATCCGCAGAAGGCCGGTGAGCTGGTCGGAGGGGAGCCCGGTGACGCGCGCCAGCTCGGCGTCGGCGATGCCGGTGGCGTGATGGGCGACGGCCTCCAGGACACGCAGCGCATGCTGCACCGACCGGTGCGGCTGCCGCGGCCGGTGGCCCGGCGCGTCCTGCTCGTGCTTCAGCGCCACGGCATCCCCCTGCAAGGACCGGTTCCGGACAGCTGGCTGGCTGGCTCCCTCCACGATAGCCGTCAACACCCCCAAGAGGGGCGGAGGTTGCGGTATTCGGTGGCGCATTCCGAGCCTCTCAGCAGGAACGCGCCACCGTGGCATATGCCAGAGTCATGCACCGTACGGGTAAGCGGAGCGAATACGCCCGCGCTCGAAGAACCGCCCGGCGGGCCGCCCGGCGGACGGCCCGGCGGACCGCTCAGAGCACCGCGCTGAGGAACTCCCTGGTCCGCTGGTGGTCCGGCTCGTTGAAGATCTTGTCCGGGGTGCCCGACTCCAGGACGTGGCCCGAGTCGAACATGAGGACCTGGTCCGAGATGTCGCGGGCGAAGTTCATCTCGTGCGTGACGCAGAGCATCGTGATGTCCGTCGTGTGCGCGATGTCGCGGAGGACATCGAGCACGCCCGCCACCAGCTCGGGGTCGAGCGCCGAGGTCACCTCGTCGAGGAGCAGCACCTGCGGCCGCATCGCGAGGGCCCGCGCGATGGCGACCCGCTGCTGCTGGCCGCCCGAGAGCTGCGTCGGGTACGCGTCGGCGCGGTCACCGAGGCCGACCATGTCGAGCAGCTCGCGGGCCCGCTGCTCCGCCTCGTCCTTGGAGAGGCCGAGCACGGTGACCGGCGCCTCCATGATGTTGCGGAGGACCTTCATGTTCGGGAAGAGGTTGAACTGCTGGAAGACCATCCCGATGTTCTTGCGGACCTCGCGGATGTGCTTCTCGCCGGCCGGGACGAGCTTGCCGTTCTTCTGCTCGTGGGTGAGGTACTCGCCGCCCACCTTGATCGTGCCCTCGTCCGGCTTGAGCAGCGTCATGAGCAGCCGCAGGATCGTCGTCTTGCCGGAACCCGACGGGCCGATCAGGGTGACGTGCTTGCCGGAGGCGACGGAGAAGTCCAGCTCGTCGAGGACGGTGTTGCCGCCGAACCGCTTCACGACCTTCTCGAAGCGGATCAGTTCGGTGCCGTCCACGGCCGGATTGGGCTGGTCTTTCGAAAGGTTCGCGTCAGTGGACAAGGCGGCGCTCCAGGGATCGCAGGAGAAGGGAGGCGAGGTAGGAGATGACGATGAAGGCGACACCGACGACCGTCAGGGCCTCCGTGTACTGGAACGTCTTGGCCGCCTCCAGGCGCGAGCGCTGGAGCAGCTCCAGGACACCGATGCCCGCGAGCAGCGGCGTGTCCTTCAGCATCGCGACGACGTAGTTGCCGAGCGCGGGCACGACGCGGCGGATCGCCTGCGGCAGGATGACCGCCGTCCACGTCTTGCCGTACGGGAGGCTGAGCGCGCGGGCGGCTTCCCACTGGCCGACCGGCACGGCCTCGATGCCCGCGCGGTAGACCTGCGCGGTGTACGTCGAGTAGTGCAGGCCGATCGCGACGACACCGGTGGTGAACGCGGAGAACTGGATCCCCGCCTCCGGCAGCACGAAGTACAGGAAGAACAGCTGGACCAGGAGCGGCGTGTTGCGGATGAACTCCGTGATCGCGCCGACGGGCCAGCGGATGAAGCGGGTGGGCGCCCGGAAGGCGAGCGCCCAGACCAGGCCGACGCTGAAGGAGATCAGCGAGCCGTAGAGGAGGATCTGGAGGGTGACGAGGAGGCCGTCCCAGAAGTGCGGCATGAAGTCGCTGACGGCGGACCAGTCCCAGTTGTCCGCGGCGATGGTGGTCACAGGGCTCACCTGACCCACCTGGCTCACGTCGCTCACAGGGCCGCACCTCCCGTCTCGTTCTGGCGGCGCAGGTCGAGCTTGCGCATGACACCCGCGCCGCGCTCGGGCCGCTGCCCGATGCCCGCCTTGGTCTTGCGCTCCAGGGCCCGCATTCCGCGGGTGAGGATGAACGCGAGGACGAAGTAGATGACGAGCGTGAGCGAGTAGATCTCCGTGCTCTCGGTCGTCGCGAGCCGCACCAGATAGGCGGCGAAGGACACGTCACCGATGCCGAGCAGCGACACCAGGGCCGTGCCCTTGAGCAGCTCGATCAGCAGGTTCGAGAACGGCGGGATCATCTCCGGCACCGCCTGCGGCAGCAGGATGAGCCGCATCCGCTGCCACGGCGTGAAGCTCAGCGCGACCCCCGCCTCGCGCTGCGCGGGCGCCACCGCGTTGAGGGCGCCACGGACGATCTCGGCACCGTACGCGCCGTAGGACAGACCGAGCGCGAGGACGGCCGCCCACATCGGGACGAGGGACCAGCCCGCGAGCTGCGGCAGGACGAAGAAGATCCAGAACATCAGGACCAGGGCGGAGGTGCCCCGGAATATCTCGGTGTAGAGGCCGGCGACGAACCGGACGATCCACAACCGGTGCGTGCGCGCCATGCCGACGCCGAAGGCGACGACGGTCGCCAGCGCCGCGCTGTAGAGGGTGAGCTGGATGGTGATCCAGATGCCCGGCAGCACCCAGTGTTCCCACAGTCCGGCGGTCATCGGCACAGCTCCTCGGCGGTCAGCGTCGTCATCTCCGCCTTGGTGAAGCCGAACGGCTGGAGGATGCGGAACAGTTCGCCGCTCTTCTTCATCTTGTGGATCTCGACGTTGAAGGCGTCCCGCAGCTTGGTGTCGGTGGGGCGGAAGGTGAAGCCGCCGCCGTCGACGTGCTTCCTGCCGTCGACCGTGGGCGCGAACGGCTCGGTGTGCTCGGCCTTGCTGCTCTTCTTGGTGACCTCGCGGGTGGTGAGCGCGGTGCCCGCGAACACGTCGATACGGCCCGCCTCCACGGCGTTGAGCCCCGCCACCTGGTCCTGGAGGATGACGATGTCGGACTCCTTGTACCCGGCGTCCACGGCGTAGCCGATCTCCGCGTACCCGGTGCCGGTGCCGAACTTGGCCTTGGCCTTCACCACGTCGGCGTAGTTGTGCAGGTTCTTCGGGTTGCCCTTGCGCACGATGAACGAGTCCAGCATCTGGTACTCGGGGTCGGCGAAGATGACCTGCTGACAGCGTTCCTTGTTGATGTACATCCCGGCGGACACGACGTCGAACTGCTGCGTGTTCAGACCGGGGATGAGCGAGGCGAAGTCGGTCGCGACCGGCTGGACGTGGCCGACACCGAGCCGTTTGAAGATGACCTTGGCGAGTTCCACCGCCTCGCCGGTGAACTCCCCGTCGTCGTTGATGTACCCGTAGGGCACCTCGCCCGCGATGCCCAGGCGTACGGTCCCCTGCCCCTGCAGCCGCGCGAGCGTGTCGCCCTTCGGTACCTGGCTGCATCCCGCCGCTCCCAGAGCGCCCAGTGCGCCGAGCGCACCCGCCCCCGCGAGCAGTGACCGCCTGCGAAGAGTTCGTCTCTCGGCAGGCTCTTTCCTACGTATGTGAGTTGGTGGAGCCATGGGCGCGCGGCTACCCGACCCGACTCGACTTATGCCGATGAATTCACGCCGCATTCAGCTGGCGTGTGGTGCGTACACACGGGTGGTGCGCTCTTGACCGCGCGGGGTGAATGAGGCGGAGCATGGGGCGCATGGCTGACTCAAGCGGCGCCCCCGACCGGTTCATCGACGTCACCCTGGCCGCGCGGGGCGTGACCTGCACGGCGAAACTCCTCACCGACCGCGCCCCGCTCACCTGCGCGGCGGTCTGGGACGCCCTGCCCCTCGTCTCCGACGTCTACCACGCCAAATACGCCCGGAACGAGATCTACGCCCTGTTCCCGGCATTCGCGCCACAGGAGCCCCCGCTGGAGAACCCGACGGTCACACCCATCCCGGGCGACCTGTGCTATTTCTCCTTCAACGGGACACAGTTGGGGTCGCGCTCGTACGGGTACGGCGAAGGCGCCTCGCTCGCCGCCGACACCCCCGTGGTCGACCTGGCCCTCTTCTACGAGCGCAACAACCTGCTGCTGAACGGGGACGTGGGGTGGGTGCCCGGCATTGTGTGGGGGCAGGTGGTGGAGGGACTGGAGGGGATGGCGGAGGCGTGCCAGGACCTTTGGCGGTCGGGGGCGGTGGGGGAGACGCTGCGGTTCGCAAAATCAAGCCCCTCCGGCGCTTGAGGAGCGGGGTCCGGGGCGGAGCCCCGTGACCTAAGCGAGGGCGGGCCAGGTGGTCCCGGCCACCCCCACCGCGTCAGCGACCCGCAGCACCAAGTCGTCCCGGTGCCGAGCCGCCACCACCTGCATTCCAACGGGCAACCCCTGATCCAGCCCCACCGGGACGGTCATCGCCGGCTGTTGCGTCAGGTTGAACGGATACGTGAACGGCGTCCACCCGGTCCAGCGCCGCAGGCCACTGCCGCGCGGCACCTCCACCCCCGCCTCGAACGCGGTCAGCGGCAACGTCGGCGTGAGCAGCACGTCGTACGTGGAGTGGAACAGGCCCATCCGCCGCCCGAGCGCCATCCGCGTGTCGACGGCGGCCAGATAGTCGAGCGCGCTGTAGCGGGCCCCGAGGGCGCAGATCTCCCGGAGCCCGGGGTCCATCAACTCCCGCTGCGCGGCGGACAAGCGGGACACGTTGCGCGCCGCCCCGCTGAACCACAGCACGTGGAACGCGGCGACGGGATCGGTGAAGTCCGGGTCGACCTCCTCCACGTACGCCCCGAGCCCGGCGAGCCGCGTCACCGCCTCGCGGACTTGCGCGGCGACGCCGGGCCGCACCGCCACCTGCCCGCCGAGCGACGGCGAGTACGCGACGCGCAGGCCACGCACCCCGCCCCGCAGCGCGTCGCGGAGGCTGCCGGGGGCGGGCGCCGAGGCCGACCAGTCGCGTACGTCGGGGCCGGAGATCACGTCCGTCATCAGCGCCGCGTCGGCCGCGCTCCGCGTCATCGGGCCGACGTGCGCGAGTGTGCCGAACGCGGAGGACGGGTACGCCGGGACCCGCCCGTACGTCGGCTTCAGGGCGAAGATCCCGCAGAACGCGGCCGGGATGCGGACCGAGCCGCCGCCGTCCGTGCCGAGCGACAGCGGCCCCGCGCCGACCGCGACGGCCGCCGCGCTGCCGCCACTCGACCCGCCGGCGGTGCGCGAGGTGTCGTACGGGTTGCGGGTGATGCCGGTGAGGGGGGAGTCGGTGACGCCCTTCCAGCCGAACTCGGGGGTCGTCGTGCGGCCGACGAAGACGGCGCCGTGCTCGCGCAGCCGCGCGACGGCGGGTGCGTCCTCGTCCCAACTCCCGTCCGCCCGCACGGTCTTCGAACCGCGCAAGTTCGGCACGCCGCGCTGCAGCAGGAGGTCCTTGACCGTCACCGGCACGCCGTCGACCAGGCCCTGCGGCTCACCGCGCCGCCAGCGCCGCGTGCTCGCCTCCGCCGCGGCGAGCGCGCCCTCCGCGTCGACGCGCACGAACGCGTTCAGCGCGGGCTGCGTCTCCTCGATGCGGGCGAGGACCGCCCGGGTGGCGTCGACGGGGCTGAACTCCCCCTTGCGGTAACCGTCGAGCAGATCCTGCGCCGTCAGTCGGGTGAGCTCGCTCGTCATCCGCCCCTCCAGGTCCTTCAGTTCCCGGGGACATACCCACGTTTCTTGTCGACTACATTCGTCAGCGCCCGGCCGGACTCCCAGCGCCCGTACAACTCGACGAACTGCCGCCCCAGTTCGTCCCGCCAGCCGACCGTGTCCCCGCTCATGTGCGGCGAGACGATCAACCCGGGGGCCGTCCACAGCGGGCTGTCCGCGGCCAGCGGCTCGTGCTCGAAGACGTCCAGGGCCGCGCCCGCGATCCACCGGTTGTGCAGGGCGTCCACCAGGTCGGACTCCACGACCAGCGGACCACGTCCCACGTTGATGAACCGCGCGGCGGGTTGCATCACCCCGAACCTGCGGGCGTCGAACATCCCCCGTGTCTCCTCGGTCAGCGGCGCCGCGCACACCACCCAGTCGGCGCGGGCGAGCAGCCGGTCGAGGTCGGCGGGGCCGTGGACCCCGGCCCGCGCCCGCCGCCCGACCAGCGCCGTGATGATCCCGAGCGCCTTGAGCCGGGCGGTGATCGCGTGCCCGATGGGGCCCGAGCCGACGACGCAGGCGCGCGTACCGGCGATGCGCTGCGTGTCCCGGTGCCGCCACTCGCCCGCCGCCTGGAGCGCGAGCGTGCGGGGCAGGTCCTTGCCCATCGCGAGGACGAGCGCGGCGACGTACTCGGCGATCGGCCCGTCGAAGATGCCCCGCGCGTTGGTCAGCACGGCGTCGGAGTCGACGAGTCCGGGGAACATCAGCCGGTCCACGCCCGCGCTCGCGGCGTGCACCCAGCGCGGGCGCGGCCCCGTGGCGGGCCATGCCTCGTGTACGGCGTCGGACGTGAAGTTCCACACCAGCAGGACGTCGGCCTCGGGGAGCAGGGCGCGGAGCCCGGCCGCGTCGGAGGCGTGCAGCACGCGGGCCCGTCCGGTCAACGCGCCGAGCCGGGGCGGGGGTTCACCGGGAGCGGCGTCCAGAACGAGCACGGCGGGCCGCTCACCCCCCGCCCCATCGACACCCGGTACAGCGACGAAATCGTTCCGCAACGCAGCTCTGCTTTCCTTGACATGGGCGGATTGACCACGCTGGCACCTGAACCTACCTTCGTCAACGGAGGACCTGCGTCGGCGCGTTCCTCCTCTCCCACCCGTTCCCCGCTGTCCCGACGTCCCCGGCGACGGACCGCCGGTTCAGGCGCCGCATCGGCACTCGGCACCTCCGCATCCCTGCACCACGGCACCATCCCGTCAGCTGAACTTGGGGCATGCTCTATGGACGTTGCTTTCCTGGGAGGACCGCGGCCGCAGCGCGGCCTCGGTGTCGTCGCACCGTTCGACTTCGCGCTCGACCGTGAGCTGTGGCGCTGGGTGCCCGACGAGATCTCCCTCCATCTCACCCGCACCCCGTTCGTCCCGGTGGAGGTGAGTCTCGACCTCGCCAGGATCGTCAGCGAGCACGAGACGCTCGACGAGGCGGTCCGGGCGCTCGGCGCGGTCGAGCCCGAGGTCCTCGCGTACGCCTGCACCTCGGGCAGTTTCGTCGGCGGCCTCGCGGGCGAACACGCGATGTGCGAGGCGATGCGCCGCTCCGGGGACCGGCCGAGCGTCACCACGTCGGGCGCGCTCCTGGAGGCCCTCGCGGAACTCGACGCGCGCCGCGTCGCACTCGTCACCCCCTACACCCGGTCCGTCACCGAGTCCCTCGCGTAGTTCCTCGCGGAGGCGGGCGTGGCCGTCACCGGGACGGCGTTCCTCGGCCTGACCCGGCGGATCTGGAAGGTGCCGTACCGGGACGTGGCGCGGATGGCCCGCGACGCGGCGGGCACCACGGCGGACGTGCTCTTCATCAGCTGCACGAACCTGCCCACGTACGACGTCATCCCGCAGCTGGAGGCGGAGCTGCGGATCCCGGTGATCTCGGCCAACCAGGTCACGATGTGGGCAGCCCTGCGCCGGCTGGGTACGCGAGCGGTGGGGCCGTACCAGGCGCTGCTCGACCCGGCGGCGCGACGCCAATGGCCCCTGCCGGACCTGCCGGAGGGCGGCCTCCGGCCCGGACACGGCGCCCCGGAACTCCCGGAGGGCCAGGAAGGGTGGGCATAGGACATGACAGCGCTCGGACTTCTCTACCCAGGGCACTCGGCCGAGGACGACTTCCCGCGCATCGAGATGCTGATCGACAGTGACATCCGGCTGCCCGTCGTCCACACGGACATCGGCGAGGACGCGCACCGCCTCGACGCGCTCCTGGAGATGGGCGCGGCGGACCGGCTCGCGGCGGGCGTCGAGGAGCTCCGGCTCGCGGGCGCGGAGGCGGTGGTCTGGGCGTGCACGTCCGGCAGCTTCGTCCTCGGCTGGGAGGGCGCGCAAGAGCAGGTCAGAACGCTGGCCGTGGCCGCGGGGCTGCCCGCGTCCAGCACCTCCTTCGCCTTCGCGCACGCGCTGGGCGAGCTGGGGGCGCGCCGGGTGGCGGTCGCGGCGACGTACCCGGCGGACGTGGCCGAGCACTTCGCCGCG
This sequence comes from Streptomyces sp. R818, assembly GCF_056172735.1. NCBI lineage: Bacteria > Bacillati > Actinomycetota > Actinomycetes > Kitasatosporales > Streptomycetaceae > Streptomyces > Streptomyces sp. R818. Next base: position 1,073,107 of record NZ_JAOCNE010000006.1, read on the forward strand.
TTCCTGAAGGCGGCGGGCGCCGACGTGGTCTCCGTGCGCGGCAGCGGCGTCCTCACGGCCGCGGAGGTCGGCACGTGGGGCTGGGACGAGACCCTGGCCATGGCCCGCGCGGGCGACCACCCGGACGCGGACGCGGTGCTCCTGCCGGACACGGCCCTGCACACGGCGGCGCACGTCCGTGACCTGGAGCGGGAACTGGCCAAGCCGGTCCTCACCGCCAACCAGGTCACCGTCTGGGAGGCCCTGCGCCTGGTCGACCGCCGCGTCAACGCGCCGGAGCTGGGCGCGCTGTTCACGAAGGAGCCGGTGGTGCAGGTGTAGGCCGGGCGGCCGGGGCGGTCGGGAATGCAGGCGGTCGGGAATACAAGTGGAGCCCGCCTCCGTTAAGTCGGGGTCAGCCAGAATCACGTTTGCAGGAGGACCCCGTGCCGGCCAACCACGACGAGATCCGGGGCGCAGCCCTTGGCACCGCCCCGACCCCTCTCTCCGTGCTGGACCTGGTCACCGTGGGCGCCGGCCGCACCGCCACGCAGGCGCTGCGCACCGGCGTCGACATCGCCAAGCTCGCCGAGAGCCGCGGCTACCACCGGTACTGGGTCGCCGAGCACCACTCGATGCCCGGCGTCGCCTCGTCCTCGCCGGCCGTGATCCTGGCCCACCTCGCCGCCCACACCGACCGCATCCGGCTCGGCTCCGGCGGCGTCATGCTGCCCAACCACGCCCCGCTGGTCATCGCGGAGCAGTTCGGCACCCTTGAGGCGATGGCCCCGGGCCGCGTCGACCTCGGCCTCGGCCGCGCCCCCGGCACCGACGGCGCCACCGCCGCCGCCCTGCGCCGCACCGACCGCCTCAACGAGGGCGCGGACGACTTCCCGCAGCAGCTCGCCGAGCTGACCCGGTTCCTCGACGACGACTTCCCCGACGGCCACCCGTACTCCCGCATCCACGCGGTCCCGGGCCCCGTCCAGGCCACGTCGCCCGGCGGTGTCCAGGACCCGCACCGCCCGCCGCTGTGGCTGCTCGGCTCCTCCGGCTTCAGCGCCCGCCTCGCCGGTGTCCTCGGACTGCCGTTCGCCTTCGCGCACCACTTCTCCGCGCAGAACACGATCCCGGCGCTCGACCTGTACCGCGAGTCCTTCCAGCCCTCCGCCGTCCTCGACAAGCCGTACGCCCTGATCGGCGTCTCCGCGCTCGCAACCGACGACGACGGCACCGAGGCCCGCCGCCAGGTCCTCGCCGCCGCGCTCAACATGGTCCGCCTGCGCACCGGCCGCCCCGGCCTGGTCCCGACGCCGGAGGAGGCGGAGGCGTACCCGTTCAACGAGATGGAGCAGGACTTCATCCGCTCCTGGAACTCCAACGTCATCCACGGCACCGCCGACGAGGTCCGCACCGGCCTCGACGACCTCCAGAAGCGCACGGGCGCCGACGAGCTGATGCTCACGGCCAACGCCCACAGCGGCGAGATCCGTCTCCGCTCCTACGAGCTGATCGCGGACGCGTACGGGCTGCCGGGGGCCTGACCCGGACGGGCCGGGGGGGCGGTCGCGGGGTGGACCGGGGCGCGGTGGTCGTGCGACGCCCGGTACCCGCCCGCTACCGCCGCTCCACGAGCAGCTCCGAGATCCGCTCCGCCGCGACCGGCCGCGAGTACAGATACCCCTGCCCGGTGTCGCACCCGATGCGCCGCAGCCGGTCCGCCTGGTCGAGCGTCTCCACGCACTCGGCGGTGACGGTGAGGCCGAGCCGGTGCGCGAGCTGCACCATGGCCTCCACGATGACGGCGTCGGCCGGTTCCGTCGGGGTGCTCGCCCCGTCCTCGAAGCCGCGCACGAAGGCACCGTCCAGCTTCAGCACCGAGACGGGGAGCCTGGAGAGGTAGGCGAGGTTGGAGTACCCGGTGCCGAAATCGTCGATGGCGATGCGGACGCCCATGTCGCTGAGGTCCTGCAGCGCCCGCAGGGGCCGCCCGGTGGAGCCCATGACGGCGGACTCGGTGAGTTCGAGCTGGAGGAGTTCGGCGGGCAGCCCGGTCTCGGCGAGGATCCGGGCGACGTCGGCCACGAGGTCCGAGTCCCACACCTGCCGCACCGCCACATTGACGCTGACGAACACGGGCGGCACGTCGGGATGCGCGAGCTGCCAGGCCCGCGCCTGACGGCAGGCCGTCTCCAGGACCCACCGCCCGAGCTGCACGATGGACCCGTCCTCCTCGGCCAGTGCGATGAACCGATTCGGCGTCAGCAGGCCGAACTCCGGATGCCGCCAGCGCACCAGCGCCTCGACGCCCCGCAGGCCGCCGTCCTCCAGGCGCACCAGCGGCTGGTACGCGAGGACGAACTCCTCCCGCTCGACCGCGGGGCGCAGCCCGGACGACAGGGCCTGCCGGGTCACACGGCGGGCGTTGCGCTCCGGGTCGAACAGCGTCCAGCGCGCCTTCCCGTCGGCCTTCGCCCAGTACAGCGTGGTGTCCGCGGCCTGCATGAGCCCCATCGGGCTGGTGTCCGCGACGTCCCGTTCGACGACGCCGATCGAGGCCGAGACCGAGAGCAGCTGCCCCGACAGGTAGAAGGGTTCGCGCAGCGCCTCCAGGACCGTCTCCGCGAGGTCCGCCAGCTGCTCCGTACCGGTCGAGTCCTCCATGAGCAGGGCGAACTCGTCGCCGCCGAGCCGGGCCACCAGCGGGGCGCCGGTGGCGTGCCGGGCCAGGTCGGCGCAGTGGGTCAGCCGCTCGGCGACGGCGGCGAGCAGCCGGTCCCCGACGTGGTGGCCGAGCGTGTCGTTGACCGCCTTGAACCCGTCGAGATCGAGGTAGCACAGGCCGACCCGGCCGGTCGCGCCCGTGCCCTCGTACGCCCCCGCCTCCAGGGCGCCGGTGAGGCGCTCGAAGAACAGGGCGCGGTTGGGCAGCCGGGTCACGGGGTCGTGCGTCTGGAGGTGGCGCAGTCCGGCCTGGAGGTCGCGGTGGGCACTGATGTCGTTGAGGGAGAGGAGCACGACGTCCGCGCCGGGCACGGGCGACACCGTGATCCGCACCCATACGGAGTGGCCCGCGGCGTGCTTGAGGCGCCGGGTGCGGCCGAGCGGGGCCTGCCTGCCGCGCAGCACCTCGCGGTAGGCGTCCTGGGTGCGGGGGTCGGAGCCGAGGTCGAGCAGGTCGGCGGCGACCCGGCCGACGAGCGGCTCGGCGGACTCGCCGTGCAGCAGGGCGCGGGCGGCGGCGTTGGCACCGACGATCACACCGTCGCGGCCGACGAGCAGCATCGGCTGGGGCGCGGCGAGGAAGGCGGCGCCGTGGACGGGCCTCGGCCGGCACTCACGTACGCGCTCACTCTCCGTGATGAACTCCGTGATGAACTCGGGGCGGGGGTCGGGTGCGGACACCTCCGCCGCGGTCGTGGGCCCTTCGGGCTGTGCGCTCACCGCTTCGCTCCCCGTGGTGCGTCGGCCGGTCGCGTGGTGCTGGTGCGGCCGGGGTCCCGGCAGGAAAGTGTGCCGATCATAGAGGCCGGTCGGACGGGCTATCCAGCCTTGTCCTCGGGCGAACCCGGCGGCGGGCGCCGCGAACCGCCCTGCCAGATCGTTTCTGCCCGCCCCTTTACGGGCTTCTGCCGCAGCTCGACCGAGTGTGACGGCCTGTGATCGCCCGGGGTGTCGCGCCTCACTCGTCCGGGCCAGATAAACAAGGCGAAACGCAACAAACACCAACACTCTGGGTGGGGTGTCTCACTTTCCCTTCCCGGAGGTCGACTTGGAGCGCCCGCAGCCACCCGCGGGAGTGGACAGGGCCCGTCTGCGCGCCGTCGCGGCGGCCCTGACCGCACTCGCCGCCCTCGCCGCCACGGGGCTGGTCGCGGGCCCGGCCGCCGCCTCCCCCCGCGACGACCCGTGCGCCCTGGAACGGACCGCGGTCCATCACTCCGAAGGCCTCGACACCTGGAACGCGGACTATCCGCGGCCCAGGCAGAGCCTGAACGCGGTGATGGTCTTCCTGTCCTTCCCGGACGCGGAGCCGCTGACCACGCCCGAGCAGCTCACGTCGGACTACTTCCCGGCCACGAGCCAGTTCTACGAGCGGGCCTCGTACGGCAAGTTCTCGCTCGTGCCGCATCCGCAGCGCGCATGGCTGAAGATGCCGCGGGCCTCGACCTCGTACCGGATACAGCGGGACTGGGCGCCCGCGGACCGCAGCGCGTATTTGCGGGACGCGCTCCAGGCGGCGGACGCCTCCACCGACTTCGGCAAGTACGACATCGTCTACTTCGTCGCCGACCCGGACGCGCCCGGGGTCGACTCCGACGCCACCAAGGTCGTCAACTTCGACCGTCCGATGCGGGCCGACGACACCGATATCCGGCGCGTCGTCACCGTCTTCGAGCAGCACCCGCCGGACCGCAACGTCCTCGCGCACGAGACCGGGCACGTCTTCGACCTGCCGGACCTCTATCACCGGCCGTCCGACGGCAAGGGCGACTGGGACACGTACGTGGGGGACTGGGACGTCATGGGCAGCCAGTTCGGGCTCGCCCCCGACCTCTTCGGCTGGCACAAGTGGAAACTCGGCTGGCTGGAGCCGGGGCAGGTGTCCTGCGTCACCCGTACGGGCGTCACCCGGCTGACCCTGGAACCGCTCGGCACGGCGCCGCGCTCGACGGTTCCGGGGGCGGCCGGGGCCCCGTTCGGGGCGGGTGGCGGGACGAAGCTGGCGGTCGTCCGCACCGGGCGGTCCAGCGCCGTCGCCCTGGAGGCGCGCGGCGCGGCCGGCAACGACAGCACCACCTGCAACCAGGGCGTCCTGATCTACCGCATCAACGGCGACTCGGCCTCCGGCGCGGGCCCCGTCCAGGTCCTCGACACCCACCCCACGACGTCGTCCTGCCACGGCGACTCGGTCTACCCGCCGCTGGCGGACGCCCCGCTGGCGGTGGGCGAGAGCTATACGGTCCCCGGCGAGAACCTCAGAATCGAGGCGGAGAACCGCACGGAGTCGGGGGCGTGGACGGTGAAGGTGACGACGAGCTGACCTGCCCGCGCGCCCACGCAAGAAGCCCCTCGCTTCCGCGAGGGGCTTCTCACCGTCTGTGCGCCGCCAGGGACTCGAACCCCGGACCCGCTGATTAAGAGTCAGCTGCTCTAACCAACTGAGCTAGCGGCGCCTGCTGACGTCGTAGACCTTAGCATCCTGATCGGCGGCAGGAAAAATCGATATGCGGACGGCGGCGTGCGCGCCGGTGCGGGCGGCTCGGACGCAGGCCCACAGGAGGACCTCGGGGCCGGGGAGCCAGGGGTGGCGGGTGTCCGGGGCGACGACCCAGCGGGACTCGGGGCGGGGGTCGCGGGGCGACGTGGGCGCGGGGACGGTGACCGCGTCGCCGGTGCCGTGGCAGAGCAGGGGCGGCACGGCGGGGCCCCACTCCTCCCAGCGCAGGAGCGACGGCAGGCGCTGCGCCGTGCCCGGCGCCGTGAACAGGAGCATCCGGCCGCGATGCGTGGCGACGGGGCCGGATCCCGGTCCCTCGTCCCAGAGGCGGTCTAACATCCGCCGCCCGAAGATCGCGGGGACGTTCACCACGTCGAAGACGGACCCGCAGGGCAGCACGACGGGCGCGCTGGGCCGGGACCGCCAGTGGGAGAGCGTGGAGCGCGGATACGTTCCTGCGGAGGCGAGCCATGCGGCGCCCTCCGGAGTGACGCCGGTGACGTCGGAGACGAGGGGGCTGTCGGAACCGTCGCGGGGGGTGCCGGGGACAGGGGCGAAGTGCGGGTGCGCGGTGTTCATGTGCACCACCTCTACCGGGGGTGAGGAAGCGGCTCCGCAGAGTTGCCGAAACTCGGGACAGGGGAGGGGTATGCGGGGTATCTTGCCCGCCTGGCATATGCCAAGCGTTCCGTCATCGCGCGCGGCCCGGCCCGCGACCGCGCCTCAGGGCGCCTGTTCCGAGCCGCTGCGCAGCAGGTCGCGTCCGAACTCGACCATCTTCTTCGCGTAGTCCTCGGTCCAGCCCCCGCGCTCGGCGATGTCGGCCGTCGTCAGCCGGTCGAAGCGGCGCGGATCGGCGAGCTGCGCCGCCGCGACGGCCTGGAACTCCACGGACCGGTCGGTCGCCGCGCGGAACGCGAGCGTCAGCTCGGTCGCGCGGGCGAGCAGTTCACGCGGGTCCTCGATGGACTCCAGGTCGAAGAAGTGCTCGGGGTCCCCGGCGGCCTCCGCGGGCTCGAAAATCAGCGGCACGGGCCGCAGCCGCGCTTGCGGGGTACGGGGCCGCTCGGGCTCCGCCATGGTGGTTCCTCCTTGTGCCGGTTGCGGCCCGCCTGTGCCCGGGCCGCCTTCCATTGTCCGACGCAGCGCAAGTGCGCCTCGTACGGACGGCCAAGAGCTACGGCGTCCAGGTCACCCGGTGCTCGGACAGCCGCGCCAGGACCGCGTGGTTCGCCTCCCACCCGTCGGGGAACTTCACGTCCACCCCGAGCTGCACGGGCTCGGTCGACGGATGCTCGTCGAGCAGCTCGGCGACCCCGGCCCGGCAGACGACGATGCAAGCGTGCCGGTGCCGCGACGCCAGCACGCAGAGCCGCCCCGTCTCCAGGTGGAACGCCGTCGCGTCGGGCCGCCCGGACAGCGGGTGCAGCACGACCGTCACGTCGTACTCCCGGCCCTGCAACCGGTTCGCCGTGTCCACCGTGACGTCCCGTACGCCCAGCTCACCGAGGGCCGCGCGGACCGCCGCCGCCTGGTCGCGGTGGGCGGTGCCGACGCAGATCCGGTCCGCGGTCAGCGGCGCGGTGTCGTCAGGACCCCGCTCGGAGCGCGTGACGCCGTCCCGGTCGAGGAGGCGCCGTACGACGAGCGCGACCGCCCGTACCGCCTCCGGATCGGTGCGCGGGGTGTGGGCGGCGGGCAGTTCGAGCAGGCCCCAGCCGGCCTCGGCCGCCTCGTCGATGACCCGGTCGGGCCCCGAACCGTCCGACGCCACGCCGAACCGCAGCTCCCGGTCGCCCTCGTCCGTTCCGCTGCGGAACGGCGTGAACGGGTAGAACGCGCTCGACACCAGCGGCGCCGCCGACGCGGGCAGCCGCCACGACACCGGAAGCCGGTGCTGCGGCAGATCGGGGTTGTGCGCGAGCAGCGTCGACACCGCCGAGGCCGACGGGTCGTACGACAGGCCCGCCCACTGCTCCGAGCCGACGATCGCGAAGGGGTCGAGCTGGCCCGGGTCGCCCACGAACAGCGCCCGTTCGAACAGCCCGGCCACGGCGAGCAGCGCGTCGGAGCGCATCTGGTACGCCTCGTCGACGATGGCGTGGCGCCACGGCCCGCCCGCGTCGGTGACCTTCACGTGCGCCCACTTCGCGGCGGTCGACAGGACCACCGGCAGCGGCGCGAGATCGCCCGCCTTCGTCGAGGTGCGGACGTTCGGCAGGTCGTCGAGCGCCTTGTCGTACGCGTCCGGGTCGCTGCTGTGCAGGCGGCCGACGGGCAGCTCGGGGTTCTTCTCGTGCAGGCGCAGGACGAGGTCGTCGACCTGGGCGTTCGTCTGGGCGACGACCATCAGCGGGCGGCCCGCCTCGGCCAGTTCGAGCGCGGCCCGCACCACCAGCGTCGACTTCCCGGCGCCGGGCGGCGAGTCCACGACGACCCCGCGGGCGTCGCCATGGAGCGTGTCGCGCAGGATCGCCTCGGTCGCGCGCGTGGCGGCGGCCGACGGGCTGAGCGACGTGGGGTCCAAAGGCGTCACGGTCACAGGATGTCCTCCGAGGTCACCGCGTCCGGCATCGGTGCGGTCACCTCGGCGCCGGGCGGGCCGCCGTGCGTCCACGGCGTCTCCTCCGGGTCCGGCAGCTTGGGCCCGCCGCGCTGCTCGTGTTCGAACAGCGTCCAGCACACCCGGTCGCCCTTCTCCGGCAGGGACCCTTCCTCCGGCTCCTTGCCGCGCCCCATCTTGTCGAGCACGCGCAGCACGACCGCGTCCCGCTCCTCGCCCTCGTACGCGACGAACTCGGCGGTCTGCGGCTTCCCGCCGAGCGAGCGGTAGACCTTGACGCGCTCGCCGAGGTGCGGCCGGTCGTCGGTGCGGACCGTGACCAGCGGGCGGGGCCGCTTCTTGTCGTTGTACGCCGCCACGACCTCGGTCACCTCGCCCGCGAACGCCTCCCCGGCGAGCCGCCGCCCCGCCATCACCAGCGGGTCGTCGAGCGCCTCCTGCGCGTCGAGCCTGGCCTGCTCGCGCTCGCGCGTGGCCAGCTTGTTCGCGGCCGTCACCGCGTCGTCGCGGCGCGGCTGCGGCGGCTCGCCCGCCGCGACGCGGTCGCGGTGCCCGGTGAACGACCAGCGGTCCCGCGTCCAGCGCTCCGCCGCGCGCGGCCCCTCGGGCAGCGTGCACAGCAGATCCAGGCCGCGCCACACGGCGTCCCAGGTGGGCCGGGTGCGGGACTCGACCAGGCGGTGGATCTCCCGCTCGGCGGCGGTCAGCTCGGCGAGCCGCCCGTCGGCCTCGACCGCGTCCTCGGTCGCCGCCAGGCGCGTACGGGCCCGGTCGTAGCGCTCGATCGCCGGTGCGAGCAGCTTGTTGTCGAAGGCGGGGTCCGTGGCGGGGCCCGCGGGCGGGCACAGGAGCTGGCCGTCCGGGCCCCGGTCCAGCTCGGCGCTGAGCGCCGCCTCGGCGCCCGAGCTGCCCTCGGGGGCGGTGATCCAGGCGAGCAGCGCGCCCAGGTGCTGGTCCTCCAGGCTGGACTGGCCCGTCGCCCAGTGCCGGGACAGCAGGTCGGTCATGGCGAGCAGCAGCGCGGAGCCGGGCACGCGCGCCCGCTCCCCGAAGTGCGTCAGCCAGCGGCCGAGCAGCGGCACGTGCGGTGGCGCCGGGTACGGGGTCTCCGGGTCCTGCTCGGCGGTGCGGCGGAACCGCATCGAGCGGCCGAGCAGCCGGACGAGGTCGATGCCCGCGCGGCTCGGCACGATCAGCTGCGGCGCGTCCGCGCACAGCTCGACCTCGACCTTGACCTTCTTCCCGGTCTCCGGGTCGGTCTCGCTCCGCTCGGCGGCCTCGACCTCGGCCGCGAACCCGTCCACGTACGGCAGGACCGTCTCGGCGAGCTGCGTCAGGAACGCGAAGCGCAGGTCACGATCGCGCGGCTGGGCCACGACGAGGAGGCGCGGCGAGGTCCGCTCGGTACCGACGAGAGCGCCGAGCGGCGCCCCGGTCTCACCGGCGGTCGTCAACGGAACGAGCACCAGGGGCTTCTGGGAGAGGTGCCGGTGGCGGACGGTGGCGATGGGCTGGGCGCGGCCTGAACTGGTGGCCTCCAGCCGGGCGAGGTGATTGATCAGGCTCACGAGGCGGTTCCCTTGCACGGCTGGGCGGTCGGCTGGGCCGGGGTGGCAGCGTCCGCGCCCGCCTGATGGGCCGACCGCGCCGGGGCTGCCCCCTCCGCCTCCGGGATGGTCACACTCACAGGGCCGCCCCCTCGAACGGCTTGGCCGCCCCCTTGCTCGACTCGGCGAGGTTCAGCGCCTCCGCCCGCAGGGTCGCCGCCCGGCGCAACGCCGCCACGGTCGGGTCGTCCGGGTCACCGGTCTCGCCGTGGGCCGCCGCGAGGACCGCGTCCACCGTGGTCAGGCCGCCCAGTTCGGCGCGGAGCGCGCGGCCGAGCGAGGTCACCGCGCCCTCCGCGCGGGAGCGGGAGCGGCAGTGGAACGCCAGCTCGCACGCGGCCAGGCACTCCGGCGCGTACGTGGCCGGCACCGACTCCACCGCGGCGGTCAGCTCGGCGGCGGGCCGGTCCGGGTCGAGGACGGTGCCGGGCGGCAACTGCGCCGCGATGTCCTCGATCCGCGTGAGGCGGCGCAGCTGGCGGCGCGTGACCGAGAGCTGTTTGCGGACGTCGACGGCGGAGGCGGCGGGGAGGTTGGAGAAGTCCTTGGGGCAGACCAGGACGGCCCGGTCCCGCACGCGGACGCCGCTGCCGGGCAGCCGGGCCGCGACCTCCTCCAGGGCAAGCACGTACACCGCCGACTGACGGGCCGCCGCGCCCACCTTCGCCGCGTCCGCGGCCCCGTCGATCATGGGGAAGGACTTGATCTCGACGACCGTCCAGGAACCGTCCGGGTGCACGACCACCGCGTCGGGTTCGAGGAAGGCGGGGCTGCCCGCCACGTCGAGCGCGAGCATCGGGTGGTCGAGGAACGTCCAGGTGCCCGGCGACTCCACCGCCTCCCGCAGCGCGAGCGCCGTCCGCGCGGTACGGCCCTCGGGCCCGATCGCGGACAGATCGGGGGCGCGGACGAGATCGGGGGTCGGCTCCGGCGCACCCCCGTCCACGCGCGCGTGGACGAGTCGCAGCAGCTGGGCGCCGCCGTCCGCCTTTACCCGCGCCTCGAAGACATTGCCGCGCGCCAGGGCGAACTGGGACTGCCCGAATCCGGAGGGGGCGCCGAGCGCGTCCGCGAGCGCGGCCTTGTCCACCCCGGCGCCGTCGAGCAGCGCACGTCTGTCGCACCCCGGGTTCGCCGCGAGCGCCGCCAGGGCGCGGGCGTCGAGCGGGCGCGGCTGATGGTCGGGGCCGCGCAGCTCAGCGAGCCGGTGCCGCAGCCCCGTCACCGGTGTCGTGCGCGGCGGCCTTGCGCTGTCGGGGTATTCGCTCACCCGCCGAAGTCTGGCACTCTCCACTGACAATCGAGGAACGAGTGGCGGAAGGGGCCGCGGAAGCGGACCGGACCCCGCTCGCGAGCACGGTGTCCACCCGGTCCCTGATCCGCGCCGCGAGCCGCATGACCGGCTTGCTGAGCAGCAGGCCCGCGCCCATCACGGCGGCACCGGCGAGCGCGTCGAAGAAGTAGTGGTTGGCCGTGCCCATGACGACGATCGTGGTGATCAGCGGATAGGCGACACCGGCGGCCTTCGCGTACGGGCTCCGGCCGTTGCGCCACAGCATGACGCCGCACCACAGCGCCCACCCGACGTGCAGGCTCGGCATCGCCGCGTACTGGTTCGTCATCCCGCCGAGCCCCTTGGGCGCGCTGGCCGCGCCGCCCCACCAGCCGTACGAGCTGTACTGCGCCATCGTGTCGACGAAACCGTGGCCCGCGCTCAGCAGCCGGGGCGGACACGTCGGCAGCAGCGTGAAACCGATCAGGCCGATCAGCGTCGACGTCATCAGCCAGGTCCTGGCCGCCCGGTACAGGTGCGCGCGGCTCCGGAAGAGCCAGATCAGGATGGCCGGGGTCACCACGTAGTGCAGCGAGGCGTACCAGAAGTCGGCGGGGACGCCGATCCAGGGCTCACGGGTGAAGAGACGGTTCAGCGGATGTTCGAGGTTGAGGCGGACCGCCTTCTCCGCCCGCAGGATCGCCAGACCGTGGTCGACCGCCGTGCCCACATCGCCCCGCGCGAGCAGCCGGCCCGCCGAGTACGCGCCGTACACGAGGAGGATCAGCGGCAGCTCGGTCCACCACCGGAGCCGGACATGGGGGGTCGCCTCCGTGCGTGGTGCGTGGTCGATCTGCGACATTCGGGCCGCTCCCCCTCTTCCTCGTCCGGCGGCCTCCGGCCACATTGCCCACCCTAAGGTGTACGAGGGGTGCCGCGTGGCTGACCCCTGACCCTCGTAGACGTCGAGATCAGCCACCGGGTTGCCCGAGGAGCGGTCCCCAATCCGGTTACGCGATGATGGACGGGGCAGCGCCGCCTCTTCGTCCCTTGTTCACCCCGTACGTCCTGTGGCTCCGTCGCCCCGGCCGCCCCGTGGCGCGCACGCTCGTACGCAGGCAGTCGTGAAAGGTCCCCCGCATGGCACCGCGCATTCTGTTGGCCCGGCACGGACAGACCGAGTGGTCCCTGTCCGGACGGCACACGGGCAGGACGGACATTCCGCTTCTCGACGAGGGGCGGCGCGGCGCCAAGCTTCTCGGCGAGCGGCTGCACGGTTCGCCCTACGACGGTCTGCCCGGCGCCGAGGTCCGCACGTCTCCGCTCGTGCGCGCCAGTGAAACCTGTGAACTCGCCGGGTTCGGGGAGCGGGCCACCGCGTGGGACGCCCTGATGGAGTTCGACTACGGCGCCTACGAGGGCCTCACGCCCGCCCAGATCCAGGAGCGGCGCCCCGGCTGGTTCATCTGGCGCGACGGTGTCCCCGACGGCGAGACACTCGACCAGGTCACCGCGCGCGCGGACGAAGTCGTGGCCTGGGCGCGCTCGGCCGACCGCGACGTTCTGCTCTTCGCGCACGGGCACATGCTGCGGGTCATCGCGGCGCGGTGGCTGGGTATGCCGGTGGATTTCGCGGCGCGCATCCGGCTGAACCCGACGTCGCTGTCGGAGCTGGGGTGGGCGTACGGGGAGCCGGCCCTGGTCGCCTGGAACGAAACGGGCCACCTGGCGGTGAGCTGACCGGACCCACCTCCGCGCTGCCCTCCGGGCGGTCGTCGGCCACACGTCCCGCCGCGGTGGCTGGTCGCGCAGTTCCCCGCGCCCCTGGGGTGCGCACTGCGTGCGGCACCCCTCCCGGTTCCCGGGGCGCGCCTCTCGTCGTGGTTGCTCGCGCAGTTCCCCGCGCCCCTGGGCATGCGGCTGCGCCGCGATGCCCTCCGGGCGGTTGTCCGCCATACGTCCCGCCGCGGTGGCTGGTCGCGCAGTTCCCCGCGCCCCTGGGGCATGCGGCTACGCCGCAGCCCCATAGGGCGGGCTCGCCGAGGTCGGGTTACGCGCGCCTACCTGAGATGGCGCACGAAGTGCGCATCTCAGGGGCGCGGGGAACTGCGCGAGCAACCACGACGGTGCGGCAGTCGACGACGTACCTAGGGGCGCGGGGAACTGCGCGAGCAACCACGGCGGCGCGGCGTCGGACAGTTACCGTCGGGACGTCGCGTGTTGTTCCAGGAAGCCTGAGACGCCGCCCGAGCGCCGATGGGGCAGAAGGACGCGCGCCGTCGCGCCCAGCATCGCCTCGATACGGGACGACCGGACGTCCCGGAGCAGCTCCAACGCCCGCGAACCCTCGGACGAGGCCTCGTCGGGGCGGCCCGCCCGCGCCAGGTCGTCGGCGAGTTCGGCGGTGTAGAGGGCGATGTTGCGGGTGAAGTGCGGGTCCTGGAGGGCGACGGCGCGGCGCGCGTGCCGGGCGGCCCGCTGCCAGGCGCCCAGCGCGGACCAGCACTGGGCTTCCAGGCCCTCGAGCTCGGCCTCGCCGTAGAAGGTCATCCAGTCCGGGTCGGCCGCGCAGGAGCCGCGCGCGAAGAGGGCCTGCGCCTGGGCCAGTGACCGCTCGCAGGTGGCGCGGTCGCCGAGCCCGGCCCAGCCGCCCGCCTCGCGCAGCGCGAGCAGCGAGAGCAGCCGCGGCGACCCGAGCGGCGCAGCCACCCGCATCGCCGCCTGCGCCGCCCGTACGGCCTCGCGGGGGCGCCCGGCGTCGCGGGCGAGGAACGCGGTGTTGCAGAAGGCGTGCGCCTCAAGGGCCTCGTCCCCGGTCATCCGCGCCGTGGCGAGCGCCTCCGCGTAATGGGAGCGCGCGTCGTCGAAGCGGCCGGAGTCGTGGGCGAGCCAGCCGACGGAGATCGCCAGCTCACCGGCCCCGGCCTGGAGCCGGTCGGCGACATCACGCTGCGCGGTGCCCGCGTCGAGCAGTTCGAACGCGGTCCGCAGCGGCTCCGCGGCCCGCCGGTAGAGCCCGTCGGCGCCGTGCCGGTCGTCGTGGAGCCGGATCCGCAGGATCGCGTCCTCCACGGCGCGGGCGCCGGTGCGCGCGGAGTGCCGGTCGAAGGGGGCGTCCCCGGGTACGGCGTCGGGTGGCGCGGCGAAGGCCTGGGCGCCGAACGGGGACAGGGTGGTGACGGCGACCGTGGCCGTCGAGCCGGTCATGCCGGCCATGAATGCGCGACGCCGCACGTCGCTCTCCTCGTGGTGCGTGTGCTCAGGAACTTCGGGGCTTGCGCCGGCGCGGGGGCTCCCGGCGTCCGGGCGCGCGCTCCGGCCCCGTACCGAGGCGCGGGGCGCGAACCCCAGATCCGTGAGCGAGCGGCCGGGGAACATGTGCAGGAACACCCGCTCGTACGCGTAGTTGGGGCAGCGGATGGCGCCGGACTCGACACGGCCGATGTAGCGCGCGTCGCAGCTGACGCACTCGCCGATGTCGCGGGCGGCGCGCCGCACGGCGGCCGCGAACTCGCCCGGTGAACGCCGTCCGCGCAACCGCCGGAAGGCGACGTTCGGCCGCGGGGAGCGCGGCGCCGGGGCGTCCGGGAACAACGGAGACGACGTCATGGGCGGGTCCTCCCGTGCGAACCGTGCCGGACACCGGAGAGGACGGGGACCCCGGGTGCCGATGACGCCCGCGGGACGGTCCGTGACCCCTCATGTCCGGCGAGGCTCGAAGATACCGGCTGTGACGGTGCCGACACACAGCGTTTGGCTACAAACCGGATATCTCACCCTTGATCTGCCATGAACTGCCATCCTTTGCGGCGGCGCGCCGCCGTTGCCGTTGACGCCGTCGAGCGTTGGACCATGTGGCGAAACCCCAGATGGCACGAGTGCCACGTACGCGAGAAGCGAGGAGGGGCCGACGTGTTGGACGCCTCACAATCCACGACGCCACAGCCCGCGCCACTGCCCGCGCCGCAGCCCGACGAGCACGGTGGGCGGCCGCCCGGCGCCTGCGACCTGGTGACCGTGGGCTCCCGGCAGGGCCTGGAGGCCGTCGACATCCTGCGCCGCGGCAGCGCGGACCCGGTCGGCCCGGTCCTCCACGACGGCGGCGGCGACACCCTCGGCTTCCTCGTCCCGCCCGGCACCGCCGACGGCTGGGACCTGCCCGGCAGCGCCTGTACGCAGACCGTCGGCCGGGGCATCTCCCTCGCGCCGCCGGTCGAGGGCACCGGCTGGCTGCTGCCGCCGGCCCCCGCGGGCACGGGCGAGGACGACCTCGTCACCGACCCGGCCGCGCTGCGCGCCGCCCTCGACGAGGCGGCCCGGCTCATCGAGGCCGCGGACAACTGCCGCTGAGCCCAGCCACCACCTGCGCGCTGTTCCGCCGCCCGCCCCGCGCTGTTCCGCCGCCCGCCCCGGATAATGGCGGAATGGCGAGGTCACGCGGCAATCAGGAACGCAAGGGCGGCCGGGGGCCCAGGGAGTCCCGCGAGCCCGTCGTGCGCGAGGTCGACGGCGGGCTCGCCGAGCTGACACCCGACCGCGACCGGCCCTCAGGATGGACGCTGCTCCTGGACGGCGCCCCGCAGTCGCACGTCGACCTCGACGACCCGGCGCACCTCGCCTTCGAGTACCAGCGCCGCATCGGCCACGTCCTCGACCTCGCCGCGGACCCCGGCCGCCCCGTGCGGGCCGTGCACCTCGGCGGCGGCGCCTTCACGCTCGCCCGCTACGTCGCCGCGACCCGGCCGCGCTCCACCCAGCAGATCGCGGAGCGGGACGGCCCCCTCGTCCAACTGGTCCGCGCACACCTTCCCCTGGACTCCGGCGCCCGGGTCCGGGTCCGTACGGCGGACGCGCGCGAAGCGCTCGCCAAGCTGCCCGACGACTGGGCCGACGTGCTGGTCGCGGACGTGTTCAGCGGGGCCCGCACCCCGGCCCACCTCACCACCACCGAGTTCCTCGGCGAGGTGCGGCGCGTGCTGCGGCCCGGGGGCACGTACGTCGCCAACGTCGCCGACGGGCCGCCGCTCGCGTATCTGCGCGCCCAGATCGCCACCGCCGCCGCCGTCTTCCCCGAGCTCGCGCTGATCGCCGATCCGGCCGTGCTGCGCGGCAAGCGCTTCGGCAACGCGATCCTGGTGGCGTCGGGGCTGCCCCTGCCGGTGGCGGACCTCACCCGGCGCGCGGCGGGCGATCCGCACGCCGGACGGGTCGAACACGGGCGCGCGCTCCTCGACTTCGCGGGCGGCGCCGCGCCGGTCACGGACGCCGCCGCGAAGGCGTCACCGGCGCCTCCGCCGTCCGTCTTCCGCTGAACGACGGGCATCCGCAGGGGCGTTCAGTGCGTCGCGGACGACGGGCGGGCTCGGAGACGTTCAGTACGTGGCGATCTCCACGGACGGGCGGTGGTCGTGCCACGTGCAGAACGCCGAGACGCGCTGGTTCCCGGAGGTGAACTCGACCCGGATCCACGTCGTCTGCTTCCACACCTGCACCGACCAGCCGCTGTTCGGCGTCGCCGAGACCAGCGTCGCCGCCGTGTCCCCGAGGTCGAACACGGCACGGCCGCCCGCGGTCTCGTAGCTCTTCACGGTCCCGGACGAGACGGTGCCGGGCGGCGTCGGGGAAGCGGACGGAGGCGGGGACGGCGGGGCGCTGCTTGACGCCGACGGCTTCGCGGAAGGACGCGCCGAGGGCTTCGCGGGCGGGCGGGACGCCGTCGCCGGGGGCGACGACACCTCCGGGCGGTGCGTCGACGAGGAGACCGGCAGCGCCGAGTCCGACGCGTCGGACGCGACCACCGGCAGCGCCCGCGGCGGGTCGTACGCCGTGCCCGCCATCACCGTGTGCACGCCCCACCACGACAGCGTCACCGCGGCCCCGGTGGCCATCAGCCACGCCACCGAGTGCACCAGACCGCGCCGCATCGGGCGCGGAGTCCGGGGGACGTCCAGCCGGTCGGGCGGTTCGGGCGGCGTGGGGCGCACAGGGTGCGTCGGTCGCGTCGGTTGCATCGCGGGCCATACTGCACCACGCCCCGCGCACCTGTCCCACGCGGCCCGCGGTCACCCGGCCGGGGACCGGAATCAGCCGTATGGCGTACGGTGCGGCCCATGGCAAGTGTGCTCGTGGTCGAGGACGACCAGTTCGTGCGCTCCGCCCTCATCCGGCACCTGACCGACGCCGCGCACACCGTGCGCAGCGTCGGCACGGCCCTGGAGGCGCTGCGCGAGGTCGCCCATCTCCGGTTCGACGTGGTGATCCTCGATCTCGGTCTGCCCGACCTGGACGGGGCGGAGGCGCTGAAGATGCTGCGCGGCATCACCGACGTGCCCGTGATCATCGCGACGGCGCGGGACGACGAGGCCGAGATCGTCCGGCTCCTCAACGACGGCGCCGACGACTACCTCACCAAGCCCTTCTCGCCCGAACACCTCTCCGCGCGGATGGCCGCCGTGCTGCGCCGCGCCCGGTCCAGCGCGAGCGCCGAGCCGCCGTCGCGGATCCTCCAGGTCGGCGGCCTGTCCATCGACCCGCTGCGCCGCCAGGCCGAACTGGACGGCGCGCGGCTCGACCTGACCCGCCGCGAGTTCGACCTCCTCGCGTTCCTCGCGGGGCGCCCCGGCGTCGTCGTCCCCCGCAAGGAGCTGCTCGCCGAGGTGTGGCAGCAGAGTTACGGGGACGACCAGACCATCGACGTCCATCTGTCGTGGCTGCGCCGGAAGCTGGGCGAGACGGCCGCGCGCCCGCGCTATCTGCACACCTTGCGGGGTGTCGGCGTCAAGCTCGAACCTCCGGGAGCCGCCCTGTGAGGTGGGTGCTGGTCAAGGTGTGCCTGGCGGTGACGACCATGGTGGTGGTGGCGTTCGCCGTGCCGCTCGGGCTCGTCATCAAGGAGATGGCGCGCGACCGGGCGTTCTCCAACGCCGAACGGACCGCCGCCGCCATCCAGCCCACCCTCTCGATCACCACGGACCGCGACGAACTCGCCCGCGCCCTCGCCACCGCGCAGACCGGCGGCGAGGACCGCATGTCGGTCTACGTGCCGGCGGCGGGCGGCAAGCCCGCGATCCGGCTCGGCGAGCAGCGCGTCCCCGCGGACGAGCTGCACATCAACCGCGCGAGGATCGACGACGTGCCCGGCGGGTCGGTCTGGCTCCAGCCGATCGCGGTGAGCACCGGGAAGATCGCGGTCGTCGAGGTGTACGTGCCCGAGGACGAGGTCACCAACGGTGTGACGACCGCGTGGGTCGTGCTCGCGGGCGTCGGCATCGCGCTCGTCATCGGCTCGGTCGCGGTGGCGGACCGGCTCGGCGTGCGGATGGTGCAGCCCGCGCAGCGGCTGGTGAGCGCCGCGCACGAGCTGGGGGAGGGGCGGCTCGGCGCGCGGGTGCCGGAGGACGGGCCGACGGAGCTGCGGCTCGCGGCGGTCGCGTTCAACTCGATGGCGGACCAGGTCGTACAACTGCTGGCGAACGAGCGGGAGTTGGCGGCCGACCTGTCGCACCGGCTGCGGACGCCCCTGACCGTGCTGCGGCTCAACGCCGCCTCGCTCGGGGAGGGCACCGCCGCCCAGCAGACGCGGGTCGCCGTCGCACAGCTGGAGCGCGAGGTCGACACCATCATCCGTACGGCGCGGGAGGCCAAGCCGCAGACCGTCGCGGCCGGACCCGGCGCGGGCTGCGACGCCGCCGAGGTGATCCGGGAGCGGATGGACTTCTGGTCGGCGCTGGCCGAGGACGAGGGCCGCAAGGTGCGGGTCGCGGGCGTCGACCGGCCCGTACGCATCCCGGTCGCGCGCGGCGAACTGGTGGCGGCGCTCGACGCGCTGCTCGGCAACGTCTTCCGGCACACGCCCGAGGGCACGGCGTTCGCGGTCGACGTGCACAGCGGGGAGGACGCGGTGATCGTGCTCGTGTCCGACGCGGGGCCCGGCATCCTCGACCCGGAGGCGGCGATGGCGCGCGGCAAGGGCTCGGGCAGCGACGGCTCGACCGGGCTCGGCCTGGACATCGTGCGCCGCCTCGCCGAGTCGACCGGCGGCGACGTCCGTATCGGCTCGTCCGTGCTGGGCGGCACCGAGGTGCGGATCTGGGTGCAGCTCCATGGGCACGGCCCGCGCGAGGGGCGGCGCGGCAGCCGTGGCCACCGGGGCGGCCGGGAGCGCGGGCTGGTCTCCTTTAACCGTTCCCGATCTCTTCCTTAAGCCAACCCTAAGATCCACAACCTCCGCCCCGCTTGCCCCAATTGACGGTTTCGGGGCCGCTAGCGTGCTGCCGCAGTACCCCACCCCCCTCGTACGTACTTTTCCGTACAGCAGCTAAGGCAGGCACGCGAATGAGCAGCACGCACCGGCGCAGGGTCAGCGGCAGGAACAAGGCGATAGGCGGCATCGTCGCGGCGGCTGTCGTGGGCGGCGGCGCGTTCGTCTTCGCGTCCAGCGCGTCGGCGGCCTCGGTCGGCGCCGTGTACACGAAGACCAGCAGCTGGCAGGGCGGTTACACCGGCCAGTACGTCATCACCAACGACACGGACAAGGCCCAGTCCGGCTGGACCCTGGAGTTCGACCTGCCGTCGGGCGCGAAGCTCAGCTCGCTGTGGAACGCCGAGTCGAAGGTGAGCGGCTCGCACGTCACCGTGACCGCCGCCTCCTGGGACAAGCAGGGCATCGCGGCCGGCAAGTCCGTGACCGTCGGCTTCGTCGTCGCCGGTGGCGCGGACCCGACCGGCTGTCTCATCAACGACGCGAAGTGCTCGGTCGACGAGGGCGGGGAGGCGACGCCGGAACCGAGCGGCCGCCCGACGGACGCGCCGACGCCGACGCCCACGTCGTCCACCACCCCGGAGCCGACGGGCTCACCGTCCACCGGTACGGGTACGGGCTCGGGCACGACCGCCGGGGCCGGTTTCGCCCCGTACGTCGACACCTCCCTGTACCCGAAGTTCGACCTGGTCGCCTCGTCCAAGGCCACCGGCGTCAAGGAGTACAACCTCGCCTTCATCACGTCCGGCGGGTCCTGCGCCCCGAAGTGGGGCGGCGTGACCGACCTCGGCGGCGACGAGGTGGCCGCGCAGATCGGCGCGCTGCGGGCGGCGGGCGGCGACGTCCGTGTCTCCTTCGGCGGCGCGTCCGGCACCGAGCTGGGCCTGGCCTGCTCGTCCGCCGGTGACCTCGCGGCGGCGTACCAGAAGGTCATCGACCAGTTCAAGCTCACCAAGGTCGACTTCGACATCGAGGGCGCCGCGCTGCCGGACACGGCCGCCAACACCAAGCGGGCCACGGCCATCGCCACGCTCCAGAAGAACAACCCGGACCTGAACGTCTCCTTCACGCTGCCCGTCATGCCGGAGGGCCTGACCTCGGACGGCGTGAACTTCCTGAAGAACGCCAAGTCCAACGGCGTCGCGACCGACCTCGTCAACATCATGGCGATGGACTACGGCGCCTCCTACAGCGGCGACATGGGCACCTACGCCGAACAGGCCGCGACCGCGACGCAGGCCCAGATCAAGAGCGCGCTGGGCCTCTCCGACGCGGCAGCCTGGAAGGCCGTCGCGGTGACTCCGATGATCGGCGTCAACGACGTCACGTCCGAGATCTTCAAGGTCGAGGACGCCACGCAGCTCGTCGCCTTCGCCAAGGCCAAGGGCCTCGGCGGCCTCTCGATGTGGTCGGCGACCCGCGACAAGGCGTGCCCGGGCGGCGCCACGAACTCGGCCCAGCCGACGTGCAGCTCGATCGAGCAGAGCGCGGACGCGTTCCAGAAGGCGTTCGCGGCCTTCAAGTAGGCCAGTGAGCCAGTAAGCCATCTCGACAACGGGGGCCCAGCCCCGGCCGGAGACCTTCAGGCAGGTCCCCCCACCCGGCCGGGGCTGCGGTCATGCCTACGAACCCGTAGCCGCCCGCCACTCCTCCGCGTAGGCGTCGAAGATCGCTCGCAGGTGATGGCCGATCTTCAGGTAGTCCAGGTCGTCCAGGTTGGCCAGGGAGACGCGGACGGACCACTCCGGGCCCTCGAAGCCGCCGCCGTTGAGGAGGACCACGCCGGTCTGGCGGGCGAGGCGGAACAGGGGGTCGACCGGCTCGTAGTTCTCGGCGAGGAACGACGCGAACTCCGGGCCGTGCTCCAGCTCCGCCTGGGCCATGAGGTCGAGTTCGATGTAGTAGGCGGCGCGCTGCGGATCGTCGGCGATCTTCATATGGGCGCCTTCGAGGAGGAGTTCGAGGCGGCCGCGCACGATCGTGCGGATGCGGTCCTTGTACGCCTGGCCCTCGTCGAGGAGGTCGAAGAGGGAGAACAGGGAGAGCATGACCTGCTGCGGGAGGGAGAGGCCCGCCGTGTGGTTCAGGGCCACCTGGCGGGAGTCGGCGACCAGGCGGTCGATGAACTTGATCTTCTCCGGTTCCAGGGTGAGCGTGCCGTAGCGCTTGTTCAGGCGCTCCTTCTCCGCTGCCGGGAGGTCCGCCAGCATCGCGTCGATGACGTTGTCGTCGTGCAGGCCGATCACCCCGAGCCGCCAGCCCGTGCAGCCGTAGTGCTTGGAGTAGGAGTAGACGAGCAGCGTGTTGCGCGGCAGGTCCGCCGCGATGGAGCGGAAGCCCTCGACGAAGGTGCCGTAGACGTCGTCCGTGACGATGAGGAGGTTCGGGTTCCGCGTCGCCACGATCTCCTTGATCTGGTCGCGGACCCGTGCGCTCAGTGCGAGCGACGGCGGGTTCGACGGGTTCACCAGGCAGACCAGCTTGATCTCCGGGTCCGCCAGCTTCGCGACCTCCTCCGCCGGGTAGCGCCACTCCCGTACGCCCGCCTCCGCGAACAGGTTCGCCTGGACGTACGTGACGTCGAACTCGTACGTGTCCAGCTCGGGGATCTCGATGTACGGCGTGAAGACCGGCACCATCAGGGCGATCTTGTCGCCCTTGTGCAGGATGCCGTTCTTCATCAGCGAGTCGAAGATGTAGCACATGGCGGCCGTTCCGCCCTCGGTCGCGAAGTACGAGAAGCCGCCGGACGGCGGTTCGCCCGCGAACATCTCCTCCGCGATGTAGCCGCGCACGATCTCCTGGACGTGGGGGAGGATGCGGTCCGGCACCGGGTAGTTGTCGCCGACGGAGCTGTCCGTCAGCTCGTGCACGAACGCGTCCTTGTCGAAGCCGAAGCGCTGGATGCCGAGCTGCACGCACTGCGCGAGCAGGTCGATGCCGGGCAGGTCCGGGTGGCGGCGCACGAAGGTGTCGAAGCGTTCGTACGAGCCCCGCTCCTCGGGCATCCCGCCGAGGTTGTCGGCCGTCCACACGCGCCGGGACTCCTCCAGGGCGAAGTAGCCGAGCGCGTGGAACGCCTCGCGCGGGCCGGTCGCGATCCAGTTGGGGTTGCCGCGCCCCGCGTTCAGCATCTGGACGCTCGTCTTGCCCTTCTGCCCCGGCTGGTCGGCCTGCGACTCCTTGGCCAGGTCGATGAAGACGTTCTTCAGCTCGAACGGGGAGAGCTGGGCGTACTGCCGGATCTGCTCGCGGGTCAGGTTCGTCTCAGGCATCGGGTCAACCCCTGTTCTCAGTGGTGGAGGAGGACGATCACGGCGCCCCAGATGGTCAGCAGTACGTTGCCGACGGCGTACGGGATGGTGTAGCCGAGGGTGGGGACCTGGGACCGGGACGACTCGTTGATGGCGCCGATCGCCGCGGTCGTGGTCTGGCCGCCCGCGAGGACGCCCATCAGGATCGGGAAGCGGATCTTCTGGATGTGGTGGCCGACGAGGAAGCCGACGATCAGCGGCACGACCGTGGCGACGGCGCCGAGGATCAGCAGCCCCCAGCCGGCCGTCGACAGGCCGGAGGTGAAGCTCGGGCCCGCGTTGATGCCGACGACGGCGACGAACAGGCACAGGCCCAGCGTGTCCATGAACCACTGCGCGCCGGGCGGCACATTGCCGAACGTCGGGTACTTGCCCCGGATCCAGCCGAAGACCAGGCCCATGATGAGCGCCCCGCCGGACGTGGAGAGGGAGATCGGTACGCCGCCCGCGGTGAGCGCGGGGATGCCGATGCAGCCGCCGAGGAAGATGCCGAGCCCGACCCAGATCATGTCGGTCGCGAAGGAGGTGGGGACCGGCTTGCCGAGCGCCTTGCCCGCCGGGTCTACCAGGCGCTTCGGCCCCGACAGGACGAGCGTGTCGCCGCGCTCGACCTTCGTGGAGAGCCGGTAGGGGAACTCCGCGCCCGACCGGTACACCTTGTCGATGAAGACGCCGACCATGAACGGCTCCTTGCGCAGCTCGGCGATGGTGCGGCCGAGCTGCGCCTTCTCCGCCGCCACGACGTGCAGCGTCTCCGTCTGGTAGCCGAGCAGTTCGACGTCGTCGGTCTCCGCGCCGATGTGCGTACGGGGGTCGTAGTCGACCAGGGATCCGCGCAGCGCGCTGACCGCGACGACGTCGCCCTCGCGCAGGACGGTGTGCTGGTCGTGGTCGAGGATGTGCCCGTCGCGGCGGACCCGGGTGAGGTAGACGCGGTGGCCGAGCTCCCGCTGCTGCCGCTCGAAGTCGTCGATGGTGCGGCCGGCGAGGTCCGGGCGCTGGAGGGTGTAGGCGCGCAGGACGACCTCGTAGTAGCCCTCGTGGAGGTCGGGGTCGTCCTCGGGGGCGTCCAGCTCCTTGGCGAGGGCGGCGGACTCGGCGGCGAGGTCCTTGCGGTAGAGCTTCGGCAGGACGTTGGCGAGGAGCATCGCGCACAGGATGGTGCCGAGGGGGTACGTCACCGCGTAGCCGATCGCGACGAGGTTCTGCTCGTCCTTGACGGCGCCGTGCGACAGGCCCGGCAGGTTGCCGATGGCGTCCTGCCCGACACCGATCACCGCGGACTGGGTCAGGGCCCCGCCGAGCAGACCGGCGCTCAGCCCGGGCCCGTAGCCGAGGAGCGCGGCGAAGCCCCAGCAGACCAGGAGGCCGGTGACGCAGACGACGAGGGCGTTGACGACCTGCGGCAGGCCGTCCTTCTTCAGGCCGCGGAAGAACTGCGGGCCGACCTTGTAACCGAGGGCGAAGAGGAACATGGTGAAGAAGAGGTTCTTGACCGTCCCGTCGACGGTGACCTTGAACTGCGCGCCGAGGAGCAGGCCCGCGACCAGGCAGCCGGTGACGGCGCCGAGCGCGATCGCCTTGTAGCGGATCTTCCCGAAGAGGAAGCCGACCGCAACGGTGAGGAAGACGAGCAGCTCGGGGTGGGGCTGGAAGATGTTCCGGTTGAGGAAGTCGATCATGTGCGGGCCCCCTCAGGATCCGAGGATGCCGACGAGCACCGGGCCCGTCAGCGGCAGCAGGAAGTTGGAGAGGGCGTACGTGATCGTGTAGCCCAGCATCGGGACCGACGACTGCGCCACCTGGGTGACGGCGGTGATCGCCGGGGTCGAGCACTGCTGGCCCGCGATCGCGCCGATGAGCAGCGGCGGCTCGATCTTCAGCAGCTTGCGGCCGACGAGCAGGCTGATCGTGGCGGGGATCAGCACCATCGCGATCCCGGCGAACGGAAGGAGCGCCCCGTACTGCTTGATCAGCGGCCAGGCCTGCGGGCCCGAGACCAGGCCCGTGCAGGCGATGAAGACCGCGAGGCCCATGTCCTTGATGGTGGAAGCGGCCTGCGGCGGGAACGCGCCGAAGGTCTGCTTGCGCGAGCGGAACCAGCCGAAGAGCAGCCCCGAGATGAGGCAGCCGCCGCCGGTGCCGAGCGACATCGGCACGCTGCCGAACTTGACCACGACCTGCCCGAGCAGCGAACCCGCCGCGATGCCGAGCCCCAGGTAGATGAAGTCGGTGGAGTCGTTCCTGACGACCGAGCCGAGCTTCGCCACCAGCTTGTTCAGGCCCGAGCGGGCGCCGACCAGGGTGAGGACGTCGCCGCGGTGCACGACCGTGTCACCGGTGGCGGGCAGGTCCGTGTCGGCGCGGGTGACGTCGGTGACGTAGACGCCGTCCTTGAGGAATTCGTCGTTCTCGCGTTGGAGGCGGTCGATCGTCTTGCCGTCGTCCTCCTTGCGGGTGACCGACACCTGCGCGGTGGCGAGCGGCGAGTCCAGGCCCGGCACGCCCGGCGTCTCGGGGCCGATGAGGCGGCCCGCCTCGATGGTCTGCGCCCGCCGGCCGACGACGAGGACCAGGTCGGAGAGGGTCAGCTCGAGGCCGGGGTCGGCGGCCAGGACCTTGCTGCCGCGCTTCACCGACTCGATGGTGACCCGCTCGTCCAGGCGGTCCTCCAGGGCGCCGACGGTCTGTCCGTCGGCCGTCGTCACCAGGTACGTACGGCCGACCATGCCGGGCAGCGCGGGCCGCTCGTCCGACTCCAGGCTGCCGCTGCTGCGCGTGCGCTCCCACAGCTGCCGGGCCGCGTCGCGCAGGTTGATCCGCATCAGCATCGGCATGATCTGGCTCGTGTACAGCACGATGGTGATCAGGCCGAAGAGGTAGCAGACGGTGTACGCCGTCGCGACGTTGCCCTGGTACTCGGTGATCTGCTGCGACGTCAGGTCCGACAGCTTGCCGATCGACTCCGTGGCCGTGCCGACCACCGCCGACTCCGTGGCCGCGCCCGCGAGGATGCCGGAGGCGGTGCCCACATCGAGGTCGAACCACTTGGCGAGCGTGAAGGCGATGCCGAGGACGCAGACCAGCTCGATGGCGCACAGGACGAAGAAGCGCAGGCTCTTCTTGTTGAGGTTGCGGAAGAACTGCGGCCCGGCCATGTAGCCGAGGGCGAAGATGAACAGCGCAAAGAACACTGTCTTCACGTCGTCCGACACCTGCGCCTTGGTCCAGGCGCCGAGCAGCAGCGAGACGATCAGGGTGCCGCAGATACCGCCGAGCGTGAGCGGCCCCACGCGCGCCTTCCCCACGAGATAGCCGAGCGCGAGGCTGACGAACAGGACGAGTTCGGGGTGTTCCTTGAGGACGCCCACGGGCGGCTCAGAACCGTACGGCGAAAGAGGCGAATCCGGTCATATCGGGAAAATAATGGTGAGTACGCCGCTCCGCCACACGGCGTACTCTCCCCGACCCCGACCCCGACCCCGACCCCGGCCCCGATCCCGATCCCGACCCGGCTCCAGGTCCGCGAGGGCTACGGCAGCGGCGGCAGCTCCCCGCTCCGCGCCGCCTGCGCGTACCAGCGCGCGCTCGACTTCGGGGTGCGCCGCTGCGTCTCGTAGTCGATGTAGACGATGCCGAACCGCTTGCTGTACCCGTACGCCCACTCGAAGTTGTCCATCAGGGACCACTGGAAGTAGCCGCGTACGTCGGCGCCGTCCGTGATCGCCCGGCGGATCGCGCGCAGGTGGCCGTCGAGGTAGCGGATGCGGTCCGGGTCGTGGACCTCGCCGTCCGGGCCGGGCTTGTCGTCGTAGGCGACGCCGTTCTCCGTGACGTACAGCGCGACGCCCGGGGCCTCGGCGCTGTAGTGCATCAGCAGGTCGTGCAGGCCGGTCGGGTCGACGGACCAGCCCATCGCGGTGCGCTCGCCGGGCGCCGGGTGGAAAACGATGTCTTCCGAGCCGGGCCAGGGGGAGTGGTCCGAGGCGCCGTGGCCGTCCGAGCGCGGGCCCGTCGGGGCGTCCGGGCCCGGGGCCGAGACCACGGTGGGCTGGTAGTAGTTGATGCCGAGGAAGTCCAGCGGCTGGTAAATGGCGGTGAGGTCGGCCTCGGAGACGAAGGACCAGTCGGTCAGCCGTACGGTGTCCGCGAGCAGGTCGGCGGGGTAGTGGCCGTGCAGGATCGGGTCGGAGAAGACCCGGTTGGCGAGGGCGTCGATGCGGCGCCGCGCCTCCTGGTCCGCCGGGTCCTCGGTCTTGGCGCGGACGGCCGACGGGTTGAGGCTGATGCCGAGGCGGGCCCGCGCGGGCAGCACCGAGCGCAGCGCCTGGGCGGCGAGCCCGTGGCCGAGGTTGAGGTGGTGGGCGGCGCGCAGGGCGGCGACCGGGTCGGTGCGGCCGGGGGCGTGCACGCCGGAGCCGTAGCCGAGGAAGGCGCTGCACCACGGCTCGTTCAGGGTCGTCCACATCTCGACGCGGTCGCCGAGCGCCTCGCCGACCAGGGCCGCGTACTCGGCGAACCGCTCGGCCGTCTCGCGCACCGGCCAGCCGCCCGCGTCCTCCAGCTCCTGGGGCAGGTCCCAGTGGTAGAGGGTGAGGGCGGGGGTGATGCCGCGGGCGAGCAGGTCGTCGACGAGGCCGCGGTAGAAGTCGAGGCCGCGCTGGACGGCGGGGCCGCGGCCGGTGGGCTGCACGCGTGTCCAGGAGACCGAGAACCGGTAGGAGGTCAGGCCCAGTTCGGCCATGAGCGCGACGTCGTCGGCGCGGCGGCGGTAGTGGTCCACGGCCACGTCACCGGTGTCGCCGCCGAGGGTCTTGCCCGGGGTGTGGCTGAAGGTGTCCCAGATGGAGGGGGTGCGGCCGTCGGCGGTCGCCGAGCCCTCGATCTGGTACGCGGCGGTGGCCGCGCCCCACGCGAAGCCGGCCGGGAAGGAGATGGGCGCGGCGGCGGAGGGGTCGGTACTGGTGGTGGGCGCGGCGGAGGTGCCGGAGGTCATGGAAGCGCTCCCATGGGGTTGGGGGACAGGAGAGAAGGGGGCCGGGCCGCGCGCCGCGAGGGGCGCGCGGGGTCGGGGCTCGGCCGTGCCCGTGGCGTCGAAGGGCCGGGCCCGCCGAGCCGTCGGACCGGGTCAGTTCTTGACCGCGCCCGCCGTGATGCCGCCCACGATGTGCTTGCCGAGCAGGGCGAACACGGCGAGCAGCGGCACCGTGGAGATCAGCGCGCCGGTCAGCACGACGGCCGTGTCCACTGTGTGGTTGCCCGCTCCGAGGCCCGCGAGGGAGACCTGCAAGGTGGGCGTGCCGGTGTCGGTGAGCACGATGAACGGCCAGAAGAAGTCGTTCCACGCCTGGACGAAGGTGAGCATGCCGAGCACGGCCATCGCGGGCCGCGCCACCGGGAACACCACGTGCCAGATGATCCGCAGGCTGTTCGCGCCGTCCACCCGGGCCGCCTCGACCAGCTCCACCGGAAGCGCCTCGACGAGGAACTGCCGCATGAAGAACACGCCGAACGCCGCGACGAGCGACGGCATGATCACGGCCTGGAGGGTGTCCGTCCACTTCAGGTCCGTGATGATCTGGTACAGCGGGATCACGGTGAGCTGCGGCGGCACGGTCATCGTCGCCACGACCAGCGCGAGCAGCAGGTTGCGGCCCTTGAACTGGAGCTTGGCGAAGGCGAAGCCGGCGAGCGTCGCGAACAGCACGGTGCTGAGGCTGATGACGCTGGCCACGACGGTGGTGTTGATCAGGGCCACACCCATGTGGACCTGGTTCCACGCCGTGGACAGGTTGTCCAGCAGGTGGGGGCCCGGCAGCAGCGGCGCGGGCGCCTGCTGCACACGCGTGGCGTCGTGCGAGGCCGCGACGACGTTCCAGTACAGCGGGAACAGCGAGACGAACGCCGCCACGGCGAGCAGGACGTACGTCAGCCAGCCCGCCTTGCGCTGATCACCCGCGGCGGGGCCGAAGCGGCGGCGGCGCGCGGGCGGCGGCGTGACCGGGGCGGTCGTCGCGGGGGCGGGCGCCGGGAGTTGGACGGTCATGGATCAGCCTCCCAGCTTCTTGGCGTTGTAACGGGCGGCGAGCCCCTGGATCGCACCGATCAGGAGCAGGATCAGCAGCATCACCCAGGCGATGGCGGAGGCCCGGCCGAGCGAGTTGTTGGTCCAGCCCGTCTGGTACATGAGCAGCGACAGGGTCTGGTACTGGCCGCCACTGCCGCCGCCGATGCCGACCGAACCGCCGTACAGCATCGGCTCACCGAACAGCTGGGTCGCGCCGATGGTCGAGACGATGATCGTGAACAGGATCGTCGGGCGGATCGAGGGGATCGTCACGCTGGTGAACTGGCGCCAGCGCGAGGCACCGTCGAGCGAGGCCGCCTCGTAGAGGTCGTTCGGCACGGCCTGCATCGCGGCGAGGTAGATCAGCGCGTTGTAGCCGGTCCAGCGCCACGTCACGATCGTCGAAATGGCGATCTGCGCCCACCACTTGTCGGAGTCCCAGCGGATCGGGCCGAGGCCGAACACGTCGAGCAGCGAGTTGATCATGCCGTAGTCGGTGTTGAACAACTGGGCGAAGACCAGCGTCGCGGCGGCGATCGAGGTGGCGTACGGGGCGAGCACCGCGATCCGGAAGAACGCGCGGCCGCGCAGGTGCGAGTTGAGCAGATGCGCGAGGCCCAGGGCCATGAGCAGCTGCGGGACGGTCGAGATGACGCCGATGGTGAAGGTGTTCGTCAGTGCGCGCCAGAAGAACTCACTGTCGATCAGCCAGCTGTAGTTGCCGAAGCCGACCCACTTGGCGTCGCTCTCGGCACCGAGCTGCACCTGGTGCAGGGAGAGCCAGCCGGTGTAGATCAGCGGGAAGAGGCCGAAGGCGGCGAAACAGAGGAAGAACGGCGTGATGAACGCGTACGGCGAGCCCTTCATGTCCCAGCGGAACAGCCTGCTGCGCCAGGAGGAGGGTTCGGGCCGCCGGGACGACCCGGCGGAGGGCGGTGCGGACGACGAACTGCCGCCGGCATCCGCCTTGACGGAGGTGGCCACGGGGGCGTTCCTTCCGGTTCGGATGTGGTGCGATTGCGCGGAGCGCGGTGCGGGACGGTGGTGCGGGGTGCTGTGTTCAGCGGGCCGGGCGTTTGCGGGGGGCCGGGGCTGGGCCTTGGTGCGGGGTGCCCGTTGCTCGGGCGGTGCGGTGGTGCGGGCTGTGCGGTGCTGCGGGCGGCCCCGTTGCGCGGGTGCCGCCTGTTGCGTGCGCGGCCTGACGCCTACGCGCGGCCTCGCCCGCCAGGGCTCACGCGGCCCCGGCACGGGGCAGAGCCCCGGCGCCAGGTGGGCCGGAGCTGCCTGGCGCCGCCCACAGTGGCTCCGGGTGGAGCCGCCCGGGTGGGTGTGCCCCCGGAGCCGCCCCACACGGCCCCCGGGGTGAGCCCACCCGGGTCGGCGTGCCCCGGGGGGCGCCCCACACGATCCCCGGGTGGGACGGGCCGGGCCGCTACGACCCGAACCCGCCCAGCACGGCGCCCGGCAGAGCCACCCGGGGCCAATCCGCCCCCGGGCCCGCCCTACCAGCCCCCGGCGGGGCCACCCGGGGCCGATATGACCCCGGGTAAGCCACCACCCGGTCCGCCGGGACGGCTACTGCTCGATCTTGTCGTCGACCAGCTTCTGCACGTTGTCCCACGCCTTCTTCGGGTCCGTGCCGCGCTGCTCGATGTCGAGGATGCCGTTGTCGGTCACGAACGTCTTGACCTGGCCGTCGTTGGCACCGATCGGGGCCGGCTTGATGCCCTGGGCGATCGTCGAGTAGATCTTCCCGGCCGGGGTGTCACCGAAGTACTCGATCTTCGCGGACTCGGTGGCGGTGAGCGCCGCCTTGTTCGACGGGGTGTTGCCGTTGACGCCGAAGACCTTCTCCTGCTGCGCGGCGGCGGTCAGGTAGGCGGCCAGCTCGGTGGCCTCCTCGACGTGCTTGCCGGACTTCGGGACGCCGAGGAAGGACCCGCCCCAGTTGCCGTTCTGCGGGGGCAGGGCGATGCCCCACTTGCCCTTGTCGCCCGGGGCGTTGTCCTTGATGATGCCGGTCATCCACGCCGGGCAGGCGACCGTGGCGAACTTGCCGTTCTTGATCGCCGCGTTCCAGGTGCCCTTCTCGTCGAACTGCCGCAGCTTGGCGGTGTAGCCGCCCTCCGCCGCCTTGACCGAGAGGTCCCACGCCGTCTTCACGCCGGGGCTGGTGTCGTAGACGAGCTTGCCCTTGTCGTCGGAGTACTGCAGCGGCTGGCTGGAGAGGACCGCGTTGAAGAGGCCGCTCGCGGAGTCGGTGAAGGAGGTGCCCTTGGGCGCCTTCTTCTTGTAGTCGGCGCCGACGTCGAGGAACTTCGACCAGTCGCCCTGCCACAGCTTGGCGACCGCGTCGGCGTCGTCCGGCAGCCCGGCCTGCTTGAAGTAGTCCTTGCGGTAGCAGATGGCCATCGGGCCGATGTCGGTGCCGAGACCGATGACCTGGTCGGTGCCGGGCACCGTGGCCTGCTTCGACTTGTAGTCGACGAACGCCGCGGCGTCCGCGCCCTTCGCCTTCGACATGTCGACCCACTTGTTGGCCATGGTGGGGCCGGTCGCCTCGGCTATGTAGCCGACCTCGATCGCCTGGATGTCGGCGAGGCCGCTGTTGCGGGACATGCGCAGCTTGAGGGTGTCCCAGTACTTCTGACCGTCCTGGACGTTGTCCTCGACGATCTTGATGTTCGGGTGCGACTTCTCGTACGCGGCGTACAGGTTGGCGCCCTTGTCGTCGAAGCCGAAGGTGCCGAACGTGCCGACGTGCAGGGTGATCTTGCCGCCGCTGTCTCCGGCCGAGTCGCTGTCGTCGTCGCTCGCGCTGCAGGCGGTGCTCAGCAGTGCCACCGCGGCGAGCCCTGCGGCGTACGCCATGGTCGTGCGGCGGGCACGGCCGCCGGAGTTGCCCGAAGTGCGCATTGCGTCCTCCAATGTGCTTTCACTGATCTGATGCGCTGACCCCGGCCAACTGCACAGCTGGGCCCGTTCGTTACTACATGCGGCTCGGGCGGGGAGAGTGCGGGTTATGTAGGCATCCGATACGGTGGGAGCGCTCCCACACGTGATGTGTTGAAGAGACTCGCCGCTCGGCCGATTGGTGTCAAGACACTGGGCGGATCCAACTCGGTCTGGTTATCCGGCTGTTAGATTCCGCCTGAGACTTCTGGAGGTAGCAGTGAAGGCGCATCACGGCACGCACAGCAGGCGGCCCACCCTTGAGGAGGTCGCGGCCCGGGCGGGCGTGGGCCGTGGCACGGTCTCGCGGGTGATCAACGGATCGCCGCGGGTCAGCGACCGGACCCGGGCCGCGGTCGAGGAGGCCGTCGCCGAACTCGGCTACGTCCCGAACACGGCGGCCCGCGCCCTCGCGGCCAACCGCACGGACTCCATCGCGGTCGTCGTCCCCGAGGCCGAGTCCCGGTTCTTCTCCGAGCCGTACTTCTCCGGCATGGTCGGCGGCGTCGGCGTCGCCCTCGCCGAGACCAACCTCCAGCTCCTGCTGACCTTCGCCCGCGGCGAGCGCGAGCAGGACCGCCTCGCCGCCTACCTCGCCGCCCACCGCGTCGACGGCGTCCTGCTCGTCTCCGCCCACGCCGACGACCCCCTCGCCGACCGGCTGCTCCAGATGGACATCCCGACCGTGATCAGCGGCCCGCGCTCCGCCGACGAGCCGCTGCCCTCGGTCGACACCGACAACGTCGCGGGCGCCCGCTCCGCCGTCGCCCACCTGACCTCCCGGGGCCGCCGCTCGGTCGCGATCATCACCGGACCCCTCGACGTGTACGGCGCCGAGCGCCGCCTCGCCGGGTACGAGAGCCAGCTGGCCGCGGACGAGATCCCGTACGACGAGAAGCTCGTCGCGTACGGAGACTTCACCGAGGAGGGCGGGCGCCGCTGCATGGCCGAGCTGCTCGAACGCCGCCCCGACCTCGACGCCGTCTTCGCCTGCTCCGACCTGATGGCCTCCGGCGCCCGCCAGGAGCTGCGCCGGGCCGGCCGCCGCATCCCGGACGACGTGGCCCTCGTCGGCTTCGACGACTCGGTGATCGCCCGCCACATGGAGCCCGGCCTGACCAGCGTGCGCCAGCCCACCCGCGACATGGGCCGGGCCGCCACCGAGCTGCTGCTCGACGAGATCGCCCTGGCCGCCGAGGGCAAGCGCTCCTCGGTGCGGCGCGGCGCCGAGCGCCACGTGGTGCTCCCGACGGAGCTGGTGATCCGCGCCTCGTCCTAGAGGGCAGCGGGAAACATCGAGGGCCCCGGTTCTCTCGAACCGGGGCCCTCGGTCAATCAGGGTGAGTGACGGGACTTGAACCAGTTTTGTTACCCACTTTTGACCTGCGGTGATGCCGAAAACCGTGACAAATAGGCGCAGTTCGATGACGCTCGATGTCGCTCGATGCGGCTGACTGCCCGACGGAAGGGGCTCTCTGTTCCCACGGGAACAGCGCGGTGGCGCCCACGATGCGGCGGGCGCGCGGGTGAGTGCAAAGCGGCCCTACCGAGGACAGGAGGGCTCCTGTCGACGAGCGTCGCTCAGTCGACCATGGCTGGCGGCGATGTTCAGACGGCACAAAACAGCGCCCCCGGGATCACCGGGGGCGCTGCCGGCCGCCGAGCACTCCCACGCCTGGGGGGCGGTGGGTGGACGGGGCGGCCAGTCATTGGGGGATGAATGCAGTCGTCATCCTTTGCCGCTTGATTACCCCGCGCAAGGGACGAGCGACGGTTTCACTCGAACGTGTGCTCTATTCGTACGGGCCGTTCACAAACCGCGGGACGTCTGATCCTAAAAAGTACGGTCGACGATACAGACAGGCGATCATGGTCCGGCAAGCGTTAACCGGGTGCCGCCCGCTCGACCCTCCCCCCGCATCCTCGCCGCCCGGCGAGCTGTCGGGGACCGCATCCGAGCTGCACGCCTGCACGCAAACCTCACCCAAGAGGGCCTGGCGGAAAGGGCCGGCCTGGACCGGCAGTCCGTCAATCGCATCGAGCAGGGCCATGCCTCTCCAGTCCTAGACAATCTGTTACGTATCGCGGATGCTCTCGGCGTCCCTCTGCGAGACCTCGTGTGAGTCGGGCGGCGGCAGCGCCCCCTTCGCACACACCGCCGCCCTTCTCCACCCACAGCCGGGGGGACCGTGAGCGGCTCGGTGTGGGCGGCGGCGCCCCTTTTCGCGTCGCGCCGCCGCCCGCCCGCACCCAAGGTCTAGGGGCACGGGAGTGGCGGCCGTGCTCCGAGCACCAACGGAGCCGTACCACCCCGACTCGGCGGGACCTGCCACCGCCTTGCCGTCGGCGGTCGCCCGGTGTGCAGGCACCGAACGACCGCCCTACCCGCCGCGGAGGATCCGTGATGAGCCTGCGGCGGGAGTCGTTGCATCATCTGCCCCAGTAGGTACCGCGGCGCCATCCGTCGACCCGGGGCCCCGAGTACGCGTGCTTGTGTGCACCGCTGTGCCCCTTGAGCAGGGTGCAGAGGTAGATGCCGTTCGCGTGCGGTGCGCGGCAGGCTGGTGTTGCCGTGTATGCCGAGCGGCTCTTCGCCTTACTCATCGTCGCCCTCGTCTGTGCAGTGGCAGAGATTGCTGTGAACACCTGCGATGCTCGGCGGCCCTGACGCTGATGAGGCAAAGACCCGCCGTTCGGTCGGCTGCCCGGGAAGGATCGGCCGAGTGCAGCTCCGGCACATCACTCCTGACGGGCCGGACTGAGCCCAGGCTTCGAGCTTGCCCAGGCTGCGGCCTAACGCCGTAACGAGCTGCTCGGCGGCGAGGGGACTCGGGCTGAGACCCGACATGAGCAGGTCGGCAGCCTCGTCCACGGCTTTGTCCCGGGCGTGCCACTCAGGCGAGTTCCGGCGCACCCTCTGCATGTGGTCGCGCACGATGGCCTGCGCTACCCGGATGCGCGGCCGCAGCTCGTCGTTCAACTCCCGCAGTCGAGGGAGGCCGGGGCGAACTTGCATTACGCCGCGCGCTTCACTGACGAGGTGCTCGATGTCGAGCTGGTCAGCGGGGGTTTCTACTGTGCTCATCCGAAAGCCTCCGCAGGGAGTCGGCCAGCGGCGGGGCCGAACGCCGCGGCGAGATACGTGGGGTTGGTGATGCCGCCTTGGCCGTCGGGCGGGTCGAGCCAGAAGCGGCCGGCCGCAGGCTGCTCGGTCGCCGGGCAGTGCAGTGGCCAGCCGTAGGGGCGGACAATGAGCTGGCGGACGTCGGCGAGTTCCTCGGCAGCGCCGAGGGGGACGAGCCACCATGCGGCGTCGCGGCCGGGGTCAAGGAGGAGAGGGCCGCGCTCCCGTGCTGGGATGCGCTTGTGAGCTTGGAGTGCCTCGATCAGCTGTGCTTCGGCGGCGAGCCAGTAAGTGCAGGGGATCGGGGCGATCCCGCCGATGCTCCACACGTCGTAGACCAGGCGCTCGTGTCCGGTGCAGGTGGCGAGCCAGGTGTCGCCCTCTGTTCGGTGGGTTGCGCGGGTCTCGTCGGCCATGACCAGGACGTTAGGGGCCTGGCAGCGGCGGTTGTTGATCGATTGCGCCGGATTGCACCTAACGCCCCGTCAGTTGCATTGGTTGCTAACCAAGATCGAGAGATGCCCGTGCGCGGCCGATGAGACGGCGTGCTGTAGGGCCGCGCTCCGCGGACGAGTCGAGCCAGTCCCACGCCCGTTCGTACAGGCGGATGTCCTCCTCGGCGGTCAGCCACAGCTCCTCCGTGATCGTCTCGACGATCACCTGCCGCCGGTCGTAGATCCAGAAGGAGTGTGCTGGCGTACGCCGCAGCTGCGAGCCGAACGGGATGACGCCGAGGTCCACCTGTGGCATGCCGACCACCCCGTACAGGCGGTCGAGTTGTGCGGCCATCACGTCCTTCGGGCACGAGCGGTGATACAGCGCCGCCTCGCACAGGAGGAACCGGAACTCGCGGCCCGGCTCGTACAGGGCCTCTTGCCTGCGCATCCGGTTCGCGACCGCCTGATCGGTGGTGGCGGGGATCTCGCGAAACGCCGCGTTGCTGGCGAAGATCACGCGGGCGTACTCGTGCGTCTGCAACAGGCCCGGAATGCGGGCCACCTCGAACGCCCGCGTCAGGCGCGTCGCCTGCGTCTCACGGATCGCGAGCTTCTGCCGCTCAGCGTGCCCGCCCGCCAACTGCCGGCGCCACGTGCGGTGCTTCAGCTCGGCGCCCGCCCGCAGGCCCTGCAACTCCGGCTCGACGTCCGGCCGGCCGACCGCCGCCGCCCACTCCCTGATGTCGCTGGCTTTCGCCGTCTGCTTCCCGCTCTGGAGACGGCTCACCTTCGACGGCTGCCACCCCAGTTTCCCGGCGAGGTCTTTCCCCTCCAGGCCCGCCTCGGCGCGCAGCTCGGACAGGCGCGCGCCGAGGACGTGTCGGGCCTCTTGGAAGTCGCTACTCACATACTGGAACGTACCCCGCGCTGAAACTCGCTGGTAGGCACGGCGTGATGCCACGCCGCGTCGCGGGCCTGGCAGGCTGCGAGAACGTCCGCGGGGTCCTCGCTGACGTACACGCCGAGGGTGATGTCCTCGTCGTCGAACGCGAAGCGGGCCACGATCTTGGAGTCGAACAGCCAGAAGTCGTAGTCGGGCAAGCGCAGCTCCTGAGCCTTCGCGCGGGTCAGGTTGCGGATGTCCTCGCCCGCCGCGACGTTGCCGAGTCCGCTGGCGAGGAGGAACTCCTGGCCCTGCGTCGCGGGCTCGTCGACCAGACGGACCCGCTCGAACCGCTTGCCGAGCGCGGTCTGCGCGCGGACGTTCGCCCGCCATGCGTTGTCGGGATCGGCGGCGATATCTTCCCCGGCGAGCCAGCGCTGCCACTTCGGGCCGCCGCGGTCCGAGCCGTAGCCCGTGCGGGTCTCCAGACGCCACGCGGTGTGGCGGAACTCAGTGAACAGGTGATTGATCTCCTGGAACGGGACCAACTCCGGGGCAGGAGTGCGTGGCGCGTACCGGGTGAGGAGGGAGCGGGGGACGCGGACGAACGACTCGGATGGCTTCACGTCGCGCAGCTCGACGAGGTGGGACGGGTCGGTCTCGATGTCGCCCTGGACGAGGATCTCGTCCGTCTCCGGGATCTCGTACAGGGTGGGGCAGTCTCCGTCATCGCTGGTGGTACCGATGAACCTGAGCGTCATGTGGGCCTCCGACAGCGGGGGTTGGGCGACCAGCATGCTCCGCGATTGCGGAGGCGCGCGGACGCATTGCGCAGGATTGCAGATCGTCTATCGACCTGCTTGATTGCGCGCAACCGGGCATGACGAAACGGCCCCCACCGCCCGCGAAAGGGCGATGGGGGCCGGTGTCCTGGAATGCTCTGGCCATGATCAAGCGGCAGGCGCTACGGTCCTGCCGTGTCCGTCACCGCAGACGAGCTGAACGAGGAGATCCGGCGCCTGATGATCAGGTCCGGCGGTTTCCTGTACCCCGAGCAGCGCGCAGAGTACGAGCGGCTGATCACCGCGTGGGCGCACGCCGTCCACGCCGAAGCACATACTGCCGTCGCTGCGGATCAAGCGCCGCCGCGAGCGGAGGAGCACTGTCCGACGGGTCCGGCTGTTGCGGCGACGGTGCCCCATCTCTACGGCACACCAGAGCATCTGGATCGTCGGCCGGTGCCTGCCAGGAATACCCGGACGGGCACTCGGTCGTCCCGTCCCGACCATCCTTCCCATCAGTCCCGTCAGCCCCGTTCGTCCCGTCCCGTCCGGCAGGACCAGGCGGCCCGGACGGGCCAGGCACCGTAGAGTCCGCGCCCGGCGGACCCGGCACAGTCGAGTCCGCGCCCGCGCGCCCTGGCGCCCCCGAAGCGCCAGGGGACGGCGTTATGGTCGGCGCCGCTTTGCCCGGCCGCCCCGGCTCCCCGGAAGGACCAGGCGGACCCGATGGTCCTACCTTCGGCACCGGCACCGCCGCTCGAGCCGGTAGGTCCTCTACTGCCTTGGCCGGGTCCGGCGCCGCTGGCGTCTTTCCCTCCGCCTGCAGCTGCGAGCGCAGTTCCCGCACGTCCCCGGCGAGAGTCGACACAGCCACGCCACGCAAGTCCGCCTCATGCGCGACTTCCTGCCGCGCCGCCGACTCGCGGTGGATGAGGAGCAGCGACAGCGTCACGCCGCCGCCGAGGATGAGACACGCGGCCGTCATCCACAGCAAGTGCCGTGAGCGGTACAGGACTTGCTCGGTGCGGGTCACGGTGTCCCTCCGAGTTGCTGTACGAGCAGCCGGAGCCGCGCGTTCTCCATCTTCTCTGCGGCCAGCTCGGCGCGGACGGTCGCGAGGTCGGTGCGGAGTTCCTGGCGTTCCTCTTGCAGCTGGTCCGTCAGGCTGTTGAAGCCGTTCACCGCGTTGCCCTCCCGGGCTGACCGGTTGGCGCCGCGGGTGCCGTACATGGCCGCCACCGCGGCCACGGGCCCGCCGATCAGCGCGGCGACGGCCGTGACCATGGCGGCGTCCATACGACCTCCAGGGCGTGTGCATGGGACAGGTCAGACGCCCTTGGCGAGGGACGCGCTGTTGCTGCTGCCGAAGGCTCTGGCGACGAACCCCTTCAGCAGGCTGAACGCCGCGGCGACTCCGGCCGCGCCCATGGTCTGCCAGAAGCTGGCGTGGAACATGTCGGCCGGCCCCGCGGCGGTGGCGATGCCGCCCGCGGTGACGACGAACGTGGCGAGGGTGCGTTCAGCGAGGTCACGGCCGTAGCTGGCCGCCGTCTTCACGACGGTCTCGGCATCGGGAATGTGCATCTCGGACATTGGTCAGTTCTCCTTGGGTGTGTCGGCCCACACGAAGCGCGTTGCGCCCTGGTGGCCGTGGACGTGCTCGGCGTGCTCGAGGGACTCCCAGAACACGGTGGAGGGGCGCTCCCCGCGCCAGCGGATCGAGACGGTGCCGTCGGGCCAGACGACGCCGTCGGCGACGGTCCCGGTCCCGGAGACGCCGGATACGTCACGGTCGCGTTCGAGGGTGAAGAGACGAGGTGAGGCCATGGCGGCCTGCCCTTTCAGACGTTGGGGACTTGGAGCTTGTCCCAGGTGGTCTTGCCGGGCGGCCACTTCGCGGCAGTGCCGCTGTAGCCGCACTTGCGCTGCCACGCCTCGTACGAGGCGACGTCGGCGGTGCCGAGGGTGGGACCGGGGCCGACCTGGTAGCGGCCGCAGCCGACGGCGACGAGCCGCCTGCCCATCGCGGTGAACACCGCGCTCTTCTTCCCGAGGGCGGGCCTGCTGCCGCTCATGAAGAAGCTGGCTCCGGGGAACGGCTCGTACTTCGGCGCGCTCGGCGGCTTCGGCGTGGGCTTCTTGCTGTCCAGCCGGTCCGCGATCCGCGCCCGCATGGACGCCATGGTGAAGCCCTTGGGGTCGATCTTTCCGGGCTGCCACTCCAGGTGCCCG
Source organism: Streptomyces sp. R818 (assembly GCF_056172735.1). Taxonomy (NCBI): domain Bacteria; kingdom Bacillati; phylum Actinomycetota; class Actinomycetes; order Kitasatosporales; family Streptomycetaceae; genus Streptomyces; species Streptomyces sp. R818. The sequence continues at coordinate 1,111,801 of NZ_JAOCNE010000006.1, forward strand.
ATGACCGACCGCTCGCTCCACCCGTAGTGGCGGCAGATGGCCGCGGCTGCCTTCTCGATGGATTCCAGCTGTACCGCGGGCCACGGGTCCTCACCGTCGCCGAGGTTCTCGCACTCGAAGCCGTAGAAGTGGGGGTTGCCGTCGGTGTTCGCCTCGTTGTCGGCGGGCAGCGCGCGCTCGTTGATGACCGCCTGGAGGACGTCGTCGTCGCCCAGGCCCGCGTGGTTGGCGCGGCCGTAGCCGACGAGGTGGACCACGCCGTCCTTGGCGATGACGCCGTGGCACAGCGGGCCCGGCAGGGAGCTACGTCCGTCGCGACAGATGCGCACGGTGTTCGAAGTCCCTTTGGTCACGGTGTGGTGGATCATCACGCCGTGCATGGGACCCCACGGGCCCTTGCTGTTGCGGTTGTGGTGCGCCCAGTCGCCGACCTCGACAACGGTGAGGCCTTCGGCACGCAGGGCTTGCAGGAACGTGGCTGCGGTCATGGGTGGGGCCATCACACACGCTCCGGCCAGCGCCAGGTGCCCGCCGCGTCGCCCTCGGCGCGGGAGGTGGCCCAGTACGTGTCGGTGCCGTCGAGCAGGACCTGAAGGTTGCAGGTGACCGTGCTCTCGTTCCAGACGCGCACGATGACCGCCGGGTACACGTCACCCTCGGCGGCGGTGTTACCGACGTGCCCGATGAAGCCCGTCTGCTGATCGGCGCTGCGGCTCTGGTGGTAGTCCTTGCGCCGGCGGTTGATGTCGGTGGCGTCCGACTCGGTGAGTTGGTACTGCACGATGCGCCCAGGGGACGGATGCATGAGGTCTCCAGACATGACGAAAGCCCCGGCCGACTGGCGCGGGGCGTACGGAGCAGGGGCAGGGTCAGACTGACGGGCCCTCGGTGGTGGGCGGCTCGGGCGGGGTGTCGGTGGGGATGGGGTCGGGCTCGGTGACGATGCCGAGGTCGTCCAGCGTTTCCCCGTCGGCGGGTGCGACCGGGGGCGGCGGGTCGGAAGGAACAATGATCACTGGGTGGTCCTTTCGGTTCAGAGGACGGCGGGCGGGGTGTCCAGCGGGTACGAGGAGTCCTCGAGGCCCAGCCACTTCATCCCGTTGGCGGTGCCGCCGCCGGGGGGTGTGTAGGCGATGACCTGGCCGTCGGTGCGGATCTCGGCGCGGCCGTAGTAGATGCCGGCGCCGATCTCCAGGGGGACGATCCAGTAGGCGGCCGAGGCAGGCCGCCAGGCGACCGGCAGGGTGCCGAGCAGCCAGTCCGTACCGGTTGAGAATTGCCCGCCGTTGGTGCGTGCGAGGCGGCCCCGGAATTCCACTCTGCCGTTGGAGTAGCGGTAGCCCGGGGATCCCGAGTGGGCGACGATTCCGGACCCGACGGGGAACGCATGCCACGGCCCGGGGGTGATGGGGTTCCAGCGGGTGCCGTCCCACCGGTCGACGCGGTCCTCGTCGGCGAGGTCGGTGATCTGGCCGTGCACGGGCGCGCGCGTGCCGGTGAGGTAGGTGGCGCGCGCGGTGGCGTTCTGGAACCGCAGGACCGTGCGTGAGACCACGCCATCGACCGTCGGGACCAGCGCCTCGATGTTCGGCTCGTCGCCCAGTGTCGGGGCTGGAACGTCCTGGCCGTATGAGTCGAGCCTGCTCACGAGTGGTGCCCCTTATCCGTCGAGGGAGTATTGGATCTTGTTGAGGGACACCCAGGGCGGCCGGATGATCGGTGTGGCGTAGGTGTCGGAGGTGCTGGTGGTCGTACCGGTCACGCGCATCTGGCCGTCTGTCCTGGCGTCGATCTTCAGCACGAACGATGACGAGTTGGACGCCGAGCAGGGGCCGTCCAGCGTGCGGAAGGCGACGGGTCGGAGGGCGGCCGGGAGCGCGGCTGCGAGCATGTCGCCGCCGTTCTGGATCGCGTTGGAGGAGTAGGTGATACCCAGACCCCCGCGCCACTGCATGAACCGCGTCCCGGCGATGGTGACTTGCCGGTACTGGACGTTGCCGTTGCTGTTTCCGTTGTGGGTGAAGCCGGTCGCGAGGACGGCGTCGGTCCAGGCGGTGTCGGTGGTGCCAGAACTGAGGCGACCCAGCGCGATCCAGTTGCGGATGCCGGACTGCAGGAGCACGACCTGGTCGCCGACGGCGGGATTGCGGTAGGTCTCCTGCATGATCCGGGCCCGGATGGTGCCGACGTCGACCGTGCCCGCCGCCGCGTTCACGGCCGTGACGGTGGCGGTCTGGAAGTCGGCGCGCCGGATGTCCGGGGCGGCGGCGGCCTGGCGGGCGGCCTCGTCGAGCAGGCTGTCGATGAGCTGTGCCTCGGCTGCGCTGGCTTGCATCAGGCGTCCTCCTTCCCGCCGATCAGCGCGAGGCTGAACTCGTCGCTCTGGCGGAGTCCGATGGTCAGCGACTGGACCTGGTGCAGGTCGCGGCTGCCGTCGCGGTAGATCGCCCGGATCACGTCGCCCGGCTCGATTGCCGGATTCGGCAGGCTGGAAAGGTCGGCGACCGCGTTCGGCAGGCGCCGCGCGGCGAGCTCGTACGTAGCGGCCGCCGTGCAGGCCCCGGTCGTCACGAGGGTCGAGGAGCTGAGGAAGTACGGCCGGTGGCCGAACGGTCCGCTCCACCATGTGGGGCTGGACGGATCGTCATCGACGACCAGCGAGGAGACGCGGCCGGCGTTGTCCTCGGTGTTCTCGCCGGTCGCCAGGACGCCGTTGTAGACACCGGCTGCGGACATGCCGACCGATGCCTTGATCAGGTTCCCTCGCTCGCCTGCGGAGACGTCCCACACTGGCGGGGTCAGCAACCGGTCGGGCAGTGGCGCGACGACGAGGGTGCCGGAGGCGTCGCAGTACACCTCGGCGCCGGCCGCCTTGGCGACCTCGCGGATGGCATCCATCCGGTCGCCCTGGACGTCCCAGGTGGTGGTCCCAATGGTGGTGTCGGTCAGGCGGCTGGTGTCGACGACGAGCGACGGCATCGAGGTGGAGACCAGCATGCCGATCGCCGTGGACACCAGGCTGTACCCGCGCGTCGACGTGGGCGCGGTGAACTTGTCGTCGCTCAGGTACGCCTCGAACGACTTGCCCTGCAGCGTGACCGGGCCCGTGGACAGGTCGCCGATGACGTCGTCCAGGCGGAAGACGCCGAGCGGGATCAGCTCCTTCTTCCCGCCGCCGTAGTCAATCCCGCGCCGGATCACCACATAGGCCCCGTACACGCTGACCCGGTCGCGGGCGGTCCGCGGAATGTACGACGGGTCGGCGAGCGTCACGCTGCAGGTCCGCCGGCAGGCCGAGCTCCGGTCAGCCGTCACGCTTCCACCGGTGTGCGGCAGGAGCTCCACCACACCGTCGGTGCGGTGGAGCTCCACCTCGGAGATCACGTTGTGCGACTCGGCCAGCGTCCGGATGAACCGAGGAGTAGCCGGGTACATCAGCCGCCTTCCTTCGGCCGGTTGAGCAGCACGTCGAACCACGTCGCGTACTTACGCAGCACGTCGCCCCAAGTGGCGTTCTCGACCTTGATGTCGTTCCACAGCCGGTCTGCGCTGCCGGTCTGGCCGCCGGTCGGCCGGTCGACCTCGGTGAGCGGCAGCGTCCACTCGTGCCAGCCGCTGTCGGCGTCGGTATCCGGGGCGGCCTGCCGCTGGCCGACGGTCGCGTACAGGTCCCGCCAGCCGCTGGCCGGCGAGGCCTGCACGAACACGACGTGGCCCGGGCTCAGCAGCCAGTCCAGGGAGGCTCTCTCCTGGGCGTCGCGGGTGAAGAGCAGCAGGTCGCCGCTCTCGCCGCCGCGGACCGCGGACAGGACCACGCTGTTGGAACGTCCCTCGATCCGGTGCTCGGTCTGCTCGATGTCCCGGGTCATCGTCGGCAGCGGGTCCTTGGTCAGCAGACGCACGTTGCGCTGCGGCTCGATCACGTCCTTCAGCCAGACCAGCGTCCGCTCCCCGGCCGCCAGCTTCACTGACGGGGAAGTCCGGTAAGTGATCACCTTGCCGGTGGTCACCGACCGGATCTCGGCCTGGTAGTAGACCGAGACGCCGAGCGGTGCCTCGTAGTCCTCGATGTGGAAGCTGTCCGACGTCAAGGCCATCTGGTCGATCAGTCCGTCGCTGCCGCGCACCAGCGTTCGGGCGCCGTCGCCCGTCACCCGGTACAGGGTGATCGGGGCGCCCGCGGTGAGCTCCCGCATGATGACCTCGGTCGAGCCGAGGGCATCATCAGCAGTGACTTCGGTCTGCGGAAGCACCTGCCGCAGTTTCACATTGTCGACCTGAACAGTCGACGATGCGGCTGTCGCGGTCAGGGAGACCTCGAGCTGCGCGCTCACCGTGCTGGCCGGGGCCGCCTGGTCATCTGAGAGCTCCCACCACTGCCCGTCCGAAGGTAGTCCGCCGGACGATGACGTGGTCGAGGTGATCAGCGTGTTGGAGGCGTCGTACCACCGCACGCCGATGGAGGTGACCGTCCACCCCCCGGCGATCCGCTTCGCGTTCAGGGCCACGCGCCAATTCGTGCCGCCGGTCACGGCGTAGCGGCCGGAGCGGAGCACGCTGGGTGTCGCGGTGCTGGATGTGACGGTCAGGCTGTAGGAGTCGAGGAAGAGCTGCGCTCCCCACGGAGTGGAGCGAGCGATGGTGGCAACGCCTGACGCCACGGTCCAGGCGCCCACGCCCTGCTCAAAACCCGCGTCTGCGAACGCGACCGCGTTGTCGTTGGGCAGGGCGCTGGTCGTCGTGGCGGTGCGCTCTTTGACGACGGCGCCGCCGATCCGCATTACCTGCCCTGCGGTCGCACCCGTGATGCCTGCCGCGATCGAGGCGGTGACCGCGCCCACCGGCGCAACCGCTGAGGCGATCTGGCGGTAGGTGCCGGTGGACGCCGGCGCGGCGAGGGTGGACCGGACCGCTTGCAGCTGGGTGCCGACGGCGTCGTAGAACCGGAGCTCAGTCCAGGTCGTGGACGAGGACAGAGGCGGGGTCAGGTAGGCGTACGCGAGGTACTCGATACCTGGCTGTACGGAAGGCCGCTCCACGGACAAGATGCTGGAGTTGCCCGCTGCGGTGACGGTGAGGGCCAGGGTGGGCCCGCCTCCCCAGTACCAGGTCGCGGGCCAGCTCAGCGGAGTCTGGGCCCGCGACAGGGTGCCGTTGCTCTCCACTGCCCAGGCACTGGCGTCGAGCATGGGTTGTTCCGCGTTCATGCTCAGCAGGTTCTTCGCGTACCTCTGCGGAAGGCCGAGGTAGACGTTCTCGAAGTAGCTGATCACCCCGGCTGCCGCCGGGGTCATGGTCGACAAGATGACTCGGGCCGCCACCGTTCCCAGGGGGGCCGTGCCGGCCACAGCGATGCGGTGCCAGGCAGCCGTCGCGGTGGTGGTCGTCAGCCCCCACGTGATCGAGATTTCGGCGGCCGACGCGTTCAGCCACTGGATACCGATCCGCTCCGGGACCGTCGCCCCGTAGGCGTCAGCGAAGGCCTCGTACACCTCCCCGACGGTGACCGGGTAGGACGAGACCGTACGGGCCTGCGCCTCTCCGGCCGCCACCGACTTGACGGTCAGGCAGCCGTCCCCGTTACGGCCGCCGGACCCCAGCGACAGGACCGCGTTGCTCTTCGCGGTCCAGCCGCTGATCCCCGGATCGACGGACT
>NZ_JAOCNE010000007.1:0-62678 GCF_056172735.1 Streptomyces sp. R818
GTGATGACGGTGTACTCGTGGTAGTACCCGGTCGAGTGCGACGGCAGGATGCCCTCGCGGTTCTGGAAGACGACGCCGTCCTGGTCGTACGGGAACGGGCCGCCCTGCGCGATGAGGTCCAGGGTGTCGTGCGCCTGGGACGGCAGGTCGGAGTAGCAGATGTCGCCGACCGCGGCGGCGGAGAACGCCGAGCCGGCGGTCGTGGTCGTGGGCGCGGGCGCGGCCTGGGCCGCGACCGTGGCGGGGCCGCCGACGAAGAGGGCGGCGGCGAGTGCGGCGACGCTGATGAAGCGTGGGGGAGTCTTCATGCCGCTCAGCATGACGCGCGTAGACGGGTACACGTCAACAGCAACAGCCGCATGTTTTCCGGGTGTTCACATGTGTCCCCGGACGCGTCCGGACTTACCGTCCGATTGCCGCCAGCCTTCACCCTCGTACGCCGCTGTACTCGATGTCATCACAACCGATGACCTCAGGAGAGTTCATGGACAGCAAGGTGGCCCTGGTGACCGGCGGCAGCCGTGGCATGGGCGCGGCGACGGCGGTGCGGCTCGCGGAGGACGGCTTCGATGTCGCGATCACCTACGTACGGGGCAAGGAGGCGGCCGAGGAGGTCGTGCGGCGGGTGGAGGCCCTGGGGCGGCGCGGGTACGCGGTCCGCGCCGACTCCGCGGACGCGGACGAGGCGGCGGGGGCGGTCGCGCAGACCGTCGAGCGGCTCGGGCGGCTCGACGTGCTGGTCAACAATGTCGGCGTCGGTGTCCTCGGCCCGCTGGAGAGCCTGTCCCTCGCCGACGTGGACCGCGTCCTCGCCGTGAACGTGCGCGGCGTCTTCCTCGCCTCGCAGGCCGCGGCGCCGGTCCTCGCCGAGGGCGGGCGCATCGTCACCATCGGCACATGCATGACCAAGTACGTGCCGGGTCCGGGCGGCACGCTCTACGCGATGAGCAAGTCGGCCCTGATCGGGCTGACGAAGGCGCTGGCGCGGGAGTTGGGCGGGCGCGGGGTCACGGCGAACATCGTGCACCCCGGGCCCGTCGACACCGACATGAACCCGGCGGACGGGCCGTACGCGTCGCCCCAGGCGGAGGCCACGGCGCTCGGCCGGTTCGGCACGGCGGACGAGGTGGCCCGGACCGTGGCCTATCTGGCGGGGCCCGCGGCCACGTACGTCACGGGCGCGGAACTGGCGGTGGACGGCGGGCACGCCGCATAACCGAGCGACGCGCCTGCGATGCGGGGCCGCACCGGTGCTGTCAAGCCGGTGCGGCCCCGCAGGTCTCAGCCCGTACTACGCGCCCAACTCCGCGCTGCGCGCAGCCAGTTGCGCGGCGCCCTGCTCCGTCAGGGAGCCGAACAGGCGCAGGCGCGAGATGCCGCCGTCGGGGAAGATGTCGATCCGGGCGTGGGTGCCGACCGCCGGGGCGTCGAGCACGAAGCGGTGGTTCGTGTCGGGCTGGAGGCGGGTGCGGGGCAGCACCTCGACCCAGTCGCCGTCGGCACCGTCCTTGACGGAGACCGAGGCCCAGCCGGCGCTGTTCCCCTTCAGGTACGCCGTGTCGATCTCCAGGGCGCGGATCTGCGCCTGGGCGACGAGCTGGTAGCGGATCCAGTCGTTGCCGGTGTCGCGGCGGCGCCGGGTCTCCCAGCCGTCGTCCATCTTGCGGGAGTAACCCGGCTGGATGGTGTTGGAGGCGGGCGAGTAGAAGAGGTTCGAGGCGTCCTCGGCGTGGCCGCCGTTGGCGAGGGCGACGACGTCGAAGGTGCCGAGCGTGGCGAGCCACCGCGGGTCCGGGACGACCTCGCCGTACACGCGCAGGCGGGCGATGCCACCGTCGGGGTGCTGGTTGAGGCGCAGGTGGGTGAAGCGCTGCTCGACGTCGACCTGGAAGCCGTTGGCCGCGTGGCCGCCGACCGCCGTGCGCGGGACGAGCGTCGTCCACTTCACGTCGGGGGCGAGCAGCTCCTCGGGCGTCGGGGCGCCCGCGACCGAGGTCGCCTCGACGGAGACGGCCTGCGGGTAGTTGCCGCGGAAGTGGGCGGTGTCGACGACGATGCCGCGGATCACGCCGGGCGCGCCGAGCCGGATCAGCGCCCAGTCGTGGTCGTCCTCGGTGGGCCACGGGTGCTCGGGGCCCGTGCCCCGGCGGCGGCGGGTCTCCCAGCCGTCCATGACCTTGCCCTTGTGGCCGAAGTGCTCCGGGTCGAACTCGGCGCGCCCGGCGACAAGGAGGTTCTCGCGCTGCGCGAAGAACTCGTCGTTGGCGGCGATCACCCCCGCGCCGAGGGTGCGCGCGGCGAGGTCGGCGTACCGGGTGAAGGGGAAGTCCGCGGTGCGGTAATCGGCGTAGGGGTCACCGCCGCCGAACGGGCTCGCGTCACCGGTGAAGCGGGGTATCGCGGAGTTCTCGGAGGATACGGATGCGGCCACGGGTTACTTGGTCCTTTCGAGCAGCTTGCCCTGCGGGGCGGTGAACTCGCCGTCGGCGACGATGCGCATCCCGCGCAGCCAGGTCGACTTGACGACGCCGTGCAGCGTCTTGCCCGCGTACGCGGTGACGCGGTTGCGGTGCTGGAGCGCGGCCGGGTCGACGGTGAAGGTCTCGTCGGGGGCGAGCACCGCGAAGTCGGCGTCGCGCCCCGCGGCGATGGCGCCCTTGCGGTCGTCGAGGCCGACCAGCTCGGAGGTGCGCGCCGACATCCAGCGGACCACGTCGTCGAGGGAGTACCCCCGCGCGCGTGCCGCGGTCCAGATGGCGGAGAGGCTGAGCTGGAGCCCGGAGATGCCGCCCCACGCGGTGGCGAAGTCGTCGGTCTTCAGGTCGGCGGTGGAGGGCGAGTGGTCGGTGACGACGCAGTCGATGGTGCCGTCGGCGAGCGCCTGCCACAGCAGGTCCTGGTTGGCGGCCTCGCGGATCGGCGGGCAGCACTTGAACTCGCTCGCCCCGTCCGGGACCTCCTCGGCGGTGAGCGTGAGGTAGTGCGGGCACGTTTCGACGGTCAGCTTGACGCCCTCGGCCTTCGCGGCGGCGATCAGCGGCAGCGCGTCGGAGGAGGACAGGTGCAGGATGTGGACGCGGGCGCCGATCCGCTTCGCGGTGTCGATGAGCCCCTTGATCGCGGTGTCCTCGGAGATACGGGGGCGGGTCGCGAGGTAGTCGTCGTACTTGGGGCCGCTGTGGTGCGGGGCGGCGTCCAGCTCGTGCGGGTCCTCGGCGTGCACGATGAGGAGGCCGCCGAAGCCGGCGATCTCCGCCATGGAGGCGGTCAGCCGCTCGCTGTCCAGGTGCGGGAACTCGTCGACGCCGGACGGGGAGAGGAAGCACTTGAAGCCGAAGACCCCGGCGTCGTGCAGCGGGCGCAGGTCCTTGACGTTGTCGGGCAGGGCGCCGCCCCAGAAGCCGACGTCGATGTGCGCCTTCGCGCGGGCGACCTCCTGCTTGGTGCGCAGGTTGTCGACGGTGGTGGTCGGCGGCAGGGAGTTCAGCGGCATGTCGACGAGGGTCGTGATGCCGCCTGCCGCGGCGGCGCGGGTGGCGGTCCAGAAGCCCTCCCACTCCGTGCGCCCGGGGTCGTTGACGTGGACGTGCGTGTCCACGATGCCGGGCAGCAGCGCGTGGTCGCCGAAGTCCTCGAGCGTGGCGCCCGCCGGGACCTCCGCGTCGTGCGCCAGCACCGCGACGATCTTTCCGGCGGCCACGGCGACGGACGCGGGCCGCGTACCGTCGGGGGTGACCACGCGGGTCGAGCGCAGCACCAGTTCGACGTCGGCTCCCGCCACGGCTTCGGCTTCCGGCACCTGGACCTCCTCGTACTCGTCCTCGACTTCAACGTTCTGTTGAAGGAGTTTTCACTTCACGTTCGCGGTCCGTCAAGGGCCGGCGGGCCTCTGACGGCTCCACGGCGACCCTCTGGACGTTTCCACAAAGTGGAATTACGCTTCCGGTAGGCAGAATGTAGCTACCGACGAACTTCAAGGTCAAGGGATCACCCGTCCGGAAACCGCCGGTAGGCTGCACCACTGCCTGCCTGTCCTCGAAAGGAACGCGCCGTGCCGACGACCGACGCCAGCACCACTGATGGAGCCAAGTCCGCGCCCAGCGGTGGCGTCCAGTCCCTGGAGCGCGCCTTCGACCTTCTCGAGCGGATGGCCGACGCGGGCGGCGAGGTGGGCCTCAGCGAACTCTCCGCGAGCAGCGGGCTGCCCCTGCCGACCATCCACCGCCTGATGCGCACCCTGGTCGCGTGCGGCTACGTACGCCAGCAGCCCAACCGGCGGTACGCGCTCGGGCCCCGGCTCATCCGGCTCGGCGAGTCCGCGTCCCGGCTGCTCGGCACGTGGGCCCGGCCGTATCTCGCGCGGCTCGTCGAGGAGACGGGCGAGACGGCGAACATGGCGCTGCTCGACGGGGACGAGATCGTGTACGTCGCCCAGGTGCCGTCCAAGCACTCCATGCGGATGTTCACCGAGGTCGGGCGGCGGGTGCTGCCGCACTCGACCGGGGTCGGCAAGGCGTTGCTCGCGCATGCGCCGGCGGGTGAGGTGCGGGCGCTTCTGTCGCGGACCGGGATGCCTGCGGCGACCGAGAAGACGATCACCACGCCTGACGGGTTCCTCGATGCGCTGGAGGAGGTCCGCCGCCTTGGCTACGCCGTCGATGACAACGAGCAGGAGATCGGGGTGCGGTGCCTCGCCGTGCCCGTGCCCGATTCGCCGACGGCCGCGGCCATCTCCATCTCGGGTCCCGCGGGGCGCGTCACGGAGGCCGCCACGGACAAAATCGTCCCCGTACTCCAACAGGTGGCCCTGGAACTCTCCGAGGCCCTGGCGAGCTCGGGCTCAACACCGGCTTAGGCCTTGATCGCCGGGCATGTCGGGTGCGGGTTGCGCCGTGGCTGGTCGCGCAGTTCCCCGCGCCCCTGGAGGCTTGCGGCTGCGCCGCGACGCCTGCTCTCGTCGTCGGCTGCCGCGCCGTCGTGGCTGGTCGCGCAGTTCCCCGCGCCCCTGGAGGCGCACTTCGTGCAGCCTCCCCCGGCCTGAGATGGCGCACGAAGTGCGCATCTCAGGGGCGCGGGGAACTGCGCGAGCAACCACGACGAGTCCGCACTCGAAACAGGCCGCAATGGGGCAGACGCTCAGGGGCGCTGGTGCAAAGCCCCGTCCGCCATGGCGACCACCCGGTCCGCGAAGCGGAGGCCGGCGGGGTCGTGCGTGACCAGCACCGTCGCAAGCCCCCGCTCCCGGGTGAGCCGCGCCAGCAACCCCAGCACCACAACCCCCCGCTCGAGATCCAGCGCACTGGTGGGCTCATCGACCAGCAACACCCGCCCCCCGTTCACCAGCGCCCGCGCGATATTGACCCGCTGCCGCTGCCCCCCGGACAGCTGATGCGGCCGCCGGTGCTCAAGCCCGGCGAGCCCCACCGCGTCCAGCAGCTCGGACGCCACCCCTCGCGCGGCCCGAGCGCCACGCCCGTCCAGGTGAGCCATCACTTGGAGCTGCTCCAGCACGGTCAGGGACGGCAGCAGATTGGCCTGCTGGAAGACGATCCCGACGGCCCGGCGCCGCAGCCGCGCCGCGTCCGCCCGGCTCAGCCCCGTCGCCTCGACCCCGTCGATCACCACCCGCCCGCGATCGGGCGTGACCAGCGTCGCGGCGACAGCGAGCAGGCTGGACTTCCCCGATCCCGACGGCCCGACGACGGCGGTCGTCGTCCCGGCGGGCACGTCGAGGCCGACGCGGTCCAGGGCGGTGAGCCGCCCGTCGCCGTCGGGGTAGGTGAGGGTGATGTCGTCGAGCAGCAGGGTCATCGCGCGCTCCCGAGGGCGGTGAGGGGGTCGACGGCGGTGATCCGCCGGACGGACAGGGCGGCGCCCGCGACGCCGAGGACGGCCATGACGGCGGCGGGCCCGGCGCTGGTCAGCGGGTCAAGGACGAAGGGGACGTCGTCCGGCACGAACGCCCCGACGAGCGCGGCGAGCAAGGTCCCCGCCGCGGTGCCGCCGACGAGCAGCACGACCGCCTGCCCGAGCGCGTCCCGCAGCAGATACGCGGTGGACGACCCGAGCGCCTTCAGGACCGCGATGTCCGCGCTGCGCTGGATGGTCCAGACGGTGAAGAACGCCCCGACGACGAGCGCCGAGATGACGAAGAGGAAACCGCGCATGAGCTGCAGCGACCCGTTCTCGGCCTGGTAGGACCCTATGGCTTCGAGCGCGCCCGGCACGCTCGTGGTCTCGGTGCCCGCGGCCCGGTCGGCGGCGCCCGCGTCGTAGCCGGGGCCGGTGTCGAGGGCGACGACGGTGGCCGACGGCTCACCGCCGTCCGAGGCCCCGCGGGACGCGAAGGACTGCCAGTCGCCCAGGTCCGTCCAGACGACCGGGGTGTGGCTGTAGGACGCGTCACCGGACACGGCCGTGATCTTCAGCACCGCCCCGCCCACCGCGAGGGAGTCGCCCACCGCGACCCCCAGCCCGTCCGCCGCCCCGCGCGACAGCACAGCGGTGCCGGGGGCCGTCGCGTCCGGCGCGAGACCCGACCCCCGTTCGACGCCGAACGCGGAGACGGCCGCGCTGTGGGCGCCGGCCCGGGCGTTGACGGTGCCGATACCGAGCGGCCACGCGCGCGTGACGCCCGGTTGCCGCGCCAGCTCCGCCCACTGGGCGCGCCGCACGGTGGAGCCGGTGAACGACACCGACTGGCCTTCGGCCGGGCGTGCGAACGCGATGCGGTCGGCGGGCAGCCCGGTCAGCGCGGACGTATTGTCCCGGGCCAGACCGGCGGTCAGCCCCGACAACAGCCCCACGAGCAGGGTGATCAGTACGATCACGGCCCCCATCAGGGCGAATCTGCCCTTGGCGAACCGTAGGTCTCTCCATGCGACGAACATGGCGTCCACACTGCGGCCCGAGCCCCCGCCCGGGCATCGCGCCACAGCACGCTTCACCCGGAGCGAAGGGCGGAGGCGTCTTTCCACCTTTCGGTTGACCGGCCCGAGCCGTCCGCTTCGTACGCTGGGGAGCGGTATGGATCCCCGTTCGCTCACCCCCGTCCTGCGCGTCCTGCGCCTCTGCCTGCATCTGCTGATGGCCGGGCTGCTCGCGCTGGTCGTCGCGCGCGGACTGACCGGCCGCTCCGCCGAACCGGTCGGCGCGGTCGTGACGGTCGCCGTCGTCCTGGGCGCGGTGTACGCGGCGGGCGCCCTGCTCCCCGTCGTACGGGGCACGCGCGCGGGCGCCGCGTGCTGGCTCGCCGCGCTCGGCGCCGTGTGGGCGGCTCTGCTGGTCCTCTCCCCCGACGCGCTGTGGCTCGCCTTCCCGCTCTACTTCCTGCTCCTGCATCTGCTGCCCGCGCGGTGGGGCGTGCCCGGGGTGGTGTGCGCGGCGGGCGCGGCCATCGCCTCGTACGTGGGGCACGGCGGGGTGCTGAACCCCGGCGCGTTCATCGGGCCGCTGCTCGGCGCCGCCGTCGCCGTCGCGACCGTGCTCGGCTACCAGGCGCTGTACCGGGAGAGCGAGCGCAGGCGCAGGCTGATCGAGGAGCTGGTCGCGGCCCGCGCCGAACTCGCCGACGCGGAGCGCACCGCCGGCACGCTCGCCGAGCGGGAGCGGCTCGCCCGCGAGATCCACGACACCCTCGCGCAGGGACTGTCGTCGATCCAGTTGCTGCTGCGCGCGGCCCAGCGCGATCTGCCCGCCGCGTCCCCGGCCGCCGTCCATGTCGAGCGGGCGCGCGCGACCGCGCAGGACAACCTCGCCGAGGCCCGTCGCCTCGTCCGCGCCCTCACCCCGCCCGATCTGGCCAACGGCTCCCTGGCGGGCGCCCTTGAGCGGCTGTGCGCCACCGCCCCGGCCGTGCGGGCCCGGTTCCGCACGAGCGGCACCCCGCTCGCGCTGCCGACCCCGTACGAGGTGGCCTTGTTGCGGATCGCGCAGTCGGCGCTCGGCAACACGGTGCGGCACGCGGGCGCGCGCCGTGCGGAGATCACCCTCAGCTTCATGGAGACCTCGGTGGCCCTGGACGTGGTGGACGACGGCAGCGGCTTCGACCCGGCGGACCCGGCTCCCCAGGGGGCGGGCGGCGGGTTCGGGCTGCCCGCGATGCGCGCGCGGGTGCGCGATCTCGGCGGCACGTTCACCGTCGAGTCGGCGCCGGGGCAGGGCACGGCGGTCGCGGTGACGCTGCCGGTCCCCGCCCACGACGGGGGTGGCGCGTGATCCGGCTGCTGCTCGCCGACGACCATCCCGTCGTACGGGCCGGGCTGCGGGCCGTCCTCGACGCGGAGCCGGACTTCGCCATCGTCGCCGAGGCCGCCACGGCGGAGCGGGCCGTCGAGCTCGCGACGGAACTGGCGGCGGGCGAGGGGGTCGACGTCGTCCTGATGGACCTGCAGTTCGGTGGCGCGGGCCTGCACGGCGCCGACGCCACCGCGCGGATCGCGGCGCTCGACAAGGCGCCGCGCGTCCTCATCCTCACGACGTACGACACCGACGCGGACATTCTCGCCGCGGTCGAGGCGGGCGCCACCGGCTACCTCCTCAAGGACGCGCCGCCCGAGGAGCTGGCCGCCGCCGTCCGCACGGCCGCCTCCGGCCGCTCCGCGCTCGCCCCGGCGATCGCGCTGCGCCTCATGGACCGCCTGCGGGCGCCCTCCGAGGCACTGACCCGGCGTGAGCTGGAGGTCCTCCGCCTGGTGCGGGACGGCCTGTCCAACGCCGAGATCGCCCGGCAGCTCTTCCTCAGCCAGGCCACGGTGAAGTCCCATCTGGTGCACGTCTACGCGAAGCTCGGCGTCGACTCCCGGACGTCCGCCGTGGCCCGCGCGCGGGAGAGGGGCTTGCTCCGGCCCCGTTGACCTGCGGTATGCAGGGTCCATGACGACCACAGGAACCAGTGAAGTGGCGGGTCTGCTGCTCGCCGCAGGGGGCGGGCGGCGGCTCGGCGGTCGGCCCAAGGCGCTGCTGACCCACCACGGGCGGCCGCTCGTGGAGTACGCGGTGCGGATGGTGCGCGAGGGCGGATGCGGGCCCGTGCACGTGGTACTCGGAGCGGCGGCCGACGACGTACGCGCGCGTGCCCGGCTCGACGGGTGCGTGCTCGTGGACAACCCGGCGTGGGAGGAGGGCATGGGGTCGTCCCTGCGCGTGGGCCTCGACTCCCTCACGGGGGTGAGCGCTTCCGCCGCGCTCGTCCTGCTCGTGGACCAGCCGGGCATCGGCGCGGACGCCGTGGCCCGGGTCCGTACGGCGTACCGCTCCCCCGCGACCCTCGCGGCGGCGGCGTACGACGGGAAGCGCGGGCACCCCGTCCTGTTCGGCCGCGACCACTGGGCGGGCATCGCGGCGAGCGCGCACGGGGACCGCGGGGCGCGCGCCTATCTCAAGGAGCACGCGGCGGCGGTGGAGCTGGTCGAGTGCGGGGACGTGGCCGAGGCGTACGACATCGACACGGCGGCCGACCTGCGCCACCTGGAGTGAGGGAGGTGGCACCCAGCGCCACGTTCTGTCGATCCGGAGAATCTCGACGTCAACAAACGATTGAACTTCCACGATAAGGAAACTAATATCCACTGACGAGAAGGGCCGGACCCCGGGAACCGGGGCCAGCAGCCGTATCCAGGCGCCCCGGCACTCCGTGCCGCCGCGCGCCGCCGCTCGCTGAAGGAAGTGACAGCCTCATGTCCGCACCAGCGCCGTCCCCGCTGGCCATCGTCGACGCCGCGCCCCTGCCCCGGCAGGACGAGGTGCTCACCGACGCGGCTCTCGCCTTCCTGGGCGAGCTGCACCGGCTGTTCACGCCCCGGCGTGACGAGCTCCTCGCCCGCCGCGCCGAGCGCCGCGCCGAGATCGCCCGCACCTCCACGCTCGACTTCCGCCCGGAGACCGCCGCGATCCGCGCGGACGACTCCTGGAAGGTGGCCCCCGCTCCGGCCGCGCTGAACGACCGCCGTGTCGAGATCACCGGCCCCACCGACCGCAAGATGACGATCAACGCGCTCAACTCCGGCGCGAAGGTCTGGCTCGCCGACTTCGAGGACGCCTCGGCCCCGACCTGGGAGAACGTGATCGGCGGCCAGCTCAACCTCACCGCCGCCTACACCCGCTCCATCGACTTCACCGACGAGCGCACCGGCAAGTCCTACGCCCTCAAGCCCGCCGGGGAGCTGGCGACGGTCGTCATGCGCCCGCGCGGCTGGCACCTGAACGAGCGCCACCTGGTGGACACCGACGGCAAGGCCGTCCCCGGCGCCCTCGTCGACTTCGGCCTCTACTTCTTCCACAACGCCAAGCGCCTCATCGAGCTCGGCAAGGGCCCGTACTTCTACCTGCCGAAGACCGAGTCGTACCTGGAGGCCCGCCTCTGGAACGAGATCTTCGTCTTCGCCCAGGACTACGTCGGCATCCCGCGGGGCACCGTCCGCGCCACCGTCCTCATCGAGACGATCACCGCCGCGTACGAGATGGAGGAGATCCTCTACGAGCTGCGCGACCACGCGAGCGGGCTCAACGCCGGGCGCTGGGACTACCTCTTCTCCATCGTGAAGAACTTCCGCGACGGCGGCCAGAAGTTCGTCCTGCCGGACCGCAACCTCGTGACGATGACCGCCCCGTTCATGCGGGCGTACACCGAACTCCTCGTCCGCACCTGCCACAAGCGCGGCGCGCACGCGATCGGCGGCATGGCGGCGTTCATCCCGTCCCGCAAGGACGCCGAGGTCAACAAGGTCGCCTTCGAGAAGGTCCGCGCCGACAAGGACCGCGAGGCGGGCGACGGGTTCGACGGCTCCTGGGTCGCGCACCCGGACCTGGTCCCCATCGCCATGGAGTCCTTCGACAAGGTCCTCGGCGAGAAGCCGAACCAGAAGGACCGCCTCCGCGAGGACGTGAGCGTCGCCCCCGGCGACCTGATCGCCATCGACTCGCTCGACGCGAAGCCCACGTACGACGGTCTCGTCAACGCCGTCCAGGTCGGGATCCGGTACATCGAGGCGTGGCTGCGCGGGCTCGGGGCCGTCGCCATCTTCAACCTGATGGAGGACGCGGCCACGGCGGAGATCTCGCGGTCGCAGATCTGGCAGTGGATCAATGCGGGGGTCGTCTTCGACGACGGGCGGGGGGCCACCGCTGAGCTGGCTCGTGAGGTCGCCGCGGCGGAGCTGAGCGCCATCCGCGCGGAGATCGGTGAGGAGGCCTTCGCGGCCGGCAAGTGGCAGCAGGCCCACGACCTGCTGCTCCAGGTCTCCCTGGACGCGGACTACGCGGACTTCCTCACGCTGCCGGCGTACGAACAGCTCGGCTGAAACCTGCCCCGCCCGTTGTCGACCGCGGCTCGCGTCGTGGTTGCTCGCGCAGTTCCCCGCGCCCCTGAGACGCGCACTACGTGCGCCATCTCAGGGGCGCGGTACGTGGGGGCGCGCCCCGTGGGGAAGGGGCGCGGTACTGGGGGGCGCCCCGTGGAGGAACGGGCGCGGTACTGAGGGGGCGCCCCATGGGGGAAGGGGCGCGGTACTGGGGGGCGCCCCATGGGGGAAGGGGCGCGGTACTGGGGGGCGCCCCATGGGGGAAGGCGCGGCGTAGCCGCTGCCTTCCAGGGGCGCGGGGAACTGCGCGACCAACCCCCACCGACCCGCAGACAAACGTCGGGGAAAGGCGCGGCGTAGCCGCTGCCTTCCAGGGGCGCGGGGAACTGCGCGACCAGCCCCCACCGGCCCGCAGACAAACTCAAAGGAAGGCGCGGCGAAGCCGCAAGCCTTTCAGGGGCGCGGGGAACTGCGCGAGCACCCCCCACCGGCCCGCAGGTGTCAGCTCAGGTGGATCGACCAGTCCTGCTCCGCCGGAGGCTTTCCGTGCAGGTCCGGAACCCGCTTCAACCACGCGGGCCGCCCCTTCTCCACAGCGGCCGCGCGCCGCGCATCCGCCGCCGCCAGCTCCCCCCGGGACGGAAACTCCGTCGGCAACCACGCCGCCGAGGCCCGCGCCCGGGCGAGCAGGTACGCGACGTACGCCCCCCGCGCCTCGTCCGGCGTGGCGAAATCCGTGAGCCACGCGTCCGGGACGAGCGCGAGCACCTCCCGCAGCAACTCCTCCGTCACCCGCGGCGCCAACTCCGCATCGGCGGCCCGCGTGTCCGGCCCGTACCCACCCAGCGCGTGATGACGGAAGTCGTACGCCTTCCCGGGATCGGCCCCGTCCCAGCGGTGGTGGAAGACCAGCGCGGCCCCGTGGTCGATGAGCCACAGCCGCGGCCGGACCACACCGGACGTCGGCCACACCATCAGATTCGAACTGTGCACCGTACGGTCGACGTTCACGGTCAGCGCGTCGAGCCAGACGATCCGCCCGGCTTCCAGCGCGTCGACGGGGAACACCTCCGCGACGTCCGGCGTGAAGTCCGCCGCGCCCGGCAGGAAGTCCATCCCGAGATTGACCCCCGCGCTGGCCCGCAGCAGATCCTGCACCTCCTGGTGCGGCTCATCGGCGGCGACGGCGGGGTCGAAGCGGGCAAGGACCAGCTCGGGGAAGCGCAGCCCGAGACGCCGCGCCAGCTCCCCGACGACGATCTCGGCGACGAGCGCCTTCACGCCCTGCGCGGACCCGGTGAACTTCAGGACGTACGTGCCCAGGTCATCGGCCTCGACCACACCGGGCACGGAGCCTCCGGTGTGGAGCGGGTTCACATAGCGGGTGGCGGTGACTTCTCTGAGCACCCCGCCAGGCTATACGGGCGACCCGGACCACGCCGGAAGGGGATCACGACGCTCGTTTTGGCATGTCTGCGCCTTGATCCATAGGATCCGCCGATGATCACTAGACAACGGCTGGCGGCGGGCGCGAGCGCCTTGCTCGCCGCCCTGGCCCTGGGCGGCCTCGGCCCCGTCGGCAGCGCGGCCGCCGCCGACGAGCCCGTCGCGGACAAGCCCGCCCCCAAGGTCGAACTCGTCCTGGACGTCAGCGGATCGATGCGCGCCCGCGACATCGACGGCGACTCCCGGATGGCCGCGGCGAAGCAGGCGTTCAACGAGGTCCTCGACGCCACCCCCGAGGAGGTCGAGCTCGGCATACGCACGCTCGGCGCGAACTACCCGGGCGAGGACAGGAAGACGGGCTGCAAGGACACCGCCCAGCTCTACCCGGTCGGCCCGCTGGACCGCACCGAGGCGAAGACGGCCGTCGCGACGCTGCGTCCCACCGGCTGGACGCCGATCGGCCCGGCCCTGCTCAAGGCCGCCGACGACCTCGACCAGGGCGAGGAGGGCGGCACCCGCCGCATGGTCCTCATCACCGACGGCGAGGACACCTGCCAGCCCCTCGACCCGTGCGAGGTGGCCCGCGAGATCGCCGCGAAGGGCATCGGCCTCACCATCGACACGCTCGGCCTGGTCGCCGACGCCAAGACCCGCGCGCAGCTCTCCTGCATCGCCGACGCGACCGGGGGCACGTACACCTCCGTCCGGCACAAGGACGAACTGACGGACCGTGTCGGCCAGTTGGTGGACCGCGCGGCCGATCCGGTGGTCACGCCGGTCGCCGTGGACGGCGCCGCGCAGTGCGGCAGCGCTCCGCGGCTCAAGCCCGGCCTCTACACGGACCGCGAGAAGTTCGGCGAGCACCGCTACTACCGGGTGGACGTCGAGCCCGGCAAGGAACTGCGCGCCTCGGTCAGCGTCGCCGCCGACCGCGCCGTCAACCGTGACTACGGGGTGCTCCTCCGCGCCGTCACGACGCACGGCCGCGAGATCGTACGGGGTCAGGAGTCCGGCGACGGGCGCACCGACGTCATCTCGACGGGCCTGCGCTACCCGAAGGCCGACCGCGAGGAGGACGGCGCCGAGACCGTCTGCCTCCAGGTCTCCCACTCCTACTCCGCGCCCGCGTCCGTGAAGACGACGCCCGGCCTGCCGGTCGAGCTGACCGTCGACGTCGTGGACGGCCCGGACGAGGCGTCCGACGTGGCGGCGTTCGGCCTCGGCCACGGCTGGTGGCTGCTCGCCGCGCTCGTCGTGGTGGGCTTCCTCGCGGGTGTGCTGTGGGGCTGGATCTCGCGCTGGCGTGTCGCCGTCTGGAGGACCAACTGATGCGACGTACACGACGTACTCGGCAGTTCTTCGCGGCCGCGGCACTGGCCCTGACGGCGCTGACCACCTTCTCGGGTGCCGCCGTCGCCGACGACGACGAGAGCGCGAAGAAGGCGCCGACGGAGGCGGGCACGTCCTTCCGCACGGCCACCGCGGTCGAGCAGGACCAGAAGGCGACGGCGAACGCCTCCACCGGCGACTACCTGTACTGGTCCTTCCCCGCCGACCAGGGTGAACGCCCGACGGTCAGGGCCACGGTCGACCTCCCCGAGGCGCAGGCCCGGCACGGCGCGCAGACCTGGCGCATCGACGTGTACGACGGGCTGCGGCGCCGCCAGTCGTGCATGCACGGGATGCAGGCGCGGGCGGTGGCGGCGGACGCGGCCCGCGTCGAACTGGCCTGCACGCTGCGTACGGTGCGGGCCTGGTCGGAGCCGTGGGCCAATGACCCGCTGCCCGGCACGTACTACGTACGCCTGACGGTCACGGGCCTCGCCGACGAGGATCTCGGCCTTCCCGTCTCCACGTCCGTCGAGGCCACCGCGAAGGACATGGGCGGCGCGACGGCCGTCGACGGCCAGTTGTCCGCGCCCCTGGTCCCCGGCACGACCGGCACGACGGACGACCACGACTGGGCCTCCGGCTGGTGGACCAGTCGTTGGCTGTGGACAGCGCTGGGCGCGGTGCTGGCGGCGCTGGCGGGTATCGGGGGTTACGCCCTGACCCGGGGCACCGGCCGCCGCCTGCCTCCGGGGGTCTGACACACCGGGTGCGCCCCGTCCCGCCAGGGGCGCGGGGAACTGCGCGACCAGCCCCGACGGCGGCGCACCCGGATCGCACACATCAGCCCCTACGGCGCGCCCAGGGGCTCCGCCCCGGCCCCGCTCCTCAATCGCCGGAGGGGCTAGAAGTGGCGGGGCTTGACCCGACACCAAGCGCCGCGGCCAGCGGACCCGTCCCGGTCACCTCGACCCGCCCCCGCGCAACCCCCTCGACCAGCCCGGACTCCCCCCGCGCGACAGCCCCGGCGACCTCCGCATCGAGCACCACCCGCACATCCGGCTCCCCACCCTCGTAGGCCCCCTCCCCGTACCCGGGCTCCGAGCCGACCCGCACCCAGAACTCCCCCTCGTCGACCCGCACTTCGACGACCCCGGGTGCGGAGAGACCGGCCAGCTCGCGCAGCACGGGCAGGGCCAGCCAGTGCGCCCGCACCGCATCGGTCGCCCGCCGCTCCCCGAGCACCGGCGCCCCCCACTCCCCCAGCGCCTGCAGCACTGGCAGCAACTCCCGTCCACGCGCCGTGAGTTCGTACACGTACGCGGAGACCGGCGGCCCCAGCTTCCGCCGCGCGGCGACCCCGTCCCGCTCCATGTCCCGCAACCGGGCGGCCAGCATGTCCGTGCTGACCCCGGGCAGGTCGGCGTGGAGATCGGTGTAGCGGCGCGGCCCGGCGAGGAGTTCGCGGACGATCAGGAGCGTCCAGCGGTCCCCGACGACGTCGAGAGCGCGGGCGGCGGCGCAGTACTGGTCGTAGCTTCGGCGTGGCATACCTCGCAGTCTATGCAACTTGTTGGACTTTCCAAGCGTCCACTTGGTAAAACCAAGTAACCGCAACCGGCACCAAGGACCGCCCGGTCCGCCTGGAGGGCACGCGCATGGAGTTCCGGCAGTCGAGCAAGCTGAGCGAGGTCTGCTACGAGATCCGCGGCCCGGTGATCGAGCACGCGAACGCCCTGGAGGAGGCGGGCCACAGCGTGCTGCGCCTGAACACGGGCAACCCGGCGCTGTTCGGCTTCGAGGCGCCCGAGGAGATCGTCCAGGACATGATCCGGATGCTCCCGCAGGCGCACGGCTACAGCGACTCGCGCGGCATCCTGTCGGCCCGGCGCGCCGTCGCCCAGCGCTACCAGGCGCTCGGCCTGGACGTGGACGTGGACGACGTCTTCCTCGGCAACGGCGTCTCCGAGCTGGTGACGATGGCCGTACAGGCACTCCTCGAGGACGGCGACGAAGTCCTCGTCCCCGCGCCCGACTTCCCCCTCTGGACGGCCGTCACCACCCTCTCCGGCGGCAAAGCCGTGCACTACCTCTGCGACGAGCAGTCCGACTGGTACCCGGACCTCGACGACATGGCCGCGAAGATCACGGACCGCACCAAGGCCGTCGTCATCATCAACCCGAACAACCCCACCGGCGCCGTCTACCCGAAGGAAGTCGTCGAGGGCATCCTCGACCTCGCCCGCCGCCACGGCCTGATGGTGTTCGCCGACGAGATCTACGACCAGATCCTCTACGACGACGCGGTGCACCACAGCGCCGCCGCCCTCGCCCCCGACCTCGTCGTCCTCACCTTCTGCGGCCTGTCCAAGACGTACCGCGTCGCGGGCTTCCGCTCCGGCTGGCTGGTCGTCACCGGACCGCGGCAGCACGCCAAGAGCTACCTGGAGGGCCTGACGATGCTGGCCTCCATGCGGCTCTGCCCGAACGCGCCCGCGCAGTACGCCATCCAGGCCGCGCTCGGCGGCCGCCAGTCGATCCGCGAACTGGTCGCGCCGGGCGGCCGGTTGCACGAGCAGCGCGACAAGGCGTGGGAGAAGCTGAACGAGATCCCCGGCGTCAGCTGCGTCAAGCCCAAGGGCGCCCTCTACGCCTTCCCGCGCCTCGACCCGAAGGTCCACAGAATCGTCGACGACGAGAAGTTCGTCCTCGACCTCCTCCTGCGCGAGAAGATCCAGGTCGTGCAGGGCACGGGCTTCAACTGGCCACGTCCCGACCACTTCCGCATCCTCACCCTCCCGTACGCTGACGACCTCGACGCCGCGATCAGCCGGATCGGGCGCTTCCTGAGCGGATACCGTCAGTGACTTCCTGCTCCACGTGCGGGTACCCCAGCCACACCCAGTTCGCCTCGCCCGGCCTGGTCGGGGCGATCGTGGCCGGGGAGTTCGACCGGGCCGAGGACCCCGCCTGGCAGGAGTCGGGCGCGACCACGGCCGAGGACTACGCGCGCTGGTCCGGCCACCTCTGCGGAGCGACCTGCCTGCGCATGGCGCTCGGACCCCAGGCACCCACCCTCTTCGCACTGCGCGACGGCGCGCTGAAGTTCGGCGCGTACACCGTGGACGCCGACGGCGAGATCCACGGCATGATCTACGCGCCCGCCGCCGCGTACCTCCGGGAGGTGCACGGCGTCGAGGCGGAGGTGCACCGGGAGCTGACGACGGCCGGGATCGGGGAGCTGCTCGACGCGGGGCGGCTCGTCATCGCCTCCGTCCACTACGCGATCCGCCGCCCGCACGAGCCCGCCCCCGGACGCGGCGGCCACCTCGTCCTGGTCACGGGACGTACGGCGGACGGGTCGGGGTTCCACTTCCACAACCCGTCGGGCACGGACGCGGCGACCCGTACGGCGGAGCTGCCGACGGCACGGTTCGCCGACTTCTTCGCGGGCCGGGGCATGTCCCTCGCCCGCCGGGAGGGCTGAGTGGACGCGGCGCTCATCGCGGTCCTCGGCACCCTCCTCGGCTCCGTGGTCACGCACTACTTCCAGGGCCGCGCGACGGTCCGCGGCGCCGAACTCGCCCGCGCCGAGCAGCTGCGCCAGGAGCGCATCGCCAGTTACAGCGGGTTCGCGAGCGCGCTCTTCGACTACCGGCGCAGTCAGCTCGACCGCTGGTTCCGGGCGCAGGAGCAGCCCGGGGCGCCCGTGGCGGAGGCGGCGCGGTTCGCCTCGTACGAGGCGCGGATCGCGGCGCGGCAGGCGCTCGCCCGGGTCCAGCTGGTCTGCGACGTACCCCGCGTGCGGCACCTCGCCGAGACCGCCTTCGAGTTCGCCAACTGCCTGCACGAGGCGGTGGACGAGGAGGACCGCGCCCGGCGCTCGCAGCGGTGCAAGGACGCGCTGGCCGCGTTCGTCGAGGCCGCCGCGCCGAGCGTGCAGTAGGGCGGTCAGTCCAGGCCGAGCAGGGAGTCGAGCGCCGACACCGGGTCCGGGCGCGGCTCGCCCCGCGGCCACCAGTCCTCGCGGTCCGGCTCGGACTCGTAGCCGTACCACAGCCCGTCGCGGCCGAGGCGGAGTTGGAGCGACGCCGTCGACAGGTGGTTGCGGCGCGGGCGGAACTCCGGGTGGTCCAGGGCGAGCAGCGCGGGCCGTGCGCGGTCGAACGGGCCCGCCGGCGGGTCCCACTCCTCCTCCAGGACGGACAGACCCGCGAGGCCGCCCTGACGCCAGGCGGCGACCGCGCGGGCGAGGTCGACCGGGGTGCGGCCGGTGCCGCGCGAGAGCGCGGCGTACAACGCGCGCGTGGCGGCGGTGAGACCCGAGCCGGGGTGCGCGGCGGCCAGGCGGACGGCGTCCTGCCACGGGGTGAGTCCGGCGAGCGGGTCGGCGCCCGTGGTCAGCAGGGTGTGCGCGCGGGCGCCCGCCTCGGTGGCGAGGAGGTCGAGGGCGAGCGGGTCGGGGGCGTCCGGCGCCTGCGGGTAGGACGGCGGGCGCTCGGCGTGGGCCGGGGCGGGGAACTCCGGTGGCAGGCGCGGGAGTTCGTCCGCGCGGGCGAACGCGTCCCGCGCCGGGACCGAGTCGAGGGCCGGCGCGTCGTCGGCGCGCCGCTCCTGCGCGGTGTGGGCCGCATTGCGGCGCGTGAGGTCGGCGAGCAGTTCCTGTTCGCCGCGTCCGCGCAGCAGGAACAGCACGAACGGGTCCTCGTCGACGAGCCGCGCCGTCTGGTAGCAGAGCGCCGCCGCGTGCTTGCAGGGTTCGGCGCGGTCGGGGCAGGTGCAGGCCGGGACCAGGTCGTCGACGGCGGGCAGCAGGTCCACGGCGGCGGCGAGGGCGTGCGGTACGTCCTTGTCGAGCAGGGACGCCATGTGGTCGGGGCGCGCGGCGGCGGTCTCCGCGAAGCGGGTCCACTCCTCGTCGGTGAGGGTGCGCAGGCGCAGCTCGGCCCGGTAGGGGCGGGGCCGCGAACCGTGCACGTAGGCGACGACGCGGCCGGGCGTGACGGTGATCGCGTCGACGTGCCCCCGCTCGGCGTAGGCCCGCCCGCGCGCGAGCCGCCCCTGGTCCAGGGAGGTGTCCTCCAGGGCGTCCACCCAGGCGTTCCCCCACCAGGTGAGCGCGGCCCCGCCGCCCGGCTGCGCACGCGGCGGCAGCGGCGGGAAGGTGCGGCGGGTGTCGGTGTGCCGGGCCTGAGCCTGCTCGGCGCTCCCGGCCCGGCCGGGGACGTGGACGGCGTGCCGTCCCGTACGTGCGGCAGGACTCATGCCGACCCCCTCCTCAAGGACACCAGGTCGGCCAGTTCCCGGTCCGTCAGCTCCGTGAGGGCCGCCTCGCCGGAGCCGAGGACCGCGTCGGCCAGCGCCCGTTTGGCCGAGAGCAGCTCGGCGATCTTGTCCTCGACCGTGCCCTCGGTGATGAGGCGGTGGACCTGGACGGGCTGGGTCTGGCCGATGCGGTAGGCGCGGTCCGTGGCCTGCTCCTCGACCGCCGGGTTCCACCAGCGGTCGAAGTGCACGACGTGGCCCGCGCGCGTGAGGTTGAGCCCGGTGCCCGCCGCCTTGAGGGAGAGCAGGAAGACGGGGACCTCACCGGCCTGGAAGCGGTCCACCATGCGCTCGCGCTCGGCGACCGGGGTGCCGCCGTGCAGCAACTGGGTGGGAACGGCGCGGGTGGCCAGGTGCGTGGCGAGGAGCCGCGCCATGGACACGTACTGCGTGAAGACCAGCACGGAGCCGTCCTCGGCGACGATCGTGTCGACCAGCTCGTCGAGCAGGGCCAGCTTGCCCGAACGGCCCGCCAGGCGGGCACGACCGCCGTCCTCGCCCTCCTTCAGGTACTGCGCGGGGTGGTTGCAGATCTGCTTCAGGGAGGTGAGCAGCTTCATGATGAGGCCGCGCCTGCCGATGCCCTCGGCGGCCTCGATGTTCGCCATGGACTCGCGCACCACGGCCTCGTACAGCGACGCCTGCTCCCTGGTGAGGGGCGCCGGGTGGTCGGACTCGGTCTTGGGCGGCAGCTCGGGCACGATGCCCGGGTCGGACTTCTTGCGCCGCAGGATGAAGGGCCGGACGAGGCGGGAGAGGCGCTCGATCGCCTCCGGGTTCTCCAGCGGGCCCTCGCCCTCGACCGCGCGCGCGTGCCGGGCGCGGAACGCCTTCAGCGGACCGAGGAGCCCAGGGGTGGTCCAGTCGAGCAGCGCCCACAGCTCGGACAGGTTGTTCTCGACGGGGGTGCCGGTGAGCGCCACGCGCGCGGGGGCGTCGATGAGCCGCAGCGCCTTCGCGGTCGCCGAGTTCGGGTTCTTGACGTGCTGCGCCTCGTCGGCGACGACCATCCCCCAGGTGTGCCCGGCCAGCTCCGTGGCGCGGCTGCGCAGGGTGCCGTACGTGGTGAGGACGAAGCCGCCGCCCGGCCCGTCGAGCGTGCGCTCGGTGCCGTGGAAGCGGCGCACCGGGACGCCGGGCGCGAACCGGTTGATCTCCCGCTGCCAGTTGCCGAGCAGGGAGGCGGGGCAGACGACGAGGGTCGGCGCGGGCCGGTCGCGGCGCAGGTGGAGGGCGATGAGGGTGACGGTCTTGCCGAGGCCCATGTCGTCGGCGAGGCAGCCGCCGAGGCCGAGCGAGGTCATGAGGTCGAGCCAGGCGAGGCCGCGCAGCTGGTAGTCGCGGAGCGTGGCGCGCAGGCCCGCCGGCTGTTCGACGGTGTCGATGCCCCGGGTGAGGCGGTCGCGGAGTTCGGCGAGGCGTCCGGTGGGCACGGCCGCCACCCGCTCCCCGTCGACGTCGGCCTCGCCGGTGAGGGCGACGGCCAGCGCGTCGACGGGCTGGAGCAGCCCCAGCTCGCGCTTGCGCGCCTTGCGGACGAGGTCGGGGTCGACGACGACCCACTGGTCGCGCAGCCGGACCACCGCGCGGTGCGACTCGGCGAGCTGGTCCATCTCGTTCTCGGTGAGCGGGTCCCCGTCGAGCGCGAGCTGCCAGTTGAAGGCGAGCAGCTCGTCGCTGTCGAAGAAAGTCGTGCCGTCGGTCGCGGAGCCCGGCGCGGCCTGCGCCCGCACGACGGCGGTCGCGGTGAGCGAGCGGGCCAGCTCGCGCGGCCAGTGCACGGCGACCCCGGCCTTGGCGAGCCTGGCCGCGCCGGGACCGAGCAGGTCGATCAGCTCGCTCTCGGCGAGCGCGAGCACATCCGGCACGTCCTGCTCCAGGAGGCGGCCGAGCGGCGGCCAGGCGGCGACGGCGCGGCGCACGGCGAGGACGGCGTCGATGCGGGCGCGCGGCCCGAAGTGGTCGGACGCCTCACCGGCCCAGAGGTGCGCGGCGTCCACCACGCGCGTGGGGTCGGCGAGACTGTGCACCTGGACGACGGCGGCGCCGGCGCGGCGCGCGCCCGGGTCGTCCGCCGGCGCACCGGGGCCGTGTCCCGCACCACCCTCGTCTCCCCCGTCGAAGAGCAACTCCTGGGAGAGGTCGAGCCGCAGCGACACCCGTACCCCGGCGTCGAGCCCGGCCGCCGCCTCCACGGCCCAGGGCCTGGCGTGCGGGATGTGCTGGGCGGCGACGGCGGCGAACGGCGCGCCCGCCGCGTGGGCCGCCGCCGGGGTGCGGGGCAGCGCGTCGGCCACGGCGTCGACGAAGGCGCGGACCAGCGCCTCGGGCGCGGGCACCCGCACCGGCCTGCTGCCCGGCACCGGGGTCGCGTACCCCTCGGGCGGCAGGGCGGCGGCGATGCCCTGGAGCTGGGCGACGTCGTCCGCGTCGAGCGGGCCCGCGCGCCACGCGTCGTGGTCGGAGGCGGTGAGACCGGGCAGGAGTCTGCCGCGCGCGACCAGGTGCAGCGCGTGCGCGGCGGCGGCGCCCCAGGCGGCCGCGGCGGGGTGGGCGCCCGGGGTGCGGCGGGCCCGGAGCAGCGTGGGCAGCGCGTCGACGACGGGCAGCACGAGAGCGGGCACCGTGCGGCTGCGCACCCCCGAGCCGTGCGGCCGGACGACCGTGATCTCCTCCTCGGCGCCGGGCAGGCCCGCCCCGTCCGGCGTCCAGAAGGCGACGCGGCCCTCGCGCGGCAGGGCGGCGGGCAGGAAGAGGGCGGCTGCCGCGAGGGGGACACCGGTGCGCACCGGTACGACCATGGCGCCCCCGCCTCCTCTCCGCTCACTTCGCCCGCAGAACCTTTCAGGACCTCTGAACCTTACGGGCCGCCTCTGACAATCCATGATCCGAGCCACTCCCCCGGGCCCGCTCACCGGCGTCCGAGGCGGGCGACACCCCTGCTCAGGCGTCCGTGTACGGTTCGTTCGATAATGTCCCCGTCACTGTCGACCCCCGATGGAACAGGCAAGAACCTTGGGTGATCTGCTGCTCGTCCGGCACGGCGAGACCGAGTGGGCGCTGACCGGTCAGCACACCGGCCTCACCGACATCCCGCTCACCGACAACGGCCGCGAGGAAGCGCGCAGGGTCGCGCCGCTCGTCTGCAGCTACCACATCGGGGCCGTCTTCGTGAGCCCCCTGCAGCGGGCCCGCGAGACCGCCGAGCTGGCCGGGCTCAAGCGCTACACCGTCGACCCCGATCTCCTCGAGTGGGACTACGGCGCCTACGAGGGCATCACCACCCGGGAGATCCAGCGCACCCGGCCCGACTGGTACCTGTTCGACGACGGGGTGCCGCCGGGGCCGCCCGAGCACCCGGGCGAGACGCCGGAACAGGTCGCCACGCGCGCGGACCGGATGCTGTCCAAGGTCGACGCGGCGCTCTCCAACAACGAGGGCAGCGTCGTCCTCGTCGGGCACAGTCACTTCCTGCGCGTGCTGACCGCGCGCCGCCTCGGACTGCCCGCGTCCGGCGGCTCGCACTTCCTGCTCGCCACCGGCACGGTGAGCCGGCTCAGCACCGAGCACGGACGGCCGGTCGTCTCGGGGTGGAACCTGCGCCCGCCGAGCGACTGAGGCGCTGGGCCGTCCGCCGTCGTCCGCGTTGTCAGCGTTGTCAGAGGCTTCGGGCACCATCGTCGGCAGGAGGTGCGCCATGACCCGACCGCCGACCGCCGCGCAGCGGCGCATCATCGAGGCCGCCGACCCGGAGACGGGCCGGATCAGCGGCAGCGCGGCCCAGCTGAGCCGGCTCGTCGTGCTGAAGCTGGCGTTCCGCCACCCGCGCCCGCCGCACGACCACTTCCTCACCCCGGACGGGCACCGGATACGCGAGGGGGGACAGGAACCCACCGTGTCCGAGCCCGCACCGCCTTCCCCGCCCGCCGAACCGGGCGGCGTCTTCGCAGCCCGCCTCGGCGGCGAACCGGGGGGCAGCACGCCCTCGCCCGCCCGCGCCCGCGAGGTCCGCACCGCCTGGCAGGGGCTCCTGGAGATACGCCGCATGACGTCACCGGACGGCGTCACCGACCGGCCCTGCGCCTGGGAACGGGGCCGCCTCACGCACGCGGCGGCGCTCGCCCTGGAGGCGGCGGGATGTGCCCCGGCGAGCGGCGCGGCCCCCGGCTACCGGGTGACCGAGACGCCTCAGCCCGAGGCGGTCGCCGTGCACCACCCGGACCCGGCGGGGCTCGCCGCCTGCGCGGCGGCGCTCGAATCGGCCGGCTGGCAGGTGAGCGAGCACGCGTCCGCACGCGGCGGCGCCCGCTACCTGCTGGCGTCCCCGAGACGAGCATGATCGGCGGCCGTATACTGCGCGCCGATGACCGGGAGGCTCCGCACCGCCGATGCCGAACCCGGGCGTCCCCGCCCACCGCCCGCACCCCCACCCGGTACCCACGCCCCCGGCGCCCCACTCCGTTCACACCCCCCACCCCCCTTCGTACGCGCGGCGTCATGCGCCGCCCGTCGAGAACGGGTATGCACACTTCATGCGCTTAGCTCGTCGTACGTTCTTGCTCGCGGTCGCCGGATCGGCGGCGGTGTCGTGTTCCCGTGTCCCCGCCGACCCCGAGGACGGCGGGTCCGCCGCACCGCGCTCCGCCGCGGCGGCCGCCGCCCGGCGGCTGCTCGGCCGCCATGCCGACCAGCTCTCCTTCACCACGCTGACCGGCGCGGACGACGCCTTCCAGGTGGACGGGCGGAGCGGTCGCATCCGGATCGCGGGGACCTCCCCGGCCGTCCAGCTCGCGGGCCTGCGCCGCTATCTGAGGGACGTGGCGCACGCCAACATCTCCTGGGCCGGCGAGCAGCTCGCCCTGCCCGACCGGCTGCCCGCGCCGCCGCGCCCGCTCACCGGCCGGGCGAACGTCCCGCACCGTTTCGTCCTCAACGACACCAACGACGGCTACACCGGCGCGTACCACGACTGGGCGTACTGGGAGCGCGAGCTGGACGTGCTCGCGCTGCACGGCTTCAACGAGGTCCTGGTGTACGTCGGCGCGGACGCCCTGTACCACCGGGTGCTCAGCGGATTCGGCTACGGCGACCAGGAGCTGCGGGAGTGGATCCCGGCCCCCGCGCACCAGCCGTGGTGGCTGCTGCAGAACATGGCGGGCCCCGTGGGCGGCCCCGTCTCCGCGCAGTTGCTCGCCGCGCGCGCCCGCCTCGGACGCCGGATCGCGGACCGGGTGCGGGAGTTGGGCATGAAGCCGGTGCTGCCCGGCTACTACGGCACGGTGCCGCCCGGCTTCGCGGAGCGCAACGCGGGCGCGCACGTGGTCGAGCAGGGCAACTGGTACGGCTACCGCAGACCCGACTGGCTGGATCCGCGCGGCCCGCACTTCGAGCGCGTCGCGGCGGCGTTCTACCGCGCGCAGGAGGAGATGTTCGGCCCGGCGGAGCTGTTCAAGATGGACCTGCTGCACGAGGGCGGCAAACCCGGCGACGTGCCGGTTCCCGACGCTGCCCGGGGCGTCGAGAAGGCGCTGCGCACCGCGCACCCGGACGCGCTGTGGGTGATCCTCGGCTGGCGCCACAACCCGCCGAAGGAGATCGTGAACGCGGTCGACAAGGACCGCATGCTCGTGGTCGACGGCATCAGCGACCACTACCCGACGGTGATCGACCGCGACGCGGACTGGGACGGCACCCCGTACGCGTTCGGCTCGATCTGGAATTTCGGCGGCCACACCACGCTAGGCGCCAACACGCGCGACTGGCCGGAGCTGTACGAGCAGTGGCGTACGCGGCCGGGCGGCGCCCTGCGCGGCACGGCGCTGCTGCCGGAGGCCGCGGACAACAACCCGGCGGCATTCGACCTCTTCTCCGAACTGGCGTGGCGCGAAGGCCCGTTGGACCTGGAGAAGTGGTTCGCGGACTGGTCCGTCGCGCGGTACGGACGGCGTGACGCCGAGGCCGTCGCGGCGTGGGACGTGCTGCGGCGCACCGCCTACGGCACGACGCGCGCGGACGGCTGGGGCGAGGGCGCGGACGGCCTGTTCGGCGCCCGCCCCTCGCTCACGGCACAGTCGGCGGCGAAGTGGTCACCGAAGCAACTGCGGTACGACGCCGCAGAGTTCGAGAAGGCGCTGACGCACCTCCTGGCCGTGCGCCCGGCGCTGCGACGCTCGTCCGCGTACCGCACGGACCTCCTCGACGTGGCCCGCCAGGCCCTGTCGAACCGCAGCCGCGCGATGCTGCCGCGGATCAAGGAGGCGTACGAGGCGGGGGACGCGGCCGGGCTCGCCCGGCTGACCGGTGACTGGCTCGCCCTCATGGACCTCATGGAGAAGCTGCTCGCCACCGACGCGCGCCATCTGCTGGGCGGCTGGGTCGCGGACGCGCGCGCCTGGGGCGCGGACGACGCGGAGCGCGGCCTGCTCGCGTACGACCAGCTCTCGCTGGTGACGTCGTGGGGGACGCGCGCGGGCGCCGACGCCGGGCTGCGCGACTACGCCAACCGGGAGTGGGCCGGGCTCGTCGGCGGCCTCTACCGCAAGCGCTGGGCGGCGTACCTCGCGGAGCTGCGCAGCGCGCTGGACGAGCGGCGCGCGCCACGCGCGATCGACTGGTTCGCGATGGAGGACGCGTGGATCCGCGACCCGGGCCGGCTGCGGACGCGTACGGCCGGGAACACGTACAGAGTCGCCGGTCAGGTGCGCGACCGGCTGCGCGGGAGCTGACCGGGGGCCGCGGACGGAACCGGCCACGATGCGCTTGACGGGTATACGTCATCCGTAATCTCTGGTAGGAAACCTTCCTAACAGTCGTACGGAACGACGAACTCCCCTCAGGAGGAACCGTGTCCACCCCCCACATACGCACCTCCCGTCGCAGCCTTCTCGCGTTCCTGGGCGCCTCGGTCGTGGCGGCACCCCTGCTCTCCGCCGGCCAGGCGGCCGGCGCCGCCCCGGCGGGCCGCGCCGCCGCGAGCGGGCTCGACGACCCGGCGAAGAAGGAGATCGCCATGAAGCTGGTGTCGAGCGCGGAGAACTCCTCGCTCGACTGGAAGGCGCAGTACAAGTACATCGAGGACATCGGCGACGGCCGCGGCTACACCGCGGGCATCATCGGTTTCTGCTCCGGCACCCACGACATGCTCGACCTCGTCCAGCTCTACACCGACCGCAAGCCGGGCAACGTCCTCGCGAAGTACCTGCCCGCGCTGCGGAACGTCGACGGCAGCGACTCGCACGCCGGGCTCGACCCGAACTACCCGCGCGACTGGGCGAAGGCGGCGCAGGACTCCGCCTTCCAGCAGGCGCAGAACGACGAGCGCGACCGCGTCTACTTCAACCCGGCGGTCAGCCAGGGCAAGGCCGACGGGGTCGGCACGCTCGGCCAGTTCACGTACTACGACGCGATCGTGATGCACGGCGACGGCTCGGACCCGACGAGCTTCCGCTCCATCCGCAAGCGCGCTCTGGGCAAGGCGAAGCCGCCCGCGCAGGGCGGCTCGGAGACGACCTGGCTGCACGCCTTCCTCGACGCGCGGGTGTGGGCCATGCGGCAGGAGGAGGCGCACAGCGACACCAGCCGCGTCGACACCGCGCAGCGCGTGTTCCTGAACAAGGGCAACCTGAACCTGGACCCGCCGCTCGACTGGAAGGTGTACGGGGACAGCTTCCACATCGGCTGACACAACTGCCCCACCTTTGCGGCCCGTTCGGAGCCCCCGCGCTCCGAACGGGCCCCGCGTCAGTGCACCCCGGCCGCCGAGGCGCCCGTCCGCTGTTCGGCGATGGCTCCGCCCGGCTCCATCGGCGAGGTGACGTCGTCCGCCTCCCGTCGCCGGCCGATGTGGTTGAAGACGAGGTTGAGCAGGACGGCGGCGACGCAGCCCGTGGAGATCCCCGAGTCCAGGATGATCTTCGCGGTGTCCGGGAACGCGTGGTAGAACTCCGGCGCCGCGATCGGGATGAGGCCGACGGCGAGCGAGACGGCGACGATGAGGACGTTGTTGTCCTTCTCCAGGTTGGCCTTGACCAGGGTCTGGATGCCGCTGGCCGCGACCGAGCCGAACAGGACGACACCCGCGCCGCCGAGCACCGGACGCGGCACGACCGCGATCAGCGAGGCGGCCACGGGGCACAGCCCCATCAGGAACAGGAACGCGCCGCCGGTGGCGACCACGTACCGGCTGCGGATCCTCGTCATCGCCACCAGCCCGATGTTCTGGGCGAACGCGCTGCACATGAAGCCGTTGAAGAGCGGGCTGACCGCCGAGCCGAGGGTGTCGGCGCGCAGGCCCGCCGCGATGGTCTTCTCGTCGGCGGGGCGGCCGACGATCTCACCGAGCGCGAGCATGTCGGCGGTCGACTCGGTCATGGAGACGACCATGACGACGCAGAGGGAGACGATGGCCGCGCCCGCGAACTGCGGGGCGCCGAAGTGGAACGGCGTCGGGAAGCCGACGATGTCCGCGTCCCCGATCGGCGAGAAGTCCGTGACGCCGAACGGGATCGCGACGACCGTGCCGATGACCAGGCCGAGCAGGACCGCGATCTGCTTGACGAACCCGGTCGTGAACCGGCGCAGGAGCAGCACGATCACGAGGGTGATCCCGGCGAGGGCCAGATTCTTCATGGAGCCGTAGTCCGACGCCTTGGTGTCGGGCCCTTGCGCCCAGCCGAACGCGACCGGCATCAGCGAGATGCCGATGAGCGTGATCACCGTGCCGGTCACGACCGGTGGGAAGAAGCGGATCGCCTTGCAGAAGACGGGCGCCGCGATGAAGCCGAGCACACCCGCGACGATCACCGCGCCGAAGATGATCGGCAGCGCGTCGTCCTTGTCCTTCGTCGAGTCGACGACGGCGAGCATGGGGGCCACGCCCGCGAACGTCACGCCGTTGACGAAGGGCAGCCGGGCGCCGATCTTCCAGATGCCGAGCGTCTGGAGGAACGTCGCCAGACCGGCGGTGAAGAGGCAGGCGCCGGTCAGGAAGGTGAGTTCCTTCGCCGAGAGGCCTATGTAGGCGCCGACTATCAGCGGGGGCGCGACCACACCCGCGTACATCGCCGCCACGTGCTGCAACCCCGTCGTCGCCATCTTCAGCGGGGGCAGCGTCTCGTCTACCGGATGTTTGGTATGCCCCGCGCCGGGCTCTGTGTCCTGCTGCGCGGGGGTGGTGCCTTGCTTGGTGAACCTGGGCTTCGACGCCACTGAGGCTCCTCCGGTTGTTTTCCAGTACCGGCGGAATTACCGGCACTTTTCGCTTCTGGGAGGTGGTGCAAGGTGCAAGGTCCAGCTATTCGGTTGTCGTGCGCCCAGGTACTACTGACCGCCCCGGCACGTGAAGCTTTGGGCCACGTTCCGGGGCGGCTCCCGAACAGCCCGCTCGGCTGCTCGGGTCCGGCCGGGGACCGTCCTCCCCGGCCGGAGTCTGAGGGTTACGTGTTACGTATGACGTGTGTACGTGTTACGTATGACGCGGTTACGCCTGCGCCGCGATCCGCGCGAGGCGCTGGGCCTCGTCCCGCGTGGAGCGGGCGACGGCGTCCTCGTCGACGTGCAGGAGGCGGCTGTTCTCCACCACCGGCGCGCCGTTGACGAGGGAGAGCGTGACCGGTGCGGCCGCGCCGAAGACGAGCGCGGTGACCGGGTCGGCGATGGACGAGTGGGCCAGGGTGTCCAGCTTCCACAGGACCAGGTCGGCGAGCTTGCCGGCTTCGAGCGAGCCGATCTGGCTCGCGCGGCCGAGCACCTGCGCACCGCCGTAGGTGCCGAGGCGCAGCGCCTGCCGGGCGTTGAGGGCCGCTTCGCGGTGGGCGCCGAGGCGGTTGATGAGCAGGGCGTTGCGCAGTTCGGTGTGGAGCTCGCCGGACTCGTTGGAGGCGGTGCCGTCGACGCCGAGGCCGACCGGGACGCCGGCCGCGAGCATGTCGGGGACGCGGGCGATACCGGCGGCGAGGCGGGCGTTGGAGGACGGGCAGTGCGCGACACCCGTCTTCGTCCGGCCGAACGCGGCGATGTCGGAGTCGTTCATGTGGACGCTGTGCGCCATCCACACGTCCTCACCGAGCCAGCCCGTCGACTCGAAGTAGTCGGTCGGGCCCATCCCGAACAGCTCGTGGCAGAACTTCTCCTCCTCGACCGTCTCGCTGCCGTGCGTGTGCAGCCGTACCCCGAGGCGGCGCGCCAGCTCGGCGCCCTGCTTCAGCAGTTCGGTGGAGACGGAGAACGGCGAGCAAGGCGCCACCGCCACCTGCGTCATCGCGTCGAAGGAGGCGTCGTGGTGGGTCCTGACGGTCTCCTCGGTCGCGGCGAGCGCGCCTTCGAGGGTCTCGACGGCGAAGTCCGGGGGCAGGCCGCCGTCCTTCTCGCTGCGGTCCATGGAGCCGCGGGCCAGCGTGAAGCGCACGCCCATCTCGGAGGCGGCGCGGATGATCGACCCGGAGAGGTCGCCCGACCCCTGCGGGAACACGTAGTGGTGGTCCATGGCGGTGGTGACGCCGCCGCGGACCATCATGGCGAGGGAGCCCTGCGCCGCCGCGTACGTCATCCGCTCGTCGATCCGCGCCCACGTCGGGTAGAGCGTCTTCAGCCAGTTGAACAGGTTGTGGTCCGTGGCGAGGCCGCGGGTGATCCACTGGTAGAAGTGGTGGTGGGTGTTGACCAGGCCGGGCGTGGCGAGGTGGCCGGTGCCGTCGACGCGGCGGACCACGTTCTCCAGGCCCTCGGGGGCCTTCCCGGCCCCGAGGGACTCGATCCTGTTGCCCGCGACGACGATGTGGCCCGAGGCATACTCGGTGTCCTGGGCGTCGACCGTCGCGATGGCGACGTTCTCGATGACGATGCGCTCGGTGACGGCGCGGTCGGTGGAGCTGTTTGCCGTAGAAGCTGCCATGGTGCTTCCTTCAATCCTCAGTGGCGATGGCTGTGGGCACGGCAGGACCCTAGGTGGATTTGAGTGCCGCGGCGGCGCTGGCGCCGCCGCGGGTGCCGAGATGGTGGAAGAAGAGGTTCAGCGTGACGGCGACGAGCGCGCCGGCGCTGATGCCCGAGCCGAGCACGGTCTGCGCCCAGGCCGGGAAGTCGGCGTAGAAGGTGGGCGCGGCGAGCGGGATGATGCCCGCGCCGAGCGAGACGGCCACCAGGATGATGTTGGAGCTGTCGTCGAGGCCCGCTTCGGAGAGCGTCCGGATGCCGCTGACGGCGATCGATCCGAAGAGGACGATGCCCGCGCCGCCGAGGACCGGCATGGGGACCAGGGAGACGACCGCGCCGAGCATCGGGAAGACGCCGAGGATCAGCAGGGCGCCGCCCGCGACCGCGACGACGTAGCGGCTGCGCACTTTCGTCAGCGAGACGACGCCGACGTTCTGGGCGAACGCGGAGGTCGGGAAGCCGCCGAAGACGGGGCCGAGGAAGGTGGCGATGCCGTCGGTGCGCAGGCCGCGGGTGATGGTGCGGCCCGAGGTCTCGCGGTCGCAGATCTCGCCGATGGCGAGCATTCCGGCCGAGGACTCCGTCATCAGGACGAGCATGACCAGGCAGAGCGAGACGATCGCGGCGGGCTGGAACGCGGGCGCGCCGAAGGCGAACGGTGTCGGCAGCGCGGCGACGGGCGCCGAGCCGAGGGCGCTGAAGTCCGCCATGCCGAACGGGATCGCGGCGAGGGTGCCGATCAACAGGCCGAAGAGCAGAGCGACTTGCTTGACGAAGCCGCGGCCGAAGCGCTGGATCAGCAGGATGACGACGAGGGTGAATCCGGCGAGTGCGAGGTAGCGCATGTCGCCGTAGTCGGCGGCGGTCGCGTCGCCGCCCTGGGCCCAGCCGACGGGTACGGGCATCAGCGTCACGCCGATGAGCGTGATGACGACGCCGGTGACGAGCGGCGGGAAGAAGCGCAGGAGGCGCCCGAAGAACGGCCCGATGGCGAGGCAGAAGACACCGGCCACCATCACCGCCCCGTATATCGCGGGGAGTTGGTCGCCTTTGGCGTTGGTCTCGGCGATCGCGAGCATCGGCGCGATACCGGCCGAGGAGGCGGCGTTGACGAAGGGCAGCCGGTTGCCGACGAGGCCCTTGACGCCGAGGGTCTGGAGCAGGGTGGCCACGCCCGCGATGAGCAGGGACGCGGCGATCAGTCTGGTCCGGCCCGCCGTGTCGAGGCCGACGGCCTGGCCGATGATGAGCGGAGGGGTGACGACGCCCGCGTACATGGCGGCGATGTGCTGGAGAGCGGCGGGGACGAGCCGCGAGGGGTGGAGCTTCTCGTCCACCGGATGCACGGTGTCCGTGCCGTCCGATGGGAGGGAGATTTCAGAACACGGGCCCTCGGCTTCAGCCGGCCCCTTTGCTGGCACTGCCATTGCGATGTTCCCTCCGGTGCGGCGCACCCCCGCCGACCTGGGGTGGACGGGGGTGCGCTGTCGCGTCCGAGTACGCCGGGAGGCGTCAGAGGTTGGTCATGTCGACCGGGATGCGCTGCTCGGCGCCGTCCCGCAGGATGGTGGCCTCGATCAGGCCGTAGGGGCGGTCGGCGGCGTAGTACACGGCGCCGTCCTTCGCCTCGTTGTCCAGGCCGAACGGAGACAGGTCCTGGCGGAAGTGGTGCTTGTTCGGCGCGGAGAAGCGGATCTCGTCGATCTCGCTGCGGTTGTTGATGACCCGCGAACCCATCTGGTACAGCGTCTGCTGGAGCGAGAGCGAGTACGTCTCCACGAACGCCTGGAGCATGTGCTTCTTGGCCTGCGCGTAGGACTTCTCCCACTGCGGCATGCGCTGCTCGTCGCTGGTCCAGTTGTGGCGCCACCAGGTGGACAGCGACGTCGCGAGGATACGGTCGTAGTCCTCCTGCAGCGTCGTGTACTTGTCCTTGATGAAGCCCCAGAACTCCGAGTTCGTGGAGTTCAGGACGGTCAGGTCCTTCAGCCCGGACAGGACCTCGAACTTCTCGCCGTCATAGGTGATCTGCGCGAGGCGCGTCTCCTGGCCCTTGCGGACGAAGGAGTGCTGGACCTCGTCGGCGCCGATGAAGTTGGAGCCCGCGTCCGAGCCGGCTATGCGCTCCCAGGCGTACTCCTCCAGGCGGATGCGCGCCCGGTGGATGGAGGGCTGGCTGTCGACGAAGTGCCGGGCGAGGTGGATGCCGTACTGCTCCACCGAGTCGATGCCGTGTTCCTTGGCGAAGGCGAAGCAGGTGTTCTTCGTGGTGTCGGTCGGCAGGCAGTTCGCGTTCGACCCGTTGTAGTGCACGTCCACCAGGTCGCCGCTGAGCGCGACCGAGACGTTCACGTCCTTGATGTGGTGGGTGTCGCCGTCCCGCGTGATCTTTACGACGCGGTTCTCTGCTTTGCCGTACTGGTTCTGGCCGAGAATCGTGGGCATGTCTGCTAGCTCCCTCGGTAAACGGAGTAGCCGAACGGGTTGAGCAGCAACGGCACGTGGTAGTGCTCGCCCGGCGTGACGGCGAACGTGATCGCCACCTCCGGGAAGAACGCTCCGGTCGCGCCGCTGTCCCGATTCGCGGGGGCGTCCTGCTGCGCATCGGCTTGCTTCTTGTCGAAATACCCTTCCGTCTCGAAGTCGAGACGGACATGGGTGGTGCCCTCCGGCAGCGCCGGAAGGTCCTTGCAGCGCCCGTCCGCGTCGGTGGCCGAGCCGCCGAGCGCCACCCAGGCGGCGCCCGAACCGGCGCGCGCCGCGAGGGAGATGGCGACACCCTCGGCGGGGCGTCCGATGCTGGTGTCCAGGATGTGCGTGGACACCGACGCGGTCGTCTCGGTGCTCATCAGGCGTTGTCCCCTTGTTCTACGAGGCGGGTGAGGCGGATGCGGTTGATCTTGCCCAGCTCGGTGCGGACGATCTCCCGCTCCTGGTCGGGCGTGTTGCCGCTGCGCGTCTTGAGCGCCTGGAGCATCTGCTCCGCGCTCGCCCCGGTGGCGCAGATGAGGAAGACATGCCCGAAGCGGTCCTGGTAGGCCAGGTTCCGTTCGAGCATCTCCGCCTTGAGCTCCTCGGAGGCTCCCGCCATGCCGCGCTGTTCACGCGACGAGGTCGGGTCGCCGGGCTTCGGGCGGCCGATCGGCGGATGCCCCGCCATCGCCTCCGCGAGGTCATCGGCGGTCAGCTCGGCCATGGCGGCGTCGCTGGCCTCGAAGAGGGTCTCGGCGGTGGCGAAGGGGCGCTGGGCGACGATCTTGTGCCCCCACGCCGATGAAGCACACACCTCGTGGAGCTCGGCCAGGGCCGCGCTCTCGTCCGAGGCGTTGAACCGGGTCAGACCCGGCATCGATCCTGAAGTCACGGGAAGCCTCCGTGGCCTTGTGCTGGACGGGCTGCGGATAGCTAACGCCCTCGGAAACACCGCGTCAACACTTTGTTGAAAACTTGGAGTGAAGAAAACCGCCGTCCGGTTAACGGACGGCGGTTGGGTGTTCGAGGCGTTCCCGCAGGTCAGCGCAGGTCAGCGCAGGTCAGCGCGGACGGGGCAACGTCAGGACGGCTTCTCGCGGTTGAGGTAGTTGTACACAGTGAACCGGGAGACGCCCAGCGCGCCGGCCACCGTCTCGACCCCGTGCCGCACGGAGAAGGCGCCGCGCGCCTCCAGGAGACGCACCGCCTCCTGCTTCTCCTTGCGGTCGAGCTCGGCGAGGGGTTTGCCCTCCTTGCGCTCCATGGCGGCCAGGATGTGATCGAGGGAGTCGGCCAGCTGGGGCAGGCGGACGGCGATGACCTCGGCCCCCTCCCAGCTCAGCACGACATCGTCCTTGCCGGCCTCACCCGGCGGCAGCATCTCGGCCCCCATCGCGTCGACGAGCGGCTTGACCGCCCGGACGAAGGGCTCGTCCCCCATGGCGGTCACCTATCACCCTCCCCGTCGGCCACGTTCTTCCCGTCGATCACATTGACCTGGAGCGAGACGCGGGTGGCGCCCGCTTCCAGGGCCTGGCGCAGCAGCGCGTCCACCGCGGTGAGCACGCGGCCGGCCTCTCCCTCGGCGGTGTTGCCGAACGGTCCCACGTCGACCGCGTCCAGGTCGGCCCCCTGGACGACCTCGCGGGCGACGACCGCGTGGGGCGGTGCCTCGTCGAGATCGAAGGGTTCGGTCGTGAACTCCACTCTCAATCGCACGGGCTCAACCTAACGCCGATCGGGCTTTTTCCGGCAGCCCCTCTTGACAGCGCCCCGACCCCGCAGGCAATCTTCCATCAAGTAGAAACGAACTTCCGCAATACGGAATCTGTAGAGATCGCACGTGGAGCGGAACACGAACCAGAAGGGAGCGCCGACCCCGATGGGATTCGCAGACCAGCGCTTCAACGTCAACCTGTCGATCCTCTTCACGGAACTCCCGCTCCTGGAGCGCCCCGCGGCCGCCGCCGCGGCGGGCTTCACCGCGGTCGAGCTGTGGTGGCCCTGGGTCGACGCCCCCGTCCCCGCCCCGTCCGAGCTCGACGCCCTGCGCGACGCGCTCAAGGACGCGGGCACCCAGCTGACCGGCCTGAACTTCTACGCCGGGCAGCTT
The DNA here is from genome assembly GCF_056172735.1 of Streptomyces sp. R818. Lineage (NCBI taxonomy): Bacteria > Bacillati > Actinomycetota > Actinomycetes > Kitasatosporales > Streptomycetaceae > Streptomyces > Streptomyces sp. R818. Next base: position 34,918 of record NZ_JAOCNE010000007.1, read on the forward strand.
CCGGGCCCGGACCGGGGCGCCCTGTCCATCCCCGGCGAGGAGAGCGAGAAGTTCCGCGCGAACATCGACGTCGCCGCCGACTTCGCCGCCTCCCTCGGCTGCAAGGCGCTCAACGCGCTGTACGGCAACCGCGTGGACGGCGTCGACCCGGCCGTCCAGGACGAACTCGCCCTGGAGAACCTGGTCCTCGCGGCCCGCGCCGCCGACCGGATCGGCGCCGTGCTCCTCATCGAGGCGCTCAACAAGCCCGAGTCGCCCGCCTGCCCGATCGTCAGCGCCCCGAAGGCCATCGAGATCGTGGACAAGGTCAACGCGGCGACCGGCCTCGGCAACGCCAAGTTCCTCATGGACCTGTACCACCTGTCCATGAACGGCGAGGACCTCCAGCAGGTCATCAGCGCCTACACCGACAAGACGGCGCACGTGCAGATCGCGGACAACCCGGGCCGCGGCGCCCCCGGCACCGGCACGCTGCCGCTCGAAGAGCTGCTCGACCAGCTCAAGAAGGCCGGTTACGAGGGCTACGTGGGCCTGGAGTACAAGCCCGGCGACGCCCCGAGCGCCGAGTCCTTCGGCTGGCTGCCGCACGAGGCCCGCGCCGCGCGGCACTGACGCCCGCGCCACCCCATCGACGTACCCAGCGTTCCTTAAGCTTTTGGAGTCACCCTCATGAGCAACAACCTCCCCAAGGTCGCGTGGATCGGTCTCGGCATCATGGGCTCCCCCATGGCGGAGAACCTGATCAAGGCCGGTTACGACGTCACGGGCTTCACCCTGGAGCAGGAGAAGCTGGACCGCCTCGCCGCGGCGGGCGGCACGGCCGTGAAGTCGATCGCCGAGGCCGTCAAGGACGCCGACGTGATCGTGACCATGGTTCCGGCATCGCCGCAGGTCGAGGCGATCGCGTACGGTGCCGACGGCATCCTGGAGAACGCGAAGTCGGGCGCGCTGATCGTCGACATGTCCTCGATCACCCCGCAGACCTCGGTGGACCTGGCCAAGGCCGGCAAGGAGAAGGGCATCCGCGTCCTGGACGCCCCGGTCTCCGGTGGCGAGGCGGGCGCCATCGAGGCCGTGCTCTCCATCATGGTCGGCGGTGAGCAGGCCGACTTCGACGAGGCCAAGCCGCTCCTTGAGGCCCTCGGCAAGACCATCGTGCTGTGCGGTCCGCATGGCTCGGGCCAGACCGTGAAGGCCGCCAACCAGCTCATCGTCGCCGTGAACATCCAGGCGTGCGCCGAGGCCGTGGTCTTCCTGGAGAAGTCCGGCGTGGACCTGAAGGCCGCGCTCGACGTCCTCAACGGCGGCCTGGCCGGCTCGACCGTCCTGACGCGGAAGAAGGACAACTTCCTGAACCGCGACTTCAAGCCCGGCTTCCGCATCGACCTGCACCACAAGGACATGGGCATCGTCACGGACGCGGCCCGCAACGTCGGCGCGGCCCTGCCCGTCGGCGCCGTGGTCGCCCAGCTCGTCGCCTCGCTGCGCGCCCAGGGCGACGGTGGCCTCGACCACTCGGCGCTGCTGCGCTCGGTCGAGCGGCTCTCGGGCGACCAGGTGGCCTGACCCCCAGACTTCCGGGCCGTGGCGGCGCTGACACCTGTCCTGTCGCGCCCAGGCGCCGCCGCGGCCCGGAACCCTTCTTTTTCGCCTCACTTGACTGACCCACGTCCGCCCATAACTTCAACAAACTGTTGACGCAGCAGGTCAGGGGTGCCTACGCTCCCCGGCATCGTCAGCAGCCCTGCACGGAAGGTCGCCTCTCCACCATGCCCAAGCGTGTGCTCACGACCGAGTCCGGCGCCCCAGTCGCCGACAACCAGAACTCCGCCACCGCAGGCGTCGGCGGCCCGATCCTCCTCCAGGACCAGCACCTCCTGGAGAAGCTCGCCCGTTTCAACCGTGAGCGCATCCCGGAGCGTGTCGTGCACGCCCGCGGCTCCGGCGCGTACGGCTACTTCGAGGTGACGGACGACGTCACCGGCTTCACCAGCGCGAACTTCCTGAACACGGTGGGCAAGCGCACGGACCTCTTCGCGCGCTTCTCGACCGTCGCCGACAGCCTCGGTGGCGCGGACGCCGTCCGCGACCCGCGCGGCTTCGCCGTGAAGTTCTACACCGAGGAGGGCAACTACGACCTCGTCGGCAACAACACCCCGGTGTTCTTCATCAAGGACCCGTTGAAGTTCCCCGACTTCATCCACACGCAGAAGCGCGACCCGTTCACGGGCAAGCAGGAGCCGGAGAACGTCTGGGACTTCTGGGCGCACTCCCCCGAGGTCACGCACCAGGTGACCTGGCTGATGGGCGACCGCGGCATCCCGGCCTCGTACCGGCACATGAACGGCTTCGGCTCGCACACCTACCAGTGGACGAACGAGGCGGGCGAGGCCTTCTTCGTCAAGTACCACTTCAAGACCAACCAGGGCATCCGCTGCCTCTCCACCGAGCAGGCGCAGGAGCTGGCGGGCAAGGACCCCAACTCCCACCAGACGGACCTCGTGCAGGCCATCGAGCGCGGCGTGAACCCGTCCTGGACGCTGTACGTGCAGATCATGCCGGCGGCCGAGGCGGCGGAGTACCGCTTCAACCCGTTCGACCTCACCAAGGTGTGGCCGCACGCGGACTACCCGCTGCAGCGCGTGGGCCGCATGGTCCTCGACCGCAACCCGGACAACGTCTTCGCCGAGGTCGAGCAGGCCGCGTTCTCCCCGAACAACTTCGTTCCGGGGATCGGCCCCTCCCCCGACAAGATGCTCCAGGGCCGCCTCTTCGCCTACGCGGACGCGCACCGCTACCGGCTCGGCGTCAACCACACCCAGCTCGCCGTGAACTCGCCGAAGGGTGTCGAGGGCGGGGCCGACAACTACGGCCGCGACGGCCTCATGGCCACCAACGCCTACGGCCGCGCCCGCAAGAACTACGAGCCGAACTCCTTCGACGGCCCCGTCGAGACCGGCCGCCCGCTCTCCGCGCCGCTCGCCGTCGCCGGGTACACGGGCACGCACGAGGCGCCGGCCCACACGAAGGACGACGACTTCTTCCAGGCGGGCGAGTTGTACCGCCTGATGTCGGAGGACGAGAAGGGCCGTCTGGTGGCGAACATCGCCGGCGGTCTCTCCCAGGTCTCCCGCGACGACATCGTCGAGAAGGCCGTCGCCCACTTCCACGCCGCCGACCAGGACTACGGCAAGCGCGTCGAGGAAGCGGTGCGCGCGCTGCGCGAGGACTAGTCCTCGCGCCTTCCAGACTGCGTACGGGGTATGACGGGAGGTCAGCTCCGTACGCACAGGCCCGCACTGCTCGCGCGACCCGGATGAGGGGTGGTCGTGGGGGTGGGTGCGGGAGGACGAGGACCGCGGCGGTTCGTGTTGGTCGTGCGAGCCAGTGCGGTGGTGAAGGTCTTCCGGTGACTCTCTCGACCTGAGGGAGAGCCGCCCGGGGGCCGTCGCACACCATGGGGACCGCCGCGGTCCCAGCCATTCCCCTCCGGGGGACCCTGGATTCCGTCCGGCGGCGCGCATGCATGTCTCGCCAGTCGCGCGCCGTCGGACGGCACAAGTACATCTCTAGATCAAGCGCCGGGTGCGGACGGTTCCGCACCCGGCGCTCGTTCGTGGGTCAACCGCCCGTAAGCGACCGCTCAGCGTTGTCCAACAACTCCTTGTACGTGAGGACCTCGACACGGGCTACGTGGGTGTTAAACGTGCGCAAGGCTTCACAGATCTCGACCTCCGGCACGTCGGCTTGGAGAGCGGGATGTCCGATCAGGACGATGGCGCTGGCCCTGCGTGTCTCGATGCCCAGTTCTTCACGTATGCGGCCACGGTTCTCGTCCAGGCCCACGAGGTAGTTGACCGCCTGGCCCACGGCATCGTGCACCTCGGCCGTCGGAACCCATGCGTTGCGATACTTCTTGACCAGTGGCTTGTTCAGACTCATCGCGCGCTTCAGTTCCACGATGTGCAAGGACCCGTCGCCGCGAATCAGAGGTATGTCCAGCTCGTCGCCGGGCACCAGCCGCCGCTGTACGGCCTCTCCTACATAACGACCGCCGAAGATCCATGGCTGACCCTGGAGAGCCTTCTGCAGGTCGTGCTCCAAAGCGGTACGGTCTTCGACCACCTCGCGCAAGGTCTCCAGGCCGGCGGCACGCCGGCGCAACACATCGGCCTTCAACAGCAGCTGCCCCTTCTCATCTGCGGCCAGAAGCTCCAGCGCCTGCGGCGTCGTGGCGATCCTTCTCGCCACTCCCGCCGGGTCCTCGACGTCGATGCGGTCGCCGCGCAGGATGCGCTCCAGCCAGAGCGCGGTTTCGGCCATACCGCGTGGAATGACATAGCGCCCTGGACGATCATCCGGCGCCTGCAGGAAGCGGGCGTCCTCACCCTGCGCCCGGAAGTGCTCGACCACATCCGTGGCGGTGATGTCCGGTTGCCTTGTGATCAACTCCTCGGCGGCGGACACCATCCACTGGTGCATGGCGGCCATCGAACTCGCGAGAAAGTCACGACTGCGCTCGTGGCGGGCGCCGTCCTGGAATATCCGGTGACGTTCCTCGAATTCGCGCCGGATGATGCGCCCCTCTGCGTAGGCGAGGGAATCGTGGAGCTGTCTCACTGCCTCCCACTCCCCCTTGCCTGCCGCGGCTTCGCGAGCCACGGTCAGTAAGCGGACCATCTCCTTGCCGCCTCGGCGCTTCTGGCTCCGCCCGCTGTGCATGTGCGTCATCACGGCGGACACTGCCGTCCGTACTCCCTCGTCGGTGATGGAATCCCGCACCTTGCGAAGCTGCCACTCCAGCGTCATGTCGACTCGTGTCTGCATGGACCGCATTGTGCAGCCGGGCACTGACAACTGAATCAACGCCAGGGGCGGCCCATCCGTACGGACGGGCCGCCCCTGGCGTCCGGGCGGTTGCTCGGGATCAGACCTTCAGGGGACGGATCGCCGTCGGCGCGTGCCCCGGCTCCGTCGCCAGCTCCTCGAACTCCTTGACCGCGCTGATGTCGGCCGTGGGGCTCATGGAGATGTTCGTGATGCGTTCGAGGATCGCCTCGACCACGACCGGGACCTGGTGGTCCTGCGCGAGCTTCTTGGCCCGCTCCAGCGCCTCACCCAGCTCGTTCGGGTCGGTGACCCGGATCGCCTTGCAGCCCAGGCCCTCGGCGACCTTGACGTGGTCGACGCCGTAGACACCCAGCTCAGGACTGTTCTGGTTCTCAAACTCCAGGTTGACCTGGAAGTTGATGTCCAGGCCGATCTGGGCCTGCCGGATGAGGCCCAGGTAGGCGTTGTTGACCAGGACGTGGACGTACGGGATGCGGTGCTGCGCCCCGACCGCCAGCTCCTCGATCATGAACTGGAAGTCGTAGTCCCCGGAGAGGGCGACGACCTGCGTGTCCGGGTCGGCCTTGGCGGCGCCGAGCGCGGCCGGGATGGTCCAGCCGAGCGGCCCGGCCTGGCCGCAGTTGATCCAGTGCCGCGGCTTGTAGACGTGCAGCATCTGCGCGCCGGCGATCTGGGAGAGGCCGATCGTCGTGACGTAGCGCGTGTCCTTGCCGAACGCCTTGTTCATCTCCTCGTAGACGCGCTGCGGCTTCATGGGGATGTCGTCGAAGTGCGTACGGCGCTGGAGGGTGGACTTGCGCTCCAGGTGCGAGGCGACCCACGCGGAGCGGTCGGGCAGCTTGCCCGCGGCCTTCAGCTCCTTCGCCACCTCGACGAACAGCTCCAGCGCGGCCTTGGCGTCGGACGTGATCCCGTAGTCCGGCGCGAAGATCTTGCCGATCTGGGTCGGCTCGATGTCGACGTGCACGAACGTGCGGCCCTGCGTGTAGACGTCGAGCTTGTAGCCGGTGTGCCGGTTGGCCCAGCGGTTGCCGAGGCCGAGCACGAAGTCCGACTCCAGGAACGTCGCGTTGCCGTAGCGGTGGCCGGTCTGCTGGCCGACCATGCCCGCGTTCAGCTCGTGGTCGTCCGGGATCGTGCCCCAGCCCATCAGGGTGGGGACCACCGGCGTGTTGGTGATCTCCGCGAACTCGACCAGCAGGTCGCTCGCGTCCGCGTTGATGATGCCGCCGCCCGCGACGATCAGCGGCCGCTCGGACTCCAGGAGGAGGCCGAGCGCCTTCTCGATCTGCGCGCGGGTCGCGGCCGGCTTGTAGACCGGCAGCGGCTCGTACGTCTCGACGTCGAACTCGATCTCCGTCTGCTGGACGTCGATGGGGAGGTCGATCAGGACGGGGCCGGGACGCCCCGAGCGCATCAGGTGGAACGCCTGCTGGAAGACGCCGGGCACCTGCGCGGCCTCCAGGACGGTGACGGCCATCTTCGCCACCGGCTTGGCGATGGAGGCGATGTCGACGGCCTGGAAGTCCTCCTTGTGCAGCAGGTGGCTCGGGGCCTGCCCGGTGATGCACAGGATCGGGATGGAGTCGCCGATCGCGGAGTACAGGCCGGTGATCATGTCGGTGCCCGCGGGGCCCGACGTACCGATGCAGACACCGATGTTGCCGGGGTGGGCGCGGGTGTAGCCCTCGGCCATGTGCGAGGCGCCCTCGACGTGGCGGGCGAGCGTGTGGTCGATGCCACCGCTCTCCTTGAGCTCCTTGTAGAAGGGGTTGATGGCGGCACCGGGCACGCCGAACGCGTTGCTGACACCCTCGCGCTTGAGGATCTCAACGGCCGCGCGGGCGGCGGTCATTCGAGCCATGAGTGCTCCCGACTTCTGCTGTGACTGAGCTCCCGTCGCGCCCCGCGGCGAGCTCTGGCGTCGATTGTCCGTAGCTGGTTCTCTGCGCTTCCCTGTACGTTTCCGCAATGTGGAAAGCTAGTTCTGCTATATGGAAGCAATGTAGAGGGGGGTTTCGGAGGCCGTCAAGGTGGATGATGAGACTCACGTCGAACCGGAATCCGCGGGACCGAGGGGGTGAGCCATGGCCGGACCAGTGCGCGTACGGTGCCCGGCCTGCCGGCGCGAGCACCTCTACACGCCCGCGGTGCTGCCCTGCGCGTGCGGCGCCCCCGTCGCCCCGCCGCTGCTGCGCGGCGCCGACGCCGAACCGGTCAGCGAGCGGACCTGGGCCGACGACTGGGTCACCCTGCGCTGCCCGGTGTGCGGCCGCCGCGACCGCTGGCCCCGGCCCGAGCTGGGCTGCGACTGCGGCACCGTCCTGCGCGTCCCCGTCCAGAGCGACCAGGCGCCGGCGCCCTCGCACATACCGCTGCCGCGGACGGCGCCCGCGCCGCGGCCCGCGTTCGAACCCGTCGCCATCCGCACCGCACGCGACGCGGTGACCGCCGCCGCGCTCTATCTGCGCTGGCTCGGCTACCGGGACGTGCGCCGCGCCGACCAGCGCCCCACGTCCGGCATCGGGCTCGCGGCGCGCGGCGTCGTCGCGCAGGTGGAGCCGTCGGTGCGGCCCCCGACCGTGCGCGACGTGGAGTGCCTGTGGCTCCAGTCCATGACGGAGTCCGCGACCTCCGTCTTCTTCTCCCTCGCGGGCTACGCGGACGAGGCCCGCACCCGCGCCGACGAGCTGAACGTGCCGCTGTTCGTCCTCGACCTCGCCGGGGTGCCGCAGCCGGTGAACAGCCCGGCGGACGAACTCATCGCCTCCGGCGCCTGATCCGTCTCCGTAGGATCGCGGGATGATCCTCCGCAGCGCCGCCCCGGCCGACCTGCCCCGCCTCCAGGCCATCGAGGTCGCCGCGGGCGCCGCCTTCCGCCCGCTCGGCATGGCCGCGATCGCCGACGACGAGCCCTTCACGCTGCCGGAGCTGGAGCGCTACCGCGCCGCCGGGCACGCCTGGGTCGCCGAGGCGGAGGACGGGGCGGTGGTCGCGTACCTCGTCGGCGAGCCGGTCGACGGCGCCTTCCACATCGAGCAGGTCACCGTGGACCCGGCCGCCGCCCGGCGCGGCATCGGCCGGGCGCTGATCGAGCACGCCGCCGACCACGCGCGCGTGCTGGGCCTGTCCGCCCTCACGCTGACCACGTTCACCGAGGTGCCGTGGAACGCCCCGTACTACGAGCGTCTCGGCTTCCGCCCCCTCGGCTCGACCGCCGACCTGACGCCGGGACTGCGCGCGATCCGCGCGGCGGAGGCGGAGCACGGCCTGGACCGCTGGCCCAGGACGTGCATGCGCCGGGACCTCTGAGAACCCGGGCGCCGCTACTCCCCGTACCCCTCCCGCAGTTCGATCTTCCGGACCTTGCCGCTCACCGTCATCGGGAAGGAGTCGAGGATCCGCAGCCGCGTCGGCACCTTGTAGTGGGCGAGCCGGTCGCGGCAGTAAGCGCGGAGTGCGTCGAGGGTGAACTCCCCGGCCTCCGGGTCCTTGAGGATGACGCAGGCCAGGACCTCCTCCCCGTACTTCTCGTGCGGGACGCCGACCACCTGGACGTCGGCGATGCGCGGATGCCCGTACAGGAACTCCTCGATCTCGCGCGGGTAGATGTTCTCGCCGCCGCGGATGATCATGTCCTTGATGCGGCCGACGATCTGCGCGTAGCCGTCCTCGCGCAGGACCGCGAGGTCGCCGGTGTGCATCCAGCGTCCGGCGTCGACGACCTCGGCGGTGCGCTCGGGGTCGTTCCAGTAGCCGAGCATGACGCTGTAGCCGCGGGTGCAGAGTTCGCCGGGTTCGCCGCGCGGCAGCGTGACGCCGGTGACCGGGTCGATCACCTTGACCTCGATGTGCGGCAGGACGCGGCCGACGGTGCCGGTGCGGCGCTCCAGGTCGTCGTCGCGGCGGGTCTGGAGGGAGACGGGGGACGTCTCGGTCATGCCGTAGCAGATGGAGACCTCGGCCATGTGCATCTCGGCGACGACCCGTTTCATCACCTCGGCGGGGCACGGCGAGCCCGCCATGATGCCGGTGCGCAGGGTGGAGAGGTCGTAGGAGGCGAAGTCGGGCAGGTTCAGCTCGGCGATGAACATCGTCGGGACGCCGTACAGGGACGTGCAGCGTTCGTCCTGCACGGCGCGCAGGGTGGCCGCCGGTTCGAAGGACGGGGCCGGGATGACGATGCAGGCGCCGTGGGACGTGGCGCCGAGGTTGCCCATGACCATGCCGAAGCAGTGGTAGAAGGGCACGGGCAGGCACACCCGGTCCTGTTCGGTGTAGCCGACCGTCTCGCCCACCCAGTAGCCGTTGTTGAGGATGTTGTGGTGGGAGAGCGTGGCGCCCTTCGGGAAGCCGGTCGTGCCGGACGTGTACTGGATGTTGATGGGGTCGTCGCAGGACAACTCGGCTTCACGCGCGCGGAGCCGCTCGTCCGGCACGGACGTGCCCGCCGCGACCAGCGCGTCCCAGCTCTCCTCGCCGATGAAGACCTTCTCGCGCAGCTCCGGGCACTCGTGCGCGACCTGGCGGACGAGCGCCCGGTAGTCGGTGCCCTTGTGGCCCGTGGACGAGATGAGCACCGAGATGCCGGACTGCTTCAGTACGTACGCCAGCTCGTGCGCCCGGTACGCCGGGTTGATGTTGACCATGATCGCGCCGATGCGGGCGGTCGCGTACTGGGCGAGGACCCACTCGGGGCAGTTGACCGCCCAGATGCCGACGCGGTCGCCCTTGGCGACGCCCCGGCCGAGCAGCCCGCGCGCCAGCTCGGCGACGGCGGCGTCGAACTGTGCGTAGGTCCAGCGCCGCCCGCTGACCACGTCGACGAGCGCCTCCCGGTCCGGCCAGGCCTCGACGGCGCGGCGCAGGTTGCGCGGGATGGTGTCGCCGAGGAGGGGCGTGGCGCTGGTGCCGTGGGCGTAGGAGAGGTCATCGGAGAGGTTGTCGGTCACCGGAAGTCCTCCTCGCGGTACTCGCCCGCCGAACCCTGCGCCGTACGCTCGCGCAGCTCGATGCGGCGGATCTTGCCGGACACGGTCTTGGGCAGCTCGGCGAACTCGATGCGGCGCAGCCGCTTGTACGGGGCGAGGACGGCCCGGGAGTGCTCGAAGAGCAGCTTCGCGGTGTCGGGCCCGGGTTCGTACCCCTCGGCGAGGACGACGTACGCCTTCGGGACGGAGAGGCGGAGGTCGTCGGGGGCGGGCACGACGGCGGCCTCGGCGACGGCCTCGTGTTCGAGGAGGGCGCTCTCCAGCTCGAAGGGGCTGATCTTGTAGTCGCTGGCCTTGAAGACGTCGTCGGAGCGGCCCACGTAGGTGAGGTACCCCTCGGCGTCCCTGGAGCCGATGTCGCCGGTGCGGTAGTAGCCGCCCGCCATCGCCTCGGCCGTGCGCTCCGGGTCGCCGTGGTAGCCGACCATCAGGCCGACCGGGTGCGCGGCCAGGTCGAGGCTGATCTCGCCCTCGGCGGCGCCGGGCTCACCGGTGACGGGGTCGAGGAGCTCGACCTTGAAGCCGGGGCTCGGCCGCCCCATGGAGCCCGGCTTCAGCGGCTGGCCCGGGCTGTTGGAGACCTGCACGGCCGTCTCGGTCTGCCCGAAACCGTCGCGGATGGTGATGCCCCAGGCCCGCTTGACCTGCTCGATGACCTCGGGGTTGAGCGGTTCGCCCGCGGCGACGACCTCGCGCGGCGGGTTGGCGAGCTGGGTGAGGTCCGCCTGGATCAACATGCGCCACACGGTGGGCGGCGCGCAGAACGAGGTGACGCCCGCGCGGTCCATCGCGGCCATCAGCCGGCCCGCGTCGAAGCGCGTGTAGTTGTAGAGGAAGACGGTCGCCTCCGCGTTCCAGGGCGCGAAGAAGTTCGACCAGGCGTGCTTGGCCCAGCCGGGCGAGGAGATGTTCAGGTGCACGTCGCCGGGGCGCAGCCCGATCCAGAACATCGTCGCCAGGTGGCCGATCGGGTACGAGACATGGGTGTGCTCGACGAGCTTGGGCCGGGCCGTCGTGCCCGACGTGAAGTACAGGAGCAGCGGGTCGTCGGCGAGGGTGACCCCGTCGGCCTCGAAGGTGTCGGGGGCATCGGCGGCGTCCTCGTACGCGAGCCACCCCGCCACCGGCGCCTCGCCGCCGACGACGATCCGGGTGTACTCGCCCGGCACCTCGGTGAACTTGGCGACGTCCTCGGGGCGTACGACGACGTGCCGGGCGCGGCCGCGCTCCACGCGGTCGGTGAGGTCGGCGGGGCCGAGCAGCGGCGTCGCGGGGATGACGACCGCGCGCAGCTTCATCACGGCCAGCATCGTCTCCCACAGCTCGACCTGGTTGCCGAGCATCAGCAGGACGCGGTCGCCAGGACCCACGCCCTGGGCGCGCAGCCAGTTGGCCACCCGGTTGGAGCGGCGGCGCAGGGTGTCGAAGGAGAAGCGGGCGTCGTCGCCGTCCTCCTCGACGATGTGCAGGGCCGTCCTGTCGTTGCCGTCGGCGACGGTGTCGAACCAGTCGAGGGCCCAGTTGAACCGGTCCGGGCGCGGCCAGGCGAAGCCCTCGTACGCCGTCTCGTAGTCGTGCGCGTGTTCAAGGAGGAAGTCACGTGCGGTGCGGAACTGCTCGGTGGAACTCTGCGACGTCGTCATGTGCGCTCCTTGCACTGTCCTGGTCCGGCGCGACCGTGTCTGCCATCGTGTACGGCGTGACGCGGGTCTCACCACCCCCGAACGGGGGTGTCCGGGTCCGGGGCGAGGAGAGCGAAGGTGACAGCGGAAGCCGCCGAGGCGGTCGAGGTGCGGGCGGCGCTGGTCCGGCTGCGCCGGGGCACGGGCCTCCCCGTGGCGTTCGGCGGGCTCACGCCGAGCGCGGGCCAGGTCCGCATCGCCGAGCTGAGCGGCGCGGCGACGAACGCGCTGCGCGGCCTCGCCGTGTCGGCGGGCAACGGCCTGGGCGGCAAGACGCTCTCCCTGGCCAGGGCGTGCGCGGTCACCGATTACCACGACTCGCGCCACATCAGCCACGAGTACGACGCCGCCGTCGGCGCGGAGGGCCTGCGCTCGGTCCTCGCGGTCCCCGTGGTCGTACGACGCCGGGTGCGCGGCGTGCTCTACGGGGCCCTGCGCTCGGCCCAGCCGCTGGGCGACCGGGTGCTGAACGCGGCCGTGATGGCCGCCCGCGACGTGGAGCAGGCGCTGGTCGTACGGGACGAGGCACGGGCCCTGCTCGCGGCGGCGAGTGCGCCGGTCGGCGAGGGCGCAGGGGCGTGGGAGGAGGTCCGCGAGGCGCACGGGGCGCTGCGAGCGCTCGCCCCGCGGATCGTCGACCCGGCGCTGCGGGCAGAACTGCTCGCCGTGTGCGGGCGACTGGCGTCGGCGTCGGCCCCGCCGGCCCGGGAGGCGGCGCCGGTGCTCGCCCCGCGCGAGGTGGACGTCCTGGTGTGCGTGGCGGCGGGCGCGACGAACGCGGCGGCGGCCGAACGCCTCGGTCTCCGCCCCGAGACCGTCAAGGGCTACCTCCGCGCCGCCATGCGGAAGCTGGGCGCGCACACGCGGGGCGAGGCGGTGGTGGCGGCGCGGCGGGCGGGGCTGCTGCTGACTCCTCCCTCGTCCGGCCCGCCCGGCCGCCGCTAGGGCCTGTCGTCAAATCCCGTCGTCGCCCGGAGGGCGGCCCCCGCGTCTGGTGCGTGCTCTGGGGTGGCCGAGGCTGGGGGAGTGCCGGGTGCAAGGCCTCGTACTGGACGTACTTGGCCTGTGCCCGGTGCGGCGAGTGGGGGTCCCCCGGCCGCAGGCTGGGGGAGCGTGCCAGGCGTCGCGGGGCAGACGGGAATTGTCAGACAGGCCCTAGCCGCGCGGCGAGCGTGACGTACGGCGGCCGGACCTCCTGCGCCTGCAGCCCGACGAGGTGGGCGACGGCGTCCGTCACGCTCAACGGGGCGCGCGCGAGCAGCAGTTGGCGCTCCAGGGTGGCCCTGCCGAGGGCGCGAGCGGACATCGGCTTCGTCGTCGTCATGGGGGGACGGTAGCGGGCTCCGAGTCCGTCGCGCGGCCTCCGTGCGGCACGTCACCGAGGTTGCGCGAGCCGGCGCGCGGGTAGCCACCCCCTGCGCCGGCCAGGCGCTCACGTCCGCCGAACCACGAGGAGGGTGCGCGCCGTGTCCGACGGTGATCCGGTGACCCGCGAGGAAGCGACCAAGACCGCCTGGCAAGTGCACTCCGTCCTCACCGAGTGGACGCGCACCGTGGACGCCAAGGCGTCCTTCGCCCTCGCGATGGAGTCCGCGGCCCTCGCGGGAGCGGTCGCCCTGTCCGGCTCGGGACAGCGGCTCGGCAATGTCTCGGGCATCGCGCCGAACACGGCCCTGTGGACCGGCCTCGCGCTGCTCGCGCTCTCCGCCGTCCTCGCGGTCTTCGCCGTTCTGCCCCGCCACCACCACGCGGGCCGCGTACGCTCGGGCCATGCCGACGACTTCATCTTCTACGGCCACCTCCGGCACTGCGGCCCGGACGAGCTCGCCGAACGGCTCGTCCGGCACGGCCCGTTGCCCGCGTTGAGCAGGCAGCTGGTCGACATGAGCCGGATCGTGTGGATCAAACAGCGGCTCGTACGGCGGTCGCTGCTCACCGCGGTGGGCGGATGCGCGCTGATAGCCGTCGCGGGTCTCACCGGCTGACCGCGGGATGGGGCGGGAGGCGGGGGTGGCAGTGGATTTCCGGGACAGCGGGCCGCTGAGACACGGGCCCAGCCGGACCCCGTTCTGGAACCTGCTGGACGACGCGGCCCGGCGGACGCTGCGCGAGGCGGGCAGGGTGGCCGCGTTCACCACGCGGGAACACCTGGTGCGGCAGGACGAGCTGAGCGACCATCTCCTCGTCCTGGGCCGTGGTTGCGTCAAGGTCACCACGGTCGCCGCCGCCGGGTATCAGGCGGTACTCGCCCTGCGTGGCCCCGGCGACCTGCTCGGCGAGCAGGCCGGGCTCGACGGCGGGCCCAGATCCGCGACGCTCACCGCGCTGACACCGGTCCAGGCCCTGGTGATACCCGCCGAGGCGTTCCGGGCGGCGGCCCGCGACCATCCCGTCGTCACCGGCGCCGTCCACCGGATGCTCTCCGCGCGCCTGCGGGACGCCGACCGGCAGCGCACCTCGGCCGGCGCCGATCCGCTCGCCGCGCGCCTGGCCGGGCTGCTGCTCGACCTGGCCGCTCAGCACGGCCGACGCACCGCCTCGGGCGACGTGGACATCGGACTGCCGTTGTCCCAGGACGATTTCGCCGGGCTCGTCCTCGGCTCCCGCAGGACCGTCAGCCGGGTCCTGGAGCAGTGGCGCACCGAGGGGTGGGTGACGACCGGGCGCACGCAGGTGACCGTCCACAGCACGGACGCGCTGAAGCGGGTGCGGGAGGGCGGACCGGCCGGACGGTGACCACCGCCGCCCGGCCCCTCACAGATCGGTCCAGGCGAGCGTGTTCAGGCCGTACTCCCGCGCGACGGGGTTCCATCCGGCGACGAAGTCCTTCTTCGCCGCCGTGGCATCGGCGCTGGCCGACGCCGCGTCCTGCCAGGCGCCCGCTCCCGTGACGGCGGAGGACGAGCAGTTGCCCGACACGTCGTCGACGATCCGTACGTAGGCCCGGTCGGCCCGCTCCGAGCTCCGCCAGGCGTCGCGCAGGGCCGACGCCAGACCGGCGGAGAGCCGGTCCAGGGAGAGCGCGTCCAGTTCCCCGACCAGAGCGGCCCGTGCCTCGGCCGCTTCCGCGAAGACCTGCCGGCTCCCCTGGAGGTCGTCGCAGTTCATCATCGACTGCACGGCGTCGGAGACCCCGCTGCGCCGGTCGGCGTTCCGCGCGAGGAGCGTGTCCAGGGCCTGGGCCTGCTCCTCGCGCGTGTCCGTGGACGCGCTCGGGGACGGGCCCGCGTCGCCGCTGCCGCTCTCCCCGCTGATGCCGCTGCCACTGCCGCTGTCGCTGCCCCCGAGGTCCAGCGCCGTCACGATCTGCCAGCCGGCGAAGGCGATGACGGCCAGCACGACCCAGACCACGGCGGCGGCCACCCGGCTCGACGAGGAGCCGCGTCCGGGTGTGCCGCGGGGAGGGCCGGCCGGGCGGGAGGGCCGCGGCGGCGCGGGGCGGGCGCCGACGGTGGTCCCCAGCGGGCCGCCGGCCGGGGTGCGGGGCACTCGCCGGCCCGCGGCCGGCACGGTGGCCCTCGACGCTGTCGTCGCCGTTGCCGCCGTCGTCGTCGCCGCCGTTGTCGCCGTTGTCGCCGCAGTCACCGTCGGCCGCGCCGCCTTCGCCGCGGCCGGCCAGGTCACGGGAGCGCTGTCGAAGGCGCGGCGCAGGGGATCGAGCCAGTCGCCGAGGGCGGGCCGGTCGGCGGGCGTCCGGCTCAGCCCCCGCTCGGCCAGCTCGGCCACGGCCCTGTCCATCCGGCGCAGCGGAGCGAGGTCCTGCCCGTGCTGCTCGTGCAGGAAGAGCCGCACCGCGAGCAGCGCGAACTTGTAGCAGTCGCCCTCCGGTGTCTCCGGCGCCTCGCCGTCGGGCAGATGCCAGCCGGGCGTCTGTACGGGCTTGAGGACCCAGTCGCCGGCGAGGCCCATGGCGTCGCAGTCGATGAGGAAGCAGCCGGGCCGCGGCCCGGACAGCGAGAACAGCAGGTTCTTCGGGGAGAGGTCACCGGCGACCACACCGAGGCCGTGCAGCCGTTCCAGGATGTCGGCGAAGGCGAGCAGCAGACCGAAGACCTGGCGCGGGGTCACGCTCCCCACCATCTTGTCCACGTACGTCAGCGAGTTGAGCAGGAACTCGAAGCCCGCCGTCTTCCTGTCGCCCGACGGCATGGTGAGGAAGAACTCGTCCGGGATCTGCCGCATCAGGAAGCCGCGAACGTGCGGCCCCTCGGTCACCAGCGCCGCGGGCCAGGCCGTGTGCTCGGCCAGCCATTGCGCCACCGTCGGCGGCCGTTCCGGCAGGAAGGCCACCATCCGTTCGAGCGCGTCGGTCCGCAACTGCCGCTGGGCGTCCGGCTTGTACTCCTTGTACACCACCGGCCAGGCCTTGTTGATCAGCCGCTTCTCGACCGCGCGGACCGTGCCCTGTCCGCCGCCTCCCAGCTCCCCGCCGAGCACCAGGTCCGCGCGGGCGATCCGGACCGCCCCGGGCCCGCTCACGGGGTGCCGCCGCGGAGCCGGTGCCGGGGCCAGACGGCGAGCAGGGTGCGGTCGTCGTCGAACGTCTCCCGCGAGAAGTCCAGCAGAGGGGCCAGCTCCCGTGGTTCCGGCGGGCGCACCGCCAGCTGCGCGAACAGCTCGCCCACCACGCCGGAACCGTCACCGAGCGGATCGCCGAAACCGTCGGTGCCGACCAGCAGGACGCCGTCGGCGGGCAGCGTGTACGACACCGGACGGGAACCGGTCGACAGGCGCGGCAGCGCGGCCACGGCGTTGCTGGTGATGTCGCCCGGGCGGCTGTTCTTGTCGCTGAGCAGCGGGTTGAACCGCCCTTGGTGCAGGCACCAGGCCGAGGAGTCCCCGACGTGCACCAGCGTCACGTGCATCCCGCCGCCCTCGGCCGGTGCGACCGTGCCCGCGACCAGGGTCGTCGCCAGGGTCCGGCCGGCCTCGGCCAGATCCCGCTCGTCGGGTTCCCGGCCGCGGGCCACCCGCATGAGCAACTGGTACCGGGCCGCCTGCAGCACCCGGGTCCAGTCGGGGGCGGAGCGCTCCTCGCCGAGCTGCACCATGAGGTCGTTGACCGCCGTGCGGCAGACCAGCGCCGCGCCCACGTGCGACTGCGCTGCCGCCGAGACGCCGTCGGCGACGGCGAAGACGACCGTGGCCGACGGCTCGTGCCAGGCGACGACCACGTCGTCCTGGCGTGGCCGCCCGTCGAAGCGGTGCTGGTCCCCCCGGACGGAGGCCAGCCGCACGGTCAGCTCCGGGCTCGACCACCCGTCGAAGAGGGTGTCGGGACGATAGGGGTCGCCGGGCGGCGGTTTGGGCTCCACCTGCGCGGTGGGCGCCCCCAGCACGACCCTGCGGAACCGGTTCGCGCCGCCCGGGGCGGCCGCCGCGGGCCGGTCGGCCCCGGTGTCCGGTGGTCCCGGCGCCGCGTGCCGTGGTGACGGGGCCTGACGCGGGGCCGGGGTGTGCGGCGGCGGTGCGACGCGCGGATCCCGCGGGTCCGCGCCGGGGGCCCGCGCCGTGCCCTGCGCGGGGGGCGGGGCCGTCCGCTGTCCGGGGCCGGAGGGCGCAGGGGGTTCCAGGGCCGGGCCGTCGTACGCGGGCGGGACGTACTCCGCGACCCGGTAATCGGGCACCGCGTACCCCGGGATGTGCGCGGCGGGCGACGGTGCCGCACCGCCCCCGTGCGGCGCGGACGAGTGCGGCGCGGGCGGGCTCGGCGCGGGCGGATGCGGCTCCCCCGTCCGGTGCGGGTCGGGGGCCCGTCCGCCGGCGGCGTCCGCCGTGCCGGCGTCCGGCGGCTCGGGCGTGGCCCGCTGCTCGTCTTCCGGGCTCTTGCTCCGCCGGCGGGGCAGCCACTTGTCCACCGTCAGACCTCGTCGATCGCGAGCCGGAAGCCCTCCGGCCTCTCCACCGCCAGCTCGGCCTGCTGGCCGGCGGCCAGGGCGTTGGCCGACTCGACCACGCTCTTGGTGAGTGCTGTGAAGAACTTCGCGATGGCGTCGCCGAGTTGGGCGCCCGGGATCGAGATGAACGCGAACTTCTGCTGCGTCGCCACGGCCAGGATCGTCTCGGCGCGTGCCCCGCCGATCCCGAAGGCGATGACGTTGGGCGCCGCGCCGGTCACCGTGCGGTCCGTGAGCCGGCCGTGTGTCTGGCGCCACTCGTCGCCGCAGGTCGGCTGGCCGTCGCTGAGGAAGAAGACGGCGGGGCGCAGCACCTTGTAGCCCTGGGACTTGAGCGTGCGCACGTCCTGGGGGACGCGCTCCAGGAGCGCGGCGAACGCCGCGTCGTAGTTGGTGCCGCCGCCCGCCGACAGCCGCGGCAGTTCGTTCTCGCTCCGCAGGTCGGCCAGCACCAGGTGCTCCACGACGCTGTTGGAGAAACCCAGCACGGAGAAACGCACCTTGGCGGCGGCCATCGGCTCCCCCAGGAGCGCGACGTGCAGCGACTTCATTCCTTCGTTGAGGTCGCCGACGTAGCTCGCCATGGAGCCCGATTCGTCGGCGAGGACGTACACCGGCAGCAACTGTCCGAGTGTCTCGGCCATCCCACTCATCCCCCTCTGTTGTGCAACCGCACTACTGCTCTTGCGTGACGGGCCGGAGGCCCGGCGGACAGTCGAGTCTCAGCTCCATGCCGCCCACGATCGCGCTCCGGCCGAGATGCAGCAGCGTCTGCTGCAACAGGACGGAGAACTGCACCACCGACTGCGCGGGTTCCGCGCCCTCGACGGCGACGACTGCCAGTTCGGGCCGGGAGGCGAGGCGCCGCACGGCCCGGGCCCGGTCCGCCGTGATGCCGCACGCCACGACGTGCGGGAAGTACTTGTGCGCCAGCAGCTCGGCGTGCGCCTCCGGCCATTCGGCGTCGTCCTCGGCCTGGCCGACGGCCAGGAAGAACACGACGGGGCGCAGTACCCGGGGCACCTGCTCCTTCAGCCGCTCCGTCTCCAGCGGCACCAGGTCGAGGAGGCGCCGCAGCACCGGCCGGTAGCGGCAGCCCGGCGCCGTGCCGAGCCCCGGGACGCCGGTGCGCCAGGAGACCTCGGTGAGCGGCAGCACGACGTCGGCCTCGTCGGCGTAGGTGAGCACCGAGAGCCGGACGGCCGCCGCCACGTCGGGGCTGTTGGCCAGGAGGGTCTGGACCGAGCGGAGCGCGTTGCCCAGGTCGGTGACGCAGCCGGCCGCGGCCTGGGAGGTGTCCAGGACGACGTAGACCGGGATCAGTCCGTTCGGCGGCGCGACGGCGGGCTGCGGGGCGCTGCCGCCCCACTGCACGGGACCGCCCTGCGCCGCCGCGGGCGCGGACGCGGCGTAGTCGGGGCCGCCGGGCGCCACCCCGGAGGTGAAGGAGGCCGGGCGCCCGGCGTCGGGCCGCTCGAGGACGCCCGCGACTCCGGTGCCCGGAGTGGTCGGGCCGAGCACACCCTGGCGCAGGCCGGGCAGGTCGACCTCGCGCACGACGCCGCGCTCGATGAGGTACTTGACCATCTCGGCGTGGCGCTGGTCCCGGATCTCGTGCTGGGTGGCCTCGGTCTCCCGGACCCGCGCGAGCAGTTCGAGGGCGTGCGCGGCCTCCTCGGGATGGCGGACCAGATGCTCGCGGACGAGGTGCTCCAGGTCGAGCCGGGTGTCCGCGAGCGTGGCCCGCTCCTCCGCCTGCCTGCGCCTGCGGCCGGCCGCCCTGATGTCCTCGATGTCCTCGTCGGAGTAGGTCTCCGAGCGTCTGGCCTCGTGCGCGTGCGCACCGAGCCGGGCCCGGCGCCGCGACTCCTCCATGGCCTGGATGTGCCGGGCCGCGGCCTCGTCGGGCTCCATCTGGACCTTGCAGTAGTAGATGGTGATGCCCTCGGGGAGCTGGATCTGCCGGTCCAGCTCCTGGTTGACGGCGAGCTGCGCCGCCATGGCCTCGGTGATCGCGAACTGCGCGGCCCGCAGCCGGATGCGGTCGGTGAGGTATCCGTAGACGACCGTCAGCGCGTCCCGTACGTTCCTGGCCACCACCATCGCCGGGTCGTGCACCCGGAAACCGATGTCGATCGTGGCCTGGAAGCGGTGGCCGCCGTCCTTGCAGGTCAGCGGTGTTCTGCTGACGGACGCCTGGCGTCTGTGGTCGCTGAGGTCGACGACGTAGCAGGCGCGGTTCCGGCCGAGCCAGCGCTGCCCGAAGGTGCGGACGGTCTCGACCTCGAAGGGTCCGCCCTCCACCGGGTAGACGACCGCCACCGCGGGCGGCAGCTGGGGCAGCTCGCCGATCCGGCTGCGGGAGATCGGTCGCTCGTTGAGGATCAGGGAGACGGTCATCCTCACGCCCCTTCCAGGTCGAGTTGTGCGTGCACCATGGCCGCCGTCAGCGGCAGCCCGGCGATCCGGTCGGGGTGCGCCCAGTCGTCGGCACAGGCCCGCAGGATGCGGCCCGAACGCCGGTCGCCGTGGGCGATGGCACCGATCAGCAGCCGGAGCATCTCGCGCAGTTCGGGGTCCCGTTCGGCCAGCTTCGCCCAGTCGCCCACGACCTGTTCCGCCTCGTCGTGGAAGAAGGACTCGTTGAGCGCGGCGCGCCACAACCGTACGAAGGAGGAGCGCAGTTCGGGCCGCCGGTGCGCCAGGTAGAGCAGTGTCGGCCACTCGGGCACCGCGGCCCGCGCGTCGACGTCCTTCGTCTCCACGACCACCTGCGCCGCGACGATGAGGAAGGCGAGCACCGCCGCGCGCCCGGAGCGGTGGTCGTCGGTCCGGTCCCGCAGCATGGGCAGCACCGAGCCGGCCGCCTCGGGGTCGTCGGCGACGAGGTCGGCCAGCGCGCAGCCGGCCGCCACCGCCACCGTCACGCTGTCCACCGCGAACAGCCGGGCGAGCTGCTCCACCGGGCGCCCCGGCACCGCGCCGAGGCCGTGCACGCGCGCGGCGGCGGCCTGCAGCTGCGGTCGCTTGTCGGCGTACCAGCCCTCCACCAGGGCGGTCGCCTGCTCCCGCACCCAGGGGTGCCGGCAGGCGACGGCGAGCGCGTAGGCGACGGCGGTGCGGCGCGCCGCGCTGTCGCTGCGCGCCCAGGGGACGAGGACACGGCGTTCGATGTGCCGGTAGCCCTCGGCGGCCAGCACGCCGAGCCCGGAGGCCGCCGCGTAGATGCGCACCTGCTCCGCCGGGTGCACCACCAACTCGGACAGCCAGTCGAGGAGTTCGCCCTGGATCTCGTACTGGGTCCAAGCGTGGAGGATCATCCGGCGCGCGTAGCCGGGGTCCTTGTACTCGAGGATCTTGCCGGGCTCGCCGCCCGGCTTGTCCCGCTCCTGGGCGCGCAGGTGCCGCAGCTGCCGCCGCCGGGGTGTCTCGAACAGGTCCTTGGCGCGGACGGGGCGTCCGTCCGGCCCCGGCGCCAGGACGTAGGGCGCGTCGTCCTCGAGGCGCTCGCGCAGGGAACGGGCGGCTTGGGCGATGTCCTCGTGGGGCAGGCCGTTGAGCACCGCCAGGGCGAGCGCGAAGCTGCGTGCGCCCGCGTCCGGCAGGCTCTCGGCCCAGATCTCGAAGTCCTCCGCCTCCAGGCGTGCCCGGCGTTCGCGCAGCCGGTCCAGGTCGATGGCGCCGTACAGGTCGTACTGTTCGCTCATCGCGGCGGCCAGGTCACCGGCCTGCCGGCAGGCCGGGACGCCGCCCACCAGCTCCGCGATCATGTCGCGCACGTCCTCGCGGGCCAGCAGCCGGTCGGCGTCGCGCTCCCCGAGCCGCCAGCGCAGGTGGGCCCGCACGACCTCCCAGGGCTGCGGCGCGTCCGTCAGATCCCGTACACCGGTGAGCAGTTCGCCGTCGGCGAGGTCGCCGGACGCCGCCGTGACGACCATCCAGGCGTCCGCCTGCTCCAGCGCTCCCTGCACCTTCTCGTAGGTCTCCCGGCCGAGGTTCCCGATGTCCTCGGGCTGTTCGAGGAGGAAGCCGGCGCCGCGCTCGATGGCCCCGCTGTCGTTCTCCAGCTGCTCGGCCAGCGAGCCGAAGTCGACGCCGCTGTCCAGGTGGTAGACCGCGCCCCGGCAGGAGCCGAGCAGCAGCCGTACGGCCATGGCGGACTTTCCGTACCCGGCCGCCGAGCGCAGGATCAGCAGCCGCTGGCGGGTGAGCGCGTCCCGGACGTCCGGCAGGTCGGCGGGCGCGCAGTAGGCGAACCGGATCCGTTCCGCGATGAGCGGGGAGAGCGCCCGCAGCTTGCGCCGGTGGCCGCCGAGCACCACGACGTACTTGTCGCCTCCCACCATGTCACCCTCGACGTTGGCGGCGGCGTTCTGCAGCAGCCCGCGCCGCTGCGACCCCTGCCCCCGCTGGCCGGTCGCCTCATAGGACTCGGCGCCCGGCCCGGACTGCGGGGGCGGGCTCTCCGGGCCGCCCCCTCCCTCGGCCGGCGGCTGCGCGGGCGGCTGGCCGCCCTGTCCGCCCCCCGCCGGTTCCTGACCGGCCCCCGGGGCGGGCGGTGCGGACGCACCGCCCGCCCCGGGCCCCCCGGACCCGGCCGCCGGCTGGCTCCCCCCTGGATCACCGGCGGCCGGGGGTCCTGGCGCCGCGGCTGCCGTCACAGCCGCACGTTCCCTGTGTTGTGCACGGTCACCTGTTTGGATCCGGCGACCTGGTCGCCCTGCACGGTCTGCGCGTGCTGCACGACGGAGGGCTGCGCGACGGAGGGCCGGTCACCGCAGGGCCGGCCGTCTGAGGCGCTCGGCTGCTCGTCCGAAGTGCTCCGCCGCCCGTCCGTGGCGGGCGGCAGCCCCGGAGGGGCCGCGTGGCCGGGAACGGTGATCCAGGTGGTGAGCGTCTCGCCGTGCTTGGTGGTGAGGCCGGACGGCAGGTACGCCGCCGGGTCGATCCCCCGGTGGCCGTGCCGGATCACCGTGCGGTGGATGTCGTCCGACACGGCGAACGCCATCCGGGCCGAGGGGGCCGCGTCCAGGACGTCACGGAGGGCCTGGGCGTCGACGATCCGGCAGGCGGTGTTGACCGCGTCGCCCGACCACCCGCGCGCGTCCCTTGTCATCGGCCCCTGGTGCAGGGCCATCCGCAGTCTGACCGCGTGCTCCTCGTTGGCCTCCTGGGCGTACTCGCCGAGCCCTTCGTCGAGTTCGCGCACGAACGGCCCGGCGATGAGCACGGGTGACACCGACGAGCGGACGAGCATGAGCACACCGTCGCCGCGGTCCTCGGACACGGTGTCCGTCGCCGCGAGCCCGGCACGCTCCATCGCCGCGTCGAGCACGCGGTACATCGCGGCCCGGACGCGCCGCTGCACCGGATCCCGGCGCGGGCTGAACCTCTCGATGTCCAGCGCGATGACCCAGCGCTGTTCCAGCTCCCCTGACATGTGCGGACCTCCCCCGTGCTCCCCGCAAGGCGCTGCCGAACGTGATCCCAGTAGAAGGCATCCGGAGAGAGCCGGTCCACGCCATTTGACGTACTCGCGAGATTGGCCGGAAACGCTTTGCGACAGGAGTTCGGGGCGGGTCCGGCACCGCTCAGAACGCGTACCTGATCCGCAGCCAGGGCGCCCGCTCCCCCACCAACTCCCGTAGCCGCGCCAGCGCCTGGCGTTTGACGTCCAGCGCGTAGCGGACGTTGAGGGCGTTGTTCTGGGAGCGCTTCGTCTCCTGGATGCCGGGTTGCCAGAGGAGGTCCTCGGCGCGGGGGTGCCAGCCGAGGTTGACGTCGTGGAGGGGCTCGTTGTGGGTGAGCATGATGATCTCCGCCGCCGCCTGGGCCTTGACGCGGGCGGGCAGCACGTCGTCGAGGTGGGTGAGGAGGTCGGCCCACGCCTGTTCCCAGCCGGGGCGCAGCACGACCGGTGAGAGGTTGAAGTGGACCTCGTAGCCCGCGTCGAGGAAGTCGGGTGCGGCGGCGATGCGTTCGGGGACGGGGGTGGTGCGGATGTCGAGGAGGCGGGCGTCGTCCGGCGGCATGACGGAGAAGCGGACGCGGGTGCGGCCCTGGGGGTCGAGGGCGAGCAGGTCGGGGTTGACGAACTTGGTCGCGAAGGACGCCTTGGCGGTGGGCATGGTGCGGAACGCGGCGATCAGGTCGGCCGTGTTGTCGCTGACCAGCGCGTCGACGGAGCAGTCGCCGTTCTCGCCGATGTCGTAGACCCAGGCCGCCGGATCGCACTGGTTGGGTTCCGGCTTGGGGCCCTGGGCGCGGACGTGGCGCCGTACGTGGGCGACGATCGCCTCGATGTTGGTGAAGAGGGTGATGGGGTTGGCGAACCCCTTGCGGCGCGGGACGTAGCAGTAGGCGCAGGACATCGCGCAGCCGTTGGAGGGTCCCGGCGCGATCCAGTCCGCCGAGCGGCCGTTGACGCGGGTGGTCAGCGTGGACTTGACGCCGAGGACGAGCGTCTCGGTCTTGATGCGGACCCAGCGGTCGATGTTGCCGTCGTTGCCGTGCAGGGCGGGGATGCGCCAGTGGCTCGCGACCTCGATCACCGTCACGTCGGGCCGCAGCCGGCCCATGATCTGCTGCCCGCGCGGTGAGGCGAGCGCGGCGGGTTCGGCGTAGACCTCGCGCACGTCGAGCATCCGGCGCGCCTGCGGGCTGTCGCGGAACGAGCCGTGCGCGGGCTCGGGCCGCTCCGGTGCGAGGTCCTGCCAGCCGAACAGGCTCTGCTGCTCGGGCTCCTCCCGCGCCGCCGCGCCGTCGTTCGGCTCTCCCTCGTCCTCGTCCACGGTCTCGGCCACCTTTCCCACATCGCCGCTGGTCACATCCTCACCGATCCAAGCGCACCGACGCGTCCGGCGCTGACGCACACACCGGGTGCCGCGCCGCCCGGGTCGCTGCACCGGACCCGCACCGGGAACGCTTGTGCGATCATGCTGGGCGGCGACCGCCCAGGGGAGGTGCGGACGCCGCTCAGCATGATCGATGCGTACGGAGCGACTGGAGCGGCGCAACGTGAGTTCGGGTGGGGATCAGCACAGTTCGTCCATGTCGGACGAGGATTGGGAGCGCTTCCTCCGGGAGTCCGAGGAGGGTGTCCCGGACGCGCCGAAGGAGCCGTCGGCGCGCGCCCGCATGGTGACGCGGCGGCTCCAGGAGCAGGACCGTCCGCCGGAGGGGTGGCGGACGCACACCCCGCCCCGGCCGCGCAAGCGGCTCCGGTACGTGGTCGGTCTCGCCGTCGCCCTGGCGGCGGTGTTCGTGGCGCTGAACCCGGGCCTGGTACCGGGCTGGCCCGGCGGCGGGAACGACGACCGGGGCGGGCAGGCCGAGGCCACCGTGGCCCAGCCGTTCAAGGGGTCGCCCGCCGCGCACTGGGCCGACGGGGCCGCCGGGATCGAGGTGCCCGCGGCCGATGCCACCGGATGGATGAACCGGACGCAGGTCGCCGGGGCGCTGGCGAAGACCAAGGCCTTCCTCGTGGCGTCCAGTCTCGACCCGGCGGTGCTGGCCGGCGCACGGCCCGAGAAGGCCCTCGCGTACATCAACCCGGAGCAGCCGGAGGAACGGGAGAGGCTGGACACTGCCCTGGCCACGCCGAGCGAGAAGAACAACCCGCTGACGCTGTTCAGCCGGTTCGACGTGTCGAAGGTGCGGCTCGTCGGGGACGTCGTGAAGGTGCGCGGCCGGCTCTACTACGAGGAGGGCGACAAGGGCGCGCTGAGGGTGACCGCCGACGTCACTTACGTGTACCCGGTGGTGCGCGCGGACGGCGACAACGACGACGACGTGGTGCGGGTCATCGTGCGCCGCGAGAACGTGATCAGCTGGGACGACCCGAAGAAGATCATCACCAAGGCGGGCACGTTCTCCGTCGTGCGGAACAGCCTGGACACCACCAACACCGGGTGCGACCGCACGTACACCGGCTACTTCGCGCCCTCCTTCGGCCCCGGCGAGCGCACGGACGGCCCGGCCGTCGACCCGTACGACCGCAGCGTCCCGATGGAGAAGCGGATGCGCGCCGGCGAGGACGACGCGTGCGGGCGGGCCACCCGCTCCTGAGGTGCGGCGCGGCCGGGGGCGGTCAGGCCCAGAACGCCTGGGCCAGCGCCGCCCCCGTGAACGCGGCGCCGAGGCCCGCGGCGACGCTGCCCGCCACGTTGAGGACCGCGTAGAAGCGGGCACCGGTCCCGGCCAGGCGCAGGGTCTCGTAGGAGAACGTGGAGTACGTGGTCAGGGCGCCGCACAGGCCCGTGCCGAGCAGGAGCTGGAGCTGGGACGAGGCGGCGCCCGCGGCGACCGCGCCGGTGACCAGGCCGAGGACGAGCGAGCCCGCGACGTTCACCGTGAACGTGCCCCATGGGAACGCCGTGTCGTGGCGGGCCTGGACGGCGCGGTCGGTGGCGTAGCGCAGGGGGGCGCCGACCATGGCGCCGGCGATGACGAGCAGCCAGTTCACCGGGCGCCTCCCACGACGAGGCGGCGGGTCAGCCCGGTCCCGGCCCACACGGCGGCGAGCGCGACGCACACGGTCAGGGCCAGATAGCCGAGCGCGGTGCGGGCCTCGCCGAGGTCGGTCAGCTGCCGGATGTCGACGGCGTACGTGGAGAACGTGGTGAAGCCGCCGAGGACGCCGGTGCCGAGGAACGGGCGGACCAGCCGGTGGGGCGCCCGCCTCTCGGTGATCACGACCATGAGGACGCCCATCAGCGCGCAGCCGGTCGCGTTCACCGCGAGCGTCGTCCAGGGGAACGCGCCGGTGGCCGTCGGCCAGAGGAGCGAGGCCCCGTAGCGGGCGCAGGCGCCGAGGGCACCGCCGAGCGCGACGACGGCGATGACGGGGCCCTGACCGCGCCACAGCGCAGCGGCGGGCGCCGGATGCGGGACGGGTTCGGCATCGGGGCCGACCGGCTCGACGGGTTCGCCATCGGGGCCGACCGGCTCGACGGGCTCGGCGTCGGGGCCGGCGGACTCAGCGCGCACCGGCGCGCCGGATGCCGTCGGCTCTGCCTCTTCCGGTCTGCTCAACGGGGCCTCTCCCACGCGCAGGACACCCGCGCCGACAGAACCGGCGCGGGCGCACATCGTCGCAAGCAGGGACCGTCGGCGGCGTACGTGCCGCGGTTGGGTGCGGCGGGCCCCACCGCCGCGCGACCGGCCACCGGGGCCGACGCACCGATCACTTTACCGGCAGCCCCGGCCCGGCCCCCTCGTCGGAGCCCCCGCCGCCCCGCGCGTCACAGCTCCGCGCGGGCGCGGGCCTGTCGCTCGGCGGCGCCGGGTCGCGGCGCCGGTCGCGGGGCCCCCGGTCGGGCCGCCGCCAGCCGGTGCCGAGCCGTCTCCCGCCCGCTCCGGCCGCCCCCGGCACACCGCGCCCCACGCTTCCGCCGCCCCAGCGACCCATGACCGATCACGCCCGCTTCCCCGTGCCCCCGTGTGGAATTCCGCGAATCTACGGCCGCCTTCCGGGCCCGGCAACGCGTGCGCTCCGATGCGGGTACCGGGCGCCCGAAAAATGGGCCTCCCCCGCGCCGACCCGTCAGAGATCCGCGCCGAGGCCGCTCCGCACCACGAAACTGCACTGCGTGTAGGTGTACCCGGGCTTGATGTCGCTGCCCGCCGCCCGGCTGCGCGCGGAGGCGCCCGCGCCGTCCGGCTTGTGCAGGAAGTGGTATGTGCCCGCCGGCAGCCTGAGCGTCGTGCGCGGGTACTTCTTGCCGCTCGCCTTGCAGGCCCCGCCGGTGCCCGCGGCCTCGCTCGCGTACGTCGAGCACGTGGCGCAGCCGCCGACGGTCACGCGCCCGGTGACGGGGCCCGTGTAGAGGATCTCGACGGGGTCCGGCCCGTCGTTGCTGATCACCAGCTCCATCCGGGCGCCGCCCGGCGCGTGGGCGGGCGGCAGCCGCAGTCCGGCGGAGGGGCGCTGCTCGGCGATCTCGGCGGCGATGGCGACCTGCCGGGCGCGGGCGCGGCGCTGGTCGCTCCTGTACGTGGTGGAGAAGTCGGCCAGCGTCTTGCGGGCGGCGCCGAACGCGCGGTCCCGGAACTGGTCCATGCCACAGGCGTAGACGCCGTTGCGCACGGCCCGGTCGGCCGAGCCTCGCACCTGCGCGGGGGCGGGCTCGGGCAGCGCCTTCGCGGTGTCGCCGATGCGGCGCAGTTCGTCGGTGGCGCGGCACGGTTCGGCGCCGGAGAGGGCGGCGGCACGCTTGTCGACGGCGGCGCGCAGGGCGGGGCCTACCTCGGCGGCCTGGTCCGACTTCGGGAACGTCCGCAGGAGTTGGCCGAGCTCACCGCCACGGCCGTCGCTGTCGGCCGTGCCGAGCTTGCCGGTG
>NZ_JAOCNE010000007.1:64114-173695 GCF_056172735.1 Streptomyces sp. R818
ATCTTCACGTGGGGCGGCGACGCCGACGACCACCCCGCGCTCGAACTCCTGGAGCGCGCGGACGCGCCCGAGGGCGCCAAGGTGCTCGAAGGCTCGTACGACATCAGCGCCTACGGCGGCTTCACCCACGACTACGCCGCCGACCAGCCCGCCCACGACTGGTCGGCGTCCAAGGGCATCCGCTTCTGGTGGTACGGCCAGAACGCCGAGCCGCTGCCGTCCGGCACCGGCAAGAAGATTACCTTCGAGATCAAGGACGGCGGCGCGCACGGCGAGGCGTCCGAGCTGTGGACCACGTCGTTCACGGACGACTGGCAGGGCTGGCACCAGGTCGAGCTGCCGTTCACGCAGTTCGAGTACCGCACGGACTACCAGCCCGTCGGCGGCATCGACCACGTCCTCGGCCTGGACAAGATGTGGGGGTACGCGGTCACCCTCCCGACCGGCGGGAAGGGCCGGTTCTCCCTCGACGACGTCCAGTTGTACGGGAAGGCCGATCAGTCCCTGCGCGCCCAGGTGACCACCGACGCCGGCGTCTACCCGGTGAAGGAGGGCGGCACCACCAAGGTCAAGGTCTCCGTCACGACCACCGGCAACGTCCCGATCGAGGACGCGGTCACCGTCGCGTACGCGAGCGAGGGCGGCACCGCCGAACCCGGCACGGACTACCGGCCCGTCAGCGGCACGGTCACCTTCCCGGCGGGCACCGCCTCCGGCGCGTCGAAGACCGTCACCGTCGCGACCAGCAGGGACCGGGACAAGGCGGAGAGCGCCGAGACGATCCCGCTGAAGCTGACCGTCACCGGCGCCAAGGCGCCCGCCGAGAACCCGCAGGTCGTCATCGACGCCCACGGCCTGCCCTACCTCGACGCGAAGCTGCCCGTGAAGAAGCGCGTGGCCGACCTCGTCTCCCGGATGTCCGTGGAGGAGAAGGCCGGGCAGATGACGCAGGCCGAGCGCGCCGCGCTGAAGTCCCCGAACGACATCGCGGGCTACCACCTGGGCTCGCTGCTCTCCGGCGGCGGCTCGGTGCCGACGCCGAACACGCCCGAGGGCTGGGCGAAGATGATCGACGGCTACCAGCTGCGGGCGCAGGCGACCCGGTTCCAGATCCCGTTGATCTACGGTGTGGACGCGGTCCACGGCCACAACAACGTGGTCGGCGCCACCGTCATGCCGCACAACATCGGCATCGGCGCGACCCGCGACCCCGGGCTCGCCGAGAAGACCGGCGCGGTGACCGCCTCCGAGGTGCGCGCGACCGGCGTCCCGTGGGACTTCGCGCCCTGCCTGTGCGTGACGCGCGACGAGCGCTGGGGCCGCTCCTACGAGTCCTTCGGCGAGGACCCGGCGCTCGTGAAGTCGATGGAGACGGTGATCCAGGGCTTCCAGGGCCGCGCGGACGGCCGTGACCTGGACCGCAACGACAAGGTGCTCGCCACCGCCAAGCACTTCGTCGGCGACGGCGGCACCGCGTACGGCTCGTCGACCACGGGCACGTACACGATCGACCAGGGCGTCACGAAGGTGACCCGGCAGGAGCTGGAGGCCGTCCACCTCGCCCCGTTCGGCGAGGCGGTGAAGCGGGGCGTCGGCACGGTCATGCCGTCGTACTCGTCGCTCGACATCATCGGCGACGACGAGGGCCCGGTGAAGATGCACGCGAACGCCGCGATGATCAACGGCGAGCTGAAGGGCAAGCTCGGCTTCGAGGGCTTCGTCATCAGCGACTACGCGGGCATCGACCAGATCCCGGGTGACTACGCCTCCGACGTCCGTACGTCGGTCAACGCGGGCCTGGACATGATCATGGTGCCGAACGCCTACGCGGACTTCGAGTCGACGCTGCTGGGTGAGATCAGGGCCGGGCACATCAGCCACGCGCGCGTGGACGACGCCGTAGCCCGCATCCTGACCCAGAAGTTCAAGCTCGGCCTGTTCGAGAAGCCGTACGCCGACACGTCCCGCATCAAGGACTTCGGCGGGGCCGCGCACCGCGCCGTCGCCCGGCAGGCCGCCGCCGAGTCGCAGGTCCTGCTGCGCAACTCCGGAGGCGTCCTGCCGCTGAAGAAGTCGCAGAAGGTGTACGTCGCCGGTTCGAACGCCGACGACCTCGGCAACCAGACCGGCGGCTGGACCATCACGTGGCAGGGCCAGTCCGGCACGCACACGGACGGCACCACCATCCTCCAGGCGATGCGCAAGGCGTCCCCGGGCGCCGCGATCGACTACTCCAAGGACGCCTCGGCGCCGACGTCCGGGTACGACGTGGGCGTGGTCGTCGTCGGCGAGACCCCGTACGCGGAGGGCATCGGCGACGTCGGCAACGGCCACGACCTGGAGCTGAGCGCCGCCGACAAGGCCGCCGTGCAGAAGGTGTGCGGCGCCATGAAGTGCGTCGTGCTCATCGTCTCCGGCCGTCCGCAGCTCATCGGCGACCTGCTCGGGAACCAGCCGGGCGCCGTCGACGGGCTCGTCGCCTCCTGGCTGCCCGGCACCGAGGGCGACGGCGTCGCGGACGTGCTCTACGGCAAGCGCCCCTTCACCGGACAGCTTCCGGTGACCTGGCCGAAGTCGGAGGCGCAGCTCCCGATCAACGTAGGCGACGCGACGTACGACCCGCAGTTCCCGTACGGGTACGGGCTCACGACCCTGACCAGGAAGCCGAGCGGCGACGTGGGGCGCGTGCTGGTCGAGAAGGCGCGCCTCGCCGTCCAGCGGAAGGCGGGCGACAAGGTGACGGCGGCATGGGCCAAGCCGTTCGCGGAGGCGGAGCACCTGTCCCTCAGCGGCGACCACGCGGGGGCGCTGGCCAAGCTGCGCACCGCCTACCGTGAGGCGGGCCGATGAGAAGAAGGCAGTAAAACTGCAGGTCAAGTAGCTATACATGCGGTGTATACACCGCATGTATAGTGATCTCATGCCCGCAGCACCTGTGAAGATGACGAAAACGCGACGAGGGTTCCGCGCGGTCGCCGCCCTGGCGGCCACCGGGGCCCTCGCGCTCGGCCTGAGCGGCTGTACGCAGTTCGACACGACCAGCCCGAGCGGCGCCCGCAAGTCGGCGGACGGCGCCGACGCGAAGGCGGGCGGCGCGCAGACGGCCGGCCGGTTCGGCACCGTCGACTGCCGCAAGGCCAAGTGCGTCGCGCTCACCTTCGACGCGGGCCCCAGCGAGAACAGCCCGAGGCTCCTGGACATCCTGAAGGACAAGAAGGTCCCGGCGACGTTCTTCCTCCTCGGCAAGAACCACATAGCCGAGCACCCGGACCTGGTCAGGCGCATGGCCAGGGAGGGCCACGAACTGGCCAGCCACACGTGGGACCACAAGATCCTCACGGACATCGACGACGCGCAGATCCGCGCGGAGTTCCAGCGCACCGACGACGCCGTGGAGAAGCTGACCGGCAAGCGCCCCACGCTGATGCGCCCGCCCCAGGGCCGGACGAACGACCACGTCAGCGAGTTGGCCAAGGAGGAAGGGCTCGCCCAGATCCTGTGGGACGTGACCACGAAGGACTACACGACCACGGACTCGGCCCTGATCCAGAAGCGCGCCGTCGAGGCGACGAAGCGCGACAGCATCATCCTGCTGCACGACATCTACAAGGGCACCGTCCCGGCCGTCCCCGGCATCATCGACACGCTCAAGCAGAAGGGCTACGTGTTCGTGACCGTGCCGCAGCTCCTCGCACCGGGCAAGGCGGAGCCGGGGAAGATCTACCGGCCCTAAGAACCCGGCCCGGGGCCGGCCGGCCGCGTGGCACCCGCCGGTGCGGCGCGCCGGGGCCTACGGTCGCGGCATGGCCCTCGTCCGTATCGTCAAAGAGACCCCGCTGCCCGCCGCCGAGGCCTGGCAGCGCCTGACCCACTGGGAGCGGCACGGCGACGTCGTCCCGCTCACCCGCGTCACCGTGACCACTCCCCGCCGACCGCCGCGGGCACCCTGTTCGTGGCACGCACCGGGACGGACCGGATCGGCTTCGACGATCCGATGGAGGTCGTCGCGTGGCAGCCGCCGCGCCGCTGCCGGCTCGTCAAGCGCGGCCGGGTCGTCACGGGCTGGGCCGAGATCGAGGTACGCCCGCTCGGCGCCGCCGCCTCGGTCGTGGAGTGGCGCGAGGAGCTGCACGTGCGCGGA
Organism: Streptomyces sp. R818; assembly: GCF_056172735.1. Classification (NCBI taxonomy): domain Bacteria; kingdom Bacillati; phylum Actinomycetota; class Actinomycetes; order Kitasatosporales; family Streptomycetaceae; genus Streptomyces; species Streptomyces sp. R818. Next base: position 68,256 of record NZ_JAOCNE010000007.1, read on the forward strand.
GTGCCCGCGCTCGCCGACCCCGTACTGGCCCTGGCGGGCCGGTTGATGTTCACGTGGACGATCAAAGGGCTGCTGAAGAACGGGAGTTGACCGCGACGACGATCACGCCGACGATCCCAACCGGACAACTCGTCGGCAACGCGTATGAGTTGTATCTTGTCCCACTTGGTCGTCGCACTCCTCCGTACGGAAGTGAGCTCCTCATGGCCATAGCCGTCTACGGCGCCACGGGACACACCGGACGCCTCGTCACCGCCGAACTCCTCGCCCGCGGCCAGGACGTCATCCTCGCCGGGCGCGGTGAGCCGGGCCTGCGGGCCCTGGCCGCCGAGCTCGCCACCCCCGACCGCGTCACCGTCCACGTGGCACCCCTCGACGACGCCACCGCCCTGCGCCGCCTCGCCGAGCGCGCCGACGCCGTGAACCACTGCGCGGGCCCCTTCACGACGACGGGCGCGCCGGTCGCCGAAGCCGCGGCCGAGGCCGGGATCCCGTACGTCGACCACGCCATCGAACCGCACCCGGTCAAGCACCTCTTCGACACGTTCCAGTCCACCGCCGAGCGCACCGGGGCCGTCCTCATCCCGCAGATGAGCTTCTACGGCGGGCTCGGCGACCTGCTCGCCTCGGCCGCCGCGGCGGGCCTGCCGGCCGGGGAGGGCATCGAGAAGGTCACCGTCGGCTACGCCGTCTCCGGGTGGCGGATGACGCAGGGAGCGGTGAACACCGCGAACCTCCTCATCGGGGAGATCGACCGCATCTCGTACGTGGACGGGGCGCAGCGCGTCGGCCCCGTCGAGATCCGCAACGCCGTGTACCCGTTCCCGCCGCCGGTCGGGCCGCGCACGACGATCGTGCCGTTCCCGTCCGGGGAGGTCGTGACGGTGCCCCGGCACGTTCCGGCGCGGGCGGTCGAGGTGCAGCTCACGGCGTCGACGTTCGAGGAGGAACAGATCTTCAGCAGCGTCGACGCGAGCCCCGAGGAGCGGGCCCGTACGGAGTTCACGGTCGCCGTGCAGGTGGTGCGGGCCGGTGGCGGCGGGCACAACGCGCATGTCAGGGGGCGGGACATCTGGCGGGCCGGAGCACTGGTCTCCGTGGAGGCCGTGCTCCGGCTCACCGGCGGCGAGGGGCCGCGCAAGGCCGGGGTGTACAGCCCGGCCGAGGCGTTCGACGCGGGCCCGTTCCTGCGGTCCCTCGCGGAACAGGAGGCGTTCGAGACGCTGAAGCTGCCGTCCCCCACGCAGTGAACTGGTCTACAGCAGAGGCGGATTGGCGTACCGGGCCAGTTCGAGTGCCTGCTGCGGGAACCACTGTCCGGCGGCGGGGTCGACCGTCCCGCGCTCCGGGTCCTCCGGGCCCTCGGTACCGCGCAGGCACAGCCCGTCCGACTCGCCCGGCGTCTTGATCCACAGGCGGGCGTCCTGCAACGGGTCGCCGGTCCGCAGCGTCGGCCGTGCGCCCGCGCCGCGGTCCGGCGGGTTGCACCAGTCCTGGGCGTCGGTGTACTTGCCCGCGGGCGGGGTCCAGGGGCCCCGCCCGTTGCGGGAGGAGTCGGTGACGAAGTGCGTCATCCGGTCCGCCGGGACCTGGACGTTCGCGTCGAGCCAGGCCTGGGCGTCGGCGCGGGGCGTGTACTGGCTCGGGCAGTCGGCGACGTCCCCGCCCTGGTCGGCGTAGGCGATGCAGGAGGAGATCAGCTTCCCGTACCAGGAGTTGGCGTCGTCGGTCTGGTAGTTGGAGGCGTTGGTGTAGAAGCCGGAGGCGCGGTGGACGCCGCCCTTGAGGAGGCGGGGGACGATGGAGCCGACCGCGTGCCAGGCGGGGTGGCCGGTGTCCAGGTAGACGCGGGTTCCGGGGAGCGGTTCGAGGGTGTCGACGGCGTAGTTGACCTCCGTGTACCGGGCGGCGGTCTTCGTCCCCTGCGCGTCGTCCTGGCCGCAGTCGACGGGGAGCAGGGCGAGGGCGTCGGGCTCCAGGACGACGAGGGCGTCGCGGTTGCCGATGCCGCGGGCCACGGCGTCGATCCACGCCTCGTACTCGGCGGTGTCGGCGGCGCCGCCCGCGGAGTAGTTGGAGCAGTCGCGGCCGGGGATGTTGTAGAGGGCGAGTACGGGGAGGGCGTGGGCGCGGCTCGCTCTCCCGACCACGTCCCTGACCCGGGTCTCGACCTCGGCCGGGCTCTGGCTGTCGAACCAGACGGCTTGCGGGGTCGCGACCAGGGCGGTGACGCGGGCCGCGTCCTTGTATTGGCCCGCTTTGACGAGGTCGCGGATCTGGTGGACGGCGTCGGGGTTGGGGGCGGGGGTGTAGAGCCTGGTGGGTGCTGGGCGGGGTGGTTCGGCCACGGCGGCGACGGGGTGGGCCAGGGCCATCGCGGACAGGGCAAGTGTCGCGCCCGCGATGGCGCTCACGGCACGTCTGAGGGGACCTCGCACGGGTTCACTCCTGGGGGTCGGATCACGGACCGGTGTGGTTTGGGAGCGCTCCCAAAGGAGGGTCGGGGATGGGGGGCGAGGCGTCAAGGGGGTTGCGCGGGGCGGGTGTTGGCGGGGGGTGCGGGGCACGGTGGGGTGCGGAGCGCGGTGGAGTGCGGGGCGCGGTGGAGTGCGGGGCGCGGGGTGCCTGGTTGCGCAGTTCCCCGCGCCCCTGGTGGGGATGCGGAGGGTTGCCGGGTGCGGGTCTCGTTGTGGCTGGTCGCGCAGTTCCCCGCGCCCCTGAAGTGCGCACTGCGTGCGACTTGCCCAGGGGGCGTGGTGTGGGTCGGGCGAGGGCTCAGCGCCGTAGCGGTGTTGCGGCGTGGCCGGGTGCGGGCCTCGTCGTGGCTGGTCGCGCAGTTCCCCGCGCCCCTGAGATGCGCACTGCGTGCGCCATCTCAAGGGGCGGCGCCTGGCGCGCGCGACACCAAGAAGGCGCGGCGCAGCCGCAGCCCTTCAGGGGCGCGGGGAACTGCGCGAGCAACCCCCACCGGCCCGCAGCCAAACAACCACCCGAAGAAGGCGCGGCGCAGCCGCAAGCCTTCCAGGGGCGCGGGGAACTGCGCGACCAACCCCCACCGGCCCGCAGCCAAACGACCACCCGAAGAAGGCGCGGCGCAGCCGCAGGCCTTTCAGGGGCGCGGGGAACTGCGCGAGCAACCCCCACCGGGCCGCAGATCGGGACACCCGGTTCGGGAACAGCCGCGCACGGGCGGGGCTCTACGCCACCGAGCCGATCCGGTGGGCTTGGTTCGCGCCCACCTCGTGGTGGATCGGAGTGTGCGCCCCTGTCAGAGACACCCCACTACCGCCCCGCCGATGCGCCACGATCTCCGACGCGATCGACACCGCCACCTCCTCCGGCGTCCGCGCCCCCAGGTCGAGCCCGATCGGCGACCGCAGACGGGCCAGTTCCAGCTCCGTCACGCCCACCTCCCGGAGGCGGTCGTTGCGGTCCAGGTGGGTCCGGCGGGACCCCATCGCGCCGATGTACGCGACGGGCAGGCGCAGAGCCAGCCGCAGCAACGGCACGTCGAACTTCGCGTCATGCGTGAGAACGCAGAGCACCGTGCGCCCATCCACCTCCGTACCGGCCAGGTACTCGTGCGGCCACGCGACCACGACCTCGTCCGCGTCCGGAAACCGCGCGGCTGTCGCGAAGACGGGCCGCGCATCGCACACCGTCACCCGGTAGCCCAGGAACTTCCCCATCCGCACCAGCGCCGACGCGAAGTCGATCGCCCCGAACACGATCATCCGGGGGGCCGGCACGGACGACTCCACCAGCAGCGTGAGCGGTGCTCCGCAACGCGAGCCCTGCTCACCGATCTCCAGGGTCGCGGTGCGGCCGGCGTCGAGATACGCCCGCGCCTCCCCCGCCACCGTACGGTCCAGCTCGGGGTGGGCACCGAAACCGCCCTCCACCGAACCGTCCGCCCGGACCAAGAGCGCCCGCCCCATCAGCTCCGCAGGGCCCGACACGACCCGGGCCAGCGCCGCCGCCTCCCCCGCCGCGGCAGCGGCCAGCGCGGCCGCGAGGACACCCCGTACGGCCCCGTCCGAGGAACGTACCGGGGTGACCAGGATGTCGATGACGCCGCCGCAGGTCAGCCCCACGGCGAAGGCGTCGTCGTCGCTGTACCCGAAGCGCTCCAGGACGGACGTCCCGTCCTGGAGCGCCTCGCGGCACAGTTCGTACACCGCCCCTTCCACGCACCCCCCGGAGACCGACCCGATCGCGGTGCCCTCGCTGTCGACGGCGAGCGCCGCGCCCGGCTGCCGCGGCGCGCTGCCGCCGACGGCCACCACGGTGGCGACGGCGAAGTCGCGCCCCTGCTCGACCCACCGGTTGAGCTCTGCGGCGATGTCCAGCATGGATTCGGTCTCCTTAACGGTGGGAACGGAACGGAAGCCGGGCCGGGCTCAGTGCACGCCCATCCAGCTCTCGATCGGGTTGAGCGCGAAGTACACCAGGAAGATCACCGTCAGGCCCCACATGAAGGCCCCGATCTCCCGCGCCTTCCCCTGGGCGATCTTGATGGCGACCCAGGAGATGACGCCCGCGGCGACACCGGTCGTGATCGTGTACGTGAAGGGCATGAGGACCACGGTCAGGAAGACCGGGATCGCGGTGGCGCGGTCGGCCCAGTCGACGTGCCGGGCGTTCATCATCATCATGGCGCCGATGACGACGAGCGCGGCGGACGCGACCTCCTGCGGCACGATCGCGGTGACCGGCGTGAAGAACAGGCAGGCCGCGAAGAACAGGCCGGTGACGGCGGAGGCCAGGCCCGTACGGGCGCCCTCGCCCACCCCCGTCGCCGATTCGACGAAGACCGTCTGGCCCGAGCCGCCCGCCACGCCGCCGATCGCCCCGCCCGCGCCGTCGATGAACAGCGCCTTGGACAGGCCCGGCATCCGGCCCTTGTCGTCGGCGAGCTTGGCCTCCGTACCGACGCCGATGATGGTGGCCATCGCGTCGAAGAACCCGGCGAGCACGAGCGTGAAGACGATCATGCCGACGGTCATCGCGCCGACCTCGCCCCACCCGCCGAACTCGACGTGGCCGAAGAGCGAGAAGTCCGGGGACGACACCGCGTTGTCGGGCAGTTCCGGAGCGCCGTTCGCCCACTGCTTGGGGTCGATCACGTCGAGCGCGTTGAGGATCATCGCGACGACCGTGCCGGTGATGATGCCGATCAGGATCGCGCCCGGGGTGTTGCGCGCCTGCAGCATGAAGATCAGGAGCAGCGTGCCCGCGAAGAGCAGCACCGGCCAGCCGGCCAGTTCGCCCGCCGGGCCGAGCGTCAGCGGCGTCGCCTTGCCCATGTGCACGAAGCCGGACTTGTAGAGGCCGATCAGCGCGATGAACAGGCCGATGCCCATGGTGATGCCGTGCTTGAGCGCGAGCGGTATCGCGTTCATGATCATCTCGCGCAGCCCGGTGACGACGAGCAGCATGATCACGACGCCGTACATCACGCACATGCCCATGGCCTGCGGCCAGGTCATCTCGGGCGCGACCTGCGAGGAGATCACTCCGGAGACGGAGAGGCCGGCAGCGAGGGCGAGCGGGACCTTGCCGACGAAGCCCATCAGGAGCGTGGTGAACGCGGCGGCGAAGGCGGTCGCGGTGATCAGGGCCTTCTGGCCGAGGGTGTCACCGGCGGCGTCCTTGCCGGACAGGATCAGGGGGTTGAGCAGGAGGATGTACGCCATGGCCATGAAGGTCGTGACGCCACCGCGCACTTCGCGCGCGACGGTGGATCCCCGGTCGGAGATGTGGAAGTACCGGTCGAGCCAGGATCTGCCGGCGGGCTGGCGCGAACCCGCGCCCGCGTCGTCGGCGGTGGTCCTGGGCTCCACGGACTGCTGGGTCATGGTGCCTCGTTTCCCAAGGTTCAAAGGGGCACCCGCGAACTGCTGCTGCGCGTGCGGGATTTGGGATGGCTGCACGACCCGGGGGACGGCCCGAGACGGACGCAACTAAGGGACGGGGGACGGCGGCGCCGGAGCGGAATCGCCGCCCCCCGCGTGCAACAAGAGCGGGGCTACGCCGAAGCGGAGGTACCCGTCAGGTGCTCGGGCCGGACGGGCGTCCGGTCGAGCTGCAGACCCGTCGCGTTCCGGATCGCCGCGAGGACGGCCGGGGTGGACGACAGGGTCGGGGCCTCGCCGATGCCGCGCAGCCCGTACGGGGCGTGCTCGTCGGCGAGTTCGAGCACGTCGACCGGGATGGTCGGCGTGTCGAGGATGGTGGGGAGCAGGTAGTCGGTGAAGGAGGGGTTCCTGACCTTCGCCGTCTTCGGGTCGACGACGATCTCCTCCATCACGGCGATGCCCATGCCCTGGATGGTGCCGCCCTGGATCTGGCCGATCACCGAGAGCGGGTTGAGCGCCTTGCCGACGTCCTGCGCGCAGGCCAGTTCGATGACCTTGACCAGGCCGAGTTCGGTGTCGACCTCGACGACGGCGCGGTGCGCGGCGAACGAGTACTGCACGTGCCCGTTGCCCTGGCCCGTACGCAGGTCGAAGGGTTCGGTGGGCCGGTGGCGCCACTCCTCCTCGACCTCCACGGCCTCGCCCTCCAGGACGTCGACGAGGTCGGCGAGGACCTCTCCGCCGTCGGTGACGACCTTGCCGCCTTCGAGCAGCAGCTCGGCCGTGGCCCACGCGGGGTGGTAGGTGCCCATCTTGCGGCGCCCGATCTCCAGGACCTTCTCGCGCACCAGCTCGCAGGCGTTCTTGACGGCGCCACCGGTGACGTACGTCTGACGCGACGCGGACGTCGAGCCGGCCGAGCCCACCTGCGTGTCGGCGGGCTGGATCGTCACCTGCGTGACGCCCAGCTCGGTGCGGGCGATCTGCGCGTGGACGGTGATGCCGCCCTGGCCGACCTCCGCCATGGCGGTGTGCACGGTGACGACGGGCTCGCCGCCCACGACCTCCATGCGCACCTTGGCGGTGGAGTAGTCGTCGAAGCCCTCGGAGAAGCCGACGTTCTTGATGCCGACCGCGTAGCCGACGCCGCGTACGACGCCTTCGCCGTGCGTGGTGTTGGACAGGCCGCCGGGCAGCTGGCGCACGTCGGAACCCTCGCTGGACTCCCACTGGCGCTCGGGCGGCAGCGGCATCGCCTTGATGCGGCGCAGGAGTTCGGCGACCGGCGCCGGCGAGTCGACGGGCTGGCCCGTGGGCATGATCGTGCCCTGCTCCATGGCGTTGAGCTGCCGGAACTCGACCCGGTCCATGCCGAGCTTGTCGGCGAGCTTGTCCATCTGCGCCTCGTAGGCGAAGCACGCCTGCACCGCGCCGAAGCCGCGCATGGCGCCGCAGGGCGGGTTGTTCGAGTAGAGCGCGATGGCCTCGATGTCGACGTCGTCGATCACGTACGGGCCGACGGAGAGGGACGAGGCGTTGCCGACGACGGCCGGGGACGCGGAGGCGTAGGCGCCGCCGTCGAGCACGATCCGGCACGTCATGTGCGTGATCTTGCCGTCCTTGGTCGCCCCGTGCTCGTAGTGGAGCTTGGCGGGGTGGCGGTGGACGTGGCCGAAGAACGACTCGAACCGGTTGTAGACGATCTTGACCGGCTTGTTCGTGCGGAGCGCGAGCAGGCACGCGTGGATCTGCATCGACAGGTCCTCACGGCCGCCGAACGCGCCGCCGACGCCGGAGAGCGTCATCCGCACCTTGTCCTCGGGCAGGCCGAGCACCGGGGCGATCTGCTTGAGGTCCGAGTGCAGCCACTGGGTGGCCACGTACAGGTCGACGCCGCCGTCCTCGGCCGGGACCGCGAGCCCCGACTCGGGGCCGAGGAACGCCTGGTCCTGCATGCCGAAGTAGTAGTCGCCCTCGACGATGACGTCCGCGCGCTTACGGGCCTCCTCGACATTGCCGCGCACGATCGGCTGGCGGTGCACGATGTTGGGGTGCGGGACGTGGCCGATGTGGTGGTCGTCGCGGTTCTCGTGGACGAGGATCGCGTCCGGCGCGGTCGCGGACGCCTCGTCGGTGATGACGGGCAGCTCGCGGTAGTCGACCTTGATCTTGGCGGCGGCGCGGCGCGCGGTCTCCGGGTGGTCGGCGGCGACGAGCGCGACGGGTTCGCCGTGGTGGCGGACCTTGCCGTGCGCGAGGACCGGGGTGTCCTGGATCTCCAGGCCGTAGTTCTTGATCTCGGTCGGCAGGTCGTCGTAAGTGAGGACCGCGTAGACGCCGGGTGTGGCGAGTGCCTCGCCGGTGTCGATGGAGACGATCTCGGCGTGGGCGACCGGGGAGCGCAGGATCTGCCCCCACAGCATGTCCTCGTGCCACATGTCGGAGGAGTACGCGAACTCGCCGGTGACCTTGAGCGTGCCGTCCGGGCGGAGCGTGGACTCGCCGATGCCGCCCTTGGTCTGGGAGCGCTGGGTGACGTTGAACGGGATGCCGGTGGTACGTGTGTCGGCCATTGTCGTCAGACCCCCTGACCGGAAGCGGGTGCGGACTGGCGCGCGGCGGCGAGCCGTACCGCGTCCATGATCTTCTCGTAGCCCGTGCAGCGGCAGAGGTTGCCGGAGAGGGCCTCGCGGATGTCCGCGTCGGACGGGTTCGGGGTGCGCTCCAGCATCTCGTCGGCGGCGACCAGCAGACCCGGGGTGCAGAAGCCGCACTGGACGGCGCCCGCGTCGATGAACGCCTGCTGGATCGGCGCGAGTTCGGTGCCCTCGCCGGTCTGCGAGTCGGTGCCCTCGCCGGCCTGCCAGCCCTGCGCGTCCTGGAGGGTCGTGCCGTGCTCGTGACCGCCCCCGCAGGCGCGGTTCTTCGCGAAGTCCGCGAGCCCCTCGACGGTGACGACCTCGCGGCCCTCCACCTGTCCGGCGGCGACCAGGCACGAACACACCGGCACGCCGTCCAGGCGGACGGTGCAGGAGCCGCACTCGCCCTGCTCACAGGCGTTCTTCGAACCCGGCAGGCCCATGCGCTCGCGCAGGACGTACAGCAGGGACTCGCCCTCCCACACGTCGTCGGCTTCCTGCTTGCGGCCGTTGACCGTGAAATTGACGCGCATTACGCGACTCCCTCCGTGGTGGTGGCGGTGCCGCGGTACGACTCCCAGGCCCAGGTCAGCGTGCGGCGGGCCATGATGCCCACCGCGTGGCGGCGGTACGAGGCGGTGCCGCGCACGTCGTCGATCGGGTTGCAGGCGGCGGAGCACAGGTCCGCGAACTGCTTGGCGACCGACGGGGTGATGATCTTGCCGTTGTCCCAGAACCCGCCCTCTTCGAGCGCGGCGTTCAGGAACTGCTCGGCCTCCTTGGCGCGGACCGGGGTCGGCGCGGCCGAGCCGATGCCGGTGCGCACGGTCCGCGTCTCCGGGTGGACGGCGAGGCCGAAGGCGCACACGGCGATCACCATGGCGTTGCGGGTGCCGACCTTGGAGTACTGCTGCGGTCCGTCGGCCTTCTTGATGTGGACGGCGCGGATCAGCTCGTCCGGGGCGAGCGCGTTGCGCTTCACGCCGGTGTAGAACTCGTCGATCGGGATGCGCCGCGACCCGCGTACGGACTCGACCTCGACCTCGCAGTCGGCGGCGAGCAGCGCGGGGTGGGCGTCACCGGCCGGCGAGGCGGTGCCGAGGTTGCCGCCGACGCCGCCGCGGTTGCGGATCTGCGGCGAGGCGACGGTGTGGGAGGCGAGCGCCAGGCCGGGCAGTTCGGTGCGCAGGTTCTCCATGATCGCGGTGTAGGGGACGGAGGCGCCGAGCCGCACCGTGTCCCCCGCGCCGGTCTCCCACTCGCTCAGCTCGCCGATGCGGTTGAGGTCGAGGAGGTACTCGGGCCGGCGGTGGTCGAAGTTGATCTCGACCATCACATCGGTGCCACCCGCGATCGGCACAGCGGTGGGGTGCTCGGCCTTGGCGGCGAGCGCCTCCTCCCAGCTGGCGGGGCGAAGGAAGTCCATGAGCGGCTCTCTTCTTCGTCGTTCGTGGTTCGTTCGATCACTTCGAGCCACGGATGTGCGGATCACGAGGGCTCGTTCATGTGCTGTTCACGTGGAGTGGGCCCAGTACACCGTCCTGTGCTCCGCCAGGGTCAGTCACGGAAACCATGAAGGAGTTGGCTGACCAACGCGGGTGTCTTGTAGATTCGTATGAACGGAAGACATCAGTAACCTCTTCGTTTTCCTTCAGAAACCCAAGAAACAGTTCGAGACAGATCGGCGGCGACGAAGACATGCGGCTGCGCGCATTGCTGGACACGGACGCGCTGGGCCTCAGGCTCCTCGGCGGCGAGGACGAGCTGGACCGCACGGTCCGTGGCGTGATGACCACGGACCTGCGGGACCCCAGCCGCTATCTGTCCGGGGGCGAGCTGGTCCTCACGGGCCTGGCCTGGCGCCGGGACGAGGCCGATTCCGAGCCGTTCGTACGGATCCTGTCCACGGCGGGCGTCGCGGCGCTCGCCGCGGGTGAGGCCGAGCTGGGCGCGATCCCGGAGGACCTGGTGGAGGCGTGCGTCCGGCACCGGCTGCCGCTGTTCGCGGTGAACGAGTCGGTGGCGTTCGCGACCATCACCGAGCACGTCGTACGGCAGGTCTCCGGGGAGCGCGCGGGTGACCTGGCGGCGGTCGTGGACCGGCACCGGCGCCTGATGACGTCGGGCCCTGCGGGCGGCGGCCCGGACGTCGTCCTCGACCTGCTCGGCAGCGACCTGGACCTGCGCGCCTGGGTCCTCTCCCCCGCGGGCCGCGCCATCGCCGGGTCGAGCGCGACCGGGCCCGAGCTGCCCGCCGACGTCTGCGCCCGCCTCGCCTCCGAGCACCTGGCCGCCGTCCGCGCCGGGCGCCGCGCCCCGCACCGCATCACGATCGACCACACGACGTACTCGGTCTTCGGAATTCGCTCGGGTGGCCGAAACGCGGTGATGGCTTCGCGCGACGTGCGCGAGACGGTCCTCTCCGACTGGCTCCTCGCCGTCGAGGCCGACGCGGGCGACTGGCCCGAGGAGCGGCTCGACCTGCTCCAGGGCGTCACCCAGCTGATCTCCGTGGAGCGCGACCGCCGCGACGCGGCCCGTACGGTGCGCCGCCGGCTCGCCCAGGAGGTCCTGGAGCTGGTCCAGACGGGCGCGGCCCCGGCCGAGATCGCCGCGCGCCTGCGCGTGACGGCCCCGGTGCTCCTGCCCGGCCTGGGCGCGGCCCCGCACTGGCAGGTCGTCGTGGCCCGCGTCGAGTGGGAGGGCGGGGAGATCGAGGGTGGCCCCGTCGCCCAGTCACTCCTGGAGGAGATCCTGGTCGACCCGCTGGCGGCCGGGTCCGAACCCTCCGACCGCATCGCGGTGGCCCACACGGGTGACGAGGCGGTGGCCCTCGTCCCGCTCCCGGCGGTCTCCACCGAGCACGACGGCTCCGAGCAGGGCCTCATCGCCGACTCGCTCCTCGCGGCCGTACGGGACCCGCTGGCGGCGGGGCTCTCCGACGACGGGCGGCTCACCATCGGCGTCAGCGCGGCCGTGCACTCGGCGGAGGGGCTGCGCGGCGCCCTGGAGGAGGCCCGGCACGCCCGGCGCGTGGCCGCCGCCCGCACGGGCCGGGTCTGCGCGGCGGGCCACCAGGAACTGGCCTCGCACGTACTCCTCCTCCCCTTCGTGCCGGACGACGTGCGCCGCGCGTTCACCGCACGCCTCCTCGACCCGCTGCGCGAGTACGACCGCAAGCACCGCGCGGAGCTGATCCCGACCCTGGAGGCGTTCCTCGACTGCGACGGTTCGTGGACGCGGTGCGCGGCCCGGCTGCACCTGCACGTCAACACGTTGCGGTACCGCGTCGGCCGGATCGAGCAGTTGACGAACCGTGATCTGTCGCGCCTGGAAGACAAGTTGGACTTCTTCCTGGCCCTGCGCATGAGCTGACGCGAGCGCCGCGCCGTCACCTCGCAGTAACGGTTCGCCGCCGGATCCGGAACCCCGGCCCTTTGTGAAATCTTTCACCCACCCTCTTGGCCGGGTGCCGTGATCCGTGCTGAGATGCCCCACGACAACTCGGCTCGATGGCGTGCTCGGGGAGGGCAACGTGGCGCATACCGCCATGTCTGGTCAGGGAACGAACGCAGGGGACGATCCACTCCAGACCGCGGTATGGCGGCTGCGCTCCCGCGGCTGCTGGGCCGACGCGGCCGCGCTGCTCGACCGCCACGCGGCCGACCCCGCCGCCGCGCTCCAGCGCGCGGCGCTCCTCGGCGAGCGGTGCCTCTACACGGAGCAGGGCTGGGCCGAGGCGGAGGACGCGCTGCGCGCCGCGGAGGCGGTCGCCCACACGGACGAGGAACGCGGCGCCGCCGCGTGCGAGCGGGGCCAACTCGCTTATGCCTCTACGTTGTTGAGGGTCCGGGACCGGGTCGACGAGGCCCGCTCGGCGTTCGGCCGCGCCGCCGCGCTCATCGCGCCCGGGGCGGCGGGGAGGGCGCTGCTCGACTTCCGGCGCGGGCTGATGGCGGAGAACCTGGCGGATTCGCCGCAGGCGGCGCGGGCGGCGTACCGGCGGGCCCACGCGGGGGCCACGGCCCACGGGGACGCGCTCCTGGTCTCCTTCACGTGGCGGCAGCTTGCCGGGCTCTCGCTGCGGGAGGGGGAGCTGGCGGAGGCCCGGCACGGGTTCGCTGAGTCGCTCCGACTGCGGGAGGAGTTGGGTTATCTGGTGGGGACGGCCCCGGCGCTTGTCTCCTTGGCGGAGGCGGAGCCGGAACCGGAGGTCTCTGCGCGGCTTCGGGCGGAGGCCGGGCGGTTGTTCCGGTTGCTCGGGGGTGTGCCTACGTGGTTGGCGGGGGCGCTGCCTGCGGCTGCCTGAGCCATTCAGCCGCGCTGGGGCACAGGCCACGGGGCCCTGCCCCGGACCCCGTGGCCTCAGCCGAGGTGCCGCCGCACCACACGTTCCGCCGCCGCAAGGTCCTGCCCCTCCAGCGCGTCCAGCAGAGCTACATGCTCCGCCGCGTCCGCACGCAAGTCGCACCCCGACCACACCACCCGCCGCCGCAGATCATCCGCGATCCGCACCAGCTGCTCATTCCCGGCGAGGGCAAGCAGGGCCCGGTGGAAGGCGCGGTCGGCCTCCGCGTACCGGGCGAGGTCACCGCGGGCCGCCGCCACGACAGCGGCCTCCGCGGCGGGCCGGAGCGCGGCCCAGCGCTCGGCGGGCAGCGTCCGGGCGAGGCGGAGGACGACGGGGGCCTCGATGAGCCCGCGCACCTCGGTCAGCTCGGCCCTCTCACGGGCGGAGCGCTCCGCGACCCGGAACCCCCGGTTCGGGACGACCTCGACGGCCCCCTCCTGCGCGAGCTGCTGCATCGCCTCGCGCACGGGCGTCGCCGACACGCCGAACCGCTCGCCGAGGACGGGCGCGGAGTACACCTCGCCGGGCGCCAGCTCACCCGAGACGAGCGCGGAGCGCAACGCGTCAAGGACCTGGCGGCGCACCGAGGTCCGCTCGACCGTGCCGCGCACGGCTGCCCGAGGAGGCGCGGACCGCTGCCCGGGGACCGTGAAGGCCGACGCGGGGACCGGCCCGGCCTGCTCTCCGCCCTGGTTCACCCGGTCATCCCCTTCGCCGCCGTTCCCGGCCGTTCATGGCCGTATTCGGCCCTTTGTACCCAACTCAACCAAGAACGATAGGCGGCCGGGCCGACAGTTCAAACCCCGCGCCCTTCCGGTAAGGTAAGGCTTACCTGCAAACGCTCGTGATTCGGTGGTCTCCGCATGCCCCTCGTCACCCCTGCGCCCCCCGCGACCCGGAGCGCGGTCTCGGCCGCGTACGACCGCCTCACCGAGGCGTTCCCCAGCCTGCGCATCGACGAATTCGGTCCGGACCGGGCGCTGCCCGGCGAGACCGGCTGGGTCGGCGCGGCGCAGCTGGCCGAGGGCGGGGCGGCGCTCGACGCGTTCCTCGCGTGGGACGCCGAGCAGGTGCGCAAGGACTACGGCCAGGAGGCCAGGCCCGACGTGGTCGCCAGCTTCGGCCTGCACCGCTACGCGTGGCCCGCCTGCCTGCTCATCACCGTCCCCTGGTTCCTGCACCGCCGGGTGCCGCGCTTCCCCGCCGCCCACGTCTCGCTCCAGCGGGCATTGGGCCGGATGGCCGTACGCGTCACCGATTTCGCCTGTCTTCCCGGCGACCCGGCGGCGGAGCTGCCCGGCGCGCACGTGGTGCCGGACGAGGAGGCGCTCCGGGCCGAGCTGCGGGCGGCCGTCGCCGAGCACCTGCAGCCCGTCCTCACCGGGTTCGGGCCGCGGATGCGGCGCGGGCCGCGCGCACTGTGGGGCATGGTCACGGACGAGATCGTCGAGGGCCTCTGGTACGTCGGCCACCTGTTCGGCGAGGAGCGCCGCGCGATGGCCGAGCTGGAGGAGCTGCTGCCGGGCACGACCAAGCCGTACGTCGGCAAGCCGGGGTTCCGTGAACTGACGGGCCCCGAGGGCGAGTCGCTGCCGACCCGGGACCGCGCGAGCTGCTGCCTCTTCTACACACTGCGCCCCGAGGACACCTGCGTGACGTGCCCGCGCACCTGCGACGCGGACCGCATCGCGCGCCTCACCGCGTCCAGCGCGGCCTGAACCACCCGTACGAGTGACGTAAATCGAACTCAACTTCCGTTTCTGCGGCGGGAGTTCGAGCGTACGGCGGTTTTTCACGCCCCCTTGCACTCCAATGGCGTTCTCTTGTCCCGAATCCCCGTGCGGACTCGGGCGGCTGGGCCAATATGGCGCCCGAAAACGCCCTACCGCTCTGCAAGGGACCCAGATGAGACTGACCGACATATCGCTCGACTGGCTGCTTCCGGGCGCCGTGCTGCTCCTGGGCCTGCTGGCGGCGGTTGCGGTGCTCGCGCGCGGCAAGCGCTCCGGGGAGCACGCGAAGAAGGGCGCCCTGTCCAGCGACGAGTCGTGGGAGCGCAGCGAGGAGCGGCGCAGGCGCAAGGAGGCCGTCTACGGCTCCGCCTCGTACGTGCTGCTGTTCTGCTGCGCCGCGGTCGCCGCCGCGCTCTCCTTCCACGGCCTCGTCGGCTTCGGCCGGCAGAACCTGAACCTGACCGGCGGCTGGGAGTACCTCGTCCCGTTCGGGCTCGACGGCGCCGCGATGTTCTGCTCGGTGCTCGCGGTGCGCGAGGCCAGCCACGGTGACGCCGCGCTCGGCTCGCGGATACTCGTGTGGACGTTCGCGGGCGCCGCCGCCTGGTTCAACTGGGTGCACGCGCCCAGGGGCCTGGACCACGCGGGCGCCCCGCACTTCTTCGCGGGCATGTCCCTGTCGGCGGCGGTGCTGTTCGACCGCGCCCTGAAGCAGACGCGCCGCGCGGCGCTGCGCGAACAGGGCCTGGTGCCGCGCCCGTTGCCGCAGATCCGCATGGTGCGGTGGATGCGCGCGCCCCGGGAGACGTACTGCGCCTGGTCGCTGATGCTCCTGGAGGGCGTCCGCACCCTGGACGAGGCGGTCGACGAGGTGCGCGAGGACAAGCGCATGAAGGCGCAGGACCGGATGCGGCGGCGCGAGCACGGCAAGCTGGAGCGCGCGCAGCTGCGGGCGCTCAGCCGTGGTCACCGCTCCTTCGCCGGGCGCGGCGGCGGACGCCAGGTCGAGGCGGGGGCGGTGCCCGCGGTGACCGCCTCGGCGGGGGCCGGGCCGGGCTCCGCGGACCCTGCCATATCGCCCGGTACGACGCCCTCGACGCCCGCAGCGTCTTCGGAGGGTTCGCCGGAGCAGCTCCCCCTGCGCCGCCGGCCCTCGTTGCAGCCCGTACGGAACTCCGCTGAGCCGCAGGCCGCCGCCACCGTCGATCTGACGGCGGAGGACGACACGCAGGCGCTGCCCCGGCTCGACACCCTGGAGCGCAAGCTCAGGGACCTGGAGCAGCAGTACGGCTGAGCCCCGGGCATCGGGTCTGCCCCGGACGGTGGCGCCGTGCTGTCACGCGGTGCCGCCGTCCAGCTCGAACCACACCACCTTCCCCGCGCTGCCCGCGCCGAGCATCATCACGCCCCAGGCGTCCGCGAGGGACTGCACGAGGAGCAGGCCCCGGCCGTTCGTACCGTCGTCGGCGATCGGTACGCGCAGCCGTGGTTTGCGCGGGGTGTCGTCGCGGACCTCGACGCGCAGGCCGCGGGGGCCCACCGTCGCCGTCAGCTCCGCGTCGCGGTCGGTGTGCACCAGCGCGTTGGTGACCAGTTCGCTGGTGAGCAGTTCGGCGATCTCCGATCTGCCCGGGATGCCCCACTGCCGGAGCAGTTCGCGCAGTGCCCGCCGGGCCTCCGGTACGGCCCGCAGGTCCGCCTTGCCGAGGATGCGCTTGAGCTGTTTCGTCGGTCCGTCCCCTTGTGCGGTACCGAAGCTGTCCTTACCGTCCTGTTTCCTCATGCGTGTCCTGGAGACTCCGGCCGCCGCCGGGCTCGCCCCTGTTACCTGCCGTCTCATGACCCCCGCCCACACGCCGATCCCGATGCCTCTCTCGCTCTGGACTCGTTGCTGCTCGGCCTGTCTGTCGAACGCGTACACGGGGATGCATGCCCATTGGGCATGTCGGCACTCTTGTTGATTCGTCCACGGCCCACGGGTGTCCACGGGCCGCGCGGGGAAGGAAGCACGGGACTCCCGCAGGACGAGTAGCGACAAGGAGCCGCCGTGCACGACGACCGACACCTCGTGGAGGGCCGACTCGAACGGGCGATGCGCCAGTTCGTACGCCCGGCGCAGTACGCGGAGCGGACGCCTCTGGCCCTGAGCGTCTGGCACGCGCCGGGCGAGCCGGTACCGGTGTCCGAGGCGCTGGCAGGGACGTACGAGGGCTTCGAGTGCGGCACCGCGTGGGGCGCGCCCTGGTCGACCAGCTGGTTCCGCATCGAGGGGCGGGTGCCCGAGGAGTGGGCAGGCAGGCGCGTGGAGGCGGTGGTCGACCCGGGCTTCACCGGGGACGGGCCCGGCTTCCAGGCGGAGGGGCTGCTGTACGACGCCGAGGGCGTCCCCCTCAAGGGCATCCATCCGCGCAACCGGCACCTGACGGTCGCGGCGCCCGCCGCCGGGGGCGAGCCGGTGCGTCTGCTCCTGGAGGCGGCGGCCAACCCGGCGGTGCTGCGCGACTACGAACCGACGCTTCTCGGCGACGTGCTGACCGCCGGGGATCGCCCCATCTACCGATTCCGCTCTGCCGACCTGGCCGTACTCGACGAGGACGTGTGGCACCTGGTGCTCGACGTCGAGGTGCTCTCGGAGCTGATGCACGAGCTGGACGCCGGGCGGGCCGCGCGCCACGACATCCTGCGGGCCCTGGAGCGGATGCTGGACGTACTGGACCTGCACGACGTGTCCGGGACGGCGGCGACGGCCCGCGCCGAGCTGGCCGGCGTCCTGTCCCGCCCCGCGCACGCCAGCGCGCACCGGATCTCGGCGGCCGGGCACGCCCACATCGACTCGGCGTGGCTGTGGCCGCTGCGCGAGACGGTCCGCAAGGCGTCCCGCACGTTCGCGAACGTCACGGCGCTCGCGCAGGACTACCCGGAGCTGGTCTTCGCCTGTTCACAGGCGCAGCAGTACGCGTGGGTGAAGGAGCACCAGCCGCACATCTGGGAGCGCATCAAGAAGGCGGTCGCTGACGGCAATTGGGCACCGGTCGGCTCGATGTGGGTGGAGTCGGACGCCAACATGCCGGGCGGCGAGGCGCTCGCCCGGCAGCTCGTGCACGGCAAGCGGTTCTTCCGGGACGAGCTGGGCGTGGAGACGGAGGAGATCTGGCTGCCGGACTCCTTCGGCTACACCGCCGCCTTCCCGCAGCTCGCGAAGCTGGCGGGCGCCCGCTGGTTCCTCACGCAGAAGCTGAGCTGGAACCAGACGAACAAGATGCCGCACCACACGTTCTGGTGGGAGGGCATCGACGGCACGCGCGTCTTCACGCACTTCCCGCCCGTGGACACGTACAACGCCCAGTTTCACGCGAGCGAACTGGCGCACGCGGAGCGGAACTTCGCGGAGAAGGGCGGCGCGTCGCGCTCCCTCGTCCCGTTCGGCTGGGGCGACGGCGGCGGCGGTCCGACGCGCGAGATGCTGGAGAAGGCGCGGCGCCTGCGCTCCCTGGAGGGCTCGCCGCGCGTGGAGATCGAGAAGCCGTCGGCGTTCTTCGAGGCGGCGTACGCGGAGTACGGGGCGAAGGCGCCCGTGTGGTCCGGCGAGCTGTATCTGGAGATGCACCGGGCGACGTACACGACGCAGGCGAAGACGAAGCAGGGCAACCGCCGCTCCGAACACGCCCTGCGCGAGGCCGAGTTGTGGTGCACGGCCGCCGCCCTGCGCGACCCGTCGTACGCGTACCCGTACGACGCGCTCGACCGGCTGTGGAAGACGGTCCTGCTGCACCAGTTCCACGACATCCTGCCGGGCTCGTCGATCGCGTGGGTGCACCGGGAGGCGCGCGACACGTACGCGCGCGTCCTCGCGGAGCTGGACGGGATCACGACGGAGGCGGTACGCCGCGCGGGCGGCGAGGGGGCGCCCACCGTGCTGAACGCCTCCCCGTACGCGCGCGCCGAAGTGGTCGCGCACGGCGGGGAACTGGTGCACGTGGAGGTCGACGGGCTCGGCACCCGGAGCCTCGACGAGGCCGCCGGGCACACGCGCGGTCCTGGCGCGCTCGCCGCCGCGACCCGTGAGTCCGACGCCATCGTGCTGGCGAACGAGCATCTGGCCGTCACCATCGACAGCGACGGACTCCTCAGCTCCGTACGGGACTTGGCGCACGGCGGCCGTGAGGTCCTGGCGCCGGGGACGCGCGGCAACCTGCTGCAACTGCACCCCGACCACCCCACCCAGTACGACGCCTGGGACCTGGACGCGCACTACCGGCACACCCGCACCGACCTCACCGGCGCGGAGTCGGTGGAGCTGGTCGAGGACGGGCCGCTGCGGGTCTCCGTCCGTGTGACCCGCGCCTTCGGGAAGTCGCGGGTCACGCAGGAGTACCGGCTCGCGGCGGGCAGCCGCCGCCTGGAGGTCGTCACCGACATCGACTGGCAGGAGTCGGAGAAGGTGCTGAAGGCGGCGTTCCCGCTCGACGTGCACGCGGAGCGGTCCGCGGCGGAGATCCAGTTCGGGCATGTGCACCGGCCGACGCACGCCAACACCGGCTGGGACGCGGCCCGTTACGAGATCTGCGCGCACCGCTGGCTGCGGGTGGCCGAGGAGGAGTACGGCGTCGCGCTCCTCAACGACTCGACGTACGGCCACGACGTGACCCGGACGCCGCACGAGGCGGGGCTCGGCACGACCGTCCGCCTCACCCTGCTGCGCGCGCCGCACTCCCCCGACCCGGAGACCGACCTCGGCACGCACCGGTTCACGTACGCGCTGCTCCCCGGCGCGTCGACGGGCGACGCGGTGGCCGAGGGGCTCGCGCTGAACCTGCCGCTGCGGGTGGCGGAGGCGGGCGCGGTGGCGCCGCTCGTCACCGTCGACAACCCGGCGGTGACGGTCGAGTCGGTGAAACTGGCCGAGGACCGCAGCGGGGACGTGGTGGTGCGGCTCTACGAGTCGCGGGGCGGGCGCGCGGCGGCCACCCTCACGGCGTCGTTCCCCGTGGCGGGCGCGGACGAGACGGACCTCCTGGAACGGGCGCTGAAGCCGGCGGACACGTCGGCGACGGGGCTCGCCCTGTCCTTGCGCCCGTTCCAGATCCTGACGCTGCGGTTGCGTCCCGTGTGAGCGGGAGGGGCTACGGGCGCGGGACGTTGCGGAGGTTCGAGCGGGCCATCTGGACCATGCGGCCGACCCCGCCGTCGAGGACGATCTTGGAGGCGGAGAGCGCGAAGCCCGACACCATGTCGGCGCTGATCTTCGGCGGGATGGAGAGGGCGTTCGGGTCGGTGACGATGTCGACGAGCGCCGGGCCCTTGTGCCGGAAGGCGTCCTTGAGGGCGCCTTCGAGCTGCTTGGGCTTCTCGACGCGGACGCCGTAGGCACCGGCCGCGCGGGCCACGGCGGCGAAGTCGGGGTTGGTGTTCGTGGTCCCGTACGAGGGGAGGCCGCCGACCAGCATCTCCAGCTCGACCATGCCGAGGGAGGAGTTGTTGAACAGGACGATCTTCACCGGCAGGTCGTACTGGACGAGGGTGAGGAAGTCGCCCATCAGCATCGAGAAACCGCCGTCGCCCGACATGGAGATGACCTGGCGGCGGCGGTCGGTGAACTGGGCGCCGATGGCCATCGGCAGCGCGTTGGCCATCGAGCCGTGGGAGAAGGAGCCGATGACGCGGCGGCGCCCGTTGGGCGAGATGTAGCGGGCGGCCCAGACGTTGCACATGCCCGTGTCGACGGTGAAGACGGCGTCGTCGTCGGCGATCTCGTCGAGCACCGAGGCGACGTACTCGGGGTGGATCGGGACGTGCTTGTCGACCTTGCGCGTGTACGCCTTCACGACGCCTTCCAGGGCGTCGGCGTGCTTCTTGAGCATCTTGTCGAGGAAGCGGCGGCTCTTCTTCGCCTTCACGCGCGGGGTGAGGCAGCGGAGCGTCTCGCGGACGTCGCCCCAGACCGCGAGGTCCAGCTTCGAGCGGCGGCCGAGGTGCTCCGGGCGGACGTCGACCTGGACGATCTTGACGTCCTTCTGCGGCAGGAACGCGTTGTACGGGAAGTCGGTGCCGAGCAGGATCAGCAGATCGCACTCGTGGGTGGCCTCGTAGGCGGCGCCGTAGCCGAGCAGCCCGCTCATGCCGACGTCGTACGGGTTGTCGTACTGGATCCACTCCTTGCCGCGCAGGGCGTGGCCGACCGGTGACTTGAGCTTCTCGGCGAACTCCATGACCTCGGCGTGGGCGCCCGCGGTGCCGCTGCCGCAGAACAGGGTGACCTTGTCGGCCGCGTCGATCATCTTCACGAGCTGGTCGATCTCCGCGTCGCCGGGACGGATGCTCGGCCGGGACGTGACCAGGGCGGTCTCGGTGGACTGGTCCGGGGCCTCCTCGCCCGCGATGTCACCGGGCAGCGTGACGACGCTGACGCCGGACTGGCCGACCGCGTTCTGGATGGCCGTGTGCAGGACGCGCGGCATCTGCTTCGGGCTGGAGATCATCTCGCAGTAGTGCGAACACTCCTGGAAGAGCCGGTCGGGGTGGGTCTCCTGGAAGTAGCCGAGGCCGATCTCGCTGGAGGGGATGTGGGAGGCGAGGGCGAGGACCGGGGCCATGGAGCGGTGGGCGTCGTAGAGGCCGTTGATCAGGTGCAGGTTGCCGGGGCCGCAGGAGCCCGCGCAGGCGGTCATCTTGCCGGTGATCTGCGCCTCGGCGCCCGCCGCGAAGGCGGCCGTCTCCTCGTGGCGTACGTGGACCCAGTCGATGGCGCTGTTGCGGCGCACGGCGTCGACGACCGGGTTCAGGCTGTCACCGACGACGCCGTACATGCGCTGGACGCCCGCGCGGACGAGGATGTCGACGAACTGCTCGGCGACGTTCTGCTTGGCCATGGCTACGCGCCCCTTAAGAACCGATGGAACCGATGGAGTGGCTGGTGCGGTTGGTGATGTTGTTCCTGTTGTTGCTGTTGCCCATCGGTTCCATGAATTCACAGGGGAGGCGGTTGCGCCTGCGCTATCCCTCCCAGACGGCGGCGGCCGTGCGGTCGTCGGCGTAGCCCTTGACGCGGACCTGGGTGTCCGCGAGGAACGGGGCGAGGCCCGGGGGTTCGTGCCCGGCCCACCGGTGCGCCAGATGGCGGCCGAGGTCCGGCTCGCCGCGCAGGGGATCGGCGAGGCCCGCCGTGCAGAGCAGGAGGGTGTCACCCGGTCGGGCTACGGAGGCGCGGAAGCGGAAGGGGTCGCGGGGCGGTTCGGGGGCGGGCTCGTAGGGGCTGGGCGGGGTGGTGATGCCCAGGTCCATGGTGAGCCGGTCGCCCTCCGGGGTCTCGGCGGGCGGCTGCGAGCCGTACCCGACGACCGGGGCGCCGGCGCTCTGCTCCGTGACGTCCGGCTCCAGGTCCTGCCACGCGCCGTCGCGCAGCCGGAACAGGCCGCCGCTGCCGACGCCGAAGAAGACGCGGGTGCGGCAGGCCGGGTCGGCGGGCACGAGGAGGCAGCGCAGCTCGGCCGCGTACTCCTCCGGGTCGAGGCCCTGCTCCGCGGCGCCCGCCCGCAGCTTGCCGAGGCTGCGGTCGGTCAGCCGGTGCAGCCCCGACTTCAGGTCCCCGCGCCGGCCCGCCCTGATGTCCTCGGCGAGCCGCGCATGGCTGAGCCCGACGGCCCGGCCGATCCACTCGCAGGCGTCGGCGGCGGCGCGGTGCGCTCCCGGGGTGGCGCGGGCGCCGGTCGCCATGGCGACGAGCACGAGCGCGCCCGCCCCGCTGCCGAACCGGGCCGTCAGCAGACTGTCCCGGCGCGGCTCGCCCCGGTACCGGGCGGAATCCCCGCGCACGGATGCGCTGCGCAGCACCCAACTCCCGTACCGCGCCCCGTCGAGCACGGTGTCGGCCACGAGGTCGTCCAGCTCCTCGGGGTCGGCGAGGGGCAGCGCGCTGGGCTCGGCGTCGTAGGTGGGCGGGCCGTCGCCCACGTGGTCGACGGTGAGCGAGCGGGGCGGCTCCGCCGGGGGCGGGGCGTACGGGGGTGGCGCCGGGTCGAGCTGCGCGGGGACGCGGGGCGCCGGGCTCACCGCCTCGGAGGGCGCGGACCGGGGCTCCTGGGAGCCGGGCGACGGCGGGCCGGGCGGCTCGGCCGGGTAGGCGCGGGGCCTGAACGCGGGCGGCGGGGGCGCGGAGGGCCCGGGCTCCTCCGATGCCGCTGGGCGTCCAGGGCTCTCCAGCCCGGAGGCGCCGGGACCGGACGGTGCGCCCGGCCCGGGTCCCGCCGGGCGGGGCCCGGGGCCCGTCGGAGCCGCGGCGGGCGGTACGCCCGGCCCGTCGGCAGGTGCCGGGAGGAACGGACCCGGGGCGGTCGCCCCGCTCGGACGCGGGGCCGGGCTCTCACCCGGAGGTGCCGGGAGGAACGGACCCGGGGCGGTCGCCCCGCTCGGACGCGCGGCCGGGGCCTCGCCCGGAGGTGCCGGGTGGGACGGGGCCGGGGCGGTCGCCCCGCTCGGACGCGGGGCCGGGCCCTCACCCGGAGGTGCCGGGAGGAACGGACCCGGGGCGGTCGCCCCGCTCGGGCGCGCGGCCAGGCCCTCACCCGGTGGCGGCCCGTCCGATGTCCGGGGCGGCCCGTCCGGTGCCCGGAGCGGCCCGTCCGATGTCCGGGGCGGCCCGTCCGGCGCCCAGGGCGGTGCGTCCGGTGTCCGGGGTGGTGGCACCGCGTCCGGTGGAGACGTCAGCGCTCCTGTCGTGGCGAAGTGGTCGTCCAGGGAAGCCGGCGTCGGGGTCGGGCCCGTGTCGTCGGCGGCGGCTTCGTCCTCGTACAGCTGACTCCACCAGTCGTCCTCCTGGGCCGGGCGACGGGTGGGCCTCTCCCCCTGCTGGCTCATGCCCTCATCTTCCACCGCACCGCCCGTACGAAAACGGGGCATGGGGAAATGACCCAGGGAAAAGGTCCGCCGGGCGGCCCCACCCCCCACGGGAAGGACGCCCGGCGGACCGGTTCAGGTGAGCAGTCGAACTAGCGCACGTCGTACGCCCGAACGACTGTCTGGGAGACCGAGGTGCCCCGGGAGTCGGACAGCCGGACCCGGAGGGTGACCTGCCGGCCGGAGGCGTCCGCGTGGTCCAGCGTCGCCGCCCAGGCGTCACCGTCGCGCACCGTCCTCGCCTCCGTCCAGGTCTCCCCCGCGTCGTAGGAGTACGACAGCGCCGCACGCGTCAGCGCGCCGGGGGTGTACCCCGCGTGCCCCGTCGCCGTGATGCCAATCTTCTGGCCGTCCGTCGCGGCGACCGTTTTGCGCCCGTCCTCCGCCGGGGTCAGCCGCGGGAAGAGCAGCGGAATGCCCTGCGAGTACGCGTCCTTGTCCTCGTGGGAGCGGAAGGACCAGGTCGTCGACGTCTGCGGGGAGCGGTTCCAGACCTTCGAGCCGAGCTTCGTGGTCTGCAGGGTGAGTTCGTACGCCGCGTCGTCCGCCGGCACCTCGAAGACGCCGTACGGCACACCCGTGCTGCCGAGGCTCACCCCCTCCCGCTTCAGTTCGAGGTTGCCGACATCGCCGAAGCCCCCTTGCACGCCGAGGTGTTCGCCGTCGCCCCAGAAGCCGGGCGCGGCCCCGATGAGGTTGCCCTGGCGCTCGGCCGCGAGGTCCTGCGCGCCGGTCGCGTCGAGCGGGGCGGTGGGGGCGAGGACGCCGCCGTACCAGTGCTCGTCGCGGTGCTGCCCCTTCTTGTACGTCCGGACGGGGTCGATCATGTACTCGCCCCACGGGAAGCTGCTGGACACCTGGTGGCCGAAGCCGGTGCCGTCGCCCGCCGAGTAGTACTCGGTGCGACGCGAGGGCGCCTTGACGGTCTCGATGTCCCCGAAGGAAGCGGTGAGCCCGGAGGGGCGGGTGGCGGCGGGGAAGTCCACGTAGTCGGTGGCCGTGCCCATCGCGCGGTACGTCGCCTCGTTCGCGGCCAGGTCCTTGTCGCGGACCCGGTACGCGCGCTCGGAGCGGATCCGCCCCGTCTCCGGGAAGGCGAGGGTGTACATGTACGGGCTCGCCGCCGTCGCCTTCCAGCGCAGCCGCACCCCGGTGTCGCCGCTCGCCGCGACCCTGGCCGCGAGGGCCTTGCCCTCCGCCGTCTCCAGGCCGATCACCGGCAGCGGGCCGCCGACGAACCCGGCGGACGGGTACCAGCGCCCGGCCGCCGCACGGTGGATGACGACCGCCTTGGCCCCGGCCTGCACCGCGGCGGTCGCGATGGCGCTCACGCTGCCGCCCTCCGGCAGCTCGACGAGGGCGAGTTTGCCCCCGACCCCGGCCGCGGCCAGTTCCTCGGCCGTGCCGGACCCGGCGTCGACGACGGGCGCGCTGCCGGTGCCGTCGAGGTTGACGGAGCCGGTGGAGCCGGTCAGCGGGTGCAGCGCGGGGCCGCCCGCGACGCCGAACTCGGTGAACTGCGGCGCCGCCGCCCGCCAGAAGCTGTCGAACTCGAAGGTGCCGTCATCGGCCCGGCCGTCCACGTCGGCGTAGTAGGCGCGGATCGTGCGGCTGCCGGCGGCGGTGCCCGCGTGCAGCCACGTCCCGCCCCAGTCGCGGGCGAACCCGAGCGTGACGCCGCGCGTCTCCGTCGCCCTGTCCGTCGTGACGCTCAGCCGGTGCGCCTTGCGGGCGTCGAGCACGACCGTGGTGTCCTCGCGCAGGTCGAGCTGGGGACGGGCCATGTAGGTGAGGGAGTCGAGGAGCGTGCCCGTCGTCTCGGGCGTGGTGAGGAAGGAGGAGAGGAAGTACGCGCCGGGGCGGAGGCGGTACGTCTGGTCGGCGGCGCCCTCGTTGGGGCGGCGCTCGCCGGTCGCGGTGTCCGTGCCGATGACGTCCAGCGTGGAGGCGCCGGTCGCCGGGGCGCCGTGCCGGTCGATCAGCTTGACCCGCAGCGTCACCGTCTCCGGCTCCACGTAGAGCGAGAACGGCGTCGAGACGTGCACCCCGCCGGGCCCGGTGGCGAGGACGCGCCCGGTGACGTCGCCGTACTGGGCCGCCTTGAGGGAGGCGGCCGGGTCGAGCCGCAGCGGGACCCCGGCCGTGGAGCCCGCCGGGACCGTGACCGTACGGGCGTCGAGCCTGGCGACCGCGGAGCGGACGGCGGAGCCGTCGTTGCCGGTGACGCCGTCCACGGAGAGCCGTAGCCGCACGGCCTCGGAGGTGGTGTTGGTGTACGGGACCGTGACGGTCGTGCGGTCGCTCTTGTCCTGGGGCCAGGTGAAGGTGCCGCCCTGGACGGCGCCCGCGCCGAGCACGGCCGCGTCGATCGCGGCCTTCGCGTCGAGGCGTCCGCCGCCGGTCTCGCGGACGTCGCCGGGGATGTCGGTGTCGGCGGAGGAGACGAGCGCGCTCTTGATCCGCTGGGCGTCCCAGTCGGGGTGGCGCTGCCTGACGAGGGCGGCGGCGCCCGCGACGTGCGGCGCCGCCATCGACGTACCGCTCATCGACCGGTAGGCGTACGGGCCCCGTCCACCGGCCGCCGCGGCCGAGATGGCGACCCCCGGGGCGGCTATCTCGGGCTTGAGCGTGTGCGTGCCCTGCACCGGGCTGCGGCTGGAGAAGCCCGCGGTGGAGTCGTCGCGGTCGACGGCGCCGACGGTGAGCACCTCGGGGACGCAGCCGGGCGCGGAGACCGTGGTGAGGGACGGGCCCGAGTTGCCCGCGGCGATCACGAAGAGGGTGTCCTTCGCCGAGCGGGCGAGTTCCCGCGTCGCCTGGGACATCGGGTCGGAGCAGGTGAGTTCGGCGGGGTCGCCGAGGCTCATGGAGACGACGTCGGCGCCCTCGTCGACGGCCCACTGCATCCCGGCGATGATCCAGGACGTGGCACCGGAGCCGCCGTCGTCGAGGACCTTGCCGTTGAGGAGCGTCGTGCCGGGGGCGACGCCGCGCATCTTGCCGCCGCTCGCCGCGCCCGTGCCGCCGACCGTGGACGTGGTGTGCGTGCCGTGGCCCTGGTGGTCGTCGGCGTCGGCGGAGTCGGTGAAGTTCCTCGACTCGGCGACGCGGCCCTTCAGATCGGGGTGGTCGGTGTCGACACCGGTGTCCAGGACGGCGACCTTCGTGCCCTTGCCGTCGTAACCCGCCGCCCACGCCCGGTCGGCGTGGATCTGCCTGGTCGACCGGTCGAGCAGCGACGTGGCCCTGGCGTCGAGCCACACCTTCTCGAGGTCCCCGGCCGCGCGCGAGCGGCGCGTGGTGATGTCGGCCCAGAAGTCGGCGGCCTTCTTCTTGTCCGCCTTGAGGGCGACGCCGTCGATCGGATCGAGGACGAGGCCGCGGGCGGCGCCGCGCGGGGCGGCGGGCACGGAGCGGGCGACGTCGACGGATGAGTCGTACGTGGCGATGAGCGGCAGGGTCGCGCTGTGGGCGTCGTCGTAGCCCTGGCGGATCAGCCCGGTGACGTTGAAGAGCCGCTCGTCGACGCGGCCCGCGGCGACGGCCCGCAGCGCGCCGTCCGGGTAGACGTGCAGGTCCTTGCCGGACTGGCGGGTCTGGAGCACCGCAGCTTCCCTGCCCTCCGCCGTCGCTGTCGGCAGCGCGGTGGCGGTGGAGCGGCCCTCGGCGTCGGTGGTGACCAGGACGCGGTCGCCGGTCACGAGGGTCACCGTGGCGGTGGTGGCCTTGGTGGACCCGGCGGCCGACGCGGCGGCGCTTCCGGTCAGCGGTCGGCCGGAGCCGGCCGGGGCGCTCCCCTCCCGTGCCCCGGCCGGAGCTGTCGCGGTGACGGCCAGCACGGCGGCCACGGCCGCCCCCAGGGCCGTACGCGCTGTCGGACGCATCGCTCTCCCCATGCTCGTGCCGGTGCTCCTGCCATGGCGTCGGCCCCGAAGAGCGCGTCGGCCAAGAAAAGCGCAGGTGAATACCGCCCAAAGGGCATATTCCCGGCGGGTGTTGGTGCTGCGGTGGCGCCACCTTGGCAGAGTGATGGCGGGTACAGGGAAAATGACCGAGGCGGGTTTGTGCCGTGGCTGGTTCCCGCCACGCTCCCCGCCGCGGGGGGTGGGGCGCGGACTCGCCGTGATCCGAGTGGGAAGGGCATCGCCGCATGCTGGGTGCGATAGGTCTGGACGAGGTGCACGAGTCGGCGTACCGCGCCCTGGTGTCGGTGGGCGCGGCCGATGTGTCGGACCTCGCCCGGCGCCTGACGCTCGCGGAGTACGACGCGGAGGTCACCCTGCGCCTCCTCGAACGGCACGGCCTCGCGGCCCAGTCCTCGGCGCGCCCCGGCCGCTGGGTGGCCGCCCCGCCGGGCGTCGCCCTCGGCGCGCTGCTCACCCAGCGCCGGCACGAGCTGGAGAAGGCGGAGCTGGCGGCGGCGCTGCTCGCCGAGGAGTACCGGGCGCAGGCCGCCGAACCGGCCGTCCACGACCTGGTCGAGGTGGTGACGGGCGCGGCGGCCGTCTCGCAGCGGTTCCTGCAGATCCAGCTCGGCGCGGTGTCGCAGGTGTGCGCCCTGGTCACCGGCAACCCCGTCGCCGTGACCGGCATGGAGAACGAGGCGGAACCGCAGGCCGTCAGCCGCGGCGTCGCGTACCGCGTCGTCATCGAGCGCGAGGTGCTCTCGCTGCCGTCCGGGCTGACCGAGCTGTCGGCGGCGATCGGCCGCGACGAACAGGTCCGCGTCATGGACCGGGTGCCGACGAAGCTGGTGATCGCCGACGGCACACTCGCCCTCGTACCGCTGACCTCCCGGGCGTCGGAACCGGCCGCGCTCGTCGTGCACGCCAGCGGGCTGCTCGAATCCCTGACCGGCCTCTTCGAGGCGGTGTGGCGGCAGGCGCTGCCGCTGCGGCTCGGCGCGGGCGGCCGGGTCGAGGAGGCGGCGGAGGACGGCCCCGACGGCACCGACCTGGAGATCCTCTCCCTGCTCCTCGCGGGGCTCACGGACGTGAGCGTGGCCAAGCAGCTCGATCTCGGGCTGCGGACGGTGCAGCGCCGGGTGAAGCGGTTGATGGAGCTGGCCGGGGTGACGACGCGGTTGCAGTTGGGGTGGCATGCGTACGAGAGGGGCTGGGTGTCGCGGTGACGACCGGTGTCCGTCCACCCCTGAACTGCGCGTTCACCGCATCTGCGGGACCCTTGGCCCATGGGAGCGTGGGAACTCCTGCTGGTCGGGGCCGTGCTGGCGCTCGGTCTGTGCGGGGTGCTGGTGCCGGGGGTGCCCGGCTCGTGGCTGGTGTGGGCCGCCGTCGCCGTCTGGGCGCTGCGTGACCCGAACGCCCTGGCCTGGGGCGTCCTCGTCGGCGCCAGTATCGCGCTGCTCGCCTCCCAGGTGCTGCGCTGGCAGTTGCCGCCGCGCAGGCTGCGGCAGGCGGGGGCGACACGGGGGCTCGCGGTCTGGGCAGGGGTCTGCGCGCTGGTCGGCTTCTGCGTGGTGCCGGTGATCGGCGCGGTCCCGGGCTTCATCGGCGGCATCTACGTCTCCGAACGGCGCCGGCTCGGCAGCCACGGGGACGCCGTCGCCTCCACCCGTACGGCGATGCGCGCGGGCGGCTCCAGCGTCCTGGCCGAACTGTTCACGTGCCTGCTGATCGTGGGAGCGTGGGCGGGGGCTCTGATCTGGGGCTGAGCCCTGTCCCGGGCGGCGGCGCGGGTTACCCTCGATCGACGCTGAGCGGGGGACGTGACGTAACTGATGAACCTGGACAACCCGGACCATGTGAGGGCGCTGCCGGACGCCGGGGACGCCGGTCTGTGGCTGGTGCGGACGGACGCGGGGGCCGGTGACGGGGCGGGAATCCTCGACGCGGCGGAGCTGCGGCGCGCCGCCGCGTTCGCCTTCGACCGGCACCGGCTGCGGTACGTGAACGCGCACCTGGCGCTGCGCGGCATCCTCGCCGGGCACCTGGGCCGCTCCCCCGCCGCCCTGCGCTTCGTCCGCGAACCCTGCCCCGGCTGCGGCGAGCCGCACGGCCGCCCCGCGCTCGCGGACGCGCCCGGCGTGCACTTCTCCCTCTCCCACAGCGGCGACCTGGCGCTGGTGGCGGTCGCCGCGACGCCGGTCGGCGCCGATGTGGAGGAGCTGACGTCCGCGGCGACCGCCGAGGAGCTGACGGCGGTCCTGCACCCCCGCGAGCGGGCGGAGCTGGCGGCGCTCTCCGACCCGGCGGAACGCGGCCTGGCCGTGTCCCGCGCCTGGGTCCGCAAGGAGGCGTACCTCAAGGGCATCGGCACGGGCCTGTCCCGCTCCACCGACCTCGACTACGTGGGGACGCTGCCGGACGCGCCGGGCACTCCGGACGGCTGGTCGGTATGGGACGTGCCGGTGCCGGAGGGGTACGCGGCGGCGGTCGCCCGCAAGGTGCCGTCCGGGGTGCCCGGCAACGTGCCCTCCAGCGTGAGCAGCTGAATCTTGCGATCCAGGCCGCCCGCGTACCCGGTGAGCGCGCCGCTGGCACCGATCACCCGGTGACAGGGGCGCACGATGAGCAGCGGGTTGGCGCCGATCGCGCCGCCGACGGCCCGTACCGCGACGCCCGAGGCACCGATGCGGGCGGCGACCGCGCCGTAGGAGGTGGTGGCGCCGTACGGCACGTCGTCCAGCACGTCCCAGACCCGCCGCCGGAACTCCGTGCCCCCGGGCCGCAGCGGGACGTCGAACTCCTTGAGGTCACCGGCGAAGTAGGCGGTCAGCTGGCGCGTGACGTCGGCGAACGGGGCCGGGTCGTGCGCGTGGGTGGCCTGGAGGCCCAAGACGGTCCGTCCGCCCTTCTGACCGGGCACGGACAGGGAGGTGAGGGCGCCGTCACCGTCGGCGGTGAGCAGGAGGTCGCCGAGGGGGCTGGTGAGGGTGGTGTAGTACCTGTTCACAAGTGTCCTTCTGCGCTCTCAGCGCTCTCTGCGGTCTCTGCGGTCTCTGTCGTATGTGCTGCGGTATCTGTCGTGTGTGTCGTACGTGCGGTGAGGTGCTGTCGGGCGTACGAGCGCCAGGGGCGCCATGCGTCGTCGGCGGCGACGGCGTCGCCGGGCACGGCCACGTCCGGGTCGCCGAGTGCGCGCAGCCGGATCAGTGCGGCGGTACGGGCGTCCATGCCCGGCAGGGACCGCAGCGCCGCCTCGGCGTCGTCGCGGTCGGCGCCCGGGTCGAGGACGAGGGTGCCGTCGGCGAGCGCGCGGGCGAGGGCGCCGAGCGTGCCGGGTTCCCCGGCGAGGGCGTCCGGCGCGGGGAAGAGGCGGTGCAGGGCGCCGCAGGGGGCGTCGAGCCGCTTCCCGTACCGTTCGACGAGCCGCGCGGACGCGTCCCGCCCCACGAGGATCCGCACCGCGAGCTCCTCGGGGTCGGCGGCGCCGGGCGAACGCAGGCCCGGGCGGGCCGCGACCAGCGGGGCGAGCCGGGGGTCGGCGCCGAGCCGCTCGTCGATCGCGTACGGGTCGGAGTCCAGGTCGAACAGGCGCCGCAGCCGGCCCACGGCCGTGGTCAGGTCGCGCAGGTCCGTGAGGTGGATGCGGGCGTCCAGCCAGCCGCCGGGCTGCGCGTGAAGGGGCTCGTCGACGGAGACGATGCCGGTGCCGTACGGGAGCCGCAGGGTGCGCCGGAACATGCGGTGTCCGGGTTCGCCGGTCAACTCCTCGACGCCGTCGAGCAGTTCGCTCCGGAGCTGATCGAAAACGGGTCCGGCCCGGTACGGGCCCCGGTGGGCGAGGCGGAGCGGGACACCGGCGGTGGCGGCGACGGCGCGGCGGGCCTCGGCGCGGCCGGGCGCGTCGCCGCGCAGCTGTGTCGGGGTACGGGCGTAGACCTCGCGGATCGTGTCGTTGAACTGCCGGACGCTGGCGAACCCGGCCGCGAAGGCGATTTCCGTGACGGGGAGGGTGGTCGTCTGGAGCAGCACCCGTGCGGTGTGGGCGCGCTGGGCGCGGGCCAGCGCGACCGGGCCCGCGCCCACCTCCGCGGTGAGCTGGCGCTGCACCTGGCGTGCGCTGTAGCCGAGCCGCGTCGCGAGGCCGCCGACGCCCTCGCGGTCCACGACGCCGTCGCCGATGAGCCGCATCGCGCGGCCCACGACGTCGGCGCGTACGTTCCACTCGGCTGATCCGGGTACGGCGTCGGGCCTGCATCTGCGGCAGGCCCGGAAGCCTCCGCTCTGCGCGGCGGCGGCTGTGGCGTAGTACCGGACGTTCTGCCTCTTCGGGGTCACTGCGGGGCAGCTCGGGCGGCAGTAGATGCCCGTGGTCTCGACGGCGAAGAAGAACTCCCCGTCGAACCGGGCGTCCCGGCTGCGGACTGCTTGGTAGCGGGTGTCTTCGTCGGTCGGCACGGTTCCAGTGTGGGGGGTCGCCTCGCGGCGGGCTGGCGGAAATCGGACATGGCGTTGCGCGAGGACTGCGGGTCGGTGGGGGCCGGTCCCTGGCACACGCCGTCCTGCGACCGCGGGCCGGTGGGGGTTGGTCGCGCAGTTCCCCGCGCCCCTCGCCACAGCGTCTGCCTGGCGCGAGCCGTCTCGCGACCGCGGGCCGGTGGGGCTTCTCGCGCAGTTCCCCGCGCCCCTCGCGGCAGCGTCTGCCTGGCGCGTGCCGTCCTGCGACCGCGGGCCAGTGGGGCTTCTCGCGCAGTTCCCCGCGCCCCTGAAGGCTGCGGCTTCGCCGCGCCTTCCCCGAAGGCGCGCGTCCCCCGACGGCGCGCGTCCCCCGAAGGCGCGCGTCCCCCGAGGGCGCGCCCCGTGAGGGCGCGCCCCCAACAGACACGCCCCACCGGACGCGCCCCACCAGACTCGCCCCCACCGGACGCGCCCCTGAGATGGCGCACGCAGTGCGCGTCTCAGGGGCGCGGGGAACTGCGCGACCAGCCACGACGCACCCGCGCCAGGCGACGCGTCAGGACATGGCAGACGCGGACGGGGCGCGCGTGCAACCCCTACATCCGACGCCCCCGCTTCGCCTCGAGCGCCGCCCGCCCCTCCGCCCCACGCCGCTTCCACACCTGCCGGATCTCGCTCCGCAACCTCGCATCCGTCCGCGCGGCAAGCCGCTCGTTCTCCCGCAACAGCTTGCGGTAACTGTCGAGCCGCCGCTGATGAAGCACCCCGTCAGCCAGCGCAGCGAGCACCGCGCAGCCGGGTTCGACCGTGTGCGCGCAGTCCTGGAACCGGCAGTCCTCCGCCAGCGCCTGGATCTCGGCGAAGGCCTGCCCGACGCCGGTCTCCGCGTCGTAGAGCCCGACGCCGCGCAGCCCGGGCGTGTCGATGAGGACGCCCCCGCCGGGCAGGGCGAACAGGTTGCGGGTGGTCGTGGTGTGCCGGCCCTTGCCGTCGATGTCACGGACGGCCCGGACGTCCATGAGATCCGCGCCGAGCAGCGCGTTGGCCAGGCTGGACTTCCCGGCGCCGGACTGCCCGAGCAGCACGGACGTGCCCCCGGCGATGACGGCCCGCAGGACATCGGTGCCGTCGCCGTCGTGCGCGCTGACGGCGAGGACCTGGACGCCGGGCGCGCTGGTCTCGGCGTCGCGGACGAGGTACGACAGCGTGACCGGGTCGGGGACGAGGTCCGCCTTGGTCAGTACGACGAGCGGCTGCGCCCCGGACTCCCAGGCGAGCGCGAGGAACCGTTCGATGCGGCCGAGGTCGAGCTCCGCGGCGAGGGACACCGCGATGACCGCGTGGTCGACGTTGGCGGCGAGGATCTGCCCCTCGGACCGCTTGGAGGAGGTGGACCGCACGAAGGCGGTGCGGCGCGGCAGATACGCCTGGACGTACCGGGGGTCGCGGTCGTCCGGGTCGACGGCGGCCCAGTCACCGGTGCAGATGACCTTCATGGGGTCGCGGGGGACGACGTACTCGGTGTCGGCGTGCACGGTGCCGTCGGGAGTGACGAGATCGCACCGCCCGCGGTCGACACGCAGCACCCGCCCGGGCACGAGCCCCCGCTCGGCGTACGGGGCGAACTCGGCGGCCCAGTGACTGTCCCAGCCGTAGGGGGCGAGAGCGGAATGGTCGGAAGCAGAGCTGAGAGACAAGGGGAAACCCTTCGAGGGCGGCCCCGGCAGCGTGAGAAGAGGACTCAGCCGGTGGCCATGGAGGTGGACGTGATGAACTCCGGGATGCGGGCAGCGCCCATCGCAATGACAGTCATCGATCTACACCTCCTGTGTGAGCTTCCGGTCAGCCAGTTGCTGGAACGAGGACGACCGTAGCCGGGCCCCCGCATCCCCGCCACTCATTTACTGGACCGGCAGACCCCGCGGCTCCTTCACCCGCTTCATGATGATCTGCGAGTTCACCTCGGTCACCCCGTCGAGCGTCGTCAGCCGCTCGATCCACAGGCGCTCGTACGCGGCCAGGTCCGCGACCGCGATGCGCAGGAGGCAGCCGGGGCTGCCGAAGAGGCGGTAGGCCTCGATGACGTCGGGGATGTCCTGGAGGGCGCGTTCGAACGCCTCGACGGCCGCGCGGTCGCGGCGCACCTCGATGGAGACGAGGACCTCGAAGCCGCGGCCGACGGCCCCGGGGTCGACGATCGCGCGGTACCCCTGGATCACGCCGTCCTTCTCGAGCTGGCGGACGCGGCGCATGCAGGGCGAGGGGCTGAGCCCCACGCGCTGGGCCAGCTCCTGGTTGCTGAGGCGTCCGTCGCTCTGCAGCTCACGCAAGATATGCAAGTCGATCGCGTCCATGACGCAATTGTGCGCCACGGATCGGCGGATCATGGGCCATCATTCGCAATCCGATTGCGCTCTACACGATTTATCCTTGCTGGAGATCGAACGTGCGTACCCCCACGCTCGCCACCCCCACCAGCTCCATCTCCGCGAGGCAGCCCCATGGATCGCATCCGCACGCCCAAGCGCATCACCCTCATCAGCACCGGCGGCACCATCGCCAGCCGCTGGCAGGGCACCGGTTACGCCGCCGACGCCGGCGGCGACACCGTCCTGGCGAGCGCCGCCGTGCCGGACGGGGTGGCGGTCGAGGTCGTCGACCTGTTCAACGTCAACAGCTCGCGGATGACGAGCGAGCGCCAGCTCACCCTCCTGCGCACCGTGCGCGAGGTGCTCGCCGACCCGGACGTGGACGGCATCGTCGTCACGCACGGCACGGACACCCTGGAGGAGTCCGCGTTCCTGCTCGACCTGCACCACGACGACCCGCGTCCGGTGGTCCTCACGGGCGCGCAGAAGCCGCTCGGCGCCACCGACGGCGACGGTCCGGGGAACATGTACGACGCGCTGCAGGTCGCCGCGTCCGTACGGAACCTGGGTGTCCTGGTCGTCTTCGACGGGCGGGTGCACGCCGCGCGCGGCA
This sequence comes from Streptomyces sp. R818, assembly GCF_056172735.1. Classification (NCBI taxonomy): domain Bacteria; kingdom Bacillati; phylum Actinomycetota; class Actinomycetes; order Kitasatosporales; family Streptomycetaceae; genus Streptomyces; species Streptomyces sp. R818. The sequence continues at coordinate 103,074 of NZ_JAOCNE010000007.1, forward strand.
CGGTGAAGACGCAGACGCTCGCCGCGAACGCGTTCGCCGACCCGTCGGCCGGACCGCTCGGCCGTCTCGGCTTCGGCCGGGTCGACATCCGTACCGAGGTCCGGCGCCCGGCCCCGCTCCCCGCGCCGCAGGAAGCGATACGGATACCGCGCGTCGACATCGTCATGCACCACAGCGACGCCGACCCGGCCCTCTTCGAGGCCGCGCTCGCCGCGGGCGCGCAGGGCATCGTCCTCGTCGCGACGGGCGCGGGCAACGCGACGCCGGAGTTCGTCGACGCGGTCGCCGCCGCCGTCCGCCGCGGGGTCCTGGTCGCCGTCTCCACCCGGGTCCCGGCCGGGCCGCTCGCCGAGATCTACACGGGTGGCGGCGCCGTCGACCTCGTAGCCGCCGGAGCAGTGCTCTCGGGCACGTTGCGCGCGGGACAGACCCGGATCGCCGTGCTCTCCGCGCTGCTCGCGGAGGCGGACCCGAAGACCGCGCCCGCCGCCCGCGCCGACCTGCTGCGCAGGCTGATCGCCGCGCCGCTCCCGCAGAGCGACGCGGCGGCGGACGAGAAGGCCGCCTAGACAGCCGCCGGGAGGTCTCAGACCTCCACGGCCTCCTCGTTCGGCGCGAGGCTGTCCATGAAGGACGACACGGAGAAGACCGCGCGGCCCGCGCCCGACGGGCCGTAGCCGGGCGGGGACGACAGGCCGAACTCGTCCATCGTCGAGCGGTACGCGTCGAGCAGCCGGATGTGGTACTCCAGCGGCGCGCCGTTCGGGTTCTCCTTGCCGAGCGGCGTCGTCGGCTCGGGGCACCACGTGGTGAAGCGCGGCGTGATGCCGTTCGACATGAAGAAGCGCAGGCCCTCCGTTGTGGAGGCGATCGCCTCGTCGACCGTCTTGAAGCCGAAGGGCTCGGCCATCTCGACCCCCGCGACGAAGTTCGGGATCACGTTGCGCGCGCCGAACACGTCGCGCGAGTCGAGGATGCGCTTGTGCCACTCGTCGCGGCCGACGTAGCGCTCCTTGCCCGGGCAGTACATCTTGAACAGGTACTCGTCCCACACCTCGAAGTTGGGGTGGTAGATCTGGATGCCGTAGTCCTTGAACCGCTGGACGTCGTCCTTGGGCAGCGCCTGGGCCACGACCTTGCCGATCCAGCGCCCGGGGAAGTGCTCCTCGATGGCCTTGGCGTAGCGCCCGTAGAAGTCCGCCTCGTCCAGGCCCTGCACCTTCGAGGTGATCGCGCCGCCGGTGAGGGTGTACGCGGTCGACGCCTTCGCGGTGTCGTACTGGTTGATGATGTCGAGCGCTTCGAGGACCTCGTCCACGTCCTTCACGCCCGTGTACGGGCGGCCGGCCGCCTTGTGCTGGCGCCAGTTGTGGTTGATGTCGCAGTACTGGCACTCCTCCTTGGCGCCGAAGTACTGGCAGACACGGAACGCGGTCAGGTAGATCAGGTAGCCCCACTGGATCGTCGGCGCCACCTCCATGACCGACTTCCCGTTGGAGAGCTTGTGCCGGTAGTACTCCGGCATCGGCGGCACGCCGACGTCGGCGATGCGCTTGCCGTCGAGGTAGAGGCCGAGCATGCCGTCCTCGTTCGACGCCACCCGGTACGGGGACGACGGGTTCACGCGGACCGAGACGACCGTGCGGCGCAGGTCGTAGGGGCCGCCGGTGAGGACGATCTCCTCGGGCGGGCGGCGCAGCGCGGCCTCGCCCAGCTCCGGCAGGGTGCCGTGGTCGAAGGAGAAGATGAAGTACGACTTCGGCTTGACCTCGCCGTCCTCGTTGTCGCTCAGCGCCGAGGGGTCGAAGGCGACACCGCCGCGCAGCAGGTCCTCCTTGAAGACCGCCTCTTTCGGAACGTGCGGGAAGCGCTCCATCAGGTCCTCTACCAGCGCCGTGCGGCTCTGCATCCCGTATCTCCTAGCTTCCGGCGACGTGCTTGCTGCGACAGTCATACGCGTTTCCACGGTATGCCCCCGCTTGTCACGCAATCCGGCCGGGGTCCCGGTGTTCCCGGGCACGCGTGATCCAATCTGCGGAACGCCCTAGCATTCGAGGAAGGCAGCGCACCGTGTCCGAAGCGCCCGAAGTGTCCGGAGCCGTGGCCAACTGGGCCCGCAACATCACCTTCTCCACCACCGAGCTGCACCGCCCCCGCTCCCTCGACGAGCTGCGCGCGCTCGTCGCCGGGAGCGCCCACATACGGGTCCTCGGCAGCGGCCACTCCTTCAACCGGATCGCCGACGTGGACGCCGACCGCTCGGGCGCGCTCGTCTCGCTCACCGACCTGCCCGGCTCCGTCGAGGTCGACGCGGAACGGCTGACCGTCCGGGTCGGCGGCGGCGTCCGCTACGCCGAGCTGGCGGCCGAGCTGCACGCGCACGGCCTCGCCCTGCCGAACATGGCGTCCCTCCCGCACATCTCGGTCGCCGGTTCCGTGGCGACGGGCACGCACGGCTCCGGGGTCGGCAACCGGTCCCTGGCGGAGGCGGTGCGGGCGGTGGAGATCCTGACGGCCGACGGCGAGACGGTGACGCTCGCGCGCGGGACGAGGGGTTCGAGGGCGCGGTCGTCTCGCTGGGCGCGCTCGGGGTGGTCCTGTCGCTGACGCTCGACGTGGAGCCGACCTTCGAGGTGGCGCAGCACGTGTTCGGCCGGCTGCCGCTCGCGGGGCTCGACTTCACGGCCGTCTCCTCGGCCGCGTACAGCGTGAGCATGTTCACGAAGTGGCGCGGCCCCTGGTTCGACCAGGTGTGGGTCAAGCGGCGGCTGCCCGAGCCGGTCGACTTCCCGTGGGCGGAGCCCGCGACGCAGGCGCAGCACCCGGTGCCGGGGATGGACGCGGTGCACTGCACGGAGCAGTTCGGCGTCCCCGGCCCCTGGCACGAGCGGCTTCCGCACTTCCGCGCCGGGTTCATGCCCAGCAGCGGCGACGAGCTGCAGTCCGAGTACCTGCTGCCGCGCGAGCACGCGGAGCCCGCGCTCGCGGCGCTCGACGCGGTGAGCGAGCGGATCGCGCCGGTGCTCCAGGTCTGCGAGGTGCGCACGGTCGCCGCCGACCGGCAGTGGCTGAGCCCCGCGTACGGCAGGGACACGGTCGCGTTCCACTTCACGTGGGTGGCGGACACGGAGCGTGTGCTGCCCGTCGTCTCGCTCGTCGAGGACCGGCTGCGGGAGTTCGATCCGCGTCCGCACTGGGGCAAGGTGTTCACGGCGGCGCCGGAGCGGGTCGCGGAGCGCTATCCGCACGCCGCCGACTTCGCGGCGCTGGTGCGACGGCTGGACCCGCGCGGCGTGTTCGGCAACGCGTTCGTACGGGCGCTGCTGCCGCGCTGAGGGCCTTCCGCGTGGAGCGCCTTCCGCGTGGAGGGCCAGGACTTTCGTGGCGCGGCTTGGACGGGACTCCAGGACTTTCGGGTGACTTGTTGGACTTCCGTCCCTCCGCGTGACGACGCCCTGGGGACGGGGGTAACGCTTCCTCCGGAGAGTCGGAGAGTCGGAGAGTCCAGCCCCTGCCACAAGGAGCGCCATGTCCTTCTCGTACGTCGAGGATGTCCTGCCCGGGAACGGAGCGCTGCCGCCGCGCGCCTGGTACGCGGAGTCCTCCGCCGCCTCCCTCTCCCTGAACGGCCCGTGGCGCTTCCGGCTGTCGGCGACAGCCGACGCGCACGACGCGTCCTTCGCGGCCGAGGGCTACGACGCCGGGGAGTGGGCGGAGGTGGCGGTGCCGGGCCACTGGGTGCTCCAGGGCCACGGCGCGCCGGTCTACACGAACCACCTCTACCCGTTCCCGGTCGACCCGCCGCACGTCCCGGCGGAGAACCCGACCGGCGACCACCTGCGCACCTTCGACCTGCCGGACGACTGGCCCGCGCAGGGCGGGGCGACGCTCCGCTTCGACGGCGTCGAGTCGTGCGCGCGGGTGTGGCTGAACGGCACCGGCATCGGCGAGTTCAAGGGCAGCCGCCTGCCGCACGAGTTCGCGGTCGGCCACCTCCTGAAGCCCGCCGGGAACGTCCTCGCGGTCCGGGTCCACCAGTGGTCGGCCGGCTCGTACCTGGAGGACCAGGACCAGTGGTGGCTGCCGGGCATCTTCCGCGACGTGACGCTGCTGCACCGCCCGGCACAGTGCGCGCTCGACTTCTTCGTGCACGCGTCGTACGACCACACGGCCGGTACGGGGACGCTCCGCGTGGACAGCGACGTGGACGGGCGGGTGTCGGTCCCGGAGCTGGGGGTCGAGATGTCGACGGGTGAGCCGGTGACGGTCCCCGTCCAACCGTGGACGGCGGAGACGCCGCGCCTGTACACGGGCACGCTCGACACCGGCGGCGAGCGCGTCCCGCTGCGGATCGGGTTCCGTACGGTGGCGCTGACGGACGGCCTGATCAAGGTCAACGGCGTCCCGGTCCTCTTCAAGGGCGTGAACCGGCACGAGTGGCACCCGGAGCGCGGCCGCGCCCTCGACCTGGACACCATGCGCCGCGACGTGGAGCTGATGAAGGCCCACAACATCAACGCGGTCCGCACCTCCCACTACCCGCCGCACCCGGCCTTCCTCGACCTCTGCGACGAGTACGGCCTCTGGGTCATCGACGAATGCGACCTGGAGACACACGGCTTCACCGAACAGAACTGGCGCGACAACCCGGTTGACGACGACCGCTGGACCCCGGCGCTCCTCGACCGCGCCGCCCGCATGGTCGAGCGCGACAAGAACCACCCGTCGGTGGTGCTGTGGTCGCTCGGCAACGAGGCGGGCACAGGACGCGGCCTCACGGCGATGGCGGAGTGGATCCGGGGCCGGGACCCGGAGCGCCTCATCCACTACGAGGGCGACGCCAACTGCCGTGACGTGGACGTGTATGCGCGTATGTACGCGGATCACGCGGAGGTCGACCGGATCGGCCGGGGCCTCGACGGCGGCCCGTCGCACCGCCGCGCCCTCCCCTTCATCCTGTGCGAGTACGCCCACGCGATGGGCAACGGCCCCGGCGGACTCGCCGACTACCAGCGCCTGTTCGAGACCCACGACCGGCTCCAGGGCGCCTTCGTCTGGGAGTGGATCGACCACGGGATCGCCGACGAGCGGTACGGGTACGCGTACGGCGGTGACTTCGGCGAGGAGCTGCACGACGGGAACTTCGTCTGCGACGGCCTGCTCTTCCCGGACCGGACCCCGTCCCCCGGCCTGCTGGAGTTCAAGAAGGTGATCGAGCCGGTGCGGTTCGGGATCGACGGCCCGGCGGGCACGGTGCGCGTCACCAACCGGTTCGACTTCCGCGACCTGTCGGGCCTGACCTTCACGTGGTCGTACGAGGACGAGGACGAGGGCGTCGTTGCGTCCGGGCCGCTTGCGGTGCCCGCACTCGGCCCCGGCGAGTCGACGGAGCTGAAGCTGCCGCCGTACGGCGCCGGTTCGCCGGCCGGGTGGACGGTGCGGGCCCTGGACGCGGAGGGCCATGAGGTGGCGTGGGGTCAGCCGGAGGAGAGGACGACGGTCGTACGGCTGGGAGGCTCCGTCGCGCGTCCGGTGCCCGGCGACGACCGGATCGCGGTCGGCCCCGGCGTGTTCGACGCGCGGACCGGCACGCTGCTCTCGATCGGCGGCATCGAGGTCGTGGGGCCGCGCCTCGATGTATGGCGTGCGCCCACCGACAACGACAACGGGGCGAGCTGGCAGAACGACGAGCGGCTCGGCCTGCTGTGGCGCCGCCTCGGCCTGCACCGCGTCCGCCACCGGGTCGACGCGGTGGAGGTGACGGACGACGCGCTGACCGTGCGGGGCCGTTCCGCCCCGCCGGGACCGACCTCGGCCTGCGCACCTTGTTCCGCTGGTCGGCCGACGAGGAGGCGCTGCGCCTTGCCGTCTCGGTCGTCCCCGAGGGCGACTGGCGCGTCCCGCTGCCCCGGCTCGGGGTACGGCTCGGCCTTCCGGGCGGCGCGGACGCCGTGCGCTGGTTCGGCGGCGGCCCCGGCGAGGCGTATCCGGACACGCGGGCGGCGTCCCGTACCGGCCGGTGGGAGTCGACGGTAGACGCGCTCCAGACGCCCTACGTGCGCCCGCAGGAGAACGGGGCACGGGCGGACGTGCGATGGGCCGAGCTGGGCGGGCTGCGCATCGAGGGCTCCCCCGACTTCTCCTTCACGGCCCGCCGCTGGACGACGGAACACCTGGACGCGGCCGACCACCTCACGGACCTCGTCCCCGGCGACACGGTGTGGCTGAACCTGGACCACGCCCAGCAGGGCATCGGCTCACAGTCGTGCGGCCCTGGGGTACTCCCGCAGTACCGCCTGACGGCGGGCCCCGCCGCATTCGCGTTCACGTTCCGCACGTGCTGAACTCACAGCGAGGGACAGATGAGTGCATCCATACGGGAACGGCTCGCCGCGGCGCTCGTCGCGGCGGGCGTTCCCTGGAGCGAGGTGCGGTCGTACGACGAACTCGGCGGCGGCACGTTCAACACGGTCTTCCGCGTCCGGCGTTCCGACGGCTCCGGGCTGGTCGTGAAGCTGGCGCCGGAGGCGAACGTGCCCGTACTCCGCTACGAGGAAGGCATCCTCGGCACCGAGGCGTGGTTCTACGACCTGGTACGGGACGAGGCGCCCGAGGTGCCGTTCCCGGTGGCGCTGGCACCGGCGACCGCCGGCCATCTGGTGATGTCGGAGTGCGCGGGCAGGCCCTTGCCGGAGGCGGGAGCGGTTCGGCGCGATGTACTGCGGGCCGAGTTGGGCCGGCACGTAGCCGCGCTGCACACCCTCAAAGGCACCGGCTTCGGCTACCCGGCACGCCCCCTGCTGGCCACCTGGCGGGACGCCTTCCTGGGCATGATCGACGACATCCTGCGGGACGCGGACCGGTTCGGGGTCGCACTGCCGCGCCCGGCGGACGAGATCAGGGCGCTGTTCGAGGCGCAGGGCGGGCTACTGGACGAGGTGACGACACCCCGCCTGGTCCACTTCGACCTCTGGGACGGCAACATCCTGGTCGACGACGGGCACGTCAGCGCGCTGATCGACGCGGAACGGGCCTTCTGGGGCGACCCGCTGGCGGAGTTCGTCTCCCTCGCCCTCTTCGACGACGTCGAACGGGACGAGGACTTCCTGGCTGCGTACCAGGAGGCGGGCGGCCCGGCGACGATCGACGAGGCCGGCCGCCGACGCCTCATCCTCTACCGCGCGTACCTCTACCTGATCATGTGGATCGAGTCGGCCCCGCGCCACTTCACCGAGGCCCGGGTCGAGTGGCTGCGCCGGCACGTCGTACGCCCGCTGTCCGAGATGTTCGACGCGTGGGCGGACACCTCGGGCTGACTGATCATGGGCGGGCCCCGCGCGCAGCCGTTGCGGCCGGTTGTCATGATGGAGGGGTGAACTTCCGGTCGATTTATGCTCATGGTTTCGCTCGTGTGGCCGCATGCACCGGCCAGACCTTCATCGCGGACCCGCCCGCCAACGCCGAGGCGATTCTGCGCCAGGGACGCAGATGTGCCGAGGAAGGAGTCGCCGTCGCGGTCTTTCCCGAGCTGGGGCTGACCGGGTACTCCATCGAGGATCTGTTTCTGCAGGACGCCGTCCTCGACGACGTGGAGCGGGCGCTCGCGAGCGTGGTGGAGGGGTCGGCCGAGCTGCTGACCGTGCTCGTCGTCGGGGCGCCGCTGCGGCACCGGGGGCGCGTCTACAACTGTGCCGTCGTCGTGCACAAGGGACGGATCCTCGGCGTCGCGCCCAAGTCGTACCTGCCGAACTACCGGGAGTTCTACGAGCGCCGCCAGCTCGCCCCCGGTGACGACATCCGCGGGGCGACGATCCGGGTCGGCGGGGAGGACGTCCCGTTCGGCGTAGACCTGCTGTTCGCCGCCGAGGACGTGCCGGGGCTCGTCGTGCACGTGGAGATCTGCGAGGACATGTGGATCCCCATCCCGCCTGGCGCCGAGGCGGCCCTGGCCGGGGCGACCGTCGTCCTCAATCTGTCCGGCAGCCCCATCACCGTCGGGCGCGCCGACGACCGCAAGATGCTGTGCAGCGCCGCGTCGTCCCGGTACCTGTCCGCCTACGTGTACGCCGCCGCCGGGCTCGGGGAGTCGAGCACCGATCTGTCCTGGGACGGACAGACGATGATCTACGAGAACGGGGCGCTCTGCGCCGAGACCGAGCGGTTCCCGGACGGGGACCGCGCCTCGGTCGCCGACATCGACCTGGACCTGCTGCGCCAGGAGCGCCAGCGCATGGGCACCTTCGACGAGAACCGCCGAACGCACGCCGCCCGCACCGGTGACTTCCGGACCATCTCCTTCCGGGTCGAGCCGCCCGTCGAGAAGGATCTCGGGCTGTGCCGGCGCGTCGAGCGGTACCCGTTCGTGCCCGCCGACGCGCAGCGCCTCGCCCAGGACTGCTACGAGGCGTACAACATCCAGGTCGCCGGGTTGCAGCAGCGGCTCGGTGCCATCGGGAACCCGAAGGTCGTCATCGGGGTGTCCGGTGGGCTCGACTCCACGCACGCGCTCATCGTCGCCGCCCGCGCCATGGACCGCGCGGGACGGCCCCGCAGCGACATCCTCGCCTTCACCATGCCGGGCTTCGCCACCGGCGACCACACCAAGAGCAACGCCCACAAGCTGATGAAGGCGCTCGGCGTCACCGCCGCCGAACTGGACATCACCGACACCGCCCGGCTGATGCTCAAGGAGATGGACCACCCGTTCTCCTCCGGTGAGCCGGTGTACGACGTCACCTTCGAGAACGTGCAGGCCGGTCTGCGCACCGACTACCTCTTCCGCCTCGCCAACCAGCGGGGCGGCATCGTCCTCGGCACCGGCGACCTCTCCGAGCTGGCGCTCGGCTGGTGCACGTACGGCGTCGGCGACCAGATGAGCCACTACAACGTCAACGGCGGCGTGCCGAAGACGCTGATCCAGCACCTCATCCGGTGGGTCGTGAGCAGTGATCTCTTCGGGGAGGAGGCCGGAAAGATCCTGACCGCGATCCTCGACACCGAGATCAGCCCCGAACTGGTCCCCGGTGAGGAGCTCCAGTCGACCGAGTCGAAGATCGGCCCGTACGCGCTGCACGACTTCACCCTGTTCTACGTGCTGCGCCACGGCTTCCGGCCCTCGAAGATCGCGTTCCTGGCCTGGCACGCCTGGCGCGACCAGGAGGCCGGTGAGTGGCCGCCCGGCTTCCCCGAGTCCGACCGCGGCTCCTACGACCTCGCGGAGATCCGGCACTGGCTGGAGTACTTCTGCAAGCGGTTCTTCGGGTTCGCCCAGTTCAAGCGGTCCGCGATGCCGAACGGGCCGAAGGTCTCCGCCGGTGGCTCGCTCTCCCCGCGCGGCGACTGGCGCGCCCCGTCCGACAGCAACCCCCGGGCCTGGCTGCGGGACCTCGACCGCTGGGAGTGGCCCACCGACTGACACCCACCCCGGGGTTCAGACGGGCGTCGCCTCGTTGCGGAACGTGCGGCGGTACGCGCGCGGCGACACCCCGATCGCCGCCTGCAAGTGCTGTCGCAGCGACGTGCCCGTGGCGAAGCCGACCTCCGCCGCGATCCGGTCCACGGGCAGGTCGGTTGATTCCAGGAGGTGGCGGGCGCGGTGCACGCGCTGCTGGATCAGCCAGCGGCCGGGGCTCGTGCCCGTCTCCTCCTGGAAGCGGCGGGCGAACGTCCGCCGGCTCATCCGGGCGTGCGCCGCCAGCTCGCGGAGGGCCAGCGGCTGGTCGAGGCGTTCGAGGGCCCAGGCGCGGGTGGCGGCGGTGCCGGTGTCGGCCTCGTCGGGCACGGGCTGCTCGATGTACTGGGCCTGGCCGCCGTCGCGCCAGGGCGGGACGACGCAGTGCCGGGCCACCCGGTTGGCGACCGCGCTGCCGTGGTCGGAGCGGACGACGTGCAGGCACGCGTCGACGCCGGACGCCGCGCCCGCCGAGGTCAGGACGGGGCCGTCGTCGATGAACAGCACGTCGGGGTTGAGGTCGACGTGCGGGAACAGGGTGCGGAAGTGGTCCGCGAGCGCCCAGTGCGTCGTCGCGGTGCGGCCCTCAAGAAGGCCGGCCGCCGCGAGGGTGAACGCGCCCGTGCAGATGGAGACGATGCGCGTACCGGGGCGGATGCGGGCGAGCGCGGCGCGCACCTCGTCCGGCAGGTCGGCGGAGAGCCGCCGCAGGTCGTAGGGCGGGACCACCACCGTGTCGGCGCTCTCCAGCGCCTCCGGGCCGTGCTCGACCGTGATCGTGAAGTCCGCGTCCGTCCGCACCGTGCGCCGCTCCGACGCCGCGCACGTCACCACCTCGTAGGCGCCCGGCACCAGCGGGAAGACGCGGTTCGGGATGCCCAGCTCGAAGGGGTAGACGCCGTCGAGCGCGAGGGTGACGACGCGGTGCGGGCGAGCGGTCAGCGGTATGTCGGAGCGCATGGCACGATGTTATCGGTTGATGGCAAACTTGCCATTGCCGAGGTCGGGGGCCCGGGGCAGGCTGGCCCCATGACCAGCAACGACACCACCACCGGCAAGCCCACGATGACCGCCCTCACCCAGGACACCCTCGGCGACCCCGGCGTCCTGCGCGAGGCCGAGCTGCCCCGCCCCGAACCCGGCATCGGCCAGATCCTCGTCGCCGTGCACGCCGCCGGGCTCAACCCCACCGACTGGAAGCACCGCGAGTCCGGCCTCTTCCTGGGGCAGCCGCCGTTCACGCTCGGCTGGGACGTGTCCGGCACCGTCGAGGCGGTCGGCCTGGGTGTCTCCCTCTTCTCCCCCGGCGACGAGGTCATGGGCATGCTGCCCTACCCCTACGGCGCCGGTTCGCACGCCGAGTACGTGGCCGGGCCCGCCCGCGCCTTCGTGCCCAAGCCCGCCGGGCTGAGCCACGTCGAGGCGGGCGCGCTGCCGCTCGCCGCGCTGACCGCGTGGCAGGCGCTCGTCGACAACGCACAGGTGCAGGCCGGGCAGCGGGTGCTGGTGCACGCCGCCGCCGGTGGCGTCGGGCATCTCGCGGTGCAGATCGCGAAGGCGCGCGGCGCGTACGTCATCGGGACGGCCAGCGCCGCCAAGCACGACTTCGTGCGCGGCCTGGGCGCGGACGAGGTCATCGACTACCGCGCCGTCGACTTCACGGAGGAGGCGCACGACATCGACGTCGTCCTCGACTCCCTGGGCGGTGACAACGCCCTGCGCTCCCTCGGAGTACTGAGGCCGGGCGGCATCCTCGTCTCGATCCTGCCCGAGAAGTGGGGTCAGGTTCCGCCGCGCGCACAGGAGTTGGGGGTGCGCGCCCGGTTCATGCTGGTCGAGCACGACCAGGCGGGCATGGCGGCGGTCGCCGGGCTCGCCGCGTCGGGGCAGCTGCGCGCGCACATCGCGCAGACCTACCCGCTCGCCGAGGCGGCCAAGGCGCACGCGGAGGGCGAGACGGGCCGCGTCACGGGCAAGCTGGTGTTCACCGTCCGCCCGTAGCGCCTCCGCCCCGGACGGCCCGGGTCACCTCGGTGATCACACCCGGGCCGATCCGGCAGCACCCCCCGACCAGGCGCGCCCCGCCGGACCGCCACCGCTCCACCCGCCCGGGGCCGAACGTCGACCGGCCCGTCCAGCGGCGCGCCTCCGCGTCCCATCTCTCGCCGCTGTTCGGGTAGACGACCACCGGTTTGCCGGTGACCCGCGCGGCGACGGCCACGGCGTGGTCCGCGTCCTCCGGCGCGCAGCAGTTCACCCCGACGGCCACGATCTCCTCCGCGTCGGCGGCGAGCGCGAACGCCTCCTCCAGGGGCTGCCCGGCGCGGGTCCGGTCGCCGATGACGCTGTACGAGAGCCAGGCCGGCACCCCGAGCCCGCGCACGGCCCGAAGGAGCGCCCGTGCCTCGTCCGCGTCCGGCACCGTCTCCAGGGCGAGCACGTCGGGGCGCGCCGCCGCCAGGACCTCAAGGCGGGGCCGGTGGAACCGTTCGAGCTCCGCCACGCTCAGCCCGTACCGCCCCCGGTACTCGGAGCCGTCGGCCAGCATCGCCCCGTACGGGCCCGCCGACGCGGCCACCCACAACGGCCGGTCCGCCCCGGCCTCGCGCGCCCCGCGCCGCGCCAACTCCACGCTCAGTGCCATGAGTTCGGCTGCCCGCTCGCGTCCGATGCCGTGCGTGGCGAACCCCTCGAACGTGGCCTGGTAGCTCGCGGTGATGGCGACGTCCGCGCCCGCCGCGTAGTACGTGCGGTGTGCCGCGACGATCGCCCCGGGCTCCTCGGCGAGCAGCCGCGCCGACCACAGCGCGTCGCTCAGGTCGTGCCCGGCGGCCTCCAGCTGGTTGGAGAGGCCGCCGTCCAGGACGAGGGTCCGGCCGTCGGCGAGGGCGTCGGCGAGCGTGCTGGTCATGCCTCCGACTCTACGACCACGGCTCGCGCTCGCCCTGGTCCAGGCGGAACGGCGGGTAGACGTCCGTCATCAGGGACCCGTAGGCGAGGACCCGGGCCGCGTAGCGGTGCAGGCCGACGTTGAGGTCGTACAGGCCGCGCGGGTACAGGTTGGTGAAGAGCAGGGCGACACCCGCGTAGAAGGTGATGAGGGCCGCCAGGCCGCCGCCGGTGGTGGAGCCGCCGACGAACATCGACACCACGAGGTACTGCGGCACCACGAGCAGCCAGCCCTTGACGAGGACCAGGCCGCGGGAGAGCTGCTCCGGGTAGGCGATGTCGAGGCGCGCCGGATAGCCGGGGACGGCGGCCAGCGTGAACGGCGGGTAGCGGTCGGTGCCGAGGCTGCCGTACGCGTAGTAGGAGACGCGCCAGGCCCAGCGCAGCACTCCGAGGTTGAAGTCGAACAGCGCCCTCGGGTAGCGCGTCGTGAACAGGATCGCGAACCAGGCGATCACCTCCACGACCACGAAGGCCACGAAGAGGAGGGCCAGGACGAGGTAGTGCGGCAGGGCGAGCAGCCACTTCACCAGCCAGAGCCAGCGCGAGAGCACCGGCTCGTAGTCGGCTTCCAGGGTGACGGGGCTCGCCGGGTGCGGGCTCTTGGCGGTCGCCGTTGCTGTGGACATGCCTCCGCTGTACGACCGTCGGATGCGGTCCACAAGGAGACGCGGGGCGTCCGTTTCGTACAAGACCGGGCGGCGTACGGCGGCCTACGGTGCGGGCATGACCGACAGCATCGTCGTCCGTATGGACGCCATCGGAATCGCCGCCACTGATCTGGCCGCCTCGCTCGCGTACTACCGTCTCCTGGGGCTCACGTTCCCCGAGGGGGCGGAGGGACTGCCGCACGTGGAGACGGAGCTGCCCGGCGGCATCCGGCTCATGTTCGACCCGGAGGAGAGCGCCGCCGGGCGCGGCCGGGGGCGGATCTCGCTCGCCTTCCACTGCGGGGACGCGGCCGGGGTCGACGCCGCGTACGCGCTGCTCACCGGCGCCGGGCACCACGGCGAGGCCAAGCCGTGGGACGCGGTCTGGGGGCAGCGGTACGCGGTCGTCCTCGATCCGGACGGGAACGAGACGCACCTGTTCGCCTGAGTGAGCCGGGTCTCAGGTGAGGTCGCTGAGCGTTTGTCCGGTCAAGTCCCGTACGTCGCGCGCGAGATGGGCCTGGTCCGTGTACCCGGCGCGGACCGCCGTCTCCGCGAACGGGACGCCCGTACGGGCCAGCGCGAGCGCCCGCTGCAGCCGCAGGACCCGGGCGAGCGTCTTGGGCCCGTAGCCGAACGCGGCCAGTGAGCGGCGGTGCAGGCGCCGGGTGCTGAGGCCCGCCGCCTCGGCCGTCTCGGTGACGGTGCGGCCCGCGGCCAGGGCGGTGACGATCCCGGCGAGCAGCGGGTCCGGCGGTCCGGCGGCGGCGGCGAGGCGGACCGCGGCGCGTTCCAGTGCGGCGGCGGGGTCCGGGGCGGCGTCGATCCGTTCGGTGAGGCGGCGGGCCTCGGCGCCCCGCCACACCTCCGCCAGATCGGCTCGCGCGTCGGTGAGCTCGTGCGCCGGTACGCCGAGGTGGGCGGGGGCCGTGCCGGGGGCGAACCGGATGCCCGCGTAGGTGCGCCCCGGGCCGCCGGCGGAGACGTACGCGCGCGTGTCGGGACCGGCGACGAACAGCCGGCCCTCGCTCCAGATCAGGTCCATGCAGCCGTCGGGCAGGACGGGGTGGGCGCCGCCCCCGGCATCGGCGGTCCGGGTCCACAGCACGGCGCCGGGGACCCGGCTCGCCCGCTCCTCGTACGCCCCGGTGGACGTTCCGGTGGACGCCCCGGTGGACGTCCCGGTGGACGTCCCGCTCATGGCCGGTACTCCTGCGGGCTGACGCCGTGGACCCGTTTGAACGCGCTGGACAGGGCGAACGCGCTGCCGTAGCCGACCTTGCGGGCGATCGCCGCCACGGTCAGGTCGCTGTCGCGCAGCAGGTCGGCGGCGAGGGCGAGGCGCCAGTTCGTCAGATACGTCATCGGGGGCTCGCCGACGGCGGTGGTGAAGCGGCGGGCGAGCGAGGCGCGGGAGACGCCGGTCTTCGCGGCGAGGGCGGCGACCGTCCAGGGGCGGGCCGGATCGTCCTGGATCAGCCGCAGGGCCGGTCCGGCGACAGGGTCGGCCAGCGCGCGGTACCAGGCGGGCGGGTCCGCGTCCGGGCGGGAGAACCAGGCGCGGAGCGACGCGATGAGCAGCAGGTCGAGGAGGCGGTCGAGGACGACGTCCTGGCCGGGCTCGTCCTTGCCGATCTCCTCGGCGAGCAGCGGCGTCAGCGGGCACCGCCACACCTCGGTGGGCAGGACGAGGACGGGCGGCAGGGCGTCGAGGAGGCGGGCGGTGAGTTCGCCGCGCATCTGGTAGGTGCCGATGAGCAGCTGCGCGGGCCCGTCCGGGGACTCGCCCCAGCTGCGGACCCCGAGGTCCCGGTAGCGGCCCGCGTGCGCGGGGCCGAGCGGGCGGCAGACCTGCCCCGGGCCGATCTCGGCGCGCGGGGCGGTCGCCGGGTCGTCGCAGCAGACATACGGGTCCGGACCGCGGGCGATCGCGATGTCGCCGGGGCGCAGGCGCCGGGCGGGCCCGTCCCCCGCGGGCAGGATCCAGGACTCCCCCTCGACCATGATCATGACGGTCAGCGGTGCCTCGTCGGCGATCCGCACCGACCAGGGCAGCTCGAAGCAGGCCCGGATCATGAAGGCCCCCCGGGCCCGCGGGCCCTCCAGGAGCCCCGCGAGTACGTCCACGGAGCCAGCGTAGACGGACGCGCATGGGGGTGAGCGGCTCGCGGATGTCCCGGGCGGCGGGCGGGCGGTTGAGTGGAGCCATGACAGAGACAGCGGGCAAGACGACGAGCGGCACGACGACGGTACTGGTGACCGGGGCGACCGGTCGGACGGGGCGGCGGGTCGCGGACGCGGCACGCGCCGCCGGGCTCACGGTGCGGGCCGCGTCCCGCTCGGGCGCGGTGCGGTTCGACTGGGCGGACCCGGCGACGTGGGACGCGGCGCTGCGCGGCGCGGACGGGGCGTATCTGGCGTTCCCGTCGGACATCGGGGCGCCGGACGCGGCGGACGCGGTCGGCGCGCTGGCCCGGCGGGCGGTGTCGCTCGGCGTCCGGCGGCTCGTCCTGCTCTCGGCGCGCGGGGAGGACCGGGCGCGCCCGGCCGAGGAGGCGCTGGCCGCGTCCGGGGCGGAGTGGACGGTCCTGCGGTGCGCCTGGTTCGACCAGAACTTCAGCGAGGGCCCGCTCCTGGAGCAGGTGCGCGGCCCCGAACTGGCCTTCGCGGCCCCGGCCGCGCTCCGCGAACCGTTCATCGACGTGCGGGACATCGCGGAGGTGGCGGTGGCGGTACTGCGCCCGCCGTCGGGGCGGTACCCGGGGCAGACCCTGGAGCTGACCGGGCCCGAGCTGCTGACCTGGGCCGAGGCGCTGGCGGCGGTGGCCCGCGCGACGGGCACGGAGAAGCGGTACGTGCCGGTTCCGGCCCCCGACTACGGCGCGGCCCTGGCCGGGCTCGGCGTGCCGGAGGAGGAAGTGGGCTTCCTGGTGGACCTGTTCACCACACTCCTCGACGGACGCAACGCGTCGGTGACGGACGGGGTGGCCCGGGTCCTGGGCCGTGCGCCGCGCCGGTTCGCGGAGTACGCGCGGGAGACGGCTGCCGCGGGGAGCTGGAAGTAGGGCCCCGCGCGCAAGAGCCCGGGGCTACTCGTCCTCGTCCTCCGTCTCGTGCGGTGTGTCCCCCTGGCGGCGGGCGTGGGTGCGCAGGCGGGAGGTGACGTCCTCCGGGGGGAGGAACTTCGACCAGCGTTCGGGGAACTCCGAGGGCATGTCGGGGTCGCCGAGGCCGTCGTCGGCGCCGTCGATGTCGTCCAGTTCGTCGGGGTCGTCCGAGTAGCCGGAGCGGGCCGCGGCGCGGGACAGGTAGTGGGCGGCGGTCGCGGTGCGGACCCGCTCGTTGGCGGCGCGCGCCGCGGCCGTGGCGACGGAGGGCCAGACCCGGTCGATCGCCGCGTTGACCGCGGCGCCGACGAGGACGGCGAACGCGGAGACGCCGATCCACAGCAGGACGGCGACGGGCGCGGCGAGGGAGCCGTAGATCGTCGGGCCCTCGATGGTGTTGGTGAGGTAGAGGCGGAGCAGGAAGCTGCCGGGGATCCACATCGCGAGGGCGGTCAGCGCGCCGGGAACGTCCTCGATCCACGGGGAGCGGACGGGCACTGACACGTGGTACAGGGTGGTCAGGAAGGCGACCGACAGGACGAGGACGACCGGCCAGTAGAGGATCTGGACGACCGTCTCCGACCAGGGGACGAGGCCGATCACCGCGTCGGGGCCCGCGATCATCAGCGGCAGCGCCACCGAGCCGACGACGAGCCCGATGAGGAAGAGCAGGAACGCCAGGAGGCGGGTCTTGACGATGCCCCGGACGCCGTCGAGCCCGTACATCACGGTGACCGTGTCGACGAAGGTCGAGACCGCGCGCGAGCCGGACCACAGGGAGATCAGGAAGCCGATGGAGATGACGTCGGGGCGGCCGCCCTTGATGACGTCGTCCAGGATCGGCTGGGCGATCTCCTTGACGCCCTGGTCGGTGAGGACCGTGCGGGACGCCTCCAGGATGTTGTCGCGGACGCCCGCGATCGTGTCGGCGCCGGTCCAGGAGTCGACGTAGGCGAGCAGCCCGACGAGGGACAGGAGCAGGGGCGGGACGGAGAGCAGCGTGAAGAACGCCGCCTCGGCCGCGAGGCCCAGGATGCGGTACTCCATGCACGAGTTGACGGTGTCCTTGAGCAACAGCCAGGCAGTCCTGCGCTTGGAGACGTTCTCGTAGAGAACGCGGGCCCGGTGGAGACGGCCGGACGGCGGTGGGGGAGATTCACTTGCTGGCTGCACGTCCTAAAGGTATCCGCCGCCGGCCGGTGTACCCATCCCCCGGGGCCCCGGCCTGCGCGTTCGCCGCGGTGGCCGGATAACGCGGGCGCGCCGAACGGAGCCGGAAGAAGTGATTGCACGGCCGTTCCGGTGAGTTCCGAGGCACATCGCCCGCCCCCGCCGCCCATTCGGCATGACCTCGCCATACGTAAACAATCGGAAATCGCCAATACTTGAAACCGACTTGAACCGCTCATGAATCGTTGGAAAGAATCCCGATCGTATTCAATGTGCTCATCGGCGGATCGCCGGAGCACATTCCACGGGGGGACGTACAGCCGGGGGGGCTGTCCAGGTCACCAGCCACACCGCCGGTGACCTGCTTCATCCGCGTTGCTCCTCACGCATGTCGCACATCCATCACACGCCCGGCTCTCCGTGCATTCCGCCATTTCCGAAACAGCGGAGAACAGGGGCAACAGCACGAGGAGCTCATGTGGCGAACGGCACCGAACGCGTGCTCGCCGAAGTCCTGGCCGGTGTCGTCCGTGTGGACCACGTACCGCCGGACAGTCACTTCTTCGACGATCTGTGCGCCAACTCTCTTGTCATGGCGCATTTCTGCGCGCGGGTCCGCAAGAACGCGGACCTGCCGGCGGTCTCGATGAAGGACGTCTACGGCCACCCGACGATCCGGTCCCTGGCCGCCGCCCTCGACGGGGCACCGGCGGCGAAGGCGGTGGCGGCCGAGCCACCGCCACCGCCCGGCAGCACGCCCCGCTACCTGATGTGCGGGGCGCTCCAGTTGCTGGCCTTCCTTCTGTACTGCGCGGGCGCGGGCGCGCTCACCGCCCGCGGCTTCGTCTGGGTGCACGACGGGACGGGCCTCGTCGACGTCTACCTGCGCTCGGCGCTGCTCGGCGCCGCGGTGTTCACTGGCGCGTGCACGGTCCCCGTCGTCGCGAAGTGGGTGCTGGTCGGGCGCTGGCGGGAGACGGAGTTCCCCGTGTGGAGCCTCGCCTACGTCCGCTTCTGGCTGGTGAAGTCGCTGCTGCACGCCAGCCCGGTGGCCCTGTTCGTCGGCAACCCGGTCTACGTGCTCTATCTGCGGGCGCTCGGCGCCCGGATCGGCCCGGGGGTGACGATCCTGTCCCGCTCCGTCCCGGTCTGCACCGACCTGCTGACGATCGGCGCGGGCAGTGTGCTCCGCAAGGAGTGCTCCTTCCTCGGCTACCGCACCCACGCGGGCCGTGTCCGCACCGGCCCGGTCACGCTCGGCCGCGACGTCCTCGTCGGCGAGCGGACCGTCCTCGACATCGGTACGTCGATGGGCGACGGCGCCCGGCTCGGCCACGCCTCCGCGCTCTACGACGGCGCCGCCGTACCGGCCGCGGAGTACTGGCACGGCTCCCCCGCCGAACCCGCCGGCCTCGACCACGACCGCGTACCGGCCGCCACCTGCTCGACCGGGCGCCGCGCCCTGTACGCGGCCGGCGGGCTGCTCCAGGCGCTGCTCGTCACCGTCCCGCTCGCGATCGGCGGCAGCGAGCTGCTGCTCACCGAGGTGCCCGCGCTCGACGCGCTGCTCGACCCCGCCGCGCACCATCTGACCTCGGCCGCGTTCTACGGCCAGGCACTCGGTCTGTCGGTCGCCGGGTTCCTCGCGTTCCTCCTGCTCGGGCTCGCCGCCGTGACCCTCGTCCCGCGCGCGCTGCGGCCGCTGCTGCGGCCCGGCCGGACGTATCCGCTGTACGGGCCGCACTACTCGGTCCAGCGGACGATCGCGCGGCTGACCAACCTCAGGTTCTTCACCTGGCTGTGCGGCGACAGCTCGTACATCGTTCCCTACCTGCGCTCCATCGGGTACGACCTGTCGCGGGTCGAGCAGACCGGGTCGAACTTCGGCACCGAGGTGCGGCACGAGTCGCCGTACCTCACGACGGTCGGCAGCGGCACGATGGTCGCCGACGGGCTCTCGGTGATGAACGCCGAGTTCTCCGCCACGTCGTTCCGCGTCGCCCGCACCGCCATCGGGGCGCACAACTTCCTCGGCAACCACATCGCCTACCCGCCGGGCGGCCGGACCGGCGAGAACTGCCTGCTCGCGACCAAGGTGATGGTGCCGCTCGACGGTCCGGTGCGGGAGGGCGTGGGGCTGCTCGGCTCGCCGCCGTTCGAGATCCCGCGCACCGTCGAGCGCGACACCCGCTTCGACCACCTGCGCGAGGGCGAGGAGCTGCGGCGCGGGCTGTCCGCGAAGAACCGCTACAACCTGCGCTCGATGGGGCTCCATCTGTTCCTGCGGTGGCTGCACTCGTTCGCCGTCACGCTGATCGCTCTCGCCGCCTTCGACCTGTACGACGTGGCGGGCGGGCTGCTGATCGGCGCCTCGCTCGTCGCCGGTCTCGCCTTCAGCACCGGCTACTACATCCTCGTGGAGCGGGTCATCTGCCGCTTCCGGCCGCTCGAGCCGCGGCTGTGCTCCATCTACGACCCGTACTTCCGCTGGCACGAACGGCTGTGGAAGGTGCCGAGCCACCACCTCGCGGTGTTCAACGGGACCCCGTTCAAGAACGTGGTGTGGCGGCTGCTCGGCGTCCGAGTCGGCCGTCGGGTCCTCGACGACGGCGCCGCGATCACCGAGCGCACCCTCGTCACCATCGGCGACGACGCCACCCTCTCCGCGCAGACGACCGTGCAGTCCCACTCGCAGGAGGACGGCACCTTCAAGTCCGACCACATCACGATCGGCGCGGGCGCCACCGTCGGCACCGGCGCCCTGGTCCATTACGGCGTCACGCTCGGCGACGGCGCCGTCCTCGCCCCGGACTCCTTCCTGATGAAGGGCGAACAGGTGCCTCCAGGGGCGCGCTGGGGCGGCAACCCGGCGGCGGGGAGGCAGGGGCGATGACCATCGCAGAGTACGAAGTGGCGGTCGCGGAGGGCCTGTCGGTCACTCCCTCCGCTGTGTCCGCCGCGCACGAGCGGGTGCTCGCCGCGCTGTCCGCCGAGCGCGACGACACCCTGCTCGGGGTGCGGGTCGAGGGCGGCGTCCTGCGCCTTCGCTACCGCGCCGACCGGCTCGACGCCGAGGCCGCCGCCCGGATCGCGGGCTACCACCTCGCCGCGCTCGCCGACCCGGGACGGCTCCGCCGCAGCCTGCTGTCCGAGAGCGAACTCCGCTACCAGCTCTACGAGTTGGCGGAGGGGCCGCGCCGCGAACTGCCCGACCGGCGCGTGCACGAGCTGATCGAGGAGCGGGCCGCCGCCCACCCGGACAGGGTGGCCGCCGTCGCGCGGGACGAGCGGTGGACGTACGGGGAGCTGAACGCGCGGGCGAACCGGATCGGGCGGGCGCTGCTCGCGCGCGGGCTGCGGCCCGAGGGCGTCGTCGCCGTCATCAGCGAACGGAACCTGGACTGGCTCGCCACCGTCCTCGGCGTGCTCAAGGCGGGCGGCGCCTATCTGCCCGTCGAGCCGCACTTCCCGGCCGCCCGCATCGCCAGGACGCTCGACCGGGCGGGCTGCGACCTCGTCGTCGCCGAGGAGGGCGGGACCCTGTCGGTGGCCGAGGCGTACGCGGAGGGCCGGCCGGACGGCGACCTCGGCGTCCCGGTCGGCGCCGACCGGCTCGCCTACCTCTACTTCACCTCGGGCTCCACCGGCGAGCCCAAGGGCGCCATGTGCGAGCACGCCGGGTTCCTCAACCACGTACGCGCCAAGCTCGACGACCTCGGGGTCGGCGCCAGGGACGTCGTGGCGCAGACCGCGCCGCAGTGCTTCGACATCTCCCTGTGGCAGCTGCTCGCCGCGCTGGTCGTGGGCGGGCGGACGCACCTCGTGGAGCAGGAGGCGATCCTGGACGTGCCGCGCTTCGTCGACACGATCGAGCGGGGCCGGGTCAATGTGCTCCAGGTCGTGCCGTCGTACCTGGAGGCCGTCCTCGCCGAACTCGACGCCCACCCGCGCGAACTGCCCGACCTGCGCTGCGTGTCGGTGACCGGCGAGGCCGTGAAGAAGGAGCTGGTCCGGCGCTGGTTCGCCGCCCGGCCCGGGGTGCGGCTCGTCAACGCGTACGGGCTGACCGAGACCTCCGACGACACCAACCACGAGGTCATGGACCGGGTGCCCGAGCACGCGAGGGTGCCGCTCGGGCGGCCCGTCGCCAACGTACGGATCTACGTCGTCGACGAGGACCTGGTGCCCGTGCCGCTCGGCGCGCCCGGCGAGATCGTCTTCTCGGGCGTCTGCGTCGGACGCGGCTACGTCAACGACCCCGAACGCACGCGGGCCGCCTTCGGCGAGGACCCGTACCGGCCCGGCGAGCGGCTCTACCGCAGCGGCGACCACGGGCGCTGGCTGCCCGACGGGAAACTGGAGTTCCTCGGCCGCAGGGACGGGCAGGTGAAGATCCGCGGGTTCCGCGTCGAGCTCGGCGAGATCGAGAACGCGCTGCTCCGGGTGGACGGCGTCCGCGACGGCGCGGTGATCGTCGTACGGGGCAGCCAGCTCGCCGCGTTCTGCACGGGGCCGCGCCCGGTGGACGCCGGGACCGTGCGCGCACGCCTCGCCGAGTCCCTGCCCGCCTACATGGTCCCGGCCGTCGTGCACTGGCGCGAGGCGCTCCCGCTCACCGCCAACGGCAAGACCGACCGGCGCGCGCTCACCGCACTCGCCGAACAGCTCGACGGGGCGACGGAGCCCCCGGACACGGAGACCGAACGACGGCTCGCCCGCGCCTGGGGAGACGTGCTCGGCGTCCCCGCCGGCCGCATCGGCCGCCGCGACCACTTCTTCGACCTCGGCGGCTCGTCGCTCTCCGCCGTGAAGCTCGTGATCGCCCTGGACCGGGTGATCGCCCTCAAGGACGTCATCCGCCATCCGGTCCTCGCGGATCTCGCGGGACTGCTCGACCGGAGGACCGCTCAGCGCCAGTGACCAGCGCCACTGACCAGCGCCGCTGATCAGCGTCACCGAAAGGAAGCCCCGATGCACCCGTCCCCGTCCCCGTCCCTGCACGAGGTCAGCGCCGCCGCGGGCGGCGACCCGGAAGGCTGGGCCGCCGAGCACCGCGACGCGCTGCGCGCCGCCGTCGCCACCCATGGCCGTGTGCTCGTACGCGGCCTCGGCCCGGCCGAACCGGCCACGGCCGCCGCCGTCCTCGGGCGCTTCGCCCGCACGCTGATGCCCGACCGGGAGCCGTTCGCGCCCCGGCGCCGCTACACCGACGGCGTCTACTCGTCCACCAAGTGGCCGCCCAACCAGCAGATGTGCATGCACCACGAGATGAGCTACGCGCTGGAGTTCCCGGGCCTGCTGATGTTCGCCTGCCTGGAGGCGCCCGCGTCCGGCGGCGCCACCGGGGTCGCCGACGCCGCGGCCGTCCTCGACGCGCTCCCCGCCGAACTCGTCGAACGGTTCGAGAAGGAGGGCTGGCTCCTCGCCCGCTCCTACCAGGAGGAGATCGGGGCGTCCGCCGCCGAGGCGTTCGGCACCGAGGACCACGCCGCCGTCGCCCGGTACTGCCGCGCCCACGCCATCGACGCCGACTGGGAACCGGACGGCACCCTGCGCACCCGCCAGCTGCGCAGCGCCGTCGTCCACCACCCGGCCGACGGGCGGCGCCTGTGGTTCAACCAGATCGCCTTCCTCAGCGCGTGGACGATGGAGCCCGAGGTGCGCGAGTACCTCACCGAGGTCTACGGGCCCGACGGGCTGCCCTTCACCACCCGCTACGGCAACGGCGACCCGATCGGCGAGGACGTGATCCGCACGATCAACGAGGTCTACGACGCGCACACCGTCCGGCACGCCTGGCGCGCCGGTGACGTGCTGCTCGTCGACAACCTGCGCACCGCGCACAGCAGGGAGCCGTACGAGGGGCCGCGCGAGATACTGGCCGGGCTCGGCGATCCCGTGCCGCTCGCGGAGTGCGCGCCGACGGTGGAGGTGGGGGCCTCATGACCGCCGCCGCCACTCCCCCGTCCTTCGCCGTGGTCTCCGGGGAACAGGTGCGACAGGCGCTGTGGATGCGGGAGGTGGAGATCGGCGCCCTGGTCGAGGCCGTCTACCGGCTGCACGGCGCGGGCGACACCGTCAACCCGCCCTCGTACTTCCTGCGCTTCCCCGACCGCCCCTCCGCGCGGATCATCGCGCTGCCCGCCTCGCTCGGCGGGCCCCTGCGCGTGGACGGCCTGAAGTGGATCTCCAGCTTTCCCGACAACACGGCGGCCGGGCTGCCCCGCGCCTCGGCGGTCCTGATCCTCAACGACCCCGCGACCGGATACCCGTACGCCTGCCTGGAGAGCTCGGTCATCAGCGCCACCCGTACCGCGGCCTCCGCGGTGCTCGCCGCCGACCGGCTCAGCCGCGGCCGGGCCCGCCCGGCGCGCGTCGGGTTCCTCGGCACCGGGCTCATCGCCCGCTACGTCCACACGCATCTCGCCGCCTGCGGCTGGGAGTTCGACGAGACGGGCGTGCACGACCTCTCCGCCGACAGCGCGGCCGGGTTCCGCGGCTACCTTGAACGGGCCGGGGCC
Organism: Streptomyces sp. R818; assembly: GCF_056172735.1. Lineage (NCBI taxonomy): Bacteria > Bacillati > Actinomycetota > Actinomycetes > Kitasatosporales > Streptomycetaceae > Streptomyces > Streptomyces sp. R818. The sequence continues at coordinate 126,922 of NZ_JAOCNE010000007.1, forward strand.
AAGGGCCGTATCACCGTGCATGACACCGCCGAGGCGCTGGTCCGCGCGAGCGACCTCCTGGTCGTCGCGACGATCGCCGCAGCGCCGCACGTGCACGACCCGGCGTGGTTCGCGCACCACCCGCTGGTGCTGCACCTCTCGCTGCGCGACCTGGCGCCCGAGATCCTGCTCGACTCCGCCAACGTCGTCGACGACGTCGAGCACTGTCTGAAGGCGGAGACGTCGCCGCACCTGGCCGAACGACTCACCGGCGGCCGGGAGTTCATCGACGGCACGCTGGAGGACGTCCTGAGCGGGCGGGTCACCGTGCCCGCCGACCGCACGGTGGTGTTCTCGCCGTTCGGGCTCGGGGTGCTCGACCTCGCCGTCGGCCGGTTCGTCCACGACGAGGTGGCGCGGCGCGGGGAGCTCCGGGTGATCGAGGGGTTCTTCGACGAGCTGAGCCGGTACGGCTGAACCGATACGGCTGAGCCGGACGACGGCCCGTGGTGCGCGCGTGGGGGCCCGCGCACCCACGGGAAACACACAAGGGGGGAACCGAACAACCATGCCTGTCATCAACGACCCTGCGCGGTTCAATGAGGAGCAGCTCTACGTCGATCTGCGGGGCGCGCTCGGGCTGCCGCTGTACGTGAAGTGCGAGGGGTTCAACTTCGCGGGCTCGATCAAACTCAAGGCGGCCAACGAGATGGTCGACGCCGCCGAGCGCGACGGGCGGCTGCGGCCCGGCTCGGTGCTCGTCGAGTCGTCGTCCGGGAACCTGGGGGTGGCGCTCAGCGTCATCGCGGCCAGCCGCGGCCACCGCTTCCTGTGCGTGACCGACGTGCGCTGCAACCAGCCGACCATCCGGCTGATGGAGGCGCTCGGCAGCCGCGTGCACGTCATCGAGGACCCGGCGGGGAGCGAGGGGCTGCTCGGGGCGCGCCGCGCGTACGTCCGGGCGCTGTGCGCCTCCGACGACCGGTACGTCTGGCTCGACCAGTACAACAACCAGGCCAACTGGAAGGCGCACTACCGCACCACCGCCCCGGCCATCGCCGAGCACTTCCCGCGCCTGGACGTGCTGTTCGTCGGCGCGGGCACCACCGGCACGCTGATGGGGTGCGCCCGCTGGTTCTGGCAGTGGCGGCGCCGGGTGCGCATCGTCGCCGTCGACAGCGTCGGCTCGGTCAGCTTCGGCGGGGCACCGGCCCGCCGCCTCATCCCCGGCCTCGGCACGAGCGTGCCGCCGCCCATGCTCGACGTGTCCTACATCGACGACGTGGTCCACGTGGAGGAGGCCGACACGGTCCGCGCCTGCCGCACCCTGGCGAGCCGGGGTTTCCTCTTCGGCGGCTCGACCGGCACGGTGATCAGCGGCGCGGCGCAGTGGCTGGAGCGGCACGGCGGGCGCGACCTGACCTCGGTCGCCATCGCCCCGGACCTCGGCGAGCGCTACCTGGACACGGTCTACAGGGAGAACTGGCCGCCACCACTGACGGAGACCGACGGGCGGAGCCCCGAGCTGAGCGAGGTGCCGGCCCTGACCCGTCTGGCCGGCTGAGGCCCGCGGCGCATACCCGGGCCGTGCCGGGTAAGTTCGCCGGTATGTCGGGCAGCACGCACACCGTGACCAATCAGCCTCCGCCGCTCGCGGGGTACGACGTCTTCGCCGCCGACCGGGTGCTCGGGGAAGGGCTGGAGCGGCATCTGGCACCGGAGGTCCTGGAGGAGGCCCGCGCGGATCTCACCGTGCTCGGGCGCGCGGCGGGTTCGTCGCAGGCGCAGGAGTGGGGGCGGCTCGCCAACGCGTACCCGCCCGTCCTGCGCACCCACGACCGTTTCGGCCACCGTGTCGACGAGGTGGACTTCCATCCGTCCTGGCACCGCCTGCTCGGCAAGGGCGTCTCGGCGGGGCTCACGGCGGCCTGGAACCGGCCGGGCGGCCATGTGCGGCGCGCGGGCGCGTTCCTGGTGTGGTCGCAGGTGGAGGCCGGGCACCTGTGCCCGCTGTCCATGACGCACGCCGCCGTGCCCGCCCTGCGCGCGCAACCGGACCTCGCCGCCGAGTGGGAGCCGCGGCTGACCTCCACCGTCTACGACATGGAGCTGCGGCCCGCCGGCCAGAAGCCCGGCGCCCTGTTCGGCATGGCGATGACGGAGAAGCAGGGCGGCAGCGACGTGCGGGCCAACACGACCCGGGCCACCCCGCTCGCCGAGGACGGGGCGTACACCCTCACCGGCCACAAGTGGTTCTGCTCCGCGCCCATGTCGGACGGGTTCCTCGTGCTCGCCCAGGCCGGTGACGGACCCACCTGCTTCCTCGTGCCGCGCGTCCTCCCCGACGGGGCCCGCAACCCTTTCGCGATCCAGCGCCTCAAGGACAAGCTGGGCAACCGATCGAACGCGTCGGCCGAGGTTGAGTTCGACGGTACGTGGGCGCGGCGCGTCGGGGACGAGGGGCGCGGGGTGCGCACCATCATCGACATGGTCGCGGCGACCCGGCTCGACTGCGTGCTCGGCTCCGCCTCGCTCATGCGGCAGGCGGTCGCGCAGGCCGTCCACCACTGCACGTACCGCGAGGCGTTCGGCGGCAGGCTCGTCGACAAGCCGCTGATGCGCAATGTGCTCGCCGATCTGGCCCTGGAGTCGGAGGCCGCGACGACGCTCGCGCTGCGCCTCGCGGCGGCCTGCGACCACGCGGAGGCCGGTGACGCACAGGAGCGGGCCTTCCTCCGGCTCGCGGTCCCGGCCGCCAAGTACTGGGTGACGAAGCGCTGCACGCCGCTGGTCGCGGAGGCCCTGGAGTGCCTCGGCGGCAACGGGTACGTGGAGGAGTCGGGTATGCCGCGCCTGCTGCGCGAGGCGCCGCTGAACTCGCTGTGGGAGGGGTCGGGCAGCATCCAGGCCCTCGACGTGCTGCGGGCGCTGCAGCGCGAGCCCGCCGCGTTCAACGCGTTCCTGATGGAGGTCGGCCGGGCGCGCGGCGCCGACCACCGCCTGGACGCCGCCGTGAAGGACCTGCTGACCGAGCTGGGCGACCTGGACGGCATCGAGGCGCGGGCCCGCCGGCTCGTCGAGCGGATCGCTCTGGTGCTGCAAGGTTCGCTGCTGGTCCGGTACGCGCCGCCCGAGGTCGCGGACGCGTTCTGCGCCTCCCGGCTCGGCGGGGACGGCGGCGCCGCGTTCGGCACGCTCCCGCACACCCTGGCGCACGAGGAGATCGTGGAGCGGGCCCGCCCGGTGGACTGAAACGTCCCACGGCGAGGAAAGACGCGGGGATGGTGCTGCGCCGACACGGCACCATCCCCGCCGCAAGCCCATGAGGAGCTTGAACACCGCCGTGGCGGCGTTGGTGCCAGTTTCAAACAGCGTACGGCTGTTCGCCAGGGTTGCAGGGGGTTGCAACGTTGTGATGAAGGCTGCCCCCCCCGCCGGGGCCCGGCGGTGCACGATAGGCACAACGCTCCGCATACCGAGGGTGCACGCATGAAGAAGGACGCGACGACGATCGACCTGGCGCGGCTGACCGCGATGGACGCGGCCCTCGCGTCCCGGCTGCTCAAGGGCGTACGGCAGGCGATGCTCGCCGGGGAGCGGCCGCCGGTCCTGCCCAGACCGGAGATCGGCGAGTCCTGGCGGCGGATGCTGCGCGGCGGCGTCGACCCGGACCGCGACGTCCGCCTCGGCCTGCTCACCGTCGACGAGGTCGAGGAGCGGCGCCAGTCCTCCCCGCTCCTCCCGGTCCTGCCGGTGCTGCGCGAGGCGCTGGTGTCGGTGGCCGACGCCGCCCAGCACATCATGGTGATCAGCGACAGCGACGGCCGGATCCTGTGGCGCGAGGGCCACCCGGGCGTGCTGCGCAAGGGCGACCGGCTCGGCTTCGAGGTGGGCGCGCTCTGGGCCGAGGACGTCGTCGGGACCAACGGGGTCGGCACGCCGCTGGTGACCGGGCGGCCCGTCCAGGTCTTCTCCGCCGAGCACTTCGTGAACTCGCACGACGCGTGGACCTGCGCGGGCGCGCCGGTGACCGACCCGCGCGACGGCCGGCTGCTCGGCGTGGTCGACGTCAGCGGCCCCCTGGAGACGATGCACCCGGCGACGCTCTCCTGGGTGCGGTCGGTGGCGCAGCTCGCGGAGGCCCGCCTGCGCGAGCGGCACCTCGGCGCGCTGGCCCGGCTGCGCTCGGTCGCGGCGCCGCTGCTCGCCCGGATCGACGGCCGAGCCGTCGCGGTCGACGGCAACGGGTGGACGGCGGCCGTCACCGGGATACCGCCGGCCGACCGGATCGCCCTGCCCAGGTCGCTCGCCGAGGGCCGCTCCTTGATCCCCGCGCTCGGCTGGTGCCGGGTGGCACCGCTGCCCGGCGGCTGGCTGCTCCTGGTGGACGACGCCCCGGAGCCGCTGGGCGCGACCCGGATCGTCCTCGACCTGAGCCGCAAGCGCCGCTGGTCGGTGGAGGTGGCGGGGCCCGCCGGTTCCTGGACGCACGAACTCAGCCCCCGGCACGCCGAGTTGCTCTACCTCCTCGCGCACCACCGGGCGGGGCGCAGCGCGTCGGGCCTGGCCGAGGACCTGTTCGGGGACCCGGCGCGGACGGTGACGGTGCGGGCGGAGATGTCCCGGGTGCGGCGCTACCTCGGCGGCCTCCTGGCGCACCGCCCGTACCGCTTCCTGGAGGACGCGGAGGTCGAGGTGGTGCTGCCGCGGGACCCGCTCGACCTGCTGCCGCACTCGACGGCCCCGGCGGTGCGCAGGGCCCGGACACCCGCGCACTGAGGCCGGGGCATCCTGTGGTGCGATGGGCCGCATGAGCACCGTCACCGTCACCACCTGGTCCCTCGAACAGACCTCGCCGTCCGATCTGCGGCCGGCCGCCCCGCCGGAGGGCGGTGATGTCCGGATCGTACGGGCGGAGGTGCCCTCGCCCGAGTTCAGCCGTTTCCTGTACGCGTCCGTGGGCGGCGACATCCGCTGGACCGACCGGCTCGGCTGGTCGTACGCGCGCTGGGAGGAGGAGCTGGCGCGGCCGGGCACGGAGACGTGGGTCGCCTACGACAGGGGGACGCCCGCCGGGTACGTCGAGCTGGCGGCGCGGGACGAGGGGGTCGTGGAGATCGTCTACTTCGGCCTGGTCCCGGCGTTCCGGGGGCGGCGGATCGGCGGCCACCTGCTGTCGGAGGGGGTCGCCCGCGCCTGGGACCTCGCCGGGCGGTGGCCGGAGCTGACGCCGACGAAGCGCGTCTGGCTCCACACGTGCAGCCTCGACGGGGAGCACGCGATGGCCAACTACCAGCGGCGCGGCTTCCGCCTGTTCCGCACGGAGACCGGCGAGGAGCCGGACGCGGCGGCCCCGGGTCCGTGGCCGGGCGCGCACCCCGCGGGCTCATAAGACGTGGCCTCCGATGTGACCGACACCACCGTCGTCCAGCATGTGGGACATACGCGTCCATATTGCGGACGATGGTGGACCGGGCCCAAAGTCCCATGACACGCTTCCGTCATGTCTACAGCTGGAACCGCCTTGGTGAGTCGACGCCACGTCGACTACGGCCGCATGTCCAGCGCCATCTGTCCGGCGCGCTGAGAGAACCAGCACCGCCGACTTCCCGCTCCATCTGATGCCCTGCGCACCGCCGCGCCCTAGCGCGAAGTGTGCCGGTCAGAGCCGCACTGAGCCGCACTGAGCCTGCCTGAAGGACGTACACCCATGGCTGCCAACCCTGAGAAGCCCGCTGCCGCCGCGCCCCGCCGCAAGGTGAGCCGTCACCGTGGCGAGGGCCAGTGGGCCGTAGGCCACTTCACGCCGCTCAACGGCAATGAGCAGTTCAAGAAGGACGACGACGGTCTCAATGTGCGGACACGTATTGAGACGGTCTACTCCAAGCGCGGCTTCGACTCCATCGACCCCAACGATCTGCGCGGACGGATGCGCTGGTGGGGCCTGTACACCCAGCGCCGCCCCGGCATCGACGGCGGCAAGACGGCCGTCCTGGAGCCGGAGGAGCTGGACGACGAGTACTTCATGCTCCGCGTGCGCGTGGACGGCGGCCGGCTGACCACGCGGCAGCTGCGTGTCATCGGCGAGATCTCGCAGGAGTTCGCGCGCGGGACCGCCGACATCACCGACCGGCAGAACATCCAGTACCACTGGATCCGGATCGAGGACGTGCCCGAGATCTGGAACCGCCTCGAAGGCGTGGGCCTCTCGACCGTCACCGCCTGCGGCGACACCCCCCGCGTCATGATCGGCTCGCCGGTCGCGGGCATCGCCGAGGACGAGATCATCGACGCCACGCCCGCCCTTGAGGAGATCAAGCGCCGCGTCCTGAACAACCCGGCGTACTCGAACCTGCCGCGCAAGTTCAAGACGGCCATCTCGGGCTCGCCGCTCCTGGACGTGGTGCACGAGATCAACGACGTCTCCTTCGTCGGCGTCGTCCACCCCGAGCACGGCCCCGGCTTCGACCTGTGGGTCGGCGGCGGCCTCTCCACCAACCCCAAGCTGGGCGTGCGCCTCGGCGCCTGGGTGCCGATCGACGACGTGCCCGACGTGTACGAGGGCGTCATCTCGATCTTCCGCGACTACGGCTACCGCCGCCTGCGCAACCGCGCCCGTCTGAAGTTCCTCGTCGCCGACTGGGGCCCGGAGAAGTTCCGCCAGGTCCTGGAGGACGAGTACCTCGGCGGCCGCAAGCTGACCGACGGGCCCGCCCCCGCGCAGCCCTCCTCGCAGTGGCGCGACCACATCGGTGTGCACCGGCAGAAGGACGGCCGGTTCTACGTGGGCTTCGCCCCGCGCGTCGGCCGCGTCGACGGCGCCACGCTCACCAAGATCGCCGACCTGGCCGAGGCGCACGGCTCGGGCCGCGTCCACACCACGGTCGAGCAGAAGATGATCGTCCTCGACGTCGAGCAGGACCAGGTCGACTCGCTGGTGGAGGGCCTGGAGGCGCTCGACCTCACCGCCCGCCCGTCCACGTTCCGGCGCGGCACCATGGCCTGCACCGGCATCGAGTTCTGCAAGCTCGCGATCGTCGAGACCAAGCAGCGCGGCGCCACCCTCATCGACGAACTGGAGCGCCGTCTCCCGGAGTTCGACGAGCCGCTCACCATCAACCTCAACGGCTGCCCGAACGCCTGCGCCCGTATCCAGGTCGCGGACATCGGTCTCAAGGGCCAGCTCATGCTCGACGAGAACGGCGAGCAGGTCGAGGGGTACCAGGTGCACCTCGGCGGCGCCCTCGGCCTGGAGGCCGGGTTCGGCCGCAAGGTCCGCGGCCTGAAGGTCACCGCGACCGAGCTGCCCGACTACATCGAGCGGGTCCTCACGCGCTTCCAGGCGGAGCGCGAGGACGGCGAGCGGTTCGCCGCCTGGACCACCCGCGCCTCCGAGGAGGCCCTGTCGTGAGCGAGCGCGCCGCCCCGTTCTACTGCCCCTACTGCGGCGACGAGGACCTGCGCCCCAGCGAGGCCGCCGAAGGAAAACACGGCGCATGGGAATGCGGGGCATGCAATCGGGCCTTCCAGCTGAAGTTCCTCGGGCTGCTCGCCCGGGGGCTGACGCGCAACGACGGTGGAGGGGATCAGATATGACGCCGACTCAGACCGCTGCGGACACGACCGACGCAACCGAAACGACCGATGCTCCGGACACGACCGACGCTCCGGACACGGCCGAGCTGAAGGCGCTCGCCGAACAGGCCGGGCGCGACCTGGAGGACGCTTCCGCGCTGGAGATCCTCCAGTGGGCCGCCGACACGTTCGGCAGGGAGTTCTGCGTGACCTCGTCCATGGAGGACGCGGTCGTCGCCCACCTCGCCTCCCGCGCCCTGCCCGGCGTGGACGTCGTCTTCCTCGACACCGGCTACCACTTCGAGGAGACGATCGGCACCCGCGACGCCGTCGAGGCCGTGATGGACGTCAACGTCATCACGCTCACGCCCCGGCAGACCGTCGCCGAGCAGGACGCCGAGTTCGGCCCGAAGCTGCACGACCGCGACCCGGACCTCTGCTGCGCGATGCGCAAGGTCAAGCCGCTTCAGGAGGGCCTGACCAGGTACGCGGCCTGGGCGACCGGCCTGCGCCGCGACGAGTCCCCGACCCGCGCGAACACGCCCGTCGTCGCCTGGGACGAGAAGCGGCGGAAGGTCAAGATCTCGCCGATCGCCCGCTGGACCCAGGACGACGTGGACGCCTATGTGGCGGAACACGGCGTACTCACGAACCCGCTGCTCATGGACGGTTACGGCTCCGTGGGCTGCGCCCCGTGCACCCGCCGCCTCCTGGAGGGCGAGGACGCCCGCGCCGGACGCTGGGCGGGCCGGGCCAAGACCGAGTGCGGCCTCCATGGCTGAGCCGAACGAGTCCCCGCAGCACCTCACGACCCTGGAGAAGCAAGTGACCGGAGCCACGATCTGGCTCACGGGTCTGCCGAGCGCCGGCAAGACCACCATCGCCTACGAGCTGGCGAAGACGCTGCGCGCCGAGGGGCGCCGGGTCGAGGTGCTCGACGGCGACGAGATCCGCGAGTACCTCTCGGCGGGCCTCGGCTTCAGCCGCGAGGACCGGCACACCAACGTGCAGCGCATCGGCTTCCTGGCCGAACTCCTCGCCCGTAACGGCGTGCTGACGCTCGTCCCGGTCATCGCCCCGTACGCCGACAGCCGCGAGGCGGTGCGCAAGCGCCACCAGACGGGCGGCACCGCCTACCTGGAGGTGCACGTCGCCACGCCCGTGGAGGTCTGCTCCGAGCGGGACGTGAAGGGGCTCTACGCCAAGCAGGCCGCGGGCAAAATCTCCGGGCTCACCGGGGTCGACGACCCGTACGAGGTGCCCGACTCGCCCGACCTGCGCATCGAGTCGCACCAGCAGAGTGTGCAGGAGTCCGCTGCCGCGCTCCGCGCGCTGCTCACCGAAAGGGGTCTCGCCGCATGACGACCGTAGTGACCGTCTCCGAGGAGACCGACAGCCCGTACGCGCTCAGCCACCTGGACGCCCTGGAGTCCGAGGCGGTGCACATCTTCCGCGAGGTGGCGGGCGAGTTCGAGCGGCCGGTGATTCTCTTCTCCGGCGGCAAGGACTCGATCCTCATGCTGCACCTGGCGCTGAAGGCGTTCGCCCCGGCGGCGATCCCCTTCTCGCTCCTGCACGTGGACACCGGGCACAACTTCCCCGAGGTCCTCGCCTACCGCGACCGTGTCGTGGCCGAGCACGGGCTTCGGCTGCACGTCGCCTCCGTGCAGGACTACATCGACCGGGGTGTGCTCAAGGAGCGCCCGGACGGCACCCGCAACCCGCTCCAGACGCTGCCGCTGACGGAGAAGATCCAGGCCGAGCGGTTCGACGCGGTCTTCGGCGGCGGACGGCGCGACGAGGAGAAGGCCCGCGCCAAGGAGCGCGTGTTCTCCCTGCGCGACGAGTTCTCGCAGTGGGACCCGCGCCGCCAGCGCCCCGAGCTGTGGCAGCTCTACAACGGCCGCCACGCCCCCGGCGAGCACGTCCGCGTCTTCCCGCTGTCCAACTGGACCGAGCTGGACGTGTGGCAGTACATCGCCCGCGAGAACATCGACCTGCCGGAGATCTACTACGCCCACGAGCGCCCGGTGTTCAACCGCAACGGCATGTGGCTGACGGCCGGCGAGTGGGGCGGCCCGAAGGAGAGCGAGTCCGTCGAGACGCGGCTCGTGCGCTACCGGACCGTCGGCGACATGTCCTGCACCGGCGCCGTCGACTCGGACGCCACGACCATCGAGAAGGTCATCGCCGAGATCGCCGTCTCCCGCCTCACCGAGCGGGGCGCGACGCGCGCCGACGACAAGATGTCCGAGGCCGCGATGGAAGACCGCAAGCGCGAGGGGTACTTCTAACCATGAGCACGTCCACTGCTGCCGAAGAGCTGGCGGGCCTGTCGGCCACGACCCTGCTGCGGTTCGCCACCGCCGGCTCCGTCGACGACGGCAAGTCCACCCTCGTGGGCCGCCTCCTGCACGACTCCAAGTCGGTCCTCACCGACCAGCTGGAGGCCGTCGAGCACGCCTCGCGCTCGCGCGGCGCCGCCGAGCCGGACCTCGCGCTGCTCACCGACGGCCTGCGCGCCGAGCGCGAGCAGGGCATCACGATCGACGTGGCCTACCGCTACTTCGCGACGCCCCGGCGCCGGTTCATCCTGGCCGACACCCCGGGCCACGTGCAGTACACGCGGAACATGGTGACCGGCGCCTCCACCGCCGACCTGGCCGTGGTCCTGGTCGACGCGCGCAACGGCGTCATCGAGCAGACCCGCCGCCACGCCGCCGTCGCCGCGCTCCTGCGCGTCCCGCACGTCGTCCTCGCGGTCAACAAGATGGACCTCGTCGACTACCAGGAGAGCGTCTTCGCGGCCATCGCCGAGGAGTTCACCGCGTACGCGGGCAACCTCGGCGTCCCGGAGATCACCGCCATCCCGATCTCCGCGCTCGCCGGGGACAACGTGGTGGAGCCCTCCGCGCACATGGACTGGTACCCCGGCCCGACCGTCCTGGAGCACCTGGAGACGGTCCCGGTCAGCCACGACCTCACGAGCTGCCACGCGCGTCTGCCCGTGCAGTACGTGATCCGCCCGCAGACGCCCGAGCACCCCGACTACCGCGGCTACGCGGGCCAGATCGCGGCAGGAACGTTCCGCGTCGGCGAGTCCGTCACCGTACTGCCGTCGGGCCGTACGTCGAGGATCGCCGGGATCGACCTGCTCGGGCAGCAGGTCGACGTGGCGTGGACGCCGCAGTCCGTCACCGTCCTCCTGGAGGACGACATCGACGTCTCGCGCGGCGACCTGCTCGTGCCGAGCGACGACGCGCCCGCCACCTCGCAGGACGTCGAGGCGACCGTCTGCCACGTCGCCGACACGCCGCTCACCGTCGGCCAGCGGGTGCTGCTCAAGCACACGACCCGCACGGTCAAGGCGATCGTCAAGGAGATCCCGTCGCGGCTCACGCTCGACGACCTCTCCCAGCACCCCGAGCCGGGCCGGCTCGTCGCCAACGACATCGGCCGCGTCAAGGTGCGCACCGCCGAGCCGCTCGCGCTCGACAACTACGCGGACTCCCGGCGCACCGGATCATTCCTGCTGATCGACCCGGCGGACGGGACGACGCTCGCGGCGGGCATGGCGGGCGAGTCGTTCGCCACCGCCGAGGAGCCCGCCGCCGTGGCCGACGCCTCCGACGAGGACGGCTGGGACTTCTGACATGACCCTCTTCGACTACTACGGCACGTTCGCCAAGGAGGGCGGCCGCGTCGGCAGCGGCTCCCTCGGGTGCGGGCAGGGCGGGGTCGGGCGATGTGCGTGCTGACGTACGCGCACTGCCCGCGCGCCCTCGCCCCCCACGCCGTAGTTCCCGCCACGCACCACACGGTGCGGCGAAGACATGCCGACCTCCCGGCCACGCCCTGAGCGCGTGACCGCCGGGCCAACGAGAGGAACACCTCCCGTGCCTGCCAACCGATCGATCCTCACGCGCCGCGGCCTCGTCGCCGCCGCCGCGCTCCCGCTCCTCGCGCTCACCGCGACGGCCTGCGGCTACGGCTCGGACAGCGACGACAAGTCCAAGGAGAATGTCTCCGCCGAGGGCAAGGCCCTCTCCGCGGACACCGTCAAGATCGGCTATTTCGGGAACCTGACGCACGGCACCGCGCTCGTCGGCAAGCAGAAGGGCTTCTTCCAGAAGGAGCTCAAGGGCACGCAGGCGAAGTACCAGATCTTCAACGCCGGGCCCTCCGAGATCGAGGCGCTGAACTCGGGCTCCATCGACATCGGCTGGATAGGCCCGTCGCCGTCGATCAACGGCTACACCAAGTCGCAGTCGAAGTCCCTGCGCATCATCGGCGGTTCGGCGTCCGGCGGTGTGAAGCTCGTCGTCAATCCGAAGAAGATCAAGACGGTGGACGACGTCAAGGGCAAGAAGATCGCCACCCCGCAGCTCGGCAACACCCAGGACGTCGCGCTCCTGAACTGGATCGCCGAGAAGGGCTGGAAGGTCGACGCCAACTCCGGCAAGGGCGACGTGTCCGTGGTCCGCACGGACAACAAGATCACCCCGGACGCCTACAAGTCCGGCTCCATCGACGGCGCGTGGGTGCCCGAGCCGACCGCGTCGAAGCTGGTCGCCGAGGGCGCCAAGGTGCTCCTCGACGAGGCGGACCTGTGGCCGGACAAGAAGTTCGTGATCACGAACGTCATCGTGTCGCAGAAGTTCCTCAAGGCGCACCCGGACGTGGTCGAGGCCGTGCTGCGCGGCTCGGTGAAGACCAACGCGTGGATCAAGGCCCACTCCGACGAGGCGAAGGCGGTCGCCAACAAGGAGCTGGAGTCGGCCTCCGGCAAGGCGCTGCCCGCCGAGGTGCTCGACCCGGCGTGGAAGTCGATCGAGTTCACCGACGACCCGCTGGCCGCGACGCTCGACTCGGAGGCGGCCCACGCGGTCAAGGCGGGTCTCCTGGAGAAGCCCGACCTGGCCGGGATCTACGACCTGAAGCCGCTGAACAAGGTCCTCGCGGCCGAGGGCGGCGCCAAGCTCGACGACGCCGGTCTCGGCGTCAAGTAACCCGCCTGCAAGCCGAGTTCACAGGATTCCAGCAGGTTTCCCAGGAGGTGACGACCTATGGCGACGACTCTCGCCAAGGCGGGTGACCCCGCCGCGCCGGCCGGCGGCAGGGCGGCCCGGATCGAGCACGTCTCGAAGTCCTTCGCCACACCGGCGGGCCCCCAGCTCGTCCTGGACGACATCACGCTCGATGTCGCGCCGGGCGAGTTCGTCACCCTCCTGGGGGCCTCGGGATGCGGCAAGTCGACGCTGCTCAACCTGGTGGCCGGGCTCGACCGGCCGTCGGCGGGCGCCATCGCGACGGACGGGCGGCCCGCCCTGATGTTCCAGGAGCACGCCCTGTTCCCGTGGCTGACCGCGGGCAAGAACATCGAGCTCGCCCTGCGGCTGCGGGGCGTGTCGAAGAACGAACGGCGCACCCGCGCCGAGGAGTTGCTCGAGCTGGTCCGGCTCCAGGGCGCGTACGGCAAGCGCGTGCACGAGCTGTCCGGCGGTATGCGCCAGCGGGTGGCGCTCGCGCGGGCGCTCGCCCAGGACGCCGGGCTGCTCCTGATGGACGAGCCGTTCGCGGCACTCGACGCGATCACCCGGGACGTGCTGCACGGCGAGCTGACCCGGATCTGGCGGGAGACGAACGTCTCCGTCCTGTTCGTCACGCACAACGTGCGCGAGGCGGTCCGGCTCGCCGAGCGCGTCGTGCTGCTCTCCTCCCGCCCCGGCCGGATCGCGCGCGAGTGGACGGTGGACATCCCGCAGCCGCGCCGTATCGAGGACGCCGAGGTCGCGGAGCTCTCCGTCGAGATCACCGAACAACTGCGTGGGGAGATCCGCCGCCATGGCAAGGACTGAACCGACGGCGGCCGTCGAGGACGAGCGGCCCGGCAGGACACGGACCGGCAAGGACGACCTCGCGGGCCTGGAGGCGGGCCTCGACGCGCTGGAGACGAAGGACGACGGCCGCGTCCCCTTCACCCGCACCCTGCGCGAGAAGGTGCTGCCTCCCCTGACGGCGGTCCTCGTCGTGCTCGTGGTCTGGCAGGCGTTGGTCTCCTTCGGAATCGTCGACGATCCGACGAAGCTGCCCGCGCCGTCGGACGTCTGGGACGAGGTGCGGACCGCCTGGCTCAAGGGCGAGCTGCTCGGCTACATCTGGACGAGCGTCTCGCGCGGCCTGCTCGGCTTCCTCTTCGCGCTGATCATCGGCACCCCGCTGGGGCTGCTCGTGGCGCGGGTGAGGTTCGTGCGCGCGGCGATCGGCCCGATCCTCTCCGGGCTCCAGTCGCTGCCGTCGGTGGCGTGGGTGCCGCCGGCCGTGCTCTGGCTGGGCCTGGACAACTCGATGATGTACGCGGTGATCCTGCTCGGCGCCGTCCCGTCGATCGCCAACGGTCTCGTCTCCGGCGTCGACCAGGTGCCGCCGCTGTTCCTGCGCGCGGGCCGTACGCTGGGCGCGACGGGCCTGCGCGGCCTGTGGCACATCGTCCTTCCGGCGGCGCTGCCCGGCTACCTCGCGGGGCTCAAGCAGGGCTGGGCGTTCTCCTGGCGCTCGCTGATGGCGGCGGAGATCATCGCGTCCTCCCCCGACCTGGGCATCGGCCTCGGACAGCTCCTGGAGAATGGCCGCAACGCCTCGTCCATGCCCATGGTGTTCCTGGCGATCCTGCTCATCCTGATCGTCGGTATCGTCATCGACCTGCTGATCTTCAGCCCGCTGGAGCGCCACGTCCTGCGCGGTCGCGGCCTCCTCGTGAGGAACTGAGCCACTCATGCGCCACACTCCGCCCGTCCTCCTGGTCATCGCCCACGGCAGCCGCGACCCGCGGCACGTCGCGACCGTGCGCGCCCTCGTGCGCGAGGTGCGGGCGCAGCGGCCCGGGGTACGGGTGGAGACGGCGTTCCTGGAGTTCAACGTCCCCTCGGTGCGCGGAGTCCTGGAGTCCCTGGCGTCGGACGGCGTCCGCGACGTGGTCGCCCTCCCCCTCCTGCTGACCCGCGCCTTCCACGCGAAGACCGACATCCCGTCCGTGCTCCGCGAGGCCCCGCGCTCGCTCCGCATCCGCCAGGCGGACGTCCTCGGCCCCTCCCCGCTCCTCCTGTCGGCCCTCGAACGACGCCTCTACGAGGCCGGGCTCACCCCGGCCGACAAGCCCACGACCGGCATCGTCCTGGCCTCGGCGGGCTCCTCCGACCCGGAGGCGATCGCAGTGATCGCTGACATCGCGCGGGAGTGGCGGCACACCGGCTGGTGCGCCGTGCGACCTGCGTTCGCCTCCGCCTCCCTCCCCCGCACGCAGGACGCGGTCCGCGCACTGCGCGCCCAGGGCTGCGCCCGCGTCGCCGTCGCGCCGTACGTCCTGGCCCCGGGCCGGCTGCCGGACCGGATCGCGGCGGGCGCGTCGGAAGCCGACGTCCTGGCGGACGTCCTGGGCCCGGCGCCGGAGGTGGCGCGGGTGCTGCTGCGGCGCTATCAGGAGGCGTGCGTACGGGAGTTGACGGCGATCGGGGCCTGACGACCGGCCCCGGCGGGTCGAACCGGGGCCTGACGACCGGCCCCGGCGGGTCGAACCGGGGCCTGACGACCGACCCCGGCCGGTCGAACCGGAGCCGCGCGGTCCCGGCCGGTCACCTCGCCCCGCACAACCGCTCCCCCAGCTCGCTCCGCGCATACCGCACGCTCCGCCCGCTCCGGGCCCGGGTCAGGAGCCCGGCGTCGTACAGGATCGTCAGGTGCTGGCTGATCGCGCCCGGGGTGACGGCGAGGCGGTGGGCCAGTTCCGTGGTGGAGGCGGGGTCCCGGAGGAGGTGGAGGATGCGGGCGCGAGGGGCGCCGAGGAGGCGGGTGAGGGCTTCGTCGTCGGCCGGGGGCGGGGTCTCGGAGATCGTGGCGCGACCGCGCGCCGGGTAGCAGAGGACCGGGGGCAGCACGGGGTCGATGTTGGTGTGCGCGCCGAGGGCGAACATCGTGGGGACGAGGACGAGGCCCCGGCCGCCGATGTCTATGTCGGCCTCGGGCCAGGGGTGGCGGTCGAGCTTCTTGACCAGGGTGAGGACCTCGCCGTTCCAGGTGAGCCGCGGGTCGAGGCTCGCGAAGAGGCCGCCCGCGCCCTCCTCCGCCAGGACCTTGCCCCGATGGGCCAGGTCGGCCTCCAGGATCGTGTGGACGCGGGGCCACCAGTCGGGGGCGAGGCAGTCGTGCCAGTAGGCCGCCAGGGCGCTGATGACGCGGTCGAGGAGCGCGGCGGGGTCGGTCAGGCCCGCGCGGACGACAGGCGGCACGGCGTGGCCGGCGTACGCGGCCTCGAAGTCGGCGGCCAGGACGTGCGGCGGCGTGCTGGCGAGCGCGGTGAGCTGCCGGGCGAAGACCGGCCGCGGGCGTTCGGGGCGCGGGGTGAGGAAGTCCGGGATCCACATGCTCGGGGCGATCAGCGCGGTGAGCAGCTCCGTGTCCTGGCGGCGGAAGGCGGGGGCGAGGCGGCGCAGCCAGGGGCGCTGGTGCGGATAGCGGGCGGGGTCGCGCCAGCAGCGCAGGGAGTAGACGGCCTCCTGGAGCGGCGAGCACGCGAACGACGTACGGGCCAGGTCGCCCACGACGAACCGGAACTCGATCATCCGCGCGCCTCCCCCTCGTCCGCGACGGCACGAGCCCGTCGCCTCCCCCTCGTCCGCGACGGTACGAGCCCGTCGACTCCCCCTCGCCCTCGGCGGCACGAGCCCGTGCGGACCCTTTAGGCGCAGGCTAAAGGAATGTCCCCGGGCGGAGGCGACCGGTTGGGTGTGGGCATGACCACTTCACCGACCGACGTCCGGCAGGAGCCCGCGGCCACGCGCTTCCTCGGGATGCTGCCCACCGATCCGCTGCTGCTGCGGCTGTCCGCGTTCACGCTCGTCAACGCGTTCGGCCGCGGTCTGTTCTTCCCGGTCAGCGTCCTGTACTTCACGCGCGTCATCGGGCTGGGCGCCACCTCGGTCGGCGTCGGCCTGACCGTCGCCGGTCTTTTCGGGATCGCGGCGGGGGTGCCCGCGGGGTGGGCCTCGGACCGGTGGGGGTACCGGCCCGTGCTGACCGCGCTGTGGGCCGGGTGCGGGGTGATGCTCGCGGCGTACACGGTGATCGGCTCGTACGCCTCGTTCCTGGCGACGGCGATCGGGTACGCCGCGCTCTGCCAGGCGAGCATGGGCGTGCGCAACGCGCTCTACGCCGTCGTACTGCCCGCGCGCACGCGCGTGGAGGGCCGGGCGCATCTGCGCATGGTGACGAACGTGGGCATGGGCGCGGGCGGCGCGTTCGGCGCCCTCGCGCTCCAGGCGGACAGCCGCGCCGGGTACACGGCGCTGATCCTCGTCGACGCGGTGGCGTTCGTCGTCTCCGCCGTGCTCGTGCACCGGCTGCCGGGCGGCGCGGGGAGGCGGACGGTGGAGCACGCGCGCGCGGAGAGCCCGTTGCGGGCGGTGCGCGATCTGCCGTTCCTGAGCGTGACGGTCCTCAACGCCGTACTGGCCCTGCAGTACAGCCTGTTGGAGGTGGGCCTGCCGCTGTGGATCGTGCGGCACACGGACGCGCCGCGCTGGTCCGCCGCGCTCGTCATGGTCCTGAACTGCGCCCTGGTGGCGCTGCTCCAGGTGCGGGCGACGCGCGACGTGGAGGACCTGCCGGGCGCGGTGCGGGCGATGCGCCGCTCGGGGCTGCTCCTTGCGCTGGCGTGCGCGGTGTTCGCCTGCACGGCCGGGCTCTCGCCGCTGTGGGCGCTCATGGTCCTGGTGGTGGGCTCGGTGGTGCAGGTGCTCGCGGAGGTCCTGTCGGCGGCGGGCGGCTGGACCGTCGGCTACGGCCTGGCGGACGCCCGCGCCCAGGGCGTCTACCAGGGCGTCTTCAACTCGGGCCAGGCCGCCGCGACCATGGCCGCGCCCGCCCTGGTGACGGCGACGGCGATCGACCACGGCACGGCGGGCTGGGCCGTGCTCGGGGTGCTGTTCGTCGCGGCGGGCCTGGGCGTGGGGCCCGCGGTGCGCCGGGCGCGGCGCGACGCGTGGCGCGGCGAGCAGGCCGATTCCGTCAGCTCGTGACGGCCGTCGGGGTCCCGGAGGGGTCGCGCCCGCTCAGCGCGAGCGCCCGCGCGTACACCGACGCCTCCGCCCCCGCCTCGACCGGGTCGGCGAACCCCTCGTACTGGCGGTATATCGCGGCGTTCTCCTCCACGACGCGCAGCAGCAGCGCGGCCGCGCCGTCCGACACGCGGAACTCCTGGCCGGTGGCGCGGGCCACGTCCCAGCCGTGCAGGACGAGTTCGGCCCACAGCAGGGTGGCCACCTCGGGGGCGGGCTGCCGGGCGAACCCGAGATCGATGTCGCCGTCCCAGACCTCGGGCGCGGCCCACGCCGCCACGGCTTGGTCGAGCGCGGTGGCGTACCGCGCGGCCCAGTCCGCGTCGGCCGTGAAGTCACGGGCGGTCAGCTCCTCGGGCAGCTGGAGGCGCCGGGCCCGGTGCTCCATGCCGTACGAGCTGTAGAGAACCCAGTGGTTGACGAGGGTGCGCACGTCCCAGTCGCCGCAGCCCGACGGGGCGCCGAGCGCGCCGGGGCCGACGCCCGCCGCGACTCGGGCGGCCTCGGCGGCGGCCTCGACGAGGTACGGGTACACGGTGTCCATTCGGTGTTCCATGCCGGTGACGCTACGGCCCGGCGCCGGTGCGGCTCTTGAACAAACGCGACACCCCGCACTCAGGACCGAAGACGCGCGCCGACCGCCGCCGTCAGTTCGGCCACCGTCGTGGCCCCCGCCGGACGCCGCTCCCGCGCCGCCTCGTTCGCGTACTCCTGGAGGACGTCGTTGACCGGGGTCGGCACCCCGTGCAGCCGGCCGAGGAGGGCGATCTCGCCGTTCAGGTAGTCCGCCTCGATGGTGCCGGTGCCGCGCTGGAGCGACTGCCACGACGAGCCGCCGCCGCGCGGCGCCCCGTCGAACGGATCGAACCGGATCTTGTCGGCCCGCGCCTGCTTCTCCTCCTCGGGCGAGGCGTACGCGATCCCGGCCGCGGCGAGCACGGCCTCGCCCTCGGCGCGGGCCCGCCGGAACAGCGCGGCGCCCTCCTCCCCGTCGATCACACCGGAGACGGCCTCGACCGCGTTGGCCAGGTTCGCGAGGAGCTTGGCGTACTTCCACCGCATGACGTCGTCGGCGACGGGTGCCTCGAAGTGCGAGCGCTCCAGGTCGGCGGCGACGGTGCGGGCCGTGTCGTCGCTGCCCGCCGGGTAGCGGCCGAGGTGCAGGATGCCGGTGAGCGGGGCGCCGTCGGCGCGTACGACGCCGGGCTCCACGAAGGTGGCGGGCAGCCACACGCACATCGCGTACACGCGCTGGAAGGTGCGCAGGGCGAGCCGTTCGCTCTCCACGCCGTTCTGCGCGCAGACCAGCGGCAGCCGCCGGGCCGCGGTGCCGCCGCCCTCGACGGGCCGCGCGCCCCAGGCGGCGAGCGCGGCGGCGCTGTCCTGCGTCTTCACCGCCAGGACGAGGACGTCGTCGGCGCGCAGGGTGCCGAGCGGTTCGGGCCCGTCGACGACCGGCAGGCGGTGCGTGTGCGGCCCGTCCGGGGTCCGCAGGGTCAGGCCCCGGTCGCGCAGCGCCTCGTACTGTGTGCCGCGTGCGACGAGGACGACGTCGTGGCCCGACTGTGCGAGCCGGCCGCCGATGGCGCCGCCGACCGCACCCGCTCCGATGATGAGATAGCGCATGACCGCGAGCCTCTCACGCCGCGCGGGCGGGGATCACGGGCCGCTGGTCAGCTCCACGAGTTTGACCACGGTGTTCCAGTTGCGGCTCGTCGCGACGATGCCTTTGTTGAACGCCGGGCGGCTGAGCTGGGCGCCCAGTTTCGACGTGCCGAGGCCGCCGGGCGCGTAGAGGTACAGGGCGCGGTCGCCGAGCCGGAACTCCTCGGGGGCGTACGCGGCCGGGTCCAGCTCCGCGAACCGCTCCGCGGTGACCTGCTCGGAGAAGTAGGTGACGTGGAGCTGTTTGCCCTGCAGTTCGGCGGCGGGGAACGGGCACGCGTCCAGGACGGCCTTCAGGTACGCGTGCTCCCGTACGAGCACGTCGACGGTGAACCCGAACTCCGCGCTGAGGGCGCCTTCGACGGCCCGCGCCAGTGTCGTCTCCGCGTCGGGCCCGGCGTCGGCGGCGAAGGTCGCGTTGCCGCTCTGGAGGTAGGTGCGGACGTCGGTGCAGCCCAGCCCCTCGACGAGCGTCCGCAGAGCCGCCATCGGCACCTTCTTGTTGCCGCCGACGTTGATCCCGCGCAGCAGGGCCGCGTATCGCTTGGTCGCCATCGGCACAGGATAGGGCGGCCCGGGGCGGGACGGGGGCGGCCGCCGTGCTCCGTGGGGGTGAGCGCGGCGGCCGCCGGTCGGGAATGCGGGGCCCGTCCTACTCGACGATCTTCAGGAGCTTGTTCGCCGTGCCCTCGGACGCGTTCGAGACGGCGTCGGGCGTGGCTCCCCCGGTGAGCGCCTTCGCGACGTCGGCCGGGGCCGCGTCCGGGTGCCCGGCGAGGTAGACGGCGGCGGCGCCGACGACGTGCGGGGTCGCCATCGACGTCCCCGAGATCGTGTTCGTGGCGTCGTCGCCGGTGTTCCAGTCGGAGGTGATGTCCGAGCCGGGGGCGTAGAGGTCCACCGCCGAGCCGTAGTTGGAGAAGCTCGACTGCTGGTCGCTCTTGGTGGAGGAGGCGACGGTGATGGCCTCGGGGACGCGGGCGGGGCTGGAGGTGGAGGCGTCCGCCGACTCGTTCCCGGCGGCGACCGCGTAGGTGACGCCCGACGCGATCGACTTCTGCACGGCCGCGTCGAGCGCTTCGTCGACACCGCCGCCGAGGGACATGTTGGCGACCGACGGGCCCTGGTGGTTCTTGGTGACCCAGTCGATCCCGGCGACGACCTGCTCGGTGGTGCCGGAGCCCGCGTCGTCCAGGACACGGACGGCGACGATCTTCGCCTTCTTCGCGACGCCGTGCGCGGAGCCCGCGATGGTGCCGGCGACATGCGTGCCGTGCCCGTTGCCGTCGTCGGCGCTGTCGTCGTTGTCGACGGCGTCGAAGCCGGAGGAGGCGCGGCCGCCGAAGTCCTTGTGGCTGATGCGGACGCCGGTGTCGATGACGTACGCGGTCGCGCCCTCGCCCGCGCTGTCCGGGTAGGTGTACTTGCTGTCGCCGGCCGTGTCCGCCTGGTCGATGCGGTCCAGGCCCCAGGACGGCGGGCTCTCCTGGACGGCGTCGATGTGGAACTTCTTGTTCTGGACGACCTTGCCGACGGAGGTGTCGGCGGCGAGCCGCTTGGCCTCGGTCTCGGTGAGGCCGTTCACGGAGAAGCCGTTGACCGCGGAGGTGTAGTTCCGCTTGAAGGTGCCGCCGTACTCCTTGGCCAGGTCCTTCTTGGCGGCGGTGTTCGCCTTCTGGTCGAGGAGCACGATGTAGCTGCCGGACACCGCGCCCTTGGCGTCGAGGCCGTAGACGGTGCCCTGGGCGGGGGTCGCGTCCGCGAGGCCGCCGGTGAAGACGGTGACGCCGATCGCTGCCGCGGCGGCGCCGACGGCTATCGCACGCTGGTGAAATGCCATGAAGAGGGATCTCCTCGTGGTGATGTGGGGGGATGAGGTTCTACGCGCGTGGGGGCGCGTATTTTTCGTGCGGCCCCCGGCAATCTCCGGAAGATCTCCGGGGGTTGGAACGAAACCCTGTCCGATTGACACGACCAGATCAAGACCTTCACGCGCCTGTGACTTGTTCAACAAGGTTCTGTAATAACAAAAGGGGCGCATCCCTACGGATGACGCATCCCTATAGATGTAGGGGGCCGTAGTCATCCTCCGAGCCGAGCGGAGCGCCCCGCACTTCACCGACCAGCACGACGAACCCCGCTTACGGCCCCCATACCTTCGATTGCGGAGGTGACCTCATGGTGAGGAACGGGGAGCGGCGGGACCGGCGGGTGCGGGGATTCGCCGCCCGGGCCGGCGGGTGGAGCGTCCGGCACCGCTGGGCGGCGGTGGGCATCTGGGTGCTCTTCGTCGTCCTGGCGATGGGGCTCGGCTCGGCGGCGGGCCGCGTCGACGTCGAGGACAGCGACCAGCTCAGCGGCGAGACCAGTCAGGCCTCACGCATAGTCGACGACGCGCACCTGGACGAGCCCGCGGGCGAGACCGTCCTCGTCCAGGGCAAGGACGGGCGACTGCGCGCCACGGCGCCGGAGTTCAGGGCCGCCGTCGCGGACGTCGTCAAGGCCGTCGAGGGCACGGGCGCCGTGACCAACGTGCGCTCGCCCTACGCCGCCCATGCGCAGACCGTCTCGCGGGACGGCCGTACCGCGCTCGTCCAGTTCGACATGCGGGGCGACCCCGAGACGGCGGCCGACCGGGTGGAGCCGGTCCTCGCCGCGGTCGAGGGCGTCGCGGACGACCACGACGCGCTGCGGATCGAGGAGATCGGCGGCGCCAGCATGAACAAGACCTTCGACGACGCGTTCGGCGACGACTTCCAGCGGGCCGAGCTGTCGGCGGTGCCGGTGGCCCTCGGCATCCTGCTCATCGCGTTCGGCGCGGTCGTCGCGGCCCTCCTCCCGGTGGCGCTCGCCATCACGGCGATCATGGCGACGATGGGGCTGATGGGGCTCGTCAGCCACCTCCAGCCGATGAGCGAGACCGCCAACTCGGTCATGCTGCTCGTCGGGCTCGCGGTCGGCGTCGACTACTGCCTGTTCTATCTGCGCCGCGAACGCGAGGAGCGGCTGAAGGGCCACGATCCGCAGACGGCGCTGCGCGTCGCCGCCGCCACCAGCGGCCGGGCGATCATCGTCTCCGGTGTCACGGTGTGCGTGGCCATGGCGGGCATGATGTTCACCGGCCTCGCCGAGTTCCAGGCCATGGGCCTCGCCTCGCTGATGGTGGTGGCGGTCGCGATGGTCGGTTCGGTGACCGTGCTCCCGGCGCTGCTCTCGCTGCTCGGCGAGCGGGTGGAGAAGGGCCGGATCCCGTTCCTGCACCGCGCGAAGCGCCGGAACAACGGGGGCGCCGAGGGCGGCAGCCGGTTCTGGCAGCGGGTCCTCACGGTCGTCCTGGCCCGGCCCGCCGTCTCCGTCGTCGTGGCCGTCGGCGCGCTGCTCGCGATCGCCGCGCCCGCGCTCGGCATGAAGACGCAGAACCTGACCCTGGACCAGGAGTTCGGGGACTCCCTGCCGATCGTGGCGACGTACGACCGGGTCAATGAGGCGTTCCCGGGCGGGTCCGACCCGGCCGAGGTGGTGGTGAAGGCCGACGACATCGAGGCCCCCGCGGTCCGGGCCGCGATCGCCGACTTCCGTGCGCAGGCCGTCGGTTCGGGCGCTTCACGCGGCCCGGTCGAGGTCACCGTGCACGCGAAGGAGAACGTCGCGCTCATCGACGTCCCCCTCGTCGGCGGCTCCGACCAGGACAAGGCCGAGAAGAGCCTCGCGCTGCTCCGCGACCATGTACGGCCGGACACGCTCGGCAAGGTCGACGGCGTCGAGGCGCCCGTCACCGGGCAGGTCGCCGGGTCGAAGGACTTCAACGACCAGATCGTCGGCTCGGTCGTCCCGGTCTTCGCCTTCGTGGTCGTCTTCGCCTTCCTGCTCATGCTGCTCTCGTTCCGCTCGCTGACCGTCGCGCTCACGTCGATCGCGCTCAACCTGCTCTCCGTCGGAGCGGCGTACGGGATTCTCGTCGCCGTCTTCCAGAACGGCTGGGGCGCCGGGCTCGTCGGGGCGGAGGGGGTCGGCGCGATCATCTCCTGGCTGCCGCTGTTCCTCTTCGTGATCCTGTTCGGCCTGTCGATGGACTACCACGTGTTCGTGGTCTCGCGGATCAAGGAGGCGCGGCTCCAGGGGCGGTCGAACCTGGACGCCATCCGGCACGGGGTCGTCACCACGGCGGGTGTGGTCACCAGCGCCGCCGTCATCATGGTCGCCGTCTTCGCCATCTTCGGGACGCTGTCCATGCAGTCCTTCAAGCAGATGGGCGTGGGCCTCGCGGCGGCCGTCCTGATCGACGCGACCGTCATCAGGGGCGTGCTGCTCCCAGCGGTCATGGCCCTGCTCGGCGAACGCAACTGGTACCTGCCGAAGTGGCTGCACCGGATGCCCGACCTGAGCCACGACGAGGCGGCGCTGCCCGAGCCGCGCCGCCCGGCCGGGGAGGAGCCCGTGCGGGTCTCGCCGTGACGGCCTGAGAGAAACCCGTGCGGGTCTCGCCGTAACGGCCTGAGAAGAACTACTCCGCGGGCAGTTCGGCCTCGATGAGGTCGGCTGCCCGCGAAGTGCCGCCCTCGCCCGCCATCTCCTCGCGGATCGCGGCGAGGCGGCGCGCCACCTCCGGGTCGTCGACGAGCGCGAGGACGGCGGCCCGCAGGTTCCCGGCCGTCGCCTCCTCCTTCGGCAGGTGCCGGGCGACGCCGAGACCCTGCAGCATGTCGGCGTTGCCGAACTGGTCGACGGCCTGCGGGACGGCGACCATCGGCGTGGCGGTGGCCAGGCCCTCCTGACTGCCGCCCGCGCCCGCGTGCGTGATGAACGCGTCGGCCTGCTCCAGGACGGACAACTGGGGCACCCAGTCGCGTACTTCGACGTTCGCCGGTACGGGTCCGAGTTCGTCGGCGCTCACGTGCTTGCCGACCTGGAGCACCATGTGCCAGCCGGGCAGGTCCCCGAACGCCTCGACGCACGCGCGGTAGAAGTCCGGCTGCTTGGTGAAGGACGAGCCGAGCGAGACGAGCAGCACCCGCTCGGCGTCGGCGGGCCGTTCCCAGGTGCCCTGCGCGGACCGGTCCCCCTGGCAGGCGCCGACGAAGGTGTTCTTCTTCTCGTCGACCCGGTCGGCGTTGGGCTGGAGGGCCCTCGGGATGAGGACGAGGGTGCGGTCGTAGCGGCCCCAGAACTCGTCGGCGCTCTTCGGGACGCCGTTCTCCCGGAGCCACCGGTCGAACGTCTCGAAGTACGCCTTGCCGCGCTCCGTCCGGCGGGGCTCGGCCCACATCGGTTGCGCGACCTCCTCCTCGTACCCCTCCCAGGCGACGAGGTTCGGGGAGAGTGTGATCGCGGGGACGCCCCAGCGGTGGGCGAGGACGCCTGCCGGGTACGAGGTGATGTCGTGGATCACGAGGTCGGGCACGCTCGCCCCGCCTTCGCCCTCGTACGCGTCGATGAGCTGCGGCAGCGCCTGGATCGCGTCGTTCAGGAACGGCTCCACGTTGTCCAGGAGGGTCGTGCCCCAGGCCGCCGGGTCGTCGTCGGGTCCTGGCAGGGTGGTGCGGTAGAGCACCGGCTCGGCGCCGGTCTCGGCGATCTTCTCCTCGAAGAGGTGCGGGATCGCGTACGTGACGCGGTGGCCCCGGGCGACCAGCTCGCGGATCACCTCCAGGCTCGGGTTCACGTGGCCGTGTGCGGCGATGGAGAACATGGCGATGTGGGCGGGGGTACGGCGTTGCTGGTTCATCACGCCGTCAGCTTAGGTGAGACGATACGTCTCGTGCAAGACGATACGTCTCGTGCGCGGTCGCTTCGTCTTGTGCGCAGTCGCCTCGTCTCGTCTCGTCTCGTCCACAGTCGCTTCGTCTCGCCCGCAGCCGCTTCGTCGCCGTCGAGGCCGCTATCTCTGGTACCGGGCGAGCACCAGGTTCCCGTCCTCCACCAGGCGGTGCCGCAGCTCCCCCAGGCCGATCGCGCCGCTGTAGTACTCCTGCAGCGCCGGGGTCGCCACCTTGTCCTTCCACTCCGGGTAGCCGCGCACCGACTGGGCCGGGGCCGAGCGGAGGTGGGCGGCGAGGGCGGTGCCGGTCGCCCAGTCGTTCTCGGTGGTGTGCAGCGCGGGGTCCTTCAGCGCCCGCGTCCCGGTGGGCAGCATCCAGTCGCCGAGGGCGAGCCGGACCATGTTGCGCGGGCGGAGCAGGAAGTCGATGAACTCGGCCGCCTCCTTCTTGTGCGCGCTGTCCTCGGAGACGGACAGGGTCTGCGGGCTGACGCCCTGGGTGAGCCCGTCGGCCCCGGCCGGCGCGGGCAGCACCTGCCAGTCGAAGCCCTTGGGGGCCTGCTGCACGATCTGCTGCCGGTAGGAGAAGCCGAGCGGCACCATCGCGTACTTGCCCGCGAAGAAGCCGGGCAGCGTGTCGGAGCCGCCCATGCCGAGCGTCGTGCCGGACGCGCTGTGGTCGGCGTTCACCTGGTCGTGGACGGTGCGCGGCACGACCGCGTCCGCCGCGCCGAACCGGACCGTCACCTTGCCGTCCGCGCCCCGGTGGAACATCTGCCCGCCGGTGGACAGGGACAGGTTGAGGGTCGCCGAGACGGGCTCCTTGAGCGGCCAGGCGACGCCGTACGCGTCCTTGCTCCCGTCGGTGAGCCGTACAGCGGCCGCGCGGAACTCGGCCCAGGTCCACGGGTGTTCCGGCGTCGGGACGCGCACGCCCGACTCCTTCAGCCGTGCCGCGTTGGCGATCAGCACCCGGGGCTCCTGGAGGAACGGGACGCCGTAGACCCCGTCGCCGAAGGTCGCCGTCTCCCAACTCCGCCGCGGAATGTCGGCCTTGAGGCGGGCGGGGAGGTAGTCGCGCAGGTCGGCGAGGTAGCCGCCGTAGGCGAAGTCGGCCAGGTCGTCGGAGGCGTCGTGGATGATGTCGGGCGCCTCGCCCCCCTCGAACGCGGTGAGCAGCTGGTCGTGGACACTGTCCCAGCTGCCCTGCACGTACTTCACCTGGACGTCGGGGTGGGTCGCGTTCCACTCCTCGACGAGCTGCTTGTTGGCGTCGACGGACTCCTTCTGCCACGCGAGGGACTGAAACTCCAGGGTGACGCGCCCGCCCGTCTCCTTCGCCCCGGACGTGCATCCGGCGAGGAGGAGCGCCGCCGCGACGGTGGTCAGGAACTTCCGTGCCCGGCCCGTCATTTGACCGCCCCCGCCAGCATTCCGCCCGTGATCCGTTTCTGGATCACCGCGAAGATCACCAGGGACGGCAGTGTCGCCAGGAACGCCGCCGCGGCGAGCGGGCCGAGATCGGCGACGCCCTCGGCGCCGAGGAAGTGGGTCAGGATCACCGGCAGCGTCTGCCGCTCCGGCGATTTCATCAGGACCAGGGCGAAGAAGAACTCGTTCCAGGCGCTGATGAACGCGAACAGGCCCGTCGCGACGATGCCGGGCACGAGCAGCGGCGCCGTCACCGAGACCAGGATGCGCAGCCGCCCCGCCCCGTCGACCGCCGCCGCCTCCTCCAGCTCCCGCGGCACCGCCCGTACGTAACCGACCAGCATCCACAGCGCGAAGGGCAGCGCCCACACCACGTAGACCATGATCAGGCCCGGCAGCGCGTTGATCAGGTGCATGCTCTTCAGGATCAGGAACAGCGGAATGATGATGAGGACGAACGGGAACGCCTGGCTGATCACCACCCAGCCGGTCGCCCCCCGCGACACGAGCGAGCGGTGGCGGGCCATGACGTACGCCATCGGGACCGCGACGACCAGCGCGATCACCGCCGCGCAGACCGCGACCAGCAGCGAGTTCGCCGCCGCGCGCAGCAGGGGCTGCTCGTCGAAGGCCTGCCGGAAGTTGTCGAGGGTGGGGTCCTTCGGCAGCCAGGTGGGGTGCAGGCTCGCCAGTTCGCGCGGCGGCTTGAACGCGGTGGAGATCAGCCACAGGAACGGGAAGACGAGGAAGATCAGATAGGCCAGGAGCGCGAGGTACTGGCCCGCGCGGGCCGGCCGGGAGGCTTTCATCACTGCTCGTCGCCTCCCTTCAGACGGCCCACGAGGTAGAGGGCGAGGAGGATCGAGATGACGGCGACCATGACGCAGCCCATCGCCGCCGCGTAACCGAACTGCCCGTAGCGGAACGCCTCCTCGTACGCGAACAGCATCGGCAGGCGGGTGCGGCCGCCGGGCCCGCCGTTGGTCAGGACGTAGACCAGGGCGAAGCTGTTGAAGTTCCAGATGAAGTTCAGCGCGGTGATCGCCAGGGCCACGGGGCGGATCGCGGGCCACGTCACCGTGCGGAACCGGCGCCACGCCCCCGCCCCGTCCATCGCCGCCGCCTCGTGCAGCTCGCGCGGGGTGTGCTGCAACCCGGCGAGCAGCGCGACCGTCGTCTGCGGCATCCCCGCCCAGATCCCTACGACGATGACGGCGGGCAGCGCGGTCGCCAGGCCGGTCAGCCAGTCGCGGCCGTCGCCCAGGCCGAGCGTGCGCAGCGTTTCGTTGAGGATGCCCGCGTCCGGGTGGTAGACGAGGCGCCACATGATGCCGACGACGACCTCCGGCATCGCCCACGGCACGATCGCGAGCGCCCGCGCCAGCCAGCGAAAGCGCAGCTCCTGGTTGAGGAGCAGGGCGAGGCCGAGGGCGAGCAGGAACTGCGGCACCGTCACGCCGACCGCCCAGAGCAGGCCGATGCGGAACGACTCCCAGAAGAGCGTGTCGTGGAGGAGGTCCTGGAAGTTCAGGGTGCCGACCCACTGCGTCGCCGTGGTGCGGCCCGACTGGGAGTCGGTGAAGGCGAGCCCGATCCCGTAGAGCAGCGGGCCGACGCTGAGGACCAGGATCGGGAGGAGGGCGGGGAGCACCAGGAACCAGGCGCCGTGCTCGCGCTGCGGTCCGGACGCCGGTGGTCGCCCCGTCCGTGGTCGTGCGGTCGCCGAGGTCACGGGCGGCTCCTTGGACGGGTCCGATGGCGCTCGATCAGGTGTTCGCGGCCGTCCGGCGGCCCCCGTCATCGTGCTGAGCCGGTGCTACGACGTCAAGACATTCGGACGGGTGTCGGCCGGATGCGAGACTGGCCCGGTATTCGGCAGGACCGCACGGGAGGCGAGTGATGGACGAGGTACGGGCACGGGACGTGCTGGCGCGGGCGGGCGTCGTGGACGGCCCCGCGGACGGCGCGGAGCTGCTCGCGCTCGGCGAGAACGCGGTGTTCGCCGCCGGGGATCTCGTGATCAAGGTGGGCCGGGACAGCGGGCTCGCGCCCGAGCTGCTGGACCGGGCGCGGCGCGAGCTGGACATCGCCGGGTACCTCGCCGGGCACGGTGTCCCCGCCGTACGGGCCGCCAAGGCCGAGCCGCTCGTCGTCGAGGGGCATCCGGTGACCGTGTGGCACCGCATCCCCGACGCGGTCCGGCCCGCCGAGCCGCGCGACCTCGCGGAGCTGCTCAAGCTGGTGCACGCGCTGCCCGCGCCGGACTCGTTCACGCTGCCCCGGCGGGAGTTGCTGGGCGGTGTCGAGCGCTGGCTGCGGCTCGCGGGCGACGCGATCGATCCGGCCGACGCGGAGTACTTGCGTGAGCGGCGGGACGGGTTCGCCGCCGCGGCCGCCGCGCTGACGCCCCGGCTCGCTCCCGGGCCCATCCACGGTGACGCCCTGCCCCGTAATGTGCATGTCGGTCCCGACGGGCCCGTTCTGGTCGACCTTGAGACGTTCTCGGCTGATTTCCGTGAGCACGATCTCGTGGTGATGGCGTTGTCCCGGGACCGGTACGGGTTGCCTGCGGCGGCTTATGACGGTTTTGTCCGGGCGTACGGGTGGGATGTGCGGGAGTGGGAGGGGTGTGCGGTGTTGCGCGGGGCGCGGGAGACGGCGTCCTGTGCGTGGGTCGCGCAGCATGTGCCCAGTAATCCGGCGGCTCTGGCGGAGTTTCGGCGGCGGGTCGCTTCGTTGCGGGACGGGGACACGGGCGTTCGCTGGTACCCGTTCTGAGGTTCGGCCCGTTGGCGGGTGCGCCGCCGTTCGCACGGGGCTTCGCCCCGGACCCCAGTCCTCAAACGCCGGACGGGCTGGAATTGGCCGGGCTGGATTTTGCCGGGCTGGATGTGGCCGGGTCGGACTTGATCGGCCACGACGGGTCCACCACCGCTCCCTCCTCCCCCTTGCCCCGCAGGAAGTTCTGGAAGTCCGTCGCCCACCGGGCGTACCACTCCACCTGGCGGTGGTGCAGCTCCGCCGGGCCCAGGCCCGCCACCTTCGGGTGGCGGTCGGCTATCGCGCGGGCCAGGAGCGCCGCGGCCAGGGCGTCCGCCGAGGCGTCGTGGGCGGCGTCGAGCGTGACGCCGTACTCGGTGCAGACCGCCTCCAGGTTGCGCTTGCCCCGGCGGTAGCGGTCGGCGGTGCGGTCGATCGTGTACGGGTCGATCACCGGCGCCGGGTCCGTGCCGAGCCGCTCGCGCAGTGAGGGCAGGCCGTGGCGGGCCAGTTCGGCGGAGAGCAGGGTCAGGTCGAACGCCGCGTTGTACGCGACCACCGGGACGCCCGTGCTCCAGTACCCGACGAGGACGTCGGCGATGGCGTTCGCCACGCGGTCGGCCGGTGCGCCCTCCGCCCGCGCCCGCTCGTTGCTGATGCCGTGGACGGCGACCGCCTCGTCCGGGATGGGCACGCCCGGGTCGGCGAGCCACTGCTTGTGGCCGAGGACGGTGCCGTCCCTGACCTCTATGACGGCGCCGGTGACGATGCGCGCCTCGCGCGGATCCGTGCCCGTCGTCTCCAGGTCGAAGCCGACCATCAGCTCCCGGTGCCAGCCCATGGCAGCCCCCTTCTCGTGGTGCGTTCCCCCAGTGACCACCACCTTCGCACGCGCCACTGACAATCCCTCCGGGCGCCGGCCGCGAGGGGGCCCTCAGGACACCGGCCGCGCGTCCGCCCACGCCTGCTCGAACTCGTCCCGGTAGGTCACGAACAGGCCGTTCTCCGCGTCCGGCGAGGCGTTGGCCCGGACCGTGCGGCCGCCGCCGCGCAGCACGAGGACCGGCGCCTCCATGCCGCGCGAGCGGCGCAGATAGGACTGGACGACGGCGACGCCGTCCGCACCGTCGCCGTCGACGAGGTAGGCGGTGAAGCGCGGCGTCTCGTCGAAGACCTGGATCTCGAACGCTCCGGGGTCGCGGAGCCGGGCCCGGACCCGCCGCATGTGGAGAATGTTCATCTCGACGGCGCGGCCCAGTTCGCCCCGTTTGATACCGAGTTCCCGCTCGCGCCGTTTCACCGCGCTGGAGGCCGGGTTGAGGAAGAGCAGCCGTATCCGGGCGCCCGACTCGGCGAGGCGGACGAGGCGGCGCCCCGAGAAGTTCTGGACGAGCAGGTTGAGGCCGATGCCGATGGCGTCGAGGCGCCGGGCGCCGCCGAAGAGGTCCTCGGCGGGGAACTGGCGAAGCAGCCGCACCCGGTCGGAGTGGACGCCGACGACGTCCGCGAACCGGTCGCCGACCAGTTCCTCGACGGCGTCGATGGGCAGGCGGCGCGCCGAGGGGACGTCGGAGCCGGCGCCGAGCATCTCCAGGAGGCGGGCGGAGGCGCGCTCGGCCTGGGCGAGGACCGTCTCGTTGAGGGCCCGGTTGCGGGAGACCACGTTGCGGGTGACCTCCAGCTCGTCCAGGGCGAGCTCGACGTCGCGCCGCTCGTCGAAGTACGGCTCGAAGCACGGCCAGTGCTGCACCATCAGCTCCCGCAGCTGCGGGAGGGTAAGGAACGACAGCACGTTGTCGTCGGCCGGGTCGAGGAGGTAGCCCTTGCGGCGGCTGACCTCGCGCACGGCGACGGCCCGCTGCACCCACTCCTGGCCGGCGGGCCCGGCGGCGGCCACGACCCAGTCGTCGCCGTGCACGGGCTCGTAGACGGGCCGGAGCACGGCGGCGACGACGGCGCGCAGCCGCTGCTCGACCAGGTTCAGCCAGATGTAGGCGCGCCCGGCCCGCTGCGCGCGCGTACGGACCTCGCGCCACGCGTCGGGGCCCCAGTCCAGTTCGGGACCGATCTGGGACCCCACGTCCATGGGCCGGGCCAGTGACACCGCTTGGGGCGGGATGTCCGTGGCGGCTGCCCCCGGGCCCTCCTGGCCCTCGTGACCGTCGTCACCAGGGGGCAGCTCAAGCCCTCCCGAGCTCACCGGCTCCGCACCGCCTTCCGCTCCCCCGAGCTTGTCCGAGCTTGTTGAGCTTGCTGAGCACTCCCCCAACAACGATCAAGGAAGGGTACTCCGGGAGCGGCGGGCGGTGCAGCCGGATGGGAAGGAGAGTTTGTCAACGGCCCACCGGGGGAACCCCGTTCTGGTTCGCGAGGTCTCCCGGAGTGAGCGGGCTCATGGCGGTGACGTCGCGCGGGGCCAGCGAGAAGCCCTGCCAGTGGACCGGCATGGGCTGCTGGTCCTCGTCGCGGGCGATGTGGTGGAACCCTATGTTGACCCAGGCGATCGGGTTCACCAGGGTTTGGCCGTTGACCCAGGTGTCCACGCTCTTCCCGCCGCAGTTGGCGGCGGGGTTGTCGCTCGCGTACTGCTCGCACTTCTTGTACTCGGTGAAGTACAGGTCGTGCTTGGTGAACGAGCGCCCCGGGTACTTGGCCGAGCGGCCGGGCACGAATTCGTAGGACCTGGGGTGGCCGTCCTTGTTCTTGCCCGCCGTGGAGACCACGCGCCACCAGCGCATGTTCGCCGCGTCACCGGCGAGCTCCTTGGTGACGGGGGTCCTGGTGGTCTTCGTGGTGGGCGCGCCGCCGCCCTGCGGGGCGCTCACCTTCGAGTCGTACTGCTCGACCTTGCTCTTGCTGGAGCCGTCGAGGCCGAAGTTGACGCGCCAGAAGACGTTGTGGTTGTGGCTCTCGGCGTAGGCGCTCGCGCCCTTGCCGATGGGCCAGCCCTTGCCGTCGGTGCCCTCGTAGTCGTACGGGGAGAGGCTGCCGGTCGCGCCGACGTTGGAGGTGATCGTGCCGTCGGAGGAGAAGCGCCACTCGGTGATGTACTCGTACCAGGACGCCTTGTTCACGGTGTAGAGCAGCAGGTCCTTGCCCTGGGCCTGGTACACCTTGCCGTTGCCGCCGGTCGAGGGGTCGTCGTTGAGGCGGTACGCGTGCCCGCGCGCACGCGTGGTCGCGCACAGCCCGGCCACGTTGCCGATGCCGGGGACCTTCACGGTCTTGATGGTGCCGCCGGGGCACTCCGCGGGGCGCAGCGGTTGCAGCGCCTGGCCGAAGTCGGTGCCGGTGACGTCGTCGTACTCGGCCTTGCCGTCGTCGTAGGGGACATGGACCTGCGCGAGGCGGGCACTGGTGAGGACACGGATCGGCTTCGGCTCGCTCTTGGGCTGGTAGCTCACGTCGTCAAGGACGAGACCGGAGAGGGTGTTGTAGTGCCAGCACATGCGCCAGGTGGTACCGCCGTCGAGGGTCTGCTCGATCTTGTACGCGGCCGAGCAGGTGGGCGCGGCGGCAGCAGGCGCCTGGGGCGCGGCGGTCGCGGACGGTGTGGTGGCGAAGGCGGTGCCGAGCAGCGCGGTGACCGCGAGGCCCGTGAGGGCGGCCGCGGGCCTCGTGCGGGCGCGCCGGACTCTGTTCACGTGCATACGGAAGGGCTCCCTTGTGCAGGAGAGGTATGTGGAGGGTTCGGTGGCTCGACGGCGCTCAGGAGAGGCGGCTCACCGTGCGGTCGCTCAGGTCGATGATCAGGGCGCGGGTGTCGATCCACGGCCCGTTGACCACCTTGGCGATGACGCGCAGGCAGCGGTGGTCGCCGCAGTCGGTGAGGGCCGCCGGGACGCGCGCGACGGTCTCCTTGCGGAAGATCATGCCGCTGAGCTGGAGCTGTCCGGCCTTGGTGAGCTTCTTGCCGGTCGCGTCCTTGTAGTCGGCCTTGAGGCCGGCGCCGAGCCTGTTCGCTATCAGCAGGTCGGCCGCCTCGGCCAGTTCCCCTGGCTCGGCGGCGGCTGGACGCCCTGGTCGTTGCGCGTGTCCTCCACCTTGCCGGTGTCGAGGTTCACGGTCTTGGTGACGACGGTGTCGCTCTTGTAGTCGTAGGAGACGACGTCCGCGCGGCGCTGGGCGGCGGCCGCGCCGCTGAGGCCCGGGTCGATCTCCGTGAGGTTGGTGGACAGGTGCTGCGGGCCCCGGTCGCCGTCGACGTCCCGGGCGTTCATCCGCAGGTTGTTGTTCTGGACGGCCAGTTTCTCGGCCCGGTCGATCTCGGCGTCGGTGAGCGGATCCCGGCCGACCCCCTTCGCGCCCTCCTCGGGCGCTGCCTCGACCGTCCCCTCCGGGGCCACGGCGTCCCGCTGGGCCGTGCCCGCCCTGGCCGCCGCTCCGGCTTCGTCCCCCGCGCCGTCCGGCAGGCCCACGCCCACCGCCACGGCCGCACCGGCGGTGGCGAGCGCCACCGTGGCCACCAGCTTCCCGAGATGGCGTCTTGCTAGTTCGCGCACATCTTCCCCCTGCTCCCCCGGCAGTCCCACGTGTGGGCATACCGGATGTACGTGGTCTTCCTGTAAGAGGGGTCCAACTCGAAGGTGGTTCCGTCCATTTCGGGGACAGACTCACTGGTGTCGCCCGGACCGCCGGGCCGGAAGTGGAAGAGTCGTCAGCATGCAGGTCTGGCCTGGACAGGCGTATCCGCTCGGTGCCACGTACGACGGCGCCGGAACCAATTTCGCGGTCTTCTCCGAAGCCGCCGACCGAATCGAGTTGTGCCTGTTGCAGGACGACGGTTCGGAGACGGCGGTCGAGCTGAGAGAGTCCGACGCGTTCGTCCGGCACGCCTACCTCCCCGGCATCATGCCGGGGCAGCGGTACGGCTACCGGGCGCACGGCCCCTACGACCCCGCGCGCGGGATGCGCTGCAACTCCGCGAAGCTGCTCCTCGACCCGTACGCGCGCGCCATCAGCGGGCGCATCGACTGGACGGAGGCGGTGTACGGATATCCGTTCGGTTCGCCGGAGGAGCGCAACGACCTCGACTCGGCGCCGCACATGATGGCGTCGGTCGTGGTGAACCCCTACTTCGACTGGGGCGACGACCGCCCGCCGCGCACCGAGTACCACGAGACGGTGCTCTACGAGGCCCACGTGAAGGGCCTCACGATGCGCCACCCGGCGCTCCCCGACGAGCTGCGCGGCACCTACGCGGCGCTCGCGCACCCGGCGATCATCGAGCACCTCACCGAACTGGGCGTCACCGCCCTTGAGTTGATGCCGGTCCATCAGTTCGTCAACGACCACCGCCTGGTCGAGATGGGCCTGAACAACTACTGGGGCTACAACACGATCGGCTTCTTCGCCCCGCACAACACCTACGCCTCCTGGGGCGACCGGGGCGAGCAGGTCCTGGAGTTCAAGTCGGCGGTGCGGGCGCTGCACCAGGCGGGCATCGAGGTCATCCTGGACGTCGTCTACAACC
Organism: Streptomyces sp. R818; assembly: GCF_056172735.1. Lineage (NCBI taxonomy): Bacteria > Bacillati > Actinomycetota > Actinomycetes > Kitasatosporales > Streptomycetaceae > Streptomyces > Streptomyces sp. R818. The sequence continues at coordinate 161,675 of NZ_JAOCNE010000007.1, forward strand.
ACACGGCCGAGGGGAACCACCTGGGCCCGACACTCTCCTACAAGGGCCTCGACAATTTGTCGTACTACCGCCTCACCGATGACCCCCGGTACTACATGGACACGACGGGCACGGGCAACTCGCTCCTGATGCGGTCGCCGCACGTCCTCCAGATGATCATGGATTCGCTGCGCTACTGGGTCGAGGAGATGCACGTCGACGGGTTCCGCTTCGACCTGGCGGCCACCCTGGCGCGCCAGTTCCACGAGGTGGACCGGCTCTCGTCCTTCTTCGACCTGGTGCAGCAGGACCCGGTCGTCTCGCGCGTGAAGCTCATCGCGGAGCCCTGGGACGTCGGCGAGGGCGGCTACCAGGTGGGCAACTTCCCGCCCCTGTGGACCGAGTGGAACGGCAAGTACCGCGACACCGTACGGGACCTGTGGCGGGGCGAGCCGCGCACCCTGGCGGAGTTCGCGGGCCGGCTCACCGGCTCCTCGGACCTCTACCAGGACGACGGCCGCCGCCCGCTCGCCTCGATAAACTTCGTGACCTGCCACGACGGGTTCACCCTGCACGACCTGGTGGCGTACAACGACAAGCACAACGACGCCAACGGCGAGGAGAACCGGGACGGCGAGAGCCACAACCGGTCGTGGAACTGCGGCGCCGAGGGCGAGACCGACGACCCGGCCGTCCTCGATCTGCGGGCCCGCCAGATGCGCAACTTCGTGGCGACGCTGATGCTGTCCCAGGGCGTGCCGATGCTCAGCCACGGGGACGAGTTCGCCCGCACCCAGGGCGGCAACAACAACGCGTACTGCCAGGACAACGAGGTCGCGTGGGTGCGCTGGGCCGACCCGGACGAGCCGCCCGAGCCGCTCCTGGAGTTCACGCGCGCGATGGTGCGGCTGCGCCGCGAGCACCCCGTCCTGCGCAGGCGCCGCTTCTTCCACGGCCGCCCGGTGGAGGGCACGCACGACGAGCTGTCGGACATCGCCTGGTTCACCCCCGAGGGCGAGGAGATGACGCAGGAGGACTGGACGGCGGCGCAGGCCCGCTCCTTGTCGGTGTTCCTCAACGGCAACGCGATCTCCGAGCCGGGTCCGCGCGGCGAGCGCATCGCCGACGACTCGTTCCTGCTGCTGTTCAACGCCTCGCCCGAGGTGCAGGAGTTCGTGGTGCCCATGGACCACGGCCGCCAGTGGCAGCCGGTCGTCGACACGGCGCTGCCGACCGGCCTGCCCACGGACGACGGCCCGAAGGTCCAGGCGGGTGACCGTCTGGAGCTGCTCGGACGGAGCCTCACGGTGCTGCGACGGCCCGCGTAGGGGGTTCCGGAGCGTTTCACCGCGGCGCGCCGCAGCGCCGCGGTGAACGCACGAACGGCGCCCTTGGGGGTAAGTAATCTCGCATGACGCCTCACGCCCCGACGGCCACCTACCGGCTCCAGCTGCAACCCGACGTCGGCTTCGCGGCAGCGGCCGCCGCCGTCCCGTACCTGGCCTCCTTAGGGGTCTCCCATCTGCACCTGTCGCCGGTCCTTGAGGCCGTGCCCGGGTCGACGCACGGCTACGACGTGGTGGACCCCGCGCGCGTGCGGGCCGAACTGGGCGGTGAGGAGGGGCTCCGGGCGCTCGCCGCCAAGGCGCGCGAGCACGGCCTCGGCCTCGTCGTCGACATCGTGCCCAACCACATGGCCGCCTCCGTGCGCCACAACAGGCCGCTGTACGAGGTCCTGCGCGACGGCCCCACGTCGCCTTACGCGCGCTGGTTCGACATCGACTGGGAGGCGCAAGGGGGCCGGGTCCTGCTGCCCGTCCTGGGCGGCCCCGTCGGGGACGAGCTGGCCGCCTTCGAGGTGGAGGGGGACGTGCTGCGCTACTACGACCACGTCTTCCCCCTGCGCGAGGGCACCCGCACGCTGCCGCTGCCCCAGCTCCTCGACGCCCAGTGGTACCGCCTCGCCTGGTGGCGCCTCGCCCGCACCGAGCTGAATTACCGGCGCTTCTTCACCATCTCCGACCTCATCGGGGTCCGCCAGGAGGACCCCGAGGTCTTCGAGGAGACCCACGCGACGATCCTGCGCCTGCTGCGCGAGGGCGTCGTCGACGGGTTGCGCATCGACCACCCCGACGGCCTCGCCGACCCCGGCGGCTACCTCCAGCGCCTCGGCGAGGCGACGGGCGGCCGGTGGACCGTCGTCGAGAAGATCCTGGAGGACGACGAGCACCTGCCCGCCGCCTGGCCGGTCGCCGGGACCACGGGCTACGACGCGCTGCGCCACATCGACGGCCTCTTCACCGACCCGGCGGGCGCCGACGAGCTGCTCGGCCTGTTCCGCCGCTACACGGGCGTCACGGCCGACCGCGGCGGCGAGTGGGCGGCCACCGCCCGCCGCGCCGCCCACCGCGTCGTCACGCACGAGCTGGCCGCCGAGGTGGACCGCCTCACGCGCGAGGCCACCGCGCTGTGCGCCGGGACGCCCGCGCTGCGCGACCACGCGCCCTGGGCGCTGCGCACGGCCCTGCGCGAGCTGCTGGTGCGCGTCCCGGTGTACCGGCCGTACGTGGCCGGGGGCGTCGACCCGGAGACCGTGCTCACGGCGTCCGACGCGGCCGACGCGAAAGCCGCGTTCACCGTCGCCGAGGAGGCCCGCGCCGTCGACGCCGTACGCGACCTGGCGCTCGGGCGGCACGGGGACTCGCCCCGGCACACGGCGTTCCGGGCGCGGTTCGCACAGGCGTCGTCGGCGCTGCGGGCCAAGTCGGTCGAGGACACCGCGTTCTACCGGTACACGCCGCTCCTGTCGGCCCTGGAGGTCGGCGGCAGCCCGCAGAACCCTGCGGTCCCCGCCGAGGCGTTCCACGCGTACTGCGCGCGCGTGCAGCGGGACTGGCCCTACACCTCGACCGCCCTGTCGACCCACGACACCAAGCGCAGCGCGGACGTCCGGGCGGGCATCGCCGTCCTCAACCAGTGCCCCACGCAGTGGGAGGCGCTGCTCGCCCTGGTGACCGAGCGGACCGCGCGCGGCGGCGCCACCAGCGCGCCCGACCCGCAGCTCGCCTGGGCCGCCTGGCAGACGGTGGCCGGGCTCGGCCCCGCGGATCCGGAGCGGCTGCAAGGCGCCCTGCTCAAGCACGCGCGCGAGGCGGGCCTGTTCACGACGTGGACCGAGCAGGACGAGGCCTACGAGAGCGCCCTGCGGGACTTCGTGGCGTCCGGCCCCTGCGGCCCGCCCGGGGAGGAGGTGCTGCGCTTCATGGCGGACCTCGCGCCCCACGTACGGGCCAACGTCCTCGGCGCTGCCCTGGCGCACCTCACCATGCCGGGCGTCCCGGACGTCTACCAGGGCACCGAGCACGCGTACCGCGCCCTGGTGGACCCGGACAACCGGACGCCCGCCCGCTTCGAGGCCGCCGAGAAGCCGGGCACGCTCTCCGCGGAGAAGGAGGCGCTGACCAAGGCGGCGCTCCACCTGCGCAGGGAGCACCCGGAGTGGTTCGGCGGCGCGGCCACCTACGAGCCGCTGCCCGCGGAGGGCCCGGCCGGGCAGCACTGCGTGGCGTACGCGCGCTCGGGCCACGTCGTCGTGGCCGTCACCCGGCTCTCCCTGCGGCTCGCGGAGGCGGGCGGCTGGCAGGACACGCGGCTCACGCTGCCGCCCGGTGACTGGACGGAACTGCTCGACCCGGGACGTCAGTTCGGCGGCCACGCGCGCGTGGCGGAGCTTTTCCGGCGGTCACCGGTGGCGTTGCTCGTACGCGCGTGAGCCGAGCGGCGTAGCCTGCACCGGCGACGGGGCTGTACACAAGCCTTCTTGACAGGCACGGCGGAGCGTGGGGTACTGCGGATGCTGACGCCAGGAGCACCAGCGGGGGTGAGTCATCTGACGGAGCAGCGGTACCCCACCACGGCCGAACTGGCCCAGTCAGCGCGGGAGCTGGCGACTCACCGGCCCGATCTGTGCCGACTACGCCGGATCGGCACGTCACGTGGGGGCCGCCCCCTGCATCTGCTGTCCGTCGGGCACGACCCGCGTACCGTCCTCGTCGTCGCGGGCGCGCACGCCAACGAGCCGACGGGCGGCCCGACCGTGCTGCACCTGGCGGAACGGGCGCTGCTCGAACCGGCGTTGCGCGCCGACCGCTCCTGGCACTTCCTGCTCTGCGCCGACCCGGACGGCGCGGCGCTGCACCGCACCCCCGCCCCCCGCTCCCTGCTCGACTACCACCGGCACTTCTTCCGCCCCGCGGGCCCCGAGCAGCCCGAGTGGTCGCCCTCGGTGCTGCCGCCGAACCGGCTCCCGCCGGAGACGACGACGCTGACCGGGGCCATCGACGCACTGCGCCCCTACCTCCAGGTCTCCCTGCACGGGACCGAACTCGGCGGCAGCTGGGTGCAGCTGACCCGCGACATACCCGGGCTCGCGGAGGCGTTCGCCAAGTCGGCGGCCGAGCTCCACATACCGGTGGAGACGGGCGCCTGCGACGCGGCGGGCTGGCCGACGTCCGGGCCGGGCGTCCATGTGATGCCGGGCCTCGACGCGCAGGCCGCGTTCCCGAGCCTGCCCGACGACGCCCGGCACTCCACCTGGCACCACGCGCACCGCTACGGCGGCTCCACGGCCATCATCGAGGTGCCGATGTGGGCCAGCGACCTGGTCGACGACCCGGCCCCGCACCCCGCCGCGGAACGGGCGCTGCGCCGCATCTCGGCCCGGCTCAGCCGCGACACCCGGCTCGTCGAGGCGGTCCTCATGGAGGCCCTGCCCCGGCTCCCGGACACCACGGGCCCGCTGCTGCGCGCCGCCCGCTGGGCGCTGAGCCTGGTCCCCGGCCTCGCGGACGACTGGGTGCAACCGCCCCCGCCGGACGCGACGATGGCCTACGTCGGCAGCATCGACGCCTTCGCGCGCCGCCTCCCGCTGCGGGCCGCGGCCATGCTCCTGCGCGTCCTGGAGGAGGCCGGCGACCCGGCGGCCCCTCGCCTCGACGCCCTCGTCACCCGCTGGTGCGAGGTGTACGGGGCACGCTTCAACGCGCGGTGGGTGCCGGTGGCGCACCAGATCGAGCACCAGGCCCGTACGACGATCGCGGCGGTCCGGTTCGCGCGGGGCTGAGCAGGCGCCGCGAGGCCGTCCGCCTCAGTCCGCCTCAGTCGGCCGAGAGCCGGAACGACATGCGGCCGAAGCCGACCTGGTCACCGGCCTGGACGACGGCGGCGCCGGTCACCCTGCGGCCGTTCACCGACGTGCCGTTGGTGGAGCCGAGGTCCCGCAGGACCCACATGCCGCCCTGGCGGCTCAGCTCGGCGTGCACCCGGGAGACCGTGTCGTGGCTCAGGCGCAGCCCGTTGGCCGGGTCGCGGCCTATGCGCAGCGGGTAGGGGCTGCCCGGTGGCGGGAGCAGCAGCTTGGGCAGCCGCTCGACGGTCCAGGCCCTGCGCATCCGCACGGTGAACCCGGAGACCGCGCCGACGGCCCCGAGGACCGCGCGGGACCAGCGGTTCTCGCCGCGCAGATCGGCGGTGAGCGCGTGCAGTTCGTCGGACCTGCGGGCGGCGAGCGCCAGCTCCATGCGGCGCACGAACGTGTCGTGCGACAGACGCCCGAGCGCGACGCCGTCCCTGAGCACCGCCAGCGCACGGTCCCGCTCGGCGTCGGTGAGCCGTGCGGGGTACGTCTGGTGTTCAAAAGAGGACGTCACGCCTGTGATTGTCGGGCAGCACGGCCGAAGTGTCCAGAAAACGAAGGACGCCCGCGGGCACAAAAGAACCGGCCAGTAGTGGCGATTTACCGGCGAAACGATCACTCCTGGCGCAGGATGGACGCGTCGTCACTGTCGGCAGACATCCGGCTACGAGGGGGAGACGTCCGTGCGTTTCGAGGTGTGGGCACCCAAGGCAGAGCAGGTCACGCTCCATTGCGACGGCGCCGCGCGGGCGTTGGAGCGCGACGCCGGCCGCGCGGGCTGGTGGTCGGGCGAGGCGGAGGCGCGGGACGGGTCGCGGTACGGATTCGCGCTCGACGACGGACCCGTGCTGCCCGACCCGCGCTCGCGCCGTCAGCCCGACGGGCCCGACGGCCTGAGCGCGGTCGTCGACCACGACCGGCACGGGTGGCAGGCGGGCTGGGCGGGCCGGGACCTGACCGGTGCGGTCCTCTACGAGCTGCACGTGGGCACGTACACGCGCGAGGGCACGCTCGACGCGGCCGCCGAGCGCCTCGCCCACCTGGTCGACCTCGGCGTCACGCACGTCGAGCTGATGCCGCTGTGTCCCGTCCCCGGCCGGCACGGCTGGGGGTACGACGGGGTCAGCCTGTGGGCGGTGCACGAGCCGTACGGCGGTCCGGAGGCGCTGAAGCGGTTCGTCGACGCCGCGCACGAGCTGGGGCTCGGCGTCGTCCTGGACGTCGTGCACAACCATCTGGGCCCGGCCGGGAACTATCTGCCCGCGTTCGGCCCGTACTTCACGGACACCTACCACACGCCGTGGGGCAGCGCCGTGAACCTGGACGCCCCCGGCTCCGACGAGGTCCGCGCCTACCTCGTCGGCAGCGCCCTCGCCTGGCTGCGCGACTACCGCGTCGACGGCCTGCGTCTGGACGCCGTCCACGAACTGCACGACCGGCGCGCCCTGCCCTTCCTGGAGGAGCTGTCGACGGCCGTCGACGGCCTCGCCGAACGGCTCGGCCGCCCGCTGTTCCTGATCGCCGAGTCCGACCTGGACGACCCGCGCATGATCACCCCGCGCGCGGAGGGCGGCCTCGGCGTGCACGCGCAGTGGAACGACGACGTGCACCACGCCGTCCACGCGGCCGTCACCGGGGAGGGCGACGGCTACTACGCCGACTTCGCGCGCGAGCCGCTCGCCGCCGTCGCCAAGACGCTGACGCGCGGCTTCTTCCACGACGGCACGTACTCCTCGTTCCGCGGCCGCCACCACGGCCGCCCCCTGGACCGCGCCCGCACCCCCGCGCACCGCCTTCTCGCCTACACGCAGACCCACGACCAGATCGGCAACCGGGCGCAGGGCGACCGGCTCGCCGCGAACGTCTCCCCCGGCCTTCTCGCGTGCGCGGCGACGCTCGTCCTGACCAGCCCCTTCACGCCGATGCTGTTCATGGGCGAGGAGTGGGCGGCGAGCACCCCGTGGCAGTACTTCACCGACCACACCGACCCCGAACTCGCGGAGGCCGTGCGCAAGGGCAGGCGCCGGGAGTTCGCCGCGCACGGCTGGGCCGAGAAGGACATCCCCGACCCGCAGGACCCGGCCACGCGCGAACGTTCCTGCCTCGACTGGTCGGAGCAGGCCACGGGCCACCACGCGCGCGTGCTGTCCTGGTACCGCGACCTGATCGCCCTGCGCCACGCCCGGACGGACCTCCAGGACGCGGATCTGGCGGCGGTCAAGGTCGCCTTCGACGAGGAGGCCCGCTGGATCGCGTACCGCCGGGGCGACCTGCGGGTGGCGGTGAACCTGTCGGCGGACCCGGTGTCGATCCCGCTGGGCCGCCCGGTCGCGCAGATCCTCGCGGCGTGGGAGCCGGTGGAACTGCCGGGGCCGGACGGGCTTCTGACGGTGCCGGGCGAGTCGTGCGTGGTGGCCGTAGCTCCTTGAGGGGTCTTCAGACCAGCTCCAGCAGGATCGGCTCCCAGGCCCGCTCCAGCTGGACCCGCAGGAGCGGTACGGGGCTGTCCGCGTCGGCGCCGTGGAGGCGGTCGGCGAGGCGGAGCAGGGTGTCGCAGCGGGCCAGCCACAGGCCGCGCAGGCAGACCCGGGGGCCGTGTCCGGCGAGGGTCGCCGAGCGGACCGCCGCCCGCGCCCCGACCGCGATCGCGAGGCCCGCGATGTCCTCGGCCGGATCGCCGGCCACGGCGTCGGTCCAGTCGAGGACGCCGCGCACCCGCCCGCCCCGGTCGACCCTGAGGTGCTCGCCCTTGAGGTCGTGGTGGACGAGGACCGGGTCGCCCAGGGGGCCGAGCTGGACGACGGCCCGGGGCGTCAGCTGGTCGAGCCGCTCCGCCTCGAACTCGTCGTCCGCGTCGAGCTTCCGGGCCGCCGCACCGGCCGCCCTGCGCAGGTTCTCAAGGGAGCGCGGGGCCGCCTTCGGCACGCCGAGCGCCGCCGCGCGGGCCACCGGCACCTCGCGCAACCCGGTGAGCAGCCCGGCGAGGTCCTCCTCCCCGGCGGCCGTGACGTCCCTGACCTCCCCGGAGTCGCCGGGCAGCCGCGTGTCCAGGGTGCAGGCGAGCCCTGCCGCCCACTCCCCGGACGCGACGGACGCGGGCACGCCGACCGCGACGTAGGGCCGGACCAGGTCCCGTAGCCGGATCTCGCGGCGCAGCCGGTGTGCGGCCTGCACGTCGGGGGCGAGGCGCAGGACGTGCCGGTCCCCGACCCACCAGGTGGCGTGCTCGCCGCCCTCGGCGACCGGGCGCACCTCGGCGCCGCCGCCGTCCGGGAGCAGGGTCGCGAGGAGGCGGCGCACGGTGGCGGCGGTGAGCGGCTCCGGGGTCGGCATGGCCGTCAGCCCACGATCGCCAGGTCCCGGGGCGTCGCGTTGAGGCGCCGGCCGCCGTCCTCGGTGACGGTGACGATGTCCTCGATCCGGACGCCGAAGCGTCCCGGCAGGTAGATGCCGGGCTCCACGGAGAAGCACATGCCGGGCACGAGCGGCTGCTCCTCGCCCTCGATCATGTACGGCGGCTCGTGCGTCGTGACGCCGATGCCGTGCCCGGTGCGGTGGATGAAGTACTCGCCGTACCCGGCGTCGCTGATGATCTTGCGGGCGACCCGGTCGACCTCCTGGCAGGCGATGCCGGGCCGCACGGCGTCGCAGGCGGCGGTCTGCGCCTCGCGCACGACGTCGTGCACGCGCCGCTCCTCGTCGGTGGGCTCGCCGACGTGCACGGTGCGGGAGGTGTCGGAGCCATAGCCGTGCTTGAGGCCGCCGAAGTCGAGGACGACCATGTCGCCGTCCTGGATGACGCGCTCGCCCGGCGCGTGGTGCGGGTCGGCACCGTGGGGACCGGAGCAGACGAGAGTGAAGTCGACCTGCTCGTGCCCGAACTGCCGCAGCAGACCGTCGAGTTCGCGGGCGATGTCGCTCTCCTTGCGACCGCCGAAGGTGGTTTTCCTGATCTCCTCGTACGTGGCGTCGGCCGCGGCGCCGGCGGCCGCGAGCCGCTCCAGCTCGGCGGCGTCCTTGACCCCGCGCAGCATCGGCAGCGCCTGGGTCAGCGAGACGTAGGAGGTGTCGGGCAGGGCCTGCTGGAGACCGAGCAGGTGCATGGCCCAGGCGTTGTCGCTGACGCCGAAGCGGCCCGCTCCGCCCCGCGCGCCGAGGAGCGGGGCGGCGACGGTGTACGGGTCCTTGCCGTCGGTCCAGTCGCGCAGGGTCATCGCGTCGGCCCCGGCGGCCTTGGCGGCGTCCGGCGCCTCCAGGGTCGGCACGACGAGCGTCGGCTCCTGCCCCTCGGCGAGCACCAGGAGCGTGAGCCGCTCGGTGTCGGCCGGCACGTGGTACCCGGTGAGCCACACCAGGTCCGGACCCGGCGCGACGAGCACCCCCGCGAGCCCGGCGTCGGCGGCGGAGCGCGCGGCGCGCTCCATCCGGGCCCGGTAGTCGGCGGCGGTGAAGGGGGCGGGTGTGCCGGTCGTCATGCGGGGGCCTCCTGGGCGCGGGACGGGTGCGGGGCGTCTACGGGAGCATCCTGCCCGGCCGGGGAGGCGGGCGCGAGTCCGTTCCCGCACCTTCCCGCGCCCCTGTCCCGCACTGACGGGAAGGGCATTGCCCCAGCGCCTGAGCTAATGGTTGGATCGGCCTGTACCGTTAGCGACCCGCCGACGCTCCCCGAAGGACGTACGCCCATGCTCGTGCTGGCCCAGATCAGCGATCTGCACCTCGACGGCACCCCGCGCGCCACCGAGCGCGCCCGCCGCGTCCTCGACCACCTGCGCGCGCTGCCGGGCCCGGTGGACGCGCTCCTGGTCACCGGGGACATAGCCGACCACGGCGCGGAGCCGGAGTACGCGGAGGCGGCCGGGCTGCTCGGACTGCGCGCCCCGGCGGCCCCGCTGCCGTTCCCGGTCCTGCTCTGCCCCGGCAACCACGACAGCCGGGTCCCTTACCGTGAAGTCCTGTTGCGCGAGCCCGGGGCCGAAGGGCCGGTCAACCGTGTCCACCGGGTGGGCGGCGCGGCCGTCCTCATGTGCGACTCCAGCATCCCGGGCGAGGACGAGGGCGCCCTGGACGAGGAGACGTACGCCTGGATCGAGGAGCAGCTCGACGCGCTCGACGGCGACACGCCCGTCCTCATCGCCTTCCACCATCCGCCGGTGGCGCTGCACCACCCGCTGCCCGACCGCTACGTCCTCGCGCGGCCGCGCTCACTGGCGCGGCTCCTCGAACGCAGACCGGAGATCGTCGCGGTGCTCACCGGGCACGCGCACACACCGGCCGCGACGACGTTCGCCGGGCGGCCGCTGGTCGTGGGGCCCGCGGTGACGTGGACGCTGCGGCTCCCGTGGGAGGGCGAGCAGGTCGCGGACCGGGAGGCGCCGGTGGGGCTCGCGTTCCATGTGCTGGACGACGAGCGGCGGCTGACGACGCACTTCCGCACGGTCTGACGCACGGCCGGTCCGCAGCTTGTTCGGTCTGACGCGCGGTCGACGGCTGTCATGTGACGAGGCCGGGCGTCGCCGCCAGCGCCTGGCGCGCGCCGTCACGATGGCGCACCGTGAGGATCGCCTGCCGTCCCGGGAGGGCGTCCGCGACCCGGGCCACCAGGTCGCGCGCCGAACCGATCTCCACCGTGCCGACGTGCGTGACGATGTCGCCGCGCACCAGCCCGGCCGTGTATCCGGACCCCGGGACGTGCACGGCGACGACGAGCGCGCCGGACCCCTGCGGGGCGTCGACCACTTCCACGCCGAGGCTGCCGCGGGCGGCGGCCGCACTCGGACTCGGGCTCGCGCTCGCGCTCGCGCTCGCGCTCGGCGAGGGTGACGGGGCGGACGGTTCCGCCGGGTCCGCGGCCGCCGCCTTCCCCGGCTGGGCCTCGGCCATCCTGCTCATGCCGACGACCGTGGTGCCGACCGCGCCGAGGCCCACCCCGGCGAGGACCAGGACCAGGGCGCAGACCAGCCCGGCCGGCAGCCCGAGCGGCCGGCGGCCGTCCCGTACGGCGTTCGGACGGCGGGAGGGCTCCCCCGCCGTCCCGGGCATCGATCTCGGCCGCAGCGCTGTTCGTTCCATGGGCGAAGCCCTACCCGTCGCGGTCCGCCGCCACGGACCACGAACGGGTGAGAGCGCGGGCTACGCGTGCCCTCCGTGGCCGCCGCCGTGCCCGGCCCCGTGGTCGAACTTGAGCGCTTCCTCCGGCATCACCACGAACGGCCGCATCATGCCCATGTCCTCGTGTTCGAGGAGATGGCAGTGGTACATGAACCGGCCGTACGCCCCGTCGAATGTGCCCATGACGCGCAGCATCTGACCGGGCAGGGCGCGGAAGACGTCCTTGTACCCCTGCTCGTTGGGCGGCAGCGGGACCGGCCTGGAACCGTCGTACGCGACCGGCTCCGTCGTGCCGCCGATCTCCGTGCTGAACCCGGAGGCGTCGTAGCTGTCGCGGCCGAGGATCTGGAAGTCGGCCAGGTGGATGTGCATGGGGTGGACGACCGGTGGGTTCACCGCGAGGTTCAGGAAGCTCCACTGCTCGTGGCTGCCCTCGGCGACGGTGAAGCCGAGCCCGTCGTTGAAGGTCCGGGCGATCCGCCGGTAGGTCTTCAACCGGCCCTGGTCGTCGAGGACCTGGATGTAGCCCTCGGCCGGGAGCTGGAGGCCCTCGGTGTCCTCGACCTCCGCCATCTCCCACATCTCGGGGTGCCCGCCGCCGCCCTTGGTCGCGGGCGGGGTCAGCACGACGAGCCGGTGCCCGTGCTTGATGTCGTGGGTCAGCTTCCGGAAGGAGCCGGAGACCGCCTCGGGCAGCGTGAACGGGTCGGGCTCGCACTCCTCGCCCACCCGGAACTCCA
>NZ_JAOCNE010000007.1:175647-183507 GCF_056172735.1 Streptomyces sp. R818
GTGGCCCGCGCGGCACATGGACAGGGTGAGGTCGGAGCCGAAGGTGGCGCGGCGCATCTCCAGGTAGTCGACGGGGTCGGGGATGCGGTGCTGTGCCTGGTTGAGGATCTCCCAGACCCAGCTCTCCGTCATGGCGTCGACGGCGGCCCTGAGCCCGGTCCGCTGCTCGGGTGTCATGGTCGCGGTCGTGCGCGCCCACAGGTCGGTGAGGCCGCGCTCCATGGCGTTGGCCGGTTCGGGCGGGGGTTCGTCCGCCAGGGGCATGCAGGCCGAGAGGCGTTCGGTGCACAGCCTGGCGGCGGCGAGGTCGTGGCGCCGCCCGAAGACGAGCGGGTAGTAGTCGTCGCCGTAGGTGCCCCAGGCGAGCCACTGCGCGCTGAGGCCGAGGGTCTCCGGGGAGCCGTCCGGGTCGATCCCCGCCGAGCAGAGGGCGAGGTCGGCGGCGGCGAGCTTGTCCTCGTCCCAGACGCCCTCGCCGAGGATACCCATGGCGCGCACCCACTGGCCGAGGCGCACGCGCGCGTGGTCGAGCGCCGGGTTCAGCCTCACCTCGTACGGCATGAGGAAGTCGGGCAGGCGCGAGGGTCCCACCTTCTGGAACGGCACGTGCGTGTACGCCCGCAGCCGCTCGGCCCCGGCGGACGTGAGCAGGGCGTGTACGTCGGCGGAGGCGGTGCCGGGGCCGGTGGGGCCGCGCAGCGGTGACGGTTCCTCGACGGCGCCCTCGTTCATGTAGCGGCTCGACCGCAGGTGCCACTCGTGTCCGCCGGACTGCCAGTCCTGCAGCCCGCGCGCGTACGCGGCGACGGCGGCGACCTGGTCGGGGGTGAGCCCCTTTTCGAGGCAGAGCGCGGGCACCTCGGTCAGCGCGGTGTGCTCGAACTGGTGCATGCGTGAGGTCAGCACGTCGTTGACGGCTTCCGCCGCCTCCTGCGTCGTACAGCCGAAGAACGTCTCCAGGACGAGGACGCCGTTGCTGAGCTCGCCCTCGTCGCGGACCTCACGCTCGTAGGAGAAGAGGTCGTTGCGCAGGTGCACGGCGTCGGAGAACGTTTCCTTCAGGACGCGCAGCGGGCGCGACGCGGCGACCGGCGCCGGGATCTCGGCGGTCGCGTACTCCACGAGCCCGGCCGACCAGGGGGCGCCGCCGACCTTGCGGCGCATCTCGATGTACTCGACGGGGTTGGAGACGCGGCCCTCGTTGATGTTCGAGAGCTCCCACATCGACTCGTTGAGCAGGTGCTCGGTCGCCTCGGCGAAGCGGCGGCGCCAGCCGGAGGACATGGCGGGCACGGTGCGCCGCCACAGGTCCGCGAGGCCGGCCTCGACGGGGTTCTCCGGCTCCGGCACCGCCGCGAAGACGTCCATCGGCATGAACAGGGGCAGCCGCTCCAGGTGGGCCTTGCCGCCCTCGCGGTCGCCGGTGCGCTTGAACAGGTCCAGGAAGTGGTCGTCGAAGAAGAAGACCCACACGTACCAGTCGGTGATCAGGGAGAGCGCCGGGCCGTCGCAGTCGGGGTGCGTGTACGCGCACAGCAGGCCGTAGTCGTGCGCGTCGAGGTCGCTCCGCTCCCACACGCCGCTCCCCTCCAGCATCCCCATCGCGCGGGCCCACTCGGCGGAGTGGGCGCGGGCCTGGTCGAGGTGGGGGTTGAGGCGCGCCTCGTACGGCATGTAGAAGCGCGGCAGGCGGAACGGTTGTGTGGACTGCTCTGTCATGGGCGCGGCCCTACCCGCGTGGCCCCGGCCCATCCACGACGGGCCGGATGATCGCTCCATCGCGTGAATCGCGGGAACGAGGAGTGGGCGGGGGCGCGGCGGGGAAGCGGCCCGTCCGTGTCGGGGTTACGCGGCCCAGCGCGCGGGGCGCGCCAGGCCGGGCGGCAGCTTGGTGGCGGCGTCGCCGTGTGCCGCGTTCACCTGGGCCTGGGTGAGGAAGATCGCGCCCGTGAGGTCGGCGCCGGCGAGCCGGGCGTCGCGCAGGTCCGCGCCGATCAGGTCGGCGAAGCGCAGGTCGGCGCCGGTCAGGTCGGCGGCTATGAGGAGAGCGCCGCGCAGGCTGGCGCCCCGCAGGTCTGCCGCGTGCAGACGGGCCCCGGCGAGGTCCGCGCCGCGGTGGTTCTTCTTGCGCCCCGGCACCTGGGCGCGGACCAGGTCGCTCGCCTTGAGCAGCAGGGTGTTCACGTCACCGCGGATCGCGGGCACGTCGGCGGCGAGCAGTTCGTCGGCGCCCGCGCGCGTGAGGCGCTCGATGGCGTCGTGGGCGCGCCGGGCGTCGCGGTGCACGGACTTGGCGCGGCGCAGTTCGAGCACTTCGCTCAGGTACCACAGCAGTTCGTGCAGCTGCCGCATGACGGGGAACGTCTCGTACATCGCCCGCGCGCTCTCCGGGCGCTCACGCCAGCTGACGCCCTCGAACGTGACCTGCGAGATCTTCTGTCCGGCGCCGAAGCAGTCGAAGACGGTGCACCCCTGATAGCCCTCGTCGCGCAGCCGCGCGTGGATGCCGCAGCGGAAGTCGTCCCGGAGGTTGCGGCAGGGGCTGCCCGCGCTCTTGTTCCGCGCGAAGTCCTGCGACTTGGCGAACGGGAGCGCCACGCAGCACAGGCCGAAACAGTCGCCGCAGTCGGCACGCAGCTCGGAGCGGCCGGGTCGACCGGGCGCAGAGGGGACGGAAAAGGTGTCGGCGGAGGCGTCGGCTGAGGTCACAGGCGCTATTGTCGCCGATCCCCCGGACACGCCCCCTTGTGGGCCGGGCGGGGCCGCGCCACCGTGGAGCGATCCGCACCGCCACATCCCCGGGAGTTCGCCGTGGCCTCCACCTACCTCCTTCCCCATGAACGGCACGGAGACGGTCCGCACAAGGTGCTCGCGGTGCACGGCTGGTTCGCCGACCGTTCCGCGTGGGCGCCGGTCGTGGCCGACCTGGACCGGGTCTCCTTCGAGTACGCGCTGGTGGACCTGCGCGGCTACGGGGAGGCGAAGGACACCCCGGGGGCGTACACGACGGCCGAGGGCGCGGGCGACGTCCTCGCGCTCGCGGACCGGCTCGGCTGGGAACGCTTCTCGCTGATCGGGCACTCGATGGGGGCGAGCGTGGCGCAGCGCGTCGTCGCCGCGGCACCCGCGCGCGTGCGGCGCATCGCGGGCGTCTCGCCCGTCCCGGCGTCGGGCCTCGCGCTGCCGCCGCAGCGGTGGGAGCTGTTCGCGACGGCGGACAACGAGCCGGCGCACCGCCGCACCATCATCGACCTCACCACGGGCGGCGTCCGCCCCGCGGCCTGGCTCGACCGGATGACGGCGCGGTCCGTGGCGCGCAGCGACGCCAAGGCGTTCCGCGCCTGGCTCGACTCATGGACCCACGACGACTTCCACCACGACCTGGAGGGCTGCACCACCCCGGCCCTCGCCGTCACCGGCCAGCTCGACCCGTCCCTCCCCGCGGACCTGATCCGCGCGACCTGGCTGCACTACTTCACCCGCGGCGAACTGGTCGACCTCCCGGTCTGCGGCCACTACGCGATGGACGAGGCCCCGCTGGCGCTGATCAGGGTGGTGGAGGACTTTTTGCGGGCGGACCGGACGGGGCGGGCCTGAAGGCCCGCCCCGTCCGGACACCGGTGCTCAACCGTTTCAGCCCTCGACCGGCTCCAGCCGCAGTGACACCGAGTTGATGCAGTACCGCTGGTCCGTCGGGGTCGGGTAGCCCTCGCCCTCGAAGACGTGGCCCAGGTGGGAGCCGCAGCGGGCGCAGCGGACCTCGGTGCGGACCATGCCGTGGGAGCGGTCCTCGATCAGTTCGACGGCGGCGGAGTCCTTCGGGTCGTAGAAGGAGGGCCAGCCGCAGTGGGACTCGAACTTCTCGGTCGAGGTGAACAGCTCGGCGCCGCAGGCGCGGCAGGCGTAGACGCCCTTGGTCTTGGTGTCCGTGTACTCACCGGTGAAGGCGGGCTCGGTGCCGGCCTGGCGCAGTACCGCGTACTCCGCCGGGCTCAGCTCCGCGCGCCACTGCTCGTCCGGCTTCTCGACGTCGTACGACATGGAGACACTTCCCTTCAGCGCTGTGCGAGGTGGTCCAGGATGCGCGGGCCGAGGTCCGTGACGTCGCCCGCTCCCATGGTGAGAACGAGATCGCCGGGCTTCGCCATTCCCGCGACGAGCGCGACGGCCGCGTCCTTGTCGGCGGCCGGGTGGACGTCCGCGCCCGCCGCTCGCGCCGCGTCGACGATCAGGGCGCTGGTGACGCCCGGGATCGGGTCCTCGCGGGCCGGGTAGATGTCGAGGACGACCGAGGCGTCCGCGAGGGCGAGGGCCGCGCCCATCTCCTTGCCCAGCTCCTGGGTGCGGGAGAAGAGGTGGGGCTGGAAGAGGACGAGGAGGCGGGAGTCGGCCGCCGCGCCGCGCATCGCCTCCAGGTCGGCCGTCATCTCGGTGGGGTGGTGCGCGTAGGAGTCGATGACCTGGACGCCTGCCTCCTCGCCCTTGAGCTGGAGGCGGCGCTTGACGCCGGTGTAGGACTTCAGGGCGGCGGCCAGGTTCCGGGAGGGGATGCCGAGCGCGACGCCCGCCGCGAGCGCCGCGACCGCGTTGTGCGCGTAGTGGCGGCCGGGGACCGAGACGGTGAAGGTGAGCAGCTTGCCGTCGAGGAGGACCGTGACCTCGCTGGTCAGGCCGCGCGGCGTGACCTTGTGGATGCGGATGTCCGCCGACTCCGACTCGCCGTACGTGACGACCTTGAGCGACGTCGTGTCCCGGATGCGGCGGGTCAGCTCGACCGCGCCGGGGTGGTCGGCGGCGATGACCAGCGTGCCACCGGGGACGATCTTCGAGGTGAAGATCTCGAAGGAGTCGTAGATCTCGTCCATCGACGCGTAGTTCGCGTGGTGGTCGAGCTCGACGTTGAGGATGATCGCGACTTCCGGCCGGTACTTGTGGAAGCTGCGGTCCGATTCATCGGCCTCGGCCACGAAGATGTCGCCCTCGCCGTGCAGCGCGTTCGAACCGGGGGCGTCCAGGTCGCCGCCGATCGCGTAGGACGGTCCAGATCGAGCGAGGACAGGGCGACGGCCAGCATCGACGTCGTGGTCGTCTTGCCGTGGGTGCCCGCCACCGCGATCGGGCGCAGGCCGTCCATGAGGGAGGCGAGCGCGTCGGAGCGGTGCACGACGGGGATGCCGAGCTCGGCGGCGCGCGCCAGCTCCGGGTTGTCCTCGCGGATCGCGGAGGAGACGACGACGCAGGTGGCGTCGGAGGCGAGGTGCGCGGCGTCGTGCCCGATGTGGACCGTGACGCCGAGCCCGCGCAGCGCCTCGGCCGTGGCGGACTCCCGCGCGTCGCTGCCCGCGACCTTCGCCCCGCGCTGGCGAGGATCTTGGCGATGCCCGACATGCCGGCCCCGCCGATGCCGATGAAGTGCGGTCGGTCCATGGCGGCGGTGGACGTGGGCAGGCCGGGTGCCATACGTGTGTCTCCCCTGGGGTTCCTGAGTGCTGCTGCGTGACCCGATCCGTAGCCGGAGTGGCTACGGATCGGGCCCAGCCTATTGCCTCCGTCCGACCCGCCCCTCATCCGAGCCCGGCGTCACGCGCCCGCCCTCACGCCTCGCGCTTGCTGTACGAGAACAGCTTCAGCACTGGCACCCCCACCTTGTGCCGTGCCCGCGAGGCCCAGTCGCGGTGGAAGAACTCCTCGACGTAGTGCGGGTCGGTCAGGACGATCACCTCGTCGGCCTTGACCTCGTCGACGAGCCCCTTGAGCGCGTCGAGGGGGTGGTCCTCGATCAGCCGGCCCTCGGCGGCGCAGCCGGCCTGGTGCAGCGCGGTGAGGGAGACGCTCAGCGCCTGCGCGGCGGGGGCCTTGGCCTCGTCGCCCTCGGGCACCTCGTCCTCCCGGGCCGCCTCGTCCAGCTCTCCCATCGCTACGTCGTCGATGGCCCGCAGCAGGCGGTCCGCCTGGTCGCCGCGGGGCTGGAGCAGCACATGGAAAGAGACTTCCTCGTCGCCGTGCAAAGTGGTGACGAACTCCACGTCGGCGGACGTCAGGGCCTTCTCGATCATCAATACGCTCGTGAACACGACGGGCGCCCTTCTTCTCCTGCCGCGGGCCGTCCTGCGACCGGCCCTGGGGGACATGCGGAAACCATCCTGCCCCGTGGCCGCACGGGGGCTGCGAAATTTAGTGTGCCCAGTGGAGGCAAAACGGAACGAGTCATTCCGCCGAGTGTCGATCCCGCCGGTACCGGGAGAACAGGAATCCGTCCTCCTCCAGGAGAGATGCCAGCTCGAAACGTTCCGGCAGGTCCAGCTCCGGCCCCCCGGCGATCCGCTGCGCGCCGCCCGCCGTGAGCAGCGGCGACACCGTCAGGCACAGTTCGTCGAGCACCCGGGCGGCCACGAACTGCCCGAGCAGCCTCGGCCCGCCCTCCGTGAGCAGCCGGGTCAGGCCCCGCCCGGCGAGCGCCTGAACCGCCCGCTCCGGTTCGACCCCGGCGCCCTCGCCCGCGATCAGCACCTCGGCCCCGGCCGCGCGCGCCGCCGCCACCCGGTCCGCGGGCGCCGCCGCGCCCGTGAGCACGTACGTCGGGGCCGGTGGCTCGGTGAAGAGCGGGAGGCCGAAGTCCAGGTCGAGGCCGGCGCTGATCACCGCGATGGACGGGGCGGGGCCCTGCCCGGCCGCCTTGCGGCGCGCGAGGAACGCCTCACGCGCGCGTGCGGGCCTGTACCCCTCCTGGCGGACCGTCTGGGCGCCGACCACGACGGCGTCCGCGAGGCCGCGCAGGGTGCCGAAGATCCGCATGTCGGCGGGGCTGGAGAGGGGCTGGGAGCGGCCGTCGTGCTGGGCGGCGCCGTCGAGCGTGGAGACCATGTTGGCGCGCAGCCAGACCTCGCCCGCCGCCTGCTCCGGGTAGGCGTAGGCGTCGGCGAGCTCGTCTAGGTCCCACTCGCGGGCGCCCGCGCGGCCTGGTCCGGCGGAGCCCGTGTGTCCCTCCCCACCCGCGTGATCTGCTGTTTCGTACGTCACAGGGAACAGGCGTCGCATGACGTGCAGTGTGGCACGGCGATTAGTCTTGGGTGTTGTGTCGTCCTCCTCCGAAGCCGCCGGCGCCCCGCAGCGGGGCATTCCTCCCATAGCCGACGCGGCGCCCGCGTCCCTGTGCGCCCGTGAGCCGCATGTTCCCGCGGAGCGCCTGGTCGCCGAGATGGTGCCGCCGCCCCGGTTCAGCACCGCCCGCTTCGAGACGTACATCCCCGACCCGGACCAGCCGAGCCAGACCGAGGCCGTGCGGGTGCTCAGCGCGTTCGCCGCCGGGCTCGGCGGGGCGCACGGCGCGGGCGCGGCGAAGAAGCGCGGCCTGTTCGGCTTCGGCAAGAAGGCGGCCGCCGCCCCGGCGGGCCCCCGCGGCGTCTACCTCGACGGCGGGTACGGCGTCGGCAAGACCCACCTCCTGGCCTCCTTGTGGCACGCCACCCCGGCGGCGCCCGAGCGGAAGGCGTTCGGCACGTTCGTCGAGCTGACGAACCTGGTCGGCGCGCTCGGCTTCCAGCAGACCGTGCGCACCCTGAGCGAGCACCGGCTGCTCTGCATCGACGAGTTCGAGCTCGACGACCCGGGCGACACCGTCCTCGTCTCCACCCTGCTCGGCAAGCTGGTCGACGCGGGCGTCGCGCTCGCCGCCACCTCGAACACGCTGCCCGGCAAGCTCGGCGAGGGCCGGTTCGCCGCCGCCGACTTCCTGCGCGAGATCCAGGGCCTGTCCGCGCACTTCCGGCCGCTGCGCATCGACGGCGAGGACTACCGCCACCGCGGGCTGCCCGAGGCCCCGGCGCCGTTCTCCGAGGAGCAGGTCACGAAGGCCGCCTA
>NZ_JAOCNE010000008.1:0-45326 GCF_056172735.1 Streptomyces sp. R818
TCCGCGACGGCCTCCGCCAGGTTGGCGAAGACCACCGTCAGCCAGAGCCAGGCGCTGATGGTCCAGCCGAACCAGTCGGAGGGGTGGGCGAAGGAGAACACGGTCGTCAGGACCGAGCCGACGAGCACCACGAACATCACCGGGGACTTGACCATCACCCGGGGGTCCAGCTTGCGGCAGGCGTCGGGCAGGGACTTCAGTCTTCGCGGTCATGAGGCGAGCCTTCCGCGAGCGGGCCGAGCGCCAGGGCGGGGAAGTACGTCAGCCCGGCGACGATGGCGACCGTGCCGACGAGCAGGCCGGTGAACAGGGGTTTCTCGGTGCGCAGGGTGCCCGACGTGGCCGGGACGGGCCGCTGCCCGGCGAGCGAGCCGGCGAGCGCGAGCACGAAACACCATCGGCAGGAAGCGGCCGAGCAGCATGGCGAGCCCGATCGTGGTGTTGAACCAGGTGGTGTCGGCGCTCAGGCCCGCGAAGGCGGAGCCGTTGTTGTTGGCGCCGGAGGTGAACGCGTAGAGGATCTCGGAGAACCCGTGTGCGCCCCCGTTGAGCATGGAGTCCTTCGGCGTCGGCAGGGCCATCGAGAAGGCGGTGAGGAGCAGGACGAGCACCGGGGTGATCAGGATGTAGCAGGCGGCGAGCTTGATCTCGCGGGTGCCGATCTTCTTGCCGAGGTACTCGGGGTTCGGCCGACCATCAGTCCGGCGAGGAACACCGCGATGATCGC
The DNA here is from genome assembly GCF_056172735.1 of Streptomyces sp. R818. NCBI lineage: Bacteria > Bacillati > Actinomycetota > Actinomycetes > Kitasatosporales > Streptomycetaceae > Streptomyces > Streptomyces sp. R818. Next base: position 728 of record NZ_JAOCNE010000008.1, read on the forward strand.
CATGATCAGCATGCCGTAGAGGCCGGATCCCGTGCCGCCGGGCGCGATCTCGCCGAGCTGCATGCCCAGCATGGTGATGCCGCCGCCGAGGCCGGTGTAGGAGGAGTGGAAGGAGTTGACCGCGCCGGTCGAGGTCAGCGTCGTGGCGACCGCGAAGATCGACGAGCCGCCGATGCCGAACCGGTTCTCCTTGCCTTCCATGGCGCCGCCCGCGAGGTCGAAGGCGGGGCCGTGGTGGGCGAACTCGGTCCACATCATGAGGCCGGAGAAGAGGACCCAGATCGACGCCATCGTGGCGAGGATCGCGTAGCCCTGCCGGACCGAGCCGACCATGACGCCGAACGTGCGGGTCAGCGCGAACGGGATGACCAGGATGAGGAAGACCTCGAAGAGGTTGGTGAAACCGTTCGGGTTCTCGAAGGGGTGGGCGGAGTTGGCGTTGAAGTAGCCGCCGCCGTTGGTGCCCAGCTCCTTGATGGCTTCCTGGGAGGCGACGGCGCCGCCGTTCCACTGCTGCGAGCCGCCCATGAACTGGCCGACCTCGTGGATCCCCGAGAAGTTCTGGATCGCGCCGCAGGCGACCAGGACGAGCGCGCCGACCACCGCGACGGGGAGGAGGACGCGGACGACGCCGCGGACGAGGTCGGCCCAGAAGTTGCCCAGTTCGCCGGTGCGGGTCCGGGCGAAGCCGCGTACGAGGGCGACGGCGACGGCGATGCCCACGGCGGCCGAGACGAAGTTCTGCACCGCGAGGCCGCCGGTCTGCACGACGTGGCCCATGGCCTGCTCGCCGTAGTACGACTGCCAGTTGGTGTTGGCGACGAAGGACGCGGCCGTGTTGAACGCCTGGTCGGGGTCGATCGACGTGAAGCCGAGCGAGCCGGGCAGCGCGCCCTGGAGCCGCTGGAGGAGGTAGAGGAACAGGACGCTCACGGCGGAGAACGCGAGGACGCCGCGCAGGTACGCGGTCCAGCGCATCCGCGTGTCGGGGTCGGCGCCGATGCCCTTGTAGATCCACTTCTCCACCCGGAGGTGCTTCTCGGAGGAGTAGACCCGGGCCATGTGGTCGCCGAGCGGACGGTGGGCCAGGGCGAGCGCCGCAGAGGGCGAGAACTGCAGCGCCGCGGCGAGTACGGGGCTCATGTCGGCGCTCAGAACCTCTCCGGGTACAGGAGGGCGAGGACGAGATAGCCCAGGAGGGCGACGGCCACGACGAGGCCGACGACATGTTCGACGGTCATAGCTTGGTCACCCCCTTGGCGACGAGGGCCACCAGCGCGAAGACCGCGACCGTGGTGACGACGAAGGCCAGATCGGCCATCGTGGGCTCCCGGATGGGTGCGAGAGGGACAGGGACGGAACCGGACCGATCCGAACCGGACGGAAACGGTTGGATCCGTTGGAACGGTTAGAGCAAACATCCGCTCGTGGCCGGTTCCGATCCCTGTTGACGCCTCCTATACGGGAACGTGCGTGCCCTTGACGCTTCTCATACGGGTGGCCGGGCGGGGCCGCCCGTCACGGCCGCGCTGGACCGCCGGTCACCCTTCACGTACTCCGCGAGGTGCTGTCCCGTGAGCGTCCCGCGGTGGGCGACGAGGTCCGCCGGGGTGCCCTCGAAGACGACCTTGCCTCCGTCGTGACCTGCGCCGGGGCCGAGGTCGATGATCCAGTCGGCGTGCGCCATGACGGCCTGGTGGTGCTCGACGACGATGACGGACTTGCCGGTCGACGAGCCTGTCGAGCAGCCCGAGCAGCTGCTCGACGTCGGCCAGGTGCAGCCCGGCTGTCGGCTCGTCGAGGACGTACACGCCGCCCTTCTCCCCCATGTGCGCGGCGAGCTTGAGCCGCTGCCGCTCGCCGCCGGAGAGCGTGGTGAGCGGCTGGCCGAGGGTGAGGTAGCCGAGCCCGACGTCGTCGAGGCGCTCCAGGATCTTGTGCGCGGCGGGCGTGCGGGCGTCGCCCGCGCGGAAGAACTCCTCGGCCTCGGCCACCGGCATCGCGAGGACCTCGCTGATGTCCCGGCCGCCGAGGCGGTACTCAAGGACGGAGGCGTCGAACCGCTTGCCGTCGCACTCCTCGCAGGTCGTCGACACCCCGGCCATCATCGCGAGATCGGTGTAGACGACGCCGACGCCCTTGCAGGTGGGGCAGGCGCCCTCGGAGTTGGCGCTGAAGAGAGCGGGCTTGACGCCGTTGGCCTTGGCGAACGCCTTGCGGATCGGGTCGAGGACACCGCTGTACGTGGCCGGATTGGAGCGCCGCGAGCCGCGGATCGCGCCCTGGTCGACGGAGACGAGCCCTCCCCGCCGGGATCGAGCCGTGCACGGAGGGAGCTCTTGCCGGATCCGGCCACACCGGTGACGACGGTCAGCACGCCGAGCGGGATGTCGACGTCGACGTCCTGGAGTTGTGGGTGGAGGCGCCGCGGATCTCCAGGGCGCCCGTCGGCTTGCGCACGGAGTCCTTCACGGCGGCGCGGTCGTCGAAGTGGCGTCCGGTGACGGTGTCGGCGGCCCGCAGCCCCTCCACGGTCCCCTCGAAGCAGACGCTGCCGCCGCCCGCGCCGGCCCCGGCCCGAGGTCCACGACGTGGTCGGCGATCGCGATCATCTCGGCTTGTGCTCGACGACGAGGACGGTGTTGCCCTTGTCGGCAGGCGCAGGAGCAGCTCGTTCATCCGCTGGATGTCGTGCGGGTGCAGCCCGGTCGTCGGCTCGTCGAAGACGTAGGTGGTGTCGGTGAGGGACGAGCCGAGGTGGCGGATCATCTTGACGCGCTGGGCCTCACCGCCGGACAGGGTGCCGGAGGGCCGGTCGAGGGAGAGGTAGCCGAGGCCGATCTCGACGAACGACTCCAGGGTCTGCTGGAGCGTCTCGAGGAGCGGGGCGACCGAGGGGTCCGTCAGTCCGCGCACCCAGGCGGCGAGGTCGCGGATCTCCATGGCGCAGGCGTGGGCGATGCTGACGCCCTCGATCTTGGAGGAGCGGGCGCCCTCGTTGAGCCGCGTGCCCTCGCACTCGGGGCAGACGGCGAAGGTGACGGCGCGCTCGACGAAGGCCCTGATGTGCGGCTGGAGCGAGTCGACGTCCTTGGAGAGCATGGACTTCTGGATCCGCGGGATCAACCCCTCGTACGTCAGGTTGATCCCGTCAACCTTGATCTTCGTCGGCTCCTTGTACAGCAGATCGTGCAGCTGTCGCTTGGTGAAGCGGGCGATCGGCTTGTCCGGCGGGAAGAAGCCGCAGCCGGTGAAGATGCGGCCGTACCAGCCGTCCATGCTGTAGCCGGGGATGGTGAGCGCGCCCTCGTCGAGGGACTTGCTGTCGTCGTACAGGGCGGTCAGGTCGATGTCGGAGACCGCGCCGCGGCCCTCGCAGCGCGGGCACATGCCGCCGGTGATGCTGAAGGCGCGCCGCTCCTTCACATCCACGCCGCCGCGCTTGACGGTCACCGCGCCGGCGCCGCTGATCGAGGCGACGTTGAAGGAGAACGCCTTGGGCGAGCCGAGGTGCGGGGTGCCGAGGCGGCTGAAGAGGATGCGCAGCATGGCGTTGGCGTCGGTCGCGGTGCCGACGGTGGAGCGCGGGTCCGCGCCGAGCCGCTGTTGATCAACGGTGATCACTGTGGTCAACCCGTCGAGGACATCGACCTCGGGGCGGGCGAGCGTCGGCATGAAGCCCTGGACGAACGCGCTGTACGTCTCGTTGATCAGGCGCTGCGACTCGGCGGCGATCGTGTTGAACACCAGGGAGCTCTTGCCCGACCCGGAGACCCCGGTGAACACGGTCAGCCGGCGCTTGGGCAGTTCGACGCTGACGTCCTTGAGGTTGTTCTCGCGGGCCCCGTACACCCGGATCAGGTCATGGCTGTCGGCGACGTGCCGCGCGGACTCCCCGGACGGTCCGGACTGCGGCGTGTCGGTCTTCCTGGCCTTGGCGGTCATCACTGTCTCCATACGTCGGGCGACCCGGCTGGGAGCAGTATGTACAGGCCGGACGCTCCGGAGCTTCTCCGTTCGTGACCGATTCGAGCCGCGCTCAAGGCGCCTCAGTCCCGGCGGCCCCGCTCCTGTTCCAGGAGTTCGTCGAGGTCACGGAGGCGGTCGAGGCCGCGGACCGGCTGGGACATGCGGGCGTTGTGCTCGAAGCGCTCGCGGTGGCGGTGGAGGAAGGTCCAGTAGCCGGCGGTGAAGGGGCAGGCGTCGTCGCCGACGCGTACGGACGGCTTGTACCGGCAGGGCCCGCACAGGTCGCTCATCCGGTCGATGTAGGCGCCGCCCGACGTGTACGGCTTGGTCGTCATGCGGCCGCCGTCGGCGTACTGGGACATGCCGACGACGTTCGGCACCATCACCCAGTCGTAGCCGTCGACGAAGCTGCGGTGGAACCAGTCGGTGAGGGCCTTCGGCTCCCAGCCGCGTTGCAGCGCGTAACTGCCGAGGATCATGAGGCGGGGGATGTGGTGCGTCCAGCCGGTCGTGCGGACCTGGTCGAGGACGTGGGTCAGGCAGTTCGCGTCGGTCCCCGCCGAGGACAGCTCGGTGAACCAGTCGGGCAGCGGCGCGCGGTGGCGCAGTTCGTTGCTGTCGCGGTACCCGGTGCCGAAGTGCCAGTAGAGGTGCCAGACGAATTCGCGCCACCCGGCGATCTGCCGGATGAACCCCTCGGCGCTGTTGAGCGGGACGTCGCCCGCGCGCCAGCGCGCCTCGGCCCCTTCGACGCATTCGGCGGGGTCGAGCAGGCCGAGGTTGAGCGAGGAGGAGAGCCGGCTGTGGCTCATGGCCGCGTCGTCGGCGAGGACGGCGTCCTCGTAGGCGCCGAAGGTGGCGAGCCGGTGGTCGAGGAAGCGGCGGAGCGCGGCGAGCGCCTCGCGGCGGGTGGCGGGGAACTCGCGCGGGCCGTCCTCGCCGACGAACTCCACGTCGCCGTCGCGGGCCCAGCGGTCGAGGTCGGCCCGCACCTCGGCGTCGATGTCGCTCTCGCGCGGCCGGTAGGGCGGGGGCACGTCGAGGTGGCCGGCGCCCTTGGGCGGGGGCTCGCGGTTGTCGTGGTCGAGGTTCCAGCGCCCGCCGGCGGGCTGGTCGCCGTCCATGAGGAGGTCGTGGGTGTGGCGGACCCAGCGGTAGAAGTCCTCCTGGCGCAGGTGTTTCGTGCCGTGGCCGGCCGCCCAGGCGGTGAAGTCGTCGTGCGGGACGAGAAAGCCGCGGGCGGGCAGCACGCGTACTGCGGGCAGGGCGTCCACGAAGGTGCGGGCCGCGTGCGAGGTCGGGTGGTGGACGGTCACCGGGGTGCCGTCGCCCACCGCCTCGCGCAGGCCCGCGCGGTAGGTGTCCGCCTTGACGTAGCGGACGCGGTCGCCGAGCTCGGCGGCCCGGTGCCGCATCGCGGAGAGGACGAGGTGCGCCTTGGCGCGGTGGAAGCGGCGGCGCCGGAGGACACCGCGCGCCTCGATCATGACCAGCGGTGCGGAGCGGTGCGGGACGAAGTGGGGGCCCAGCTGGTCACCGAAGAGCCAGTGCGGGGTGGCGGCGTCGTCGCCCTCGTCACTTTTTCGGATCGTGGCCCCAGTTCATCAGCGAGTAACGCCAGCGGGTGTCCGTGACGTCCCCGGAGGGGCGCTGCTTCATATGGCGGTGCACATAGCCGACGACTTTCCGCATATGGGCGACGTCGTCGTCGGTGAGGTCGCCCTTCTTCTTTTCCTTGAGGTCGATGATGCGGCGCCCGGAGGCGTGGCCGACGCTCTCGCCGCCGCCGTCCGACTGGCCGACGCTCTTGGACTCGTCGGTGTCCAGCCACTTCTTGAGGGCGGCGGGGGTCATGTTGACGACCTCGCCGAACTCCTTGATGGTGTCCTGCCGGTCGTCGTCGCTTTTCCCGCTCATCAGCCGCTGTTCTTCTTGCGCAGGGATTCCGGCTTGTGCACGGCGTTCTTACCGGATTTGTCACTGGTGACTTCGTACTGCGGTTCTTCCTTGGACGCCTTGACGGTGCGGCCCGCCGCCTCCGTGTTCTTGGTGATCTTCTTCTCGACCTTTCCCGGGACGTCCTGTCCGTGACTGCTCCAGGAAACCTTGTCGCCCTTGCTGAGGTCCTTCTTCTTCTTTGCCATGCCCCACACTCTCCCGCCCTTCGGCAGGTACCGCATTCCGGCAGATCCGTCCGATATTTCGAACGAGGTCCGATTCCGGGACCGGGTCCGGGGCGTGGCCGAGATCGTTCAGCCGGAAAGCGCTGTCCCCACTGCACGCACGTTCGACATCTGGATCAAGTCTCAAAGCTTGCGCACGAGTTCCACACATACCCTCTACACGGCGGCGCTGATGGTCTAGATTGACCGTGCTCCACATGTGGACACGAGGCGACAAATGACGATCTATAAGTCGGGCGCCGGGAACAGCCAGTGGCTGGGCCCCCGGTGCCAGGCGTGGGGGTGATCGATTCTTCGGGCCCGGACCAGGGCCCTGGGTGTGGGGAGCATCCGGGGTTTCGGCGGGTTCCGCACACCGTGACGCCCTGGCGGGCCCAACAGACCATTGCCGCCCGGGCGAGGTGTTCAAACAACGCTGCTCAGCCGAAATGTCATGCGCGGGAGGCCGGAAGCGGCCTTCCGGGGGGAAGAACGGTGCGGCGCGGAAGGCGGGGGCCTTTCGCTGACGAGAACAGCGCTGACGAGAACAGCGCGGCACGGGGGGCGGAGCCTCCCGGGGGAGAACACAGTGCGGGGGGCGGGGGCGCCTCCTGGGGGGAGGAACCGTGTGGAGCGAACACGTCGAGCCCGCTGGTGACCTGGGGGTTCCGTGCAGCAGGGGGAATTAGTAAGCCCGTTACCGCCGGCCCGCGGGCGTCTGGGGAACGGGACACTCGGACAGCCCGCCACCGACTGGGAACAGCGGTACCGGCGCACCGTGATCATCGCCGACACCGTGGCGACGGCCGTGGTGGTGGCGTCGATCGGCCAGTTCTTCGGGGCCCGCGACGCGGCCAACTGGCATGAGAAGTGGGGCATCCTCGCCTTCGGCACCGAGCTGCTGGTGCTCGCGTCGCTCGCGCTGAGCCGGGCCTGGGCGCCCGCGGTGCTCGGCCAGGGCGCCGAGGAGTTCCGCCGGTTCGGACGCTCGCTGTTCACGGCGACCGTCGTCCTCGCGCTCGGCGGGATAGCGCTGACCTCGCGCAACATCAAGCTCTGGATATTCGTCGCGATCCCCGCGATCGCGATCACCACGATGACCACCCGGTATCTGCTCCGCCTGTGGCTGCACAAGCAGCGCAAGGAGGGGCGCTGCCTCAGACCGGTCCTCGCGGCCGGCTCCCCGGCCACCGTGCACGACCTGATCACCCGCACCCGCAAGTTCCCGCACCTCGGCTGGCGCGTGGAGGCGGTGTGCACGCCCGACGGACACGGGCCCGACAGCGACCAGCTGGACGGTGTGCCGGTCGTCGGCCGCCTCTCGGACGTCGCGGGCCACGTCCACCGCGACGGCTACCGCGTCGTCGCCGTCACGCCCGACGCGCACTGGTCGCCCGACAGCCTGCAGCGCCTCGCCTGGAACCTGGAGGGCAGCGACGCCGAGATGGTCGTCGCCCCCGTCCTGATGGAGGTCGCGGGGCCCCGGCTGCACGTCGACGCCGTGCTCGGCATACCGCTGCTGCGGGTCAGCATGCCCGCCTTCACCGGTGGCCGCCGGGTCATCAAGGGCGTCGTGGACCGGCTCGGCGCGGCGGCGCTGATCCTGTTCTTCGCGCCGGTGATGCTCCTTGTCGCGCTGCTCGTCGTCGTCGACAGCCGGGGCGGGGCGGTCTACCGCCAGCGCCGGGTCGGCAAGGACGGCCAGGAGTTCACGATCTTCAAGTTCCGCACCATGGTCGCCGACGCCGACCGGGTGCGGGCCCAGCTCGCCGACCGGAACGAGGGCGCGGGCCTGATGTTCAAGATGCGCAGGGACCCGCGCGTGACCCGCGTCGGCACCGTCCTGCGCAAGTACTCGCTCGACGAACTCCCGCAGCTGTTCAACGTGTTGACCGGGTCGATGTCGCTCGTCGGGCCGCGCCCGCCGCTGCCGGAGGAGTCGGCGGCGTACGGGCCCGACATCCGGCGGCGCCTCCTCGTGAAGCCGGGTCTGACCGGCCTGTGGCAGATCAGCGGGCGCAGTGACCTGCCGTGGGAGGAGGCCGTCCGCCTCGACCTGCGGTACGTGGAGGACTGGTCGCTCGCCCTGGACTCGGTGATCTTGTGGAAGACGCTGCGCGCGGTGCTCCGGGGGCAGGGAGCGTACTGAGAAACGCAGGGGGGTCTGCGGCACAACTGCCCGGCAGAGCACGGAAATCGCGGACCGTGAGAGTCCGCCTTGGGGGGAGGAACAGGTCATGAGAGTCAGCGTCTTAGGACTGGGCTACGTGGGGTGCGTGTCGGCGGCGTGCCTGGCCGCCTCGGGCCACGAGGTCATCGGCGTCGACGTCAGCAAGGTCAAGGTCGACCTCGTCAACGACGGCAAGGCGCCGGTCGTCGAGGAGCGGATCGGCGAGATCGTCGCCGAGGCGGTGGGCAGCGGCAGGCTGCGCGCGACCGACGACGTGCGCGACGCGATCCTGAACAGCGACGTGTCGTTGGTGTGCGTGGGTACGCCCTCCGAGGCCAACGGCAGTCTGTGCACCACCTATCTGGAGCGGGTCGCCGAGCAGATCGGCGCGGCGCTCGCGGAGCGGGAGGGCCGGCACACCGTCGTCTTCCGCTCCACCATGCTCCCGGGCACCTGCATGAACCTGCTCGTGCCGATCCTGGAGAAGCACGCCGGCACCGCCGGGGTGGACTTCGGGGTCGCGGTCAACCCGGAGTTCCTGCGCGAGGGCACCAGCGTGCGGGACTACTTCGACCCGCCGAAGACCGTCATCGGCCAGATCGACGAGGCCAGCGGTGACGTGGTCGCCGCGCTCTACGACGGGCTGCCCGGCGAGGTGTTCCGCGTGGACGTCCCGGTGGCCGAGGCGATCAAGTACGCGGACAACGCCTTCCACGGCCTCAAGATCGGCTTCGCCAACGAGCTGGGCGCGGTGTACCAGGCGCTCGGCGTCGACTCCCACCAGGTGATCGACGTCTTCCTGGCCGACCGCAAGCTGAACATCAGCCCCGCCTATCTGCGCCCCGGTTTCGCCTTCGGCGGCTCCTGCCTGCCCAAGGATTTGCGCAGCCTGGTCCACGCGGCGCGGCGCGCGGATGTGTCGGTGCCGATCCTGTCGCACGTGCTGCCGTCCAACGAGGACCATCTGCAGCGCGCGGTGGAGCTGGTGGAGCGCACCGGCAAGCGGAAGGCGGGCCTGTTCGGGCTCTCCTTCAAGCCCGGCACCGACGACCTGCGCGAGAGCCCGCTCGTCGAACTGGCGGAGCGGCTCTACGGCAAGGGCTACGACCTGAAGATCTACGACGCCAACGTGAGCCTGTCCCGGCTGCTCGGCGCGAACCGCGAGTACATCGAGACCCGCCTTCCGCACCTCGCGCAGCTGCTCGCGGACTCCGTCGACGAGGTGCTCGACCACGCCGACGTGTGCCTGGTCGGCACCAAGGACCCGGACGTTCTCTCGGCGCTGCCGCACGGTGACGGCGGCCCGTTGATCGTCGATCTCATCCGTCTTCCCGACGCGGACACGCGCCGGGCCGAACCGGGGTACGTGGGCCTTGCTTGGTGACACAGCACGTGGAAGTGGCAACGAGGGCCGGGGGCGGCGCGCGCTGATCCTGGTCGAGAACCTGTCGGTGCCGTTCGACCGACGGGTCTGGCAGGAGTGCCTGACCCTGCGCGACGCGGGGTGGGAGGTGCACGTCATCTGCCCGCAGGGCACCAAGCGGGACACCGAGGCGGAGGCGGAGATCGACGGGGTGCGGATCCACCGCTACCCGCTGAACGCCGCCACCGGCGGTCCGGCCGGTTACTTGCGCGAGTACGGGGCGGCGCTGTGGCACACGGCGCGTCTGGCCCGCAAGGTCGGCCCGGTCCATGTGGTGCACGCCTGCAACCCGCCCGACCTGCTCTTCCTGCCCGCGCTGCGGCTGAAGCGGCTCGGCGCGCGGTTCGTCTTCGACCAGCACGACCTGGTGCCCGAGCTGTACCTGTCCCGGTTCGACCGGGGCGAGGACCTGCTCTACCGGGCCGTGCGCGGCCTGGAGCGGCTCACGTACCGGGCGGCGGACGTCGTGCTCGCGACGAACGAGAGCTACAAGGACGTCGCGGTGCGCCGCGGCGGCAAGCGGCCCGAGGACGTGTTCGTGGTGCGCAGCGCGCCGCAGATCGAGCGGTTCCGGCCGGTGCCGCCCGAGCAGGAGCTGAAGCGCGGCAAGCCCCATCTGCTGTGCTACCTCGGCGTGATGGGGCCGCAGGACGGGGTGGACTACGCCCTGCGGGCCCTGGCGAAGCTCCGTGACGAGGTCGGGCGGACGGACTGGCACGCGGTGTTCGTCGGCGGCGGTGACGCCTTCGACGCGATGGTGGAGCTGTCGGAGGAGCTGGGCCTGACGGACCAGGTGCAGTTCACGGGGCGGATACCCGACGCCGATCTGGTGCGCTATCTGTCCACGGCGGACGTGTGCCTCTCCCCCGACCCGCGCAACCCGCTCAACGACGTGTCGACCATGAACAAGGTCCTGGAGTACATGGCGATGGGCCGGCCGATCGTCTCGTTCGAGCTGCGGGAGGCGCGGGTCTCCGCGGGGGACGCCGCGCTGTACGCGCCGGCGAACGACGAGTCCGCGTTCGCCCGGCTCGTCGGGGAGCTCCTGGACGACCCGGAGCGCCGGGCGGAGATGGGCAAGATCGGGCAGGAGCGGATCAGCGGGCGGCTGTCCTGGCGGAACTCGCAGCAGTCGCTGCTGGCCGCCTATGACGCTGCCTGCCGCGGCCGGACAGGGAGGAGGCCGCGCCGTTGAGCGAGGACACGATACGCCTGGCGACGATCGGGCGGATTCTCCGTCGGCGCTGGCGGCTCCTCACCCTGCTCACGCTGGTGGGCGGGGTCGTCGGCCTGGGCGCCTCGCTGCTGTTCCCGCCGAGCTGGACCACGTCGACGTCGGTCCTCATGGCGGGGCAGTGGGAGGAGCGCGAGCTGCTGACCCAGGTGGAGGTGGCGACGAGTTCGGCCGTGGTCGACCGCTCGGCCGCCGCGCTGAAGTGGCCCGGTGTCGACGGCACCGAGCTGCAGACCAAGGTGACCGCCAAGGCGGCGGACGGGAACATCATCAAGATCACCGGCACGGCCGACACGCCGGAGAAGGCGCAGCGCCTCTCGGACCAGGTGGCGCAGCAGTTCGTCGGCTTCGCCTCGCGGATCGGGAGTGACGAGACCGACTCCGACGACGCGGAGAACGGCCCCGAGGCCCTGCGCAAGCAGGTCGCGCAGACCAACCGCCGCATCAGCGATCTCGCCGACTCGGCGGATCCGGGGCAGACGGTGGAGAGCGTGCAGGCCCGTACGGAGCTGGAGAAGCTGCGGACGGCGCTGCAGGACGCCATGAAGAAGCTGGAGGAGGCCGATCCGTCCATCGGGGCCAAGAACAGCATGGTCGTGATGGGGCCCGCGGCGAAGCCGACGAGCGAGGCGCCGCCGACGCGGGTCCAGCTCGTCGCGGGCGGCGCGCTGCTCTTCCTGCTCGTGGCGGTCATCGCGCACCTCACCGCGGCCCGGATGAACCGCCGGCTGCGCACGGAGGCGGAGATCGCCGCCGCGCTCGGCTCGACGGCGATCGGGACCGTCGACGTCCCGGGTGGCCACAGCGCCGAACCGGCGAAGGCGGTGGGCGCGCGGGCGCGGGTCCGGCGCTTCCTCGGAATCGACGCGCGGTGGGACACCCCTGCCCCGCACACGTCGGGCGACGAGACCAGCAGACGGGTCCGCTACCGGCGGGTGTGCATGCGGCTCCGGCACCAGCTGCCGGTGCCCAGGCGGCTGCTCATCGTCGTCCCGGAGGGTGACGACGTCGCCCGCCGGGCCGCGGGGCAGCTCGTCACCGAGGCCAAGAACGATCCGCTGCTGCGGGTCGTGGAGGTCTCGCCGACCCATCCGATGGTGCCCGACCGGGAGGCCGAGTCCGGTGTCCTGGTGGTGCTGAGCGCGGGCGCCTGGACCGCGGAGGAGCTGGGCGGCATCGCCTCGGCCTGCGCGGACGGCGGCCACGAGGTCGTCGGTGTCGTCGTGGCGGGCGCGGTCCGCGCCCGGCCGTCGCGCTCCGCCGACCAGCCTCCGGAGAGCGCCACGCTCGCGCTCGCGGTGCGCGGCCACGCGACGGGAGGTCCCGTGTCATGAGCGGCACGCCCGCGGAAGGGCCGACGACCCCTCCGCTCCTCGACCTGCACGCCCTGGTGGTGGCGGTGCGCAGACGCCGTCGCCTGTGGTGCTCCCTCGCCGTCCTCGGGTTCCTGGCCGGCGCGGCGTTCGCGGTCCTGATGCCGCCGGCGCCGAGCGCGACGACCAAGCTCCTGGTCGCGCACGCGGAGGACCAGCCGAACGACACCGGCACGCTGATCCGTACCGACGTCGAGGTCCTCGGCACCACGCGGATCGCCGACCGGGCCCTGAAGACGCTGAAGTCCCAGGAGAAGCCCGAGGACTTCATGAAGACGTACGCGGGCAGGGGGCTGACCAACAACGTCCTGCAGATCGACGTGACCGGTGACACCGACGCGCAGGCGGTGGCGCGTGCGAAGGCGCTGGCCGACGCGTTCGTCGCCGACCACGTGCAGCGGATGCGGGAGACCGCGAAGGCCGAGTCCAAGGCGCTGCTCGACCAGCGGGACCGGATGCAGAAGGAGCTGGCCGAGGTCAACGACGAGATCGGCGGCCGGTCCCCGGACACCGATCCGGCCAATTCGGCGAGCATCGAGTCGCTCTTCGCCCGCCGCGCCGAACTCAACTCCCGTATCGCCGACTTCAACCAGCGCGCGGAGGAGGCACGCGTCGGCACGCCCCGGCTGATCGCGGGGACGCAGATCGTGGACGACCCGCGCGCGGTGGCGCACTCCCTGCCGAAGGCGGCCGTGACCAACGCCGCGATCGGGCTCGTCCTCGGTCTCGTCCTCGGCCTCGCGCTCTCCGCGGTCGGCGTGGTGGTGGCCGACCGGCCGGTGCTGCGCCGGGAGGTCGCCGCGAACCTGGGCGCCTCGGTCATCGCCGAACTGCCGCACAGCTCGGGCCGGCTGTGGCAGCGCGGGCGGACCAGGGCGGCCCGCGAACGGCTCACGACGACGCTGGCCCGCACCGTGCGCGGCTCTGCGGAACCGCTGTCGCTGCTCGAACTGGGCGGCGCCCGCGCCACGAGCGTCATCGCGCTGAACCTGGCCGGTGCCCTCGCGGCGGACGGCCCGCTGGTGATCATCGACGGGCTGCCCGGGAACCAGCTCGCGAAGGCGCGGGCACAGCAGGGCGGGCCGAACGTGATCAGCGGCGAGCAGGCGGCGGCGCTCTCGCCGCAGGACCGGCGGATCGGCGTCGGCTCGGTCGCGCCCGGCACCGCCTGGACCGATCTGCAGTACCTCGGCAGCCAGACCGTGCTCGTCGTACGGGCCGGGCACGCCAGTGCCGCCTGGCTGCACACGGTCGCGCGGCAACTCGCCGACCAGCACATCCCCGTACTCGGTGTCGTCCTCATCGACCCCGACCCGCGGGACCGGACCGACGGCACGCTCTGGGACGGCCTGCACACCGCGCTGCGCGGGCAGAGCGAGCGTCTGGCCCGGCAGAACAAGACGGGGCAGCGGCGCGCCGAGCGCGTGCCCATGTGGGCCGCGCGGGTCCCGGACAGCGACCAGGAGGCGCGGTAGGACATGTGTGGCATCGCAGGCACGTACCGGTGGCCGGACGGGAAGGCCGTCACCGACCGGCTCACCGACATCCTCGCCCACCGGGGCCCGGACGGGGCGGGGCGCTACGGCCACTCCGTCACGGGCGACGGCGAGGTGCACCTCGGGCACCGGCGGCTCTCGATCATCGACCTGTCGGAGACCGGCGCCCAGCCGATGGTCTCGGACGGGCTCGCCCTGACGTACAACGGCGAGCTGTACAACGCGCCGGAGCTGCGGGCCGAGCTGGCCGCGTCCGGCGTGCGCTTCCGCGGCACCTCCGACACCGAGGTACTTCTTGAGGCGTGGCGGCGCTGGGGCACGGAGTGCCTGCCCCGGCTTCGCGGCATGTTCGCGTTCGCGGTCTTCGACGAGCGCACGGGTGATCTGACGCTGGTGCGCGACCAGTTGGGCATCAAGCCGCTGTTCTTCCTGCGCCGCGGCGAGGGCCTGGTCTTCGCCTCGGAGCTGAAGGCGCTGGCCACCGCGACCGGCGGGACCCTGGACGTGGACCCGGCGGCGCTCGTCGCCTCGCTCCTCTACTACTGGGTGCCGGACTCGCGGTGCGCGTACCGCGAGGCGGAGAAGCTGCCGCCGGGCAGCTGGCTGACGTGCCGGGCCGACGGCCGGGTGGAGCGGGGCCGGTTCTGGCATCTGCGGGACGTCGCCGCCGAGGGCCAGGAGCGGGCGCGGGCCGGGGAGATCCCGGATCTGGCGGCCATCGTCGAGGAGTCGACGCGCCAGCACCTGCTCTCCGACGTGCCCGTGGCGACGTTCCTGTCGGGCGGGCTCGACTCCAGTTATCTGACGGCGCTCGCGGCGCGCGACCGCCCGGGGATCTCGGCCTACACGATCGGGTTCCGCGCGGAGGACGCCAAGTTCGAGGCGATGCCCGACGATCTGCGCTACGCGCGCCAGGTCGCGGAGCGGTTCGGGGTGGATCTGCACGAGATCGAGATCGCGCCGAACGTGCTGGACCTGTTGCCGGAGATGACGTACCACCTGGACGAGCCGATCGGCGACCCGGCGGCGATCAACACGTTCCTGATCTGCTCGGCCGCCCGGGAGGCCGGGGTCAAGGTGATGCTGTCGGGGATGGGCGCCGACGAGCTGTTCGCCGGGTACCGCAAGCACCTCGCCAACACGCTGGCGCTGCGCTACCAGCGCGTCCCGCGTCCGTTGCGGCGCGGCGTCTCGGCGGCGGTGGACCGGCTGCCGGTCGCCTCGGCCAAGCGCGGCTACCGGTCGGTGCGGTTCGCGAAGCGGTTCCTGTCCTTCGCCGACCTGCCGGAGGAGACCGCGTTCCGGCGCAGCTACACCATGTACGACCAGGACGAACTGCTCGCTCTGATCAACCCCGATCTGGCCGGGACGGTCGACGACGTGCTGACCGAGCACGCGGACGTCTACGAGGACAACGAGCTGGACGACTTCGTCAACCGGATGTGCCTCGGTGACTCCCGGATGTTCCTGCCGGGCCTGAACCTCACCTACACGGACCGCTCCAGCATGGCCGCGTCGACCGAGGTCCGGGTGCCGTACGTGGACGTCGAGGTGGTCAATGCGGCCTTCACGTTCCCCGGGGAGCGGAAGATCGCCGGGCGGCAGGGCAAGGCCGTGCTCAAGGAGGCCGCCGCGACCGTCCTGCCGGATGAGATCGTGTACCGGCCCAAGGGCCTGTTCAGCGCGCCGCTGCGGGCCTGGATGAGCCGGGACCTGGCGCCGCTCGTGCGCGAGGTGATCCATGACGGCGTGCTGGTCAGCTCCGGGTTCCTGCGCCGTGACGCGCTGGCCCGGATGGTCGCCGAGGACGCCTCCGGGCAGCACGACTTCTCCAAGCACCTGTGGCATGTGCTGACCCTCGAGTACTGGTATCGCGGCGCGACCTCCGGCTCCGGCCGGAGCCCGGCGGCCTGAACAAGAAGCGGCCTGAACGAAGCGTGGAAACAAGAGGAGCTCGGGTGAAACAGGTTGTGCAGAACTACAAGAGCGGCGAACTGGCGCTGCTCGACGTCCCCGCGCCGGGGTGCAAGCCGGGCGGCGTGCTCGTCCGCAGCGCCTTCTCGCTGATATCCACCGGCACCGAGCTCATGAAGGTGTCCGAGGCCGGCATGTCGATGGTGGGCAAGGCCCGCTCGCGCCCGGACCAGGTCGCCAAGGTCATGCAGAGCGTCGCCGCCAACGGGGTGCCCGCGACCTACCGCAAGGTGATGGGCAAGCTCGACTCGTACACGCCGCTCGGCTACTCGCTGTGCGGGATCGTCGAGCAGGTCGGCGCGGGCGTCGACGACGTCAAGGTCGGTGACGTGGTGGCGTGCGCGGGCAACGAGCACGCGCTGCACGCCGAGGTGAACTGGGTCCCGAAGAACCTGTACGTCCCGGTGCCGGAGGGCCTCGCCCCGCGCCACGCCGCCTTCGGCACGGTCGGCTCGATCGCCATGCAGGGTGTCCGTCAGGGCGAGCCGCAGCTCGGCGAGGTGGCGCTCGTCATCGGCCTCGGGCTGATCGGCCAGCTGGTGGTGCAGCTCCTCACCGCCGCGGGCGTCCGCGTCGTCGGCGCCGACCCCGACCCGGAGCGGTGCGCGCTCGCCGAGCGCTCGGGCGCCGACGCCTGCGGCGACCCCGGCTCCGACGCCCTGAAGGCCGCCGTCGCCGACCTCACCGACGGCCACGGCGTGGACCAGGTGTACCTGGCGGCCGGTGGCGGCAGCAACCAGCCGGTCGAGCTGGCCGCCGAACTGGCCCGGGACCGGGGCCGCGTCGTCGACATCGGCAAGTGCCGCCTCGACCTCCCGTGGAACGCGTACTACGAGAAGGAGCTGGACGTCCGCTTCTCGCGGTCCTACGGCCCCGGCCGCTACGACCCGTCGTACGAGCTGGAGGGGCGCGACTACCCGATCGGCTACGTGCGCTGGACCGAGCGGCGCAACCTGGCGTGCTTCCTCGATCTCGTCGCCCGGGGGCGGGTCGACGTGGAGCCCCTCATCTCCCACATCGCCGAGTTCGACGAGGCGGTGGAGACGTATCAGAGCCTGAAGGACGGCGAGCTGAAGGCGGTGGCGGTCCTCTTCCGCTACCCGGGGCAGCCCTCGGAGGCGGCGGAGCCGCAGCCGGCCGAGGTCACTGTGCCCGCCGTGCGGCGCGGCGCCTCCGTGCCCGCGCAGGCCCGCGCGACCGGCTCCCCGGTGCGCTGCGCGTTCATCGGCGCCGGGAACTACGCCTCCTCGATGCTCCTGCCGCACCTGAGCGGCCGTGACGGCGTGGTGCTCTCGACCGTCGTCACCACGACCGCGCTGTCCGCCGCCAACGCGCAGCGCAAGTTCGGCTTCGCCGAGGCCACCACCGACCTCGACGCCGTGCTCGGCGACAAGTCGATCGACGCCGTCTTCGTCGTCACCCGGCACAGCTCGCACGCGGAGCTGACCAAGCAGGCGCTGCGCGCGGGCAAGACCGTCTTCGTGGAGAAGCCCCTCGCGCTCACCGAGGAGGAGCTGGCGAGCGTCCTCGCGACCGTCGAGGAGACCGGCAACGACCGGCTCCAGGTCGGCTTCAACCGCCGCTTCGCGCCCCTGCTCCAGGAGGCGAAGCAGCGGTTCGGCGCCCGGACGGGCCCGGCCAATCTGCGCTACCTGGTCAACGCGGGCCGCCTCGACCACGGCAGCTGGTACCTGCGCCAGTCCACCGAGGGCTCCCGGTTCGCGGGCGAAGGCGGCCACTTCATCGACACGGCGAGCTGGCTGCTCGGCGCGGAGCCGGAGTCGGTGTACGCGACCGCGACACCCGGCGGCGAGGACCTCCAGGTGCAGCTCCGCTACCCCGACGGGTCCACCGCCACCATCAGCTACGTCACCACCGGCTCCGCCGGTTTCCCCAAGGAGACCCTGGACCTGATCGCGGACGGCAAGGTGCTGCGCCTCGACGACTTCGTACGGGCGTCGGTCCACGGCCACAAGAAGTGGGTCAGCTCGCGGCTGCCGAAGGCCCGCGACAAGGGGCAGAACGCCGAACTCGCCGCGTTCGTCCGGGCCGTGCGCACCGGCGGCCCGATGCCCGTACCGCTGGAGTCGCTCACCGCGACCACGGCGGCGACGCTCGCCGTGCGGACCGCTCTCGCGGGCGGCGCGCCCGTCACGCTCGCGAGGTCGCCGCGATGACCATGAGCCCCACCTGGTACCTGCGGCGGCTGTCCCGGATGGGTCCGCAGGAGGTCGGCGGGCGGGCCGCCGACGCCGTCCGCAGGCGGCAGTGGCGCACCGCGCCGCCGCACAGCCCGGCCGTGACCGGCGTCCGGTTCACCGCGGCGCTGCCCGCGGGCGCGCTCGACGCCGTGGCGCCGGACGCCGCGAAGCGCCTGCTCGCCGAGGCGGACCGGCTGATGGTCGGGCAGGCCGAGTTCTTCGGCGTGGTCCGCGACGACCTCGTCGACCCGGACTGGTTCCACGACCCGAAGACCGGCCGCCGGGCGCCCGACGGTTACGCCTTCGACGTGCCCTACCGCAGCGAGGACACGGTCGGCGACATCAAGCAGATCTGGGAGCCGTCCCGCCACCAGTACCTGACGGTGCTCGCCGCCGCCTACGCGGTCAGCGGGGACGAGCGGTACGCCGAACGCGTCGCCGCGCACCTGGAGTCGTGGTGGGCGGCGAACCCACCGCTGCGCGGGGTGCACTGGGTCAGCGGCATCGAGCTGGGCATCAGGCTCCTGTCGTGGGTGTGGGTGCGCCGGCTGCTCGACGGCTGGCAGGGCGCGCCCGCGCTGTTCGAGGAGAACCCGGCGGCGGTCGAGCAGATCTGGCACCACCAGCGCTGGCTCGCCGCGTTCCCGAGCCGGGGTTCGTCCGCGAACAACCACGTCATCGCGGAGACGGCCGGGCAGTTCGCGGCGGCCTGCGCCTTCGACTGGTTCCCGTCCTCGGCGCGCTGGCGGACCGACGCGCTGCGCTCCCTCGACCGCAACCTGCGCGCCAACACCCACCTGTCCGGGCTCAACCGCGAACTGGCCTCCGAGTACCACGGGCTCGTCCTCGAACTGGGCCTGGCCGCGCTCGCCGAGGCCGACGCGGCGGGTGTGGAGGTCCCGGCGACCACCCGGCTCGTGCTGCTCCGGATGACCGACGCGCTCGCCGCCGTCGTCGACGACCGGCTCCGGCCGCCGCGCCAGGGCGACGCCGACGACGGGCACGGCCTCGTCGTGGACGGCGCGGGCACCGACCGCTGGGGCTCGCTCCTCACCACCGGGGCCGCCGTGTTCGGCCGCCTCGACTGGTGGCCCGAGGCGCCCGGCACCGATGTGCGCACGCCGCTGCTCTCCGCGTTGATCAGGCCGTATCCGGCGGCCCCGAAGCGTCCGGCACGCAGGCCGGTGCACTTCCCCGACGCGGGCATGACGATCCTGCGCGGCCCGGACAAGCT
This sequence comes from Streptomyces sp. R818, assembly GCF_056172735.1. Lineage (NCBI taxonomy): Bacteria > Bacillati > Actinomycetota > Actinomycetes > Kitasatosporales > Streptomycetaceae > Streptomyces > Streptomyces sp. R818. Next base: position 19,964 of record NZ_JAOCNE010000008.1, read on the forward strand.
CTGGTGCCGCCTCGACGGCGGTCCGCACGGGTTCCTCTCGATCGCCGCGCACGCCCACGCGGACGCGCTCTCGGTGGAGGTCCGGCAGGACGGGGTCGACGTGCTCGCCGACCCGGGCACCTTCTGCTACCACGGGCAGCCCGAGTGGCGGCGGTACTTCCGCTCCACGCTCGGCCACAACACCCTGGAGATCGACGGTGCCGACCAGTCGGTCTCCGGCGGCCCGTTCCTGTGGACCCGGCACGCCCGCACCCGCGTCCTGGTCGCCGACACCTCCGATGCGAAGGTGTCCCGCTGGGTGGCCGAGCACGACGGGTACCGGCCCGCCGTGCATCGTCGTAGGGTCGAACTCGCGTCAGTGGGACGGGAGTTGCGTATCGTCGACGAGGTGCGCGGGCCGCACGGAGAGGTGCGTCTCGCCTTCCACCTCGGCCCGGCGGTCACCGCGGAGCTGGCCGGGAACCGGGCGACGCTCACCTGGGACCGGGACGGCGAGCGGCGCTCGGCGGTGCTCGACCTGCCCGGCCGGCTGACGTGGCAGGCGCACCGTGGCGAGAGCGGGCCCCCGCTCGGCTGGTACTCCCCCGGCTTCGGCCGCAAGGAACCGGCCACCACGCTGATCGGCACCGGTGCCGGATCGACAGACGGCACCCAGCGGTTCACGAGCGTGCTCACGTTCTCGTAGAGAAACAGCCAGAACCACGGGACAGCGCATCGACGCGGAGAGAGAGGAGGACGCGTGAGGACGAAGTGGCACAACCGGGCACGGCCCGCGGTACTGCCGGCCCTCGCCCTCGTGCTGCTGGCGGCGGCCGGCTGCACGGGCACGGGCTCGACGGGCTCCTCGGCGAAGCCGGGCGCCTCACCGTCCACGTCCGGGGTCCGGCAGCAGGTGGCGCGGGTGTGCGCCAAGCCGCCGGCCGGACCGGAGAAGCCGCCCGAGGGCGCGGTGGAGATCGACCCCGGCAAGGTCGGCGACCTGGCGGCGAAGACCGGGGACAGCCCGCCGGGCACGACGTTCTGGCTGCGCCCCGGCAGGCACCAGCTCGCCGCCGAGCGCTTCGCCCAGGTCATCCCGAAGAAGGGGAACCGCTACATCGGCGCGCCGGGCGCGGTCCTCGACGGGCAGAAGAAGAACCAGTACGCGTTCGGCGGCGACGCCCCCGACGTCACGCTCAGCCACCTCACCGTGCAGGGGTTCGTCCCGCCGCAGGACGAGGGCGCCGTCAACAAGGGCTCGGCCGACGGCTGGGTGATCGAGCACTCCACGATCCAGTACAACTCCGGCGCCGGGCTCATGGCGGGCGCCCGCCAGCAGGTCCGCGACAACTGCCTGCGCGGCAACGGGCAGTACGGCATGAACGCCTACAAGGACGGTGACTCCATCCGCGGCCTCGTGGTCGAGGGCAACGAGATCACCGGCAACAACACCGACGACTGGGAGAAGCGCCGGGAGGGCTGCGGCTGCACCGGCGGCATCAAGTTCTGGGCCGTCGACCGGGCCGACATCCGGGGCAACTGGGTCCACGACAACCGGGGCACCGGCCTGTGGGCGGACACCAACAACAACGACTTCCTCATCGAGAACAACCTGATCGAGGCCAACGACGGCGCCGCGCTGATCTACGAGATCAGCTACAACGCGGTCGTGCGGGACAACACGATCCGCCGCAACAACCTGGTCGAGGGCCGCAGGTCCGCCGAGCGCGGCGACGCCTTCCCCTACGGGAGCGTCTACATCTCCGAGTCGGGCGGCGAACCCCGCGTCGACGCCCGTACGGACAGAATAGAGATCTACCGCAACCGGCTGGAGAACAACTGGAACGGCATCACCCTGTGGGAGAGCGCCGACCGGTTCTGCAACAGCCCCGCCAACACCTCCTCCGGTGACTGCACCCTGCTCGTGAAGGACAAGGAGCGGTGCGAGCGGCCCGGGATCACGACGGACCCGCTGTACGCCGACTGCCGGTGGAAGACCCAGCGGGTCGACATCCACGACAACCGGTTCGTGCTGGCCAAGGCGAAGATCAAGTGCTCGTCGCGGTGCGACCGGATGGCGCTGCTCTCCAACTACGGCACCTATCCCGACTGGTCGCCGTACAAGGGCGACAAGGTGCAGAAGACCATCACCGACAAGCAGCACAACCGCTGGCACGACAACGTGTACATCGGGCCGTGGCACTTCGTCGCCCGGGACATGGGCAAGGTGCTCGACAGCGGCCAGTGGCAGGCGATGCCGTACGAGCAGGACGCGGGCTCCACCTTCGACCTCCAGGCCGGTGGTTGAGATGGTCCAGGACCTGATGCCGGCGCGCACCCCGCGGACCGTGGGGGTCGTCTGGGCGCTGCTCGGCATGAACACGCTGGGCTCCGCCGGGGCCAAGACGATCATCCCGCTGCCGCGCTCGCTCATCCAGCTCGTGACGATGGGCGCGCTGGTCGCCGCGTTCACCCTCGCGCTCGCGGTCAACTTACGGCTGCGGGTCAGGGCCAGCGCCTTCCTGCTGCTCCTCACCTTCCTGCTGGTGCCGAGCATCCTCTCCAGCATCCATTTGGAGGCCGGGTTCGGGGCGCTGTTCCGCTGCTTCCGCCTGTCGCTGTTCGTGGGCACGCTGTGGCTGCTCAGCCGCTGGTGGAACGGGGACACGACGTTCGTCCGCTACCACATCCGGTTCTACTTCGTGGCGATCGGGACGGCCGTCGCGGGGCTCGCGGTCTCGCCGGGCGCGGCCATGCCCGAGCTGTACGGCGGCCGTCTCGTGGGCGCGCTGTGGCCTCTGACGCCGCCGCAGATCGGCCAGTACTCGGCGGTGATCATCGGCCTGACGACGCTGCTCCTGCTCGGCCGGCAGACCGACGGGCGAACGGCGGCGGTCATCATCGTGCCGTCCTTCGTCGTCCTTGCGCTGACCCATACCCGAACGGCGACGGTCGGGATGCTCGTCGGGCTCGTCGTCGCGATTCTCTCGCTGGTCCTCAACAGTGCGGCGGCGCGGCGGTTCTTCGCCTGGTCGGTGGTGGTCGTCACGGTCGCCGCGGTGGGGTTCGCGGGCGCGGTGCAGGCGTGGTTCCTGCGCGGGCAGTCCAAGGAGTACTTCACCAGCCTGACCGGGCGCGCCAAGGTGTGGGACGCGCTGCTCGCGGCGCCCCGGTCGACCGCCGAGCAGCTGTTCGGCACGGGCCTCGGCGACAAGTCGTTCAACGGTCTGCCGATCGACAACAGCTGGCTGGCCGTCTACAACGAGCAGGGCCTGACCGGCGTCGGGCTCGTCGCGTCGATGCTGCTCGTCCTGCTCGCCGTGGCGCTGCTCCGGCCGCCGTCGCTCGCGCGGGCCTGCGCGATCTTCCTCATCACGTACGTCGTGATGTCGTCGTACACCGAGGCGGGGCTCGGCGACGCCTCCCCGTACCTGCTGCACCTGTCGCTCGCCGCGTCGCTGCTCGCGACGCCCGCGCGGGCCGCCACGCCCCTCTCGACGCCCGCGGATCCGCGACGGCGTGTCCCGCGCTGGGCCCGGACCTCGGAGGTGACCTGACCATGCACGTCCTCGTGGTGCACAGCTTCTACAAGTCCGCGCAGCCGAGCGGTGAGAACAAAGTCGTGGAGCAGGAGGTGCGGCTGCTGCGCGAGGCGGGCCACCGGGTCGAGGTGTTCGCGCGGCACAGCGACGACATCGCGGGCCGCTCCCTGCCCGGCAAGGTCGCGGTGCCGCTCCAGGTGCCGTGGAACCCGGCCGTCCGCAAGGAGCTGGCGGCGAGGTTACGGGCCGAGCGGCCCGACGTCGTCCACGTCCACAACGTGTTCCCGCTGCTCTCGCCCGCGGTGATTGCCGCCTGCGCCGACGCCGGGGTGCCGGTCGTGACGACGCTGCACAACTACTACCAGGTCTGCCCGCCGGGGACGCTGGAGCGGAACGGGGCGCCGTGCACCGAGTGCGTGGGGACGCGGGTGCCGCTGGCCGGGGTCCGGCACGGCTGCTACCGGGGTTCGCGGCTCGCGACGGTGCCGCTCGCGGTGAGCATCGCGGTCAACCGGCGGCGGTGGTGGTCCGACGTGGACCGGTTCTTCTGCATCTCCGCCGCGCAGCGCGACATCCTCGTGGGCGCCGGGATGCCGGCCGACCGGCTCGCGGTGAAGCACAACTTCGTCAATGAGCCCGGTGTCCGGCGCGCGTCCGGCACCGGCGAGCACGTGCTGTACTTCGGCCGGCTCGCGGAGGCCAAGGGGGTGCGGCTGCTCATGGCCGCGTGGGACCGGCTCCGGGCGGACGGCGGGATCGGTGTGCCGCTCGTCATCGCCGGGGCGGGCCCGCTGAAGGACGAGGTGGCCGCCTGGGCGGCGGGCCGCGACGACGTGCGCTACGCGGGTCTGTACGACCCGGCGCAGTGCCAGGAGGCCGTCGCACGGTCCGTCGCGGTACTCGCGCCCTCGGTCTATCAGGAGACGTTCGGCCTGGTGGTCGTGGAGGCGATGGCGGCCGGGGTCCCGGTCGTCGCCGCCGCGCACGGCTCCTTCGTCGAGCTGGTCGACGACGGCGTGACGGGGTTGCTCCACACGCCCGGCGACAGCGCCTCGCTCGCGGACGGCATCCGCCGGATCGCGGGAGAGCGGGGACGCAACCAGGAAATGGGCCGGGCGGCCCGGCGCCGTTACGAGCGGGGCTTCAGCCCCGCCGTCGGCCTCGACCGCCTGGAGGAGGGGTACCGGGCCGTGATCGCGGACCGGTCGAGAGCAATGGGGGGAACGAGATGACGAGATGCCGACTTTGCGGCTCGGCGGCGCTGACCAGCGTCGTCGATCTGGGGGCGACCCCACCGTGCGAGAGCTTTCTCGCCGCGGAGCAGCTGGACCAGGCCGAGCCCGCGTACCCGCTGCACCTGCGGGTCTGCACCGACTGCTGGCTGGCGCAGATACCGCCGCTGATCACGCCCGAGGAGACGTTCAGCGAGTACGCGTACTTCTCCTCCTTCTCGACCAGCTGGGTCGAGCACGCGCGCACCTTCGTCACGGACGCCGCGGAGCGGGTGGGCCTCGGCGCCGACTCGTTCGTGGTCGAGGTCGCGAGCAATGACGGCTACCTGCTCAAGCACGTGGTGGACCGGGGGATCCGCTGCCTGGGCATCGAGCCGTCGGTGAACGTCGGCGGCGCGGCACGGGACGCGGGGGTGCCCACCCTCACCGCGTTCCTGTCCCCGGAGACCGGGGCGGACGTCCGCGCCGAGAACGGCCCGGCGGACCTGGTCGTGGCCAACAACGTGTACGCGCACATCCCCGACGTGGTCGGCTTCACGCAAGGGCTGCGCGCCCTGGTCGCCGACGACGGCTGGGTCTCCATCGAGGTGCAGCACCTGCTGACGCTGATCGAGGAGAACCAGTACGACACGATCTACCACGAGCACTTCCAGTACTACACGGTCGCCTCCGCGATCCGTGCGCTCGCCAGCGGCGGACTCGCCCTGGTGGACGTGGAGTTGCTGCCGACGCACGGCGGCTCGATCCGGCTGTGGGCGCGCCCGCGGGAAGTGGCGGGCGAGCCGTCGCAGCGGGTCGCCGACGTGCTCGACAAGGAGAAGGCCGCCGGGCTCCAGGAGCTGTCCGGGTACACCGAGTTCTCCGCGCGGGTGGCGAAGGTCCGCCGCGACCTCCTCAAGTTCCTCATCACAGCGGCCGAGGAGGGCAAGACGGTCGTCGGCTACGGCGCGCCCGGCAAGGGCAACACGCTGCTCAACCACTGCGGCATCCGGCCCGACCTGCTCGCGTACACGGTCGACCGCAACCCCTACAAGCACGGCAGGTACACGCCGGGCACCCGCATCCCGATCCTGCCGCCCGAGCAGATCGAGGCCGACAAGCCCGACTACGTCCTGATCCTGCCCTGGAACCTGCGGGCGGAGCTGACCGAGCAGCTCGCCTTCGTGCGCGAGTGGGGCGGCCGTCTGGTCTTCCCGATCCCGGAACTGAGCATCGTCGAGCCCGTCGAGTCCGTCGCGAAAGAGGTCACAGCATGAAGGTCGTCCTGTTCTGCGGCGGTTACGGTCTGCGGATGCGCGCCGGTGCCTCCGACGACATGCCCAAGCCGATGGCGATGGTCGGGCCGCGCCCGCTGATCTGGCACGTCATGCGCTACTACGCGCACTACGGCCACAAGGAGTTCATCCTGTGCCTGGGCTACGGCGCCCACCACATCAAGAACTTCTTCCTCAACTACGAGGAGACGACGTCCAACGACTTCGTGCTCAGAGGCGGCAGGACCGAGCTGCTCTCCACCGACATAGCCGACTGGACGATCACGTTCGCGCAGACCGGCATCGAGTCGCCGATCGGTGAGCGCCTGCGCCGGGTCCGCCACCACCTGGACGGCGACGAGATGTTCCTCGCCAACTACGCCGACGTCCTCACCGACGCGCCGCTGCCGCAGATGATCGACCACTTCGCCCAGCGCGACGCGGGCGCCTCGATGATGGTCGTGCCGCCGCAGTCCTCGTTCCACTGCGTGGACCTCGGCGAGGACAACCTCGTCGGCGGGATCACGGCGGTGAGCGACATGCCGCTGTGGGAGAACGGCGGCTACTTCGTGCTCCGCCAGGAGGTCTTCGACCACATACCGGAGAACGGTGACCTCGTCGCCGACGGCTGCGCCCAACTGGCCAAGCAGGGGCGCGCGGTGGCGTACAAGCACCGCGGGTTCTGGAAGCCGACCGACACCGTGAAGGAGCGGGCCGCCCTCGACGCCGCCTACGCGCGCGGCGACCGCCCGTGGGCCGTGTGGGAGCAGGACAGCGCCGGGGTGCGCGCGTGATCCGGCTCGGCGCCGGGCGCCCGCTCGCCGGGGTCGTCGCGGTCGGCGCCCACTGCGACGACATCGCGATCGGCGCGGGCGGCACCCTGCTCGCCCTGTGCGAGGCGCAGCCCGGCATCAAGGTGGACGCCCTCGTGCTCTCCGGCGGCGGCACCGAACGGGAGCAGGAGGAACAGGCGGCCCTCGCCGCCTTCTGCCCCGGCGCGGACCTGCGCCTGACCGTGCTCAAGCTGGCCGACGGCCGCCTTCCCGCGCAGTGGGAGGAGGCGAAGGCGGCCGTCGAGGAGCTCCGCGCGCGGACCGAGCCCGACCTCGTCCTCGCGCCCCGCACCGACGACGCGCACCAGGACCACCGGGGCCTGGCCCAGCTCATGACCACCGCCTTCCGCGACCACCTCGTCCTCGGCTACGAGATCGTCAAGTGGGACGGCGACCTCGGCCGGATGGCGGCGTACCAGCCGCTGCCGGACGAGACCGCCGAGCGGAAGGTGCAACTGCTCCAGGAGCACTACGCCTCTCAGCGCCACCGTCCCTGGTACGACCGCGAGGCCTTCCTCGGCCTCGCCCGGATCCGCGGGATCGAGTGCCACGCCCGCTACGCCGAAGCCTTCGCCGTCACCAAACTCACTCTCGACCTGGGGGATTGAACCTTGCGCGTTTTGCTCACCGGACACCAGGGCTACCTGGGCACCGTCATGGCCCCGGTCCTGAAGGCCGCCGGACACGACGTCGTCGGCCTGGACGCCGGCCTGTTCGCGGACTGTGTCCTCGGCCCCACCCCCGACGACCCGCCGGGGACGCGGGTCGACCTACGCGACGTCACGGCGGAGCACGTCGCCGGGGTGGACGCCGTGATCCACCTGGCCGCGCTCTCCAACGACCCCCTGGGCGCGCTCGCACCGCAGCTCACCTACGACATCAACCACCACGCCTCCGTCCACCTGGCCCGCCTCGCCCGCGAGGCCGGGGTGCGCCGCTTCCTGTACGCCTCCACCTGCTCCGTCTACGGCGCGGCGGGCGGTGACGAACTGGTCGGCGAGGACGCCCCGCTCCGCCCGGTGACGCCGTACGCCGAGTCGAAGGTGCGGGTCGAGGACGACCTGCACGCGCTGGCCGACGACGACTTCACGCCGGTCTACATGCGCAACGCCACGGCGTTCGGCTACTCCCCCAGGCTCCGCGCCGACATCGTCCTCAACAACCTGGTGGGCCACGCGCTGCTCTCCGGTGAGGTCCTCGTCCTCTCCGACGGCACGCCCTGGCGTCCGCTCGTCCACGCCGCCGACATCGCGCGCGCCTTCACCGCCGCCCTCGATGCGCCGCGCGAGGCCGTGCACGACAAGGCGTTCAACATCGGCACCGAGTCCAACAACGTCACGGTCGCCGAGATCGCCGAGCAGGTGGCCGACGCGGTGCCCGGGGCGAAGGTCAACATCACCGGGGAGAACGGCGCCGACCCGCGCTCCTACCGCGTCGACTTCGCCCGCTTCCGCGCCGCGATCCCCGGCTTCGACTGCGAGTGGTCGGTCAAGCGGGGCGCGCTCGAACTCGCCGACGCCTACCGCGCGCACGGCCTGACGAAGGACGCCTTCGACCAGCGCTTCACCCGGCTCGCCGTGCTCCGCGCGGCGTCCGAGTCCGGCAGCGTCGACGACACGCTGCGGTGGCGCCGATGACGAGCACGGGCGAGGAGATGCACGCCCTGGTGGAGCGGCTGTACCCGCTCTGCCGGAGCATCACCGGGGACGGCGTGCGCGCCACCCTGGAGATCGTCGGCGAGTACCTCCCGCTCGACATGCACGAGGTGCCGACGGGCACGCAGGTGCTCGACTGGACGGTGCCGCAGGAGTGGAACATCCGGGACGCCTATGTCGCCGACAGCTCGGGGAACCGGGTCGTCGACTTCAAGGCGTCCAGCCTGCACGTGCTCGGCTACAGCGTGCCGGTGGCGGCGACGATGCCGCTGTCGGAGCTGCGCCCGCACCTGTACACGCTGCCCGACCACCTGTCCTGGGTGCCGTACCGCACCAGCTACTACAAGCCGGAGTGGGGTTTCTGCCTCGCGCAGGAGACCCTGGACGCGCTGCCGGAGGGCGAGTACGAGGTACGGGTGGACTCCACGCTCGCCGACGGACACCTCACCTACGCCGAGCACGTGATCCCCGGGCAGGTCCCCGAGGAGGTCATCGTCTCCTGCCACGTCTGCCACCCGTCGCTCGCCAACGACAACCTGGCGGGCGTCGCGGTGGCGACGTACCTGGCACGCGCCCTGGCCGAGCAACAGCCGTACTACACCTACCGGTTCATCTTCGCGCCCGGCACCATCGGCGCGATCACGTGGCTGGCACGCAACGCGGACCGCATCGAGCGGGTGAAGCACGGGCTCGTGCTGGCCTGCGCGGGCGACCGCGGGCAGCTCACGTACAAGCAGAGCCGGCGCGGGAACGCGGAGATCGACCGGGTACTGCGGCACGTCCTCAGCAGCTCCGAACGCCCGCACTCCATCCGGGAGTTCACCCCGTACGGGTACGACGAGCGGCAGTACTGCTCCCCCGGGTTCGACCTCGGCGTGGGCTCGCTCAGCCGGACCCCCTACGCGGGCTACCCGGAGTACCACACCTCGGCGGACAACCCGGACTTCGTCTCCCCGGAGTCGATGGCGGACACGCTCGCCGTGTGCCAGGAGGCGTTCGCGGTCCTGGACCGGAACCGGGCGTACGTCAACCTCAGCCCGTACGGCGAACCGCAGCTCGGGCGGCGCGGGCTGTACGACGCGATCGGCGGGCGCAGCGACGCCAAGGAGGCGCAGATGGCGATGTTGTGGGTGCTCAGCCTCTCCGACGGCGAGCACAGCCTCCTGGACGTCGCCGAACGGGCGGGGCTGCCGTTCGACACCGTCGCCGCCGCGGCCGACGCCCTGCACGGCGCCGGACTGATCAAGGCATGACGCCGATGACCACCGACGAGGAGAAGGCACCGGCGCCGGCGCGGACGGGCGGCTCCGCCCGGCGCGCCGTCGCGGGCCGCCTTTCCTGGGGCCTCGCGGACCAGGCGGCCTCCAGCATCTCCAACTTCGCGGTGGGCATCTACGTGGCCCGCTCGCTCGGACTCACCGCGTTCGGCGTGTTCAGCCTGGCCTGGGTGACGTACGGCGTGGTGCTCAACGTCTCGCGCGGCGTGGCCACCGATCCGCTGATGGTCCGCTTCAGCGGTGTCCCCGAGGACTCCTGGCGCGCGGCGACGGCCCGCGCGACGGGCACCGCGCTCGGCGTCGGTGCCTCCCTCGGCGCGGTCTCCCTGGTCGTCGGCCTGGTGGTCGGCGGCCGGGTGGGGCCCGCGTTCGCCTGCCTCGGTGTCGTGCTTCCGGGGCTGCTGCTCCAGGACGCGTGGCGGTTCGCGTTCTTCGCCGCCGGGGCCGGACGCAAGGCGTTCGTCAACGACCTGGTGTGGGGCGTCGCGCTCGTCCCCGCCCTGTTCCTCGCGGCACGCCAGGGCAGCGTGGCCGCGTTCGTGCTCGCCTGGGGCGGGTCCGCCGCCGTCGCCGCGCTGTACGGCTGGTCCCAGTCCCGCATCCGGCCCCGGGCGACGCAGGCCCGCGCCTGGCTGCGCGCCCACCGCGACCTCGGCTACCGCTACCTCGTCGAGAACGTCACCAACAGCGGCGCCAGCCAGCTGCGGGCCTACGGGCTCGGCGCGATCGTCGGCGTCAGCGCCGTCGGCGTGGTCCGGGGCGCGGAGCTGCTCCTCGGCCCGTTCATGGCCGTGCTGATGGGGCTGTCGCTGGTCACCGTCGCGGAGGCGGCCCGGGTGCTCCGCCGGGCCCCGCACCGCCTCGGCGCGTTCTGTCTCGTCCTCGGCGGCGGCCAGGCCCTCGCCGCGCTGGCCTGGGGCGCTCTGCTGCTCCTGATGCCGGACCGGCTCGGCGAGTTCGTCCTCGGCGACGTCTGGAGCGGCGCGTCCCAGCTCATCGTCCCCGTCACGCTCGGCGTCGCGGGCGCAGGACTCGGCACCGGCGCCGCCGCCGGACTCCGTGCGCTCGGCGCGGCGAGGCGCAGTCTGCGCAGCCAGCTCTGCGCCTCCGCCTTCTACGTCGCGGGAGGGCTCGGCGGAGCCGTCGTCGGCGGCACGTCCGGGTCGGCCTGGGGCGTCGCCGCCGCGCTCCTGTGCGGCTCGGCCGTGTGGTGGCTGCAGCTGCGGTCCGCCCTGCGCGAGCACCACGATCACCCCACACCCCCGAAGTGAGGACGCCTTGACCACCCACCCCCGGCTGAGCATCGGCCTTCCCGTCTACAACGGCGAGGAGTACCTGGCCGAGTCGCTCGACGCCCTGCTCGGGCAGACCTACGAGGACTTCGAGCTGGTCATCACCGACAACGCCTCGACCGACGGAACGCAGGACATCTGCCGCAAGTACGAGGCGCAGGACTCCCGCATCCGCTACATCCGGCTCCACCGCAACATCGGCGCCGCGCCGAACCACAACTACGTCTTCACGCAGTGCAAGGGCGAGCTGTTCAAGTGGGCCTCGCACGACGACCTGTACGCCCGCGACCTGCTGCGGCGCTGTGTCGACGCGCTCGACGAGCGCCCCGACGTCGTCCTCGCCCACGCCGACCAGGCCGTCATCGACGGCGACGGCCGGATCACGGTCCCGTACGCGTACACGCTGAACACGGCCTCGCCGAGCGCGCCCGAGCGCTTCCGCTCCATGCTGATGGAGTCCGGCGGCGACGACTTCTACGGGGTCATGCGCGCCGACGTGCTGCGCCGGGTCAAGCCGCACGACAGCTACCACCACGCCGACCGCACGTTCGTCGCCGAGATCGCCCTGCACGGCCCCTTCCACCAGGTGCCCGAGCTGCTCTACTTCCGCCGCGACCACCCCACCCGCGCCGAGCGCGCGAACCCCTCCAAGCGCTCCCGCTGCGTCAACCTCGACCCGCGCCGCGCGGGCGTGCTCCACCCGACGCCCCGGCTGCTCGCCGAGTACGTCCTCGGGTTCGTGTCGGCGGTGCGGCGCGCCCCGCTCTCCGCCGCCGACCGGCGCGCCTGCTACCGCCACCTCACGACGTGGATGACGACCAGGGCCCGGCCGGGCGGCGCGGGCGAGCGCGTCGAGGACCGGGCGCCGGTCGACCCGGCGCTGCTCACGGTGGACCTCGACGCGATCGTGGCGGGCCGCGAGAGCCGCGCCGGGGAGCAGCCGTGAAGCCGGTGCGCGTCGGGGTGTTCGGCCTGCTCGGCTCCGGCAACCTCGGCAACGACGGCTCCCTGGAGGCCGTGCTCGGCTACCTCCGCGAGGAGCACCCCGACGCCGTCGTGGACGCTTTGTGCGGCGGCCCCGAGACGGTCACCTCCCGGTACGGGATACCGGCGACACGGCTGCACTGGTACCGCGGGGAGTACCGGACCGCGTCCCGGGCGGGCGCGATCGCGGGCAAGGGCTTCGGCAAGGTCGTCGATGTCTTCCGCACCGCCGCCTGGGTGCGCAGGCACGACGTCGTGATCGTCCCCGGCATGGGTGTCCTGGAGGCCACGCTGCCGCTGCGGCCGTGGGGGTTCCCGTACTCCCTGTTCCTGCTGTGCGCGAGCGGCAAGGTGACGCGGACGCGGGTGGCGCTGGTCGGCGTGGGCGCGGGGCCGATCGGGGTCCGGGCGACACGGACCCTGGTCCGCTGGTCGGCGCGGTGCGCCACGTACCGCTCGTACCGCGACGCGCTGTCGCGTGACGCGCTGCGGGAGATGGGCGTGGACACGTCCCGCGACGAGGTCTGTCCGGACCTGGCGTTCTCGCTGCCCGCGCCCGAGGTGCGCGAGGAGGCGCGGGGCCGGGTCTGTGTCGGCGTCATGGCCTTCCACGGCTCCAACGACGACCGCGACCGCGCCGACGAGATCTACGAGCGCTACCTCGACGGCGTCACCCGGTTCGTCCGGACGCTGGTTGAGGAAGGCCGCGAGGTCCGGCTGCTCACCGGCGACGGCGTCGACGTACCGGTGGTGGAGTCGATCCTCGCCGCGGTCGGCTCCCCGCTGGTGACCGCCTCCGACGCGGCGTCCCTCGCCGACCTGATGGCGGAGGCGGCGGCCGCCGACGCGGTGGTGGCCACGCGCTACCACAACCTCGTCTGCGCCCTGAAGGCCGGCACGCCCACCCTCGCGCTCAGCTACGCCGCCAAGAGCGACGCGCTCATGGCGGGCATGGGCGTCGGCGCCCACTGCCACCCGGCGCGCGAGGTCGACGCGGACCGCCTGCTCGAACAGTTCCGGTCCCTGGAGAAGGGGGCGGCGGAGGTGCGGCGGACGCTGAAGGAGCACAACGCGGTCGCCACCGACCGTCTGAAACACCAGTTCAGAGCCTTGACCCGCGCTCTGTTCCCGCACGAGAACCCGGCACTTGCACCGCAGGAGACACGATGAAGGCCACCGCAGTCCCGGAGATCGACGGGGCGTACCTGTTCGAACCGACGCCGCACGCCGACGAACGCGGCTTCTTCTGCCGCACCTTCGACGCCGACGTGGTCCGCTCCGTGGGGATCGACCCGCACGCCTTCCTCCAGGACAGCGTCTCGCGCTCCGTGCGGGGCGTGCTGCGCGGCATGCACCTGCGCTCCGGCGCCGGGGAGGCCAAGCTGGTGCGCTGCTCGTACGGGCGGATCTTCGACGTCGTGGTGGACCTGCGCCCCGGTTCGCCGACCTATCTGGGCCGGGCCGCCTTCGAGCTGTCCGGCGAGACCCAGAAGACCCTCTACATCCCGGCGGGGTGCGCGCACGGCTTCCAGGCGCTCACCGAGACCGCCGACACCTCGTACCGCATCGACCGCGCGCACGACCCGGCCGAGGACGTGACGATCGCGTTCGACGACCCGGAGCTGGCGATCCCGTGGCCGCTCCCGCCCGCCCTCGTCTCGGAACGGGACCGGCGGGCGCCGAGCCTGGCCGAGGCCCTGAAGCACCTGGAGAACGACGTTGCGAACCCGGAGAGCTGAGGCCGACGTGGACGAGTTCGAACTCCCCCAGTCCCGGCAGGCGAACGAGCGCCTGCACGCCCTGGTCCCCGGCGGCGCGCACACCTACGCCAAGGGCGACGACCAGTACCCCGAGCACCTGGCCCCCGTCATCAGCCACGGCCGCGGCGCCCACGTCTGGGACATCGACGGCAACGAGTACATCGAGTACGGCTCGGGGCTGCGCTCGGTCAGCCTCGGCCACGCGCACCCGCGCGTCACCGAGGCCGTCCGCCGTGAGCTGGACCGGGGCAGCAACTTCGTCCGCCCCTCGATCCTGGAGGTCGAGGCGGCGGAGCGGTTCCTGGCGACCGTGCCGAGCGCGGAGATGGTCAAGTTCGCGAAGAACGGCTCGGACGTCACGACCGCCGCCGTCCGCCTGGCGCGCGCCGTCACCGGCCGCCCCCGGGTGGCGATCTGCGGCGATCACCCGTTCTTCTCGACGGACGACTGGTTCATCACGACGACCCCCATGTCCGCCGGGATCCCGCGCGCGACGGCCGAGTTGACGGTGAGCTTCCCCTACGGGGACCTGCCCGCGACCGAGGAGCTGCTCACTCGGTACGAGGGCGAGATCGCCTGCCTGATCCTCGAACCGGCGGGGCATGTCGAGCCGCCGCCCGGTTACCTGGCGGGCCTGCGCGAACTCGCCGACCGGTACGGCTGCGTCCTGGTCTTCGACGAGATGATCACGGGTCTGCGCTGGTCGGAGGCGGGCGCGCAGGGCCTGTACGGCGTCACCCCGGACCTCTCCACCTTCGGCAAGGCGCTCGGCAACGGCTTCGCGGTCTCCGCGCTCGCGGGCCGCCGCGAGCTGATGGAGCGGGGCGGCCTGCGCCACGGGGACGACCGGGTCTTCCTGCTCTCGACCACGCACGGTGGTGAGACGCACTCCCTGGCGGCGGCGACGGCCGTCCTCACGACGTACGTCGAGGAGGGCATCACGGCCCGGCTGCACGCGCTGGGCGAGCGGTTGGCGGCGGGTGTCCGGTCGGCGGCGGCGAGCATGGGCGTCGCCGACCACGTACAGGTGCGGGGCCGCGCCAGCAACCTGGTCTTCGCCACGCTCGACGAGGCGGGGCGGCCGTCGCAGCCGTACCGGACGCTGTTCCTGCGCCAGCTCCTGGCGGGCGGCGTCCTCGCCCCGTCGTTCGTGGTCAGCAGCGCCCTGGACGACGCCGACATCGATCGCACGGTGGAGGTCGTGGCCCAGGCGTGCGCGGTGTACCGCAAGGCGCTGGACGCGGAGGACCCGACGGCCTGGACGGGCGGCCGGCCGGTGAAACCGGTGTTCCGGCGCCGGGTGTGAACCGAGGGGCGGTCAGTGCCGGGTGCGCCGGTCGGCCACCCGGTCCACGCCCCACGCGGTCACCGGGGCCACCGCGAGGGCGGTGCACCACCCGGCCAGCACATCGGTCGGGTAGTGCGCGCTCAGGGCGACCTGCGCCCAGCCCATGACGGACCCGGCGAGCAGCGCCACGAGCAGGACGAGCGCCGTGCGGCGCACCAGGGCCAGGGCCACCACGAGCGCGACCGCCGTGAGGAAGGCGGTGTGCCCGCTCGGGTAGGACAGGTTGTCCGGGCCGTGGATGGTGCGCCCCACGAGGGACTTGACCAGCCAGGCGACGACCACGGTGAGCCCGGCCGCGACGACGGCGGACACGGCGGCGCGCGGCCGTCTGCGCCACAGGAGGAGCGCCACGACAGCCGCCATCACGACGACGGAGCCCGCGGGCTCGGCCAGGAAGTCGACGACGAGGGCGACCGGCCGCCACGGCGGCCCCACGCTGTCGTCCGTCGGGTCGACGAACCACCGGTCCACCGTGCCCGGTTGGCCGTGCCCCGCGTACACCACCCCGAGCGCGACGACCACCAGCGCGGCGGCCACGGCGACGAGGCCGAGCCACGCGCGCGGCGCCGCCGGCGGCACGGCGGGCTCCGGCCGGTTGGTCAGGTCCTCGCTGCTACGTCCGACCGTCGGGCCAGCCATGAATACAGTGCCTCCCCCTGTGCCCCGCCGCGCTTGGCCGCGCCCTTCAAGCATGCCTTCCGCGGCGCGCCGACGCGGCCCGTTCCCGAAACGCCCGGGACCGGGCCGCCGCCGTGCCGGGCGGATGGTGGCGGGTCACCGGGTGACGACGTGCCGCTCGTTCGGGACGGAGTGCGTCATCGTCAGGCCGCTGACGTCGCGCGGCGGGTTCTCGCCGAGGCGGCCGAGGCGCTCGCGGTCCTCGTCGGTCAGGTCCTGGCCCGCCAGCGGCTGGAGGTGGGCCACATCCTTCGGGGCGATGCCGAGTCCGTCGCCGACCTTGAGGCCGAGGTCGTTCTCGACGAGCAGGAAGTGCCAGACCATCCGCTCCTGGACGGCCCGGTCGCACTGCGAGAGCAGGTCGATGAAGTTCTTGACGAGGTCGTCGCGCTCCCAGTCCTCCAGGAGGCAGTAGCGCTGTCCGGCCTGGAGGTAGTCGTTGGTGCGCGGGATGCGCTTGCGGGTGAGCCTGCCGGTGATCTCGGGGCCGACCTCGTCGGGTGTGAAGTGCTCCGCCTCGCGCAGGCCGCCGGTGATGGACGGCTCGTAGTTGACGATCGGGTTCCCGCCGCCTCCGTCGACGTGGTAGGCCATCTGGCCGTCACGCTGGTTGGTGCGCACCTGGGCGTTCTTCGCCTGGTTGACGGGGAGCTGGAGGTAGTTGGGGCCGACCCGGTAGCGCTGGGTGTCGCTGTAGGAGAAGGTGCGGCCCACCAGCATCTTGTCGTCGGAGAAGTCGAGGCCGTCGACGAGGACGCCGGTGCCGAAGGAGATCTGCTCGTTCTCGGCGAAGTAGTTCTCGGGCATCCGATTCAGGACCATCCGGCCGACGGGCTTCGGCGGGAACTCCTGCTCCGGCCAGACCTTGGTGTCGTCGAGCGGGTCGAAGTCCAGCTCGGGATGGTCGTGGTCCGCCATGGTCTGGACGACCAGCTCCCACTCGGGATACTCGCCGCGGGCGACCGACTCGTACAGGTCCTTGGTGGCGTGGCCGAGCCCGTCGGCCTGCACGTTGGCGGCGTCCTCCTCGGTCATCGAGCGGACGCCCTGCTTGGGCAGCCAGTGGTACTTCACGAGGAGGCTCTCGCCGTCCTGGTTGACCCACTTGTACGTGTTGACGCCGAAGCCCTGCATGTGGCGATAGTCGGCGGGGATGCCGCGCGGGCTGAACAGATTGATCAACATGTGCATGGCCTCGGGGGTCTGCGACATGAAGTCGAAGATGCGGCGCGGCTGCTGCTCATGGGTGACGGGGTCCGGCTTGAGCGCGTGGATCACGTCGGGGAACTTGATGGCGTCCCGGATGAAGAAGACGGCCAGGTTGTTGCCGACGAGGTCCCAGTTGCCGTCCTCGGTGTAGAACTTCACGGCGAAGCCGCGCGGGTCGCGGGCGGCCTCGGAGGAGTCGCGGCCACCGATGACGGTGGAGAAGCGGACGGCGACGTCGGTGCGCTTGCCACGCTCCTGGAACAGCTTGGCGCGGGTGAAGCGGGAGATCGGCTCGTCGCCGAGGGTCCCGTACGACTCGAAGTACCCGTACGCGGTCACACCACGGGCGTGCACGACGCGCTCGGGGACGCGCTCGCGGTCGAAGTGGCTGATCTTCTCCAGGAACTGGTAGTTCTCCAGCGTCGCGGGGCCGCGGGCGCCGACGGTGCGCTGGTTCTGGTTGTCGTGGACCGGGTGGCCCTGCCGGTTGGTGAGCGTCTCCCGGTCGTCGTCCGGGCCGGGCCCCTTGCTCGCTGCGTCCGTCACGTGCGTCGACTCCTTCGAACCGTTATGTGCCGCTTCCTTCAGTTCATCTAGCTATGCCCATTTTCGCCGGGGCAAACAGCCGGGCCCCGCGCCATGAGTTTCCGCACCGCGCGCAGCACGTCCTGCGCCGTGGCCTCCGCCGGGTACCCGAGGAGGACGGACGGTACGCCGTACGGGCCGCGCCGCTCCGCCGACGCCGCCGGGGGCAGGGCGCAGACGACCGGGGTGCCGGTCGCGGCCGCGAGGTGGGCGGGGCCGGTGCCGCCCGCGACCACGACATCGGCCGCGCGCACCACCCCGGCCAGCGTCCGCGGATCGGTACGGCCCCCGAGATCGACGGCGGTGTCACCGCTGACCTCACGGCACAGTCCGCTCTCGTCGGGGCCGCCGGTGACGACGACCCGGTGCCCCGCGTCGGCGAGCAGCGCCACCGCCTCGGCCGCGCGCCCG
Source organism: Streptomyces sp. R818 (assembly GCF_056172735.1). Classification (NCBI taxonomy): domain Bacteria; kingdom Bacillati; phylum Actinomycetota; class Actinomycetes; order Kitasatosporales; family Streptomycetaceae; genus Streptomyces; species Streptomyces sp. R818. The sequence continues at coordinate 38,002 of NZ_JAOCNE010000008.1, forward strand.
GCGCCCCAGCGGCGCTCGGGCACTCCGGCGCCCGGGTGGAGCACGACGTAGGGGCCGTTGCCGGTGAGGCCGCTCGTGTCGGGGGCGGGCAGGACGCGCGGCCGGCCGTCGTCCCCGGCCCTCGGGGCGAACCCCAGGGCGGCGGCGAGATCGAGCCCCGCCTCGACGTCGTGCCGGCCCGGCAGCCGCGGATGGCTGACGTCGACGAGCGTGGCGGGGTGGTCGGCGCCCTCGGCCCCGATCCGGCGCACGTGCGCCATCCGCAGCAGGAGCGCGATCGGCAGGGGGCCGCGCGCGGAGGTGGGCAGGACGAGCGCGACGTCGTACGCCGCCTCCCGCAGCCTGCGCAGGAGCCCGTCGATGTCGGCCTCGTCGACCGTCGGCGGGTGGGCGCCCTCCCACGGCGCGTCCCAGACGAGCACCTCGTCGACCCCGGGCAGCAGCGCGGCGGCGTCCGCGCCGCGCGGCCCGCACAGCAGGGTCACGTGCTCGGCCCCGGCGCCGACCGCGCGGATCGCGGGGCCGGACAGCAGGACCCCGGTCATACCGTCGAGACAGACGACGAGCGCCTTCACGACACGTTTCCCGTCCGGTCGAGGCAGGAGGCGATCGTGCGCTTCAGGCCGTCCTCCCAGGTCACTCGGGGCGTCCAGCCGTACAGCTCGTGCGCGAAACCGGTCTCGGGCAGCGGCGCGTCGGGCGTTGCGGCGGGCGGGCCGCCGAGCTCCAGGCGGGCATGGGAGCCGGTCAGCTCGATGACCCGGCGGGCGATCCGCTCGACGCTCGCCCCGGGGTCGCCGCCGATGTCGACCGGGCGCACGGACCGGCTGGCGGCGACCAGGAGCACGCCGTCGACGAGGTCGTCGACGTAGCAGAGCGAGGGGGTCGCGCCGCCGTCACCGGGGACGGTCACGGGTCCGCCGTCCAGGGCCTGCCGGATCAGCGCGGGGATCAGCCCGCCGCCGTCGTCCGGGCCCATGCGCGGACCGTAGGCGGGGAAGACGCGCACGATGCCCGCGTCGGCCTCCCTCGCGGCGGCGTGCGCGGTGGTCAGCTCCTCGCAGAGCCGCTCCGCGTCGTGCCGCGCGCAGGTGGAGACGAGCAGGAAGCGGGCGCCGTCCCGGTCGGCCACGGCGAGGGCGTTGCGCGTCGCCTCGGGGCCGTCGCTCGGAGGCACGAGGTGCAGGACGAGGTCGTAGGGCCCGGGGAGCGAGCCGGGACAGCCGGGACGGGCGAGGTCGCACTCCAGGAAGCGGAAGCCGGGAGCGTCCGCCAGGTGCGCGAGGTCACCGGCCGCGTCGGCCACGCGGTCCACGCAGTGCACGCAGTCGACCTCGACGCCCGCGTCGAGCAGCCGCTCGCACAGGTGCGAGCCGAGGAAACCGGTGCCCGCCGTGACCAGCGCCCTCGACCAGGGCGGCGGGGCGACCGGCGCCAGGGAGAACAATGCCGGCGTCGTCATGGGACAACCTTCCTTCCCGGCGACCGGGGGACACAGGCTCTCAGGGCCAGGACGGTTCCCTGCGCGGGACGACGACCAGCTCGCCCACCACGCTGCCCGCCGGGACCGACAGCGCGTAGAGCACGGTGTCGGCCACGATGTCGGGGCTCTGCAGCATGCTCGTGTCGGCGTCCGGGAAGCGCTCCATGATGAACGGCGTCTCCATGCCGCCCGCGATGATGCCGGTGACCCCGATCCCCACGCAGTCGCGCTGCGCCTCCTGGAACAGCGTGTGCGTGAAGGCGCGCAGCCCCGACTTGCCCGCCGCGTACGGGCCCGCCTCGGTCCACGTCCGGTTCGCCGCGGTGGACAGGATGTTCACGATGTGGCCGCCGCCCCGGGCGATCATGCGCCGGTAGGTCTCCAGGCACAGGTACATGGGCCCGAGGAGGTTGGTGCCGATGACCCGGGTCACCTCGTCGGCCGTCAGGTGCTCGATCGGCTTGGAGACGTCCACGGCGGCGTTGTTGACGAGGACGTCGACCGGCCGTCCGGCCTCCTCCAGGTCCGTGAAGACGGCGGCGACCGCTCCGGGGTCCCGTACGTCCATCTCGACGAACCGGACGTCGTGCCCCTGCCCGCCCAGCTCGTCGCAGAGCTCCCCGGCCAGGTCCTTGCGGACGTCGGCGACGAGGACGGCCGCTCCCGCCCCGGCCAGCCTCCTGGCGATCGAGGCGCCGAGCCCCCGGGCCGCGCCGGTCACGAGGGCCTGTTTGCCGCGGAGGTCGACCCGTGCTGCGTCGCCCATGACTGTGTGCCTTTCGTCGCGCCGTTCCTCGCGGCGCACGCACCGTGACCGCTCCTCCTCCCACTGTGACGCCGGGGGCGCCGCACGGCATGTCGGGCGCGGGCTCGCGCGAGGCGGCCGACGGCTGTGGCGCCCCTCACGGAATACGGCGTCGCGGGGCGCGGAAAGGGGCGTCGCGGAAGCGTGTGAGCAAGCACACCAGAAGCGCCAAATCCGTTGCGGTGCAGGCGAGTTCGGGGAATTGTGACGCGCTGCCGTCCGAGCGGTTCAAAGGCGCTGCCGGAGCGTCTGCCACGATGGTCATCGCCGTACTCCGGAGCATCCGCCGCCGCGCAATGACGAGCCGCACGGGATGTCCCCCCGATCCGCACGGCGCACGATCCCTCACCTGAGTCCTCTCGGACTCGTCCCCTCGTCTGCCGAGTGCTCCTGTGTCTTTCTCTCCTTTCCCGCGCCTCGCGCGCGCCCTGTCCGCGCCGTCCCCCACCTCGCCGTGGCGGTCCCTGAAGTACCGCAGCATGCGCTGGTGGTCGGTGGCGAACTTCGTGTCCAACGCCGGTACGTGGATGCAGCTGACCGTGCAGAACCTGCTGGTCCTGCAGATCACCGGGTCCGCCGCCGCGACCGGCCTGTCCATGTCGGTGCAGGCGGCGCCCGCGCTGCTGATGAGCGTGGCGGGCGGCGCGGCCGTCGACCGGCTGCCCCGCAAGCTCACCGCCGCGGTCAGCCAGGCGCTGCTCGGCGTGGTCGCCTTCACGACGGCCGCGCTCGTGGCGACCGGCCGGCTCGACCTGACCCTGCTGATGGTGCTCGCCGCCGTCACCGGTGTCATCGCCACCGTCGACGGGCCCGCGTGCGCCCTGCTCGGCAACGACCTCGTACCGCCCCGGGACGTGCCCTCCGCCATCGGGGTGGGCTCGCTCGTGCACAGCGCGGGCCGCCTCGCCGGTGCGGCGCTCGGCGGCGTCACGGTCGGGTTCCTCGGCACGGCCGCCGCGTACGCCGCCAACGGGGTGTCGTTCCTCTTCGTCGCCTCGGTGATCCCGTTCCTGCGACCGGCGTACGGGGCGGTGCGCAAGGCCGTGTCCGCCCCTTCCCGTGAGGCCGCCCCTTCCCGCGAGGCCGCTCCTTCCCGCGAGGCCGCCGAACCGGCCGGCCAGGACATGACCGTGCGCCAGGGCCTGATGTTCTTTCTGCGGCGGCCCCGTCTCGTGGCCCTCGCGGGCGTCACCGGCATCAGCGCGGTCTTCGGCCGGAACTACAACCTGACCCTGGCCGTGCTCGTCACGGGCCCGCTCGCCGGGGGCGCCGGGTCGTTCGGCACGGTCTCCACCGTCCTCGCGGTCGGCGGCATCGTGGGCGCGGTCCTCGGCGCGCGGCTGCGGCGCCCGTCCGTGCGGCTCGTCGGCACGCTGGCCGCCGCGGGCGGACTGCTCCAGGCCGTCGCGGGCTTCTCCCCGTCGTTCGCCGTCCTGCTCGTCCTCGTCCTGCCGATGGCGATCGTGGAGACGGTGTCGGACACGGCGGGCACGACCGTCCTGCAGACCGACCCGCCCGCCCACATGCGGGGCCGTGTCCTCGGCGTGTGGGGCAGCATCAGCACGGCGTGGGGTCTCGCGGGCCCGCCCGCGCTCGGCCTGCTCATGGAGGTGGCCGGTGCGCGCGGCGCCCTGGTCTCCGGCGGCCTGGTCATCGCGGTCTCGGTCGCGGCGGGCCACCTGCTGCGCAGGCGCCGGGTCGCCGCGCCGGTCCGCCTGCGCGCGGGAGAGCACGAGGTGGCGGCGCAGCCCGCGCTGGGCACGGCCGCGTAAGGGGCCCGCGAAGTCCTACGGGGTTCTCGTCAGGGATCGCTGCTCGCGCTCGGGCAGGTCCCGTACGGCGGCGACGACCTCTCCGGGCGTGATGCGCAGGAGGCGTTCGTCCGGGCGGTCGCCGTGGGCGTCGCCGGGCCGGGGCGCGTCGTCGGGGTCGGGGTGCCACAGGACGCGGTGGCGCGGGTCGGGCGGCGGGCCCCACAGACGCGGGGCGACGGGGCCGAACAGGACGACCGAGGGCGTGCCGAGCGCGGTCGCGAGGTGGGCGAGGCCGGTGTCGCCGACGAGCACGCAGCGGGCGTGTGCGACGAGCGCGGCCAGCCGGTCGAACGGCACGTCCGCCGCGCCGCCGTGCACGGCGCTGTCCGGCAGCCCCGCCTCCGCCGCGACGGCCCGCGCGAGTTCCCCCCGCCCCCGCCGTCACGACGACCCGGTGTCCGTCGGCCCGCAGCGCGGCGGCCACGGCGGCGAACCGGCCGGGCGGCCAGCGGCGGGCCGCGGCGTCGGCGCCGGGGTGGACGACGACCGCGCCGGGCGCGGGTGACGGCGTCGCGGGGGCCGGGATCAGCAGCTCCGCCGGGTCCGCGTCGACCCCGTACCAGGACAGCAGGCGGCACCACCGCTCCCGCTCGTGCTCGTCGTCCCGCCAGACCGGCCCCTCGATCGCGGGCGTACCGGGGTGGGCGTACGCGAAGAGGCGCCGGGGCCGCAGCCGCTGGAGCAGGAGGTGGCTGGGCGGCCCGTTGCCGTGCAGGTCCACGGCGAGCTCGGGCGGCGGCCCGGTCCAGTCCAGTTCGGCGGGGACCGCGCGACCGGCGGCCGTCGTGGGCAGCACCCGGTCCACGACCCCGGTCGCGGCGGCGGGCACGGCCAGCCGAGCGGGCCCGGCGAGCACGATCTCGTACCCGCCGTACCGCCGCCGCAGAGCGCGCAGAGCGGGGACGACGGCCAGGAGGTCGCCCAGGCCCAGGGCGCGGAGGACGAGGATGCGGGGGCGGTCGGGCACGCCGGTCCGCGCCGCCCCCGTCACGCCGCTCCCGGCGGCACCGCTGCCGCCGCCCGGCGGGCCAGTTGGGTCGTGGAGCGGCCGTCGAGGTAGGGCAGGACCACGGCCTGGCCGCCCCACGCGCGCAGCGTGCGGGCCTCCGGGAGGTCCTGGACCGAGTAGTCGCCGCCCTTGACCCACACATCGGGCCGCAGCCGCGCGAGCAGCTTCTGCGGGGTGTCCTCCTCGAACACGGCGACGGCGTCGACGCTGTGCAGCGCCTCCAGGACCCGGACGCGGTCCGCCTCCTTGTTGAGGGGGCGCCCCGGGCCCTTGCGGCGGGCCAGTGAGGCGTCGGAGTTGAGGCAGACGATCAGGCAGTCGCCGATGCGCCGGGCGCTCTCCAGGAGGCCGACGTGGCCCGCGTGCAGGAGGTCGAAGCAGCCGCCCGTGGCGACGACGGTGCCGCCGCGCGCCCGCACCCGTTCGGCGAGGGCGAACGCGTCGGTCACCGGCGCCTCCTCGGTACGGGGCGCGGGCGCCGCGCACCACAGCTCCGGGTTGCCCGCGCCGCCCGCCGACACGAACGCGGCGGCCTCGGCGACGGCCCGTTGCAGCGCCTCCTCGGGCAGCGCGCCGTCGGCGAGGGCGGCGGCCGTCGTCGCGGCGAAGCAGTCCCCGGCGCCGCACGGGTCGCCGGACGCGCGGTAGGGCGGCGGTACGAGCATGGGCGTACCGGAGCCGGGGCGGGTCAGGAGCACCCCGCGTTCGCCGAGGGTCACCGCGACACCGGCGGCCCGCCAGCGGGCGGCGAGTTCGGCGCCGCGCGCGGCGTACGCGCCGAGGGTGTCGTCGCCGCCGGGGCACAGGGCGCGGCTCTCCGCCGCGTTCGGGGTGACGAGCCGCGCGCCGGGCACGGGGGCGTCGCCCTTGGGGTGCGGGTCCCAGACCAGCGGGGTGCGGGCGGCGACCTCGGCGAGGTGGTCCCGTACGGCGCTCGCCGTGCCCCGGCCGTAGTCGGCGACGAGCACGGCGTGGGCCCGGTCGAGCGCGTCGCGCACGGCGGCGTCGGGCTCGCCCGGGGTGCCGCCGCCCCGGTCGATGCGGACCAAGGGCCGGCCGGCGGCGAGGACGCGGGTCTTCACGGGCAAGGTGCCGTCGAGGGGCAGCTCCACGAGGTGTACGCGGCCCGCGAGGCCCCGGCGTACGGCTTCGCTGGCGTCGTCGTCGCCGAGCGCGGTGACCAGGACCACTTCGCGTCCGGCGCGGGCGGCGAGCGCGGCGGCGAGGCCCGCGCCGCCGGGGTGGCGCCGGTCGGCGGTGACGTCGACGACGGGTGCGGGGGCGTCCGGGGCGAGGCGGGTGGCGACGCCCTCGATGTCCTCGTCGAGCAGGACGTCCCCGACGACGACGAGCGGCTTCGGGCCGGCCGGGCCGGCCGGGCCGGTCATGACAGGTTCCCGGGGACGGGGACGACGCGGGGCGCTGACCGGCCGACGGTGGCCGCGACGGGTCCGGCGAGCGCCGCGTCGAACGCCTCGCACAGCAGGTGTACGGCGACGAGATGGGTCTCCTGGACGGTGGCGGTGGTGTCGCCGTCGATGTGGAGGGCCTCGTCGGCGGCCTCGCCGAGCGGGTTGGGGCCGGGCCCGGTGAGGGCCCAGACGCGCAGCCCGGCGGCCCGGCCCGCGACGGCGGCGGTGATGAGGTTGGCGCTGCGGCCCGACGTGGAGAGCAGCAGCAGGATGTCGCCGGGCCTGCCGTGCGCGGTGACCTGCCGGGCGAAGACGTGGTCGAAGCCGTAGTCGTTGCCGATCGCGGTCATCGCGGAGGTCTCCGCGTGCAGGGAGATCGCCGAGTACGCGGGCCGCTCGTGGCGGTAGCGGCCCACCAGCTCCGCGGTCAGGTGCTGCGCCTGCGCGGCGCTGCCCCCGTTCCCGGCGGCGAGCAGCCGGCTCCCCGCGGGCAACGCGGCGGCGAGCCGCCCACCCCACTCCGCGATCCGCCCGAGCCCCTCCCGCCGCAGCCGGCCGAGGGCCTGCTCCAGGGAGCGGCAGTGATGATGGGCGGCATCGAATGCGGATTGTTCACTCATATCGGGTCGGGCGTACCGCGCCGGAACGGCGTCGGCGTGCCCGCACCTCCTTCGGGGGGGCGAGGGGGGGTCGATGAGGTCGGACGGGGGCGGGGGAGGGCGGGACGCCCAAGGGCCGGGGGGCGCTGTGCCCCGGGGCCGCGAGCCCCGAGGCTGCGAGCCCCGGGCTGCGAGCCCCGGGC
>NZ_JAOCNE010000008.1:46212-91919 GCF_056172735.1 Streptomyces sp. R818
ACGCCGCCCGTGAAGCGGACCCGGTCGGCGACGCCCGTACGGCGGGCGAGGGCGCGGAGGCGGCGGACCTCCGGGTCGTGGCCGAGCAGCTCGACGGGGGGCCCGCCGACGACCACCAGCTCCGTCTCGGGCAGCCGGGCGAGCGCGGCGACGGACACCGCCGCGCCCTTGCGCGGCACGAGCCGCCCCAGCTGGAGCAGCTGGTGGTGGTGCGCACCGCGCGCGGCGACCGGCCCGCGCGGCGTGAACAGTTCGGTGTCGACCCCGCAGGGCACGACGCCGACCTTGCTCGCCGGGATGCCCATGCGGCCCAGCTCGGCGACCTCGTCGCGGCAGGTGGCGATGATGCGTTCGCAGCCGAGCCCGACCTCCGTCTCCAGGGCGACCCGCTGGGGCGGGCTGGGGTCGGCGAGCCGCTGGTGGCGCCGCTTGACCGTGCCGAGCGCGTGGTACGTGTGCAGCAGCGGGAGCCCGAGCCGCCGGGTCGCCCGCAGCGAGGCGAGCCCGGACATCCAGAAGTGCGAGTGGACGACGTCGGGCGGCCGGTCGCGCCAGACCCTGGTCAGGTAGCGGCCGAACTCGTCCATGTGGGGCAGGAGTTCGTCCTTGGGTATCTGCTCGGGCGGCCCGGCGGGCACGTGGTGGACCCGCACCCCGGCGCGCAGCGACGTCTCCTCGGGGAGGTCGCGGGCGTCCCGGCGGGTGTAGACGGTGACCCGGTGCCCGCGGTCGGCGAGCGCGCCCGCGAGGGCGGCGACGTGCACGTTCTGGCCACCGGCGTCGACACCCCCGAGCGCGGCGAGCGGACTCGCGTGCTCCGAGACGAGCGTGATGGACAGCGCCCCGGACGCGACGGGCGCCGTACCGAACGTGGATCCGTCGAAGGGGAAGGGGCCGGGGAACGGGGTCATGAGCACGCCTCCGTCAGCACGCGCTCCCAGTCGGCGAGGAAGCGCTTGAGTCCGTACCGCTCCAGCGCGGCCTGCCGCGCCCGCGCCCCGTCCTCGGCCGCCGCCTCCGGCTCCGCCAGGTAGCGGCGGGCGGCGCGGGCGAGGGCCTCGGGGCGGGTCGACAGCGTGCCCGTACCGGCCGGAATCGCCTCCACCGCCTCCGTGGTGGCGAGCGCCACGACCGGCATGCCCAGGTGCATCGCTTCGAGGAGCGAGAGCCCGAGCGAGGTCCAGCGCACCGGGTGCAGGTAGAGGCGGCGTTCGGCGAGGGCCGCGTGCAGCTCGCTCTGCGGCAGGTCGGCGGTGCGGCACCGCTCCTCGGTCAGTCCCAGGTGCGCGGCGAGCCCCTCCGTCCGCATGCCGAAGACGTCGAGCGGCGCCGCCTCGCTCAGCGCGGGCAGCAGATCCGTACCGGTGTGACGGCCGCGCCGCACGGGCTCGTTGACGACGACCGCGGCGCGGGCGATCCGCCCGGTGTACAGGTGCCCGGGGTCGACGATGCCGTGCTCGATCACCTCCGTACGGGTGGAGCCGCACTCCCAGAACAGCCGGTTGAAGTGGGTGACGTGGACGAGGGTGAGGTCGGCGCGGTCGGCGCACGGGTGCCGGGTGTCCGGCACGTCGCCGTCGGGCGCGTTGTGCTCCAGGTACACGGCGGGGAGGTCGCGCCCGGGGCGGCGCCCGCCGAGCCAGCGCTCGGCCAGCTCCAGTTCGTGGGGCCGCTGGAGAAGGACCAGGTCCACCTCCGCGTCCCGCAGCTCCTCGGGCGTGACCTCGCGCACCGAGGCCGGCCAGGAGAACGTCTCGGCGCGTCCGAGCCCGTCCGGGTCGCGGCCCGGTGTGACGGGGACGAGGTAGGTGTGCGGCCCTTGGACGAACGCGGTCGTCCAGGACCCGTGCACGTGCCACAACAGGATGTTCATACGGTCGCTCCTCGTTCCGTTGTCCGGGAGGGGACGCCGTCGGCGAGCGCCGCCACGGCCTTCAGGACTTCCGCGTCGCCGACCCCGTCGAGGCAGGGGTGGCCCGGCAGGGGGCAGTGCCGCGCCCGGCTGTCCGCGCACGGTGCGCGCTGGTCGCCGAGCAGGACGTGCGGGACGCCGTACGGGCCCCAGCGCTCGGCGGGCACCACCGGCGCGAAGAGGCACGCGACGGGTGTGCCGACGGCGGCGGCGAGATGGCCGGGCCCGGTGTTGCCGACCACGGCGACCCGCGCCCCGGCGAGGACGCCCGCCAGGTGGAGCAGGTCGGTGGCGCCGCCGAGGTCGAGGGCGTGGCGCCCGGCGACCCGCGCGGTCAGCTCCCGTTCCCCGGGCCCGCCGGTGACCACGACCCGGTGCCCCTGCTCGGCGAGCGCGGCGGCGGCGCGGGCGGCCCGTCCGGGGCTCCAGGCGCGCGCGGGGACGGCGGCGCCGGGGTGCAGGACGACGTACGGCTCCGGTCCGGTGAGCGCGGTGGTGTCGGGGGGCGGTGTCACCCGCAGCGCGCCGTCGTCCCCGTCGGGGAGCGCGAATCCGGCGGCGCGGGCGAGGTCGAGCGCGGCTGTCGCCTCGTGGCGGTGGGCCCGGCGGTGGTGGCGCAGGTCGAGGAGGGCGCCGGGGTAGTCGACGCAGTCGGCGCCGGTCCATCCGACCCCGGCGAGCTTCAGGAGGAGGGCGATCGGCAACGGGCTCTGGTGGAAGGAGACCAGGACGAGCGCCCGGTCGAACCGCCCCGCCGCGACGGCGTCGACGACCTCGCGTGTCGATGTCCGCGACACGGGCGCCGGTGCGAGCCCGACCCAGGGCGCGTCGTGCACGATCACGTCGTCGACCCCGGGCAGCAGCCGCCCCGCGTCGGCCCCTTGCGGCCCGCAGAGCAGCGCGGTGTACGAGGACCCGGCGGCGACGGCCCGCACGGCGGGCCCGGCGAGCAGCACGTCACCGGCGCTGTCGAGCCGGACGACGAGAGTACGGGGCTTCGTCATCGCCGCCCCGCCCCCTCGGCCGGGGCCCGGAGGCCCGCCAGGGCGAGCCGCACCGCGCTCAGCAGGTCCGGGGCGACCGTGTCGGCCGCGTCGATCTCCTCGGCGCGGGTGACAGCCGTGGGGACCAGGACGCCGGTGGCGCCCGCCGCGCGGGCCGCCGCCACGTCCGCGCCGATGTCGCCGATGACGACGGCGCGTCCGGCGGGGACGCCGAGCCGTTCGCACGCGGCGAGCACCAGGCCGGGGCGCGGTTTGCGGCAGGCGCAGCCGTCGTCCGGTCCGTGCGGGCACACGGCCCAGACGGCGAACGGGCCGAGCAGTTCGTCCACGCGCCGCCGCACCGCGCTCACCTGACTACGCGTCAGCAACCGGCGTGCGACACCCGATTGGTTGCTGACGACGCCGACGGGGACGCCGGCCGCCCGGACCGCCTCGACGGCGTCGCGCGCGGTCGGCATGAGACTTACGCGCGCCGGGTCCCCGTTGTAGGGGACGTCCTCGACGAGCGTCCCGTCCCGGTCGAAGAGGACGGCGGAGGGAGAGCCGGACGGGGAGGGAGAGCCGGACGCGGAGGGCGCGCCGGGCACGGCTGGCACGGTGGGCCGGACGGCGGCCGGGCCGTCGAACAGCCAGGGTCCGGGGCTGATCGGCTGGATGGTCACGGTCGCACCCGTTCCTCGCCGGGCACGGGCAGCGCGGACGGCGCGGCCTCGGACCCGGGTGCGGGCCCGTACCGGTCCATGGGCGTCACATCGCGGTGCAGCAGCTGCCCCCGTAGCCAGTGCCAGGTGGCCGCGGGCGGGATGAGCACGCTGGTCACGGCCATGGCCGTCACCTCGCGGCGGTCCCGGGGCCCCGGCGCGATCCGGGCCACGGCGAACTCGGCGGTGCCGGCGAGCCACAGCGCGGCACAGGCCGCGGCGGCGAGCGGCTTGCGGGCCGCCGCGCACAGCAGGGCTCCGGTGGCCGCCGCCGTGAGCCCCGCGTGGCGGGGCAGCCGGCCGCGCGGCGCCTCGGCGCGGCCCCACCAGTCGCGGCCGTGCAGCCGCGTCATGAGCACGTCGTCCGCGTTGCCCGCCTGGAGCCGCACGGAGATCCACCGGCTCGCGGGCCGCACCGGATGCGTGGTCGAGCGGGTCCCCTCGGCAACGGTCCAGCCCGCGCCGATCACCCGCAGCGCGAGATCGGCGTCCTCGCGGAACGCGCGCCGGAACCGTTCGTCGAACCCTCCGACGTCCGCGAGGGCCGCCCGTCGGTACGCCATGTCGGCGGTGATCCAGCGGGCGGTGGCGAGCCCGGCCGTGTTGCGCTCCCAGTCGGTGGGGCGCCGGTCGGCGGGGAGCGGCACGTCGATGCGGGCGGTGACGGCGCCTTCGCCGGCGGTCGCCGCGGCGAGGTCGAGCGCGAGGTCGTCGCACCAGGTGGGCCCCGGCACCACGTCGTCGTCGAGGAAGACGATCCAGGGCACGTCCCCGGCCGCCCGCCATCCGGTGTTGCGCGCGGCGGCGGGCCCGCGCCCGCCCCCGCCGACCACGGTGGTCCGGGACCGCAATGGCTCCGGCACCTCGACCGGCAGCGGCGTCGCGGCCTGCGGGTGCCGCCGGTCGTCGACGAGGACGAGCCGCCCCGGCTTCGGCCCGGCGGCCTCGGCGAGCGCGCGCAGGGTGACTTCGAGACTGGGCCGCCCGAGCGTGGGGATCACGACCGCGTACGTGCTCAGGCCGTCATCGGCGTCGTACCCGGCCATCACAGCACCTCCGCCCCGGCGCCCTCGAAGAGGTCCTGGCGCCGGATCGCGTACGGCCCGATGGCGAGCAGGTCGACCGGCGAGGAGCCGAAGCACTCCAGCGCGTCACGCGGGTCGTCGACCATGGGCCGGCCGGCCGTGTTGAGGCTGGTGTTGACGACGACGGGCAGCCCGGTGAGCCGCTCGAACCGCTCCAGCATGCGCGCGACGAGCGGCTCGTACTCCCGGTCGACGGTCTGGATCCGCGCGGTGCCGTCGACATGGACGACGGCCGGGATCCGCTCCCGCCAGGCCTCGGCCACGTCGTGCACGAAGAGCATGTACGGGCTCGGCAGCGGCCCGTCGAAGATGTCGGCGGCACGCTCGGCGAGCACCATCGGGGCGACGGGCCTGAACTGCTCGCGCCCCTTCACGTCGTTGAGCCGTTCCAGGTTGCCCGCGTGGCCGGGGTGGGCCATGAGCGAGCGGTGCCCGAGCGCCCGGGGCCCGTACTCGGAGCGGCCCTGGAACCAGGCGACGATGCGGTTGTCCGCGAGGGCCTGGGCGACGGTCTCGGCGATGTCCGGCGGCCGCTCGAAGGAGACGGCGGCGGTCTTCAGCCAGGCGCCGAGTTCGGCGTCGGACCAGTCGCGGCCCAGGTCGGCGCCGGTCATGGGCTCCGTCTTGACCCCCTGTCCCGCCGTCAGGAGCAGCGCGCCGCCGAGGGCGGTGCCCGCGTCACCGGCGGCGGGCTGCACCCACACCCGGGAGAACGGACCCTCGCGGGCGATCCGCGAGTTGGCGACGCAGTTCAGCGCGACGCCCCCGGCAAGGGTGAGCACGCTGTGGTGGGTCTTGCCGTGCAGCCACCGCGCGAGGTCGAGCAGCGTCTCCTCAAGAACGGCCTGCGCGCTCGCGGCCACATCGGCATGGTCCTGTGTCCAGGGCTCGTCGGCACCGCGCGGCGGGCACAGCTCGTGCCACGGCACCGCGCTGGCCCGGAACCCGCCGTCGCCCGTCGGGTACACGTGGCGGCGCAGCTCGTCCAGCATCCGCGGGCGGCCGTGGGAGGCGAGCGCCATCACCTTGAACTCGTCGGAGGAGCGCAGGAATCCGAGGTGCTCGGTCAGCTCCTCGTAGACGAGGCCGAGGGAGTGCGGGAGGTCCTGCGCGTACAGCGGCTCCAGCTTGTCGCGGACGCGGCGCGCGGCGAGGTGCGAGGCGCGCTCGCCCCGGCCGTCGAGCACGAGCACGGAGGAGTCCTCGGCGTCGGGCGCGGCGAAGGCGCTGGAGGCGGCGTGCGCCATGTGGTGCGGTACGAAGCGGACGATGCCGGGGTCGAGTCCGGGCAGCGCCGCCTTGAGGAAGTTCGGCGCCTCACGCGCGTACGTCTGCCGGAGATGGTCCCAGGGATCGTCGAGCCCCAACGCCTCGGCAGGCAGCGCCAGTTGCGGATCATAGGAGTAGGCGACAGCGTCCAGGTCCCCGGGCCGCAGTCCGGCCCGGCTCAGACACCAGGCGGCGGCCTTCTCGGGCAGTTCCCAGGCGGAGAACGGCAGCGGCCGCTTGCCGTGCTTGCGCCGCGAGAACCGCTCCTCCTCCGCGGCGGCGACGGTGTGCCCGTCGATGACGAGGGCGGCGGCGGGGTCGTGGAACAGTGCGTTGATTCCGAGGATGCGCATGGGCTGTGTCCGTAGTCTCTCGGCGGTACTTGGCAGCACTTGGCAGTGGCTGGCAGTACGTACGGGACACGTCGTCGGGGAGGCGGGTGGAGCCTCACGGGAAGGACGACGCGCGGGGTCAGGGGCGTCATCGCCGCTGCGGCAGAGGTCAGCGGGTGGAGCCGCTCTCCGTGGCGCGGAACCAGTCGATGGTGCGCCGCAGCCCCTCTTCGGCGCCGATCTCCGGCTGCCAGCCGAGCTTGCCGACGGCCAGGGTGATGTCCGGGCAGCGGACGGCGGGGTCGTCGGTGGGCCGGTCGATGAACCGGATGTCGGACGACGACCCGGTCAAGTCGATGATGAGGCGCGCCAGTTCGAGCATGGTCAGCTCGGAGGGGTTGCCCAGGTTGACGGGCCCGCGCATCCCGTGGGCGGCTGCGGCGAGGATGCCGGCCACGGTGTCGTCGACGTAGCACAGCGAACGGGTCTGCCGCCCGTCACCCGTGACGGTGAGCGGCTCCCCCGCGAGCGCCTGCCGGATGAAGGTGGGCACGGCACGACCGTCGTGGCCGCGCATCCGGGGCCCGTACGTGTTGAACAGCCGCACGATGCCGGTGTCGGTGCCCTCGGACTCGGCGTGCGCGGTGGTGAACGCCTCACCGAACCGCTTCGCCTCGTCGTAGACGCTCCGGGGCCCGACGGGGTTCACGTGCCCCCAGTACCGCTCGTCCTGCGGGTTCTGCTCGGGGTCGCCGTAGACCTCGGAGGTCGAGGCGAGGACGAACCGGGCGCCACTGCGATGCGCGAGCCGCAGCGCGTTGCGCGTCCCCAGGCTGCCGGTCTCCAGGGTGTGCAGCGGCAGCCGCAGATAGTCGGCGGGGGACGCGGGCGAGGCGAAGTGCAGCACCAGATCGGGGTCCCGCTGGACGGTGATCCCCTCCGCGACGTTCTGCCGCACGAGCGTGAACCCGGGCTGCCCGACCAACGCCGCGACGTTCTCCGGCCGCCCCGTGCTGAAGTCGTCGACGCAGGTCACCGCCGTCCCCGCGGCCAGCAACGCGGTGCACAGGTGCGACCCCACGAAGCCCCCACCGCCGGTGACGACGGCGTGCTCCCAGTCATGCCCCCAGCTCGGTATCCGTTCCGTGATCATGCTGATCTCCTCCGGTACACCGCGACGGCGTGTCGCTCGCCCAGCGTCTGCCAGGCGGGGGCCGGGGGCCCGGCGACGCGGTGCATTGGAGTGAGTGACGGAGGGTGAGGGTTACGCGGGTTTCAGCACGGGCCGCGCGGGCAGCCCACCGTTCTCCGCGCAGCCCAACTCCTTGGCCATGGCGAGGGAGAAGGAATGGGCGACGGTGGCGTAGGCGTTCTTCAGGGCTTTGACGTCACCGTCGGGGTCCTCGGGCTTACCGCCGCGCTCCACGCCGATCATGATGTGGGCCGCTTCGGACGTGCCGGCCAGTTTCTCGCTCTTGCACCCGAGGTAGACGTACGCCTGATCCGGCTTCGCGAGCGCCCGCTCCCCCATCTTCAGCACGGTGAACTCCGGGTCGGGGTCGCCCGTCGGGGCTTCCTCGAACCAACGCCAGGTGATCCTCAGCTCGAAGTCCGGCGTGCCGGTGGCCGTGTACACGCGGCAGGCGTCCCCGCGGTACACATCGGGATCCAGGTACGCGTTGGCGAGGTCCGTCGCGGCGGTCCGGACGGTGTACTCCTCGCCCGACGCCTCGAACCGCGACGACCCGGTGATCGTCTTCAGCGCCCGGGACGCGTCGGCGGACATGGCGTGACCACCGCAGAGCTGTGTGCCCGCGACGGCCTTGTCGTCCTTCGGGGCGTCGCCCTCGGCGCTGTCCCCTCCACACCCCGTGACCCCGAGCAACAACGATCCGGCCACGGCCACGGAGAGCAGCCCCCCGCGCACCGACCCACGACTGATCACGGTCCGCATCCTCACCTGTCCTCAGCCGGTCTCCGGGTCGTTACCCTGTTGGTTCTCCCGGTCGTTGCCGGTCGCGTAGCCGAGCAGCATCGATTCCTTCAGGTCCTGTCCGAACTCGCTGTTGGGGTCGATGCCGTTGTTCAGAAGGTAGGCCTCCATGGGGGCCTCGGCCATGCCCTCACCGGAGGAGTAGATCTTGGTCTTCTCCTCCCTGGTGAGCTCCTCCACCTTCTCCTTGTGCTCGTCGACGGAGTTGTCGGCGCCGTCGCCGACCATCTGGCCGATGAGCTGCTCGGCGGCGCCGCTGGCGGTGTCGGTCGCCAGCGGGATGAGCACCGCCGCCGTGCCGACGGCCGCGGTGGCGGGCAGGAAGGCGACGCCCGCCGCGATGCCCGCCGTGGCGCCGAACTCGACCCAGCCCGCCCGCTTGGCGACCGCCTTCTCGTAGTCCTCGTGGGTTTTGAGGTTCGTGGCCTCCACCTGGTCGGCCCGGGACTGGTCGAGCATCCCCTGCACCTCGGCGCCCACGCGCATGGTCGCCCGGGCGGCACCCTCGTTCGGCTGTCCGTCGGCGCCGATGGTCCCCTCAAGGGCGCTGCGGGTGTAGACCTGCTCCGCGGTCGAGAGCGTCGCGTAGGCGTCCGGGTGCTGACCCATGGTGCTGAGGAAGCCGCGGACGGCGCTCCGTCCGTCCCCGGCCGCGGTGTCCGAGAAGTCGAGGTGCCCCTCCCCGTCCTTCGGCGCGAACACGCTCTTCGGGTCGTTCTTGTCCAGCGCCCAGTTGATGTCGTCGATGTAGCCGGCGCCCATGGTGCCCAGGCTGTCGGCCATCGCCTCGTGGTGCTCCTTGAGCAGCCCCGGGTCGGCCCCGTACTTCTCGATGACCTTCTGCATGACCGCGGCGTTGTCGTCGTCCCGCACCACATGGGCGTCCGGGTGCCCGGCCGGGTAGCCGAGGGTCGCGGCCTCCAGGGCATGGCCGAGGGCGTCGGGCATCTGATCGAGCGACGCCTTCAGCTCCTTCTCGTCGAGCGAATTGACGTCGCCGAAGGACTCCCACTTCTCATTGCTGAAGAAGTCGAGGTAGTTGTCGAAGGCCTTGCCGTCCTTGTCCTTCCCGAGGTTGGCCGTGGCCCCCTGGTCGACCGTGCCGTCCTCGTTGTACGCGGTCGGCGGGTCGGTGAAGAACTTCTTCGCCGCTTCCGGGCTGTTGCCGAGCGCTTCGAGCATGGCGGTGGCCGGGTCGTAACCGGCCCCGTTCACACCGGAGGGGTTGAACGGGTTCTTGAACGGACTGTTCACCACCTTGTTGTCGGCGAACATGTACGGGTCCTTCGCGTGCAGCTGTGCCACATGCTCCGCGATCGGATTGAGGAACTTCGCGTCGTAGTTCCCGTACCGCATGATTCCGCCGAGCAGCTGATATCCGAAGGGCCCGCCGTAGTCGTTCTTGGCGAGCGGAATGCGCTCCGTACCCAGTTTGCGAAGTTCGGGCCCCCACTTGTCGCTGAATTCCTTGTCGTGGGAGGCGGTGGCCAGGTTGAGGCCGAGGTTCCTCTGCAGCTCCTGGACGTCCTTGAGGCGCTCGGCGTCGACCTTGCCGTATTCGTACGTGTCCGTGGAGAGCTGGCCGAAGAAGGCGAGGGACTTCTCGGGACCGAGCTTCTCGTAGAACCCCTTGGAGAACTCCGGCGACTTGCTGTTGTCCGCCAACAGCTCATTGAGCTGCTGGAGTTCGGCGTGGGTGATGTCCCGGCCCTTGGACGCGAGAGCGGCGGCGCGGGCCGCCTCCTCCTGGTCGAGCTTGGTGTACGTCGGGGCGCTGAAGTCCTTGCGGTCGGTGACGTTGGCCTCAAGGCTGTTCTTGAGGGCGACATCGGTGTCGTTGCAGTCGTCGACGATCTGATCGATCCGCTTCTGCCACGACTCGATGTTCTTCCGCTCCTGCTGAAGGAGGTCGCTGTAGTCGGGGTCGTGCCGCGCCCCGGGCTGCTCGGACAGCGGGTGCCGCGCGGTGACCTTGCCCTTGCCGTCCACGTGGATCCCGGCGTCGGGCCCTTCATGGTCCCGGATGTTGACCAGGTCGTCCTTGGCCTTCTTGATGGCCGCGTGACCGTCCTCCAGGATCAGTTTCACGCCCTTGGCCTCGGCGGCGGCGTCCGCGAACTCCTTGACCGTCTTGCCGATGAACGCCTTGCTGACCCCGGCGTTGACGCCTTCCCAGGCCGCCTTGTCCGCCTTGGCCTTCATTCCGTCACCGGCATCGGTGGCGAGTTTCTCCAGCTTCCCGGCCATTTCCGACCAGTCGTCGGCGGCGGCCTTCAGCTTGCCCACCGGGGCGTCGATGATGTCCTCGTACTTCAGCATGGTGTTGCGCTCCCCCGAGCCCTACTTCATGTATTCCGAGAGGACGGATATGCGCGTCAGATCGCCCTGGATCTTCGCCTCGTCCTTGGCGTGCTGGGCCTTGCTGTAATCGAGGTGGTTCGAGATCTGCGCGCAGGACTCCGTCAGCGTCTTCAGATGGGTCTGCCAGAAATCGTGCACCTTGAGCACGGCCGCCCCGCTGGCGAAATTCCCGTTGGTGAGCGCCGTGGCCGCGTCGAAGGTGGAGGCACGGGCGATGTCCCCGTCCTTCTGCACCCGCCCCAGCAACTCGTAGGCGTCGCCACCGATGGCCCCGAGGTCGTCCCGGTGAACGACGAGATCACCCCCGCCACCGCCTCCGCCGCCCTCGGCCGGAATGCCATTGAGCCGCATGGCACTCCGCTCGGCCGCCGCCGCGCGCAGCCCTGCCCACTCCTGATCGAACGTCATCATGCCCCCGACCTGATCCACCCGTTGCTCAGGACAGCAACCTGGACGGCACCGTACACGCGGGCCCGCGCGCCGATCAACGATCAACCGCCCAACTGCCCGCTCCTGAGCGCCGAGACGAAGCGGGCCCAGTCAGTGGCGGCGAACACGAGCACCGGCCCGCTTGCAATCTTGCTGTCCCGCACCGGGACAACAGCGGCGAAGTCGTCGGACACCTCGACGCAAGCCCCACCGTCCTGGTTGCTGTAGCTGCTCCTGCGCCAGGAGGCGGCGGTCAGATCGATGGATCGCACTGTGCTTCCTCCAGCATCCGCAGAATGAATGTGCGCGACTCGGCCGGGGTGAGCGCCATGTCGCGCACCGCATCGTACGTCTTCTGCAAACGCACGACCGGGCCCGCGTCCTCGATGAGTTCGCCCCGGTATCCGTTCTCGGTGTAGGCGACAGTTCGCCCCTCCGGCAGGAGCAGGTACCACATGTCGGCGCTCATGAGACCGTGCAACCCTGCCCTCTGCAGAAGCACATGGACCGTCACGTTGGGGCGCTCCGCGACTTCCCCGAGGTACTCCAATTGTCCCTGCCACTCGCCCGCATCCCGCAAGGGCGTCCGCAGGACCGCCTCCGACAGGATGGTCCGGAACGGGGGCGCATCCTCCCCGGCCAACAACTCGCGGCGCCCCATCCGAGCTTCAACCTGCTGCTCAAGCTCCTTGCCCCTGAGCCCGCCCGCGGCAAGAACCTCCCGCGCATACCCCGGCGTCTGCAACAGCCCCGGCAGCACACTCACCGCGAAGTGCCACAGGCTCCCCGCCTGCGCCTCAAGCGCCATGTAGCGCCGGTACCGTTCGCGGAACTGCGTATGGTCCCCGGCGGCCAGCTCCCAGAGGGCCAGCAGAAGCCCCGGCGTCCCGTAGTGCGTGTCCAGCGCTTGGACGACCTCAGGGCTGCCGATGGTCTCGCCCTTCTCCATCTTGCCGAAGAGCGAGTAGTCCCAGCCCAGCCGTTCACCGAGGGCGCGCAGACTCGTCCCGCTCGCGGCCCGCAACCGCCGCAGCTCCTCGGCGAACCGCTGACGTGGCTCCTGACTGCGGCCGGTGATGACGCGCCGTTGCGACATACCGCTCCCTCCGGGGCGTGCGCGTGAACGATGTGGAACGAGTGGAACCACCTGTACGGGCAGGGGCACCATCGCCCCGCCCACAACACGGTCACTCGCCTCCGGACGCATGCTCGTAACGGCCGGGCTACGCAGCGTAATCCACGCAGGACAGCCGGGTCACGCAGTCAGAGAAACCCGCACACTCAACGCACGGACGAGGACCCACATGCCCGCCACGCCTCGCAACGCCACCACGGAACCGAAGATCGAGGAGGCCATCGCGGCCCGCGACGCCCTCGCCACCGCGCTCTCGCGGGCGGGCATCCAGCTCCCGGCGATGGACATCCGCACCCCTTGGGCGGACGACCAGAAGGACGAACCCCGTTACGCACTGGTCCACTTGGGCGTGTGCTCGGCCTCCGTGGCCCTGCTGATCGCGGACGTGATCACCAAGGGGATCACCGGGTGACGGACGCAGCCGACGACGATGCCCCCGCCGCCCTCACCACGGGCAAGGTCGTCCACGACACAGCCCGCGACCGCATCGGACGCGTCACGGCCCACGAGGGCCCGTACATCCAACTCCGCCCACTCACCGGCGGCCGCACCTGGAACGCCACCCCCGACCGTGTCCGCGTCCTCACCCAGGCCGAAATACTGAGCGCCCTCCTCGCCGCGACGAACGCCCGCAGCAGACAGCCCAGATGACGCCAGCCGGCCGCGACAGCGACTACTTCGCAACAGGCTCCAGAATCGCCACGCACTCCACGTGATGCGTCATCGGGAACAGATCGAACACCCGCAGCGTCCGCACCTTGTACCCGCCCTCCCGGAAGTACCCGATGTCACGAGCGAGCGCCGCCGGGTCGCAGGCCACGTACGCGATCCGGCGGGCGCCCAGCGTCGTGAGGTGGGCGACCGTCTTCTTGCCGGCGCCCGCGCGCGGCGGGTCGAGGACGATGAGGTCGGCCTCGGTGATGCCGGTGCGGGGCAGGGCCACGTCGACCTTGCCCTGTTCGATGCGGACGCGGTCGAAGGAGGCCAGGTTGTGGCGGGCGTCCTCGACGGCGCGCTTCCCGGACTCGATGCCGAGCACCGCGCCCTTCTCGCCGACGCGGTCCGCGAGGGCGCCCGCGAAGAGGCCGACGCCGCAGTAGAGGTCCAGCGCCGTGTCGCCCTTGCGGGGCAGAAGGCCCTGCATCACCGCACGCATCAGCGTGTCCGCCGCCTGCGGGTGGACCTGCCAGAAGCCGCCGCTGCCGACCCGGTACGTACGGTCGTCCGCGCGCTCACGGACGAAGGCGCGGCCGTGCACGCGGTGCACCCCGCCGTCCTTCTCACCGACGCGCATCACGGAGACGGGCTTGTCCAGCTCGACGAGGGGCAGCCGGGCGCCCGGCTTCGGCTCCAGGATGACCATGCGGTCCTGGGACCCGGTGGCGGCGATGGCGTCGACGGATTCCATACCCGTCCAGTCCCGCTGCTCGATGCCCAGCTCGGAGACGCCCTCGGCCGCGATCATGCAGTGCTCGATCGGCTCGACCTCGTGCGAACGGTGGCGGCGCAGCCCCGCGCGGCCGTCCTCCGTCACCGCGTATTGCACGCGCGTACGCCAGGAGGGCACCTGCCCCGCCGGAACCTTGTCGCCCTCGGCGGGCATCACGGTGCCGTCCCAGCCGGCCTCCTCGGGGGTGAGCCCCGCGAGCCGCTGCAGCTGCTCGGCGACGACCTCGCCCTTCAGGCGGCGCTGCGCGCCCGGCTTCGCGTGCTGCCAGTCGCAGCCGCCGCACCGGCCGGGGCCCGCGTACGGGCACGGCGCCTCGATGCGGTCCTTGGACGCCTTGAGCACCGTCACGGCGTCGGCGCGCAGGAAGCGGTCGCCCTCGTCGCCGGACGTCACCCGGGCCACCACCCGCTCGCCGGGCAGCGTGTGCCGGACGAAGAGGACCTGGCCCTCGGCGGTGCGCGCGATGCAGTGCCCGCCGTGCGCGACGGGCCCGATCTCGACCTCGTACTCCTCCCCCACCAGGGACTGCTTCGGTTCTGCCTGCATGGCGGGGGCTCCAGTACGTAAGGGGGAACGTGACCACAGGGAAGCGGCCGGACAACAGCCGTCCAGTCTACGTGGCTGTCACCCGGCCGCTCACCACGGCCGATCCGCGCATCCGCGCGGGGCTACTTGCCGCTCGGCTCCTTCGGCCGCTTCTCCACCGGCCCGCGGCGCACGGCGCCCGGCGCGTTCCACTCGGAGCGCCTGCGCGCCCGCTTCTTGGCCGCTTCGGAGGACTCCAGCTGGTAGGGGACGGACGTCACCATGATCCCCGGGGTGAACAGCAGGCGCCCCTTGAGGCGGAGCGCGCTCTGGTTGTGCAGCAGGTGCTCGTACCAGTGGCCGACCACGTACTCGGGGATGATCACGCTGACGGCGTCGCGCGGCGACTCCCGGCGCAGGCTCTTCACGTACTCGATGATCGGCCGGGTGATCTCCCGGTAGGGCGAATCGAGCACCTTGAGCGGGACATCAATACCTCGACGCTCCCACTCGTCCCTCAATGCCTTCGTCTCGGCCGGATCAACATTGACGCTCAATGCCTCAAGAGTGTCCGTACGCATCAACCTCGCGTAGGCGAGCGCACGCAGCGTCGGCCGGTGGATCTTCGACACGAGGACGATGGAGTGGACGCGGGACGGGCGGACGCTGTCGTCGGACGGCGTCTCCGGCGCGGCGATCTCCTCGGCGACCCGGTCGTAGTGCTTACGGATCGCGGTCATCGTCGCGTAGAAGATGCACATGCCGAGGAGCGCGACCCAGGCGCCGTGCGTGAACTTCGTGACCAGGACGACGACGAGGACGAGGCCGGTGAAGAAGGCGCCGAACGCGTTGATCGCGCGGGAGCGGATCATGTGGCGGCGCTTGTCGGCGTCGCGTTCGGAGCGCAGGTGGCGGTTCCAGTGCCGGACCATGCCCGTCTGGCTGAGCGTGAAGGAGACGAACACGCCGACGATGTAGAGCTGGATCAGCCGGGTGGAGTCCGCGCCGTAGATGACGACGAGCAGCATGGCCGCGCCCGCGAGCAGCACGATGCCGTTGGAGAACGCGAGGCGGTCGCCGCGGGTGTGCAGCTGGCGCGGCAGGTAGCGGTCCTGCGCGAGGATCGAGCCGAGCAGCGGGAAGCCGTTGTACGCCGTGTTGGCGGCAAGGAAGAGGACGAGGGCCGTGGCCGCCGCGAGGACGATGAAGAGGAAGCTGCCCTTGCCGAAGACGGCCTCGGCGACCTGGGAGATGACCGGGTTCTGCACGTAGTCGGAGCCGACCGCGATGCCGTTGTGGATCAGATCGGTCGCCGGGTGCTCGGCCATCCGGACGTTGGTCGCCATGGCGAGCCCGATGATGCCGCAGAACATGGTGACCGCGAGCGCGCCCATGAGGGCCAGCGTGGACGCCGCGTTCTTCGACTTGGGCTTGCGGAACGCGGGCACGCCGTTGGAGATCGCCTCGACGCCGGTGAGCGCCGCACAGCCGGACGAGAAGGCGCGCAGGAGCAGGAAGACGAGCGCGAAGCCCGCGAGCCCCTGGTGCTCGGCCTTGATGTGGTAGTCGGCGGTGGGTGCCCGCATGGAGTCGTCGAGGACGATGCCGCGGAAGGCGCCCCAGGCGATCATGATGAAGACGCCGGCGACAAACACGTACGTCGGGATGGCGAAGAGCTTCCCGGACTCCTTGACGCCGCGCAGGTTCATCAACGTCAGCAACACGATGACGGCGCAGGCGCACAGCACCTTGTGCTCCACCACGAACGGGATCGCCGAGCCGAGGTTCTCGATGCCGGAGGCGATGGAGACGGCCACGGTGAGGACGTAGTCGACGAGCAGGGCGCTGGCGACTGTGAGCCCGGCTTTCGGGCCGAGGTTGGTGTTGGCCACCTCGTAGTCGCCGCCGCCGCTCGGGTAGGCGTGCACGTTCTGGCGGTACGAGGCGACGACCGTGAACATCAGCACGACGACCGCGACGGCGATCCAGGGGCTGAAGTGATAGGCCGACACGCCCGCGATGGAGAGGACCAGCAGGACCTCGCCCGGCGCGTACGCCACGGAGGACAGCGGGTCGGAAGCGAAGACGGGGAGAGCGATGCGCTTCGGCAGGAGCGTTTCTCCGAGCCGATCACTGCGCAGTGCGCGCCCGATCAAGATCCGTTTGGGCACGTCGGTCAGTTTGGACACGCAGAGGATCGTAAGCGTTCGAAAGGGGGGCCGCCCACCCACCACCCCGAATCGGCACCGTGCCCCCTCGTACCGGCCCCGCCACCGGCCCGCGCGGCGCCGACGATCTAGCCCTGGACGCGAAGGAGGACTTCCCGCCCATTGCCGCTACGGTGGTCCCGAGCGTGCGGCCGGGAATAAATCCGGCGCCACGCCCGAGATCGAGCCGCACCGGTCGGACCGAGCCGCGAGAGAGAGTCATGAGCAGGGTGTTTACGCAGGTCAGTAGGCCTATGAGGAGTGCGGGGTAGGTCCGTGCATATCGTGATCATGGGCTGTGGCCGAGTGGGGTCCCAGCTCGCCCAGACCCTGGAACAGCAGGGCCACACGGTGGCCGTGGTCGACCAGGACCCGACGGCCTTCCGCCGTCTGGGCTCCGGCTTCGGCGGGCGCCGCGTCACCGGGGTCGGCTTCGACCAGGACACCCTGCGCGAGGCCGGCATCGAGGAGGCGGGCGCCTTCGCCGCCGTCTCCAGCGGTGACAACTCGAACATCATCGCCGCCCGCGTGGCCCGCGAGATGTTCGGCATCGAGAACGTGGCGGCGCGGATCTACGACCCCCGCCGCGCCGAGGTCTACCAGCGCCTGGGCATCCCCACGGTCGCCACGGTCCGCTGGACCGCCGACCAGATGCTGCGCCGCCTGCTGCCGTCCGGCGCGGAGCCGCTGTGGCGCGACCCGACCGGCGGTGTGCAGCTCGCCGAGGTGCACGCCTCCGACGCCTGGGTCGGGCACAAGATCAGCCGCCTCCAGGAGGAGACGGGCGTGCGCGTGGCGTTTCTCACCCGGCTCGGCGAGGCGATCCTGCCCACGTCGCAGACGGTGCTGCAGGAGGGCGACCTCGTGCACGTGATGATGCGCACGGACGAGGTCGAGAAGGTCGAGGCGGCGTTCGCCGAAGGCCCCGAGGAAGGCGGTCACTGATGAGGGTCGCCATTGCCGGAGCCGGAGCGGTCGGCCGTTCGATCGCGGGCGAGCTCCTGGAGAACGGTCACGAGGTCCTCCTCGTCGACAAGGCGCCGACGGCCATCTCGGTCGAGCGCGTCCCGCAGGCGGAGTGGCTGCTCGCCGACGCCTGCGAGATCACGTCCCTGGACGAGGCGGCGCTCCAGCGCTGCAACGTGGTCATCGCGGCCACCGGCGACGACAAGGTCAACCTCGTCGTCTCCCTGCTCGCGAAGACCGAGTACGGGGTTCCGCGGGTCGTCGCCCGCGTGAACAACCCGAAGAACGAGTGGCTGTTCAACGAGTCGTGGGGCGTCGACGTCGCCGTCTCCACCCCGCGCCTGATGTCGGCCCTGGTCGAGGAGGCGGTGAGCGTCGGCGACCTGGTCCGCCTGCTCCGCTTCAGCCACGGCGACGCCAACCTGGTCGAACTGACGCTCCCGCCGGAGTCGGCCCTGGCCGGCACGCGTGTGGGTGACGTCCAGTGGCCCCAGGACACGTCCCTGGTCACGATCATCCGCGGCACCCGCGTCCTGGCCCCCAGCCAGGAGGACTCCCTGGAAGCGGGCGACGAGCTGCTCTTCGTAGCGGCCCAGGCCCGCGAGGAGCAACTGGAGGACCTGCTGTCGGTCCGCCGCGAGGACGCGTAAAGAAAAGCAAAAGGTTGGCCCGGCGAGCGGAAGCTCGCCGGGCCAACCTTTTGCTTTTCAGGGGCGCGGGGAACGGCGCGAGCAACCACGCACGACGCGCACCCGCTGGACCGCCTCAGGCCTCACGGCGATGCCGCGGGGCTCCACCTTCCGCGCGGGCCGCCTCCGCCTTCTCGGCGGCTTCCATCTCGGCGAACACATCGATCGGCGCGGGCGCCTTCGCCAGGAACACCCAGGTCAGCCACACCGCCAGCAGGAACGGCGGAATCTTCAGCGCGATGAGCACCCAGCCGAACTGCGTCGTGTCCCCCCACCAGTACAGGGGGAAGAGCACCGCGCACTTGGCGAGCAGGATGAGCCCCCACGCGTAACTGGCCTTCGCGTAGGCCTTCTTGCGCCCAGGGTTCCGCGTACGCCAGGACAGGTTCTCCTTGAACACCGGCCCGAGGATGAGCCCGATCAGAGGGACCCCGCACAGCGTGGTGATGATGTAGGCGAGCGCGAGCCCCAGCGTGTAGAGCATGCCGGGCAGGTAGAAGTCCTTGGCGTTGCCGGTCATCATCGCGAAGACGACGCCGAACGCCACACCGAAGACGCCGCTGAAGGCGTGCTTGACGGTGTCCTTCATGACCAGGCGGACCACGACCAGGACCAGGGACACCGCGAGGGCCGCGATGGCCGACATGTGCAGGTCCTTGTTGATCGTGAAGATGGTCACGAAGAGGAGGCCGGGAACGACCGTCTCCACCATGCCCCGCACGCCGCCGAACGCCTCGAAGAGCGCGGCTTCGGTCACCGCCTTGGAGGCGGTGGAGCCGTCAGCAGTTCGATCGGCTTCTTCTTCGCGGTCGGTCGGCTTGTCGAGGGACGTCACCGGCTACTCCCGTCCGAGCGGTCTGAGTTCGTACTTCGGGTTGAACAGCACCCTACGGCCCCGGCTCATCGAGATCCGTCCCGAAGCGATCAGCTTGCGGCCGGGTTCGATGCCCACGATCGAGCGTCGTCCCAGCCAGACCACGTCGAGCGCGGCCGAGCCGTCGAACAACTCCGCTTCCAGGGCCGGAACTCCGGCGCGTGGTCGCAGGGTGACCGTGCGCAACGTACCAGTTACCGACACGACTTGACGGTCATGGCAGTCACCGATGCGCGTGCAGCCCGTGGTCTCCGAGTCCTCGCGCAGCTCCTCCGACTCCAGATCCTCCTGGGAGGTGGACAGTCGGTCGAGCATGCGCCGGAAACGGCCCGCCGGCTTCTCGGACGCCCTGTCGGAACGAGGAACAGCACTCATACAGGAAGCGTACCCGGGGCCGCTGACACGGTCGTACTCGCTGGTGTACCCGGTTTTCGCGCCCCCTCCACGCCGCGTCACCTACTTCTCGAACCGGTAGCCCATCCCGGGCTCGGTGATGAAGTGGCGCGGGTGCGAGGGGTCGGTCTCCAGCTTGCGGCGCAGTTGTGCCATGTACACGCGCAGGTAGTTGGTCTCCGTGCCGTAGGACGGGCCCCACACCTCCTGGAGCAGCTGCTTCTGGCTGACCAGGCGTCCCGTGTTGCGCACGAGCACTTCGAGAAGGTGCCACTCGGTGGGCGTGAGCCGTACGTCGCGGCCGCCCCGGTGGACCTTCTTCGCGGCCATGTCGACGGTGAAGTCCTCCGTCTCGACGATGCCGCCGTCCTCGGGGCCCCCGGTGGGCTCCGCGCGCCGCACGGCGGCCCGCAGCCGTGCGAGCAGCTCGTCCATGCCGAACGGTTTCGTGACGTAGTCGTCGGCGCCCGCGTCGAGCGCCTCGACCTTCTCGTCGGAGGAGTGGCGTGCGGAGAGCACCAGGATCGGTACGCGGGTCCAGCCGCGCAGCCCCTTGATCACCTCTACGCCGTCCATGTCGGGCAGTCCGAGGTCGAGGACGACCACGTCGGGATGGCGGGCGGCGGCGAGCTGGAGCGCGCCCGCGCCGTCGGACGCGGCGTCCACCTCGTACTTGCGCGCTTTCAGGTTGATGACGAGGGCGCGCACGATCTGCGGTTCGTCGTCGACCACGAGCACCCGGGTCATGCGTGCCTGCCTCTCTGCGGTCCTTCGGTGTCGGCAGCCGGTGCCGCCGACGTGACCGGCGCTTTTGTACTGATCAACGTGTCGTCCTGTGGTTCGGATGCGCGGCCCGCGGCCCGCAAGGTGAGCACCATGGTGAGGCCGCCCCCTGGAGTGTCCTCCGCGCCGAGCGTGCCGCCCATGGCTTCGGCGAAGCCGCGCGCCACGGCGAGCCCGAGCCCGACGCCCGCGCCGCGCGGGGCGTCCCCGTAGCGCTGGAACGGGGCGAAGATGCGCTCTTTGGCCTCGTCCGGGACGCCGGGGCCGCGGTCGACCACGCGCAGTTCGAGCCGTTCGCCGAGGGTGCTGGCGGAGACGAGGACGGGTTGATCGGGTGGACTGTACTTGACGGCGTTCTCGACGATGTTGGCGACGGCCCGCTCCAGCAGCCCCTTGTCCACATTGACCATGGGCAGCGACTCCGGGATGTCCAGATCAACACTGCGCTCCGGGTCCGGTACGCCGACCAGCGCCATCGGCACCACCTCGTCGAGGTCGATCTCGCGCAGGAGCGGAGCGACCGTGCCGGTCTGGAGGCGGGACATGTCGAGCAGGTTGCCGACGAGGTGGTCCAGGCGGTCGGCGCCCGCCTCGATCCCCTCGAGCAGCTCCGCCTGGTCCTCGGGCGACCAGTCGACGTCCTCGGAGCGCAGAGAGGAGACGGCGGCCTTGATCCCGGCGAGCGGGGTGCGCAGGTCGTGGCTGACGGCGGCGAGCAGGGCAGTGCGGATGCGGTTGCCCTCGGCGAGGGTGCGGGCCTGCTCGGCCTCGGACTGGAGCCTGCGCCGGTCCACGACGACGGCGGCCTGCGCGGCGAACGCGGCAAGCACCCGGCGGTCCTCGGCGGGCAGGACGCGCCCTGACAGGGCGAGCGCCATGTGGTCGCCCACGGGCACGTCCACGTCGGCGTCCTCGGGGCGGCCGTCCGGGCGCGGTCCGGCGCTGCCCGCGCAGGTCCACGGCGCGTCGTCGCTCTCCCGCTCCAGGAGGGCCACGGACTCCATGGCGAACGTCTCCCGTACGCGTTCGAGCAGCGCCTCCAGGCTGGTGTCGCCGCGCAGCACGCTGCCGGCGAGGAAGGAGAGGATCTCGGACTCGGCGCGCAGCCTGGCGGCCTGGTGGGTGCGGCGGGCGGCCAGGTCGACGACGGAGGCGACCGAGACGGCGACGCTGAAGAAGATCACGATGGCGACGATGTTCTTGGGGTCGGCGACCGTGAACAGGTGCAGCGGCGGCGTGAAGAAGTAGTTGAGCAGCAGCGAGCCGAACGCCGCGGAGGCCAGGGCCGGCAGGAGCCCGCCGATCAGTGCCGCCGCCACCGTGAGGGACAGGAACAGCAGCATGTCGTTGGCGAGGCCCAGGTCGGAGTCGACGTGGGTGAGCAGGAGGGCGAGCAGCGCGGGGCCGCCGACGCCGATGAGCCAGCCGCCGATGATGCGGGAGCGGCCGAGCCGGGCGCCGCGCGCGACGGGCAGGCCGCGCCCCTTGGCCGCCTCCTCGTGCGTGACGATGTGGACGTCGAGGTCGGGCCCGGACTCGCGGGCGACCGTTGCCCCGACGCCCGGCCCGAAGATGTACTGCCACGCCTTGCGGCGCGAGGAGCCGAGGACGATCTGGGTGGCGTTGACGCCGCGGGCGAACGCCAGGAGCGCCGCGGGGATGTCGTCGCCGATGACGTGGTGGAAGGTGCCGCCGAGGTCCTCGACCAGGGTGCGCTGGACGGCCAGCTCCTTGGGCGAGGCGGCGGTCAGGCCGTCGCTCCGGGCGATGTAGACGGCGAGGACCTCGCCGCCCGCGCCCTTCTCCGCGAGCCGCGCCGCGCGCCTGATCAACGTACGGCCCTCGGGACCGCCGGTCAGGCCGACGACGATGCGTTCGCGGGCCTGCCAGGTGGAGCGGATGTCGTGCTCGCCGCGGTACTGCTGGAGGTACTCGTCCGCGCGGTCGGCGACCCACAGGAGGGCGAGCTCGCGCAAGGCGGTGAGGTTGCCGGGGCGGAAGTAGTTGGAGAGGGCCGCGTCGACCTTGTCGGGTTTGTAGATGTTCCCGTGGGCCATGCGGCGGCGCAGCGCCTGGGGCGACATGTCGACCAGTTCGATCTGGTCGGCGCGGCGCACTATCTCGTCGGGGACGGTCTCGCGCTGGCGCACGCCGGTGATCGCCTCGACCACGTCACCCAGTGATTCGAGGTGCTGGATGTTGACGGTGGAGACGACGTCAATACCCGCGTCAAGCAGTACACGTACGTCCTGCCAGCGCTTGGCGTTGCGGGAGCCCGGCACATTGGTGTGCGCCAGTTCGTCGACGAGGGCGACGGCCGGGGCGCGGGTGAGGACCGCGTCGACGTCCATCTCCTGGAAGGCCGCGCCGCGGTACTCGATCTCCTTGCGCGCCACCTGTTCGAGGCCGTGCAGCATGACCTCGGTCCGTGGCCGCCGGTGGTGCTCGACGAACGCCACCACGCAGTCGGTGCCGCGCTCGATACGGCGGTGCGCCTCGGCCAACATCGCGTACGTCTTGCCGACGCCCGGTGCGGAACCGAGATAGATCCGGAGCTTGCCGCGTCCCATGACGTCGACCATACGGTCAGGGGGACCCACGAAGAGGACAGGATGCCTGGTGGGCGGGTGTCTTTGACGCAACTCTGATGCCGCGCGGGCCGCGCGGCGGCGGGTTCAGTGCTCGACGATCTCGCCGTCGCTCAGCTCCAGGACGCGGTCGGCGAGGCCGAGCAGGGTCGTGTCGTGGGTGGCGACGAGCGCGGTGACGCCCTCGCTGCGCACGACGGCGCGCAGCAGCTCCATGACGGCGAGGCCGGTCTCGGCGTCGAGCTGCCCGGTCGGTTCGTCGGCGATGAGCAGGGCCGGCTCGTTGGCGAGGGCGCGGGCGATGGCGACGCGCTGCTGCTGGCCGCCGGAGAGTTCGCCGGGCCGCTGCCTGGCGTGGTCCGCGAGCCCGACGAGACCGAGCAGCAGCTCGACGCGCTCCTCGCGCGCGCGCACGGGCGCCTTGCGCAGCCGCATGGGGACGCCGACGTTCTCGGCGGCGGTGAGGATCGGGATGAGCCCGAAGGACTGGAAGATGAAGCCGATCCGGTCCCGGCGCAGCTCCAGGAGCCCGTTCTCGCCGAGGTCGGCGAGGCGGCGCCCGTCGACCTCGATGTGCCCGCCGTCGGGCTCGTCGAGGCCGCCCACGAGGTTGAGCAGCGTGGTCTTGCCGGACCCTGATCGGCCCTTGAGGGCGACGAGTTCGCCGCGCGGCACCTCGAAGGAGACGCCGCGCAGGGCGTACACCGCGGCGGCGCCGCTCCCGTAGGAGCGGTGCAGGTCCCGCACGACGACCATCGGCCCGCGGCCGTCCTGGTCGAGGACGGCGGTCCCCGCCCCGGTGCTCTCGGTCATCCGCCTTGCCCCCCGTACATGTGTTCCCGGCCGGGCGCCAGTATGGTCACGTGGCGCCCGCCCGGGCAATGGCCGGAGCCGGTCGCGGAAAGTCCCGCCTAGCTCGGGTTCTCGGCGTGGGTCAGGGTCTCCCAGGCGACGAACAGATTGTTGGAGCCCGCGGGCCGCTGCTGCTCGGTCAGCTTCTGGGTGTTGGTCATGGCCGTGCCGAGGCGGGTGTGCAGGGCGTTGTAGCCGACCTCGGTGACGGGGCCGAGGCCGCGGTTGACGCTGCCGCCGCACAGGGTGCCGGGCACCGCCGTGCCGAGTTCGTACTTGGCCTGGAAGCCGAGCGCCTGCCGCAGCCGCTCCCCGACGTCGGTGCCGTACAGGTCCTGCCCTTGGATGCGGCTGGTCTCGGCGATGTGCGAGATGGCGGAGATGCCGTATCCGGTGTGGGTGAAGTCGCGACAGGTCTCCTGCGTCAACCCGGTCATGAAGGTTGACTGACCTTGCCAATAGTTGACGATCTTCGCCTTGGTATCGAGGTTCTGGCTCGGCACGGTCTTGGGCAGCGCGCCGTCCGACTCCAGATAGACGTAGGCGGCGGTCCGCGTCCGGAACTTCGCCATCGCCTTGTCGTACGACGCCTTGTCCTCCAGGAAGACGGAGATGCCGACGGCGGCCTCCATCATCGACAGCTCCCAGTTCCCGTTCGAGTTGGAGCCGTTGATCACCTTGGGCAGGTAGACGTCGCGCAGCATCGTCCGGAAACGGCCCTCGTTGGCCCAGCCGCCCGTGTACGTGTACTTGATGATCTCCGCGGCCTTGGGCCAGGAGGAGCCCGCCCAGCCGGTCTGCAGCGGCGCGTTGCTGTTGGTGTGCTCCTTGATCGACCCGGACCAGGCGTCCATCAGCGCGATCGACTTCTTCGCGTACCGCTCGTCGCGCGTGAAGTACCAGGCGAGCGCGTCGGTGTAGGCGGCTATCGCGTCCTCGCGCTCGTCGGTGCAGCCGTAGTTGGGGTTGGAGTACGAGCCGCACTCGACGGTGGCGCGCGGCTTGGGCGTGCGGTTCAGATCGGCGTACCTGCTCGCCATCATCTGGTCGAAGGCGCTCTTCCAGGGCTGCGCCCCGGCGTCGACCTTGGCCTTGGCGAAGTCGAGCTGCCCCTTGGAGACGGTGACTCCGGGGTGGGCGAACGTGGCGGGCGCGGCGTCGGCGCGGTCGGCGCCGGGGCCGGTGACGACACCGGCGACCAGCGCGGTGACGGCGGTGACGAGCGTGGCAAGCAGGGCGGGACGCGTGCGGCGGTGCTGCGTGGGACGAGCCTGCATGGTGGGGGCCATCCGTTCTCGTATGGACGAGGCCAACGTTCTTGTATGTGAACGTTGGGCGCCGATATGAACCACGGCGTTGGCCGGTGACCCTAGGTACGGACCAGACTTCCGTCAAGGGGTGAGAAAAGAAACGCAGTTGAAGCGCGCGGGCACACGACAACGGCCGGGGCCGCGCACCCTGTCGGATGCGCGGCCCCGGCCGTCATACGTACAACGCGTCAGCGAACCTCGGTGATCTCCGGGCCGCGGGCCAGCTGCCCCATGCCCCCGGAGAAGCGCGAGCCCTCGGCGGCGTCCTGACCGGCGCCCTCGGCGACCATCTGGGCGTCCTCGGGGAGCTTCAGGACGATCGGGTCGCGCGGGGCCATCGGGCCGTCACCGCGGACCACGACCGTGTCCCGGAAGATCTGCTCGAGGAGGCCGGCCGCCTGCGGCTGCACCGCGCCCTGGCCCGAGATCACACCGCGCAGGAACCAGCGCGGCCCGTCCACACCGATGAACCGGACCACCTGGAAGCCGCCCGTGCCGTCCGGCAGCTGCACCGGCACCTGGGCCCGCAGCTCCCAGCCGAGCGGGCCCTCGACCTCGTCGATCACACCGCCCTGCTGCGTGATGCCGCCGGCGATCTCCTCGCGGACCTCGCCCCAGATGCCCTCCTTCTTGGGGGCGGCGAAGGCCTGCAGCTGCACCGCGCTGTCCTGCAGGACGACGGTCGCGGCGACGATCGCGTCACCCGCGACCTCCACGCGCAGCTCCATGCCCTCCACACCGGGGACGAAGAGCCCGCCCAGGTCGACCCGGCCCTCGCCGGGCTCGCGGACCTCGGTCGAGTCCCAGGGGCCGTCGGGGCGCGGCTCGGGCTCGAGCCGGACGCGCTCCGGCTCCCCCTCGGCGTCCGTGTCGGCACTGTCGACACCGTCGACCTGCTCGGCCTCGCCCGCCGCGTCCACTGCGTCTTCAGCGGAGCTGTTCTTCTTGCGACGTCCGAACACGTCACTGTCCTTCCCGGTCGGATACGACCGAAGCGTATCGATTCCCACCCTTTTGACCGTCCGTGCCCACGGAGGCATGTCCGCCCGTGGACCCGAAGCCCCCCTCGGCCCGAGCGGAGTCGGGAAGCTGGGCCACCTCGTGGAAGCGCACCCTCTCGACCTGCTGGACGACCAGTTGGGCAATCCGGTCGAAACGCTCGAACCGCACACTGTCGCGCGGGTCGAGATTCACCACGATCACCTTGATCTCCCCACGGTACCCGGCATCCACCGTCCCTGGGGCATTCACCAGAGCGACACCGCAGCGGGCCGCGAGGCCGGACCGCGGGTGCACGAAGGCCGCGTACCCCTCGGGCAGCGCGACAGACACCCCGGTGGGCAGGACCGCGCGCTCGCCGGGGGCGAGCTCGCACGCCTCGGTGGTCCGCAGATCCGCGCCCGCGTCGCCCGGATGCTCGTACGCGGGCAGCGGCACATCGGCGTCGACACGCCGGATGAGCACGTCCAACGGCTGGGTCACGGGTTCACCTCGAAGGCGCGGGCGCGCCGGACCTGGTCCGGGTCGCTCATGGCCGCCTGGATCTCCTCCGGGCGGCCGTTGTCGATGAAGTGGTCGACCTTGACCTCGATGAAGAGGGCCTCGGCCCGGACCGCGACGGGCCCGTCGGGGCCGCCGATCCGGCCGGTGGCGGTCGAGTAGATCTTGCGCCCGGCGACCGCGGTGACCTCGGCGGACAGGTACAGCACGGTGTCCACGGGCACGGGGCGCACGAAGTCCGTCTCCAGGCGGCCCGTCACGGCGATGACGCGCAGCAGCCAGTTCAGCGAACCCAGCGTCTCGTCGAGCGCGGTGGCGAGGATGCCGCCGTGCGCGAGGCCCGGAGCGCCCTGGTGGGCGGCGCGCACGGTGAACTCGGCGGTGACGCTCACGCCGTCCCCGGCGCGGGCCTCCAGGTGCAGCCCGTGCGGCTGCTCGCCGCCGCAGCCGAAACAGTGTCCGTAGTGCGCGCCGAGGAGCTCTCCCGGGGCGGGAGCGTCGGGGTGCCGCACGGGCGCTATGGCGTCGGCGGGGGGCGTCAGAGCTGCTGAAGTACCACTCACAGGCGCAGACCTTACCCGCGCGCCCTGTGCCCTCGCGCATCGTGCCAAGCTTGGCCCTATGGAGCTCTCGACGACGCCTTACGAAGAACGCCTCACCGCCCCCCGTACGTGGTGGCTGGTGAGCTTCCTGGTGGGTGTCGCCTGCGGTCTGACCCTGCTGCCGTTCGGCACGCTTCCGCTGCTCGGCGGTTTCGTCGGCGGCCTGCTCGTGGCGGCGGTCCTCACCAGCCAGTACGGCTCGGTCCGTATCCGCGTCGTGGCCGGTTCGCTGGTCGCGGGCGACGCGAAGATCCCGCTGTCGGCCCTGGGCGACGTGGAGATCCTGGACGCGGAGGAGGCCCGCGCCTGGCGTACGTACAAGGCGGACCCGCGCGCGTTCATGGTGCTGCGCAGCTACATTCCGACGGCGGTGCGCGCGAAGATCACTGATCCGACGGACCCGACGCCGTACGTCTACCTGTCGACGCGCGAGCCTGAAGCTTTGGCAAAGGCTCTGGGCGCCTGAAGGGTTCTGGCCGTCCGAGGCCGCGCGGGGGCGCTCGGTCCTCGCTCAGTCCTCGATCTCCAGAGCGTTCTTGGGCGTCGCCAGCGGCGGCAGCTCCGGCAGCGCGTCCCAGGGCACCTGGAAGCGCCGCAGGTCCTTGCGCACCCGCTCGGCGAGGCGCTTGGTGTCCCTGCGGTTCATGGCACCGCCGACGGCGGCGCCGACCAGGAACGGCATGAGCATCGGCAGATCGCGCAGCATCCGCTTCATGATCTGCTGACGGAGCTCGCGCTTCATCTGGCCGCCGAGCGCGCTGTCGAACGTCGTGGGTTTCGCGATGTCGATGCCGCGCTCCTGCGACCAGGAGGACAGATAGACGCCGCTGCGGTCCATGAGGCCGCCCTTGGGCCGGACTCCGTAGACCTCGTGCAGTTCGGCGATCAGCTTCAGCTCGATCGCGGCGACGCCCGTGATCTCCGCGGCCAGCTCGGCCGGCATCGCGGGCGGTACGGGCAGCATCGCGGCCGCGCCGATCCCGGCGCCCACCGTCGACGTGGCGGCCGCCGCTCCGGCGACGAGCTTGTCGGCGAGGTCCTCCGGTCCGAGGCCCGGGAACTGTCTGCGCAGGGTCGCGAGGTCCCGTACGGGCACGCGCGGCGCGATGTCGATGATCCGGTCGGCGAGGTGGCCGAGGCCGGCTCTGGCGGCGGCGCCGCCCTTGGCCATTCCGGTCCTGGCGGCGCTGCCGCCCTTGATCATCCCCGTTCTGGCCACACTGCCGGTCTTGCGTACGCCGTCGCGCACGGCGCTCGCCCGGCGGCGGGCCGGCCGTACGTCGGGGCCGGCCGTGTCCGTCGCGTCGGCCGCGTCGGCGTCGTGCTGGTCCACGACGCCGGCCGCCGCCGGCTCGCCCGCCGCATCACGCGCGTGAGCCACTTCGAGCGAGGCGCCCGCACCGCTGTCAACGGTGGAAGAGCCTCGCTCGTCGTCGTCACGCACGGCCTCCGACGGGCCTTGTGCCGCGTTCCAGCGTCTGATCCGGACGCGGCGCTTCCAGGGCGGGGTCGAGCCACTCATGCCCGACCCCACCTCAGTCGCAGTCGCGGCAGATCGGCTGGCCGTTCTTCTCCCGCGCGAGCTGGCTGCGGTGGTGCACCAGGAAGCAGCTCATGCAGGTGAACTCGTCCTGCTGCTTGGGCAGGACCCGGACGGCCAGCTCCTCGTTGGAGAGGTCGGCGCCCGGGAGCTCCAGGCCCT
Source organism: Streptomyces sp. R818 (assembly GCF_056172735.1). Lineage (NCBI taxonomy): Bacteria > Bacillati > Actinomycetota > Actinomycetes > Kitasatosporales > Streptomycetaceae > Streptomyces > Streptomyces sp. R818. The sequence goes on from NZ_JAOCNE010000008.1 coordinate 74,875, forward strand.
CGGCCGCCTCGAACTCGTCCACGTCCACATTGGACGCCGACTTGTCGTTCCGCCGGGACTTCAGTTCTTCGATGCTGTCCTCGTTGAGGTCGTCATCGGTCTTGCGTGGGGTGTCGTAATCCGTTGCCATGTCGCGCTCTCCCCCTCTGGGTGTATGCGGTGTCTCAGCGCACGTAACGCATGAGAGGCCGGACTTGTGCCCGACCTGAGGCGGAGATTTTGCCTCACATCAAGGTCTGTTACTCAATCGACACCCAACCGGACCTCTTTGTAGTGATCAGCTTGGGTGGCGAACCGGACCGTACACCGTCCGATTTGGCTCCGCACGGGCGCCACCCCGTGTACTTCCCGTGATCAAGCTGCCCGAAAACTCGGATTTTCCGGCTTTCAGGCGGCTTTTGCGATCACGGAGCGTGGAGGACGGGAATATCGTCCTTGTGATCGATCACACACGAACCTTCCGGGCGCAACTCCCGAAAATTCCGCTATAAGCGAACCCCTGCGGCGCGTCGGCGGAAGCATGTCAGATCCGTACGTCCGTCGCACGCCGAACCGGGCTAGATCGGCAGCGTGACACGCATCACCAGGCCACCTCCCTCGCGGGGAACCGCGCTGATCCGGCCACCGTGGGCGCGGGCGACCGAGCGGGCGATGGACAGTCCGAGACCCACACCCTTGTCGCTGCCCGTGCGCTCGGTGCGCAGCCGCCGGAACGGCTCGAAGAGGTTGTCGATCTCGTACGCGGGGACGACCGGACCCGTATTGGTGACGAGCAGGACGGCCTGGCCGTGCTGGGCGTCCGTGTGGACCTCGACCCAGCCGTCCTCCGCCACGTTGTACCGGATCGCGTTCTGCACGAGGTTCATCGCGATGCGCTCAAGCAGCACGCCGTTGCCCTGGACGACCGCCTCCTTGCGCTCGCCGCGGATCTCCACGCCCTTCTCCTCGGCCTCGGCCCTGGCCTGATCGATCGCCTGGGCGGCGACCTCCGCGAGGTCCACGGGCTTGCGCTCGACGATCTGGTTGTCGCTGCGGGCGAGCAGCAGCAGGCCCTCGACGAGCTGTTCGCTGCGCTCGTTCGTGGCGAGCAGCGTCTTGCCGAGCTGCTGGAGCTCGACCGGGGCGCCCGGGTCCGAGAGGTGGACCTCCAGGAGGGTGCGGTTGATGGCGAGCGGGGTGCGCAGCTCGTGCGAGGCGTTGCCGACGAAGCGCTGCTGCGCGGTGAACGCCCGCTCCAGGCGGTCGAGCATCTCGTCGAAGGTGTCCGACAGCTCCTTGAGCTCGTCGTCCGGGCCGTCCAGCTCGATGCGGCGGGTCAGGTCCGAGCCGGCCACGCGGCGCGCGGTGCGCGTGATGCGGCCGAGCGGGGACAGGACCCGTCCCGCCATCGCGTACCCGAAGGCGAACGCGATGATCGCGAGGCCGAGCAGCGCCATCAGGGAACGGCTCAGGAGGACGTCCAGGGCGTGCTGGCGCTGCTGGTTGACGCAGTCGTTCAGGGCGTCGTTGAGCTGGTTGTCCGTCGGGTCGTTCGGGAAGGTGCAGACGGAGCTGACGAGGTTGTGGTTGATGATCTTGAACGGCAGTTCGCTGCCCACGTTGAGCGCCTGCGCCGCGAGCATGTAGATGATCGAGAGCAGCAGGATGCCCGCGATGAGGAACATGCCGCCGTAGAGCAGCGTGAGCCGTATGCGGATCGTGGGGCGGAGCCAGGGGAAGGGCGGTTCGACCTTCGCGCCGGGCTTCCAGGTCGGCTTCGGTGGCGCGCTGGGGGGCGCTGGTGCGGCGGCCATGGAGGGATCAGATCCGGTAGCCGGAGCCGGGTACCGTGACGATCACCGCGGGCTCGCCGAGCTTGCGGCGCAGCGTCATGACGGTGACGCGCACGACGTTGGTGAACGGATCCGTGTTCTCGTCCCAGGCCTTCTCCAGGAGCTGCTCGGCGGAGACGACGGCGCCCTCGCTGCGCAGCAGTACTTCCAGTACGGCGAACTCCTTGGGGGCGAGCTGGATCTCCTTGCCGTCGCGGAACACCTCGCGCCGGTTCGGGTCGAGCTTGATCCCGGCGCGCTCCAGGACGGGCGGCAGCGGCACGCTCGTACGGCGTCCGAGGGCCCGGACGCGGGCCGTCAGCTCGGTGAAGGCGAAGGGCTTGGGCAGGTAGTCGTCGGCGCCCAGCTCCAGGCCCTCCACGCGGTCGCTGACGTCGCCGGAGGCGGTGAGCATCAGGATGCGGGTGGGCATGCCCAGCTCGACGAGTTTGCGGGCGACGTCGTCGCCGTGCACGAGCGGGAGGTCGCGGTCGAGGACGACCACGTCGTAGTCGTTGACGCCGATGCGCTCCAGGGCGGCCGCACCGTCGTACACGACGTCGACGGCCATGGCCTCCCGGCGCAGTCCGGTGGCCACCGCATCGGCGAGCAGTTGCTCGTCCTCGACGACGAGTACGCGCACGTCGCTGTCCTTCCTCTGGCCGCCCGCGGGCGGGTTCGGACGCGCGCGGACGGATCTGTTTCCTGGGGTGTGAGCCTCCATCCTGCCCCTTTCGGCCATAAACCGGCTGTAAGGCGACCAGGCGCAGCAGCGGCCCCGGTTTTTCTGGCGCATCGAGGTTTCCCCGGAAGGGCCGTGGGGGAGGACGGGTTTACACCCGCGATCACGCTTTGTATGTGGCGTGCCACGAGCTGCCAGCCGCGGGGCGGCTGGAGACGTGATCGCCCCTTCCACAGGGCACACCCCCGTGCCACCGACCCACGACCCAGGACGAGGGGGCGCAACCATGGACGCATTCACCGCAGGACTTCTGCAGCGCATAAAGGCGGCCGAGTCCGACCTCACGCTGGCGCGCGAGACCGGCGACGACTTCCTTGCCGAGGTCGAGCAGGGCGAGCTGGACGACCTCCACCGCCTCGCCGCCGAGCACGGCGTGGAGATCCACGCCGCGACCGCCTGACCACCCGTTCCGCGCACAGACACGCACAGACACGTACGGCCGTACAGGGAAGGGCCCCGGCGCCTGATATCGATCCAGGCGGGCGCCGGGGCCCTTCGCCGTGTCCGCGGCCGGTCGGGCCGTTCGGGTCAGTCGTGCCAGGCGCCGAGCTCGTCGAGAAGGGTCCGGAGCTGCTCGAAGAGGCCGGGCGGCGCCGCGATCGTCAGTTCGGGCGAGACGGGCTCGCCGGGGCGGCCGCCGGTCAGGACGCCCGCCTCGCGCGCGATGAGGTCGCCGGCGGCGTAGTCCCAGGGGTTGAGGCCCCGCTCGTAGTACGCGTCCAGGCGGCCCAGCGCCACGTCGCACAGGTCGATCGCGGCCGAGCCGCCCCGCCGGATGTCGCGGACCCGGGGGACCAACTCCCGTACGACGTCGGCCTGATGGGCTCTGCGTGTCTCCAGGTAGCCGAATCCGGTGCCGACCAGGGCCTGCGCGAAGGGCGGTGCCACGCGCGCGTGGGCGGCCAGGTCGTTGACGAAGGTCCCCTCCCCCAGGACGGCGCGGTAGGTCTCGCGGCGCATGGGTGCCGCGACGACGCCGACGAGGGTCTCGCCGTCCTTGCGGGCCGCGATGGAGACGGACCAGTCGGGGCGCCCGTACAGGTAGTTGACGGTCCCGTCGATGGGGTCGATCACCCACTGGACGCCGCTGGTGCCCTCGCGGGAGGCGCCCTCCTCGCCGAGGACGCCGTCGTCGGGGCGGCGCTCGACCAGGTAGTCCGTGATCAGCTTCTCGGAAGCGATGTCCATCTCGGTGACCACGTCGACGGAGCTGGTCTTGGTGGCGGCCACGCCGAGGTCGGCGGGGCGCCCGTCCCGCAGGAAGGCCCCGGCGCGGGCGGCCGCCTCCAGGGCGACGTCGAGCAGTTCGGCCTTGAGGTCGGCCAGGTCGGCCAAGTCGGCCCGGAGGTCGTCGGTCACGTCGGGTTCCTTACGCGTACGGGCTGTCGGCACCCGCGGCGGCGGGCTTGGGGGCGCGGGCCGGGCAGCAGCCCACGGGGCACAGATCGTGGCTGGCGCCGAGCGCGCCCAGGGCGCACGGTGTGACGTTTTTCCCGCTCTCCGCCTCGGCACGCTCCAGGATCAGCTCCCGTACGGCGGCGGCGAAGCGCGGGTCCGCGCCGACGGTCGCGGAGCGGCGCACCGGCAGGCCCAGCTCCTCGGCCTTCGCGGTGGCCTCGGTGTCGAGGTCGTACAGGACCTCCATGTGGTCCGAGACGAACCCGATGGGGGCCATGACGACGGCCGGGACGCCCGCGCCGTGGCGCTCCTCCAGGTGGTCGCAGATGTCGGGCTCGAGCCACGGGATGTGCGGGGCGCCGGAGCGCGACTGGTAGACGAGCTGCCAGGGGTGGTCGACGCCGGTCTCCTCGCGCACGGCGTCGGCGATCAGCCGCGCGACGTCCAGGTGCTGCCGGACGTACGCGCCGCCCTCACCGTGCGCCTCGACGGGCCCGGAGGTGTCCGCGGCGGCGGTCGGGATGGAGTGCGTGCTGAACGCGATGTGGGCGCCGTCGCGGACCTCGTCGGGCAGCTCGGCGAGGGACTTCAGGACGCCGTCGACCATGGGGCGCACGAAGCCGGGGTGATTGAAGTAGTGCCGCAGCTTGTCGATCCTCGGCAGCTCCAGGCCCTCGGCCTCCAGTGCGGCGAGGGACTCGGCGAGGTTCTCGCGGTACTGACGGCACCCCGAGTAGGAGGCGTACGCGCTCGTGGCGAGCACCAGGATGCGGCGGTGGCCGTCGGTGACCATCTCGCGCAGGGTGTCGGTCAGGTACGGCGCCCAGTTCCTGTTGCCCCAGTAGACCGGCAGGTCCAGGCCGTTCTCGGCGAAGTCCTTGCGCAGGGCGTCGAGCAGCGCCCGGTTCTGGTCGTTGATCGGGCTGACCCCACCGAACAGGAAGTAGTGCTGACCCACCTCCTTGAGCCGCTCCTTCGGGATGCCGCGGCCGCGTGTCACGTTCTCCAGGAACGGGACCACGTCGTCCGGGCCCTCGGGGCCTCCGAACGAGAGCAGCAGCAAAGCGTCGTAGGGGCGGGCATCAAGGCTGGCAGCGAGCGCGTCTGGCATGTCTTCGATCCTGCCACCCGCCACTGACAGGCGGAAAACTGCCATGCCGTCCGGTCCCTGACACGCGTAAGCTGTATCGGCCGCATTAGCGACTTACCCCTTACGTCCCGCACTTTCCGCCGGAGTCCCGTTGCCCAGCCCGTACCGCGCCATTTTCGCCCTGCCCGGCACCAAGAGCTTCTCCCTAGCCGGGTTCCTGGGCCGGATGCCCCTGTCGATGATGGGCATCGGCATCGTGACCATGGTCTCGCAGCTGACCGGGCGCTACGGCCTCGCGGGCGCCCTGTCCGCGACGGTGGCGCTGTCCGCCGCGGTGATCGGGCCGCAGATCTCGCGCCTGGTCGACCAGTACGGCCAGCGGCGCGTCCTGCGCCCGGCCACGCTGGTCTCGCTCGTCGCGGTCGCCGGGATGCTGCTGTGCGCGAAGTACGAGGCGCCGGACTGGACGCTGTTCCTGTGGGCCGCGTTCATCGGCTGCGTCCCGAGCGTCGGCTCCATGATCCGCGCGCGGTGGGCGGTCCTGTACGGGAACACCCCACGCCAGTTGCACACGGCGTACTCCTTCGAGTCCGTGATCGACGAGGTGTGCTTCATCTTCGGGCCGATCATCTCGATCGGCCTGTCCACGGCCTGGTTCCCGGAGGCGGGGCCGCTCCTTGCGGGCTGTTTCCTCGCCGCGGGCGTCTTCTGGCTGACCTCGCAGCGCGCCACGGAGCCCGCACCCCACCCGCGCGCGCAGCATGGCGGCGGGTCGGCGCTCCGCGCGCGTGGGCTGCAGGTCCTGGTGGCCACGTTCGTGGCGACGGGCGCGATCTTCGGCGCGGTCGACGTGGTGACGGTGGCCTTCGCGGAGGACCAGGGGCACAAGTCCCTGGCCAGTGTGGTGCTCGCCGTGTACGCGGCCGGGTCCTGTGTCGCGGGCGCCGTGTTCGGCCTGCTGCACTTCAAGGGGGCGCCCGCGCGCAGGTGGCTCCTTGGGGTCGTGGCGATGGCCGTGAGTATGATCCCCCTCCAACTGGTCGGGAACCTGGCGTTTCTGGCCGTGGCGCTCTTCGTTGCGGGCCTGTCCATCGCGCCGACGATGATCACGACGATGGCCCTCGTCGAGCAGCACGTACCACGCGCGAAACTGACCGAGGGCATGACGTGGGTGAGCACCGGGCTCGCGGTCGGTGTCGCGCTCGGCTCCTCCGCGGCCGGCTGGGTGATCGACGCCGCCGGTGCGAAGGCCGGGTACGGGGTACCGGGGATCGCCGGCGCCGTCGCGGTCCTGGTCGCGTTCCTCGGCTACCGCCGGCTGAAGCAGCCGGTTCCGCGGCGGGGAGGAACTACCGATGAGCACGGCGCAGACGAGCAGCGGCGCGAAGAACGGCGCAGCGTGGCGTAACTGGGCGGGGAACGTCACCGCGCGTCCCGTACGCGAGGTGGTGCCCGCGTCCGTGGAGGAGCTGTCCGCCGCGGTCCGCCGGGCGGCACAGGACGGCCTGAAGGTGAAGGCCGTCGGGACGGGCCACTCCTTCACGGCGGCCGCGGCCACCGACGGGGTGTTGATACGCCCTCAACTGTTGACCGGCATCCGCACCATTGACCGCACCAACATGACGGTCACGGTCGAGGCGGGCACTCCGCTCAAGCGGCTCAACGTGGCCCTCGCCCGTGAGGGCCTGTCGCTCACCAACATGGGCGACATCATGGAGCAGACCGTCTCCGGCGCCACCAGCACCGGCACCCACGGCACGGGCCGTGACTCCGCGTCCATCGCCGCGCAGATCAAGGGGCTCGAACTGGTGACGGCCGGCGGGGAGCTGATCACCTGCTCCGAGAAGGAGAACCCGGAGGTGTTCGCGGCCGCCCGGATCGGCCTCGGCGCGCTCGGCATCATCACGGCCATCACCTTCGCCGTGGAGCCGGTCTTCCTGCTCACCGCGCGGGAGGAGCCGATGGCCTTCGACCGGGTCATGGCCGACTTCGACGAGCTGCACGCCGAGAACGAGCACTTCGAGTTCTACTGGTTCCCGCACACCGGCAACTGCAACACCAAGCGCAACAACCGCAGCGCCGGACCCGAGGCCCCCGTCTCGCGGATCAACGGCTTCATCGAGGACGAGCTGCTCTCCAACAGCCTCTTCCAGGTGGTCAACTCGCTCGGCCGCGCGGTGCCCGCCACGATCCCGGCGATCGCCAAGCTCTCCAGCAAGGCGCTCTCCGCCCGGACGTACACCGACATTCCCTACAAGGTCTTCACATCTCCGCGCCGGGTGCGGTTCGTGGAGATGGAGTACGCCGTTCCGCGCGAGGCGCTCGTGGAGACGCTGCGCGAGCTGAAGTCCATGGTGGACCGCTCGACCCTGCGGGTCAGCTTCCCTGTGGAGGTCCGCACCGCCCCCGCCGACGACATCGCGCTGTCCACGGCGTCCGGCCGCGACAGCGCCTACATCGCGGTCCACATGTACAAGGGCACCCCGTACCAGCGGTACTTCACGGCCGCCGAGCGGATCTTCACCGCGCACGAGGGGCGACCCCACTGGGGCAAGATGCACACGCGCGACGCGGCGTACTTCGCCGAGGCGTACCCGCGTTTCGGGGAGTTCACGCAGCTGCGCGACCGCCTCGACCCCGACCGGCTCTTCGGCAACGCCTACCTGCGCCGGGTGCTCGGCGACTGACCCTGCGGCGGCTCACTGGGCCGGGCTCTGCTGACCGGAGCCCGTGCCCGACCCGGTGTCCGTGCCCGACCTCGCACTCTGCGACGGGGTCGGCGTGGGCGTCGGGGTCGTCTTGCCGTCACCGGAGCCCGAACCGCTGTCCGAACCGTCGGAGCCGTTGTCCATCCCCGTTCCGGAGCCGGTGTCCGAGCCCGTTCCGGAGCCGTCGTCCGTGCCTTCGCTGCCGCTGGGAGTCGGGGTGGGCGTCTGGCTGCCGTCCGAGGACGAGCCGTCGTCCTCCTGTTGCGAGTCGCCGTCGGAGCCACTGCTGCTGCCGTCGGACGGCTGGGTGGTACCGGGGGTGGAGTCGCCGTTCCCGCCCCCGTCCTCGCTGCCGGACGAGCGGTGTCCGCTGAAGGCGTCCCGGAACGTGGTGCTGCCGCTGTCCCCGCTGAAGCTGTGCCCGGCCACCAGCTCGTACGTCGTGATGCCGCCCATGGTGACGCCGAAGACGACGGCGGCGGCGATCAGCGGCCGCTTCCAGCTTTTCCAGGTGTTGACGCGGGTCCTGTGGACGGTGCCCTCGGTGAACTCCTCGTCGGCGGGCGGCAGATCCGTGGCGGGCCGCAACGCGCGCGTGGCGTCGTCGATGCCCTGCGCGTCGTCGAGGTCGAGCGCGCCTGCCTTGAGGAGCTGCGTCTTGTCCGGGTCCAGGTCCGGAGCCGCCGTGCCGAGCAGACGGGTCCGCTCCGGGTCGACCGCGCCGAGCAGACGGGTCCGCTCCGGGTCGACCGCGCCGAGGAGCTGGGTCGCCTCGCTCTCCGGTCCCTCGGCGGCGGCCACGTCCGCCCCCGTCCCCCACGTCGTGGTCGTCGGCAGCGCGCCGCCCGGGCCCATGACCCTCGTGGCGTCCGCGGCGTCGGTCGCGTCCATCGAGGCGTCCGAGCGGAACGTGCGCGGTACGGGACGGCCCTGCGCCGTCAGCGGTATCTCCCGCCCCCTGGGCTTCGTGTGCACCGCGACGTCGCGTATCTGCTCGCCGGTGCGGCGGAAGAAGTGCTGGAAGACGGTGCCGCCGCAGGTGGCGATGGCGCTGACCACGCCGGCGCCCAGGATCGTCCCGTAGACGCCGAAACTGGAGGCGAGCTTGGCGGCCACCACCGCGGCGACGGCACTGCCCGCCACCTGAGGCACGCTCAGATCAAGCCGCTTCTTCCCTTGGGGCTCCCCCTGTCCGCCTTGCTCGTCACGGAAGTTGTCCGGCCTCGCACCCATCTCCGGTTCCGACCAGCCTTTCTCGACATACCGCCCTTTTCGCACTGAAGCTCCCGAGGCTACGCGAACTTCCTGTGCCGCATGAGAAAGGGACGTATGGCCGAAGCGGTCAGTTCCGTTTCTGGAGATTCCGTGAAGCACGCCACGCGCATCCGTCGCGAATCGGGCACACACCCAAAGCACCGCACGGCCAACTCCCGCACGGCACGAGAAGTTCGGCGGCGCGCCGATCCACGCGAGTGGCCCGAATGGAGTACTGTTGCGAGCCCTGGGTCCGGTCTCCCGCCAGGGTGTCCGGGGCCTTCCAGGACCACCGGGAGGGGGCTCGTTGCACAGGGTGACGACTTCGGTCACTTAGCGTTGCGAACGGATAACCGTGCCATAACGGCGCTCTCGGGTCGATGCCCGACACGCCGGGCAACTCGGCAAGGTTGTGGCAGGCTGCACCCGGGCAGGCCACACTCGACTAGCGGAAGCAGCGACGCACGTGACGTCGGCAGGCACCACCCGGGAGGTCCCCATGCCCGAACTGCGTGTCGTGGCCGTCTCTAACGACGGCACACGGCTGGTGCTGAAGGCTGCGGACAGCACGGAGTACACGCTTCCGATCGATGAGCGCCTCCGGGCCGCCGTGCGCGGCGATCGTCCGCGCCTCGGCCAGATCGAGATCGAGGTGGAGAGCCACCTCCGCCCACGCGACATTCAGGCGCGTATACGGGCAGGCGCGTCCGCCGAGGAGGTCGCCCAGTTCGCGGGCATCCCGGTGGACCGCGTCCGCCGCTTCGAGGGCCCCGTGCTCGCGGAGCGCGCCTTCATGGCCGAGCGGGCCAGGAAGACCCCTGTCCGCCGGCCCGGCGAGAACACCGGCCCGCAGCTCGGCGAGGCGGTGCAGGAGCGGCTGCTGCTGCGCGGCGCCGACAAGGAGACCGTGCAGTGGGACTCCTGGCGCCGCGACGACGGCACCTGGGAGGTCCTGCTCGTCTACCGGGTCGCGGGCGAACCGCACTCGGCGAGCTGGACGTACGACCCGCCGCGCAGGCTCGTCCAGGCCGTGGACGACGAGGCGCGCTCGCTGATCGGCGAGTCCGACGACATCGGCGCGCCCGAACCCACGTTCCCGTTCGTACCGCGGATCGCGCGGCTGCCCAGGGACCGGCCGCTCGACCGCGCCCTCGACCGGCAGTTGGAGCGTCCCGCACCGCCGGAGCCGCCCGCCGAGGAGAATCTGCCGGCGATCGCCTCCTCCTCGGAGCGCGACTCGCTGACCAGCCTCCTGGAGGCCGTGCCCAGCTACCGTGGCGACATCGTGGTGCCCGAGCGCCCGGTTCCTCCCGCCGGGGCCCCCCGAGCCGCCGCAGGAAGAGCCGGAAGCCCGCCCCGGCACGCGCCGGGAAGAAGCAGGAGTAAGCACCGGTACGGTACTGGCTGTACGTACCGGTGTACGTGGAGGGGCCCGCGCCGATCGGTCGGCGCGGGCCCCTCCACGTACTGCACGGCGTACGCGTAACCGCTACTGCGGGTCCGGCCCCGTCGCCACCGGGCGGGACTCGTCCGCGGACCACTCCGACCATGAACCCACGTAGAGCTGGGCGTCGATGCCCGCCACCGCGAGCGCCAGGACCTCGTGGGCGCCGGACACGCCCGAGCCGCAGTAGACGCCGACCTCGCCCGCTCCCCCGGTCGCGCCCAGGGCCTTGAAGCGGTCGGCGAGTTCGGCGGCCGGGCGGAACCGGCCGTCCGCCCCGACGTTCTCGGTGGTCGGTGCCGAGACGGCGCCCGGGATGTGGCCGCCGACGCGGTCGATGGGCTCCACGTCGCCCCGGTAGCGCTCGGCGGCGCGGGCGTCCAGGAGGAGGCCGGAGCGGGCGAGGGCGGCGGCGCCGTCCGCGTCCAAGAGACCGGTGGCACCCGGTGCAGGTGCGAAGGTGCCGGGTTCGTCCGGCGTCCGGGCGCCTTCCTCCAGGGGGCCGTCCCAGGCGGCGAGGCCGCCGTCCAGGACCCGTACGGACGGGTGGCCCGTCCAGCGCAGCAGCCACCAGGCGCGGGCCGCCGCCCAGCCCTGCCCGCCGTCGTACACCACGACGTCCCGGTCCGCCGATACGCCCACCGCGCGCATCGCCGCGCCGAAGTCGGCGAGGTCGGGCAGCGGGTGCCGGCCGGCGCCCGCACCGGCGTGACCGGCGAGTTCCGTGTCCAGGTCGACGAAGACGGCGCCGGGGACGTGGCCCGCCTCGTACTCCGCGCGGCCGTCGAACGCCGGTTCGCCTGCGGCTTTGGCGGCGCTCAGCTGCCAGCGGACGTCCAGCAACACGGGCGGGTGATCACCCGTCAGCTCGCTCGCGAGATCGGATGCGGTGATGATGGCATTCATGGGGGCCATCCTTGCTCATGGTCTGGCCCGAGCGCCCGCCTTCGGATAGCGTGCTCGATCGACTACCGAGCGTCATCCGGTCGGACACGGCCGGGTCGTGGCGCGGAAACGACCCAGAAACAACGTTTCGGGCATTCTCTGTGCGGAGCCCAGCGGATTCGGCGCGGTCAGGAAGCGCCACGCGGCACGGAGTGCCACCATCGAGCACGGGCGCGACGACACACGGGTTCCCGATCGCGGGCCTTCGACGGTTCCGTTCCGAGGGTTCCCTTCCGAGGAGAGAGTGACGATGACCGAGGCAGCAGCCGGGCGTGCGCCGGGGACACCCTGCTGGGTGAGTCTGATGGTGCACGACATGGCCGCGACCCAGGAGTTCTACGGGGCACTGTTCGGCTGGGAGTTCCGGCCGGGCCCCCAGCAGCTCGGCCCGTACGCGCGGGCCCTCCTCGACGGCAAGGAGGTGGCCGGCATCGGCGCGCTGCCGTCCGACCGGCATCTGCCGATCGCCTGGACGCCCTATCTGGCCTCGGACGACGTGGACGGGACCGCCGCGTCGGTGCGGCAGTGCGGCGGCACCGTCGGCGTGGGCCCGCTGGACGCGGGCGAGGCGGGCCGTATGGCCATCGGCTCCGACCCGTCGGGGGCCGTGTTCGGCATCTGGCAGGCCGCGGAGCACCTGGGCATGGCGGTGACGGGCGTGCCCGGCGCGGTGGCGTGGAACGAGCTGGTGACGCGGGAGACGTCGAGCGTGTCGAAGTTCTACCAGTCGGTCTTCGGCTACACCGAGGAGGCCGTCGTCTCCGCCGACTTCGACTGTCTGACGCTGCTCGTGGACGGGCGTCCGGTGGCCTCGGTGCAGGGCGTGGGGCATGCCCTGCCGCGCCATCGCGGCTCGCACTGGATGACGTACTTCGAGGTCGGCGACGTGGACGAGGCCGTCGAGAAGGTGGCCGACCTGGGCGGCCACACCGTGACGCCCGCGCGGAACGGATCCCTCGGCAGGGTCGCACGGGTGGCGGACCCGGAGGGGGCGGAGTTCGCGCTGCTGACGTCGGCGCCGTCCTGACCCCGTCGGCGGGCAGACAGGCTCTCAGGCCACGGGGAGCACGTCGGGCGACAGGGCCGCCGCCCGCGCCGTCGCGCTCGTCGTGAGCTTGCGGTGGTGGCGCCTGCACAGCACCTCGTAGCCGACCTCGTCCTCCGCGTGGTTGACGTCGCCGACGACGACCTGGGCGCCCTCGACGACCATCGCGCCGTTTATGGTGCGGGCGTTGTGCGTGGCGCGGGCGCCGCACCAGCACAACGCCTCGACCTGCAAGACCTCGACGCGGTCGGCGAGTTCGACCAGGCGCTGCGAGCCGGGGAACAGCTTGGAGCGGAAGTCGGTGGTGATGCCGAACGCGAAGACGTCGAGGCCGAGGTCGTCGACGACGCGGGCGAGCTGGTCGATCTGGTCCGGCGCGAGGAACTGCGCCTCGTCCGCGATCACGTAGTCCACCTTGCCGCCCTGCGAGAGGCGGTCCACGACGTACGCGTACACGTCCAGGTCGTCGGCGACCTCGACGGCGTCGGTGACCAGGCCGAGACGGGAGGAGAGCTTGCCCTCTCCGGCCCGGTCGTCGCGGGTGAAGATCATGCCCTGGAGGCCGCGGGCCGAGCGGTTGTGCTCGATCTGCAGAGCCAGTGTGCTCTTTCCGCAGTCCATGGTTCCGGAGAAGAACACCAGCTCGGGCATGGGGGTTCGAGCACCTTTCACGTGGGACGGAGAAAAAGAGGGGGCGCGGGCTTCAGGGACGTACTTCGAGCAGCGGAACGAGCTGCTCCGCCGGGGTCATCGAGCCGTGGTTGCCGACCATCAGGGACTCCTTCGGCTCGGTGCGCGAGGCGGTGATCAGCACGTCGTCGCGGGCGGCGGCGATGACGTCGCCGAGCCGCTCGCGGACCCGTGCGTCGACCCGCGGGCCGAACCAGCCCGCCTCGATCGCCTCCTCGCGGCTCGCGACCCAGAACTGCTCGCCGAGGACCTCGCGCCACACGGCGAGCACGTCGCCCTGCGCGCCGGGCACCGCGTAGACATGGCGCGCGCGGCCCTCGCCGCCCAGCAGGGCGACGCCCGCGCTCAGTTCCCAGTCCTCGTCGAAGTCGATACGGGACTGCTCGTCGAACGGGATGTCGATCATGCCGTGGTCGGCGGTGACGTACAGGGCGCTGCGCGGCGGGAGTTGCTCGGCGAGGCGCTGGGCGAGCCGGTCGACGTAACCGAGCTGGCCGCGCCAGGGGTCGGAGTCGACGCCGAAGCGGTGGCCCTTGCCGTCGACCTCGCTGTAGTACGTGTAGACCAGCGAGCGGTCGCCCCCGGCGAGCTGGGCCGCGGCCAGGTCCATCCGGTCCTCGCCGGAGAGGCGGCCGTGGAAGGTGCCGCCGCTGAGCGCGATCTTGGTGAGGGGCGTGGACTGGAAGGCGGGCGCGGAGACCTGGGCCGTGTGGACCCCGGCCTCGTGGGCGCGCTGGAAGATCGTCGGGTAGGGCTGCCAGGTCTGCGGCTTGGTCCACGGGGTCCAGCGGAGCTGGTTCATCAGCTCGCCGGTGGCGGGGTTGCGCACCGTGTAGCCGGGCAGGCCGTGGGCGCCGGGCGGCAGGCCCGTGCCGACCGAGGCGAGGGAGGTCGCGGTGGTGGCGGGGTAGCCCGCGGTGATCGGGGTGCCGGTGCCGCCGCGCGAGGAGGCGATGAGCGAGCTGAGGAACGGGGCCTCGTCCGGGTGCGCCTTGAGCTGCTCCCAGCCGAGGCCGTCGATCAGGAAGACGCAGGCGCGGTCGACCGGGGCCAGCTCGGGGATCGCGGCCTCGCAGCCGGGGACGCCCAGGTGGGAGCCGAGGGTGGGCAGCAGGTCGGCGAGCGATCCGGTGCCGTACGCCGGGACGGGAGCGGTGTGGACGGGCAGCGGCTCTACGTCGTCCCAGGCGGCCTGGGTCATCGGCGTCCCGCGTCCACGGTGGCCTCGGAGAGCGCCTGCGCGAAGGCGAGGGCCTGGCGCACGGTCTCGGGTCCGTCGCCCGCCTCGCTGACGCGCAGGCTCAGGTCGTCGGCGGTGGAGCTGCCCGTGTAGCCGTGGTCCGCCTCGCAGTTGGGGTCGCCGCAGGCGGCGGGCTCCAGGTCGATGCGGGAGACGGCGCCCCAGCCGATGGTGAGCACGACCTCGCGCGGGAGCGTGCCCGGAACGTACTTCTCGGGGTTGGCGACGACCCGGCTGAGCACGACCGAGGAGATGCGGTCGAGCTTCACGGACTCCGTGGACGTGGTCGCGTACGGCGTCGGGGACGTGGTGTCGGCGGCCTGCTCGTCGGTGTGGCTGACGATGAAGCGGGTACCGGTCAGGACCAGGACGGTGACATGCCGGCGGACCTCGTTCGCGTCGAACGTGGTCTCCTGGTGCACGAGGTACGACGAGATGGGCTCGCCGCCGACCGCGGCCTCCACCGCCTCGGCCACGAGGGCCGGGTAGTAGCCGCTGCGCTCGATCGCCGCTCGCAGCCCTTGGGTCGTCGTACTGGTCTTGGCCATGGGGTCCATCCTAAGGCCGGTCGGGGACTGCGGTTTGCGCCTGTGGATAACCGCCGGGGCCTTCGGTCAGTAGGCGACGGGCAGGGTGCGCGGCCCGAGGTCGCCCCGGACGGGCGGCGGGGCGAGGCGCACTGTGGCGCCGAGCACGGTCAGGCCGTCCTGGGCGACGACGACCGGTTCGAGCGTGACACCGACCACCTCGGGGTGGTCGTCGACGAGGCGCGAGACCCGCTGGAGCAGCTCCTCCAGGGCGGGGGTGTCGACGGGGGCGGCGCCGCGCCAGCCGAACAGCATCGGTGCCGTCTTGATGGAACGGATCATCGACTGCGCGTCCCGGTCGGTCACCGGGACGAGGCGGTGGACGATGTCGCCGAGCAGCTCGGACGGGGCGCCAGCCAGGCCGAAGGAGAGCACCGCGCCCGCGGCCTGGTCGATCACGGCCCGGACGACGGTGTCGACGCCGCGCGGGGCCATGGACTGCACGACGGGCCGCAGCTCGGCCGGGCTGCCCAGGCGCTCGGTCAGCTCCTCGTAGGCGCGCCGCAGGTCCGTCTCGTCGGCGAGGTCGAGGCGTACGCCGCCGAGGTCCGCGCGGTGGCGCAGGTGCGGGGCGGTCGTCTTGAGGGCGACGGGGTAGCCGAGGGCGCGCGCGGCGTCGGCGGCACCGGTGGCATCCGGCGCGGGCAGGGTCTGCCGGATGGCGATGCCGTAGTGCGCGAGGAGTTCGCGGGCCTGCTCGGTGGTGAGGTCGAGGCCGCGCGGGTCGTCCTCCTTGGTGAGCAGTTCGTCGATGAGGGCGGCGGCGCCCGCCTCGTCGATGTCGTCGTACTCGGGCACCTTGCCGGGCTCCGCCGCGTCGCGCCGCCACTGGGCATAGCGCACGACCTCGGCCAGGGCGCGGACGGCTCGCTCGGCCGCGGGGTAGGCGGGGATGAGGCGCGGCGTGTCCTCGGGCTCGCCGCCAGATGCGGGGGCCGACCCGCCGGGCAGCGCAGTCGGCCCGCCGGACACCGGAGACGTGCCGTCGGACATCGGAGACGTGCGGTCGGGCGCCGGAGACGTGCCGTCGGGCACTGGCGTCGGCGTGCACGCGCGCGTGTCGGGCGCGTCCGGCGCGTTGGGCCCTGTGCTGGTCGCTGCGGAGAGTGCTTCGGCGAGGCCGCCCAGTTCGACGTGGACGACGAGGACGGGCTTGGCGGGGGCGGCCGCGGCGGCGGCGCTGAGGGCGGCCGCGAGCTCCGCGTCCCCGGCCGGGTCCTCCCCCACGGCGGGCATCGCGGTGACGACGACGGCGTCGGTCTTGTCGTCGGCCAGCGCTTCGTCGAGCGCGGCGCGGAAGTCGGCCGGGGTCGCCGCCGTGGTCAGGTCGCGGGGCGGCTTGGGGCGCAGTCCTTCGGAGAGGCACACGTCGTAGGTGAGCAGACCGAGCGACTCGGAGTTGCCGAGGATGGCGACGCGCGGCCCCGCGGGCAGCGGCTGGCGGGCCAGGAGGAGGCCGGTGTCGACGAGTTCGGTGATCGTGTCGACGCGGATGACGCCCGCCTGGCGCAGCAGCGCGGAGACCGTCGCGTACGGGAGGCGGGTGGCGCGTACGGCGTGCCCGGTGGGGGCGATGCCGCTGTGGCGGGCGCCCTGCACGACGACCAGCGGCTTGGCCTCGGCGGTGCGGCGCGCGAGGCGGGTGAACTTGCGCGGGTTGCCGATGGATTCGAGGTACATGAGGGCGACGTCGGTGTCCGGGTCGTCGTACCAGTACTGCAGGACGTCGTTGCCGGAGACGTCCGCGCGGTTGCCCGCCGAGACGAACGTGGAGATGCCGGTGGCGCCGGTGACGCCGCCGCCCCTGCGGTGCAGGCGCGCGAGGAGGGCGATGCCGATGGCGCCGGACTGGGCGAACAGGCCGATGCGCCCCGGGCGCGGCATCTCGGGCGCCAGCGAGGCGTTGAGCCGGACGTCGGGCGAGGTGTTGACGACCCCGAACGCGTTCGGCCCGATGAGGCGCATGCCGTACGTGCGGGCCTGGCGGACCAGTTCGCGCTGGCGCTCGCGTCCCTCGGCGCCGCTCTCCGCGTAGCCGGCGGAGACGACGATCAGCCCCTGCACACCGCGCTCGCCGCACTCGGCGACGAC
>NZ_JAOCNE010000008.1:99323-176204 GCF_056172735.1 Streptomyces sp. R818
CCGACGATTTCGAGGAGAGGATCCTCGACATCGACGTGGTCGACGAAATGCAGGGCTCCTACCTGGAGTACGCGTACTCGGTCATCTACTCGCGCGCCCTGCCCGACGCCCGCGACGGGATGAAGCCCGTCCACCGTCGGATCGTCTACCAGATGAACGAGATGGGCCTGCGCCCCGAACGCGGCTATGTGAAGTGCGCCCGCGTCGTCGGCGAGGTCATGGGTAAGTTGCACCCCCATGGCGACGCGTCGATCTACGACGCCCTGGTGCGCCTCGCCCAGCCGTTCTCCATGCGCGTCCCCCTGGTCGACGGGCACGGGAACTTCGGTTCACTGGGCAACGACGACCGTCCGGCCGCCATGCGGTACACCGAGTGCCGCATGGACCCGGCCGCCGACCTGATGACGGAGTCGATCGAGGAGAACACGGTCGACTTCGCCCCGAACTACGACGGGCAGGAGCAGGAGCCCCTCGTCCTCCCGGCGGCGTACCCGAACCTGCTGGTGAACGGGGCATCGGGCATCGCGGTCGGCATGGCGACGAACATGGCGCCGCACAACCTGGGCGAAGTGATCGCCGCCGCCCGGCACTTGATCAAGCACCCGGGCGCCGACCTCGAGACGCTCATGAAGTACGTGCCGGGACCCGACCTGCCCACGGGCGGCCGGATCGTCGGCCTGTCCGGCATCAAGGACGCCTACGAGTCGGGGCGCGGCACCTTCAAGATCCGGGCCACGGTCGCCGTGGACACGGTGACGGCGCGCCGCAAGGGCCTCGTCGTCACCGAACTGCCCTTCGCGGTGGGCCCCGAGAAGGTCGTCGCGAAAATCAAGGAGCTCGTCGGCAACAAGAAGCTCCAGGGCATCGCCGACGTCAAGGACCTCACCGACCGCGAGCACGGCCTGCGCCTGGTCATCGAGATCAAGAACGGCTTCGTCCCGGAGGCCGTCCTGGAGCAGCTCTACAAGCTGACGCCGATGGAGGAGTCCTTCGGCATCAACAATGTGGCCCTCGTGGACGGCCAGCCGCTCACCCTCGGCCTCAAGGAACTCCTTGAGGTCTACCTGGACCACCGCTTCGAGGTCGTGCGCCGCCGCAGCGAGTTCCGCCGCACCAAGAAGCGGGACCGGCTGCACCTCGTCGAGGGCCTCCTCGTCGCGCTGCTCGACATCGACGAGGTCATCCGCCTCATCCGCTCCAGCGACAACAGCGCGCAGGCCAAGGAGCGGCTCATCGGCCGTTTCGGTCTGAGCGAGATCCAGACGCAGTACATCCTGGACACGCCGCTGCGCCGCCTCACCAAGTTCGACCGCATCGAGCTGGAGTCCGAGCGCGACAAGCTGAACGGCGAGATCGACGAGCTGACCGGCATCCTCGACTCCGACGCCGAGCTGCGCAAGCTCGTCTCCTCGGAACTGGCGGCCGTAGCCAAGAAGTTCGGCACCGACCGGCGCACCGTGCTGCTCGAGTCGTCGGGCCCGGCCGTGGCCACCGTCCCGCTCCAGGTGGCCGACGACCCGTGCCGCGTCCTGCTCTCCTCGACCGGCCTCCTCGCCCGTACGGCCAACGGCGAACCGTTCGCCGCGGACGAGAACGGCAAACGCACCAAGCACGACGTGATCGTCTCCGCGGTACCGGCGACGGCCCGCGGTGAGATCGGCGCGGTCACCTCCGCCGGCCGGCTGCTGCGTCTGAACGTCATCGACCTGCCGCAGCTCCCGGACACGGCGGCCGCGCCGAACCTGTCCGGCGGGGCCCCGATCTCCGAGTTCCTCTCCACCCTCGGCGCGGACGAGAAGGTCGTCTGCCTGACGACGCTCGACGAGTCGTCGCCCGGCATCGCCCTCGGCACCGAACAAGGCGTCGTGAAGCGCGTGACGCCGGACTACCCGAGCAACAAGGACGAGCTGGAGGTCATCACCCTCAAGGACGGTGACCGCATCGTCGGCGCGGTCGAGCTGCGGACCGGCGAGGAGGACCTGGTCTTCATCACCGACGACGCGCAACTGCTGCGCTACCAGGCCTCCATGGTGCGTCCGCAGGGCCGTCCCGCGGGCGGCATGGCCGGCGTCAAGCTGGCGACCGGCGCGAAGGTCATCTCGTTCACCGCGGTCGACCCGGCGGCCGACGCGGTGGTCTTCACGGTGGCGGGCTCGCGCGGCACGCTCGACGACTCGGTGCAGACGACGGCCAAGCTCACCCCGTTCGACCAGTACCCGCGCAAGGGCCGCGCGACCGGCGGCGTGCGCTGCCAGCGCTTCCTGAAGGGCGAGGACTGCCTGAGCCTCGCCTGGGCGGGCCCGGCGCCCGCGCGCGCGGCGCAGAAGAACGGGATGCCGGCCGAGCTGACCGAGATGGACCCGCGCCGCGACGGTTCGGGGATCTCGCTGCCGAAGACGGTCGCGGCGGTGGCGGGGCCGGTCTAGATCCTCTCGGCGTCGGCCTCGCGCGGGTCGTCGCCGGGGTCCTCGCCCTTGTCCTGCACGTAGCGGAGAACGCCCCACATGCCGTGCTCGTCGACGGTGTGCGGGGCGTTTCCCGTGTGCTCGGCGGTGTCCGTGTCCTTGGCGTCGTCCTTCTTGGCGTCGTCGAGCTGCTCGCGGAGCGCCTGGGTGTCGATCCCGGTCCCGATGAGGACGAGCTGGGTGAGGTGCGGCTCGCCGTCGGGCTCGTCGCCGACGGGCCAGGGCTCCGGGTAGAACCGCAGGAACCGCCCGACGGCGTGCACGGCGTACCGGTTGGCCGGGTCGGCGGCGCCGAAATCGACGTAGCCCTTGATGCGGTAGAGCCCCTCGGGGCGTCCGTCGAGGAAGTCCATCAGGCGGCGCGGGTTCATGGGCACGTCGGAGGTGAAGGCGAGGCTGTCGTAAGCGGAGTGCAGGTGCGCGGCGTGCGCCTCGCCGCCGCTGAGGCTTCCGCCGTGGCCTCCGCTGTCGCTCTCGTCGTGGCGGTGCAGGTCGTCGAAGGAGAGCTGCCCGATGCGCTCCGTCGCGGGACGGCAGTCGAAGAGCAGCTCGGGGTCGACGCGCCCGTACGAGGCGCAGACGACGGCGGCGGGCCCGGCCGCCCCGCGCACGGTGGTCAGGACACGCCCCCGTTCCGCGTCCGCGACCCGGTCGGCCTTGTTGACGACGACGAGGTCCGCGATCCCCAGATGCCGCTCCACCTCGGGGTGCCTCTCCCGGGTCGCGTCGAACTCGGCCGCGTCCACGACCTCGATCAGCCCGCCGTACACGATGCGCGGGTTCTCACTGGCGAGCACCATGCGCACCAGCTCTTGCGGTTCCGCGATGCCGCTCGCCTCGATCACGATGACGTCCATCTCATGACCGTCATTGACGGGCCGAGTCAACTTGTCCAGATACACATCAAGTTCACCGGCGTCCACGGCACAGCACAGGCACCCGTTGCCGAGCGAGACCGTCGAGTCGCCGAGCTGGCCCGCCACGGCCATGGCGTCGATCTCGATCGCCCCGAAGTCATTGACGATCGCGCCGATCCGCGAGCCACCGCTGTGGTGCAGCAGGTGATTGAGCAGCGTGGTCTTCCCCGACCCGAGGAACCCCGCGAGGACGACGACGGGGATCTGCCGGCTCGCGTGGCCCGGGTTGCTCGCCTTGCTCAACGTGCTCTCTCCAGCTCTCGTACGGATATCGTGCCGATCCACCTTAGGCGCGGCACCGTCCGGATCTCGGGCACGGCGGCACGGGACCCCAGGCAGGCGGCACTGAACCCCAGGCATCGCGGAACTGCCGCGAAGTGAACGATTGTTAGCGCCCGCACTGGGCAGACGTTCGATAT
Organism: Streptomyces sp. R818; assembly: GCF_056172735.1. Lineage (NCBI taxonomy): Bacteria > Bacillati > Actinomycetota > Actinomycetes > Kitasatosporales > Streptomycetaceae > Streptomyces > Streptomyces sp. R818. Next base: position 103,125 of record NZ_JAOCNE010000008.1, read on the forward strand.
GGCGACGGTTTCCGCGACCCAGCATGCTTCCGTGCGCCTCCTCTCCGCCTCCCTGCCGATCAGAGCCGCTCGGCACCCTTGGGAGACGGCAAGCGCGCCGCCCATCGCCTTGCTCGCCGGTCCGCAAGCCCGTCGACCCGCGTCCGGCGACCGGCGGGCGGTCGCCTGAATCGGGGGTTGACATGGCCACACAGAGTTTGAGGATGTGGCGACCATTGGTCGCCGCAATGATCACCGGTGCGCTCGCAGGCACCACCACGGCACATCTGTGGCACCAGTACGGTCCCGGCCGCGCGGGGGCGGCCACGGAACGGCGACGGCTGGCCCGCGCCCATCAGCAGCACATGCACTGGGAGCTCCTGAGCAAGGCCATCGACGACCCCTCCCTGGCCGTCGTGATCGACGGCTACGGCCAGGACCTCTCACCGGAGCGACGGCGCCAGTACCTCTACGCCAACCTCTGGTACGTCAACGCCTTCCACCTCTACGAGGCGGGGCTCCTGGACCGGCGCCAGCTCCGGGGACATCTGCGCGAACTCTTCCAGAGCGCGTACATCAGGGAGTACTGGGAGGCCACACGCCCCCACCGGGCCTCGCTCGACCCGAACTCCACGGAAGCGGAGGTCGGGCACATCGCTGAAACGCTCCTTCAGGAGCGGGACGAGGCGGACACGGACGAGTGGTGGGTCGTGGGCGAACCACCGCCCCTCTGAAACAGCCGCTCGCCCAGGCTCCCGCCGACCCTTCCGACACTCACCCGTCTCAGTGAAATTTTCGGTCAACTCCCGTTGCACGAAGGGGTATCGGTACCATCCAGCGTCGTTCGGCCCATTACTGTGTCGCCGTAACATCGCTCTTCCCAGAAGGAACCGGTCCCCTTGAAAATCGTACGTCGCATCGGGGTGCCCCCGAGCGCTCGCGGAAGCGCCTCCGGCGCCACCTGCCCCGATGTCTTCGAACTCAGCGACGGGAACTTCGCCGTGATCGGCACGGAGGCCACCGCCGAGCTCAAGAAGGAACTCCCGGCGGACGCGGGGGTCGCCGACTACGAGCGCATCGTGATCGTGAACCGGGAGACCCTGCTCCGCGCCAAGAGCGACATCCCCGACGCCTGACGGATCCCTTCCGCTCGCTCGCGGTCCCTTGCGGACCGCAACCAGGACGGCCGCCGACGGTGCTCACGTCGGCGGCCGTCCTGCACCTCGGATTCAGTCCCCACCTCAGCCGCAGTCAGCCGCAGCCTCAGCGAAGTGCGGGCACGGCCACCGGCGGCTCCGCGCCCACATACCGCGCCGCCGGGCGGATGATCTTCGAATCCTCGGCCTGCTCCAGGATGTTGGCGCTCCAGCCGACCACGCGCGCCGCGGCGAACGTCGGCGTGAACATCGTGCGCGGCAGCCCGCACAGCTCCATGACCACGCCCGCGTAGAACTCCACGTTCGTGTGCAGCTCACGGCCGGGCTTCAGCTCCGCCAGGATGGCCTCGACCTGGCGCTCGACCTCGACGGCGAACTCCACCAGCGGGCCGCCGAACCCCTCGGCGATACCGCGCAGCATCCGCGAGCGCGGGTCCTCCGTGCGGTAGACCGGGTGCCCGAACCCCATGATCCGGTCGCCGGCCAGGACGCGCTCGCGGATCCAGGGATCGATGCGGTCCGGGGTGCCGATCGCGTCCAGGGTGTCTAGCGCGCGGCTGGGCGCTCCGCCGTGCAAGGGGCCCGACAGGGCGCCCACCGCACCGACGAGACAGGCGACGACATCGGCTCCGGTGGAGGTGATCACGCGCGACGTGAAGGTCGACGCGTTGAAACCATGATCAATGGTTGAAATGAGGTACTGCTCGACGGCCCGCGCATGGGCGGGGTCCGGCTCCGCGCCCGTCAGCATGTACAGGTAGTTGGCCGCGTACGGCAGATCGACCCTGGGCTCCACCGGGTCGAGGCCTTCGCCGAGCCGGTGCAGGGCGGTGAGGACCGTGGGGACGACCGCCGCCGCGGCGAGGGTGTCCGCCCTGCGCCGGTCGGCGTCGATGTCGTAGACGGGCCGGAAGCCCTGCGAGGCACCGAACAGCGAGAGGGCCGTCCGCAGCCCGGCCAGCGGCCCGGAGACGGCGCCGGCCCGGGCGATGGCGGGAAGCGCGGCCCGCACCTCGTCGGGCAGGGCGCGCAACTCCGCGGTCTCGCGCGCGAAGGCCGCCGACCGTGCAGCGTCCGGCAGTTCGCCGTGGACCATCAGGTGCCAGACGTCCTCGAAGCCACGGGTCCGCGCGAGTTCGACGGCCGAGTACTGGCGGTAGTGGTAGAAGCCTTCCTGTCCCCTGACGTCACCGAGTGCGGTGTCGGTGACGACGACGCCCGCCAGCCCGCGCGGTACGTCGACGACAGGGGCGGCCGTGGTGGCGGCAGCGGTGGCTGCGGGGGCGACCGGGGTCCGGTTGATCGGCATGATTCCTCCCTGAACTTGATTCGACTGTCCATGCTTGACTGGATCTCTGTCAATATTGATTGAATCAATACGAAGCGAGACGGATACGGTGACGCGCATGAGGGATCACGAACCCGCACCGGCCCACCAAGCCACCCGCCGACTGAGCACTCAGGAGGCCGCCGAACTGCTCGGCGTGAAGCCCGAGACGGTGTACGCGTATGTGAGCCGCGGGCAGCTGACCAGCCGACGCGGCCAGGGCAGACGCGGCAGCACCTTCGACGCCGCCGAGGTCGAGGCCCTCGCCCGCCGCAACAGGCGTGAGGGCGCGGCGGGTTCGAGCCCCGACGAACTGTCCGTACGCACCCGGATCACGCTCATCGACGCGGACCGGTACTTCTTCCGGGGGGTCGACGCGGCGGAGCTGGCGGCCCGTCACTCGTACGAGGAAGTCGCGGAGTGGCTGTGGACGGGCACCCTGCGGCCCGGCGCACGGTTCACCGCCTCCAAGGAGTCGCTGGCGGCGGCACGCCGCGCGGTGCACGGCCTGCCGGACCACAGCAGCCCGGTGGACCGGTTGCGGGTGGCGGCGGTCGCCGCCGCCACCGCCGACCCCATGCGCTACGACCTGTCCGATCAGTCCGTCCTCGGTGCCGCACGCTCCCTCATCCCGACGCTCGCGGCGGCGCAGCCCCTGCAACGGGACACGTACGCGGACGGCGAACCGATCGCGCAGCGCCTGTGGGGCCGTCTGTCCTACCAGCAACCCGACGAGGCGGCGCTGCGCGTCCTGGACCTGGCCCTCGCCCTGCTCGTCGACCATGACCTGGCCGCCTCCACGCTGGCGGTCCGTGTCGCCGCGTCGGCCAGGGCACACCCGTACGCCGCCGTCTCCGCGGGCCTGGGCGTCCTGGAGAGCCCCTTGCACGGCGCGGCCAGCGGCCTTGCCCACCGGATGCTCCTCGACGTCCTGGAGCGCGGCAGCGCCGGCCCGGTGGTCGCGGACGAGCTGCGGGCGGGTCGCCGTGTGCCGGGGCTCGGCCATCGCCTCTACAAGGGCGAGGACCCACGCGCGCGGGCGCTGTTCGCCGCCCTGGAGGACCTCCCCGCCGCGCACTCCGCGCTGGCGGCGGCCCGCGACGTCGTGGCGACGACCGCCCGCCACACGGACCTGCACGCCAATGTGGACCTGGCCCTCGCCGCCCTCACCGCCACGTACGGGATGCCGCCCGAGGCCGGGGAGACGATCTTCGCCGTGGCCCGCACGGCGGGCTGGATCGCGCACGCCCTGGAGGAGTACAAGGAGCGCCCGTTGCGGATGCGGCCCACCGGCCACTACGTGGGTCCGCGCCCGCCGCAGCCCTTGCCGGCACCGCCCGGGCAGGCCGAGGAGTGACCTAAAGGGGTGTCGGCCCGCGCGCGTGAGCGCCCTGAGCGTCGCCATCGTCGTACGAGATCCGCGCCACAAGGGCTACGAACGGGGGCGGAGGGACCCGTACCGTTCGTCACCATGAGCCCGACCTCCCCCGCCCGCCGCCTGCGTCTCGGTCTGCCGAGGCGCGTGTTCGCGCAGGTACTGCTGATGCAGGTGGCGATCGCCGCCGGGGTGGCGGTGCTGGCGACCGGGCTGTTCCTCGCCCCGTTGAGCGAGCAGCTCGACGACCAGGCGATGCGGCGCGCCCTCGCCATCGCGCAGACCACGGCCGCGCAGCCGCAGATCGCCGCCGACCTGCGGTCCTCACGGCCTACGGTGCGCGGCCCCGTGCAGGCCGAGGCGGAGCGGATCAGGCGGGCCAGCGGCGCGGAGTACGTCGTGATCATGAACAAGGAGGGGGTGCGCTGGTCGCACACCGACCGCGCTCAGATCGGCCGGGTCGTCTCGACGGATCCCAGCGACGCTCTCGCGGGCCGCGACGTGATGGAGATCGACGACGGTACCCTCGGGCGCTCCGCGCGCGGCAAAGTGCCCTTGAGGGGCGCTGACGGGGCCATCGTGGGCGCGGTGTCGGTCGGCATCGAGTACGACAGCGTCCGCGCCCGCCTGATCCACGCGATCCCGGGGCTGTTCGCGTACGCGGGAGGGGCGTTGGCCGTGGGCGCGCTCGCCGCCTACCTGATCTCGCGGCGTGTGCAGCGGCAGACCCGTGACCTGGCGTTCTCCGACATCTCAGCGCTCCTGGCCGAGCGCGAGGCGATGCTGCACGGCATCCGCGAGGGCGTCGTCGCGCTGGACCGCGCCGGACGGATCCGGCTCCTGAACGACGAGGCGCAGCGTCTCCTCGGCCTCGGCGCCGAGGCCATCGGGCAGCTCCTGGAGGACGCCCTGGGTCCGGGGCGTACGACGGACGTGCTCGCGGGCCACGTCTCCGGCACCGACCTGCTGACGGTGCGCGGTCAACGCGTCCTGGTCGCCAACCGCATGCCCACCGACGACGGCGGCGCCGTCGCGACCCTGCGCGACCGCACGGAGCTGGAGCAGCTCGGCCGCGAACTCGACTCCACGCGCGGGCTCATCGACGCCCTGCGCGCCCAGGACCACGAACACGCCAACCGGATGCACACCCTCCTCGGCCTCCTCGAGCTGGAGATGTACGAGGAGGCGGCGGAGTTCGTCGGCGAGGTCGCGGGCGCGCACCGGGTCACCGCGGAGCAGATCACCGAGAAGATCCAGGACCCGCTGCTCGCCGCCTTGCTGGTGGGCAAGGCGACGGTCGCCGCGGAGCGCGGGGTCGCGCTGAACATCTCGCGGGACACCGCGCTGCCGGACCGGCTCGTCGATCCGCGCGGTCTTGTCACCATCGTCGGCAACCTGGTCGACAACGCCGTCGACGCGACGGCCGGCTCGGGGCGCCACGCGCGCGTGGAGGTGGTTCTGCGGGCGGAAGGGGCGACGGCGGTCCTGCGGGTGCGCGACACGGGGCCGGGGATCCCGGCCGATCAGCGGGAGGCCGTGTTCACGGAGGGCTGGACCACGAAGGAGCCGCCCGCGTACGGCAAACGCGGCATCGGCCTCGCCCTCGTACGACGGCTCGCCGAGCGGCAGGGCGGCACGGCCGAGGTGACGGCGTCGGCCGCGGGGGGCGCCGAGTTCGTCGTCGTCCTGCCGGAGGCGCTCGCGGAGGCCGTCGGTGCGTCTGCGACCGGCATCGTCCCGGACGCGGCCGAGGAGGTCCGGTGATCGAGGTCCTGGTCGTGGACGACGACACGCGCGTCGCCGACGTGAACGCCGCCTACGTGGCGAAGATCCCCGGCTTCCGCGTGGCCGCCAAGGCGCACAGCGCGGCCGAGGCCCTGGAACGTATCGAGGACCGCGCCGTCGACCTCGTCCTCCTGGATCACTACCTGCCGGACGAGACGGGCCTCGACGTCGCCCGCGCCGTGCGGGAGCGCGGCCACCAGATCGACGTGATCATGGTGACGGCGGCGCGCGACGTGGCGACCGTCCAGGCGGCGATGCGACACGGGGCGCTGCAGTACCTCGTCAAGCCGTTCTCGTTCGCCGGCCTGCGCGGCAAGCTGGAGGCGTACGCGGCACTGCGCCGCACTCTCGACGGCGGCGGCGAGGCCGAGCAGGCGGAGGTCGACCGGCTCTTCGGCGCGCTGTCGGCCACCCCCGCGCCCGAGCTGCCGAAGGGCCACTCCCCCACCACGGCCGAACTCGTGCGCAAGGCCATGATGAACGCCGAAGGGCCGCTCTCCGCTCAGGAGCTGGCCGACCTGACCCGGCTCAGCCGCCAGACCGCCCAGCGCTACCTGAAGCTGCTCGAACGCACGGGGCGGGTGCGGCTGAGCCTGAAGTACGGCGACACGGGGCGGCCCGAGCACCGCTACGAGTGGGCCGCGGGCCGCTGAGGGGGCCGCCCCTGCATACCGACGGGCCGGAGTCAGACCGCCCCGGCGCCGGTCAGCGACCGCACCTCGGTCTCCGCGTGCTTGGCCTCGTCCGGCGGCTCGGCGGAGGTCATGGTGCCCAGCCAGCCGGCCAGGAAGCCGAGCGGGATGGAGACGAGCCCCGGGTTCTCCAACGGGAAGAACTGGAAGTCGACCCCCGGGAACAGGGACGTCGGGCTCCTCGAGACCACCGGTGACAGCGCGACGAGAGCGAGCGCCGGCACGAGCCCGCCATACACCGACCACACCGCCCCGCGCGTCGTGAAGTCCCGCCAGAACAGCGAGTACAGCAGCACCGGCAGGTTGGCGGATGCGGCGACGGCGAAGGCCAGGCCGACGAGGAACGCCACGTTCAGATCGCGCGCGAGCAGCCCGAGCGCGATCGCGACCACGCCGACACCGGCCGCGGCGACCCGCGCCACCGCGACCTCGCTGCGCCGCTTCCCGCCGCGCCCGCGCCGCAGCGAGGCGTACAGGTCGTGCGCCACGGACGCCGAGGAGGCGAGTGTGATCCCGGCGACGACGGCGAGGATGGTGGCGAAGGCGACCGCCGCGACGACCGCGAACAGCACGGTGCCTCCCGTGGAGTCCGCTCCGCCGCCCAGGTCGAGGGCGAGCAGCGGAACCGCCGTGTTCCCCGCCGCGTTCGAGTCCCGTACGGCGGCGGAGCCGACGAGCGCGGCCGCGCCGAACCCGAGCACGATCGTCATGAGGTAGAAGCTGCCGATGAGCCCGATGGACCACACCACCGAGCGGCGGGCGGCCCGCGCGGTCGGCACGGTGTAGAAGCGCGACAGGATGTGCGGAAGGCCCGCCGTGCCCAGGACGAGCGCGAGGCCCAGGCTGATGAAGTCCAGGCGAGCGGTCCAGCTCCCGCCGTACTTCAGACCGGGCACGAGGAAGTCGGAGCCGTGCCCGCTGCGCGCCGCGGCCGAGCGCAGCAGGTGGTCGACGTCACCGTGGAAACGCGCCAGGACGAGCACGGTCAAGGTGATCGCCCCGCCCATGAGCAGAACGGCCTTCACGATCTGGATCCACGTGGTGGCCCGCATCCCTCCCATCGACACATAGATCACCATGAGCGCGCCCACGCCGACGACGGTCCACGCCTGCGCCGCACCGCTCTCACCACCGAGCAGCAGCGCGACCAGGCTGCCCGCCCCCACCATTTGCGCCACCAGATAGAGAACGGACACGGTGACCGAAGAAGTTCCCGCCGCGATCCGTACGGGACGCTCCCGCATCCGGGACGCCACGACGTCGGCCATCGTGAACCGTCCGCAGTTGCGCACCAGTTCGGCGACGAGGAAGAGCACGACGAGCCAGGCGACGAGGAAGCCCACGGAGTAGAGCAGCCCGTCATAGCCGTAGAGCGCGATGAGGCCGGAGATGCCGAGGAACGACGCGGCCGACATGTAGTCCCCGGCGATGGCGAAACCGTTCTCCATCGGCGAGAAGAGGCGGCCGCCCGCGTAGAACTCCTCGGCCGAGCCGTGCCGTTTGCGCCCCACCCAGGTCGTGATGGCGAGCGTGACCGCCACGAACGCGCTGAACAGGACCAGCGCCCATGTCTGATGCGTCCCGGTCACCGTCGCCCGCCTTCGCTCCACGCCGAACCGTGCGTGTCCACTGGACCGTTCAGGTGTGGGGACCTGGTCGTGTCCGGGGACTCGTGCGTGGCTGGGTAACCGTTTGTGCGTGGGGGTCCGTCCGATGGCTCGCGATCGCGGGCCTCGCGGGCCAGCTCCTGCGTGTCCCAGCGGAGTTGGAGCGCGAGGCGGTCCCGGCGGAGGCGGGCATGGCGCGCGTACAGCCACGTCAGCAGGAACGTACTGGCGAACTGGCCGAGCCCCGCCAGCATCGCCACGTTCACCGCTCCCGCCACCGGCCGGGCCATCAGCGCGGGCGCGCTCGTGGCGGCCACGACGTACGCGAGGTACCAGGCGAAGAAGATCACTGTCGCGGGGACGACGAACCTCCGATAGCGTCCGCGCACCTCCTGGAAGGCGGCGCTGCGCTGCACCTCCAGGTAGACCCCCGCCGTGCTTCGCTCCCGGCGCGCGGCCTGGTGGGGCAGGGAGGGCGCCGGTGCGCCCGTGCCGTCCCAGTCGCCCCACCCCGCGTCAGGCGCGTCGTTCCAGGGATCGCCCGTGCCACCGCGATCACCGGTCCGGGGCCGCGCCGTCCCGCGCCCGTCGTGCTTCTCCACCGAACTCTCCTTGTCCGCGGCCCACTACGGCCGCGTGGCCAAGGATGGACAGAACGGGAAGATCCCGGACTCTCCTCTCAAGTCCTTCACCCCATTAGGTGATGGACGCCTCCGGTGGCTTCGCGAGTCCGTTCCTGTACGCGTGACGCACCGGCCTGTTGCGCACCGGTCGCGATCAGGAGGAGTACGGCGACCAGTCCGAGCGAGGGCCACGGCAGGTGGTCGAGTGCGGTGCGGAAGAAGGCCCAGGCCGCGGCCGCGCAGGAGCAGGACGACCGAGCCCGTCACGTGGTGCGCGTTCGTGTGGCCGCCGTCGTGCAGCGCGCTGATGGAGAGGATCGCGGGGAGCAGCCACCATGTGCGGTCAGCGGTCAGGCGCGCGGTCCAGGTCAGAAAATGGAGCCGGGGTGGATCGTGCGGCTCCACCCCGGGGTGGATCGTGCGGCTCCACCCCGGGGTGGAGCCGCACGGTGGCGCGGGGCCGGTTACGCGTCGATGCGCGAGCGGTCGAGCGTCGCCGCGGAGCTGCTGATGAACTCCTTGCGCGGTGCCACGTCGTTGCCCATGAGCAGATCGAAGACCTGCTCGGCGGCGTCCAGCTCGCCGATGTTGATCCGGCGCAGCGTGCGGTGGCGCGGGTCCATCGTGGTCTCGGCCAGCTGGTCGGCGTCCATCTCGCCCAGACCCTTGTACCGCTGGATCGAGTCCTTGTAGCGCACGTTCTTGCGCTGGAACTCGAGCAGCGTCTCCCGCAGCTCGCGGTCCGAGTACGTGTACACGTACTTGTCCTGGCCCTTCTTGGGCTGGACCAGTTCGATGCGGTGCAGCGGCGGCACGGCGGCGAAGACGCGGCCGGCCTCGACCATGGGCCGCATGTAGCGCTGGAACAGCGTGAGCAGGAGGCAGCGGATGTGCGCGCCGTCGACATCGGCGTCGACGAGCAGGATGATCTTTCCGTAGCGCGCCGTGTCGAGGTCGAAGGTGCGGCCGGAGCCAGCCCCTATGACCTGGATGATCGCGCCGCACTCGGCGTTCTTCAGCATGTCCGAGACGGACGACTTCTGAACGTTGAGGATCTTGCCGCGGATCGGCAGGAGGGCCTGGAACTCCGAGTTCCGGGCGAGCTTGGCGGTGCCGAGCGCGGAGTCGCCCTCGACGATGAAGAGCTCGCTGCGCTCCACGTCGTCGCTGCGGCAGTCGGCGAGCTTCGCGGGCAGGGATGAGGACTCCAGGGCCGTCTTGCGGCGCTGCGCGTCCTTGTGCTGACGTGCCGCGATGCGCGTGCGGGCCGCGGCGACGGCCTTCTCCATGATGGCGCGGGCCTGCGCCTTGGCGTCGCGCTTGGTGGAGGTCAGGAACGCCTTGAGCTCCTTGGCCAGCACGTTGGCGACGATCCGGTTGGCCGCCGACGTGCCGAGGACCTCCTTGGTCTGCCCCTCGAACTGCGGCTCCGCAAGGCGCACCGTGACGACGGCCGTGAGGCCCTCGAGGGCGTCGTCCTTGATGATGTCGTCCTCGGCGACCCTGAGCAGCTTCTGGGTGCGCAGCACCTCGTTCATCGTCTTGGTGAGCGAGCGCTCGAAGCCGCTCACGTGGGTGCCGCCCTTGGGCGTCGCGATGATGTTCACGAACGACTTGATGGTCGTGTCGTAGCCGGTGCCCCAGCGCAGCGCGATGTCGACGCCGAGCTCGCGGGTGACCTCGGTCGGCGTCATCTGTCCGTGCTCGTCGAGCACGGGGACGGTCTCCTTGAAGGTGCCCTGGCCGGTGACGCGCAGGACGTCGTTGACCGCCTTGTCGTGGGCCAGGTACTCGCAGAACTCGCTGATGCCGCCGTCGAAGCGGAAGCTCTCCTCGCCCTTGCTGCCGCCCTCGCCGAGGCCGTACTCGTCGCGTACGACGATGGTCAGGCCGGGGACCAGGAAGGCGGTCTGGCGGGCGCGCTGGTGCAGGTTCTCGAGGGAGAGCTTGGCGTCCTTGAGGAAGATCTGCCGGTCCGCCCAGTAGCGGATACGGGTGCCCATGCGGTTCTTCGGAGTCTTCTTGACCTTGCTCAGCCTGGCCGAGGGGTCGAAGGGCGCGTCGGGTCCGGCCTTGGAGAAGGCGCCGGGGACGCCGCGGCGGAAGCTGATGGCATGCGTGTGGCCGCCCCGGTCCACCTCCACGTCGAGCCGCGCGGAGAGCGCGTTCACCACGGAGGCGCCCACGCCGTGCAGACCGCCGGAGGCCGCGTACGAGCCACCGCCGAACTTGCCGCCCGCGTGGAGCTTGGTCATGACGACCTCGACACCGGAAAGGCCGGTTTTGGGCTCGACGTCCACGGGGATGCCGCGGCCGTTGTCCCGCACCTCCACGGAGCCGTCGTCGTGCAGGATGACCTCGATGTGGTCGCAGAAGCCGCCGAGGGCCTCGTCGACCGAGTTGTCGATGATCTCCCAGAGGCAGTGCATCAGACCGCGGCTGTCGGTCGAGCCGATGTACATGCCCGGACGCTTGCGTACGGCTTCGAGCCCCTCGAGGACGAGAAGGTGCCGCGCGGTGTAGTTGGAACCGTCCCGGTCTGCTCCGGTCAGCAACGCTGTGGACGGCACGGACGTGTCGGCGGTCACGCGGTTCGCTCCTCGCTGAATTTCAGATGGGGCCCTTGTGGGTAAAGGGCCGGCGCTGGTCGCCCGTCAGAGGGTACCGAGGCCTGGTAGAGCCGTTGTAACGCCACCCTCGACTCCGCCCAGACTAATCCACCCTCGTATGCCTGTTCGATCCTTCGACGGAGTGCCGCACACATCACGTTCCCTTCGAGGCATGAACCATTTAGGCTCCGGGCACGTCCTCTTGAACAACCGGCAAGCCAGCCGGGGAGGACCGACCTGACAGAACGCGCGAACCCGTACACGTAAGAGACGCAATACGGCACATTCGCCGCCACCCGGCAACACACAGCCGGTCTCGAAGAAAATTTTCGAGGAAAAGCCGCGAGCGGGAACGTTTTCGGCCTGGTTGGATGTTGACCCTGGTACGACAGCTCGTCGAGCTAGAGAAGAGGCGACGTGACTACTGTTCTGACCCCCGCGAGCCCCCTGACGGCCGCTGACCGCTGCGACCGTTGCGGCGCCCAGGCGTACCTGCGCGTCGTCCTGTCCAGCGGTGGTGAACTGCTCTTCTGCGCCCACCACGGGCGCAAGTTCGAGCCGGAACTCAAGAAGATCGCCGCTGAGATACAGGACGAGACGGAGCGGCTCACCGCCGTTCCGGCAAGCGCCGAGACCGAGGAACGCTGACACCTCGCACCCACGACGAGCCAGCTCCGGCACCAGGCCGGTGATCGGGCGGTCTCCCCCCACCCGGGGAGGCCGCCCGTCCTCGTATCCGTGTCAGCCGTGCTGCTGCATCACCTTCACCACGTCCGAGACACGGGTGTAGACGCCAGGGCTCTTGGGGCGCCCGCAGCCGCTCCCCCAGGAGACCAGGCCGACGAGCTTGCCCTTGGCGACCAGCGGGCCGCCACTGTCGCCCTGACAGGCGTCCTTGCCGCCCGCAAGCTCCCCGGCGCAGAGCATCGTCTTCGCCACGTACTTCCCGTCCGCGGTGCCGGGATACGCCTTCTCGCAGACGTCGTCCGCCAGAATCTTCACCTGGGCGGCGCGCAGCGTGTCCGAGTAGGCGCCGGCCCCGGTCGTGTCGCCCCACCCGTAGACGTTCGCGTCCGTGTACGGCGCGTAGGCCGGGTCGCCCTCCGCCGCCATCGGGAGCACGTCCCCCTCGGGCAGCGGTTTGGACAGGGTGAGGACCGCCACATCGCCGGAGTTGGTACGGGAGTCGTACTCGGGGTTGATGTACTCGCTGCGCAGCGGGATCTCGTCCCCCTCCGACGTCCGCAGGTCCGTCCGGCCCGCGATCACCTTCAGGTCGTTGACCCTGTTGCGCGGCACTCCGAGCACTTCCTCGCTCATGCAGTGCGCCGCAGTGACGACCGTGGAGCGGCCGACGACCACACCTCCGCAGAACTGGCCGGAGCGCGCTGACCCGAACCGGTCACGGCTGGAGAGCGCCACCACCCACGGATGGTCGGACGTCTTGACGGGGCTGCCGCCGATGATCACTTCGTCGGCGACCGCCGTGGCCGACGACGCCAGGGGCAGGACGGCCGCTGCGACCAGCACGGCAAGCGGAACGGGCAACCCCTTGGTGAATGGACGACGCATACAATCTCCTCACTCTAGGTTGTTATGAAACACCTAGAGTGATTGAGCCGTGCGCTCGCCGCACCGCGAGGAACCCTCCTGAGACGCGCACGAGAGCGCGTACACCGAAGGCCCGGCACATCCCCGCTCGGGGAACGTGCCGGGCCTTCGGAGAGCCGTACGGCGGCGCCGTCCGGTCCTCGACTAGTCGAGGTAGTCGCGCAGGACCTGCGAGCGCGACGGGTGGCGCAGCTTCGACATCGTCTTCGACTCGATCTGGCGGATGCGCTCGCGCGTGACGCCGTAGACCTTGCCGATCTCGTCGAGGGTCTTCGGCTGACCGTCGGTGAGACCGAAGCGCATGGAGACGACGCCCGCCTCGCGCTCGGAGAGCGTGTCGAGCACGGAGTGCAGCTGCTCCTGCAGGAGCGTGAAGCTGACGGCGTCGGCCGGGACCACGGCCTCGGAGTCCTCGATGAGGTCACCGAACTCGCTGTCGCCGTCCTCGCCGAGCGGGGTGTGCAGGGAGATGGGCTCGCGACCGTACTTCTGGACCTCGATGACCTTCTCGGGGGTCATGTCGAGCTCCTTGGCCAGCTCCTCCGGGGTGGGCTCACGGCCCAGGTCCTGGAGCATCTGGCGCTGCACGCGCGCGAGCTTGTTGATGACCTCGACCATGTGCACCGGGATACGGATGGTGCGGGCCTGGTCGGCCATCGCGCGCGTGATGGCCTGGCGGATCCACCACGTGGCGTACGTGGAGAACTTGTAGCCCTTGGTGTAGTCGAACTTCTCGACCGCGCGGATCAGACCGAGGTTGCCCTCCTGGATGAGGTCCAGGAAGAGCATGCCGCGGCCGGTGTAGCGCTTGGCCAGGGAGACCACCAGGCGGAGGTTGGCCTCCAGGAGGTGGTTCTTGGCTCGGCGGCCGTCCTCGGCGATGATCTCCAGCTCGCGCTTGAGCTTGGGGGCGAGCTTGTCGGCGTTGGCCAGCTTGTCCTCGGCGAACAGACCGGCCTCGATGCGCTTGGCGAGCTCGACCTCCTGCTCGGCGTTGAGCAGCGGGACCTTGCCGATCTGCTTGAGGTAGTCCTTGACCGGGTCGGCGGTGGCGCCGGCGGCCGCGACCTGCTGGGCGGGCGCGTCGTCCTCGTCGTCGTCGGACAGGACGAAGCCCTGGCCCTCCTCGGCGGGCTCGCCCTCGCCGGCCTTGGCGGTACCCGGGGTCTCCTCGGCGGCCTCGTCCTCGAGGAGCTCGTCGTCCTTCTTGCCGGCCGTCTTCTTGGCGGTGGCCTTCTTGGCGACGGTCTTCTTGGCGGTGGCCTTCTTGGCGACCGTCTTCTTGGCCGCGGTCTTCTTGACCGACTCGGCTTCCTCGGCGCCGGCCTCGGGGGCCGTCGGCTCGGGAGCGGTCGTGGCAGCGACCTTCTTCGGGGTGACCGTCTTGGCCGCGACGGTCTTGGTGGCGGTGCGCTTGACCGGACTCTTGGCTGCGACGCTCTTTCGGGGACGCTTGGGCTCAGCGGCACTGACCATCAGCGTCACACCCTCTTCCTCGAGGATCTGGTTGAGGCTGCGCAGAACGTTCTTCCACTGAGTGGCCGGAATCTGGTCGGCTTCGAACGCACGGCGCACGTCATCGCCTGCGATCTGGCCATCAGCCTTTCCCCGCTCAATGAGCGCCATGACAGAGACGGACTCGGCGATCTCCGGCGGGAGCGTACGGGATGTGCTGGCCGACACGAACAACCTCTCGGAACGTTGGAAAACGGCTTCCGGCCCCGTCCTGTGTGGACCGGAGCCGACGACCGACGACTTGGGGATGGGCCGACGGCGCGGGCGGGCGCCGGGGAGATGGACAGCGCCTCGCACGGCTGCTGTATTCCCTCCTCGGCTGTCACCTCTTAGGTCATCGCATTGCTCCGTGGAGCGTTACGCCCAATCTGCGTGGCCCGAGTCACACCCCGTAATCGGTCAAAAACCTACGGATTCGGACAGATCAGGTCAGTGTATGAGCGACGCACCCACACGGCCGATCCGCCGGACGGCGCCCGCCTACGCGCGCGTGGCGCACAGCGGGCGCCGTCCGGCGACACCAGGTTCGTACTCCTCGCTCCGCCGCGGGGCCGGAGGGTCAGTGCTCACGCGGCGCGGGCACCACGCGCTCGACATCGGGGTGGACCAGCAGGAGCTGGCGCATGGCCGCCTCGGCACCGGATCCGTCGCCCGTGGCGAGCGCGTCAGCGATGCGCGCGTGGTGCGCGACAGCCGCCTCGTTCGGCCGGTCACAGCCGGTGACGGGCCCGCCGGAGACCTGGAGGGCGGCGGAGACGATGCCCGCGAGGTGCTCCAGCATCCGGTTCCCGGCCAGCTGGATCAGCAGCGAGTGGAACTCCGCGTCGGCGCGGGAGAACGTGATCGAGTCCCCCTGCGCGAGCGCGTGCCCCATGATCTCGACCATGTCGACGAGACGCTGCTGCACGTCCTCACGGCCGTGGCCGGCGGCGAGGCGCGCGGCGAGCGGCTCGATCGTCCAGCGCATCTCGCTCAGCTCACGGCGCTGGTCGTCGCGCTGCGGCCCGAAGGCGCGCCACTCGATGATGTCGGGGTCGAGCAGGTTCCAGTCGCTGACGGGGCGCACGCGCGTGCCGACGTTCGGCCGGGCACTGACGAGCCCCTTGGCCTCGAGGACGCGCAGGGACTCGCGGACGACGGTGCGGGACACCTCGAAGCGCTGGCCGATCTCCTCGGGCACGAGCGGGCGGTCCGCGCCGAGGTCGCCGGAGACGATCATCTGCCCCAACTGCTGGACTAGTTGGCCATGCAGACCGCGGCCCCGGCTGCCCGCGGCGCGTCGGCCCACCCGGCCGAGATCCTGGTCCGGGCTGTCCCAGACGGGGGCGCCGACGCGGTCGGCGTTCGATCCCGTGTAGGGGTAGCGGTCGAGTTCGCCCGGTCCGGCGAGGCCTGAGTCGGCGGAGCGGGCGGCGGTCATCATGGTGTGCGCAAGGGTACTCACGGAATGAGTTGTCGGCTCTGGCCCCAACTCCCTTGAGGTCTTTGGTGAAAAGCACACGAAAGGGTGATCTCCCCCTTCGCTGCAATTGACGCCTTATCGGAAAGAAGTGGGCGAAACAGGGGGAGTTGTGTGCAGTGGGGGTGCTGGAGGTGGGCGGTGTGCTGTGTGTCGTGTGCTGTCTGGTGCGGTCGCCGGTCCGGTGGGATGCCCGGAGTGGAGTTCGGCCCGGTGGAGTGGTCGGCGTGGGTTCGATCCGTTGGGTGCTGCGGTCTCCTGCGCGGGGACGGCGGTTGCCGGGTACCGGTGGCGTCAGCGCGGTCTGGGACGCAGCACCGTGAGCAGGTAGGCGCAGAGCAGAGCACCGAGCGACAACATCATTGCGCCGCCGACGGGTTGGGCGACGAGACGCACGGCTCCGCCGACGAGGCGCTCCGCGCCGAACGGCCAATGCATTAGGGCCAGATCCCGCAGCCTGGTGGGCAGTCCGGCGGCCGTTCGCACAGAGGGCCCTTCGAGGGCCTTGTGTACGAGCGGCACGATGACGACGGGGACGGCCACCACGGCCGCGAGCCCGGCCGCGGTGGACCGGAAGACTCCGGATGCGAGGACCCCCGCCCAGCCGCACGCGACGACCAGCGCGAACCAACTCGCCGTCAACGCCGTCCAGTCGACGGGAACTTCCGTGAGCTCCGGTCCGTATACGAGGTGGAGCAGCGCGGCATCGCAGCCGACGACCAGGCCGGCCATGAGGACAGCGGTCGCCGCGCTGACGAGCAGTTTGGCGGCGAGCAGTCCCAGGCGCCGGGGGACGGTGCCGCGGTCCGCCGCGAGCGCGGGGTGCCGGAACTCGTCGCCGAAGGCGAACGCGCCGAGCAGCCCTGCGCCTAGTGCGGCGGGCGGCAGCGGCAGTTCCTGCGGCCAGGCGGCGAGCAGGCGGGCTTGCGGCGTGTGTCCGACGCGGGCGAGCAGCACGGACAGCACGGCGGAGACGACCAGTACGAGCCCGACGGTGACGTGCCCGGTGGCGATACCGGTGACCCGCCGCAGCTCGTAGCGGACCGGGCGGAGGGGGCTGCGGGCGGGGCGGACGGTGATGGGGGGTGGGAGCGGGGAGAGGGCGTGTCCCGGGCGGGAGGAGTGCGGTGCGCCAAGGGCGCGGTTACGGGGTACGGAGTGGGGGGCGGCCGGGTCGGTAAGGGCGGTGCGGTGGCCCGTAGGGGTGAGGGGTTCGCGTGCCGAGGGCGGGGACTGCTGCTCCGCGTTGGTGGTCTGCCCGGAGGCAGTGCGGTGCCCCGCAGGGGCGGGGTGTACCGGGGCGACGGGCTGCCCCGCAGGGGCGTGGTGTCCTGGGGCGACGGGCTGCCCTGCGGAGGTGGGCTGTCCCGCGGAGGCAGGCTGCCCCTCCGGGTTGAAAGGCTGCTTCGCAGAGGTGGGCTGCCCCGGAGCCGTGATCGTTTCCGCAGCGACGGCGGGCTGTCCCGCGGAGGCAGGCTGCCCCTCCGGGGTAAAGGGCTGCTTCGCAGAGGCGGGCTGCCCTGGAGCCGTGATCGTTCCCGCAGCGGCGGCGGGCTGCCCCGGCTCTTCGGTGGCCGGGGGCGGAGTGCCGCCGGGCGGTAGGGGCCGCGGCGCCGTGGGACCCCTGTCACCGGTCTCGTCCGCGATCTGGTGGACCAGGATGCCGTGCCGGAAGGCCGTCTCTCCGACCTCCGCGCAGCTGCTGCCGTACACGGAGAGGTGGCTGCCGCCCTCGGTGATCACCTCGACGGTGCGCCTGGCAGTGCGTGCCTCTTTGGCCAGCAGGACAGCCAGGCGCGCGGCGTGCGGGCTGCGGACGGCGACCCGGGGTCGCAACCGTGTGCGCGCGAACTCGATGGCGTCCTGGTCCGCGACCACGCGGCCCTCGACGAGCGTGACGACCCGGTCCGCGGTCCGTGCCGCCTCCTTGGGGTCGTCCGTGGTGAACAGGATCGTGCCGCCGAGCCCCGCGTGCGCGCGCAGAATGCCGTGCAGCCACGTGTGCTCGCGGACCGAGAGCCCGTCGGCGGGACCGTCGAGCACCAGGGTGTGCGGGTCCGCGAGCAGGGCGCAGGCGAGGCCGAGCCGCCGGTCCATGCCGCGGGACAAGGTGCCGAGACGTTCGTCGCGCAGGCTCACCAGTCCGACGACTTCGAGGACTTCGTCCGCGCGCTGGACCGGCACCCCGGTCGCCGCGCAGAGCATGCGCAGGTGACCTCGGACCGTGCGGGCGGGATTGCCGGGCACGTCGCCGAGCAGAACTCCCACCTCGCGCGCCGGATGAGGCAGACGGTGCAGTGGCCGGCCTCTGAAGTAGGTGATGCCACGGCCTTGTTGCAGTTCGAGTATCAGCCGCACGACGGTCGTCTTTCCGGCCCCCCGGTCACCGACCAACGCGGTGACACGACCCGTCCGCGCGTCGAAGGACACGTCGTCGACCGCGGGCGGGCGCTCCTTGCGGACGTTGCTGGTCAGTCCGATGGCCTGGATCATCGCTTCTCTCACAGGATGGGCGACCGCCCGGCGGCCGGGGCCCGTCCACCGCTCGGGCGGCAGTCGAGCCTCGTGGGTACTTCAGCAAGATAACGCGCCAATTCCGGCTTTTCGGGCAGGAATGGGCGCAGGCGGCAGCAAAGTCGTGCACGCCTTACGCGGTGTCAGGCATCGCCCATCGACGTACCTCAGAAAAGGACCGTGATCGTTCCGCGCCGAAGCCCTGACCAACGGACGCGTCGCGTGACGCGCGCAGTCGCGCAAGGCCCCCACTGGGCCCGCGAGTCGAGGCGATTCAGGGCCCTTCGGTCAGACTTCCGGGCGCAGCATCGGCGGGTTGAGCAACGTGGCCCCACCCGCGCGGAAGAGCTGGGCCGGTCTGCCGCCCTGGCGCGTGGTGGTGCCCCCGGTCGGCACCAGGAACCCGGGTGTCCCGGTCACCTTGCGGTGGAAGTTGCGCGGGTCCAGGGCGACGCCCCAGACCGCTTCGTACACGCGGCGGAGCTCCCCGACCGTGAACTCCGGCGGGCAGAACGCTGTGGCGAGCGACGAGTACTCGATCTTCGACCGGGCCCGTTCGACGCCGTCCGACAGGATCTGCGTGTGGTCGAACGCGAGCGGCGCGGTCAGCTCGCTCTCCCTGCCGTCCCGCTCGTACCCGTCCTGGTTGAGCAGTTCCTCGACCGGGGCCCAGCGGGCGCTGTGCGCGTCCCCGCCCGCACGAGGTGCCGGCAGGTCGGGCGCGAGGGCGAGATGGGCGACGCTCACCACTCGCATGCGGGGGTCACGCTTCGGGTCTCCGTAGGTCCCCAGCTGCTCCAGGTGTGCCCCGTTGTCCTGCGCGGGCGCGTCCGCGTCGTGGGCGCACAGTCCGGTCTCCTCGGCCAGTTCCCGCGCGGCCGCCGCGGTCAGGTCCTCGTCGTCCCGGACGAACCCTCCGGGCAGCGCCCAACGGCCCTGAAAGGGTGCCTCCCCGCGGCGCACCACCAGCGCGCACAGCGCGTGTCGGCGCACCGTGAGCACGACCAGGTCGACGGTGACAGCGAAGGGCGGGAAAGCCGACGGGTCGTAGGGCGACATGCGACGATCATAGTCGTCTGCCTGACGATAAACACTCCCTTCACTCGTTGCTTTCCCGCTTCACAGCAGCTTGTCGGCCGCTTCGTGGCCGCTCCTCAGTCCGGGTGACATGCAGCCTTCGGATCATCAAGGGCCGACCGGCTCACCCGCCCAGCTGCAGAACGTCCGCCGCCTCCTCGACCATGGCGAGGCCGAGCCGGCTGACCCGTACGGAGAAGGGTTGGCCCGCCACGCGGAGTCCCGTCAGGCCGATCTCGCCGAGCGGCGCGCTGCTCATCGGCGTCAGGGTCACCGTCCCGGCAGGCGTGTCCGGACGGATACCCGCGAGCGCGGCCAGAAGGTGTACCCCGGCCGCAGCGGCGACGGCGGCCGGTCTGCAGGCTGCGGGGTGCGGCAGTGGGGCGCCGCCCCGCATGCGCTGCTCCCCCGCGTACATCTCCGGCAGCCGGTACTTGAACGTCTCCGCGGCGGCCAGGACGCCGCCGAGCAGGGAGGATGCCTCCTTCTCGTACCCGGCGGCGGCCAGGCCGGCCACGGCGATCGCGGTCTCCTGCACCCGGACGGCCCCCGCCCGGTGACCGAACGGGTTGTACGACATCTCCTTCGTCCCCAGCGTGCGCAGCCCCCAGCCGGAATCCAGATCGGGGCTGCCGAGCAGGCGCGCGAGCTGCTCGGTCTGCACCTTGTCGAGCAGGCCCGGTGCGAAGGCACCCGCTCCGAGCAGCCCGGTGTCCAGAAGGTGGGCGGAGCCGCTGCCCAGGTGCGTGATCGGGCGTCCGTCCGCGGTCCGCGCGGCGGCTGGTCTGCCGCCGGTTCTGTCGTCCACCCAGAAGTCCTGTCGGAACCGTCGTCTCAGCTCACTCGACCAGTGCCGCAACTCCGCGGCCCCGGGTCTGCCGTACGCGTCGAGCAGGTCGGCGCCGAGGACGGCGGCGCGGTGGGCATGGGCCTGCGTCTCGCAGCGCAGGGGTGCTCCCGGTCCGGGATCGGGCAGGTACGGGCCTTCACCGGTGGCGGCACGCAGCCATCGGAGGCACCGCTCCGCCGCCGGAAGAAGTTCGGTCACCTCCCGCTCGGGAAGTCCCCAGCGACGCGCCTCGGCCAGAAGCACGGGGAACTGGAGCGTGGCCTCGACGCCGGTACAGCTCGGTGGCAGTCGCGGGCCCATGTGTCGCAGTGGTCCCGGAAGCCGCCCGAACTCCCGCCCTGCTGCCGGCTGTTGCCGGCGAGCGAGGACACGCAACGTGCTCCCGGCCAGACGCGTTCCCAAGGGCAGCACCATTCTGGCGGTGGCCAGCGCCTCGGCGGGTGCCATGCCGCAGCGCCAGGGCGCGCCCGCCGCCGCATACACGTCCGACGGATGCGCGGGGTCTCGCAGCAGGAGCGCCCGCAGGTCGTCGATGCAGGTGCGCAGCAGCGGTTCCACGCGCGGGTCGTCCCCTTGTGCCTGGGCCGCTGCGAAGGGTTGGAGCGTGCTGCGCCCGAGGGTCTTGCTCATCCGTTCGCCGCCCGCGTGCACGCGCAGCTCCACGGTGCGGGTGCCGCCTGGCGGCAGCTCGAACTCCCAGCGCAGCAGCCCCGCGGACGCCAGCGCGTCCGTGGGCGGCGGATGTGCCGTGACCAGGATGTGGCCTGTGGAGGTGGCCCAGCGCATCCCCGCGTCGTGCACCGTCGCCGGGAGCTCTCTGCCTGGATTCCCGGCGGCCACCGCGCCGAGTTCGGCCAAATCCGTGCCGAGCGCCACCTCCAGGGGAAGCCGCAAGGGCCTCGGGGCCGAACTGTGCAGCGTGATGCGTTCCGTGCCGTCGGCGTGCCGGATCCGTTCCACGAGCACGTCCGGGTCAGGCCCCGCGTCCGGCGCAGCCCGCACGGTTCCCACGAAGCGGGCGTGGTCGGCCGCGACCATACGGGCTTCCACGTCAATCGGTTCCCGGCCCGCCACCCGCACCTCGCACCGGGACAGCAGCCGCCGTCCATTCCGGTAGAAGCCTTGCAGCCCTTGACCGGTCAGTTGCCCGTGCTCGGCGGAGATCGCCATGGCTGGAAGGGCCACACAGACCAGCATCCGGTGAGCAGAAGGCAACGCGGAGGCGGGCCTTGGTGCAGCGGCCTGTTCCCTTTGCTCCTGCCCCGCCGCACCGGAACCCCCGCGAAGGCGAGGCGGCCCCGCGCGCGGCACAGGGGTGTTTCCCTGCTCAGCCGGCTTTGCCCGGGAGACCCCCGCGTTCGGCTGTCCCGCGATGTCCGCCGTCACGACGACCGCCCGCCTTCCAGGGCAGCCGCCTGCGCGTTCCGCACGGCTGGACACCACCTCGTCCTGAGCTTCCGGCCGCGCCATGCCGTGACGACCCGGAGCACGACCGGCCTTCGCTGCAACTCCCGCATCGGGCGCCTCCCTTGTCGCGCGGCCGCCGACGGTGGCGGCGTCCTGCCGGGCTGCTGGACGCGCCGACCAGGTCCGGCTGCCGTTGCCGACACCCGGATGAACGGAGTCGCCCCGCCGCAAGTAACGCCACAGTGGGGCGAACCACCCGCCTCCTGGACCACGGGCCCGCGCCACGGCGCTGGTCATCCGTCGTCCCGGGTGCGCTGCCTGGTGACGCGGCGGTTGTTGGAAGGCCGTCGCGGTGCCCGGGCTCCGGCCCGTGCGGGACGGGTCCCCGCGCGTGGGCGCCGATCGGGGCGACGCCGTAGCGCGGCCTCCAGACCACGGGCCGCCCGGGACACGCCCGGGTCCACGGCAGCTCCGCCCTGCCCGGCATCCGCCTCCTCCGCGGTGTGGTCGCCACCCGACGCGGACTCCGCGTCCTGCGCTTTCGAGGTCGAGTCGGCGCTCTGCTCCCGGCCCACCCGCTGCCCGCGCAGCGACCGCCGTACCGGCTCCGGGTCGACACCGTCGGCCCTCGCCGCGTTGAGAAGCCGGGCGAAGACGTAGCGGGGGTCGACGGTGAGGGCCATCTCGAGCGCCTGGTCCGCCTCGACGGTGTCGCCCAGTGACCAGGCGATCCAGCCCGCGAGGGACAGGGGCGCCGCGGCGTACTCCCCGTAGGAGCCGACGCAACGGCGCGCCAGTGCCCTCCACAGGCGGAGCGCGCAGTCGGCTTCCGCGCCTTCCATCCACTCGGCCGCCCGGTCCCTGGTCTCCCGGTCCTGGAGGCCGAGGATCAGCGTGGCGGCTTCGTCGTGGGCCAGTAGTTCGTCGTCCCTGAGGTCGGCCTCCAGATCCGCGTCCTCACGGCGCGCGTCCAGGAGGCGGCGCATGACGCAGCGGGCGAGGTCGAGGGTCTCCGCCTCCACCTCCTCGCGGGAGACACCGGCGAGGATCCTCGGCACGAGGTCCATCGCGGCCGCGTCCAGCGCCCGGGTCTGCTCCGCGACGAGTGCCGTCTGCAGAGGGGCCAGGCGCGCCCGGACTTCCTGCACCGATCCGCGGACGTGGATGCCGGCGTACGCCGCTGTCGCCGCCATCACGGACGTCTCGCCCGTGTTGATCGGGTTGCCCTCCGGCGGGCAGCACGCGGGGCGTGGGCAGCAGTAGGACCAGTACCTGCCGTTCGCGAGGCACAGCGCTTCCGTGACGGGCACGTCGAGGCAGCCGCACGCGGTGCGCAGGAGCTGGGCGAAGGGGCGCAGCCGTTCCATGACGCGCTGCGGGGAGTCGGGCGCCGTGACCGACGCGTCCTGGCAGAGGAAGGCGACGACGCTGTCCGGCTTCCCGTCCCGCCGCTCACATTCCTGGATCAGGCAGTGGGCCATCTGCTGTGCCACGGACGGCCAGTCCTCGGGACGCTCGGGAATTCCGAGGCGCACCCGGCCGCCGAAGCGACGCTTGTGCAGGGCGACGAGGACGACGCTGTCGTCGGGGCGGAACCCGAGCAAGTACGGAAGTGCCTCGGCGAGTTCGCCGGCCGTGCTCAGGGTGATCTTCGCTTGGCCGGTCGCACCGGCCGGCTGCTCGTGATTCGTCATGGGACGACCATGCCGCGAATCGGCATGCTCCGTTTCGGGCTGTGGATAACCTCGATCAGGGACACGACATGAGTTGTCCACAGGTCGCCGCCCTCGTTCGCGCGATGTCAGTCCCATCGGGTTGCATAGGGGCATGAGCAACGAAGATCTGCGGACGGCGGCCGATGCCGTACTCGCGCGCCTGGTCTCCGACCCGAGTGGGACGGCCCGCCTGCGCGAGGACCAGTGGCGCGCGATCGAGGCCCTGGTCGCAGAGCACAGACGCGCCCTCGTCGTGCAGCGCACGGGCTGGGGCAAGTCCGCGGTGTACTTCGTCGCGACGGCGCTGCTGCGCGAGCGCGGCGGCGGCCCCACCGTGATCGTCTCCCCGCTGCTCGCGCTGATGCGCAACCAGGTGGAGGCGGCGGCGCGGGCCGGGATCCGCGCCCGCACGATCAATTCGTCGAACGTGGAGGAGTGGGACGCCGTACGGGCCGAAGTGGCGGCCGGAGAGGTCGACGTGCTGCTGGTCAGCCCCGAGCGGCTGAACAACCCTGACTTCCGGGACAACGTCCTGCCGCAGCTGGCGGCGGCCACCGGCCTTCTGGTGGTCGACGAGGCGCACTGCATCTCCGACTGGGGACACGACTTCCGGCCCGACTACCGGCGCCTGCGCACCATGCTCGCCGAGTTGCCGCAGGGCGTCCCCGTCCTGGCCACGACGGCTACGGCCAACGCACGCGTGACGGCGGACGTCGCGGAGCAGCTCGGCACCGGCGGCGGCTCGGACGCCCTCGTGCTGCGCGGCCCGCTCGACCGCGAGAGCCTGAGCCTCGGTGTGCTGGCGTTGCCGGACGCCGCGCACCGGCTGGCCTGGCTCGCCGGGCACCTCGACGAGCTGCCGGGCTCGGGGATCATCTACACACTCACGGTCGCTGCGGCCGAGGAGGTCACCTCCTACCTGCGCCAGTGCGGGCACACCGTGGCCTCCTACACGGGCAAGACGGAGAACGCGGACCGGCAGCAGGCCGAGGAGGACCTCCTGGCGAACCGGGTGAAGGCGCTGGTCGCCACCTCCGCGCTCGGCATGGGCTTCGACAAGCCGGACCTCGGGTTCGTCGTGCACCTCGGCTCGCCCTCCTCCCCGATCGCCTACTACCAGCAGGTGGGGCGTGCGGGGCGCGGTGTCGAGCACGCGGAGGTACTGCTCCTCCCGGGCAAGGAGGACGAGGCGATCTGGCGCTACTTCGCTTCGCTCGCCTTCCCTCCGGAGGAGCAGGTGCGGCGCACACTGGACGTACTCGCGCAGTCCGACGGGCCGCTCTCGCTCCCGGCTCTCGAACCTCTGGTGGAGCTGCGGCGCTCCCGCCTGGAGACCATGCTCAAGGTCCTGGACGTGGACGGCGCCGTGCACCGGGTGAAGGGCGGCTGGATCGCCACGGGCCAACCGTGGATCTACGACACCGAGCGCTACGCCTGGGTCGCGAAGCAGCGTGAGGCCGAGCAGCAGGCCATGCGCGACTACGTCACCACGACCGGCTGCCGCATGGAGTTTCTGCGGCGCCAGCTGGACGACGACGCGGCGGCGCCGTGCGGACGCTGCGACAACTGCGCGGGCGCCCGCTTCGAGGCCGCCGTGGCGCCGGACGCGCTGGACGCGGCCCGGGGTGAACTCGGGCGCCCGGGCGTCGAGGTGGAGCCCCGCAAGATGTGGCCCACCGGGCTCGCGGCTGTCGGCATCGACCTCAAGGGGCGCATCCCTGCGGGCGAACAGGCGGGCACGGGGCGGGCGCTCGGCCGGCTTTCGGACATCGGCTGGGGAAACAGGCTGCGCCCGCTGCTCACGCCGCAGGCCCCCGACGGGCCGGTGCCCGACGATGTCGCGCGGGCCGTCGTGGAGGTCCTGGCCGACTGGGCCAAGGGGCCGGGCGGTTGGGCGAGCGCGGATTCGGACGCGCAGCCGCGCCCTGTGGGCGTGGTCACCCTCGCGTCCCACACGCGGCCCCAGCTCATCGAATCGCTGGGGGCGGGCATCGCGCAGGTCGGCCGCATACCTCTTCTGGGGCGCCTCGATTACGCGCCGGGCAGCGACATCGCCCACATTCCGCGCAGCAACAGCGCGCAGCGCCTTCGTGCCCTGGAGGGCACCCTGACGGTGCCTGCCGAGCTGGGCGAGACGCTCACGCGCGCGGGTGGCCCGGTACTCCTCGTCGACGACTACACGGAGACCGGCTGGACGCTGGCGATGGCCGCCCGACTGCTTCGACGGGCCGGAGCCACGGGGGTGTTGCCGCTGGTCCTCGCGGTGCAGGGCTGACTGATGCGTCGGAGCCCCCGGCGGTGGGAAAGAACATTGAAGACGCATCGCCAGATACCGGCTCCGGACCGCAATTGCTCGTTGCCGTGCGCCTGCGCGGCGGGAAGAATTGGCAGTGCTCCCCGCGTGGCCCCCATGACCCGGCTGGGCTGTGCCGCGGTGCGCTCCCCCAGTCCGCCCCTGCCCGCGTGCGGGCGTCCAGCCGAAGGGAGGACCGTGACCTTCGGATTCGCTCCGTCCTCGGCCGCGTCGATGTCCGCGTCCTTGATGCGTGCCACTGCCACCGACCGTCCCACCAGGCTGCTGGAGCCCGCGGAGTGGGCGGCGGCGGGTATTCCGCTGCTGCGCAGCCCGCGTGAGGTCGTCAGCGGCCTGCACGCGCGGCACCGGCCGATACCCCGGACCGCCGTGGTGGCCGTTCTCGACCCGGAGGAGCGGCTGAGCGCCAGCGCCTCGTTCACCCGCCGCGAGAGCGGCACCGACGGCTGGGCGTTCCGCAACTCGCTGCTCGCGCAGTTGCGCCGGATCATCCCGCACGACCTGCGCCGCCGCACCCCGGTCCGTACGGCAGTCCTGCTGTACTGCCGCGACGGCGACAACCGGTGGACGGAGGAGGACGGGGCCTGGATGTGGGGGCTGCGGGACGCCTGCACCCTGCACGGGCTGCGCTGTGGCGCGTACATCACGATGACGCGCGACGGCTGGCAGGTGCTCGGCGAGGGCCGCGGCGGCCGTCGCCCGAGCGTGGGATCCGTGACGGACATGCTCGGCGGCGACGCGGAGCCGACGCCGCGGACCGGCGGCGCCGCGACGGAGACGCTCCGCCGCGCGGCGGCTCGCTGAAGCCCGCCGGGGCGGGCACGCACCGGCCTGCCGGACTCCCCGGACACCGTCGGACGGTGCGGGCAGCCGGCAAGCGGCGCGTCAGACCCCGGCGCCCAGCAGCGTGTTCACGCGCTGCGGGTCACCGCACACGATCAGCAGGGCACCGGCCCGGCCGAGGGCGAGCGGCAGCGTCTTCGTGGTCACGTCGTCGGCGCCGCCGTTCACGGCGACGACGACCACCGGCCGCGCGGCGGCACGGCTCAGGGCGGAGGCGTCGGCGTAGAAGACGTCTTCGCGCGCGTCGTGCTGCGCCCAGTAGGCGTCCTCACCGAACGACAGCTCGTGCGCGGCCCACGGGTGCGGGTCACCCGTGGTGATCACCAGCACGTCGCCGGGCGCGCGGCCCGTGTCGAGCAGGAGGTCGACGGCTTCCTCCGCGGCGTCCAGCGCACCGTCGGCCGAGGCCGGGATGAGCTGGACCTGCGGCTGTGCGGTCGAGGTCGAGGGAACGGCGGCGGCCTTCGGTCCCGGCTCGGCGGCGGGCGCCGCCTCGCGCGCGGTGCGCTGCACGGGCGGTGTGGGCCTTGCGGGACCCGGGCGGCCGGGTCGCGGCGGCGCCGCGGGACGCGGGCCGGGTACAGGGCGAGGGGTCGGCGCGGTGCGGGGACCCTGGGCACTCTCGTGAATCTGAGGCTCCTCGGGAATGAGAGGCATGAGCTGATATTTATCAAACGCGGGTGCGGTTCGCGTCAGCGGGTGGCACATCGATGCGAAGGCAATGGTCAGAAGTCGAAGCCGAGCTGGCCCTCGATTTCCGGAACGCTTTCCTCCGCCCAACTGCGGGCTTTCTTGAGGTGCCGCCACTGGGGCAGCGCATCAAGATACGCCCACGTGAGCCGGTGGTGCGGGGTGGGCCCCCACTCCTCCAACGCGGCACGGTGCACCGGCGACGGGTATCCGGCGTTGGCCGCAAACCCGAAGTGTGCATGGTCGGTGCCCAGTTCGGCCATCATTTTGTCGCGGCGGACCTTGGCAATCACCGACGCCGCGGCGACAGCGATGCAGGAACGGTCCCCCTTGATCACCGTACGGACCTGCCAGGGCGCACCGAGGTAGTCGTGCTTGCCGTCGAGGATCACCGCTTCGGGCCGCACCGGGAGCGCTTCGAGGGCGCGGGTGGCGGCGAGACGCAGCGCCGCGGTCATGCCCATGCCGTCAATCTCCTCGTGCGAGGCGTGACCGAGGGCGTGTGCGGTGACCCAGCTCTCCAGCACCTCCGCGAGTTCCTCGCGGCGCTTGGGGCTGATCAGCTTGGAGTCGGTGAGCCCCTCCGGCGGGCGCCGCAGTCCTGTGACGGCGGCACAGACCGTGACCGGGCCCGCCCAGGCACCGCGGCCGACCTCGTCGACACCGGCGACGATCTTGGCTCCGGTGCGAGCGCGCAGGGAGCGCTCGACGGTGTGGGTGGGTGGTTCGTACGGCATGGCGGCATACAGCGTACGCCGCCTGCACCACGCCTCGACACCCGGTCGGCCTCAGTCCCCGTGGCGCCGGAGGAGGGGGACCATGACCTGGTCGATCATCGCCACCAGATCCGCCTCCTCCCATTCGCTTCCGCACACCTTGGAGCGGTACATCATCAGCGCGGGAATGACGTCGCACACGGCATCACTCACGGCGTCAGATCGCACCTCGCCCCGCTCGATCCCGCGCTCCAGGACCGCTTTGATCATCTGAACGCCGGGCTCGACAACACCCTCGACGATCACGCCGTGAAACCGCTCGGCGGTGAATGCGTCACATTCGTGAAGCACTGAGCGAATCGCGAATCCAGGGCGCGAGTACATGGCAGCCCGCATCTGGCGGCACAGCTCCAGCAGATCCTCGCGGACGTCCCCGAGGTCCGGGGCGTCCTCCAGTGTGGGCAGCCCCGACTGCAGGGCGTCCACGACAAGGTCCGTCTTGGAGGGCCAGCGCCGGTACACCGCGGCCTTGCCGGTCTGCGCGCCGGCGGCCACGCCCTCCATGGTGAGGCCGTTCCAGCCGACCGTACTGAGCTGATCGAGCGCGGCGTCCAGGATGGCCCGTTCCAGCACGGGCCCACGCCTGCGCATGGAGGCGGCCGTCTGAGCGGAATCGGCCGTCCAGCGCGAAGTAACCATCGTCATCTCTCCGTTGAGCAGGGCGAGCGGCACGGGACGCACGGCAGCAATTGCAGTGAACGGTTGCGTTCACTGTAGGGGAGTCACTACCGTTGACGCGACAGTGAACGGGCTCGTTCACTAAATCGCTCGTGGGGGATCCATAGTGTCAACCTCTCAGTTAACGCACGATCAGAAGCCGGGAGGGGCCCGCCGGGAGGGGCACCCCGGCATCGCTCTCGCCGTCATCGCCGCCTGTCAACTCATGGTGGTCCTCGACGCGACGATTGTGAACATCGCGCTCCCGCACATCCAGAACGCCCTCAGCTTCTCTACGACCGACCTCACCTGGGTCGTCAGCGCCTACACCCTCACCTTCGGCGGGCTGCTGCTCCTCGGTGGCCGCGCGGGTGACATCCTCGGTCGCCGCCGGGTCTTCATGGCGGGCATCCTGCTGTTCACCTTCGCCTCCCTCCTGGGCGGGCTCGCGCAGGAACCCTGGCAGTTGCTGGCCGCGCGCGCCCTCCAGGGCGTCGGTGGCGCAATCGCGTCACCCACGTCACTGGCCCTCATCACGACCACGTTCCCCGAAGGCCCCGAGCGGAACCGCGCCTTCGGAGTCTTCGCCGCGGTCTCGGCGGGCGGCGGCGCCGTCGGCCTGCTGGCCGGCGGCATGCTCACGGAGTGGCTCGACTGGCGTTGGGTGCTGTTCGTGAACGTACCCATCGGCATCCTCATCGCGGTTCTCACACCCAGATTCATCAACGAGTCCGAGCGCCACCCGGGACGCTTCGACATCTCCGGCGCACTCACGTCCACACTCGGCATGGCCTCCCTCGTGTACGGGTTCATACGCGCTGCCGAGGAGGGGTGGCGGGACAACCTGACCCTCGCGTCGTTCGGCGCCTCGGTCGTGCTGCTGCTGGCGTTCGTGGCCATCGAGAGCCGGGCGAAGGAACCGATCACTCCCCTGAGGATGTTCGTCGACCGCAACCGGTCGGGGACGTACGTGATCATGCTGAGCCTCGCCGCGGCCATGTTCGGCATGTTCTTCTTCATCGTGCTGTTCGTGCAGAACGTGCTGGGCTACTCGCCGATCAAGGCCGGCCTCGCCTTCCTGCCGGTCACGGTGGCGATCGCGTTCGGTGCCGGTCTGTCGCAGCGGTTCCTGCCGGTGCTCGGTCCGAAGCCGTTCCTGGCGGGCGGATCGGCGCTCGTGGTCGTCGGGCTCGCCTGGCAGACATTCATCAGCCCCGACAGCTCCTACGTGAGCGGGGTCCTCGGCCCGATGCTGATATTCGGCTTCGGCATGGGCCTGAACTTCGTCACGGTGACGCTCACCGCGGTCTCCGGAGTCGCACCGCACGAGGCGGGGGCGGCGTCCGGCCTGCTGAACACGACACAGCAGGTCGGCGGTTCGCTGGGGCTCTCCATCCTGACCACCGTCTTCGGTGCGGCGAGCCGTGACGAGGCGAAGGACCAGGTGGCCGACTTCATGGCCCATGCCTCGCCGGAGCAGAAGGCCGAGTTCGCCAAGACGCACGAGCTGCCCGCACCGTGGAGCCACGAGGTGCTGGCACACGGCATCTCGACGGCCTTCATACCAGCAGCGGCGATGGCGGTCCTCGCCCTGGCCGTCGCCCTGCTGGTGATCAAGGTCCGCAAGAGCGATCTGGCGGCGCTCTCCGGCACCGCGAGCGCGGCGGGGCCCGGGGCGGGCTGACGCTCAAGCGGTCATCGTGCGTGCCGACCGGACCGCGAGGCCCGGTCGGCACCTATCGCGCCCGCTGCTCCCGCGCAGGTCAGACTGTTACGGTCGGCGCCCAGTCCGGCAGGGCCTCGGTCCGCTCCAGCCACTCGGCGGGCGGCTGGGTGCGCCCGCCCGCTGCGACGATGCCGCCCACGATCGCGCACGTCGTGTCCATGTCCCCGCCGACCTGGGCGGTGCTCCAGAAGGCCTGCTCGAAGTCGCGGAGTCCACGCGCGGCAGACCACAGGGCGAACGGCACGGTGTCGTGCGCCGTGGTCCGCCGCCCGCACCCGAGTACCGCGGCCACGGTCGCCGGGTCGCCGTAGTCAAGCATGTCCCTGGCCCGGCGCAGCCCCGCCTCGACCGCGCTGCGCGGTACGAGCGCGAGCACGCCGTCGAGCAGGGCCTGCGGGGTCGGTGGACCGGCCCGGTCGGCCGCGAGCGCCGCGGCGGCGGCCACCGCCATCGCGCCGACGACGGCCTCCCGGTGCTGATGCGTCGGGTACGCGGAGATCTCGGCCTGGTGCGTGGCCTGCTCCGGGTCGTCGGCGTAGTAGGCACCGAGCGGGGCGATACGCATCGCCGCCCCGTTGCCCCACGACCCCTGGCCCTTGAACAGTGCGGACGCCAGCACCCGCCAGTCGCCGCCCTCCCTGACCTGGCGCAACAGCCTGTTCACGGCGGGGCCGTACCCACGGTCGAAGTCATGGTGCTCGGCGAACGACCGGGCCAGGGCGTCCTGGTCGATGCGGCCGTGCGCGGCCAGAACGGCCGCCACGGAGCACGCCATCTCGGTGTCGTCGGTCCACTGCCACAGCCCGTCGGGCACCGCCCGGCGCTTGAGCAGTGGGTAGTTCACCGGCACGAAGAACTGCGATCCCAGCGCGTCACCCACGGACAGTCCGCGCAGACTGGACAGGGCGCGGTCCAGACGCCTGTCGGGAGAGGAGTCAATGGTCATCGGCCCGCCACTCTATCCGGTGGCCCCGTAGGAATGGGGGTCACACCACTGTTCGAATGGCCGGTTCATCGCGTACTTCCCGTTCTCCCCGAGAACGAGCATCCGCGTCTCGGCGTTCCCGGGATTCGACAGCGACTCGAATTCCGCGACCGTCCAGTGGAACCAGCGCATACAGAACAGTCGCATGGTCAGGCCGTGCGTCACGAGCAGCACGTTCGGCGGATGGTCCGGATGCTCGAAGCTGCGGTACAGACTCTCCAGGAACGCCCCGACGCGGTCGTACACGTCCGCCCCGGACTCGCCCTGGGCGAAGCGGTAGAAGAAGTGCCCGTAGGCGTCGCGGTACGCCTTCTGGAGCCGTACGTCGTCGCGGTCCTGCCAGTTTCCCCAGTCCTGCTCCCTGAGGCGGGGCTCCTCCCGCACCCTGACGAGATCGGGGTCGAGCCGGAACGCCTGGAACGTCTCATGGGTGCGCCGATAGGGCGAGACGTACACGCTCACCCGCTCGCGGCCGAACAGCTCCCGCAGCTCCTTGCCGGTCTCCTCGGCCTGCTGCCGTCCGGCCTCGGTGAGCGCCAGGGCATGGTCGGGCTCACGCTCGTACACGGTGTCGTCGGCGTTGCCTTCGGATTCGCCGTGTCGGACAAGAACGATGCGCCGCGGTCGTGCCATGCCCAAACACTAGATCGGTCTGGCCGATTTCGAGCACTCGTACGGGCTCCATCCGGCGGATGTGACGCGTCTCTAGTGTTCTCGAAGTGACTGAGGCGCTCGCGAAGTGCCCTTCAGGCGCCTCGCCCGGTTGCGCGACCACGCGCGCGTGGTCGCGCGTTCACACCGTCCAGGTCGGCTCGAGCTGCACGATGTCGCCGTCGATGGCCTCGATGTCGAGGTCGGTCTCGGCGCGCACGGACAACCGCTCCACCCGCTGGACCTGGTACTTGCCGTGCTCGGCGGCCGACAGCCACATGGACAGGACCAGGAACTCGTCGCCAGGCGCCTCGCCGAAGAGGCCGCGGACCATGCCCGGTGAGCCGGCCATCGCCGGGTTCCACACCCTCTGCTGCATCAGCGTGAAGTGCTCCGCTCGCTCTGCGTGCACCTTGCAGTGCGCGACACGGACGACGTCGGCGTCCGTGAAGCGCGGCTCGAAGCCCGTCTTCACGTCGAAAAGGTGGTCGAACAGCTTTGCCTGCATGTCGCGGTAGGTGCCCGTCTGGCCCGCGGCGAGCCTGTCGTGGGTGCGTGCCATGAAGGAGTCGTAGAAGGCACGGCTCTCCCAGAAACCGAAGACATGCGCCACATCGGGCTGCTTTCTGCTCCAGCCCCCGCCCTGCCCCCGGAACCCCGGCTCCCCCAGGAGCCCCGCCCATTTCCGCTGCCCCCGCTCGAACCCCCGACGGTCCACCACAGCGCAGCGAATCCACTTGACCAGCACCGCGCCATCGTACGGCGCGGTGCGTGACCTGAGGTCACTCTCCGGTGTAGTGCGTGCGCACCAATGCGGTGAGGTCGTCGTCGCTCAGCTCGATGCCGAACTCCTGGTCGAGCACCGTACGCAACTCTGTTGTCCGCACGGCCCGTTCGTCGCCTCGGCCGTCCGCGTGGACGATCACGAACTCCTCACCCGTGAGCATCCGGCGGGCGTCCGCCGTGCCGTACTGCGCCACGGGGCGCCTGATGAAGGTGGACCGCGGATGACTGGACGTGTAGTGGTTCAGCACCGTGTAGTCGACAGGGTGGCGCTCCTCCAGAGTGAACGCGTACACGTCGTGCCAGTCGTCGGGCCGACTGCCGCGCAGCACCCAGACGCCCTCGCTCTCCTTGACGAGACCGAATTCCCAGGCGTCTTGCGTCATTTGTTGTCCGTCGGCAAGCAGCAGCGGCTCCCGCAGCCCCGCCGCGCCGAACCCGACGTCGCAGAGCCATTCCTCACCGTCGACCTGCACGCGCGTCAGCATGTGGGTCACCGGGCGCAGGGACGCGGTGTTCAGCCGCACTCGGGCGCCGAGGCCCCGGACGGTGAACCCGATGTGCTCCAGGACAGCGGCGAACAGCAGGTTGTGTTCGTAGCAGTAGCCGCCCCGCCGCTTGTGCACCAGCTTCTCCTGCACCGCGGGCAGGTGAAGCAGGACCGGCCTGCCCAGCATCAGTTCCAGGTTCTCGAACGGGATCGCCGCCAGGTGGGCACGATGCAGGGCGCGCAACGTCTCCACGTCCTGCTTGAGGTCGCCAGCGAAGCCGATGCGCCCCAAGTAGGCCTCAATGTTGAGTTCTTTCGCGTTCCAGGTCATGCCCCAATGATCGATGCGTCGGCCGCTCGTACCGACCCGTTTTCGGACGGTACCGGCCGCGCTGTGTCAGTGGGAGGACGTAGCGTGTTCGTAGCAAGCAACATCGCGTCACAGAGGGGGAGTTCGTGAGCAGTCTCCGCAAGGGGATCGAGCGGGTCGAGGTCGGCCTGAAATGGGACCCCAGCCCGTTGGGCTCGCCCCCGCACGACCTGGATCTCGTCGCCGGGACGTACACCGCCGAGGACCCGCACGGCAGCCCCGCCTATCTGGTCCACTTCGACAGCCGCTCCCCCGACGGGACCATCCACCTCGACCGGGACAGCAGGACGGGTCAGGGCTTCGGGTTCGACGAGGTGATGACGCTCGAACTGGAGCGGCTCTCGCCCGCGTACGCGCGCGTGCTGATCGGCGTCGTCCTCCAGCAGAACGAGCGGCAGGACCGGACCCTGGTCTTCGGCGACGTGGCGAACACCGCGGTGCGCATCCGCAAGGATTACACCGATCTGTCGCAGCACGACCTCTCGGCGGTCGCGGGCAGCTCCGCGGCCACACTCGGCGAGTTCACCCGGGGCGCCGACGGCGAGTGGTCGTTCCGTGAGGCGATACACGGCTTCGACGGTGACCTCACCACGTTCGCCGCCGCGATGGGCGCCCTGGAGCTGTAGCGCGTACGCCGGAGGGGCGGCGGGACCGTGCTGGTCCCGCCGCCCCTCCGGGTCAGGCGATCAGCTGCAACCGCTGGTGGAGCCGCAGCCCTCGCAGATGTAGCAGGAGCCGGCCCGCTGCATCTTCGTACCGCAGGAGAAGCAGAGCGGGGCGTCGGCCTGGATGCCCAGCTGCATCTCGACGAGCTCGGCGCTGGTGTGCGCCTGCTGCGGGACGGGCTGCACGGCGGCGGCCTCGGCCTTCGGCGTCTCGACGGCCTTCAGGGACTCGGTCTGCGCCGTCTGGACGGGCGCCGACTGCGCGAGGCCCTCGACGTCGACCTCGTCCTCGGAGGGCTCGTAGGAACCCGTCTCCAGGTGACGCTGACGCTCCTCGGCGGAGTGGATACCGAGCGCGGACCGGGTCTCGAAGGGCAGGAAGTCGAGCGCCAGGCGGCGGAAGATGTAGTCGACGATCGACTGCGCCATCCGCACGTCCGGGTCGTCCGTCATGCCCGCCGGCTCGAAGCGCATGTTCGTGAACTTCGAGACGTACGTCTCCAGCGGCACTCCGTACTGCAGACCCACCGAGACAGCGATGGAGAAGGCGTCCATCATGCCCGCGAGGGTCGAGCCCTGCTTGGACATCTTCAGGAAGACCTCACCGAGACCGTCGTCGGGGTAGGAGTTGGCGGTCATGTAGCCCTCGGCGCCGCCCACCGTGAAGGAGGTGGTGATGCCGGGACGGCCCTTGGGGAGGCGCTTGCGGACCGGGCGGTACTCGACGACCTTCTCGACCGCCTTGCGGATCTCCGCCTCGGTCTTCTCGGTGACCTCGGCCTTCTCCTTCTCCTTGGTCTTCGCGGAGAGGGGCTGGCCGACCTTGCAGTTGTCGCGGTAGATGGCGAGCGCCTTGACGCCCATCTTCCACGCCTCGAAGTAGACCTCCTCGACGTCCTCGACCGTCGCCGTCTCCGGCAGGTTGACGGTCTTGGAGAGGGCGCCGGAGATCCATGGCTGGATCGCGGCCATCATGCGGACGTGGCCCATCGCGGAGATGGAACGCTCGCCCATGGCGCAGTCGAAGACCTCGTAGTGCTCGGTCTTCAGACCCGGGGCGTCGATCACATTGCCGTGGTCGGCGATGTGGGCGACGATCGCCTCGATCTGCTCCTCCTGGTAGCCCAGGCGGCGCAGGGCCTGCGGGACGGTGCCGTTGACGATCTGCATCGAGCCGCCGCCGACCAGCTTCTTGAACTTGACCAGGGCGAGGTCGGGCTCGAGGCCGGTGGTGTCGCAGGACATCGCGAGACCGATGGTGCCGGTCGGGGCGATGACGGATGCCTGCGAGTTACGGAAACCGTTCTTCTCGCCGAGGCGGACCACGTCCTGCCAGGCTTCCGTGGCGGCGGCCCAGATCGGGGTGTCCAGGTCGTCCATGCGGACGGCCGCGGTGTTGGCGTCGGCGTGCTGCTTCATGACGCGCTGGTGCGGCGTGGCGTTCTTGGCGTAGCCGTCGTAGGGGCCGACGACCGCGGCGAGCTCGGCCGAGCGCTTGTACGACGTACCCGTCATCAGCGAGGTGATGGCGCCGGCGAGGGCGCGGCCGCCGTCCGAGTCGTAGGCGTGGCCGGTCGCCATGAGCAGGGCGCCCAGGTTCGCGTAGCCGATGCCGAGCTGGCGGAAGGCGCGGGTGTTCTCGCCGATCTTGTCCGTCGGGAAGTCCGCGAAGCAGATCGAGATGTCCATCGCGGTGATGACCAGCTCGACGACCTTGGCGAAGCGCTCGACGTCGAAGGACTGGTGGCCGAGGCCGTCGTCCTTCAGGAACTTCATCAGGTTCAACGAGGCGAGGTTGCAGGACGTGTTGTCCAGGTGCATGTACTCGCTGCACGGGTTCGAGCCGTTGATGCGGCCGGACTCCGGGCACGTGTGCCACTGGTTGATGGTGTCGTCGTACTGGATGCCGGGGTCGGCGCAGGCCCAGGCGGCCTCGGCCATCTTGCGGAAGAGCGACTTGGCGTCGACCTCCTCGATGACCTCGCCGGTCATGCGGGACGTCAGGCCGAACTTGCCGCCCTGCTCGACCGCCTTCATGAACGTGTCGTTCACACGGACCGAGTTGTTGGCGTTCTGGTACTGGACGGACGTGATGTCGTCGCCGCCCAGGTCCATGTCGAAGCCCGCGTCGCGCAGGGCGCGGATCTTCTCCTCTTCCTTCACCTTGGTCTCGATGAAGCCCTCGATGTCGGGGTGGTCGACGTCGAGGATGACCATCTTGGCCGCGCGGCGCGTGGCGCCACCCGACTTGATCGTTCCAGCGGAGGCGTCGGCACCGCGCATGAAGGAGACGGGGCCCGAGGCGTTGCCGCCGGAGGAGAGCAGCTCCTTGGAGGAGCGGATACGGGAGAGGTTCAGGCCGGCGCCGGAGCCGCCCTTGAAGATCATGCCCTCTTCCTTGTACCAGTCGAGGATCGACTCCATGGAGTCGTCGACGGACAGGATGAAGCAGGCGGAGACCTGCTGGGGCTGCGGCGTGCCCACGTTGAACCACACCGGCGAGTTGAAGCTGAAGATCTGGTGCAGGAGGGCATAGGCCAGCTCGTGCTCGAAGATCTCGGCGTCGGCGGGGGAAGCGAAGTACTTGTAGTCCTCGCCGGCCTTCCGATAGGTCTTCACGATGCGGTCGATGAGCTGCTTGAGGCTCACCTCGCGCTGCGGGGTGCCGACGGCACCCCGGA
The DNA here is from genome assembly GCF_056172735.1 of Streptomyces sp. R818. Taxonomy (NCBI): domain Bacteria; kingdom Bacillati; phylum Actinomycetota; class Actinomycetes; order Kitasatosporales; family Streptomycetaceae; genus Streptomyces; species Streptomyces sp. R818. Next base: position 140,058 of record NZ_JAOCNE010000008.1, read on the forward strand.
AGTACTTGCTGGTGACGATGTTGACCGCGTTCACCGACCAGAACTCGGGGAACTCGACGCCACGCTGCTCGAAGTTGATCGAGCCGTCGCGCCAATTGGTCATGACGACGTCACGGCTCGCCCATTCCACCTCGTCGTACGGGTGCACGCCGGGGGTGGTGTGGATGCGCTCGATACGCAGACCCTTGGTGGCCTTGGTTCCCTTGGTACGGGAACCTCGTGCCGGGCCGCTCGCCGTCTCTGTCATGCCGCCTCCCATATACCGGGCTAAAACGCCCTGAAGTGCCGCGAAATTCCGTGGCACGGTGTGTGTCTTGTGTCGCGGACGCCGCTCATGCCGCCCGCAACAGGTCTGTGGATACCGCCGCTGTACCGGATCCGGTCAGTCGGCGGCTTGGGCGGGCACGGGGACCTCCACGGCCCCACCGCTCCCGCCGTCACTCTCTACGCGCTCTCCGCCCGCGCAGCCCGACGCCGCCGTGTCGAGCACCTGTTCCCTCAGTTCCGCGATTGCAGACTCGAAGTCCTCCAGCGAATCGAACGCCCGGTAGACGGACGCGAAGCGCAGGTAAGCGACGAGATCAAGCTCTTGGAGCGGACCCAGTATGGCCAGGCCCACGTCGTGGGTCGTCAGTTCGGCACTTCCGGTGGCCCGCACCGCTTCCTCGACCCGCTGGCCGAGCAGAGCCAGCGCGTCCTCGGTCACCGGCCGCCCCTGGCACGCCTTGCGCACACCATTGATCACCTTGGTGCGGCTGAAGGGTTCGGTGACCCCGCTCCGCTTGACGACCATCAGCGAACACGTCTCCACCGTCGTGAAACGACGGGAGCAGTCCGGACACTGACGGCGTCGGCGGATCGAAGTGCCGTCGTCGGTCGTGCGGCTGTCGACGACACGACTGTCGGGATGCCTGCAGAAGGGACAGTGCATGTACTCCCAACCCTCCTCATGGCACGCCTCACTAGCCTCGAGAGGCTGTTCCCGCCCCTCGAAGCAGCCCCAAGCATAGGTGATGACCTCGGCCGATAAACCACCGGGACCACAACCCCTGGGCTGCTGATGCCATCCAACCACTAGATGTGGTGTTCGGCTGCCTTTGGGGCACTAGAGCGTGTCGTCGAAAGCGGAGTCGTCCGCACACGGCCCGGAAACACCACAGGCCACAGCCCTCGACCGGACCCCGACCGACCTCCGCCCGGAGTCGGATCGGCCCGACGCACGCGAGAAGGGGGCGGTGCCCGGTGAGCGAGGCCGCCAATGGCAGACTGGGACGGCCCTCAGAGCGAGTCTCGGCCTCGGCGGTGAAGCGTACCGGATTGAACCGAAATGCCGCTCTTCCTGGCTGCTAGCCATACACCCAGGCGCGTGATCACGACAAGCAAACTACGGTTTTTCACTCGAACGTGTGTTTGGCGCAACCTTTCGAAAGGAACTACCGTTGGCTAGCTAGGGAGACATTCTCGAGAGGGGCCGACCGACGTGACCACCACCGCAGACAGTGCCACGATCACTGCCCAGGGCCGCGCCCAGGGACGACTCGAGCCGGTGCATGCCGTGAATGACGCAGCCATGACCCAGGAGGGGCCCAAGCCCGGCCGCTCCTTGCCCGGCCGACCTCCAGGCATCCGCGCCGACAGCTCGGGGCTCACCGACCGCCAGCGTCGTGTGATCGAGGTCATCCGGGACTCGGTGCAGCGTCGCGGGTACCCGCCGTCGATGCGGGAGATCGGCCAGGCCGTCGGCCTGTCCAGCACGTCGTCGGTGGCTCACCAGCTGATGGCTCTCGAGCGCAAGGGCTTCCTGCGCCGCGACCCGCACCGCCCGCGCGCCTACGAGGTGCGGGGCTCGGACCAGCCCAGCGCGCAGCCCACGGACACGACGGGCAAGCCGGCGGCCTCGTACGTGCCGCTCGTCGGCCGAATCGCCGCCGGCGGCCCGATCCTCGCCGAGGAGTCGGTCGAGGATGTCTTCCCCCTCCCCCGGCAGCTCGTCGGTGACGGTGAGCTGTTCGTCCTCAAGGTCGTCGGTGACTCGATGATCGAGGCCGCGATCTGCGACGGCGACTGGGTCACGGTCCGCCGCCAGCCCGTCGCGGAGAACGGTGACATCGTGGCCGCGATGCTCGACGGCGAGGCCACCGTCAAGCGCTTCAAGCGCGAGGACGGCCACGTCTGGCTCCTCCCGCACAACGCGGCGTACCAGCCGATCCCCGGTGACGAGGCGACGATCCTCGGCAAGGTGGTGGCGGTCCTCCGCCGGGTCTGACTCTCCCTGACCGGGCCCCGGAACCAACTGCGCCGGTTCCGGGGCCCAGGGCTGTCCGGGCTCGGCGCTGCCGGGGCGGGTCGCTCCGGTTTACGGCGGACGCGGGCCCCCGCCCGGGTCACGACAGACGCGGGGCTAGCCTCATACCCCGCCGCGCTACTTCCCCTCCGCCTTCGCCGCCGCGTCGATCGCCGCGAGCGAGCGCCGCGCCTGGTTGCGGTCCGTCGTGTACCAGAAGTCCGGCATAGAAGCCCGCAGGTAGCTGCCGTAGCGGGCGGTCGCCAGGCGAGGGTCGAGCACGGCGACGACGCCGCGGTCCCCTGTCGCGCGTACGAGTCGGCCCGCTCCCTGCGCCATGAGGAGCGCGGCATGTGTCGCCGCCACCGCCATGAAGCCGTTGCCGCCCGCCTCCTCGACTGCCTTCTGGCGGGCGCTCATGAGCGGATCGTCGGGCCGGGGGAACGGGATCTTGTCCATGACGACGAGCTGGCAGCCGGTGCCCGGTACGTCCACGCCCTGCCAGAGCGACAGCGTGCCGAACAAGCAGGTCTTCGGGTCTGCGGCGAAGTTCTTGATCAGCTCACCGAGGGTGTCCTCGCCCTGCAGCAGGATCGGATATTCGGGGACCCGGGTCCGCAGCTCCTCAGCCGCTGCCTGGGCGGCGCGCATGGAGGAGAAGAGCCCGAGCGTTCTCCCGCCGGCCGCCTGGAGCAGCTCGGTCAGCTCGTCCATCATGTCGGTCCGCGTGCCCTCACGGGCAGGACGGGCCAGGTGCTTGGCGACGTAGAGGATGCCTTGCCTGGGGTAGTCGAACGGCGAGCCCACGTCGACGCCCTGCCACACCGGCACATCATCGCCCTGGGTGCCCTCGGGCGCGAGGCCGAGCGAAGCCCCGACGCCGTTGAAGTCCCCGCCCAGCTTCAGGGTCGCCGACGTCAGGGTCACCGAGCGGTCGGTGAAGAGCTTCTCGCGCAGCAGGCCCGATACGGACATGGGGGCGACCCGCAAGGACGCCCCGCTCTGCCGGAACGAGGAGCCCGCGCGAGGCTCGTTCCGCTCGTACCAGACGACGTCCCACTCCGAACCGTTCGTGATCCGCTCCGCGACATCGTGGATCGTCTCCACGGAGGCGAGCGCCTGCTTGCGTACGGCGTCCTCGTCCTGGACGGACTTGTCCCGGGTGGCGCCGATGGCGGAGATGACCGTACGGGCGGCGTCGCGCAGCGCCATCAACGCGTAGCCGAGGTCCTCGGGGATCTCCTCCAGACGGCCGGGGAGGGCCAGCTCCATGAGCCGCTCGAAGCCCTCGGCGGCGGTCTGGAGCTGGTCGGCCGCCTTCTCGTTCACCAGCTTGGCGGCACGGCGCACGGCACGGTTGACCTGGCCGGGCGTGAGCTCGCCGGTCGCGACCCCGGTCACCCGGGACACCAGCTCGTGCGCCTCGTCCACGATCAGGACCTCGTGCTCCGGCAGGACCGGGGCGCCCTCGATGGCGTCGATCGCGAGCAGCGCGTGGTTGGTGACGATGACGTCCGAGAGCTTGGCGCGCTCGCGGGACATCTCCGCGAAGCACTCCTGCCCGTACGCGCATTTCGACGCGCCCAGACACTCCCGGGACGACACCGAGACCTGGGACCAGGCGCGGTCGGAGACACCGGGCGTGAGGTCGTCCCGGTCGCCCGTCTCCGTCTCGTCCGCCCAGTCCCGCATGCGCAGCAGATCCTGCCCGAGCTTGCTGGTCGGCGCGGCCGCCTCGAACTGGTCGAAGAGCCCCTCCTCCTCGTCCTGCGGCATGCCTTCGTGGAGACGGTGCAGGCAGAGATAGTTCGACCGGCCCTTGAGCATGGCGTACGTGGGGCGGCGACGCAGCAGGGGGTGCAGCGCCTCCACCGTGCGCGGCAGGTCCCGCTCGACGAGCTGGCGCTGCAGGGCCAGCGTGGCCGTGGCGACCACGACGCGCTCCCCGTGCGCCAGCGCCGGCACCAGATAGCCGAGGGACTTACCGGTGCCGGTGCCCGCCTGGACAAGCAGATGGGAACCGTCGTCGATCGCCTTGGCGACGGTCTCGGCCATGGTCACCTGGCCAGGGCGCTCCGTGCCGCCGACGGCGGCGACGGCGGCGTGCAGGAGCTCGGGGAGTGAGGGCTTCGTCATAGCTCGACCACCCTAAACGGACCCACTGACAATCCGGCGATCACGGTTGATGGAGGGGGTTGGCCACGGTGCCGTGCACGGCGGCGTGCGGGCGGTGGGCCCGGTCGCGGTAGCCGTCGAGGTGGAGGCGGTTGCGGTTGAGGCACAAACGCTCGATACGGGGTGTGAGCAGGTCGAACATCTCGTACCGCTCCTTCAGCTCGGGGAAGCGGGCGTGGTGGCGGAGAATCTCGGCGCGCACCAGGGACCAGAACTCCGTCTCCGAAAGGTTGAGTTGTGCCTCGCACAGGGGCGCCAGGTAGCGGAAGACGCCGACGAAGAGCCCGGAATGGATGAACTGCGTCAGGAAAGCGGGACTCTCTGTGAGCAGTACGGCCCGGACGTCGTCCGGCATGGACTCGAGTTCCGGGAGCGGATGCCCACTGACATTGACGTCGTCCACGAAGTCCTTGACCGCCAGGCGCACCGGTACGTCGTGCTCGTCGAAGACGATGATGGCGTTCTCCCCGTGCGGTGAGAACACGGTGCCGTAGTGGTACAGGAAGCGCAGCAGGGGCGGCAGGATCGCGGCGAAGAGGTGGCGCAGCCAGGTCTTCGCATCGAGTCCGGAGCGCGCAATAAGTTCTGTCGTGAACGCGCGTCCGCCGGGATCGACGAGTAACAAGGAGGCGAGAGTACGGGCCCGCTCGCCGGGAGCGAGGTAGCGGGTCACCGGCTCCCGCCAGATGGCACCGAGCAACTCTTTGTACTGGTAGGGAACTTCGTCGAGGCCCCCGTACAAGGGATGCCGCACCGCCACGGATGCCACCTCGCCCAGCAGGATGACTCCGCACTCGTCCCTGAGGAAGGGGTCCGCATCGCGGAGGCCGTGCATCCAGGTGGTGACGGCGGGAGCGGCGACAGTGCGCTCCGTCGGAAGTCCACGCCACACAAGGGTGTTGAGAATCGACAGCGGCAGTTTGACCGTGTGCCGCTCCGGGCGGCTGGTGTTGAGAAACGTACGGATCGATTGCTGGGGCAGTCGGACGTCGCCGTCCGCAGGCAGCGGAACGATCACGTCCGCGGCAATGGAGGGAGCGAAGAGCGGAACCACCGTGTCGTCCCACTGCCAGGGATGCACCGGCAGGTAGAGGTACGTGTCCGGGTCCAGGCCCCGTGCGCGCAGGTTGTCCGCGAACAGTTGGCGGGTCGCCGCATCGAGTTCGCGGGAGTAGAGACGTTCGGCGGATTCCAGACCGGCGGCGCCGCGGTATGTGGCGAGGCTGGTGTGCACGGCGATCCAGGGGAGGCTCGTGGGGCGCCGTGCTTCCGGCGCCCAGCGAGAGGTGTCGGTCGCCGAGAAACCGAGCCGTCCTTTGTTGAGGACGATCCAGGGGTGACCGGTCTGGTGGCCCTCGAGTTCGGCGTACCCGAGGTCGGCGAGGTGGGACGCCGTCATCGCGGTGTGGTCCAGGCGGGCGTCCGCGGCGAGAGTGATGGAGAGCTCGCGGATGAGGTGGCCGAGGGTGGTGCCGTCGAGGCCGATGAGGTGGCTGATGCGGAGGAGGAAGACGAGGGGGTCGGTGAAGCGTTCGGAGGCGGCCGAGGTAGGGGGCGGGGCTGCGTCGTCGTCCGCCGACGTGGCGGGGGTGACGGCCGACGCGACGGCTGCGATTACGGGAGTGTCGGCCGACCCCACGGAGGTGACCACGTCGTCGTCCGCCGCGCTGGGTTCGGCGAACCACTCGATGCTTTCGGCGTCCACCTGCCAGCTGCCGTACGCGCCCCGGCGGGCCCTGAACCGGAGCGTGCCCCCGCCGGTCTCCGAATGCTGTCCCTGAACGTCCCGGTCCGTCTCCTTCTCCACCCGGTCCCGGCCGGGGACGGTCAGGGTGTACGGGTGGTGGCCGGGGGCGGTGACCGTCTCCGGGTCGACAGGCAGTGGCCGGAGGATCTCCTCGTACGCGAATTCGCCGATCAACTTCGCCAGCAGACGCGCTCCCGCCCTGTCCCAGTTCTCTCGCGTGAGCTCGGGCGGGTCGTACAACACGGGCGGCTCTACCGGGTTCGTAACGACTGGCGATTTCGGCACGGGAACTCCTCGCGAGGGAACCGGATCGGGTCGAGCGGTGTACTACGAGTGACCAGGTCAAAGCAGGGTGCGCAGGGCCCGGTCACGGACCATGAGCGCGGCCCGTTTGTCGGGGAGGTCCACCTCGGCGGAGAAGCGGAAGCCGGCGCTCATGAAAGCGGAGACGGAAGGGGTGTTGCGAAGGTCTGGTTCTGCGACGACGCGTCCGCACTGCGGGCGATGGTCGAGTACGAGGTCGGCCACGGCTTTGAGGAGCGTGGTTCCGAGTCCCCTGCCGCGATTGGCGACACCACCGATGAGGAGGTGGATCCCGGTGTCGTGCGGACGAGCGGGGTAATGACGGGCCAGCGGATCGAGGTCGGCGCGGTAGATCTCCCAATAGCTCATGGGTGTGCCGTCGAGGACGCCGAGACAGGGCACGCTGCGGCCGTCGCCGTCCAACTGCGGGCGCAGATGGTCCGCCGTGACGGTCTCGGAGCCGGCAAGTTCCCAGAAGGCGGCCACGGCGGGGTCGTTCATCCAGCGACTGATGAGCTCAAGGTCCCGTTCGATGCGGGCCGGGACGAGCTGGAAGACACCGGAGGGAGTGGTGACCGGTCCCCACTCCCCCACGTGGTCGAGCAGGTCGGGCCGGGGCGCGCGGGTGAAGGCGGGGACGCTCCATGGCCCGCCGCCCACCCCGCGCTTGGGGGGCCGCCCGTTCTGACCGAGCCGCCCGCCCGGCGCGTCCTGGCCGTCCCGCCCATGCCGTTCGGCCTGCCCGCTCTGTCCGCCCCGCCCGTAGCTCTCGACGGGCCTCCCGTACGCACCGTGGCCTCCCTGCCCTCCCTTCCCTCCCTGCTCGCGCGGGCCGTCCTGCTCTGCGATGAGCGCCACCACTTCATCGGACAGACGCAGGTCGAGCGTGTCCTGGCAGTCCGGGTCCGTCGGCGCGACGGTGGCCTCGTCCGGATCGGCACCGGCGGCGGTGACGGTGGCGGTGGCGGGCTCCGCGGCGGCCTCGGCGCCGGTAGTCGCATCAGCAGGGGGCACGGCAGCGCTCCTCTCAGGGAGTGGTGCGGGGTTCAGTAGGACGGGCGGGGCCTTCTGGTCGGCTCGTGGACGAGGACTTCAGACATGGAGGGGGTTGGTGAGAGTGACGTAGACGGATTGGGTGTCGACGGGGCCGACGAGTTCGTCGAGGCCGTGCAGCCGGGTCAGGAGGTTCGCTTTGCAGCGCAGCTCGGGTGAGTCCAGCAGGCGGCTCGGCAGCGGACTGCGCAGTCGGGTGGCGCCGGTGGCGGCCTCGACGAGGAAGCGACGGAACGCGGCGAGCAACAGACGCTCGTCGGCGAGCCGTTGCGAGCCGAAGGCGCCGATGAGGCCGAAGACGTTGTTGATGGCGAGGTAGTAGGCGAACCGCTCGTCGGTGACGTCGTCGGAGACGAAGGTGTCGCTGAGCGCGCCGATGCCGGGGAGGCGCTTGTCGAGTTCGGCTCTGCGGGACTCGCGGAAGTAGTAGCCCTGGTTGTCGCGGTAGCGGCCGCCGATGGGCCAGCCGTCGGTGTCGAGCAGGAGGAGGGTGTTCTGCTGGTGCGCTTCGAGGGCGACACCGGCTTCGCTGTCGAGCCAGAGCACGGGGCGCACCACGTGCTCCAGGTAGCGCAGGAACCACTCGGTCGCGACGGCGCCGCGCGATCGTCCGGTCCGCGTCGTGAGGCGGGCGATGGTCTCGGCGAGGCGGGAGCTCATCGGGGTGCGGTCCACTTGGCCCGCCGGGTCGTACGGGGGCCGGGGCGAGACGAAACCGGCGATGCACGAGACGTCGTCGCCAGGGCGGAAGGGGTTGTTGCGGATCATGACATCGATCCCGGGGACGGGGTCGCCGGAAGCGTCGTCGATCGCGAGCCAGGCCGGGTCGCGGACGATGTCGAACCCGGGGTGGGCGGCGCGCCACTGCTCGGCGAGGCCGTTGCGGAGCAGCCGGTGGACCTCGACGCCTCGGCGCAGTTCCTTGCGGAGATTCTCGCGCCGGGAGTTGGTGATCCGCAGGCCGAGGGAGAGCTTCAGCATCGCTTGGGTGCCGGGCCGGTACAGGGTGCGGACGGAGGAGGTGGGGAACCAGGGCTCGCCGTGCGGGCCGAGTTCGCGCAGCAGGCCGGCGTCCAGGAGGGCGGCGGTGGTCGGGCGGTGCCGCAGTTCGCGGAGCTGCCAGGGGTGCAGAGGCAGGGCGGCGTAGCCGTCCGGCAGAGGGAGGCCGGGTCCGGCGAGTTGGGAGGTGAGGTGGGGAGCGGGGATGGTGCGGCCGCGTTCGGTCCAGGCCGAGTCGTGGGCGAGGACGTCCGGAGCGACGGCGATCCACTGCAGGGAGAAGGAGCCGCGCAGTTCCGGTGAGTACAGGCGTGTTTCGGTCTCGGACAGCCCCTCGCGGCTCTTGGGCGTCGGGTGCAACGGGTGACCGAGGAGCAGTGCCTGTTCCCCGGCGAGGAAGCGGTCGGGGTCGTCCTCGCGGTGTTGACGGCGGTCGGCGATGAACTCGGTTGTGCGGCGGACGGAGTCGGCTACGCGGGCCACGAGGTCGCCGCCCTCGCCCGAGCCCGTGGCCCCGTCCTCGGTCGCGGTGGAGCCGGACTCAGCGCCCTCCGGCGGTGCGGATTCCCGGCTCAAAAGGGCGGCGAGGGTGACCGCGTCCACGCAAGGGGCGCCCTGGGGGCCGTCCTCCAGGTAGGGCAGGCCGAAGCGGTGCCAGCCGGTGAGGGACCAGTAGTGGATCGGGACGAGGAGGGCTGTGCCGCTCGCGGGCAGGGCGATGCGGAGGGCGCCGACGGGAGGAGGGGTGAGGTTGTTCTCGCGAACCCAACAGCGGAGCAGGTTCTCCACGGCCGCGAGCTGGGCGGCCGTAGCCGGATCGGGGTGCTCCAGCAGGTCGACGGCGTCCATCGCCTGGATGGCGCCCTTGGTTTGGACGGCGCCCTTGGCCTGCAAGGCGTCCGTGTTCTGGAAGCCGCCCTTGGCCTGGACGGCGTCCGCGTTCTGGAAGCCGCCCTTGGCCTGCATAGCGTCCGCGTTCTGGATCGCGGCCTTGGTCTGGATCGCGGCCTTGGTTTGGATGGCATCCGTCATCTGGAAAAGGTCCTCGTCCTCGGCCTGGATAGCGTCCGTGTCTGGGAAAGCGCCCTTGGCCTGGATGGCGTCCGTCGGCTGGAACGCGTCCGTGGTGCGGAACGCATCCGTGGCGTCGACGATGTCCGTGGCCCCGTCGGCGTTGAGAGTGCCGGTGGCGTCGGTGAGTGAGGTGTGCGGACGTTCGGCCTCTTGGACGCCGGTCTTGAGCCGGGGGGCCGCTTCGTGCTCCGGGTCGCTCGCGGTCTGCGGGTCGCAGGCGCCTGCGGCGAGGGGGCGGGGGCGGCCGTCGGATGCGGGAGTGGCGTTCAAGAGGGCTTCCTTGCGTGGGGTGAGAGGCTCCGTGGGGCGGTGGTCCGGCTTTTCCGGTTACCGCGGCTGTCGCTGGGGCAGGGCGTGCCGCCGTGTGCTGCTGTGGCTAGGAGTGCGTCCGGGCTACGGCGGCCAGGGCGTCCGCGAGCCGGTCGACGATCGCCGCTGCCTGTTCATCGGTGATGGTGAGGGGAGGCAGGAGGCGTACGACGCTGGAGTGGCGGCCGCCGAGTTCGACGATCAGGCCGCGGTCCAGGCAGGCGTCGCGGACGGCCGCGGCCAGCGCCGGGGCGGCGGGGAGCGGCATGGTCGCCGGTTCGCCGAGGAGGGGGTCGGCTGTGAGGTCGTCGGGGCCGGTGTGCAAGGCGCCGGCGGGATAAGCGGATCCCCCGGCGTCAGTGGCGGTGATCGCGCCCTCGGCCTCGTTGCCGGTACGGGCGGTGGCGGCGGCCGGCGCCACATGGGTGGTGGGGCGTGTGGCCCCTGCTGGGTCGACCAGTTCCACCCCGATCATGAGGCCGCGCCCTCGCACGTCGCCGATGCAGGGGTACTCCCGTGCCAGTGCGCGGAGTTGGGCCATCATGCGGGTCCCGAGGGCGCCGGCGCGTTCGGCGAGGCCGTTCTCGCGTACGTAGGCGAGGGTCGCGGTGCCGGCGGCCATGGCGAGCTGGTTGCCGCGGAAGGTTCCGGCGTGGGCGCCGGGGCCCCAGACGTCGAGGTCGTCACGGTAGACGACAACGGCGAGCGGGAGGCTCCCGCCGATCGCCTTGGACAGGACCATCACGTCCGGCACGACACCGCTGTGGTCGACGGCCCAGAAAGCGCCGGTCCTGCCGACCCCGGTCTGCACCTCGTCGGCGATCAGCGGGATCCCCCGGGCCTCGGTGAGCGCCCTCATGCGGCGGAGCCAGGTGTCGGGGGCGGGGATGACGCCGCCCTCTCCCTGCACCGGTTCAAGGATCATGCCGGCCGGGAGCGGCACCCCCGACTTGGTGTCGTCGAGGAGCGTCTCGGTCCAGCGGGCGGCGAGTTCGGCCCCGCGCGGGCCGCCGATACCGAACGGGCAGCGGTAGTCCTGCGGGTAGGGGAGGCGCGCGACCCGGATGTCCTGGGCGCCGCCCGATACTTCGAGGGCCCCGGCGGTCATGCCGTGGTAGGCACCGGCGAAGGCGAGGAGGCCGGGGCGGCCGGTGGCGGCGCGGACCAGTTTCAGGGCGGCTTCGACGGCGTCCGTTCCGGCCGGGCCGCAGAACTGGATGCGGGCCCGGTCGGCGAGGGCGGGCGGCAGGGTCTGGAACAGCTCGGTGGTGAAGGCGTCCTTGACCGGGGTGGCCAGGTCGAGGATGTGCAGCGGCGCTCCGGAGTCGAGCACCTTGCGGATGGCTTCGAGCACCACCGGGTGGTTGTGGCCGAGGGCGAGGGTGCCCGCGCCGGAGAGGCAGTCCAGGTATCGGCGGCCGTCCGCTCCCTCGATGGTGAGGCCGCGGGCCCGTACCGGCACGATCGGCAGGGCGCGCGCGTAGGTCCGCGCGGCCGACTCCCGCGCGGACTGGCGGCGCAGGATGCCGTCGTGCAGGGCGCTTTCGCGTGCGGATGTCCCGCGCGCATCCCCTTCCAAGGGGGCCTCTCCGGTCAAGGCCACGGCTGCTGGTCCTCCCGCTGCGTAGACGGCCGACTGGGCTCGTCGGCACACCGAAGGGCGGACCGAGTCGGCGGACACAGCAGCGAAGGGCCGTCCCGGCAGCACGCCAGGACGGTTCGAGGGCTGAGTGCCGACCGCGGACCCCCAGTAGGCCCTAACGACGAGGGCGCGGCGGAAACACGGCCCAGCCGCAGACTCCTTGGGAGACCTGCGCCACAGATCGCCCGCACCAGGTCGCACCAGATCACACCCAATCGCACCCGAGCCGTACCAGTTCGCACCCGAGCCGTACTAGTTCGCACCCAAGCCACGCCGGACCGCACCGGACCCCACCCGCCCCGCACCGGTCCCCACCGCCCCGCACCCCGCACCCCGCACCGGATCACACCCGTCCCGCCTCGAATCACGCCCACCCCATCCCCACCCCATCCCACCCCACCCCCAAGATCCCTCCGTGACGGAACCGTTGCTGTTCCGTCGGTCGTCCCCGACGGCACCGGCATAGTGTGGGTTGCCGTTCGGGGAGGGGCGAAGCGGCCCGTCCACCGCGCATGTTCGACTGTTTCGGCAGTGCACTGATCTCGAAGCCCAGGGGGAGTCCCACCATGCGATCCATACGTCCGCTGTTCGCCGATCGCCGCGCGAGGAGCGTGCGCGGCAGAACGTCCCCCGTGGCGGCGGCCGTTGCTCTCGGCGCGGTGCTCGCCCTCACCGCGACCGCGTGCGGCCCGAGCGAGGACGAGGCGAGCGACAAGGCGTCGTCCTCCGCGAGCGCGGGCGGCGGCTCGTTCCAGATCCCGGACAACATCAAGGAGAAGTTGAAGGAACACGGGATCGATCCGGACAAGTGGAAGAACGGCGAGTGGAAGAACTGGGACCGGGACAAGTGGCTGCGTGAGGCGCAGGACTTCGTCAACCCGATCATCGAGGGCCTGTGGGACTCGGACCGGATGCAGGACGCCGACAAGAACCCTGGCGGCGAAGTCGACGAGAACGACATCTCCGGTGACCAGGGCGTGACGGACCCGACGCCGCAGCCGGTGAAGGCGGCGGTCGCCGCGACGCCGTACCACGACAGCGCGCCGTACGCGGGCAAGTTGTTCTTCGACGGCCCCGAGGGGTCGATGGTCTGCTCGGCCACCGTGGTCTCCGACCCCGCCCACCCCGGCAAGTCCGACATGATCTGGACGGCCGGTCACTGTGTGCACGCGGGTGCGAAGGGCGGCTGGTACCGCAACATCGCGTTCGTGCCGTCGTACAACAACGCGGGCAAGTCGGCCGCCGATCTGCAGGGCGCACCCAGGAGCGAGGTGGCTCCGTACGGTGTGTGGTGGGGCAACTGGGCGCAGACGTCCGACCAGTGGATCGAGCGGGGCGGGCCGACCGGAGGTGCGGGTGCGCCGTTCGACTTCGCCGTCATTCATGTGACGCCGGAGAAGGGCGGTTCGGGCAAGTCCCTGGAGGAGACGGTGGGCGCGTCGCTTCCGGTGGACTTCAACGCGCCGGCGGTGCCGAAGATCTCCGAGCTGACGGCCAAGGGATACCCCGCGGCGCCGCCCTACGACGGCCAGCAGTTGTTCCAGTGCGCGGACAAGCCCGGGCGGCTCTCGCTGAACACGACGGACCCGACGATGTACCGCATCGGCTGCACGATGACCGGCGGTTCGTCCGGTGGCGGCTGGATCGGCCAGGGCTCCGACGGCAAGCCGGCGCTGATCTCCAACACCTCGATCGGTCCGGTGACGGCGGGGTGGCTCGCCGGTCCGCGTCTCGGCAAGGAGGCCAAGGGGATCTATGACGCCGTGAGCAAGAAGTACGCCGGGCAGTAACCGGCCCGGCGGTGTCACCGAGCGGCGGCTGGGGGGTGCGGAAACCTTCACCGGCCCGCCGCCGTTCGTCCTCACATCCCCAGGCATAGTGGGGTGCTGTGTCGGAACGGGTACGCGCGGAGACCGCGACCTCACTGACAAGCTCAGGAAGTTACAGCTGTTAGGCACTGACAAGCTAATGACAAATACATGACAAACACAGCTGTCAGACCTTGCGTTCGATTGCATTTGATCTTGCGTTTCTCACGGGGGTAATTGCACCATGCGTTTCACACGTCCGTCCGTCGTCCGCGACCGGAGACGGCGCACCGTCGTCGCCGCCACCGCTGTCGCCGCCGCCTTGGCACTCACCGCCACCGCCTGCAATGACGGTTCGGACGGCAAGGAGGGCGCGGCGGGGAGCACGGCCGACGCCTCGTCGCAGGCGTCCGGCGGTTCCGAGGGCGGTGCCGAGCTGGCGGCCGGCCTCGCCGATCAGCTGAAGAAGCACGGCATCGACCCCGACAAGTGGAAGAACGGGGCCTGGAAGAACTGGGACAAGGACGACTGGCTGCGCGAGGCGGGCGACTTCGTCAACCCGGTCATCGAGGGCCTGTGGAAGCCCGAGCGGATGAAGTCCGCCGAGGAGCCGAAGAAGACGATCGCGGCGAAGGACTACGCGACCGACCAGGGCGTCACCGACCCGGAGCCCGAGCCGGTTCCCGCGCGGGCCGAGAAGACGCCGTACCACGAGAACGCGGCACCGGTCGGCAAGGTCTTCTTCGACTCCCCCGAGGGCTCGATGGTCTGCTCCGGCACCGTCGTGAAGGACCCCCGCAACCCGGGCAGGTCGAACCTCGTATGGACCGCGGGCCACTGCGTGCACGCGGGTTCGGCGGGCGGCTGGTACCGCAACATCGCGTTCGTGCCCTCCTACAACGACCAGGGCAAGTCGGCGAGCGCGCTGCGCAATGCGACGCAGACGGAGATCGCCCCGTACGGCACCTACTGGGCCGACTGGGCCTCCACCTCGCAGGAGTGGATCGACCAGGGCGCCGAGTCGGGCGGCGCGGGCGCGCCGTACGACTTCGCCGTGCTGCACGTGAAGCCTGAGCAGGGCACCAAGTCCCTGGAGGAAACGGTCGGCAACGCGCTCGAGGTGGACTTCTCGGCGCCGTCCGCCCAGTCGGTGGGGTCGATGGGCGCGTGGGGCTACCCGGCCGCTCCCCCGTTCGACGGTCTGCTGATGAACAAGTGCCTCGACCGGCCCGGCCGGCTCTCGCTCAGCCCGAGCAGCCGACGATGTACCGGATCGGCTGCACGATGACGGGCGGTTCGTCGGGCGGCGGCTGGTTCCGCGTGCGGAGCGGCAAGACCGTCCTGGTGTCGAACACGTCGATCGGCCCGGCCGGCAACACTTGGCTCGCGGGACCGCAGCTGGGCCGTGAGGCGCAGCAGGTCTTCGACATGATGAGCGAGAAGCACGGCGGCCAGTAGGCGCTGAGCAGCCGGAACGCAGCAAGGAGCCCCACCCGGTCGACCGGGCGGGGCTCCTTCATTTACGGCGCGTGGTGCTCGGCGTCAGCGCGTGCCCGCCGCCGTCGGGACGTACGGCGCGAGGTCCGCCGCCAGTTCCTCGTGGACGCGGGCCTTGAGCAGGGTGCCCTCCGGGGTGTGCTCCTCGGAGATGACCTCGCCCTCGGTGTGCGCCCGCGCGACCAGCTTGCCGTGCGTGTACGGCACGAGCGCCTCGATCTCGACCTCGGGCCGCGGCAGCTCGACGTCGATGAGCGCGAGCAGCTCCTCGATCCCGGCGCCCGTACGGGCCGAGACGGCGATCGAGCGCTTCTCCTGGCGCATCAGCCGCTGGAGGACCAGCGGGTCGGCCGCGTCCGCCTTGTTGATCACCACGATCTCGGGGACCTTGGTGGCCCCGACGTCGCGGACGACCTCGCGCACGGCGGCGAGCTGCTCCTCGGGCGCGGGGTGCGAACCGTCGACCACGTGCAGGATCAGGTCGGCGTCGCCGACCTCCTCCATCGTGGAGCGGAACGCCTCGACGAGGTGGTGCGGCAGGTGCCGGACGAAGCCGACCGTGTCGGCCAGCGTGTAGAGCCGGCCGCTCGGCGTCTCGGCCCGGCGCACGGTCGGGTCGAGGGTGGCGAACAGCGCGTTCTCCACCAGGACGCCCGCGCCCGTGAGGCGGTTGAGCAGGGACGACTTGCCCGCGTTCGTGTAACCGGCGATGGCGACCGAGGGCACCTTGTTGCGGCGGCGCTCCTGGCGCTTGATCTCGCGGCCCGTCTTCATCTCCGCGATCTCACGGCGCATCTTCGCCATCTTCTCGCGGATCCGGCGCCGGTCCGTCTCGATCTTGGTCTCACCGGGACCACGCGTGGCCATGCCGCCGCCGGAGCCGGAGGAGCCACCGCCACCCATCTGCCGGGAGAGCGACTGACCCCAGCCGCGCAGGCGCGGCAGCATGTACTGCATCTGCGCGAGCGCGACCTGCGCCTTGCCCTCGCGGGACTTGGCGTGCTGGGCGAAGATGTCGAGGATCAGCGCGGTCCGGTCGACCACCTTGACCTTGACGACGTCCTCGAGGTGGATGAGCTGGCCGGGGCTCAGCTCACCGTCGCAGACGACCGTGTCGGCACCGGTCTCCAGGACGATGTCCCGCAGCTCCTGCGCCTTGCCCGAGCCGATGTACGTGGCCGCGTCCGGCTTGTCGCGGCGCTGGATGACGCCGTCGAGGACCAGAGCGCCCGCGGTCTCGGCGAGGGCGGCGAGCTCCGCGAGGGAGTTCTCCGCGTCGTCGACCGTGCCGGACGTCCAGACGCCGACGAGGACCACGCGCTCCAGGCGGAGCTGGCGGTACTCGACCTCGGTGACGTCCTCGAGCTCGGTGGAGAGGCCCACCACGCGGCGCAGGGCCGCGCGCTCGGTGCGGTCGAACTGATCACCGTCCCGCGCCGTGTCGATCTCGTGGCTCCAGGCGACGTCCTCTTCCATCAGGGCATCGGCCCGAAGACCTTCGGTGGTGTTCGGCGCAAGGCTCCGGGCGAAGCTCTGCGCGTCCTGGGAAGGGGAAGAAGAGGAGGTCATTGGATCCTTACGTCGCTGGAGGACTGGTCTTCGATGGTCGGGGCCCTGGCTGCCCAGAGCCTCCGGTATCAGGCACAACGCTCGGCCCGCCCCCGGGATTCCCGACCCGAAGATGGTCGCACGGGACGGGCCGTCTCGTCATCCGGGTTATTTCCCGTGACAGCCGGGCCGAAGCCCTGCCGCGCGCCCTACTTCTTCGCCGCCTTCCCCACCGGGTCGGACTTCCAGTCCGGGTGGCCGGGCATCGGCGGCGTCTTCTTCGCGTAGAGCCAGTCCTGGAAGAAGCCGGTCAGGTCGCGTCCGGCGACCCGGGAGGCGAGGGCGACGAAGTCCGCCGTGGTCGCGCTCTCGTCGGCGTGGGTGCTCACCCACGCGCGCTCCAGGCGTTCGAACGCCTCCTTGCCGATCTCCTGGCGCAGCGCGTAGAGGACCAGGGCGCTGCCGTCGTAGACGACCGGGCGGAAAATGCTGATCTTCTCGCCTGCCTTGGGCCCCTTGGGCGCGGCGGGCGGGCCGCCGCCGGCGCGCCAGCCGTCGGAGCTCTTGTAGGCGTTGCGCATCCGCTTGTCCAGGGCGTAGTGGAACTTCTCCTCGGTGTGCAACGCTTCGTACCAGGTGGCGTGGCCCTCGTTGAGCCAGAGGTCGGACCAGGTGCGGGGGCTGACGCTGTCGCCGAACCACTGGTGCGCCAGCTCATGCACCATGATCGATTCGACGTACCACTTCGGGTACTCGGGGCGGACGAAGACGTCCCGCTCGAAGAGGGAGAGGGTCTGCGTCTCCAGCTCGAAGCCGGTGCTCGCCTCGGCGATGAGCAGACCGTAGTTCTCGAACGGGTAGCGGCCGACCTTGCTCTCCATCCAGGCGATCTGGTCGGGCGTCTTGGCGAGCCAGGGGCGCAGCGCCTTGACGTCCTTGGTGGGCACGACGTCACGCACCGGAAGGCCGTGCGGGCCCTTGCCGTGCAGGACGGTGGAACTGCCGATGGAGACCTGCGCCAGTTCGGTGGCCATGGGGTGGGCGGTGCGGTACACCCAGCTCGTGGTGGCCGCAGCACGCTGCCTCCTCTCCAGGAGGCGACCGTTGGCGACGGCCTGGAGCGCCTTGGGCGCGGTGACGCGGAAGGTGAAGTAGGCCTTGTCGGACGGGTGGTCGTTGCTGGGGAACACGCGGTGTGCGGCGTCCGCCTGGTTGGCCATGGCGAGCCCGTCCTTGGTGCGGATCCAGCCGACGTCCGTCTTCTTGGCGGGCATGGGGTTGCTGGTGTGGCGGACGGTGATGCGCAGCGGCTGCCCCTGGGCCACCGGCCGGTCAGGGGTGACGATCAGGTCCTCGTCACTGGTCGCGAAGCGGGCCGCGGCCCCGTTGACCTCCACGGAGCGCACTGTTCCGTGGGAGAAGTCGAGGTTGATCCGGTCGAGCGGGGCCGTCGCCCGCGCGGTGATCCTGGTGACGGCGGGGAGCGGTTTGCTGTTGTCGCCGCCGTAGGTGAAGGCGATGTCGTACGACTCGACGTCGTACCCGGGGTTCCCCAGGTGCGGGAAGAGGCGGTCACCGATACCGAGCGGGGTGGCCGCCTGCGGCGCGGACGCCGCGAGCAGGGCGACGCAGACACCGGCGGTGACGAGCGCGGCGGTGCGGGGCTTTCGGGAGCTGAGCAGCATGGACTACGGCTATCAGCGCGCGGGCGCGCGCACCGTCGGCACACGCCACTGCCACCCGAACGAGGTCCCCGGCGGCGCCGGGCAGGATCAGACGGCCCCCGCCGCCGCGCCCTTGCCACGCCCCACGTCGTACACCCCCGGCACGTTCCGCATCGCCCGCATCAGGCCCGGCAGGTGGGCGGCGTCGGGGAGTTGGAGGGTGTACGTGTGCCGGACGCCGCCCTGGGTGGGCGGTTCGACATTCGCCGAGATGATGGCGACGCCCTCCAGCGCTATGGCTTCGGTGAGGTCGGCCAGGAGATGCGGGCGGCTGAACGACTCGGCGACGAGGGTGACCCGGTACTCAGAGCTCGCCGCGTCGGCCCAGCGCACGCCGACCTCCGCGCGCCCCGCGTCCTTCATCCGGGTCACGCCGGGACACTCGACACGGTGCACGGTGACGACGCCGCCGCGGACGGCGAAGGCGGTGATCTCGTCGGGCGGTACCGGCGTGCAGCAGCCGGCCAGGCGCACGGTGGCGCCGGGCTGGTCGACCACCGCGTTGGCGGTGGCGGGGCGCGCGGAGGGCCCGCTGTACGGGGCGCGCGGCGCCGCTTCGGGGGCGCTCGGGCCCTCGGGGTGCGCGGCCAGCCAGCGCCTGATGGCGATGCGGGCGGCGGGCGTACGGGCGTGGTCGAGCCAGTCGCGGGACGGTTCGGAGGCGGCGGCGCCCTCCATGCGGTCCATGAGGAGCTGCACGGTGTCGCCGTCGACGAGGACCGTGCCGAGCGTGGCGAGACGGCCGTTGACACGTGCCCCGATGCAGGCGTGGGCGTCCTCCCCGTACTGCGCGTAGGCGGCGTCGACGCAGCTGGCGCCCGCGGGCAGGCCGATCGTGCCGCCGTCGGGCCGGAAGACGGTGATCTCGCGGTCCTGGGCGAGGTCCTCGCGCAGGGTCGACCAGAACATGTCGGTGTCGGGCGCCGACTGCTGCCATTCGAGGAGGCGGGAGAGCCAGCCAGGGCGGGTGGGGTCGGAGCGCTCGGCGCCTTCGTCGGCGGGGTCGGGCTGCTCCTCGCCGGAGGGCGTGTAGGGATTGCCGAGGGCGACGACGCCCGCCTCCGCCACCTTGTGCATCTGGTGGGTGCGGATGAGGACCTCGGCGACCTCGCCGTCGCCGCGGGCCACGGCGGTGTGCAGCGACTGGTAGAGGTTGAACTTGGGGACGGCGATGAAGTCCTTGAACTCCGAGACCACCGGCGTGAAACAGGTGTGCAGTTCACCGAGCACGCCGTAGCAGTCCGCGTCCTCCGCGACCAGGACGAGGAGGCGGCCGAAGTCGGAGCCGCGCAGCTCGCCGCGTTTGCGGCTGACGCGGTGCACGGAGACGAAGTGGCGCGGCCGGATGAGGACTTCGGCGCTCAGGCCCGCCTCGCGCAGCACGCCGCGCACCTCCTCGGCGATCTCCGCGAGCGGGTCGTCCGCGCGGGCCGCGTTGACCGCCATGAGGGTGCGGGTGCGCGCGTACTCCTCGGGGTGGAGGATCGCGAAGACAAGGTCCTCGAGCTCGGTCTTGAGCGCCTGGACGCCGAGCCGCTCGGCGAGCGGGATGAGGACGTCGCGGGTGACCTTGGCGATCCGTTCCTGCTTCTCCTGGCGCATGACGCCGAGGGTGCGCATGTTGTGCAGGCGGTCGGCGAGCTTGATCGACATCACGCGTACGTCGTTGCCGGTGGCGACCAGCATCTTGCGGAACGTCTCGGGCTCGGCGGCGGCCCCGTAGTCGACCTTCTCCAGCTTGGTGACGCCGTCGACGAGGTAGGCGACCTCCTCGCCGAACTCCGTGCGCACCTGGTCGAGGGTGACGTCCGTGTCCTCGACGGTGTCGTGCAGCAGGGAGGCGGTCAAGGTGGTGTTCTCGGCGCCCAGTTCGGCCAGGATCAGCGTCACCGCGAGCGGGTGCGTGATGTAGGGCTCGCCGCTCTTGCGCATCTGGCCGCGGTGCGAGGACTCGGCCAGGACGTAGGCGCGGTGCAGCGCGTCGAGGTCGGCGTCCGGATAGTGCGCGCGGTGGGCCTCGACGACGTGCCCGATGGCGTCGGGGAGCCGGTCACGGCCGGTGGAGCCGAGGAGCGCGGCGCGGCCGAGGCGGCGCAGGTCGATCCGGGGCCGGCCACGCCTGCGGGGTGCTCCGGGCGTGATCGCCCCTGGCATGGCGGGGTTGGTCGCCTCCGCACTCATGAGCACCTCCGGCTTTCTCGACCCGGCGGCGGGCTGGCGGGGGCACCCGTCCGGACCGGTGCTTGATGCTACCGAGCCCATCACGTGCCACAGTCCAGCTCTCGCCCAGCGTGAAACGGATCACCCATTCGAGCGACAGTTCACAGGTTTACGGTTTCGCCTTCTCGGCCTGCTTGTTCGACCGGGGACGCGGGGAGCGACGCGAACCAGTCCGCGTCGAGCACGCCCTCGGCCACGATCTCCGCGGGCCCCGTCATCTCGATCTCGCCGCCGGGCCGCTCGGTGATGGTGAGCCGGCCGCCGGGCAGATCGATCTCGTACGTCACCGGAGTCCCGGTGACAGCGGGGTCCAGGCCGTCTCTTCGGGCCGCGGCGACGGCCACCGCGCAGGCGCCTGTGCCGCAGGAGCGGGTCTCGCCGGAGCCGCGCTCGTGCACGCGCATGGCGACGTGCCGGGGTCCCCGATCGACGACGAACTCGACATTGACGCCCTGCGGGTAGGCGCTCGCCGGGGCGAACGGGGGCGCGTCGTACAGCGTGCCCGCCTGCGCCAGATCGTCGACGAAGGCGACGGCGTGCGGATTGCCCATGTTCACGTTCGTCGCGGGCCAGGTGTGCTCGCCGACGGAGACGGTGACGTCCCCCGCGGGCAGCTCCGCCCGGCCCATCCCGACCGTGACCAGGCCTTCCTTGTCGATGTGGACACGCTTGACGCCGCCGCGCGTGGCCACGGCGACATCGCCCTCGCCCACGTGCCCGGCGCGCTGGAGGTAGCGGGCGAAGACCCGCACCCCATTGCCGCACATCTCGGCGATCGAGCCGTCCCCGTTGCGGTAGTCCATGAACCACTCGGCCTCGGCCGCCATGGCGCGCGCCTCGGGGTGGGCGGCGGAACGCACGACGTGCAGCACGCCGTCGGCGCCGATACCGGCACGGCGGTCGCACAGCGCGGCCACCGCGGCGGCGGACAGCTCGATGCCGTTCTCCGCGTCCGGGATGATCACGAAGTCGTTCTGCGTCCCGTGGCCCTTGAGGAAGGTGGTCATTTCTCGATCGTACGAGATCGGTCCGACACTCCGGGCGGCGCGGTCAGCGCAGCCGGGCCACGCGCCAGACGGCCAGGACCGCCACCGCGGCGACCACGACGACGTAGGCACCGACCACGCGCCAGTCCGGCCAGCGGCCCGAGCCGCGGGGCGGGAGGCCCGGCAGGGTGTAGCCCACCCGGCGGGCGGCCATCATGCCCCAGCCTGCCGCGCACGAGCTGATCAGCAGGCCCAGCATGGCGACGACCGCGCCGCCGTCCCCGAACTCGAAGAAGAGCGGGAAGGCGAACATCAGCGAGCCGATGGTGGCGAGCATCACGATGGGGGCGAGCTGCCAGATGCGCAGTCTGCGCTGCGGGCGCAGCTCGATCTCGACCTCGGCCGCCTCGTCCTGGGCGGTCAGCTCCTCGGCGGTGGGCCCGTCGGCGATCACGCCGTCCGGGGTCGCCTCTGGACCGTCGGGGCTCAACTGTTCCCCGCCCGGTGCGGTGTCACGAGGGCCGGCCTCCATCGCCACGCGCCCTCCCACTTCGGACTCCACTGGTCGATCGTTGGTCGATGATGGCACGGCCGGGAAGGCCGGGATGACGGCCGGAGCGTCCCGATGCCATCACGTGATCAGGCTGTGACCGGTCGTTCGACCAACGCCAGGGCCCGGCCCTGAAGTTCCCCGCGCTCGGCCACGGCCCCGTTCAGCCAGTGCACGCGCGGGTCGCGGCGGAACCATGAGTCCTGGCGGCGCGCGAAGCGTTTCGTGGCGCGGACGGTCTCCGCGCGCGCCTCCTCCTCGGTGCACTCACCGGCGAGCGCGGCGAGTACCTGCTGGTAGCCGAGGGCGCGCGAGGCCGTA
Organism: Streptomyces sp. R818; assembly: GCF_056172735.1. Lineage (NCBI taxonomy): Bacteria > Bacillati > Actinomycetota > Actinomycetes > Kitasatosporales > Streptomycetaceae > Streptomyces > Streptomyces sp. R818. The sequence goes on from NZ_JAOCNE010000008.1 coordinate 162,298, forward strand.
CGTCCTTCGCGCAGACCGCGCTCGGCGAGGCCGCGCACCTCGTCGACGAGGCCGGCCTCCCACATGCGGTCCACGCGCGTGGCGATGCGTGCGTCGAGTTCGGGGCGCGCGACGTCGACGCCGATCTGGACGGTGTCGTAGACCGAGTCGTGTCCGGGCAGGTTGGCCGTGAACGGCTTTCCGGTGATCTCGATGACCTCCAGGGCGCGCACGATGCGGCGGCCGTTGCTCGGCAGGATCGCGGCGCCCGCCTCGGGGTCGGACGCGGCGAGCCGGGCGTGCAGGGCGCCGGAGCCGCGCAGCGCCAGCTCGTCCTCCAGGCGGGCGCGGATCGCGGGGTCGGTGCCGGGGAACTCCATCTTGTCGACGGCGCCGCGGACGTAGAGCCCGGAGCCGCCGACCAGGATCGGCCAGCGGCCCGCGGCCAGGAGGCGGTCGATCTCGGCGCGGGCGAGCCGCTGGTACTCGGCGACGCTGGCGGCCTCCGTGACGTCCCAGATGTCCAGGAGGTGGTGCGGGATCCCGGCGCGCTCCTCGGGCGTCAGCTTCGCGGTGCCGATGTCCATCCCACGGTAGAGCTGCATGGAGTCGGCGTTGACGACCTCACCGCCCAGTTCCCTGGCCAGGAAGACGCCCAGATCTGACTTTCCGGCCGCGGTCGGACCGACGACGGCGATGACCCGCGGGGCGGGAGCTGCGCTGTTCACCGCCCCAGTCTCGCAAACCCGGACCCCGCTTCTCGAACGAGCTACGTGACGCCACGCCTTCGGGGTCGTTGCCTGTTGCGAGGTTCCACCCGTCGGTTTTCGAGGACCGGTGACCCGGGCGACGCAATGGGACGCACCGGGCTGGGCGGGATTTCGCCCACACGAGTAACGTATGGAGTTGAAATGGGCGTTTTTGCAATGTTTCGCCGGAAAGCCAAGGACAGCGACTCGGCGCAGGCCGCCGAGGAGCAGACCGCCGAGGTGACCGGCGAGCCGGAGACGGACGCCGCGGAGGGCGGGACGAGCGCGGAGGGTGCCGCGTCCGAGGCCGCCGAGGCCGCCGGAGCCGCTGAGGGCGTCACGGCCGAGCGGAAGGCCGGGGAGGCCGAGGGCGACGAAGCGGCCGGGTCGGCCGCGCCGGAGAACGTCGAGATTCCGCAGCAGCAGTCCGTGGAGCAGGCCGCCGACAGCGAGGCGGCAGGCGAGAGCGCCCGCAAGTAGCTTCCGCGAGGACGCCAGGAAAGGTGGATCCATGAGCTTCCTGAACAACCTGAGAGCCAAGCTCGCCCCTGCCAAGGACAAGGTCTCCGAACTCGCGCAGCAGCACGGGGACAAGATCGACCAGGGTCTGGACAAGGCCGCCAAGGCGGTCGACGACAGGACCAAGGGCAAGTACAGCGACAAGATCCAGCAGGGGACGAGCAAGGCGAAGGACGCTCTGGACCGGATGGCCGCGCAGGACGGTAAGGACGGCGGCACTCCGCCCTCTCCCCCGACGGCGTCCTGACGCCGCCTTCCCTTCTGTCACAGCGCACGGCGACGGCCGCGAAGCCCGGGGAGCTTCGCGGCCGTCGCCGTGTCGCGTGCGGAGGCTTGTTTACGGCCTTGCGGCCTTGTACGGCCTTACGGCCGGGAAGCGGGCTTGAAGGCGCGGCTCATGTCCAGGAGGCCACGAAGTAGCCGACGCCGTAGGGCGCGTCCTCGTACAGGAGGCGGCCCGTGCTCTGGTCGTCGTCGTGGTCCGCCGCCCAGGCCGCGGAGAGCAGCTGCCAGGGCGCGCGGCCGGAGATCTTCAGCTCGGCGGCGAGACCGGCGTCCAGACCGGCCAGGTAGCCGTCCTGGTCGCACGTACGCAGGGCCTCAGCGATGCGCGCGTCGACGCCTTCGGCCCGCTCGTCCAGGTAGCCCGGTGCCTTGACCGAGCGGCAGGCGGTGCCGTCGCCCATGACGAGCAGGCCCACGCGGTCCGCCCAGGAGGCGACGTGGACGCCGTCCTCGCCGTTGGTGGGCCAGGAGCGTGCGGACGTCACTTCACGGCCGCGTACGGGGCCTTCCCAGCCCGCACGCGCGAGCAGCCATGCGCCAACGCTCAGCGACGGCGGCAGCACGGCGTCCCCGCTCCGGGGTCCGGCGCCGAGGGCGACCTCCACGTCGACGCCGAAGGGGCGGAAGGAGCCGCCCGCACCCACCTCGTACAACTCGTCTCGCGCGCCCTGACCGACGACCGCGATCAGGTCGGGCCCGGCCGCGAGAAGCGCGCGCAGCGCCTCGTCGCACGCCTCGCGCGCCGCGTCCAGCTCGGGGGCGGCACCGGCCGCGACCTCCGGCACGAGCAAGGGAGGGCAGGGGCACACGGCTGCGGCGACAAGCATGATCAGCAGCTTACTAAGAGCAGCCCCGTGCCGTCCGCTCAGTCGACGGCGCAGCCCCCGGTGACCGCCGGGAGCGGCTCCGGGACGCCGATCTTGGGCAGGCCGAGCAGGACGCCCTGCTTCTTGTCCTGCTGCTCCTTGGTGCGGCGCTCCCATGCGTCGCCCGCGCGCGTGGGACGCACGTTCAGGACCAAGCCCTCGGCGAGCAGGTGGTGCGGGGCCGCGTAGGTGATCTCCACGGTGACCACGTCGCCGGGGCGGACCTCGGCGTCGGGCTTGGTGAAGTGGACCAGGCGGTTGTCGGGGGCGCGGCCCGAGAGGCGGTGCGTGGAGCCGTCCTTGCGGCCCTCGCCCTCGGCGACCATCAGCTCCAGGACGCGGCCGACCTGCTTCTTGTTCTCCTCCCAGGAGATCTCCTCCTGGAGGGCGACGAGGCGCTCGTAGCGCGCCTGGACGACCTCCTTGGGGACCTGCCCCTCCATGGTCGCGGCCGGGGTGCCGGGGCGCTTGGAGTACTGGAAGGTGAAGGCGTTGGCGAAGCGGGCCTCGCGCACGGCGTGCATCGTCTGCTCGAAGTCCTCCTCGGTCTCGCCGGGGAAGCCCACGATGATGTCGGTCGAGATCGCCGCGTGCGGCATGGCGGCGCGGACCTTCTCGATGATGCCGAGGAAGCGCTCCTGGCGGTACGAGCGGCGCATCGCCTTGAGGACCGTGTCCGATCCCGACTGCATCGGCATGTGGAGCTGCGGCATCACGTTCGGCGTCTCGGCCATGGCGGCGATCACGTCGTCGGTGAAGTCGCGCGGGTGCGGGGAGGTGAAGCGGACGCGCTCCAGGCCCTCGATGGAGCCGCAGGCGCGCAGCAGCTTGCTGAACGCCTCGCGGTCGCCGATGTCGCTGCCGTACGCGTTCACGTTCTGGCCGAGCAGGGTGATCTCGCTGACGCCCTCGGCGACCAGGGCCTCGATCTCCGCGAGGATGTCGCCGGTCCTGCGGTCCTTCTCCTTGCCGCGCAGGGCGGGGACGATGCAGAAGGTGCAGGTGTTGTTGCAGCCGACCGAGATCGAGACCCAGGCCGCGTACGCGCTCTCGCGGCGGGTGGGCAGCGTGGAGGGGAACGCCTCCAGGGACTCCGCGATCTCGACCTGCGCCTCCTCCTGGACGCGGGCGCGCTCCAGGAGGACGGGCAGCTTGCCGATGTTGTGCGTGCCGAAGACGACGTCCACCCAGGGCGCCTTCTTGACGATGGTGTCGCGGTCCTTCTGGGCGAGGCAGCCGCCGACCGCGATCTGCATGCCCGGGCGCTGCGTCTTCCTGGGCGCGAGGCGGCCGAGGTTGCCGTAGAGCTTGTTGTCGGCGTTCTCGCGGACCGCGCAGGTGTTGAAGACCACCACGTCGGCGTCGCCGTCGGAGCCCTCGGGGGCGCGGACGTAGCCCGCGCCTTCGAGGAGGCCGGACAAGCGCTCGGAGTCGTGGACGTTCATCTGGCACCCGTAGGTGCGCACCTCGTAGGTCTTGGGGGCTTCGGTTGCGAGGCCGTCCACGGCCGGACGCGGGTCACTGCTGCTCATGACAACAAGGGTATGGGGTACTCGGGGGCGTTCCTCACACGGTGCCGAAGGGGGCGGAACCGGGGCCCGCGTCCTGCCTCGCCGGGCCTGGTCAGGCCCGGTCCGACCTGGCAGGATCGCGCCATGCCGCCGTCGCTGACCCGGGTCACCCGCCGCCGCGCCCTCCAGGGCGCCGCCGCGGGGGTCGTGGTGTCCGCGCTGCTCCTGTGGTGGCTGCTGCCGCTGGGCGACGCGGGGCAGAGCGGGCGCGTCACGATCAGCACCGGCGCCCGTACCGGCGTCTACGAGAAGTACGGCAACCTGCTCAAGACGGCCCTCTCCCGCGACCTGCCCCGGCTCGACGTGGACCTGACCGGCAGCGAGGGGTCCTGGGACAACGTGGAACGGGTGGCCACCGGCAAGGCCGACTTCACCATCGCGGCGGCCGACGCGGTCGCCAAGTACCAGTACGAGGACCGGCCGGGCGCGCTGCGGCTGCGCGGCTGCGCCCGCCTCTACGACGACTACATGCAGCTCGTCGTGGCGCGCTCGTCCCCCGTGGAGGACGTCGCCGGCCTGCGCGGTCTGAAGGTCGCCGTGGGCGGGGAAGGGTCCGGGGTGCGCCTGATCGCCGACAAGGTGCTGCGCGCGGCGGGCCTGGACATCAACCGGGACATCACCCCCGTGGGCATCGGCATAGACGCCATGCCCAAGGCACTCAAGTCGGGGCAGATCGACGCGTTCTTCTGGTCCGGTGGCCTGCCCACCAACCATGTCGGCGAACTGTCGAAGGAATTCCCGGTGCGCCTCGTGGAGATGGGCGGTCTCGTCAAAGCGCTGCACAAGCAGGGCGAGTCCTCCCGCTACTACCGGGCCGCCGTGATGCCCGCCGACGCCTACCCGGCGGCGCAGCGCGGCAAGGCCGTCACCACCCTGGCCGTCGCGAACCTCCTGGTGACCACCGACCGCACCAGCCCCGAGCTGACCGAGGCGGTGACGCGCACGGTCATCGACAGCCGCGACCACATCGGCACCAAGGTGCACGCCGCCCAGCTCGTCGACCTCAGGACCGCCGTCTACACCGACCCGCTCTCGCTGCACGAGGGCGCGCGCCGCTATTACCGCTCCGTCAAGCCCTGACGCCTGGAGAGGTCATCGGGGCGGTGCCGTCCGCGGCACCCGCACCGTCACCCGCAGCCCGTGCGGTGCGTTCGGCGCGTACGCGATCGAGCCGCCGCCCGCCGTGAGCAGCGCCCGGGATATGGAGAGGCCGAGCCCCGAGCCCTTGATGTTCTGGTGCTGTCCGCTGCGCCAGAACCGGTCGCCGATCCGCGCCAGCTCCTCCTCGCGCAGACCGGGGCCGCCGTCGGCGACCTCGACGGCGGTCGTCTCCCCGTTCGCCGCGACCGTGACGGTGACCGTCTCGCCCGGGGGCGTGAACTTCAGGGCGTTGTCGACCACCGCGTCCAGGGCGCTGGACAGCGCGATCGGATCGGCCCAGCCGGTGGCCGCGGGGCACTCGGCGACCAGGCGCACCCCCTTCTCGTCGGCGGCCGGGCGCCACGCCCCGACGCGCTCGGCGGCCAGCTCCCCGATGTCGGTGAGCCGCAGGTCGGCGGCGGCGTGCTCGGCCAGGGCCAGGTCGAGCAGGTCGTCGAGGACCCGGGCCAGGCGCTTGCCCTCGGCCCGTACGGACGCGATCTCCTCGTTCCCCTCCGGCAGTTCGTAGGACAGGACCTCGATGCGCAGCAGCAGGGCGGCCAGCGGGTTGCGCAGTTGGTGCGAGGCGTCGGCGACGAAGGCGCGCTGCTGTTCGAGCACGTCCTCGACGTTGTCCGCCATCTCGTTGAACGAACGGGACAGGCGCCGGAGTTCCGGCGGCCCGCCGGTCGCCGCGACCCGGGACTTCAGCCGTCCGGTGGCGATGTCGTGGGTGGTCGCGTCCAGGATCCGTACGGGGCGCAGGACCCAGCCGGTCAGGCGCAGGGCGGCGCCCACCGCGAGGAGCATCGCGGCGAACTCGCCCGCCGCGATGATCAGCCAGCCGCGCAGGGTCGCGGAGCGCATGGCGCCGGTGGGCGAATCGGTGACGACGACCGCGACCACGTCGCCGTCGCGGATGACCGGTGAGGCGACCACGACGCGGCCCCGCTGCCAGGGCCACACCTGCGGCGGGTCGTGGCTGCCGCGCGAGTACAGCGCCTCGTCGAACGCGGCGCGCACCTGGCCGTCCTCGCGGGGCACGCCGAAGTCGCTGGGCGCCCGGCCCATCGGGCTCCGGTCACGGTAGAAGACGCCCGCCTTTATGCCGTAGACGTCGTGGTAGCGGGCTATCTCCTTCTGGAGCGTCTGCTGCCGCTCGTCCGCCCCGGTCTCCGCGGCCTCCCCGCTCTCCCGGTCCTCGTCCGCCTTCCCGTCCGCCTTCCCGTCCCCGCCCCCGTCCCCGTTCCCGCCCTCGTCCTCGTCCTCGTCGGAGCGCGTGGTGACGAACTGGGCGAGGGAGGCGAAGCGGGCCGTGTCGTCGATGCGGTCGACGACGACCTTCTGCTGCTGGGCGGAGGCCACGCTCACCGCGAGCGGAAAACCGAGCGCGAGCAGGACGCCCGCCATGAGGACGATGAGCAGCGGAAGCAGACGGGCGCGCACCCGGGGACCCTACGGGTTCCGCTCGGCGGCCGGCGCGACGAGCCGGTAGCCGACGCCGCGCACGGTCTCGATGAGGGCGGGCATGCGCAGTTTGGAGCGCAGGGAGGCGACGTGCACCTCCAGGGTGCGCCCCGTCCCCTCCCAACTCGTGCGCCACACCTCGCTGATGATCTGCTCCCGCCGGAAGACCACGCCGGGCCGCTGCGCGAGCAGGGCGAGCAGGTCGAACTCCTTGCGGGTGAGCTGGACGACCGCCCCCTCCACCGTCACCTGGCGGGTGGGCAGTTCGATGTGGACGCCGCCGAGGCGCAGCCCGGTCTCGCCCGCGGGCGCGCTCTCCCCGGCCGCGCTGCGCCGGCTCACCGCGTGGATGCGGGCGAGGAGTTCACCGGTGTCGTACGGCTTCACCACGTAGTCGTCGGCGCCCAGATTGAGCCCGTGGATGCGCGAGCGCACGTCCGCGCGCGCGGTGACCATGATGACGGGGGTCGCGGTGCGCTTGCGGATCTTGCCGCAGACCTCGTAGCCGTCCTGGTCGGGCAGGCCGAGGTCGAGCAGGACGACCCCGAAGGCGTCGGGCTCGGGGACGAGGGCCGCCAGCGCCTCCTCGCCGCTTCGCGCGTGGCGCACCGTGAAGCCGTGCCTGGCCAGGACGGCGGACAGGGCCGCGGCCACGTGGTCGTCGTCCTCGACGAGCAGCAGTTTCATTCCGGCCCCCTCCCGCACCCTGGTCCCCCGCCGGTATCGCCCCGGTCTCCCCCCGGTCCCTCCGGGTTCACCAGGGCATCCACGCCGATGGACGAGACAGTCGTCAAGGGCTCGCGGGTCACAGCCGGGTTCCGTTATGCAGCCGGTACGTGGGTCCGCGTCCCCTTCACCCATAGTGTCCGCTTGCGGCCGGATCGTTATGCTCAATTTCCCCTCAGATGTAATGACGCTGGTCGCATGGCGTTTTACTGTCCTCCCAACCGAGGAGGATGGAGCAAGACCCCGATGACCGAAGTTTCGGTGACCAAGGACGCCACTCCCCCTGCGGGCGACGCGCTGGTCGCGCTGCGCGAAGTGAACAAGCACTTCGGAGCGTTGCATGTGCTCCAGGACATCGACCTGACCGTCGGCCGAGGTGAGGTCGTCGTCGTCATCGGCCCCTCGGGCTCGGGCAAGTCGACCCTGTGCCGCACGATCAACCGCCTGGAGACGGTCGACTCCGGCGCGATCACGATCGACGGCAAGCCGCTGCCCCAGGAGGGCAAGGAACTGGCCAAGCTCCGTGCGGACGTGGGCATGGTGTTCCAGTCCTTCAACCTCTTCGCGCACAAGACCGTGCTCGAGAACGTGACGCTGGGCCAGATCAAGGTCCGCAAGACGGACAAGAAGACGGCCGACGAGAAGGCCCGGGCCCTCCTTGACCGGGTCGGCGTCGGCGCGCAGGCGGACAAGTACCCCGCGCAGCTCTCCGGCGGCCAGCAGCAGCGCGTCGCCATCGCGCGGGCGCTCGCGATGGACCCGAAGGTGATGCTCTTCGACGAGCCGACCTCGGCGCTCGACCCGGAGATGATCAACGAGGTCCTCGAGGTGATGCAGCAGCTCGCCCGGGACGGCATGACGATGGTGGTGGTCACGCACGAGATGGGCTTCGCCCGCTCGGCCGCCAACCGCGTCGTCTTCATGGCGGACGGCCGGATCGTCGAGGAGTCGGCCCCCGACCAGTTCTTCAGCAACCCGCGCAGCGACCGGGCCAAGGACTTCCTGTCGAAGATCCTGCACCACTAGTTCTCCTGGATCCCTCAGCACTCCTGGATCCCCCAGCGCACTCCTGGATCTCTCAGTACTTCTGGATCTCTCAGTACTTCTGGATCCCTCAGTACTCCTGGGTCCCCGCGAATCCGGATCCCTGCGAATCCGCCGACATATAAGGATGTTCACCATGAAGCTCCGCAAATCCGCCGCGGTGGCGACCTTGGCCGTGCTCGCGCTGACCGCGACCGCCTGTGGCGGCGAGTCCGGCAACGCCGGTGACAAGCCCGCCGGCACCACCGGCGGCAAGAACCAGCCGAAGCTGCCCACCTACCAGGTCGCCTCGGACGTCAAGGTCGACTCGGCGACGCTGAAGAAGGCGCAGAAGGCCGGCAAGCTCGTCGTCGGCGCCAAGAACGACCAGCCCTACCTCGGCTTCGAGGACACGGACGGCAAGCGCTCCGGTTTCGACATCGAGATCGCCAAGATGGTCGCCGCCGACCTCGGCTTCAAGCCGGACCAGATCGAGTTCAAGACGGTCGACTCCAACGTCCGCGAGACCACGATCTCCAAGGGCGAGGTCGACCTCTACGTCGGCACCTACACGATCAACGACGAGCGCAAGAAGCAGGTCGGCTTCGCCGGTCCGTACTTCCTGGCCGGCGCGGACCTCCTCGTGCGCAAGGACGAGAAGGCCATCACCGGGCCCGACTCGCTCAAGGGCAAGACGGTCTGCTCCATCAAGGGCTCGACCCCGCTCCAGGAGATCAAGAAGCCCAAGTACGGCGCGAAGACCATCGAGCTGTCCAAGTACTCCGAGTGCGTGCAGCAGCTGCTCAACAACGAGGTCGACGCCGTCACCACCGACGACGCCATCCTCAAGGGCTACGCCGCCCAGCGCCCGGAGAAGCTGAAGGTCGTCGGCAAGCCCTTCACCAAGGAGCCGTACGGCGTCGGCATGGGCAAGGACGACAAGGCGCTGCGCGACGCGGTGAGCGACGCCATCGAGGCGCACCAGAAGAACGGCGACTACAAGAAGGCGTACGACGCGACGCTCGGCCTGTCCGGCTCCGCGTACACCGAGCCGCCGGCGCTGGAGCGCTACTGATCAGCGCGCCCGAGGTTCTGTAGTCGCGGCGGGCGCGTCCTTGTGACGCGCCCGCCGCGCGGACCCTTGCCGCCCGTTCCTCCGTCGCCCCGTCCGCCGCCGCCCACGAGGACATCCCCGTGAACGTATTGCTCGACTATCTCCCGGAGTTCCGCGAGGGGTTCATAGGCACCGTCCTGCTGACCCTGGCCAGCGGACTTCTGGCGATGGTCCTCGGCGTGATCATCGCCGGTTTCCGTGTCTCCCCCGTACCGCCCCTCCGCCTGTTCGGCACCGCGTGGGTCACGCTGTTCCGCAACACGCCCCTGACGCTGCTCTTCCTGGTCGTCTGGTTCGTCATCCCGGTCATCTTCCTGCCGGGTCTGAACCCGTGGACCAAGGCGCTGCTCGCCCTCGGCTGCTACACCTCGGCGTTCGTCTGCGAAGCCGTCCGCTCCGGCATCAACACGGTGCCGCTCGGCCAGGCCGAGGCCGCGCGCTCGATCGGCATGACCTTCTCGCAGACCCTGCGCATGATCATCCTGCCGCAGGCCACGCGGACCGTCCTGCCGCCGCTCAGCTCGATCTTCATCGCGCTGACCAAGAACTCGGCCATCGCGGGCGCCTTCAGCGTCGCCGAACTCTTCGGCGTGCAGAAGCTGCTGAGCGACAAGGGCTACGCGATCGGCTGGATCTTCCTCTGGGTGGCCCTCGGCTACCTGATCATCACCTTCGCCATCAGCGGTCTCTTCCGGCTGCTCGAGCGCCGCATGGGGGTCGCACGATGAGTGGTTCGAGCGTCCTGTACGACGCGCCCGGCCCCAGGGCCCGGGTGCGCAACCGGATCTACACGGTCGTCGGCTCCGTCGCGGTGCTCGGCGTCATCGCGTTCACCCTGTACCGGATGAACGTCACGGGCCAGCTGGAGCCCGAGGTCTGGAACATCTTCAACAACGCGGGCGTCCGCGCCAACATCCGCGACGGCGTCCTCACCACCCTGAAGGTGTTCGCCGCGGCCGGTGTGCTCTCGCTGGTCCTCGGACTGCTGCTCGCGGTGGCCCGGCTCTCCGACCACAAGGCCGTCAGCTGGTTCGCCACCGGCTTCATCGAGCTGTTCCGCGCGATCCCGCTGCTGATCACGATCTACGCCCTGTGGGTGCTCTTCCTCACCTACAAGGAGAACCTCGGGGTCGTCGGCGACAACTCCGCCTTCTGGGCCCTCACCATCGGTCTGACCGTCTACAACGGCTGCGTCCAGGCCGAGGTCATCCGGGCCGGCGTCAACGCCGTGCCGCGCGGCCAGGTCGAGGCGGCGTACGCACTGGGTCTGCGCAAGTCCCAGGTGATGACGATGCTGCTGCTGCCGCAGGCCGTCCGCGCGATGCTGCCGACGATGATCAGCCAGCTCGTGGTGACCCTGAAGGACACCTCGCTCGGCTACATCATCACCTACGGCGAGCTGCTGTTCGCGGCCCGCACGATGGCCAACAACATCATCGTCAACGGTGACAACCCGATCACCGCCGTCGTCATCGTCGTCGGCGCGATCTACATCGCCATGTGTCTGGCGCTGTCGTCCCTCGCCACCTGGATCGAGCGTCGCGGCCGGCGCTCCGGCAAGAAGGGCGTGGCCGTGGCCCCGGCGGGCGAGCCGATCGTGGAGTTGTCCGAGATCGAGCAGACGTTCGGCAAGGGCGGCGGCACGACCGGCACCTGACCGGAACTGACGGCGCATCATCGACCGTTCCGGTGTCTGGGAGGCAGTGGCGTGATCGCCACTGCCTCCGTCACTTGACGCAAGCACCGGCAATGGGTTGCATACGCTCTGTGAACGTGCACCCCGCTCCAACTGCCCCTTCTTGTACGTCCAGTACGCCACCCGCCCCGCGCGGGACGCTTTCCGGCGGACTTCCCGGGGCGGGAGGGGCCGCGCCGTGGATCCGGTGATCGTCGTCGGCGCGGGCCCCGTCGGGCTCACGCTGTCGCTCGCCCTCGCCCGCCACGGCGTCCCGTCCGTGGTGCTCGACGAGGGTCCCGGCAAGGACGAACCGCGCCCCGCCCGTACGGTCGTGCTCCGCGAGGACACCGCCGCGCTCGTCGAACGGCTCGCGGGCACGTCCTTCGACAGGCCCGGCTCCCGATGGGCGGGCTGGCGCTCCATGCGCCGCAAGCAGGAGATGCGGACGATCACCTTCGGTGAGGAGCCGTACGGGGCCGGGCCCGCGGCCCCCCTCCACATCGCCCAGCACGAACTGACCGGCGCCCTGCGCGCGGCCGTCGACCGGCAGCGGCTCGTCAAGGTCGCCGTCGACAGCCGTCTGGACGCGATCGAGCAGGAGCGCTCCGGGGTGACCGCGCACACGCGCGGCCCGAACGGCACATGGTGGCGCGGCAGTTACCTGGTCGGCTGCGACGGCCCCCGCTCCACGGTCCGCAAGCTCCTCGACATCCGCTTCCCCGGCCGCACCGCCGTCGAGCGGTACGCGATCGCCGCCCTGCGGACGGAACTTCCGTGGCCCGGTGAGGCGTTGCTCCATCGGAGCCCTCCGTGGCGGACCTCGGGTCCGGCGGGCCCGGAGATCGTCGGCCGCCCCCTCGCCGACGGTGTCTGGCGCCTGGACTGGCTGCTGCCGCCCCGCAGCGACCTGGTCACACCGGACGTCCTGGTGGCACGCATCCGGGAGACCCTCGCGGGCTGGTGCGGAGGCTCCACCCCGCCCTACGAGCTGCTCGACACCGGCGTCCACACCGTCCACCACCGCCTCGCCCGCCGCTGGCGCGTGGGCCGCGCCTTCGTCGCCGGGGACGCCGCGCACCTGCTCGGCGCGCTCGGCACCCAGGGCCTGGACGAGGGGCTGCGCGACGCCGACAACCTCGCCTGGAAACTGGCCCTGAGCTGGCACGACGGCCCGCACCCCGTGTCACCGGCCCTGCTGGACAGCTACCAGAGCGAGCGCCGCACCGTCGTCGCCGCCCGGCTGCGCGCCGCCGACCAGGCCCTGCCCATACTGCGCGGCGGCAAGGGCCCCAGGGGCCTGCGCTCCTACGTGCCCGGAGGCGCCCGGGGCCACGACGCCCTGCTCACCGACGGGCACCTGGGCCTCGGCCCGCTCGGCGCCCCCGGGAGCTACGCCGACTCGCCGCTCGCGCCGCCGCCCTCCGACTCGCGGACGGTGGTGGGGACGGCGCCGGGCGCGCCGGTCGCCGACGTCCGGGTGACCGCGCCGGACGGCACCTTCGTCCAGCTCCGGGACCGGTTCGGCCTCGGGCACCTGATCGTCCTTCTCGTCGCCCCGGGCACCGGCGTGTGGGAGCGCAAGCACTGGATGTCGGCGGGGCTCATGCCCCGCCTCGCCGCGGCCATCGCCGCGCTGCCCCACGAGGCGGAGCTGCTCGTCGCGGAGAGCTACCCGGACGCCGCCGCGCACACGGTGCTCCTCATCCGCCCCGACGGACATCTGGTCACCGCGCTGACCGGGGTGCGCCCGGCCGAGCTGTACGAGGCGGCGCAGGCGGCGCTCGGAGGGCCGGTGGAGGAGGCTCCCGCCGAAGGGGACCCGGTGGAGACGGGGGCGCGTTCCTCCTGACCCCTCTGCTTCTGCGACCTTCCTGAGCGGTCCTCGATCGCCGGTGGCGGCGTTCTGGAGCCGGCATGGAGTCGGTTGACCCGAATCCGCCACCATGGTGTACTCCGGAGCGTGACGATCGACACCGATGTGCGCCTGTGGCGGAGAGTCCATATGGACCTCGTCCGCTACGCGGGCTGCGTGTGTCGCCCGTCCTGCTGAATTCGCCGATCACGCCCTTCTCCGCGTGCCCGAGGCGCGCTGCCGACGCATGGTTCACCGGCAGCCGCGGCACGCGTCCTTCGCGAACTCCAGGACGGTAACCATGTCTGTTCCCACTGCGGCCACGTCTTCCCCCGCCTCGCCGGAGGCGACCGCGCCCACCCAGGCCGATCTGCTCGCCTTCGTCCGCCGCGTCGCCGCGGACCGTGACCTCGTCGACTCCCTGCCGCTCGATCCGGAGGGCCGTACCTGGGTGCGGCTCGAAGGTCCCGGCGGCAGTGAGGCCTGGCTCATCGGCTGGCCGCCCGGCACCGGCACCGGCTGGCACGATCACGCCGAGTCCGTCGGTGCCTTCCTCACGGCGTCGGGCGAGCTGAAGGAGAACGCTCTGGCCGCCCGGCTGCCCGCCGACGGCTGGAAGACCCTGGAACTGGACGAAGGGGTCGACCGCGAGCGCCGCTTGCGGGCCGGTCAGGGCCGCGCCTTCGGCCGCCACCATGTGCACGAGGTGCTGAACGAGTCCCGCACCGAGCACGCGGTCTCGGTCCACGCCTACTACCCGCCGCTCCCGCAGATCCGCCGCTACAGCCGCACAGGACCGGTGCTGCGCCTGGAGTCGGTGGAGCGCCCGCAGGACTGGCAGTGAGCGGGGAGAGCCGACGCCGGGTCGGCATCGACGACCACTTGGAACAGGTGCGCTCCGGACTCGACCGGGTCGAGGCGCGGGACGCCTTCGAGGC
>NZ_JAOCNE010000008.1:176903-193031 GCF_056172735.1 Streptomyces sp. R818
GCGCGCTGGTCGTCGAGCGCAACGAACTGGAGTGGCGCCTCGACCCGGACGGCAGCCACCGGGCCCCCGAGGCGACCCACCACGATCTCCGCGTGGTGGTCGTCTGCAACGAGGGCTACGCCTCCAGCCTCGCGGCCGCCTCCCTCCACCAGCTCGGCCTGCACCGGGCGACGGATCTGGTGGGCGGCTTCCAGGCATGGCGCGCGGCGGGCCTGCCGGTCACTGGCGCGGGCTGAGCAAGCGGGCGGCGCGCTTGCAGCGGGCTGAAGGGAAGGGGGCGGCTTGCGCTCCAGGCGGTGCGCTTGCCGCAGGCTGAAGAGAGGCGGCTTTCGGGCGGCGCGTATGCCGCGCACTGAAGGGGGCGGCTTCCGGGCGCCCCGCGCGGGACCTGGGGGCGCTGGACAAGGCGCCCCCTACTCGCCGAACCCCAAATTCTCCGTGTCCTCCCCCTCTTCCTCCAGCGCCTGCCGCACCACCCGCAACGCCATCCCCTCGGAATACCCCTTGCGGGCCAGCATCCCCGCGAGCCGGCGGAGCCGCTTGTCGCGGTCGAGGCCGCGGGTGGAGCGGAGCTTGCGGGCGACGAGGTCGCGGGCGGTCTCCTCCTCGCGCTCGGCGTCGAGCTGACCGACCGCCTCGTCGATCACCGTGGAGTCCACCCCCTTGGTCCGCAGCTCGCGCGCGAGCGCCCGGCGGGCGAGACCCCGGCCGTGATGACGGGACTCCACCCAGGCGTCCGCGAAGGCGCTGTCGTTGATCAGCCCGACCTCCTCGAACCGGGACAGCACCTCCTGCGCCACCTCGTCCGGGATGTCCCGCTTGCGCAGCGCGTCGGCCAGTTGCTTGCGCGTGCGCGGGGTCCCGGTGAGCAGGCGCAGGCAGATGTTCCGTGCCCGCTCCGCCGGGTCCCCTGACGGTTCCCCCCGCCCGGCCCTCGACGGGTCGGGGGGACCGTCGTCCTGTGCGGCGCCGGGCGGATCCCCGAACCCGCCCCGGCGCCGGCGTCCGCGAGGCCCGGCCCCGCCGCGCGAACGCCCCTTGCCGCGCGGCGGCCCGTCCGCCGCACCGTCCCCCGTCCCGGCTGCGTCCCCGTCCTCGCCGTACGCGTCGTACGCGGCGGCGTCGTACGTGTCCTCCCCGTACGCGTCGTACGCGGCGGCGTCGTACGTCTCGTCGCCCCCGTGCCCCCCGCCCTGGGGGACGGCGGGACGGGCGTCGTACTCGGCCCAGTCGGTTCGTCGTGTCACGGACTAGCTCTTGGCCGCCGCGGCCTTGGACTTGGCGGCCTTGGGCGCGGGCACCGTCTTGGCGGCGTCCTCGGCCGGGGCCGCTGCCACCGCGTCGGCGGCGGCAGGCTCGGCGGAGGGCTCCTCCGGACGGACGCCGACGCCCAGCTTCTCCTTGATCTTCTTCTCGATCTCGTTGGCCAGGTCGGGGTTGTCCTTCAGGAAGTTGCGCGCGTTCTCCTTGCCCTGGCCGAGCTGGTCGCCCTCGTACGTGTACCAGGCACCGGCCTTGCGGACGAAGCCGTGCTCCACGCCCATGTCGATCAGGCCGCCCTCGCGGGAGATGCCCTGCCCGTAGAGGATGTCGAACTCGGCCTGCTTGAAGGGCGGCGCGACCTTGTTCTTGACGACCTTGACGCGGGTGCGGTTGCCCACCGCGTCCGTGCCGTCCTTCAGGGTCTCGATGCGGCGGATGTCCATGCGCACCGAGGCGTAGAACTTCAGCGCCCGGCCACCGGTCGTGGTCTCCGGCGAGCCGAACATCACACCGATCTTCTCGCGGAGCTGGTTGATGAAGATCGCGGTGGTCTTCGACTGGTTGAGCGCGCTGGTGATCTTGCGCAGGGCCTGGCTCATCAGACGGGCCTGCAGACCCACGTGCGAGTCGCCCATCTCGCCCTCGATCTCCGCACGCGGCACGAGCGCGGCGACGGAGTCGATGACGATGAGGTCGAGGGCGCCGGAGCGGACCAGCATGTCGACGATCTCGAGAGCCTGCTCGCCGTTGTCCGGCTGGGACAGGATCAGGTTGTCGATGTCGACGCCGAGCTTCTTCGCGTACTCGGGGTCGAGGGCGTGCTCGGCGTCCACGAAGGCCACCGCGCCGCCCGCCCGCTGGGCGTTGGCCACGGCGTGCAGGGTCAGGGTCGTCTTGCCGGAGGACTCCGGGCCGTAGACCTCGACCACGCGGCCGCGGGGGATGCCGCCGACGCCGAGCGCGACGTCGAGGGCGGTCGACCCGGTGGGGATGACCTCGATGGGGTCGTTCGGCCGCTCGCCCATGCGCATCACTGCGCCCTTGCCGAATTGCCGTTCAATCTGTGCGAGCGCGGCGTCGAGCGCCTTCTCGCGGTCGGTTCCTGCCATGGGTTCCACCCGGTTTGCTTGTGTCGATCGCTTCACGTCAAAGACGCTAACGCCTGCCACTGACAATCGGCCTCGACGCCCGTCCCGCCTGTGGATAACTCGAGGCACGGCACACCCATAAGAATGGATGTTCGATTTTAGTGTCAAGCGCACCACGCGGGGCGCGCCGCACGCCTCCGGAAGGCGCCTAAGGTGCCTCTCGATCCTCGGCGTTCGGCTCGTTCGGCCCCCGCAGGGCACGCCGGGCGCGGGCCAGTATCGAGGCCCCGGCGCGCCTGCGGTGGCCGTGCACCCGGGGGTCGTCGGTGACGTCGTACCGCTTCACGTACGCGCCGAGGAACGCCTGCAGCGTCGCGACGGCGGGGATCGCGATCAGCGCGCCCACGGCACCGAGCAGCGCCGTGCCCGCGATGACGGACCCGAAGGCGACCGCGGGGTGGATGTCGACGGTCTTCGCGGTCAGCTTCGGCTGCAGCATGTAGTTCTCGAACTGCTGGTACACGACGACGAAGATGAAGACCCACAGCGTGTACCAGGGGTCCACGGTGAAGGCGATCAGCATCGGCAGCGCGCCCGCCAGATAGGTGCCGATGGTCGGGATGAACTGCGAGACGAGCCCCACCCACACGGCGAGCACCGGCGCGTACGGCACCTCGAGCGCCTGCAGCAGGATGTAGTGGGCGATCCCGGAGATCAGCGCCATCAGGCCGCGCGAGTACAGGTAGCCGCCCGTCTTGTCGACGGCGATCTCCCAGGCGCGCAGCACCTCGGCCTGCTTGGCGGGCGGCAGCACCGAGCACAGCGCGCGCCGCAGCCGCGGCCCGTCGGCGGCGAAGTAGAACGAGAACAGGGTGACCGTCAGGAGCTGGAAGAGGCCGCCGAGCACCTGCGCGGAGACGTCGAGGACGCCGGTCGCGCTGTTCTGCACGTACTTCTGCAGCCAGTCCGAGTGCAGCAGGCTGTCCTGGACCTCGACGCGGTTCAGCTCGGTGTGGAACGTGGAGTTGACCCAGCTGATGACCTGGTCGAGATATTTCGGGAAGTCCTCGACCATGTCGACGATCTGGCCCGCGAGCATGGACCCCATCAGCACGACGAAGCCGGCGCCCGCGACCATCACGGCGAAGAAGACGAGGCCGGTGGCGAGGCCGCGGCGCAGACCGCGCGCCGACATCCAGCTCACCGCGGGCTCCACGGCGAGCGCCAGGAAGAACGCGATCAGCACGTTGATCAGTAACCCGGTGACCTGGTGGAAGGCCCAGGTGCCGAGCCGGAAACAGGCGATGAGGGCCAGCGCGAGCACCATGGCGCGCGGCAGCCAGCGCGGCATCCCCGCGCGCGGGAGCGGCGCCGGTCCGGGCGGTTGCTCGGGAGGCGTCGTGCCCGGCGGAGTCACGTCGGCCGTCACCGGGAGGGTCTCGTCAGTCGCTGCCACGGAGCCAGTCTCGCCCACCCCGCGGGCGATCGGTGACCGCCCCGGAATCCGCACCATGGATCAGCGCTTCTCGGCGGGCACGTCCATCGCCGTGCACACCACGCGCCAGACGTCCTTCGCCTCCCACCCGGCGTCGAGCGCCTCGTGCACGGTCCGCCCGCCGAGCCCCGTCATCACGTGGTCGCGGGCGAAGGTGTCCGCGTACCCGGGCCCGAAGTGATCCGCCATCCGCTGCCAAAAGACCGTCAACCGCATACGTCCAGTATCCCGCCCCTGAGAGTGGGGCCCGGCCGGTGCGGCGTTGCGCGGGCGCTGTCGGGTCCTACGGTCGTCGCATGGCCGAAACCGGAGCTTCCCCACTCCCCTCATCGCCGTCGGCGCCCTCACCGCTCTCCCGCGCCGAATCGTTCGTCTGGCTGACCGCGCGCGTCCTGGAACAGCGCCGCTTCGCCTACCACTTCCTGGAGAACTCCCCCGCCGCGGCCGACGCCGTGGAGACCGCCCTGGGCGCCTACCGCACGGCCGACGACGGCTACGGCCACGCCCTCGAACCCGATTTGCGCGGCCCCGCGAGCCAGCCCCTGCACGCCGGGTACGCGCTGCGCGTCCTGGACACGATCGGGCGGTGCGCGGGGCAGCGCGCGGAGCGGGTGTGCCGCTATCTGACGCTCGCCTCCACCCCGGAAGGCGCCCTTCCGGCGGTGTGTCCCAGCCAGCGCGGCTATCCGCACGCCCCGTTCGTGCCGGTCGTGGACGACCCGCCGGGCGAACTGCTCGCCACCGGCCCGGTGGTGGGCCTGCTGCACCGCAACGAGGTGTGGCACGCCTGGCTCTTCCGCGCCACCGAGTTCTGCTGGGCGGCCGTCGACTCCCTGACCCGGTCGCATCCGTACGAGGTCGAGGCGGCCGTCGCCTTCCTGGACGGTGTGCCGGACCGCTCACGCGCGCGTGCGGTGGCGGACCGGCTCGGCCGCCTGGTCCGCGAGCAGCGCCTCGTGGTCCTCGATCCGGAGCGCAAGGACGACTGTCCGCTCGCTCCCGGTTACGCGCCGGGTGAGCACCACTTCCCGTACGACTACGCGCGGGCGCCGGAGTCGCTGGCCCGCTCCTGGTTCACCGACGAGGAGATGACGCGCGCGCTCGACCACTTGGAGAGCGAACAGCGCGAGGACGGCGGCTGGCCCGTCAACTGGCGCCAATGGACGCCCGCCGCCGCCCTCGAAGCGCGCCCCATGGTGACGATCGAGGCGCTGCGCACCTTGCGCGCGTACGGACGCGCCTTGCAGTGACCTGCCGTCACCCGGTGAGGGCCCGCACCCCTGCCGTGACGACCACGGCCACGCCGACGACCACGAGGAACGGCGCGCGCAGCAGCAGCGCGACGGCCGCCGCGGCCACCCCGGCGGCCTTGGCGTCCAGGATCAGGACGCGTCCGTCCGCGAACGTCTGCTGCGCCGTGAGCGCGGCGAGCAGTGCTACGGGCAGCAAGGCGGCCAGCCGCTTCACGGCGGGCCGTTCCAGGGCGCCCGCGGGTACGAGGAGGCCGATCAGTTTGACGGCGTAGCAGCCCACCGCGGTGACGGCGACGGCGATCCAGATGTTCATCGGGTGCCTCCTTGCGCGGCATTGTCGTCCCCGGCGCCACGGCGGCGTCCCTCCACGTAGAGCACGGCCGGAGCGGCGAGCGCGGCCACCAGGACGGGCACGCCGGCGGGCAGCACGGGCAGCAGTCCGAGGCCGAGCACGACGGCGATCGCCGCCACGGCGCGTTCCCTGGCGCTCTTCACCATCGGCGCGAGGAGCGCCAGGAAGACGGCGGGGCCTGCCGCGTCGAGCCCCCAGGCGTCGGTGTCACCGATGGCCTCGGCGCCGAGGGCGCCGAGCAGTGTGGTCAGGTTCCACAGGACGTACAGGGTCAGCCCGGTGACGGTGAAGCCCATGCGCACGCTGCGCCGCGTCGGCTGGGCGAGCGCCACGGCGGTCGTCTCGTCGATGACCCAGTGCGCGGCGAACGGCCGCACCGCGCGCGGGAGCGCCAGCAACTGGGAGAGGCGCAGCCCGTAGAACGCGTTGCGCACGCCGAGGAAGAAGGCGCCCGCGGCGGCGGTGAACGGGTTGCCGCCGCCTGCCAGCGCGCCGACGAGCGCGAACTGCGAGGCCCCGGTGAAGACGAACAGGCTGAGCGCGCACGTCTGGAGCACGCTGAGCCCGGCGCCCGCCGAGGTCACGCCGAAGGCGAAGCCGGACAGGCCGACGGCGACGCCGACGCCGAGCGCGTCCCGGACGACGGCCCCGTCGGACTTGTCGGCTCCGGCGGCGTGCCCGGCGGGTGACCTGTCCGGAGTTCGTATGTCGGTGGGTGTTGTCTGTTCTGCCACGCCCCGGACCCTACGAGGGCGCCGGTCAGCGGTCTTGTACGTTCTTGCGCTCGCGCTGGTACGCCCCCGGTGGCACCCCGACGATCCGCGTGAAGTGCCGGTTGAGGTGCGGCTGGTCGGTGAACCCGACGGCCACGGCGGCGTCGGCGGGCGCCTCACCCTTCTCCAGAAGACGCCGCGCCATGCGCACGCGCACGTTGGTGAGCCAGGCGTGCGGCGGCATCCCGTAGGCGTCGCGGAAGGCGCGCAGGAGGGCGAACGGGCTGAGGCCGAGGCCGGCCGCGAGCGCCTCCAGGGACGGCGGATCGGCCAGGCGCTCCTCCAGGACCTCACGCGCGCGTGCCGCCGCCGTGGCCCCGGCCGACCGGCGCGGTCGCGGCGTGAGCGCCTTGCCGTGGTCCCGCAGCAGCCGGGCGAGCACGACCCGCAGCAGACTGTCCGCGGCCAGCGCGTTGCCCTGCTCGGCGGCCCGGTGCACCTCCTTGATCAGGTGCGCGGCCCGCGAGTCGGAGACCATGGTCTCGCCGAAGCTGACGGTTCCGTGCGCCGACGTCGTCTCCGCCGCGATCTCGGTGACGACCTGCGCGGACGGATACAGCGTGAAGTACGACCAGCCGTCGGGCCCGCCCGCGCGCGCGGTGTGTGCTACCTCAGGGTTGATCATGACGACGGTGCCGGGTCCGGCGCGCAGGGTGCGGTCCGGCAACCCGATCTCCTCGATGCCGCGGGTCACCGCGCCGAAGACGAAGCCGTCGTGGCTGTGGCGCGGGAAGGTGTGCCGGAGGTAGCGGGCCCGCAGCAGGTCGAGCCCCGGCAGCCGCTCGTAGCGCCAGTGCCGTGCCCATTCGCCGTCCCCCGCTGTCCCCTCCATCCTTCCATTCTGCGCCACGTCACCCTGATGAACCAGTCGTTTCCGCAGGTCAAGGCCGTTGTCAGTGGTGGGGTGCAGGATGGGGGCATGGTCAGGTCCAGGCAGGGAGCCGGTGACGGCCCCGACACCGCGAGCGCCCTAGACGGGTTCTCCCCCGCGACCCGCGGCTGGTTCGCGGGTGCCTTCTCCGCGCCCACGCCCGCCCAGGCCGGGGCGTGGCGGGCGATCGGCGAGGGCTCGGACGTGCTGGTCGTCGCGCCGACCGGCTCGGGCAAGACGCTCGCCGCGTTCCTCGCCGCCCTCGACCAGCTGGCCTCGTCGCCCCCGCCGGCCGATCCGAAGAAGCGCTGCCGCGTTCTGTACGTGTCGCCGATGAAGGCGCTCGCCGTCGACGTGGAGCGCAATCTGCGCAGCCCCCTGACCGGCATCCGCCAGGAGGCCGTGCGTCTCGGGCTGCCCGAGCCCGAGGTGAAGGTCGGCATCCGCTCCGGCGACACTCCGCCCGCCGAGCGCCGCGCCCTGGCCACGCGCCCGCCGGACATCCTGATCACGACGCCGGAATCGCTGTTCCTCATGCTGACGTCGGCGACGCGGGACGCGCTGACGGGCATCGAGACGGTCATCGTGGACGAGGTGCACGCGGTGGCGGGCACCAAGCGCGGCGCCCATCTGGCGCTCTCCCTGGAGCGTCTGGACGAGCTGCTGCCCCGTCCGGCCCGCCGCATCGGCCTGTCCGCCACGGTCCGGCCGGTCGACGAGGTGGCGCGCTATCTGTCGCCGCAGCGCAAGGTCGAGATCGTCCAGCCGCCGTCCGGCAAGCAGTTCGACCTGTCCGTGGTGGTCCCGGTCGAGGACCTGGGCGAGCTGGGCGGCTCCCCGGTGGCCGACTCCGACCAGGGGGCCGAGCGCCCCTCGATCTGGCCGTCCGTGGAGGAGCGCATCGCGGACCTCATCGAGGCCCACCGCTCCACGATCGTCTTCGCCAACTCCCGGCGCCTGGCGGAGCGCCTGTGCAACAGGCTGAACGAGATCGCCTACGAGCGCGCCACCGGCGAGGCCCTGCCCGAGGACCACTCCCCCGCCGAGCTGATGGGCGGCTCCGGGGCGGCGACGGGCGCCCCGCAGATCCTGGCCCGCGCGCACCACGGCTCGGTCTCCAAGGAGCAGCGCACCCTTGTCGAGGAGGACCTGAAGGCGGGCCGGCTGCCCGCCGTGGTCGCCACGTCCAGCCTGGAGCTGGGTATCGACATGGGCGCCGTCGATCTCGTCATCCAGGTGGAGTCGCCGCCGTCCGTCGCCTCGGGGCTCCAGCGCGTGGGGCGCGCGGGCCACCAGGTGGGCGCTGTCTCCACCGGTGTCGTGTTCCCGAAGTACCGCGGCGACCTCGTGCAGTCGGCCGTCGTGACCGAGCGGATGCGCTCGGGCGCCATCGAGTCGCTGCGCGTCCCCGGCAACCCCCTCGACGTGCTGGCCCAGCAACTCGTCGCCATGACGGCGATGGACGCCTGGCAGGTCGACGACCTCCTCGCGCTCACCCGCAGGGCGGCGCCCTTCGCCTCGCTGCCCGAGTCGGCGTTCACCGGCGTCCTCGACATGCTCGCGGGCCGCTACCCGTCCGACGCCTTCGCCGAGCTGCGCCCGCGCGTGGTGTGGGACCGCGTCGCGGGGACGGTCACGGGCCGCCCCGGGGCCCAGCGCCTGGCCGTCACCTCCGGCGGCACGATCCCCGACCGCGGCCTGTTCGGCGTCTTCCTGGCGGGCACCGACCCGAAGAAGGGCGGCGGCCGCGTCGGCGAGCTCGACGAGGAAATGGTCTACGAGTCCCGCGTCGGGGACGTCTTCACCCTGGGCACCAGCTCCTGGCGGATCGAGGACATCACCCGCGACCGCGTCCTCGTCTCCCCCGCGCCCGGCGTCCCCGGCCGCCTCCCCTTCTGGAAGGGCGACCAGCTGGGCCGCCCGCTCGAACTGGGGCGCGCGGTGGGCGCGTTCCTGCGCGAGGTCGGCTCGCAGAAGCCCGACGACGCGCGCGTGCGCCTCGCCGAGGCGGGCCTGGACACCTGGGCCGCGGAGAACGTGCTGTCGTACCTGTCCGAGCAGCGCGAGGCGTGCGGCCACATCCCGGACGACCGCACCATCGTGGTCGAGCGCTTCCGCGACGAGCTGGGCGACTGGCGCGTCGTCGTGCACTCCCCCTTCGGCGCCCAGGTGCACGCCCCGTGGGCGCTCGCCCTCGGCGCCCGGCTCAGCGAGAAGTACGGCATGGACGCGCAGGTCATGCACGCCGACGACGGCATCGTCCTGCGCCTGCCCGACGCCGACCTGATGGGCCTGGACCTCCTCGACCAGGAGCCCTCCAAGCCGGGCCTGGAGTACGACTCCGAGCAGGCCCCGATCGGCGCCGCGGACGTCGCCTTCGACAAGGGGGACGTCGACCAGATCGTCACCGACCAGGTCGGCGGCTCGGCCCTGTTCGCCTCCCGCTTCCGCGAGTGCGCCGCCCGCGCGCTGCTGCTCCCCAAGCGCAACCCCGGCAAGCGCACGCCCCTGTGGCAGCAGCGCCAGCGCGCGTCCCAGCTGCTCCAGGTGGCCAGCGAGTTCGGCTCCTTCCCGATCGTCCTGGAGGCCGTGCGCGAATGCCTCCAGGACGTCTTCGACGTACCGGGCCTCGCCGAGCTGATGGGCGACATCGAGTCCCGCAAGGTCCGCCTCGTCGAGGTCACCACCCCCGAGGCGTCCCCCTTCGCCCGCTCCCTGCTCTTCGGCTACGTCGCGCAGTTCCTCTACGAGGGCGACTCCCCGCTCGCCGAGCGCCGCGCGGCCGCGCTCTCCCTGGACTCCCGGCTCCTCGCCGAGCTCCTCGGCCAGGCCGAGCTGCGCGAACTGCTCGACGCGGACGTCCTGGCCGAGCTGGAGCAGGAGCTGCAGTGGCGCACCGAGGACCGCCGCATCAAGGACGTCGAGGGCGTCGCGGACCTGCTGCGCCTCCTCGGCCCGCTGACCGACGCCGAGCTGGCTGAGCGCGGCGCCGAGCCCGGCTGGGCCCGGGACCTCGCGTCCGCGCGGCGCGCCATCCAGGTCCGGATCGCGGGCACCGAGCACTGGGCGGCGATCGAGGACGCGGGCCGCCTGCGCGACGCGCTCGGCACGGCGCTCCCCGTCGGCGTCCCCGAAGCGTTCACCGAGCCGGTCAAGGACCCGCTCGGCGACCTCCTCGCCCGCTACGCGCGCACGCACGGGCCGTTCACATCTATGCAGGCCGCGGCCCGGTTCGGCCTGGGCGCTGCGGTCACGGAGGGCGCACTGCAGCGCCTTGCGGCGAACGGCCGGGTGGTGCAGGGCGAGTTCCATCCGGCGGGCATCGGCCAGGAGTGGTGCGACGCCGCGGTCCTGCGCCGCCTGCGCCGCCGCTCCCTCGCCGCGCTGCGGCACGAGCTCGAACCCGTACCCCCCGCCGCGCTCGCCCAGTTCCTGCCCCAGTGGCAGCACCTCGGCGGCCACGGCCTGCGCGGGATCGACGGCCTGGTCCGCGCCGTCGAGCAGCTGCAAGGCGCTTCCGTCCCCGCCTCCGCCCTGGAGAAGCTGGTCCTGCCGTCCCGCGTCTCCGGCTACGCGCCGGCCCTCCTCGACGAGCTCACGTCCTCGGGCGAAGTGCTGTGGGCGGGCGCGGGCTCGCTCCCCGGCAAGGACGGCTGGGTCTCCCTCTACCTCGCCGACACCGCCCCGCTCCTGCTGCCGCCGGCACACCCCCTGGAGCTGACGCCGCTGCACCAGGCGGTCCTGAACAGCCTGTCCGGCGGCTACGGCCTGTTCTTCCGCCAGATCGCCGACCAGGTCCGCGCCGCGACGGAGGGCCAGGAGGGCGCCCCGCTCACCGCCACCGATCCCCAGCTTGCCGACGCGCTGTGGGACCTGGCCTGGTCGGGCCGGCTCACGAACGACACGCTCGCCCCGATGCGCGCCCTCCTCGGCTCGGGCCGCACCGCAGGGTCCACCGCCCACCGCGCGCGCAGGTCCGTCCCGCGCGGCCGCTACGGGAGCCTCACGGCCGCCGCGCGGGCCACCTCGCGCACCGGCCCGCCCACCGTCGCCGGACGCTGGTCGCTGCTGCCCGCGCAGGAGCCCGACCCGACCGTGCGCGCCCACGCCCTGGCCCGCACCCTCATGGACCGGCACGGCGTCGTCACCCGTGGCGCGGTCGCCGCCGAAGGCGTGGAGGGCGGTTTCTCGGCGATGTACCGCATCCTGTCCGTCTTCGAGGAGAGCGGCCAGGCCAGGCGCGGCTACGTGGTGGAGGGGCTCGGCGCCGCCCAGTTCGCGATGGACGGCGCCGTGGACCGCCTCCGCGCGGCGGCCAACGCCCAGGAGCGCGGCGCGCCCCCGCCCGACCCCTTCGCCCAGCCCGACGCCCCGGCCGCCAAGGGCGCCGCCCCGCGCGCCCTCGTCCTGGCCGCCGCCGATCCCGCCAACGCGTACGGGGCGGCCCTCCCCTGGCCCGAGCCGCCCGCGCGCGCGGGCCACAAACCGGGCCGCAAGGCGGGCTCCCTGGTCGTCCTGGTCGACGGCGAGCTGACGCTCTACATGGAGCGCGGCGGCAAAAGCCTCCTGGCCTGGCCCGCCACGGAGTCCGACACCGCCGCACCGTCCGCGTCCCAGCTCACCGACGACCCCCGGCTGCCCGCCGCCGCCCGCTCCCTCGCCGAATCCGCCCGTACGGGCGCCCTGGGCACGATCACCGTCGAGCGCATCAATGGCGAGGCGGCGCTGACCTCCCCGTACGCCCCGCTCCTCGAAGGGGCGGGCTTCCACGCGACGCCGAGGGGGCTGCGCCTGCGTGCCTGAGACCACCCCGACGACGTGCCCAGCCACACCCCGCGCGCCCGAAACCACTCCGCCGACGGCACCAGCCACACTCCGCACGCCTGAGACCACCCCGACGCGATCACCGACACCCTGCGCGCCCGCCGCCACGCAGCCCCTCCGCCTACCCTGATCACATGCCCGAAGGAGACACCGTCCTGCAAGCCGCCAAGCGGCTGCACACCGCGCTCGCGGGTCAGGTCCTCATCCGCTCCGACCTGCGGGTACCCCGGTTCGCCACGGCGGATCTGACCGGGCGCGAGGTCCTGGAGGTCATCTCGCGCGGCAAGCACCTGATGACCCGCATCGAGGGCGACCTCACCCTCCACTCGCACCTGCGGATGGACGGCGCCTGGAAGATCTACGCGCCGGGCGAGCGCTGGCGCGGCGGCCCCGCGTTCCAGATCCGGGCGATCCTCGCCAACGAGGCGCACGCGGCCGTCGGCTACCGGCTCCCCGTGCTGGAACTGATCCGCACCAGCGAGGAGGCCAAGGCCGTCGGCCACCTCGGCCCCGACCTGCTCGGCCCGGACTGGGATCCGGAGAACGCGCTCAGCAACCTCCTTCAGGATCCCGCCCGCGCCGTCGGCGAGGCCCTCCTCGACCAGCGCAACCTCGCGGGCGTGGGCAATGTCTTCAAGTCGGAGATCTGCTTCCTCCTGGGGATCACGCCATGGCTCCCGGTCGGCGAGCTGCCGCCCGAGGCCGTCGAGCACATCGTCCCGCTCTCCAAGAAGCTCCTGGAGTTCAACAGGGACCGCCCCAACCGCGTCACCACCGGCCGCGCCCGCCAGGGCGAACGCCTGTACGTCTACGGCCGTGCCTCACGCCCCTGCATGCGCTGCCGCACCCCGATCCGCGTGGCCGAACAGGGCGACGGTGCCCGCGAACGCTCCACCTACTGGTGCCCCACCTGCCAGCCGGGCCCGCATCCGCCCAGGCAACCGCGTCTAACCAATTGACGGCCCGTCAGGTAACTCCTACGGTCCCCTCATGCCCGTAAAGGCGTACGACCTCACCGGCCGCACCGCGTTCGTCACCGGCGCGGCGAGCGGCATCGGACGCGCGTCGGCCGCGCTGCTCGCCGAGGCGGGCGCCACGGTGCACTGCGCGGACCGCGACAGCCGGGGCCTGGACGAGACGGCCGCGCTCATCAAGGAGAGCGGCGGCACGGCGCACACCCACACCCTGGACGTGTCCGACCGCGCCCAGGTCGCCGAGGCCGTCGCGGCCGCCGCCATCCCGACCGGAACGCTGGACATCCTGGCCGCGATCGCCGGGATCATGTACAACAGCCCCGTCCTGGAGACCCGCGACGAAGATCTGGACCGCGTCCTCGCCGTCAACTTCAAGGGCGTCCTCTACGCGTGCCAGGAGGCGGCCCGCACGATGATCGCGGCCGGCACCCGCGGCTCCCTCGTCACGATGGCGTCGGGCGCGATCGACACCGGCGGCCCCGGCCTGCTCTGCTACGGCGCCGCCAAGGCCGCCGTCGTCCAGCTCACCAAGACGCTGGCCACGGAGGTCGGCCCGCACGGCATCCGCGTCAACGCGGTGGCGCCCGGCTGGATCCGCACCCCGATGACGACCCGCCACGACGCGAGCGCCCAGGCCCACACGGAATCCCTGATGGAGCGGATGGCCCCGCTCGGCCGCGTCGGCGCTCCGGACGACATCGCCCACGCGGTCCTCCACCTGGCCTCGGACGCCTCATCCTTCACGACAGGCCAGATCCTCCGCCCGAACGGCGGCGTCGCAATGCCCTGGTGACCGCGACCGTGACCGCCCGGCCCACCACACTCCGCCCCATGCCTCACAGCACCGCGCTCACTCCCGCGACCCCCGAACCCCAGTCACCCCGCCTCCGAACCCCCGCCCGAACCCCCCGCACCACGCCTCACAGCACCGCGCTCACTCCCGCCACCCCGAACCCCTGTCACCCCACCTTCGAACCCCCGCCCGAACCCCTCGCCCCCGCGCCCGTACCCACCGCGCCCCCGACCGCCCCTGCGCCCCCGCGACCCCCGCCGCCCGCCCCTTCGGCAACGCATGTACCGGCAGCAGGCTGAGGCCCCACCCGCCGAAGGTGACCGCCCCCTCGAACACGCCCGCGTCCGGTGTGAACGCCAGTCGCAGGACGGCCCACCACCACAGCCCGCCGAGCACCATGCCCGGTATCCACCGCGGCAGCCGCCTCACCACGACCGCTCACCTCCGCCTGTCACCGGACCTCACCCACGCGCACCCGACCGCCCCGCCGGGCCGCCGGGCCGACGAGCGCGGATCTCAGCTGCGGTTCTCCGCCTGGAACATCCAGTGGTGTTTCTCCAGATCGGCCGTGATGCCGATGAACATGTCCTGGCTCACCGGGTCCGCCTCACCCGTCGCCCTGATCCGGTCCCGCATCCGTGTGATCACCGCCCCGAGCGCCTCCACGAGCGTCCCGACGGCGTCCGTGTCCTTGATCCAGCCCGCGGCGACGGCGGCGATCCCACTGCTCGCGGCGACCGTCGCGGCCCGCCCGTCCGGCGGGACGCCCAGCGTCGAGGCTCGCTCGGCCACCGTGTCGGAGTGCAGCCGCGCGCTGTCCACGACCTCGTCGAGCTGCAGGTGCACGGTGCGGAAACGGGGCCCGACCACGTTCCAGTGGACCTGCTTCGCCACGAGCGAGAGATCGACCAGGTCCACGAGCGCGCCCTGAAGCGCCTCGGCCACGGTCTTCAGGTCGGCATCGGACAGCGGACTCTTCACGGCGAACCTCCGTTACCTCCGAGCGGGAATCACGGACAACGATGGCACACATGTACACATACGGACACACGAGACGAAAGCCCCGGCCGATTCCCGGCCGGGGCTTTCGTCCTTGCTGTCACGCTGCGCGGAGACGTTACGCCGCTACGACGTCGACCGCCTCCGCAGGCGCCTTGATCGTCACCCGTTCCGGCGGGACGCCGGTCACGGAGACGGAATTGAGCATCGGACGGACCGGTGCGTGCACCGGCTCCGACGGGACCGCTGCTGCCGACTCGGCCAGCTCCGCGAGAGCGAGCTCGTCACTCACCTCGCGCATCAGCTCGGACATCCGTACGTCAAGCGCGTCGCAGATAGCGGAAAGCAGCTCGGAGGAAGCCTCCTTCTGCCCCCGCTCCACCTCGGAGAGATAGCCGAGCGAGACTCGGGCGGACGAGGAGACTTCGCGCAGAGTACGGCCCTGGCGCTGGCGCTGCCGACGCAGCACGTCACCAAGCAGGCGACGGAGCAGAATCATCGGTGGCTCCCTCCTCGGACCGCGTAGCCGCATCCTTCACGCCCCACCGTACCGCCTCGTGCCGCGGCCGTGCGGGGAGCGATGTCGTGTTCACTCAGGGCTGCAAACATCAAAACCCCCCGTTCTGTTCCGTATCCTGTGCCCGCCCATTCCCAGTACGTTCGCCGGAATGCCCTCCGACCAGCTCTTCCGTCAGCAGCCCGAGCACGCTCCGTACACTCTCCCTACGGATTTCCATGCGCCCGCCGTTCAACCGCAGCTCGAGTACTTTGCGGCTACCAGCGAAATTCCGTGTGCCCTTCGCAACGCTCTTTCCGGGTCCCACGGCGGCCACGTAGACGGTGCCGACGGGCTGTCCGTCCTGCGGTTCGGGCCCGGCGACGCCGGTCGTCGCGATGCCCCAGTCCGCGCCGAGCGCCTCGCGCACCCCGGCAGCCATCTGCAGCGCGACGTCCGGGTGGACGGCCCCGTACTCGGCGAGCAGATCCGCCTCGACGCCGAGCAGCTGGTGCTTCAGCTCCGTCGCGTACGCGGTGATCGAGCCGCGCAGGGCCTTCGAGGCCCCGGGCACCGCCACCAGCTCCGCCGCGACGAGACCACCGGTCAGCGACTCGGCCACGGCGAGGGTCTCTCCCCGCGTGGTCAGCAGCCGCAGCGCCTCGACAGCCTCGTCGGTCACTTCTCGGCCGCCTCCGACGACGATGCCGGCTCGACAGCGGCCGACTCGACAGCGGCCGGCTCGACAGCGGCCGGCCCCACGACCGGCCGCTCCACCGCCGCGGACTCCGCGACCACCGTTTCTCCGACCACCGACTCTCCGGCCACCGGTTCTCCGATCAGCGGCTCTCCGACCGACGGCTCTCCGACCGACGGCTCTTCGACCATCGGCTCGCCGACCGCCGACTCGACAGCCGCCTGCTCCACCGCCTCCGGGTCCACGACCC
>NZ_JAOCNE010000008.1:196922-211922 GCF_056172735.1 Streptomyces sp. R818
CCTCCCCGCGGATGACCGCGAGCACTCCGTCCAGTTCGTCCGGTTTCACGAGGACGTCGCGCGCCTTGGAGCCCTCGCTCGGTCCGACGATGTTGCGCGACTCCATGAGGTCCATCAGGCGGCCGGCCTTGGCGAAGCCGACCCGAGCTTGCGCTGGAGCATCGACGTGGACCCGAACTGGGTGGAGACGACCAGCTCGGCCGCCGCGCACAGCAGGTCGAGGTCGTCGCCGATGTCCTCGTCGATCTCCTTCTTCTGCTTGGTGCCCACGGTGACGTCGTCGCGGAAGACGGGCGCCATCTGGTCCTTGCAGTGCTGCACGACGGCGTGGATCTCGTCCTCGGTGACGAACGCGCCCTGCATACGGGTCGGCTTGTTCGCACCCATGGGCAGATACAGACCGTCACCCTTGCCGATGAGCTTCTCGGCACCCGGCTGGTCCAGGATGACGCGGCTGTCGGCGAGCGAGGACGTGGCGAAGGCCAGGCGCGAGGGCACGTTCGCCTTGATCAGACCGGTGACGACGTCGACCGAGGGACGCTGCGTGGCGAGCACCAGGTGGATACCGGCCGCGCGCGCGAGCTGCGTGATGCGCACGATGGCGTCCTCGACGTCGCGCGGGGCGACCATCATCAGGTCGGCGAGCTCGTCGACGATCACCAGCAGGTACGGGTAGGTCTTCAGCTCCCGCTCGCTGCCCTCGGGCGTCTTCAGCTTGCCGTCGCGGATCGCCTGGTTGAAGTCGTCGATGTGCCGGTAGCCGAAGGCGGCGAGGTCGTCGTAGCGCAGGTCCATCTCGCGCACGACCCACTGCAGCGCCTCCGCGGCCTTCTTGGGGTTGGTGATGATCGGCGTGATGAGGTGCGGGATGCCCTCGTACGCCGTCAGCTCCACGCGCTTGGGGTCGACGAGGACCATCCGCACGTCCTCCGGGGTCGCCCGCATCATGATCGAGGTGATCAGGCAGTTGATGCAGGACGACTTGCCGGACCCGGTGGCGCCCGCGACCAGGATGTGCGGCATCTTCGCGAGGTTGGACATCACATAGCCGCCCTCGACGTCCTTGCCGAGCGCGACCAGCATCGGGTGATCGTCCTCGGCGGCGTCGGCGAGGCGCAGCACGTCCCCGACGTTGACCATCTCGCGGTCGGTGTTCGGGATCTCGATGCCGACCGCGGACTTGCCGGGGATCGGGCTGATGATCCGCACGTCCGGCGAGGCGACCGCGTACGCGATGTTCTTCGCCAGGGCGGTGATCTTCTCGACCTTCACGGCGGGCCCGAGCTCGACCTCGTAGCGCGTGACCGTCGGCCCGCGCGTGAAGCCCGTGACGGCCGCGTCGACCTTGAACTCGGTGAAGACGGTGGTCAGCGACTCCACGACGGCGTCGTTCGCGGCGCTGCGCGACTTCCCCGGGCCGCCCCGCGTCAGGAGGTCGAGCTTCGGCAGCGCGTACGTGATGTCCCCGGCGAGCTGGAGCTGCTCC
Organism: Streptomyces sp. R818; assembly: GCF_056172735.1. Classification (NCBI taxonomy): domain Bacteria; kingdom Bacillati; phylum Actinomycetota; class Actinomycetes; order Kitasatosporales; family Streptomycetaceae; genus Streptomyces; species Streptomyces sp. R818. The sequence continues at coordinate 198,409 of NZ_JAOCNE010000008.1, forward strand.
GCGCGCGCGGGCAGCTCGCGGGCGTCCTCGGGCGCCGCCTTGGTCAGGTCGGGGACGGCGAGCTTAGACGGAGTCGGCTCGGGCTCCTGGGCGACCGGCGCGGACTTCTTGCCGCGCGCCGTCGGCACCGGCGCCGTGCGCTCCGGCGCGGGCGCCTTGCCCGAACGTTCCGCCCGCTCCCCTTCGTCGCGCTCCGTGCCGACGCCCTGGGTGAGGTCGGCGACCAGCGGCGACGGCGGCATCCCGTGCAGCACGGCACCGTCGAGCGCCGCGGCGGCAGCGGCGGCCACGTCCACGGCGTCCATGGAGCGCTCCATGGACGGCTGCGCGGACGAGCGCCGGGGCCTGCGCCGCTTGGCGGCGAGGGCGTCCTCCTCTATGCGGTCGGGGTCGTACGCCCCGGACGCGGAGGCGCTGGAGCGCCGCCTGGCGGGCGCGGGCGGGGCCTCGCGCCACTCGTCCTCGTAGTCGTCGGCGATCAGCTCCTCGGCGGCCAGGTCGTCGTGGACGATGCCGAGCCGCACGCCGAGCAGGCGCAGCCGCTGCGGAATCGCGTTGACCGGCGTCGCGGTGACCACGAGGAGGCCGAACACGGTGAGCAGGACGAGCAGCGGCACCGCGAGCACGTCGGTCATCGTGAAGCTCAGCGGGGTCGCGGCGGCCCAGCCGATGAGCCCGCCCGCGTCCCTTATGGCCTGCATGCCGTCCGCGCGCGCGGGTGAGCCGCACGCGATGTGGACCTGGCCGAGCACGCCGACGACGAGCGCGGAGAGGCCGATGACGATGCGCCCGTTGGCCTCGGGCTTCTCCGGGTGGCGGATGAGGCGTACGGCGATGACCCCGACCAGTATCGGCACGAGCAGGTCGAGCCGGCCGAACGCGCCGGTCACCAGCATCTCGACGAGGTCGCCGACCGGGCCCTGCAGGTTCGACCAGGTACCGGCCGCGCAGACCAGTCCGACGCCGAGCAGGAGCAGCGCCAGGCCGTCCTTGCGGTGCGCCGGGTCGAGCCCCTTCGCGCCGCGCCCTATGCCGCGGAACATGGCTCCCACGCTGTGCGCGACGCCGAGCCACAGGGCGCGCACCACGCGGTACAGGCCCCCGGTGGGGCTGGGCGCCGCCTTGGGCGCGGGCTTCTTCGCCACCGCCTTCTTCACGGGCGCCTTCGCGACCTTCTTGGCGGGGGCTTTTTTCGCAGGGGCCTTCTTCGCCGGAGCCTTGGTGGGCGCTGCCGCCTTTTTCGCGGGCGGCTTCTTGGCTGCGGGACGTGAGGCCATAGGTGTGAGGTTACCGGGGGAGGCGCCCACGTACACGTGTGCCCAGTGCTTCACCCTTTTGTGTCGCGGACCTGGGGTGCCCGAACTGACGCGCCCTCAAAGCCGGGGCGGAGCCTCAGCTCTGGGACGGCAGGGACGGCGCGCCGTTGCCCGCGCCGGGCTCCAGGGCGTCAAGGGCTCTGCGCAGACCGGTGAGTTTGCGCTCCAGGTGGGCGGCGGTGGCGACCGCGGCCGCGTCCGCCGACTCCTCGTCCAGCTGCTTGGAGAGCGCCTCGGCCTGCTCCTCGACGGCGGCGAGACGCGCGGACAGCTCGGCGAGCAGCCCCGCGGGCTCCTTGGTGTCGCCGACGGCCCGGCCACCGCCCTCCAGCTGGAGGCGGAGCAGAGCCGCCTGCTCACGCAGCTGGCAGTTCTTCATGTACAGCTCGACGAACACCGAGACCTTGGCGCGCAGCACCCACGGGTCGAACGGCTTGGAGATGTAGTCCACCGCGCCCGCCGCGTAGCCGCGGAAGGTGTGGTGCGGGCCATGGTTGATCGCCGTGAGGAAGATGATCGGGATGTCCCGTGTCCGCTCCCGCCGCTTGATGTGCGCCGCGGTTTCGAATCCGTCCATTCCGGGCATCTGAACGTCCAACAGAATGACCGCGAAATCGTCCGTGAGCAGCGCTTTGAGCGCTTCCTCCCCGGACGATGCCCGCACCAGCGTCTGATCGAGCGCGGAGAGGATGGCCTCCAGCGCCAGCAGATTCTCCGGCCGGTCATCGACCAGGAGGATCTTGGCCTTCTGCACCATGGCCCGCCCTCCTCGCCCCGGCATGGGGCCGCCCCTGTCCGCAGGATTCTGGGAGGCTCCTTCCGCCGCCCCAGGGGACGGCTTCCTGGCGCCGTCCGTCCTTGTGCCGGTCATCGTAGCCGCACCCCGCCTGCCGCCACACCCTGTCACCGAGATGTCACTGTGCACGTAGCAGAAACGCAGTGGGAGACCAGAAGGTTCCCCGGTTACCGCACTTCTACACGGATGTGGCCACACTCAGTCAGCAACGCCGCGTGAATGTTCGGCGATTCGGTCACTCCCCTCGCATCCATTGCTCCATCACCGCAAGGAGATGATCGGGATCCACCGGCTTCGTGACGTAGTCGGAAGCGCCGGACTCGATCGCCTTCTCCCGGTCGCCCTTCATCGCCTTGGCGGTGAGCGCGATGATCGGCAGACCGGCGAACTGCGGCATCCTGCGGATCGCCGTCGTCGTCGCGTAGCCGTCCATCTCGGGCATCATGATGTCCATCAGGACGACCGTCACGTCGTCGTGCTGCTCCAGGACCTCGATGCCCTCGCGCCCGTTCTCCGCGTACAGGACCGACAGGCCGTGCTGCTCCAGGACGCTGGTGAGCGCGAAGACGTTGCGGATGTCGTCGTCGACGATGAGCACCTTCTCGCCGCCGAAGTGGAACGTGCGCCGCACCTTGGGCGCCTCCTCCTCCAGCTCCTCCCAGTGCGGCTGCGCGGACGCGGTCCGCCCCGTGGGCGCCGGACGGGCCTCGGGTGCCGGTGCGGACCGGCGGCGGCGCCGGAAGAGCGCCGCGGCCCCGCTCTGCGTCTCCTGGTACGACTTCACCTCGGCCGGCGTCTCCACCTGGGCGGGCGCCTCCGGGGCCGCGTCCAGGGCCAGCGGCCGGCCCGGCTCGACGGCCGGGGCGAGCTGCGTGTACCCCTGGGGCGGCAGCTCGGCCGGGTGCAGCGGCAGGTACAGCGTGAAGGTGGAGCCGCGCCCCGGCTCGCTCGCCGCGTGGATCTCACCGCCGAGCAGCCGGGCGATCTCCCGGCTGATGGAGAGCCCGAGGCCCGTACCGCCGTACTTGCGGCTCGTGGTGCCGTCGGCCTGCTTGAACGCCTCGAAGATCACCCGCATCTTGCTGGCCGCGATCCCGATGCCGGTGTCGGTCACCGAGAAGGCGATCAGGTCACCGTCCGCCTCGCGCAGCGAGCCCGCTTCCAGAAGCTGTTCACGGATCGCGTTCGGCACGTCGACGCCCGCGGGCCGGATGACGAGCTCCACGGCGCCGGAGTCGGTGAACTTCACCGCGTTGGACAGCAGGTTGCGCAGCACCTGCAGCAGGCGCTGCTCGTCGGTGTGCAGCGTGGTGGGCAGCTCCGGCGACACCCGTACGGAGAAGTCGAGTTGCTTCTCCGCGGTCAGCGGCCGGAACGTCGCCTCCACGTAGTCGACCAGCTGCACCAGCGCGATCCGCGTCGGCGAGACGTCCATCTTGCCCGCCTCGACCTTCGACAGGTCCAGGATGTCGTTGATCAGCTGGAGCAGGTCGGAGCCCGCGCCATGGATCGTCTCGGCGAACTCGACCTGCTTGGGCGTGAGGTTCGCGTCGGCGTTGTCGGCGAGCAACTTGGCCAGAATCAGCAGCGAGTTGAGCGGAGTGCGCAGCTCGTGCGACATGTTCGCGAGGAACTCGCTCTTGTAGCGCATCGACACCGCGAGCTGCTCGGCGCGCTCCTCAAGGACCTGCCGCGCCTCCTCGATCTCGGTGTTCTTCACCTCGATGTCGCGGTTCTGCTGGGCGAGGAGTTCGGCCTTCTCCTCCAGTTCGGCGTTGGACGCCTGGAGCGCCTTCTGCCGGTTCTCCAACTCGGCGGAGCGCTCCCGCAGTTGCTCGGTCAGCTCCTGCGACTGCTTGAGCAGCACCTCCGTCTTGGTGTTGACGGAGATCGTGTTGACGCTCGTCGCGATCATCTCGGCGATCTGTCCCAGGAAATCCTTCTGGATCTGCGTGAACGGCGTGAAGGACGCCAGTTCGATGACACCGAGCACCGTGCCCTCGAAAAGCACCGGGATCACGATGACCTGGGCGGGCGGCGCCTCACCGAGCCCCGAGGAGATCTTCAGGTAGCCGCTGGGCGCGTTGTCGACCAGGATCGTGCGCCGCTCCTTGGCTGCGGTCCCGATGAGCGTCTCACCGGGCCGGAACGAGGTCGGCATGGACCCCATGGAGTAGCCGTAGCTGCCGCACATGCGCAGCTCGTACGCGTCCTCGTCGGCGGTCGTCGGATCGGCGCCGTCGTCCAGGGGCGACGCCAGGAAGAACGCTCCGTGCTGTGCGGAGACCACCGGCGTCAGCTCGCTCATGATCAGCGAGGCCACGTCGTCGAGGTCGCGGCGGCCCTGCATCAGGCCCGAGATGCGCGCCAGGTTGCCCTTCAGCCAGTCCTGCTCCTCGTTGGCGATCGTGGTGTCGCGCAGGTTGGAGATCATCTTGTTGATGTTGTCCTGGAGGACCTGGATCTCGCCCGCCGCGTCGACATCGATCTTCAGGTTGAGATCGCCGCGGGTCACCGCGGTGGCGACGGCCGCGATCGCGCGCACCTGCCGGGTCAGGTTCCCGGCCATCTCGTTCACGGACTCCGTCAGGTCGCGCCAGGTGCCGTCCACGTCACGCACGCGTGCCTGGCCGCCGAGCTGGCCCTCGGTGCCCACCTCGCGGGCCACGCGCGTGACCTGCTCGGCGAAGGACGACAGCTGGTCGACCATCGTGTTGATCGTCGTCTTCAGCTCGAGGATCTCGCCCCGCGCGTCGATGTCGATCTTCTTGGTCAGGTCGCCCTTGGCGATGGCGGTCGTCACCATCGCGATGTTGCGCACCTGGCCGGTCAGGTTCGACGCCATGCCGTTCACGGACTCGGTGAGGTCCTTCCACGTACCGGCCACACCGGGTACGCGGGCCTGGCCGCCGAGGATGCCGTCCGTGCCCACCTCGCGGGCCACCTTGGTGACCTGGTCCGCGAACGAGCTCAGCGTCTTGACCATCGTGTTGAACGTGTCGGCGAGCTGCGCGACCTCGCCGCGCGCCTCGATCGTCACCGTACGGGTCAGGTCGCCGTTGGCCACCGCGTTGGCGACCTGGGAGATGTTGCGCACCTGCATGGTCAGGTTGTTGGCCATCAGGTTGACGTTGTCGCTCAGGTCCTTCCAGATGCCGGTGATGCCCGACACCCGCGCCTGACCGCCGAGCTGGCCCTCGGTGCCCACCTCGCGCGCGACGCGCGTCACCTGCTCGGCGAACGACGACAGCTGGTCGACCATCGTGTTGACGGTCGTCACGAGTTCGAGGATCTCGCCCTTGGCGTCGACGGTGATCTTCTTGGACAGGTCGCCGCGCGCCACGGCCGTGGTGACCTCGGCGATGTTGCGCACCTGGAGCGTCAGGTTGTTCGCCATGCCGTTCACGGACTGCGTCAGGTCCTTCCACGTACCCGACACGCCCTGGACCTCGGCCTGGCCGCCGAGGATGCCGTCCGTCCCCACCTCGCGGGCCACCCGCGTCACCTGCTCGGCGAACGCGGAGAGCTGGTCCACCATCGTGTTGAGGGTGTTCTTCAGCTCCAGGATCTCGCCGCGCGCGTCCACGTCAATCTTCTGCGACAGGTCACCGCGCGCGACGGCCGTGGCGACCTGCGCGATGTTGCGGACCTGCGCGGTCAGGTTGCCCGCCATGCCGTTCACGGAGTCCGTCAGGTCGCGCCACACACCCGCGACGCCCGGCACCTGCGCCTGCCCGCCGAGGCGCCCCTCGGTGCCCACCTCGCGCGCGACGCGGGTCACCTGGTCGGCGAAGGCGGAGAGCTGGTCGACCATCGTGTTGATGGTGTTCTTCAGCTCGAGGATCTCCCCGCGCGCGTCGACGTCGATCTTCTGCGACAGGTCACCACGCGCCACAGCCGTGGTGACCTGGGCGATCTGCCGCACCTGGGAGGTCAGGTTCCCGGCCATGAAGTTGACGGAGTCGGTGAGCTCCTTCCACGTGCCGCTCACGCCGTCCACGCGGGCCTGGCCGCCGAGGCGGCCCTCCGTGCCCACGTCGCGCGCCATCCGGGTCACCTGGTCGGCGAAGGACGACAGCTGGTCCACCATCGTGTTGACGGTGTTCTTCAGCTGGAGCATCTCGCCGGACACGTCGACAGTGACCTTCTGCGACAGGTCACCATTGGCGACCGCCGTCGTCACCTGGGCGATGTTGCGCACCTGCCCGGTGAGGTTGCGGAAAGCCGTGTTCACAGAGTCCGTGAGGTCTTTCCAGGTCCCCGCGGCGCCCACCACGAGGGCCTGACCGCCCAGCTCACCCTCGACGCCGATCTCGCGCGCCACGCGCGTGACCTCGGAGCCGAAGGCGGACAGCTGGTCGACCATCGTGTTGACGGTGTTCTTCAGCTCCAGCATCTCGCCGGCGACGTCGACGGTGACCTTCTGCGACAGGTCACCGTTTGCCACCGCCGTGGTGACAGTGGCGATGTCACGCACCTGCGTGGTGAGGTTCCGGAAGACCGTGTTGACGGAGTCCGTCAGGTCCTTCCACGTCCCTGCCGCGCCCGGCACATTGGCCTGGCCGCCGAGCTGGCCCTCCGCGCCGACCTCGTTGGCGACGCGCGTCACCTCGTCCGCGAACGTGCGCAGCGTCTCGGTCATCTGGTTGATCGTCTCGGCCAGCTGGGCGACCTCGCCGCGCGCCGACACGGTGACCTTCTGCGACAGGTCGCCGTTGGCGACAGCCGTGGTGACCTGAGCGATGCCACGCACCTGGGCGGTCAGGTTGCCCGCCATGAGGTTCACCGAATCGGTGAGGTCCTTCCACACACCCGCCACACCGGGCACCTGCGCCTGGCCGCCCAGCTCGCCCTCGGTGCCGACCTCCCGTGCCACGCGGGTGACCTCGGAGGAGAACGACGACAGCTGGTCCACCATCGTGTTCACGGTGTTCTTCAGCTCGAGCATCTCGCCCGCGACGTGAACCGTGACCTTGCGGGACAAGTCACCCTTGGCCACCGCGGTGGTGACGAGAGCAATGTCACGCACCTGCGCGGTGAGCCGGTACGCCATCGTGTTGACCGAATCCGTGAGGTCCTTCCACGAACCGGACATTCCACGTACGCGCGCCTGCCCGCCGAGCTTGCCCTCGGTCCCCACTTCGCTGGCCACGCGCGTGACCTCGTCGGTGAACGTGGAGAGCTGGTCGACGAGGTTGTTGACGGTCCGCCCGACCTTCAGGAACTCGCCCCGCAACGGGTGCCCCGTCCCGTCCGGCACCTGGGAGCGCAGCTCCATGCGCGGCGACAGATCACCCTCGGCGACCGCGGTGAGCACCCGGCCGACCTCGGAGACCGGCCGTACGAGATCGTCGACGAGCGCGTTGGACGCGTTGATCGCGGCGGCCCAGGAACCCTCGCAGGCGCCCGTCTCCAGGCGCTCGGTCAGCTTGCCCTCGCGCCCGACCATGCGCCGGACCCGGGAAAGCTCCCCGGTCAGATGCAGATTCCGGTCGGCCACCTCGTTGAAGACAGCCGCGATCTCGGACATCACCCCGTCGCCGCTGACGGTGAGGCGCTTGCGGAAATTGCCGTCCCGCATCGCGACGAGCCCTGCCAACAGCCTGTTCAGCGCCGCCGTGTCCACCGTTGTGGTGCCATTGCGCGACTTGTGCTGTTTATTCAGGGACTGTCCGCCTTCCGCGCGCGCTTTCCTGCCCCGCGTCGCTGCGCCAGACTCCACTGTGTCCCTCCCGCAGGGGTCGACCTGAACTGCTTGGGTTGCTCGGGTTCGCTTCTACCGCCGCACCGGGTTCTCAATGCGTCCGTAACTGAAGCTTGCCCAGTGTTTCACCATGGCTGAACCAGGCCATAACAGTTCGGCAGCTTCGCACACGCTCCGCACACCCGCCGGAACGGAAACACGACGACCGGCATCCGCATGGACGGCGAAGGTAAGTAACCTTGGCAGCGGCTGTCCACCCACCCCGGTCCGCCCGGCTGGGCGGTGGCGGGAAACGAGCGGGCATCGGAGGGGCGGCCGCGACATGAGTACGGGAGAGCTTGGTCTCGACACTCGTACAGCGAGGACAACTCGTACAGGGAGTTCTGTGATCACCGCGCGCGCGGCTGCGACCTTCGAACCGGTCGGGCGATCCGTCGCGACCGCCCGCTCCTTCGTGCGCGACACCCTGCAAGGGTGGGGCTTCGCCGACATCATCGACGACGCGGTGGTCCTGACCAGCGAACTCGTCACGAACGCCGTCGTCCACGCGGGCACCTCCGCGGAGGTCCTGTGCCTGCGCGGCGACGACCATGTGCGCATCGAGGTCTCCGACCGCTATCCGGAACGGGAGATCCCGCTCCAGTCCTCCGCGATCAACATGGGCTCCCCCGACCGTGAGGGCGGCCGCGGCCTCCAGCTCTGTGCGGCCCTGGCAGGCCGCTGGGGCGTCGACTATTCGGCCACCCACAAGCAGGTCTGGTTCCAGATCGACCTGCCCGAGCGCTCGGTCGGCACCCGCGCCGCGGGCCCCGTCCTCCCCACCGACCTCCTCCCCCTCGCCGACGAGCGGGTCCGCGTCGCCGTCGTGCAGATCGACAGAGCCGGCGCGATCACCGCGTGGAACGAGGACGCGGAGCACCTCTTCGGCTACGGGGCCGAACAGGTCACCGGCAAGCCCCTCACCGACCTCGCCGCCTGGCCGCACACGCCCGGCACCAGCACCGGCATTGCCGACGCGCTCCGGCTCTCGCGCTGGGAGGGCAGCTACGGCATCCGCGGCGCCAGCGGCCGCGTCACCGCCGTCTACGCCTCCCACCTGCGCGTCCGCGACACCGACGGCGAACCCTCCACCGTCTGCCTCCTCGTGCGCGACCACGAGCGCGCCGTGCTCCAGACGCCGCTGCGCATGCCGACGTCGGAGAACGGCACCGCAGCCGAGAGCCAGAGCCCGGACGCCTTCGAGGTCTTCATCGGCTCCCCCGCCCCGGACGACCTCGACGGCCTCCTCCAGCGCACGGTCGAACGCGCCCGCGACATGCTCGACGCCGACGCCGCCTTCCTCCTCCTCGCCACCGACGACGAGACCGAGCTGGAGGTCCGCGCCTCCACCGGCCTGCCCTCCGCACGCCAGCGCTTCGCGCGCGTGCCGGTCGAGGTCGGCCCCGGCCGCTACGGCTCCGCAAGGATGCCCGCCGTCCACGAGGACCTCACCCAAGTCCCGGGCGCCGTGCCGCTGTTGAGCGGTACGGGCATGCGTTCGGTCGTCACTGTGCCGCTCAAGGTCGAGGGCCGCCTCACCGGCTCCCTCGGCGTCGCCGCGGAGGCCCCGGACCGCTACACCAACGAGGAGGCGCTGCGCCTCCAGTTCGCCGCCGACCGCATCGCCATGGCCGTCGAATCGGCCCGCCTCGGCGAGCTGGAGAAGCTGCGGCGCGGCTCCCTCAGCTTCCTCGTCGAAGCCTCCGACCTGCTCGCCGGCACGCTCGACCGCGACCAGACCCTGGCGCTCATGGCCCAGATGACGGTCCCCACGCTCGCCACCTGGTGCGCGGTCTACATGATCGCCGACCAGGTCTCGGAGCCGTACCTCTCCTACGTCCTGCACGAGGACGAGGACCGCATCGACGGCCTCAAGGCGCTCCTCTCCAAGATCACCCCGCCGGACCCGGTGCCCACCCCCGGCGCCCGCGTCTGGTCGGCCCCCGCCGAAGCGGCCCACCAGGCAGCGCTCCGTACGTCCATGCGCAGCCTGGGCCTCGGCGAACCCGCCAGCGTCACCTCGGGCATCGGCACCACTCTGGCCACGGCCTCCGCGGTCGGCGGCGAGACGGTCGTGCTGCCGCTCGTCGCCCGCAACCGCGTCATCGGCATGCTCACGCTCGGCAAGCCGACGGACGAACACTTCCGCCAGGAGATCCTGGAGCTGGCCGAGGACCTGAGCCGCCGAGCGGCCCTGGCCCTGGACAACGCGCGCCTCTACTCGGAGCGCATGGCCATCAGCCAGTCCCTCCAGCGCAGCCTCCTCCCGCCGGAGCTCCCGCACGTCCCGGGCGTCGAGGTGGAGGTCATCTACCGCGCGGCCGGCGAGGGCAACGAGGTGGGCGGCGACTTCTACGACCTCTTCCCGATCCGCGACGGCGCGTACGGCTTCGCCATCGGCGACGTCTGCGGCACGGGCCCCGAGGCCGCGGCCGTCACGGGCCTCGCCCGCCACGCGCTGCGCCTCCTCGCCCGCGAGGGCTTCGGCGGCCCGGCGGTCCTGGAGCGCCTGAACGCGGCGATCCTCGACGAGGGCGCCCGCAGCCGCTTCCTGACGTTGCTCTACGGGGAGTTGTGGCCGCAGGAGGACGGCTCGGCCGTGCTCAAGATGGTCTGCGCCGGACACCCGCAGCCGCTGCGCCTGCGCCAGGACGGCTCGGTCGAACCGTTCGCGGAGCCGCAGCCGCTGCTCGGCGTCATGGACGACCTCGAACTGTACGAGCAGACCATGACGCTCGACCCCGGCGACGTCCTGCTCTGCGTCACCGACGGCATCACGGAGCGCCGCGAGGGCACCCGCATGCTGGGCGACGACGGCCTGGCGGAGGTTCTGTCGGGCTGTACGGGCCTGACGGCCGGCGCGGTCGCGGGGCGCATCATGCGGGCGGTCGAGCGTTTCGCGGCGGACGCGCCCTCGGACGACATGGCAATTCTGACGATGCGGGTGCCGGAGATTCAGCACGACTGAGGGACAGGGGCAGGTCGTGGAATAACGAAAAGAGGCTCCCGCTCAAAGGGCGGGAGCCTCTTTCTTTGCTGAGCCCCCAAGCGGAATCGAACCGCTGACCTTCTCCTTACCATGGAGACGCTCTACCGACTGAGCTATAGGGGCCGGCCGCTTCGCGGTTTCCCGCTCGGCAACGAGATAAAGCATACCTGAAGTTCAGCCCCGCTCGAACCGCCCTCCGACCCTCGGCTAAAAGGCCGGTTGCAGCAGTCCGCCCAGTGCGTTGCAGGCGGAGACCAGGCGGTGAAGTTGTTTACGCGTCATGGCCGCGTCGACAGGAAGCGCCAATGTCTCATCGGCCGCCCGCTCGGTCTCGGGGAGTTCGGTGTCACGCCGGAACGCGGGCAGCCGGTGCACGGGAGTCTTCACCGGTACCCGGCATTCGACGCCCCTGCTCCGCAACGTCCGGGCGAAAGCGTCCCGGTCGGGCCGCCCGTTCCCGGGGACCCGCACGACGTACTGCTGATAGGTGTGCCCGTCGTGCCCTGCGGGTGTCCGTACCCCATTCAGCTTCCCGTTCAGATAGGCGGCGTGCGCCCTTCGTTGCACCAGCTCGTCGTACGGCTTCTCGGACTCGCCCTGTTCGAGGATGAGCAGCCCGTGCCGACTGCCGAGTTCGTGGAGCCGCGTGATGTCGGCCCGGTGTCCGAAGCGGTGAACGGCGATGACGGCGGAGGTCCGCGCGGTGACGCGGTCCGCCACGTGTGCCGGGTCGAGGCAGTAGGTGTCCGGGTCTATGTCGGCGAAGACGGGGGTCGCCCCGGCCTGAACGACCGCGTCGGCGACCTCGGGGTTACCGAAGGCCGGCACGATCACTTCGTCACCGGCTCCGACGCCTGCGGCCTGCAGCATTGCAACTGTGCCCATGACCGTGATGGTGCGCGCGGAACGTGAACACGGGGTGACACACAACAAAAAAGCCGCTGGCCTCGAGCAGAATGCTCAAGACCAGCGGCTTTTTATCAAAATTAGTTCGGCGGCGTCCTACTCTCCCACAGGGTCCCCCCTGCAGTACCATCGGCGCTGTGAGGCTTAGCTTCCGGGTTCGGAATGTAACCGGGCGTTTCCCTCACGCTATGACCACCGAAACACTATGAAACTGTCAACCGGAGCCGTGACCATGGCTACGACGGTTGTTCGTGGTTTCAGAACCAACACAGTGGACGCGAGCAACTGAGGACAAGCCCTCGGCCTATTAGTACCAGTCACCTCCACCCGTTACCGGGCTTCCAGATCTGGCCTATCAACCCAGTCGTCTACTGGGAGCCTTAACCCCTCATGGGGGTGGGAGTCCTCATCTCGAAGCAGGCTTCCCGCTTAGATGCTTTCAGCGGTTATCCTTTCCGAACGTAGCCAACCAGCCATGCCCTTGGCAGGACAACTGGCACACCAGAGGTTCGTCCGTCCCGGTCCTCTCGTACTAGGGACAGCCCTTCTCAAGACTCCTACGCGCACAGCGGATAGGGACCGAACTGTCTCACGACGTTCTAAACCCAGCTCGCGTACCGCTTTAATGGGCGAACAGCCCAACCCTTGGGACCGACTCCAGCCCCAGGATGCGACGAGCCGACATCGAGGTGCCAAACCATCCCGTCGATATGGACTCTTGGGGAAGATCAGCCTGTTATCCCCGGGGTACCTTTTATCCGTTGAGCGACGGCGCTTCCACAAGCCACCGCCGGATCACTAGTCCCGACTTTCGTCCCTGCTCGACCCGTCGGTCTCACAGTCAAGCTCCCTTGTGCACTTACACTCAACACCTGATTACCAACCAGGCTGAGGGAACCTTTGGGCGCCTCCGTTACTCTTTAGGAGGCAACCGCCCCAGTTAAACTACCCATCAGACACTGTCCCTGATCCGGATCACGGACCCAGGTTAGACATCCAGCACGACCAGAGTGGTATTTCAACGACGACTCCCCCTGAACTGGCGTCCAGAGTTCACAGTCTCCCACCTATCCTACACAAGCCGAACCGAACACCAATATCAAACTGTAGTAAAGGTCCCGGGGTCTTTCCGTCCTGCTGCGCGAAACGAGCATCTTTACTCGTAGTGCAATTTCACCGGGCCTATGGTTGAGACAGTCGAGAAGTCGTTACGCCATTCGTGCAGGTCGGAACTTACCCGACAAGGAATTTCGCTACCTTAGGATGGTTATAGTTACCACCGCCGTTTACTGGCGCTTAAGTTCTCAGCTTCGCACACCCGAAAGTGCACTAACCGGTCCCCTTAACGTTCCAGCACCGGGCAGGCGTCAGTCCGTATACATCGCCTTACGGCTTCGCACGGACCTGTGTTTTTAGTAAACAGTCGCTTCTCGCTGGTCTCTGCGGCCACCCCCAGCTCAGAGTGCAAGACTCATCACCGGTGATGGCCCCCCTTCTCCCGAAGTTACGGGGGCATTTTGCCGAGTTCCTTAACCATAGTTCACCCGAACGCCTCGGTATTCTCTACCTGACCACCTGAGTCGGTTTAGGGTACGGGCCGCCATGAAACTCGCTAGAGGCTTTTCTCGACAGCATAGGATCATCCACTTCACCACAATCGGCTCGGCATCAGGTCTCAGCCTTGATGTGCGACGGATTTACCTACCGCACGGCCTACACCCTTACCCCGGGACAACCACCGCCCGGGCTGGACTACCTTCCTGC